>NZ_JACLGO010000004.1 GCF_014219065.1 Halopseudomonas xiamenensis
GTTGGCTCATGCTTCATACCGGTGAGAGGGAAAACAACCTCCAGCCTACCGAACAACTGAGATACTTTCACAGTCTCAGGCGCGCTACACCCCCAGGGTTCCGGCAACTCCACCTTTCCCGGACTCGGCCCGGCGACTAAGATGAGCCTATCTGACCAGCCACGGAGCCAGCCATGCAAACCCTGCCAGACCACCTGCGCTACACCACCGGCCATTGCCAGTTCGGCGGCTTCCTGCTGGCCGTTTGCGCTGCGGGGACGGCGGCGATATTGCTTGGCGATGACGATGGCGCCATGGTGGCTGACCTGCAGCAACGCTTCCCCAAGGCCACACTGGAAGAAGACCGCACCGGGCTGCAGCAGGACATGCAGACCCTGCTGCACTACGTGGATCACCCGCTGGGCAAGCTGAACCTGCAACATCCGCTGGCCGCCCATGGCAGCGCGTTTCAGAAGAAGGTCTGGGCCGAGTTGGCCAAGGTACCAGCCGGCCAGACGATCACCTATACCGAACTGGCCAAACGCATAGGCAACCCCGCCGCAGTACGCGCCGTAGCCGGCGCCTGCGCCGCCAACCCGCTGGCGATGGTGGTGCCCTGCCACCGGGTGCTGCGCAGTGATGGCGGGATTTCCGGGTATCGCTGGGGTGTTGAGCGCAAGAAGAAGTTGATCGAGTTGGAGCGGCGGCTGGCTGGTGGTTGAGTTTGGCTTTCTTTTCCCCCTCTCCCCAGCCCTCTCCCGCAAGGGGAGAGGGAGCCGGTTTGTGCAAACAGAAGCTTCGATATATTCCTGACCATATAGTGCGATCAGAAGTACAAAGTAGGTTCAGCAGCCACAATGCTGCCCCCTCTCCCCTTGCGGGGTGAAGGCGGAAATAGCGAAGCACTGCTTCGCCCGCCTGAACGCCCTGAGCTCTGCGAAGGGCCGGGGCCCGGAGGGGGGGCTGGGGAGAGGGGGAGCGAAGCCCACACAAACAAAGAAGCTGGTGCAGCCACATCCACCATAGCCCCCCACCAAATCACAACGGCAGCACCCGGTTCTGGATCACATTCTTCATCACCAGCGTGGAGGTCAGCCGTTGTACCCCCGGCATCGCCGAGAGCTTTTCGTCATACAGTTTCTGGAAGGCCGGCAAATCCTTGGCCACCACATGCAGCATATAGTCCGGATCACCGAACAACCGCTGCGCCTCGATCACCTCGGGTATCTCGATGACCGCGGCTTCCAGCCCAGCGACACCCGCCTGGCTGCCATCGCGCAGGGTGACGAACACCAGCGCGGAAAAACCCAACCCGAGCGCCAGCGGGTCGAGCTGCGCCCGGTAGCCGCGGATCGCCCCGGATTCCTCCAATGCCTTGAGACGGCGGTGACAGGGCGACAGGCTCAGGCCGACCCGCTCCGCCAGCTCGGTCACCGACAACCGCCCATTTTTCTGCAGCTCGGAAAGAATATTCTTATCAACCCTATCCATTACCACTTTCCTTCCAATTACGCCTGCCATAACAACCTTATTTGAAAACAAATTCTAGCAGAACAGGGATATCCTTCCCTCCTGTTCAGAAGCTGCCAGGCAACCCACGTGTCTACCGAAATCATTGCAATGTTCTGGGTGGTGTCCTTCCTGCTCATCATCACCCCCGGCATGGACTGGGCCTACGCCATTTCAGCCGGCATTCGCGGCAAAGTGGTGCTCCCTGCGGTCGGTGGCATGCTGCTGGGCCATATGGCGGCCATCCTGCTGGTCGCCGCCGGGGTCGGCGCGCTGATGATGCAGCTGCCCATACTGCTCAATACCTTGACCGTGCTCGGCGGTGCCTACCTGCTGTGGCTCGGCGTGGCGCTGATTCGTAGCCCGGCCTCGCCCGCCAGTGCTGCTAGCAATACACCCGACAGCACCCGGCAGTGGCTGCTCAAGGGCGCCGGTATCAGTGGCCTGAACCCCAAGGTGCTGCTGTTGTTCCTGGCCTTGCTGCCACAGTTCTCCGACCCGCAGAGCAACTGGCCGCTGCCGGTGCAGATGCTGACCCTGGGCGGCATCCACCTGCTCGGCTGCGCTGTGGTTTATCTGGTGGTGGGCTACGGAGCGCAATGGGTGCTGCAAACCAGACCTGCAGCGGCCAGGCTGGTCAGCCGTATTTCCGGTACGGCGATGGCCGGCATTGCCCTGTTGTTACTGGCTGAGCCGGTGATTCAGAGTATCTGATGGGAAGACGAGTGGACCAAAGAAACACCGACTGGCCAGCACAGCTGACCAGTCGGCATGAGCCTAGAAACAGGCCTCGGGCATATCCAGCGTAGAGCGATCCGCCTCCCCCAGCACCCTGGCCAGCGCCAGTGGCTTGGGCAACTCGTAACGCAGGAAGTATTCGCAGGTCCTGAGCTTGCCTTCGTAGAAGGCCTTCGGTCGGTCGCCGCCCTGCTGCAGGCCGCGCAATGCAACCTGGGCCTGGCGCAGCCACATCCAGCCAACCACTACATGGCCAAAACACTCCATATACAGATAGGCATTGGCCAGGCCGCGCTCGACATCCTCCCTGCGCACCGACTGCAGCGACTCGGTTACCTGTTGCAGGGTATCCAGCGCATCGGCCAGCAGGCTGCTGGAAGCCTGCAGTTCACTGGCCTCGGCACATTCGCTGATGGTGGTGCGGATGCGTTGCAGCAGTGCCTTGTAGAAGCGCCCTTCCTGCATGGGTACCTTGCGGCCCAGCAGGTCCTGGCCCTGGATGCCGTGGGTGCCTTCGTGGATCGGGTTCAGGCGGTTGTCGCGGTAGAACTGTTCCACCGGATACTCACGGGTATAGCCGTAGCCACCATGCACCTGGATCGCCAGGCTGTTGGCCTCGACGCAGAACTGCGACGGCCAGGACTTGACGATGGGGATCAACAGCTCCAACAGCCCGGCCGACTCCTCGCGCAGCAGCGGGTCGTCGGCGTGCTTCTTCTCATCCGACAGGGTCGCGGCATACAGGCACAGCGACAGGCCACCTTCGACGAAGGCCTTCTGCGACAGCAGCATGCGCCGGATATCGGCATGCTGGATCAGCGGA
Organism: Halopseudomonas xiamenensis; assembly: GCF_014219065.1. Taxonomy (GTDB): domain Bacteria; phylum Pseudomonadota; class Gammaproteobacteria; order Pseudomonadales; family Pseudomonadaceae; genus Halopseudomonas; species Halopseudomonas xiamenensis. The sequence continues at coordinate 3,050 of NZ_JACLGO010000004.1, forward strand.
ATCATCGGACTCTGCGGATCGCGCTCCTTCAGCGGACGGCCCTGGCGACGCTCGCGGGCGTATTCCAGCGCGTGCAGGTAGCCGGTGTAGCCGAGCATCACCGAACCCAGCCCCACACCGATGCGCGCCTCGTTCATCATGTGGAACATCTGCGCCAGCCCCTGATGCGGCTCGCCGACCAGATAGCCAACCGCCCCGCCCCGTTCGCCGAAGTTGAGCATGGTCGAGGTGGTGCCGCGGTAGCCCATCTTGTGGATCAGGCCGGCCAGGGTCACGTCGTTGCGCTCGCCCAGGCTGCCATCCTCATTGACCAGGAACTTGGGCACGATGAACAGCGAGATGCCCTTCACCCCAGCGGGCGCATCCGGCAACTTGGCCAGCACCAGGTGCACTATGTTCTCGCTCAGCTCGTGGTCACCGGCGGAGATGAAGATCTTGTTACCACTGATGCGGTAACTGCCATCACCGGCGGGTACCGCGCGGGTCTTGATGTCAGCCAGCGACGAGCCGGCCTGCGGCTCGGTCAGGCACATGGTGCCGAAGAAGCGCCCGGCCATCATCGGCTCGGCAAAACGGCGCTTATACTCCTCGCTGCCATGGGCCATGATCAGGTTGCAGGCGGCGATTGTCAGCCCGGCATAGGCCTGGGTACTGACGTTGGCGCCCTTGATCAGGCCGATACAGGTCTGGGCGATGACCGACGGCAACTGCATGCCGCCACGCTCGTAATCCTGGGAGGCGGCCATCAGGCCGGTATCGCGCAGCACCGCCAGCGCCTCGGACACTTCCGGGCGGATCACCACTTTGCCGTTTTCGAAACGGGGCTCATCGCCGTCGCACAGGTGGTTGTGCGGTGCGAAGGTCTCGGCACCGACCTTGAGGGCCAGCTCGATCGCCGCATCGAAGGTATCGCGGCTGTGATCGGCATAGCGGGAAAATTCGGTAAAGCGCTCGACGTCCAGCAGCTCGTACAACAGAAAGGCGAGATCGTCGGTGTTGATGATCTTCTGTGTCATGAAAAAATGCTCCGGGTCAGCTTGAAACAAACAGGTTCAACCAAAAAGCAAAACCCGAGCAGAGCTCGGGTTCGCTTGCGAGTAGCAACCTACAATCTATCGCAGGATCAAACGATCTCGAACAGACCAGCTGCACCCTGGCCGCCGCCGATGCACATGGTCACTACCACGTACTTGACGCCACGGCGCTTGCCTTCGATCAGTGCGTGGCCGGTCAGACGCGAGCCAGTCACACCATAGGGGTGGCCGATGGCGATGGAGCCACCGTTGACGTTGAGGTTTTCCATCGGGATGCCCAGACGGTCACGGCAGTAGACAACCTGGGAAGCGAAGGCTTCGTTCAGTTCCCACAGGCCGATATCGTCCATTTTCAGGCCGTTGCGCTCGAGCAGACGCGGGATGGCGAAGACCGGGCCGATACCCATCTCGTCCGGCTCACAACCGGCCACGGCGAAGCCACGGAAGATACCCATGGGCTCGATGTTCAGTTGCTCGGCGACCTTGCCGTTCATCACGGTGCACACCGAGGCGCCATCGGACAGCTGGCTGGCGTTACCGGCAGTGATGAAGTGCTCAGGACCACGTACCGGGTTCAGCGAGGCCAGACCTTCGAGGGTAGTTTGCGGACGGTTGCACTCGTCACGGGTCAGGGTGACCTGCTGATCGGAGATTTCGCCGGTTTCCTTGTTCTGCACCTTCATGCTGGTGGTGAAAGGCACGATCTCGTCGTCGAACTTGCCCGACTCCTGGCCAGCGGCCACGCGCTGCTGGCTGATCAGCGAATATTCGTCCTGGGATTCACGGCTGACGTTGTAGCGGGCAGCCACGATGTCAGCGGTTTCGATCATGGACAGGTACAGCTCCGGCTTGTTCTTCATGATCCACTCGTTGGTGCCGCGGAACATGTTGATCTTGTCGTTCTGACACAGGCTGATCGACTCGACGCCGCCGGCGACGATGGCCGGGATCTTCTCGCTGACTACACGTTGTGCAGCGATGGCGATGGATTGCAGACCCGAGCTGCAGAAGCGGTTCAGCGACATGCCGGCGGTAGTGACCGGCAGGCCGCCGCGGATGGCCGCCAGGCGTGCCATGTTCTTGCCCTGGGCACCTTCATGGAAGGTGGCGCCGAGGATCACATCCTCGACCAGTGCCGGGTCGATACCGGCGCGCTTGACCGCTTCCTCGATGACGAAGCCGGCCATGTCGACACTGTGGGTGTCGTTGAGAGCGCCGCGGTAGGATTTGCCCAGGCCGGTACGGGCCGTGGATACGATTACTGCATCAGTCATGGTTCAGCTCCTGTTTTCAAGCCGGGCGCCCGGAGGCGCCACATATCGAGTGATGACGGTTCAGGCCGTCTGTTCCTGCTTCGCCCCCCAGGCGGCGAGCGTTTCTCGCGCCTCGCGGTAGGGCTTGATTCCCATCCACAGCAGCACCACGGCACCGATGGTGATGATGCTGGCTACCCAGAAAATCGAATAACGTATGGCCATGTCGTCCTGGAACACATAGTCGGTTACCAGGGCCACAGCGGTCGGGCCGATACCCAGGCCGATCAGGGTGATGACGAACAGATAGATCGCCGAAGCCTGCCCGCGCATGGAGTTGGGCATCACTTCCTGGATCGCTGCCGGTGCGACACCGAAAGGCATGGCCACGGTGAAGACATTGAAGAACATGATGATCCACAGCACGGTCATGTTGTCGACCAGGTACACCGCGTTGCACATCAGCGTCAGCACCGCCGACAGCAGGCCGACACGCATGTTCGAGTCCTTGTAGCCACGACGCGACAGATAGTCGGACAGGCGTCCGCCGAACACGATGCCCAGCGAGCCGGCGAACATCACCAGGGAGCCGTAGTAGATGCCCACCTCGCCGGCGGTCAGGCCGTGATTGCGGATGAAGAAGGTCGGGATCCACGCCGAGGCGCCATAGGAGGCGAACGACAGGCAGGCGAAACCGAAGTTGTGGCAAATCACCGCCTTGCGGATGCTCAGCAGGTAGGCACCGACATCCTTCAGCGGCACCGCCACACCGGCACCCACGCCCTTGCGGCTCGGCTCGCGGATGGCCAGCAGCACCAGACTGAACAGAGCACCGGCGGCACCCAGCACCAGGAAAATCACCTGCCAGGGCCGCACCGTGCCGAGCAGTGGCAGGACCATGTCACCACGGGCATTGGCCCAGGTAATGACGATGCCGCCAAGCAGGAAGGCCATGCCGGCGCCCAGATAGATACCCATGGAATACACGCTGATGGCGGTGGCGCGCTTCTCCGGCGGGAAGCTGTCGGCCATCAGGGAATAAGCCGCCGGAGACAGCGCCGCCTCCCCGGCACCGACGCCGATACGGAACAGCACAAAATGCCAGTACTGCTTGGCCAGACCACAGGCCGCGGTCATCAGACTCCAGAACAGGATGCCCCAGGCGATCAGCCCACGGCGACTGCGAGTGTCGGCCACCCGGCCCAGCGGGATACCGGCAATGGTATAGAAGATGGCGAAAGACAGGCCCATCAGCAGGCTCATCTGCGTATCGGAAATACCCAGATCGGCACGAATGGGACCCACCAGCAGATTGAGAATCTGCCGGTCAACGAATGACAACACATAGGCCATCAACAGGATGGCAACGGTGAACCAGGCACGCGGCGTGGATGGGTAGTTATTGTTATTCAGCACTAGGCTCTCCGGTACGTCAGTGGACTCTTCGGAAGACTATCAGGTTCGCACTGCGAAAGTCGATTTCGAAAACATGGCATCAGTGAATAGGATGCGGAATTATCATTTTGAACTATGACGGTTTCCAATCATGACAAAAGCGGCCCCGTCTTCACGGTCCGCTGTCCTGATTAAAGGCGATTTTCGTTGCTTGAGAAAGGTGGGGCTGATCGTTGGCGGGGGGGCAATATACGTTCTGTCGTCGAGTCGACCGTGACCCGGTCAACGTGACCCGGTCGATCGCGACCCGAGGCGCTCGACAACCCGATGGTGTGGGAGTGCCGCCCCGGCACGAAGCGGACTACCAGCGGGTAGTTCAGGCAGCGGCAGCTATCTCGCTGGCCAGCCGCGTCTGCAGCGTATCGGCACAGGTCTGCCGGCGTACCTGGTCGAACAGTACCTGGGCCTCGGGATAGTTGCGCGCCAGAAAGCCCAGCCATTGCTTGAGGCGACCCGGCGCGTGACGATCGGCGACCCGCGAGCGCACCTGGCTATAGAAATCCACCAACCAGGGTTGCAGTTCGGCCCAGGTCATTGCCTGCGCCGCTGCACCCTGCTGCATGAGCTGGATGCTCCGCCCCAGATCCGGGCGCGCGACCAGTCCGCGACCTATCATCACCTGCTGGCAGCCGCTGACCTGGCGGATGCGCTGGTAATCGGCCACGTCCGTCACATCACCATTGGCGATCACCGGCACCTTCACCGCCTCGCGCACCCGGGCCAGCCATTCCCAGTGTGCCGGCGGCTTGTAGCCATCCATCTTGGTGCGGGCGTGCACGGCGATTTCCGCCGCGCCGGCCGCGGCCAGGGCACTGGCGCAGTCCAGGGTCTGGCTGGTATCGCTGTAGCCCAGGCGCATCTTGGCGGTGACCGGTATCTGCGCCGGCAGCGCAGCACGTACCGCCGCAACTATGTGATACAGCGTGTCCGGCTCGCGCAGCAGGGTCGCACCACCCCGGTGGCGATTGACGGTCTTGGCCGGGCAACCGAAATTCAGGTCAACCGCCGGAGCGCCCAGCTCCGCCAGCAGCGCCGCGTTATGCCCCAGCCAGCGTGGGTCGGAGCCGAGCAGTTGCGGATGCACCGGCACGCCGGTGGCGGTTTTCCAGTCCTGCAGGCTTTCCGGCACGATGCGCCGGATGCTGCCGATGTTCAGCTGCCCCTCGGTAACCCGGATGAATTCGCTGACACAACGATCGATGCCACCGATGCGGGTGAGGATATCGCGCAGCGGGGCGTCCACCAGCCCTTCCATCGGCGCCAGGATGATGCCGTGGTTCATGGCTGGATGCCGTTGTCGGCCAACAGCTTGAGCAACCCGGCCTCGTCCATCACCGGCACGCCCAGCTGTTCGGCCTTGGCCAACTTGCTGCCCGCCCCCGGCCCGGCGACCACACAATGGGTCTTGGCCGATACGCTACCGGCGACCTTGGCGCCCAGGCTTTCCAGATATTCTTTGGCCACATCCCGGGAAAAGCGTTCCAGGGTGCCGGTCAGCACCCAGGTCTGGCCGCCCAGTGACAAGCCGGCGGACTGCGCCCGGGGGCTGTCCCAGTGCATGCCGAAGTCCTTCAACTGCTGTTCGATGCGCTCGACCCGCTCGCGCCGCTGCGCATCCTGGAAATACTCACGCAGGCTCTTGATCGCCTTCTCGTTGAGCCGCTCGACCTGCTTGAGGTCGAGCCAGTCCGCCTGCATGATTGCCTGCAGGCTGCCGAAGGTACTGGCCAGGCGCTCGGCCCCGGTATTGGCCACCGAGGGGATTTCCAGCCGCGCCAGGAAGGCGCCGAGGCTGACACTGGCGGCGAACTCGGCGGCCAGTTCACCCTCCTCCTGCAACTGCACGCCACGTTCAAGCAACTGGCGGATCACCGTCTGGTTGTGTTCGTCCTCGAAGAACGCGGTGATCTCATGGGCCACCTCCGCGCCGATCTCCGGCAGGAACATCAGCACCTCCGCCAGCGCCTGGCTGATACGTTCCAGCCTGCCCAGCGCGCGCGCCAGCAGCTTGGCGGTTTCCTCGCCCACATCGGGAATACCCAGGGCATAAATGAAGCGCGCCAGGGTCACCTGCTTGCTCTCCTGAATCGCCAGCAGCAGATTGTTGGTCGATACCTCGGCGAAGCCTTCCAGGGTGATCACCTGGTCATGGGTCAGGGCGAACAGGTCGGCGGGTGAGGCGATCATCTCCCGCTCGATCAGTTGCTCGACGATCTTCTCGCCCAGGCCATCGATATCCAGCGCGCGGCGGGATACGAAGTGGATGATCGCCTGCTTCAGTTGCGCCTTGCAGGCCAGCCGACCGACGCAGCGATACACCGCCCCCTCGGTCACCGTCTGCTTGCCACGACCGCGCTTGACCAGCTGGGTACGCTCCACCGCAGAACCGCACACCGGGCACTGCTCGGGAATATGCACCGGCCGCGCATCTGCCGGGCGCCGTTCGCTGACCACCTGCATGACCTGCGGGATGACGTCCCCGGCGCGGCGGATGATGACGGTATCACCGATCATCACCCCCAGGCGCTGCACCTCGTCCATATTGTGCAAGGTGGCGTTGGATACGGTGACACCGGCTACCTGTACCGGCTTCAAGCGCGCCACCGGGGTCACCGCGCCGGTACGCCCGACCTGGAATTCCACATCCAGCAACTCGGTCATTTCCTCGCTGGCGGGAAACTTGTGGGCGATCGCCCAACGCGGCTCGCGGGCACGGAAGCCCAGCTCACGCTGCCAGCCCAGATCGTTGACCTTGAACACCACGCCATCGATCTCGTAGGGCAGCGCGTTGCGCCGCTCGCCGATATCACGGTAGTAGTCCAGGCACCCGTCGATACCCTTGACCAGTTTCATTTCGCGGCTGATCAGCAGCCCCCAGTCGCGCAACTGCTGCAGGATGCCGACCTGGGTGTCCGGCAGCTCGCCTTCAAAGCGGCCGATGCCGTAGCAGCAGAATTCCAGCGGGCGCTGGGCAGTGATACTGGCGTCCAGCTGGCGCAGCGAGCCGGCCGCGGCATTGCGCGGGTTGGCGAAGGTCTTGCCACCGGTGTCCCGGGCGCTCTCGTTCAGGCGCTCGAAGCCGGCCTTGGTCATGTACACCTCGCCACGCACCTCCAGCACTGCCGGCCAGCCGCTGCCGCGCAGCTTCAGCGGGATATTGCGTACGGTACGCACGTTGGCGGTAATGTCCTCGCCGGTGGTGCCATCACCGCGGGTGGCGCCACGCACCAGGATGCCGTTCTCGTACAGCAGGCTGATGGCCAGCCCGTCGAGCTTGGGTTCACAGCAGTATTCGACCTGCGTCCCGCCGTCCAGCAGATCACCCTCCGGCAGGTCCAGCCCCCGCCGCACCCGGCGGTCGAAGTCCAGCATGTCGCTTTCGGCAAAGGCATTGCCCAGGCTCAGCATGGGCACATCGTGGCGCACCTGGCCGAAGGCCGAGGAGGCCATGCCGCCGACCCGCTGGGTCGGTGAATCGGCGGTGATGATGTCCGGATTGGCCTCCTCCAGCGCCCGCAGCTCGTTGAACAGGCGATCGTACTCGGCGTCGGGTACTGTCGGCTCGTCGAGCACGTAGTAGCTGTAGTTGTGCTGGTCGATCTGCTTGCGCAGCTGTTGCGCGAGCAGCGCCGGGTCGGGAGTCACGGTCATGGGCGGTCAAATCGTCGAAGATGGAACAAAGGCGGTGATTGTAGCAGGGAACCCCGCAGCACTGGCGACGGAGCACAACCTCCACAAGGGTGGAGCAACCATTATCTACACCGTCATCCTTCCTACACTGTCATCCTTCCAGCCATACCGTCATCCTTCGCGAAGGCGAAGGATCCACAGGCTACACCAAGTCAGCCGGCACCCTGGATCCTTCGCCTCGGCTTTGGCTTCCTGCGTCGCTCTAACTCCTGCATCCATGCAGTCGTTCGCGAAGGATGACGGGGCTCTAGCAGCCCAGCAGGATGTCAGCCCCGCAGGATCTCAGCGACGCAGGCCGAAGCGCTTGCGTTCGAACTCGGCGATGCGCTGGCGATAGTGCTCTATGGTCTGGGCGGTCAGCACGCTGCGGTTCTCGTCCTTCAGGTCGCCGCCCAGTTCCTGGGCCAGCTTGCGCGCCGAGGCGATCATCAGGTCCAGCGCCTGCTTGGGGTGCCGCGGGCCGGGCAAGCCCATGAAGAAGCTCACTGCACGCACATGGCTGTGCTCCAGCTCGTCCAGATCGAAGATGCCCGGTTTCAGCGCATTGGCCATGGAGAACAGCACATCACCGTTGCCGGTCATGCTTTCATGGCGATGGAAGATGTTCATGTCGCCGTAACGCAGGCCACTTTCCATCAGGCTCTGCAACATGGCCGCGCCGGGAAAGCCTTCCTCGCTGCGCGCCACCACGTTGATGATCAACACTTCCTCGACCGGCGGCGGTTCGGCAGCCGGCGCTGCGGCGGTCGGACTGGCGGTCATGACCGGCTCGGCGCTCGCCTCACGTACCTTGCGTGCACTGGCTGCCGGCTCCGCACGTGGTGTCGGCTGCGGCTCGGGTTGCGGCTCGTCGAGATCCAGGCCGGCCTGCTCGGGCTGCCTGGTGGCGCTGATGGCGATGTCATCAACCAGGTCATCACCGAAGGACGGTTCCTCCCGCTCGCCACGCCCGATCACCCGCGCCGGGCCGAGCAGCTCATCATTGTCGGGGGTGTCAGGCAGGTCCTTCAAGTTGCGTTCGAGCTTGAAGCGGATGCGGGAACGGCCACCCATACGCCGCCAGCCATCAAAAAGAATCCCCACAATGACCAGAAGGCCGATGATGATTAGCCACTCACGCAAACCAAAATCCATGAATATGCTGTTCCCGTTATGCCGTAGACAATGAGGGGCATGTCGCTTTAATGCCATACCCGGAATTCATGCGAGACAGTAACACGCCCGCCCGTGCTTTTGCACCGATCGATTCTACACGTCCGCCAGTGCCACCGCCTCTTCAACATTGACTGTGACAAGCCGGGAGCATCCTGGTTCATGCATAGTCACACCCATCAACTGATCGGCCATTTCCATGGCGATCTTGTTGTGGGTAATGTAAATGAATTGCACCCGGCTCGACATCTCTTTCACCATGCGCGCGTAACGCCCGACGTTGGCGTCATCCAGCGGCGCGTCCACCTCGTCGAGCATGCAGAACGGCGCGGGGTTGAGCTGGAAGATGGAGAACACCAGGGCGATCGCAGTCAACGCCTTCTCGCCACCGGACAGCAGGTGAATGGTGCTGTTCTTCTTGCCGGGCGGCCGCGCCATGATGGTCACGCCGGTATCCAGCAGGTCGTCGCCGGTCAGCTCCAGCCAGGCGCTGCCACCACCGAAGACCTTGGGAAACAGGTGCTGCAGGCCACCATTGACCTTGTCGAAGGTCTCCTTGAAGCGACTGCGGGTCTCCTTGTCGATCTTGCGGATGACCTGCTCCAGGGTATCCAGCGCCTCCACCAGGTCGGCATTCTGCGCATCCAGGTAGCGCTTGCGCTCGGACTGCTGCTGGTACTCCTCGATGGCCGCCAGGTTGATCGCGCCGAGCCGCTGGATCTGCCCATCCAGCCGGGCCAGTTGCTGCTCCCAGTCGCTCTCGCTGGCGCCGTCCGGCAGCGTGGCGATCACCCCCTGCAGATCATAGCCGGCCTCCAGCAACTGTTCCTGCAGGCCCTGGCGGCGGGTCTGCATGTCGCGGGCCTGCAGGCGCTGTTCATCCAGCTGGCTGCGCAATACCTGCGCCTGCTGCTCGGCCTGGTGGCGCCGCCGCTCCTGTTCACGCATCTGCTGGTCGACCTGCTCCAGGGCCTGGCGGGCCTGCCCCAGGTCCTGCTCAGCCTGCAGCCGGCGTTCGAGCAAGGCTTCCAGCTCGATGCGCTGATCGTCCTCCGGCCCCTGGGCTTCCTCCAGGGACATCTGCAGTTGCTCACGGCGTTCGGCCAGGCGTTCGGCCTGGGTGTGCAAGCGCTCCAGGCCCTGGCTGGTGGAGTCGAGCTGCGCGCGCAGCGACTGTACCCGCAGCGCCAGTTGGTGGGCGCGGTCCTTGTGCTGGCGTGACTGCTGGCGGGCCTGTTCCAGTTGCTCGCGCACCTGTTCGCGCTGCTGCAGCAGTGCCTCGCGGCGGGCAGTATCGTCGGCCATGCGCTCGAGGGCATCCTGCAGGGTCAGGCGCGCCTCGCCCAGTTGCTCCAGTTCATCGGCGCGCTGGGCCTTGATATCTTCCAGGTCGGCGGCAATGCGCTGGCGCCGGGCGTTGATCTGTTCCAGGCGTACCTGCTTGGCCGAGTTCTGCGCCTTGAGTTCGCCCTGCTCACGGCCCAGACGGGCAATACTCTGCTGCAGGCCATCGCGCTGCAGTTCCAGCTCGCGGATACGTTCACGCAGCCCGGCTACCCGCTGCTCACCGGCATCAAGCTGGTCCTGCTGCAGCTCCAGGCTGGCCTGCAGCTGTTCCATTTCCTGCTGGCGGGCCAGCACACCGGCCTCCTGCTCGTCACCATTGCGAAAACGTAGCCAGTTCGGCCCCAGCCAGTGGCCCGCCGGCGTGACCACCGACTCATGACTGGCCAGCGCGCCACGCATGCCCAGGGCCTGCTGCAGGTCGGCGGCTATATAGATGTTGCCAAGCCAGGGCGCCAGGTCCAGCACCGAGTCAACCTTGCCCAGCAGCCGATCACCGGGCGCATCGACCGTGCCAGCCATGGCCGCCAGCTCTACCAGGCGCAGGTGGCCGTGGTGGAAGCTGTCGATCGGCAGCTCATCCAGCGAGGCCAGGCTGACCGCCTGCAGGTCATCGGCGAGCACCACCTCCACCGCCCGCTCCCAGCCGGACTCGACGCGCAACTGCCCGGCCAGCACCGCCGCGCCATCCAGCCCCTGCTCGCGCAACCAGCCCTGCACCCCAACACCCTGGTCGAGCGCCGCCTGCTGCAATGCTTCCAGCGAGGCCAGACGTCCGCCATGGCGCTGGTACTCGCCACGCCGGATGTCCAGCTCCTGGGTCAGCGCATTGAGGGTTTCGCGCTCCTGCTGCAGGGTCTCGCTGAGGTCGTCCAGTTGCTGCTGATCGGTCTCGCTGCGCAACTCCAGCTCGGCCAGTTGTTCGGCCAGCTCATCCAGTTCCTCGTCCAGCGTGCCGGCGGACAACCCTGCCCGCTCATCCTCCAGGCGCTGAATACGATCCCCGAAGCGCTCGACGCTCTGCTCCAGATGACGGATACGCGACTGCTCCACCTCGGCCTGCTGGCGCGGCGCACTGGCCTGCTGGTTGAACTCGTCCCACTCGCCCTGCCAGTGCTGCATGGCCTCTTCGGCGACCTGCATCTGGATCGCCGTATCCTCATCGGCAGCACCGGCCATCTCCAGCTCCGGTTCGCTGCTGGCCAGTTCGGCATTCAGGTCGGCGAGCAGCGCCTGGTCCTGGGTCAGATGACTCTGCGCTTCCTGCCAGGCCTGTTCGGTCTGCTGCAGGTCATCGCGCAGCTGGCGCTGCCGGTCGCGGTTGAACTGCAGCGTCTGCTCGATGCGGCTGATCTCCGCACCGATGCTGTAGTAACGGGCCTGCACCTGGTTGAAACTGTCGTTCAGTTCGCTGTGCTGGTCGCGTTGCTTTTCGATCTCGCTGTCGGCGTTACGCTGCTCGGCGATGATCGCCTCCAGCGCCACCTCCAGGCTGCGCACCTGCTGTTCGCGCTCGCTGGTGCGCGCATCCAGGGTCTGCCAGCGCAGCGCCTGCAGCTGTGCCTTGAGCTGACGCTCATCAGCCTTGTACGCCTTGTATTTTTCCGCGGCCTGGGCCTGGCGATGCAGGTGCGCCAGTTGCCGCTCCAGTTCCTCGCGCAGGTCGGTCAGGCGTTCGAGGTTCTCGTGGGTGCGACGGATGCGGTTCTCCGTCTCGCGGCGGCGCTCCTTGTATTTGGAGATGCCGGCCGCCTCTTCGATGAACAGGCGCAGCTCATCGGGCTTGGCCTCGATCAGCTTGGAGATCATGCCCTGTTCGATGATCGAGTAGCTGCGCGGTCCCAGGCCGGTGCCGAGGAAGATATCAGTGATATCCCGACGTCGGCATTTGGTCCCATTGAGAAAATACTGATTCTGTGCTTCACGGGTGACTTTGCGGCGAATGGATATCTCGTTATAGCCGGCATATTCACCCTGCAAAGTGCCGTCGCTGTTGTCGAAAACCAACTCGATAGACGCCTGCCCTACTGGCTTGCGGCTATTGGAGCCATTGAAAATCACATCCGTCATCGACTCGCCACGCAGGTTCTTGGCCGAACTCTCCCCCATCACCCAGCGTACCGCGTCGATGATATTCGACTTGCCGCAGCCGTTTGGCCCCACGACCGCCGCCATATTAGTGGGAAAGAAAACTGTGGTAGGATCCACAAAGGACTTGAAACCCGCCAGTTTGATGCACTTGAGTCGCATTGAAAAATGTCTGTCCCTTGCCGTCGGTGAGTGTCTGACAGTCATCCGGCGGGCTTGCAGAAGTGAGAAACGTCCCTTTTTACCTGTATTACTTCCTGAATAGAAGCCCCACGACCAGGCATTGATATCCATTGCCTGAGAAAGGCCCATTCGGTTGAGCAGGTTGCCACGCAATAGGCTTTACTGGGGGTTGGCAGCGCCATGGCAAGCGCGCTGTTGCGAAAGTGAAGCCAAGATAAATTCGATACTGGATAAGAGAATGTCTGCCACGACAACAAACCAACCATTAGCTAGCGGCTGGACCTTCAGCCGAACCCTGGGCCTGATCATCGGCATTGTGCTGCTGGTCATGACCCTTCTGCTCCCTGCGCCAGCCGGCATGAGCGAGGCAGCCTGGAAAGCCGCCGGCCTCATGATGCTGCTGGCCGCCTGGTGGGCTACCGAGGCGATTCCGATTCCGGCCACCTCGCTGGCACCGATCGTATTGATTCCCGCCCTGGGCATCGGCACCGTGGGCCAGGCCACTGCCCCCTACGCGAATCCGACCATCTTCCTGTTCATGGGTGGTTTCGTGCTGGGCCTGGCCATGCAACGCTGGAACCTGCACAAGCGTATCGCGCTCATGACCCTGCTGGCGGTGGGCAGCAAGCCCAGTCACCAGATCGGTGGATTCATGATCGCCACGGGCTTCCTCAGCATGTGGGTAAGCAACACCGCCACCGCCATCATGATGCTGCCGATCGGCCTGTCCGTGATCAGCATGTTCGAAAATGACGATCCGGCGGCGGTTCGCAAGTATGCCACCGCTCTGCTGCTGGCCATCGCCTATGCGGCCAGTCTCGGCGGCATCGGTACCATCATTGGTACACCGCCGAATGCGCTGCTGGTCGCCTACCTGGCTGACAACCATGATATCCACGTCGGCTTCGGTCAGTGGATGTTGATCGGGGTGCCGATTTCGGTACTGATGCTGGCTACCGTATGGTTCCTGCTGGCTCGCAAGGATTTCGGGCTCAAGGCCGAAAACAACAGTCGCGAACTGCTGCAGAAACAGCTTGCCGACCTGGGACCGATGAGCCGCGGCGAGAAAACCGTGGGCGTCGTATTCCTGCTGACCGCCGCTGCGTGGATCTTCCAGCCGCTGCTGTCCAGCTCGCTGATTCCCTGGCTGAACGACACCAGCATCGCTATCGCTTCAGCGATCATCATGTTCCTGATTCCGGTCGACCGTGAAAAGGGCAACCTGATGGACTGGGAAACCGCGTCGAAGATGCCCTGGGGTGTGTTGCTGCTGTTCGGTGGTGGCCTGTCCCTGGCGGCAGTGATCACCTCCTCCGGCCTGGCGGTCTGGATCGCCGAGTCCCTGTCCGTGATAGGTATGCTGCCGACCCTGGCCATCGTACTGGTGATTACCGCGGTGATCATCTTCCTCACCGAGATCACCAGTAACACTGCAACCGCTGCAGCCTTCCTGCCGCTGATGGGCGCCCTGGCCATGGCCCAGGACGTATCGCCGATCCTGTACGCAGTACCGGCCGCGGTTGCCGCCAGCTGCGCCTTCATGATGCCGGTGGCCACGCCTCCGAATGCCATCGTCTTCGGTACCGGCCACATGAAGATCACCGACATGATATCCGCCGGCTTCAAGCTGAACATCGCCGGCGTCATCATCGTCGGCCTGCTGGCCTACTACCTGATGTTCTGGGTATTCGGGCTCTGAGCCAGTTCTGCCGGGCAAGATCAAAACCGCCGTCCTCGTGACGGCGGTTTTTTTATGGGGGCAAGTTCACCTGCCCTGGCGGCTATGGGGTTGCTGCCAGCACCCTTCGCGCCGAGGCGGTGCTCCCACAACATCGGGTTGTCGAGCACCTCGGGCCACGATCGACTCGACGACGCAGCGGCTCGGATGCCGCACGCCCATATGACCGCGCTCGTATGGCAGCACCGTCCATGGTTTCATGCAATCTGGTTCGAGTACCGGGACTGGCAGGCAGCGCGCCCCGTGGGAGCGCCGCCTCGGCGCGAAGCGGGCTGCCAGAAGGAAGATCAGAGGGGCTGGTCGATACGCAGGACGATGTCCTGGCCTTGCTCGCCGACGACCGTATCCACGGCCTGGGCCGCATGGGTGGCCTGCATCACATCGCTGTTGGCCGAGATACGCGCGCTCACCTGCAGCGCCTGCCCCGGCTGCAGGGTGACGCCGGGCATCAGTGCGTCACTGCTGTCCAACACCACCTGCGCCGGCAGGCTGTCCTTGCTCAGGCGTTCGGCGAACAGCGGCATCGGCGGGCCATCGGGCGCCCGGGCGGAAATGAATACCACGGCGCTGTCGTCAAACTGCGCCGCCAGCTCGTCGGCCAGCTCCACACGCAGGCTGATCTGCGGTTGTTCCTCGGCAGCGGTCGCATCGGCCGGCTCACTGGTTTGCTGCATGCGCTCACGGGCACGGTCGATACCGCCCTGGATGGCGCGAGCGCCATCGCTGTCAGGCGGCATGCCGGCCTTGAGACGCTCCCAGTAGTCGATGGCGTTGACATATTGACCGGACTCAAACGCGGCAATACCCAGCAGTCCCAGCGCTGTCGGCTCGAAGGGATTCAGCTCCAGGGCTCGATCCAGTGCAGCGGTCGCCTCGCTGTCCAGCGCATTGGCGTTGGCAAAGAACCGTGCCTGTGCCAGTTGCGCCAGCACCTCGGGCCGTTCACCGATGCGCTGCAGGCTGTTGCCGAACGCCTGCACGGCTTCATCGGGCCGCTGGTCAGTCAGATAGGCGCGACCGAGCATGTACCAGGCCTCACCATTAGCCGGCTGCACCTCGGTGATCCGCTCCATGCGGTCGATATAGCCGGCCAGGCTGTCCGGCATCGGGTTGTGTTCCATTTCCCGCAGCAGCGACAGGCCGGCCGGGTTGCCCCAGCTCATGTACAGGGCGATGACCACCAGCGGCAACGCACCGGCGGCCAGGATCAGCGGCCAGGGCCCACCGCGGTGCAGTGGCCGGCGTGCCTCGTCGGCCCTGGCGGTATCTTCCAGCAGCAGCTTGCCGGCTTCTTCCTTGGCCGCGGCGTGCTGTTCGGCTGTCAGTTCGCCAGCCGCCAGTTGCGCATCCAGTTCAGTCAGGCGCTCTTCATACAGCGCCACGTTGAGGCCGGTGCGATCGATCCTGCTCTGGCCGCGCAGCTTCCATACCGGCCAGACCACAATAAGCATGCCCGCCAGCATCAGCAGCGCGCTATACAACCAGAAATCTGTCATCAGGCGTCTTCTTCTCTTTCCAGCAGGGATTGCAGACGTTGTTGCTCGTCCTTACTCAGGTGCTGCGTGGCGGATGCCCGCAGGGCCCGCTGGCGACGGCGCAGCAGCACCAGCAGGAAGACGAATCCGCCCAGCAGCATGGCCGCCGGAGCGAACCACAGCACCATGGTGGCGGGCGTCAGGGCGGGCTTGTAGCGTACGAACTCGCCGTAACGCTCGACCATGAAGTCGACGATTTCCCGGTTGCTCCTGCCTTCGCCGAGCATGCGGTGCACCTCCCGGCGCAGGTCGGTGGCGATCGGCGCATCGGAGTCGGCGATGTTCTGGTTCTGACATTTGGGGCAACGCAGTTCGCTACTGATTGCGTAGAAACGCTTGCGCTGCTCCTCGGTCTCGAAGTCGTAGGTGTCGATGGCGGCCAGTGCCATCGGCGCCAGCAGTACCAGCAATACCAGCCAGATACGTCTGCTCATGGTTGTGCCTCCTGCCCGGCCCTGTCCAGCAGTGCCTGGTAGCGCGGGCCGAGCTCGTCGTTCCACACCCGGTCGTCCACTGCACCTATGTATTTGTAATGGATAACACCGGCGGTATCGACCAGGAAGGTTTCCGGTGCCCCATACACGCCCAGATTGACACCCAGGCTGCCCTGGGGATCCTCGACGTTGAGCTGATAGGGGTTGCCCAGCTCATCCAACCATCTACGTGCGGCTTCGCTGTTGTCCTTATAGTTGACCCCATGAATCACCACGCCCTGCTCGGCCAGCTTATTGAAAAAGCTGTGTTCGGCACGACAGGTCGGGCACCAGGTAGCCCAGACGTTGATCAGTGCGACCTGCCCCTTGAAATCGTCCTGGCTGATGATCCGCCCAGGCTCATCCAGTGAAGGCAGGGCAAAGTCAGGCACCGGCTTGCCGATCAGCGCCGAAGGCAGCGCGCTGGGATCGATAGCCAGATCCTGCTGGGTCTTCTTGTCGTTGAGCGTCTTCATGAACAGCGCCAGCAACAGCACGAACAGTACCAGCGGAATCAGCATCCAAGATCTGCGCATCAGACCACCTCCCCGGTTGCCGCCTGCGGTGCGGTGCGGCGCTGGCGCACCCGCAGGCGATAGCGCTTGTCACTGGCCGCCAGCAGGCCACCGAGGGTCATCAGCAGACCGCCACCCCAGATCCAGCGCACGAACGGCTTGATATGCACGCGAATGGCCCAGGCGCCATTTTCCAGCGGCTCGCCCATGGCGACGAACAGGTCGCGGGTGAACCCGGCCTGGATGCCGGCTTCGGTCATCGGCATGTTCTGCACGGTGTACAGGCGCTTCTCCGGGTTCAGCACGGTGATGCGCCGGTCATTGCGGTAAACCTCGACATGCCCCTTGTCGGAGATCCAGTTCGGCCCTTCGCGGTGCGTTGCGCCGGTGAACAGGAAGCTGTAGCCGCCCAGTTCCAGGGTATCGCCCGGCGCCATGCGCAGGTCGCGCTGGCTGTCGAACAGGCTGGCGCCGACCACGCCGACCGCACAGACGGCGATGCCAATATGCGCCATGGTCATGCCCCAGTAGCTGCGCGGCAACGCCCGCATGCCACGTACCAGTCCCTTGTTGCGCGACTTGTCGAGAATGTCGCGCAGGCTGGCGCCGGTCACCCAGAACACCAGGAACAGCATGCTGCCGACTGCCAGGTGATGGTCACCGATCCAGATCGCCAGGGCCACGGCACCGATCGCCGAGAGGATCAGCACCCACTTCAGCTGACCCACCAGCCACTTGACCGGGGTGTCCTTCCAGCGGGTCAGCACGCCGACGCCCAGCGCCAGCATCAGTACCGCCATCAAGGGCACGAACAGCGCATTGAAGTACGGCGGGCCGACCGAGACCATGGTGCCGGTCAGCGAATCCAGCGCCATCGGGTACAGGGTGCCCAGCAGCACCATCAGGGTCGCCACCACTAGGATCACGTTGTTGATCAGCAGCAGGGTTTCCCGTGACCACAGGGCAAAGCCGATCTGACTCTTGACCACCGGTGCACGCAGCGCATACAGCGCCAGCGAGCCGCCGACCACCACCAGCAGAAAGCCGAGGATGAACACCCCACGCTCCGGATCGGTAGCGAAGGCGTGGACCGAGGTCAGCACCCCGGAACGCACCAGGAAGGTCCCCAGCAGGCTCAGGGAGAAGGCGGCGATGGCCAGCAGTACCGTCCAGCTCTTGAACACCCCACGTTTCTCGGTCACCGCCAGCGAATGGATCAGCGCGGTGCCCACCAGCCAGGGCATGAAGGAGGCATTTTCCACCGGGTCCCAGAACCACCAGCCACCCCAGCCCAGCTCGTAGTAGGCCCACCAGGAGCCGAGCACGATGCCCAGGCCGAGGAACGCCCAGGCGACGATGGTCCAGGGCCGCGACCAGCGTGCCCAGGCCGCGTCCAGCCGTCCGCCGAGCAGCGCGGCGATGGCGAAGGCGAAGGCCACCGAGAAACCGACATAGCCCATGTACAGCATCGGCGGGTGCACGATCAGGCCGAAGTCCTGCAGCAGCGGGTTGAGGTCGTTGCCGTCCGCCGGGAAGTACGGCAGCTGGCGGTCGAAGGGGTTGGAGGTCATCAGCATGAACAGCAGGAAGCCGACGCTGATCATGCCCATCACCGCCAGTACGCGGCTGAGCATCTCCTCGGGCAGGTCGCGGGAGAAGATCGCCACGGCGAAGGTCCAGCCCGCGAGAATCAACGCCCACAGCAGCAGCGAGCCTTCATGCCCGCCCCATACCGCGCTGACGCGGTAGTACCAGGGCAGTGCGGAGTTGGAGTTCAGCGCCACGTAGGTCACGCTGAAGTCGTTGCTGACGAAGGCATGCACCAGGCAGATGAAGGCGAACAGCACGAACAGGCACTGGGCCAGTGCCGCCGGCTGGGCGAAGCCCATCGCCAGGCTGTCGCCACGCCAGGCGCCGTATAGCGGTATGGTGGCCTGCAGCAGCGCCAGTACCAGCGCGATGATCAGCGCGATCTGTCCAAGCTCGGGAATCATGCGGCCTCCGGATCAGTTGGCGGCGGGCGGCGTGTAGCCGTCCACCTTCATGTGTTCGACCTTTTCCAGGGCCTGGGCCACTTCCGGCGGCATGTATTCCTCGTCGTGCTTAGCCAGCACTTCGTCGGCGATCAGCACGCGGTCCTGGTTCAGCCGGCCCAGGGCGACTATGCCCTGCCCTTCACGGAACAGGTCCGGCAGGATGCCGCTGTAGGAAATGGTCACCTGCTCGGCGCCATCGGTGACGTCGAAGGTCACATCCAGGCTGTCGCTGGAGCGCCGCACACTGCCGGCCACCACCATGCCGCCGGCGCGAATGCGCGCCTCCTCCGGTGCCACGCCGGTGGCGATCTCGGTTGGCGTGTAGAACAGGTTGATGTTCTGCCGCAGGGCACCGAGTGCCAGGGCCACGGCGACGCCGACCCCGAACACGACCAACAGAACCAGCACCAGGCGTTTCTTGCGCTGCGGATGCATTACATCACCTCCCGACGGCGGCGGCGCGCCTCTTCATTGACCAGGCGCCGACGGGCCAGCCACGGCTGCACCACATTCAGCGCCAATACGAACAGGGTTATGGCATAGGACGACCAGACATAGATGCCGTGCCCGCCCATGCCCAGCATGTCACTCAGGCTGTTCATGACAGTTTCTCCAACGTCTCGCGCACCCAGCGGGTCTTCTGCTCACGACGCAGGACCTCGAGCCGCATGCGCATCAGCAGGCTGACGGTGAACAGGGCATAGAAGCCCAGCACCATCAACAGCAGCGGCAACCACATTTCCACCGGCATGGCCGGTTTCGCGGTGACCTTGAAGGTCGCCGGCTGGTGCAGGGTGTTCCACCAGTCCACCGAATACTTGATGATCGGGATGTTCACCGTGCCGACGATCGCCAGCACCGCGGTGGCCTTGGCCGAGGTCTCGCGGTTGCTGATCGCCTGGCCCAGGGCGATGATGCCGAAATACAGGAACAGCAGGATCAGCATCGAGGTCAGGCGCGCATCCCATACCCAGTAGGTGCCCCAGGTCGGCTTGCCCCAGATGGCGCCGGTGAGCAGGGCAACGAAAGTCATCCAGGCGCCGATCGGTGCCGCGCACTTGAGCGCCACGTCCGCCAGTTTCATGCGCCAGACCAGGCTGACCACACCGGCCACCGCCAGCATCATGTAGCAGGACTGGGCGACGAAGGCAGCCGGCACATGGATGTAGATGATGCGGAAGCTGTTGCCCTGCTGGTAATCCTGGGGCGCGAAGAACAACCCCCAGATGCTGCCCACCACCAGCAGGGCCACACCGGCCACGGCGAACCACGGCAGCCAGCGACCGCTGATGTCATAGAACCATTTGGGCGAACCCAGCTTGTGGAAGAAACTCCAGTTCATGCGTTACCTGCTCGACCAATCATTCGCTTACTCCAATGCGCAGCCCGGCGGCGATGGCTATCGGCGCCAGCGTCAGCGCCAGTACCGCCAGGCAGCCAAGCCACAGCGCAAACCCGGTGACCGGCATACCCTGCAGCGCCGCATCCATCGCCCCGGTGCCCAGAATCAGTACCGGTATGTACAGCGGCAGTATCAGCAGCGCCAGCAGCACACCACCGCTCTTCAAACCCACCGTCAGCGCCGCACCCACCGCACCCAGCAGGCTGAGTATCGGCGTACCCAGCAGCAGGGTCAGCGCCAGCACCGGCAACGAGGACAGCGGCAGTGCCAGCATCAGCCCGAACAGCGGTGCCAGCAACACCATCGCCAGCCCCGACATCATCCAGTGATGCAGTACCTTGACCAGCACCATCAGTGCCAGCGGATGCGGTGACAGCACCCATTGCTCCAGCGAGCCGTCCTCGTAGTCACTGCGAAACAGGCCATCGAGCGACAACAGCGTCGCCAGCAGCGCCGCGACCCAGATCACGCCCGGCGCCATGGCCCGCAGCATCGAGGGCTCGGGGCCAACCGCCAGCGGGAACAGGCTCACCACCAGGGCGAAGAACACCAGCGGGTTGAGCAGGTCACCCGGGCGGCGCCAGGCCAGGCGCCACTCGCGACAGAACAACAGCCAGACGATCTGCCGCATCAGCCTACCTGCCCCAGGTCCAGACAACGCACCCCCGGCAGATGCTCGAGGCCATGGTGGGTGGTCATGATCACCAGTCCGCCGCGGGCCGCATGTTGCAGGATATGCGTCTCCAACGCGGCGACCCCGGCCTTGTCGATGGCGGTGAAAGGCTCGTCCAGAATCCACACCGGATGCTGTTCCAGATACAGGCGGGCCAGGGCCACGCGACGCTGCTGGCCGGCCGACAGATTATGGCAGGGGACATCCTCGAAGCCACGCAGGCCGACCTGCTCCAGCGCCTGCCAGATGTGATCATTGGCCACCGGACGGCTCAGTGCACACAACCAGGCCAGGTTTTCCTCGGCGGTCAGTGCGCCCTTCACCGCCGGTGCATGACCGATATACAGTCGCTGCTGTCGCCAGTTCTCCCGGCCGACACCACTGAACACCGACTCGCCACCGTAGCGCATGTCGCCTGCCGAAGGTGGCAGCAGGCCAGCCATGATGCGCAGCAGGCTGGTCTTGCCGGAGCCGTTGGGACCGGCCACCTGCAGCACCTCACCCGGCTCGAGTTGCAGCGACAGCGAAGCGAACAGCTCGCGCTGGTCGCGCTCGCAGGCCAGACTGTCCAACTCAACAGGCAGTGGCTTCACCTTTACTCCAAACCAGCAGAACGAATCACGGTCGACTCATGTTTATCGGCAGCCTGCCGCTATACTGGATGGGCGTCAGGCATGCTGTTTAATGGCGCCATTATACATACGCCCCCTACCCTGAGGGTTCTGATTTACATCAATATGTGACACACATGACGCCGGATCTGAACCTGCCACCGATCACCGCCAGCAGCCCCAGAACAGGGCCTTCCAGCCCATCTGAAAGCGCCTCCGCAGTGGCTCTGGAGCTGCTGCGTCCGATTGCCGCAGCGACCCTGGCACCAGGGGAAAGTGCCCGTGCCGAGGTGCTCGACAGCAAGGCCCAGGCCGGTCAGTTCGAAGTGCTGCTGCGCCTGGCCAAGGCCGGATCGCCGCCAGCCGAGATCAGCGTACTCAGCCGCCAGTCGCTGGAGCCGGGCAGCACCGCCACGGTACAGTCGGTCAGCCCTACCCGGCTGCTGGCGGTATTCGATGCCACACTCGGCCAGCCGGCGGCGCAGCGGACCATCAGCAGCCTGGATCCGCAGCTGTTTCCCCAGGGTAGCGTAGTGCAGGCACGCATCGTGGACAGCCAGCCGCTGCAGAATGCCGGTGAGCAGGCGCGCTTTGCGATACTGGCCAGGATACTCCAGGGCCCGGCCTCCGGCACCCTGCTGAACCTGGACAGCCTCCGCCCGGCCACCCCGGGCAGCCTGCTCACCGCCGTGGTGGCCGACAATGGCAGCCTGCAGGTGACCTCCACCAGCGAACAGATACGGCAACTGGATCTGCTGCAGGGCATGCGCACCAGCCTGCAGGCACAGGCGAGCGCCGAACCCATGCTGCGCATGCTCGACAAGCTCGCAGCGCTGCCGGACCTGCCGCCGCTGCTGCAGGCCAGCATGCGCCAGGTACTGGCGCATGTCGCCACCCCCGAGCACCTGAGCAGCACCGCCGGTGTAGCCCAGGCGATACGCCAGAGCGGGCTGTTCCTGGAAGCCAGCCTCCAGCAGCTGCAACAGGCCCTGCGCAGCCCCGCCGCCAGTACCGGGAGCACCAGCCCGGCAAACGCCGAACCGGCGCCAGTCGGGCAATTGCCGCCGTTGGCACGGCTGCTGCCGCTGCTGTCGAGTCTGGCCACGCCACCGGGAACCGAGCCGCTACCTGGTGCCGATTTCAAGGCCAGCCTGATGACCCTGCTGATCACCCTGCAGCAACAACTGCCGCCGGATGCCGGCAAGGCCCTGAGCCTGCCGCCCGGTCCCTGGCAGCAGGCGCTGGCAGTCAGGCCTGGCCTGTTCCCCCTGCCCTCGCGGGCGGTGCAGGCGCTGACCGATGCTCCCGACCTCGGCAGCCTGCTGCGCCTGACCGCCGCCCTGCTGTCGCGCATCCAGCACCACCAGTTCCAGAGCATGGGCCAGACCCAGACCTTTACCGACGGCAGCAGCCAGACGGTCTGGCAACTGGACGTGCCGCTACGCGATGGTCAGCAGTTCACCCAGGTCCAGATGCGCATCCAGCGCGACCAGCAGGCGCCGGACAAGCACAAGGCCGAGCAGACGCCGCAATGGGAAATACGCCTGGCCTTCAATCTGGAACACCTGGGTCCGCTGCAGGCTGTCGCCCGCCTGTACAAGGGCCGGGTCAGCAGCGAGTTCTGGGCCGAACAGGCCGGCACCCTGCAACTGGTCAACAACGAACTGGGACAACTGCGCGACCGCCTGCTGACCCGCGGCCTGGAGATCGGCGAGTTGAGCGTCCACCGCGGCAGCCCACCGCAGCCGCGCCAGGCGGTACAGCAACGCTGGATAGACGAGGTGACCTGAGATGAGCGAACAGCGCGAAGCCATCGCCCTGGTATATGAAGGCGGCAGCGAGGCCCCGAGCATCACCGCCAAGGGCGAAGGCGAACTGGCCGAGCGCATCATCGAGCTGGCCATGGAATATGAAGTACCTATCTACGAAAACGCCGACCTGGCCAGCATGCTCACACGCATGGAACTCGGCGACCAGATCCCCGAGGCACTGTACCGCACCATCGCCGAGATCATCGCCTTCGCCTGGCACCTGAAGGGCAAGGCGCCGGAGGGGTTCGTGCCGCCGGAGCAAGATTGATAGCCCCCGCTGCCTCGGGCGGTGCGGCTATCTGACGGGGCGCCACTCAACATCGGGTTGTCGAGCGCCTCGGGCCGCGATTGGACCGGGTCACGTTGACCGTGTCGCGATCGACTCGACGACATAGTGGCTCGGAGGCCGCAGGCGTGGCGCAGGCGCGCCACACCCCGGCTGCTGCATGAGAGCGTGGGAGCCTCGCCGGGTCGCCGCACCGCCGTGGGTGATAAGGGACTTGCCGGCAGACCGCTTACTTGTTGCCGTGCAACTTCAACATCAGCTCGGCTTCGCTGCGGGTCAGGCCGCAGGATTGCATGAGGTCGTCGAGGCTGGCGCCCATGCCGACCAGGCGGCTGGCCTGGTTGTAGGGCATGGTGTGCAGGTCCTGCTGCTCCAGACGCTGCTGCTTGTTTTCCAGGTGGGTGATCTTTTCGCGCAGGGTGATCAGTTCCTCACCCATGCGGATATTGCTCTGCTGGTACTCGGTCAGTTTCTGCGCCAGCTTGTCCAGCCGTCCACTGAGACGCGCCTCCTGCTCCAGCTGGCGCTGCGCCAGCCGCCGCTGGGCCAGGATGCCGCCGATCATGGCGGCGACCAGCACACCCAGCAGCAGACCCAGCAACAGCAGCAGCGAGCGCTCATCCATGCGCGTCAGATATCCTGCAGCTCGGCCCACTCATCTTCGGTCATCATCTTTTCCAGATCGACCAGAATGAGCAGTTCATCATTCTTGTTGCTGACGCCCTGGATGAACTTGGCCGACTCGTCGGTGCCGACGTTCGGTGCCGTTTCGATTTCCGACTGGCGCAGATAGACCACCTCGGCCACGCTGTCGACCAGGATGCCCACCACCTGGCGGTCAGCTTCGATGATGACGATACGGGTCTGGTCGGTGACCGGCGCCGGCTCCAGGCCGAAGCGCTGGCGGGTGTCGATCACGGTGACCACGTTGCCACGCAGGTTGATGATGCCCAGCACATAGGACGGCGCCCCTGGCACCGGCGCGATCTCGGAATGACGCAGCACTTCCTGCACCTGCATCACGTTGATGCCGTAGGTTTCATTATCCAGGCGGAAGGTTACCCATTGCAGGATCGGATCATCACTGCTCTGTGCGGTGTTGTTTTTCATCGGTCTCTGTTCTCGATCTTGATGGTCTCATCCTAATCGGGCACTGGCGTCTTTGCCAGCACCCGCAGCAATCATTTGCGCCAGCGCCTCGACATCCAGCAAGGCGCACATGTGTTCTATCACGGTCCCGGCCAGCCACGGCCGCTTGCCCTGCCCCGAGCGCCACTTCACCTGCTCGGGGTCCAGGCGAATCGACTGGCTCACGCCGTGCACGGCCATGCCCCAGTCATAGCCCTGCACGGAAATGACAAAGCGCAGGTTGTCGCGCAGCTCCGTCCGGTACCGCTCGGGCATGACCCAACGTGCCGTGTCCAGCACCTTGAGATTGCCGGCCTGGGTCGGCAGGATGCCGAGGAACCAGTCCGGCTGGCCGAACAGCGGGGTGATGGTATCTTCCAGGGCATGGATGGTGCCGAGGGACACCAGCGGTACGGCCAGGGTCAGGCCAGCCACATCGAACAACAGCGCTTCGAACGGTTGCTCACGCCAGGCAGGAATGACCACCGGCGGCGCGGGCTCCTCCGCCGGCGGCTCGACGATCTCCTCCACCGGCACCGGCACCCGCTCCTTCGTCACCACCACTTCGAGTACCGGCGCCGCAGCTGGCAGTGCCGGTTGCTCGACCTCGACCTCGGCCTCGGCCAGAGCCAGTTCCGCAGCGGCATCCTGCAACAACGCATCCAGATAGGACTGGATGGTCTGCTCGGGTACGTAGTGCTGTACGGGCAAGGAGTCGTTCATGTATCGCCTGTGGTTCGGGTTGATCTGCAAAGCCGGCAATCCGGGTCTATCAGCTTATCGGCAGCCGCAGGCCGATCATGAGGCGCGTCAGGCCACTTCCTTCGGTTTCGGCTGGGCCTGCACCAGCAGGTAGCGCAACAGCGCACGGTAGGCCAGCACGCCGCGGGCGTTGCTTTCCAGACGCGACGGCACCACTCCGGCCAGGCTGGCATCGCGCAGCTTGGTATCGATGGGGATATAGGCCTGCCACAGCTGGTCGGCGTAATCCTTGCGCAACATGCGCAGGGTGCTCAGCGAGGCCTGGGTGCGGCGGTCGAACAGGGTCGGCACTATGGTGAATGGCAACGCCTGGCGGCGCGAGCGATTGACCATGTTCAGCGTATGCACCATGCGTTCCAGCCCCTTCATGGCCAGGAACTCGGTCTGCACCGGCACCACCAGCTGTTCGCAGGCTGCCAGCGCGTTGATCATCGAGACCCCGAGCAGTGGCGGGCTGTCGATGATGGCGAAGTCGAAATCATGACGCAGCTGCGCCAGCGCCCGGGAGACGACCAGGCCAAAGCCGCCCTGCGCCGCCGACTGGCGCTCCAGGGTCGCCAGCGAGGTACTGGAGGGCAACAGGCGAATGGTCTCATGCGAGGTGTCGAGCAGCAGCGCCTCGGCCAGCCCCGCCGGCACCTGGCCCTGATGCTGGAACAGGTTGAACACGCTGCTGGTCAGGCGATCCGGGTCGTGGCCGAAATAGCTGGTCATCGAGCCATGCGGGTCCAGATCAACCACCAGCACACGCTTGCCCTGGTCCGCCAGCAGACCGGCAAGCGCTACAGCCGAGGTGGTTTTCCCGACCCCGCCCTTCTGATTGGCTACAGCCCACACTCTCATGCCTGTCGCTCCCGCCCTGTTGCCGTTATACCCATTGTCAGCACCTGCATCAGCCTGGCCCCGCGCCATCACCGGTCACCGCGCGCGCCTGACGCATATCCTGCATGTCAGCTGGCCCATCCTCCGCGCGCTCATGACGCCGGTCGGTATAGCGCGACACCAGCAGCACCACCCTGCGGTTGGCGCGGCGTCCGGCCGCGGTGGTGTTGTCAGCCACCGGGCGATGCTCGCCATAGCCCACCGCCGCCAGCCGCCCGGCATCGATGCCGCCGGCACTGAGCATGCGCACCACACTGGCGGCGCGGGCCGCCGACAGCTCCCAGTTGGTCGGATAGACACGGGAGCGGATCGGCACGTTATCGGTAAAGCCCTCGACATGGATCGGATTGTCGTAGGGTGCCAGGATGCCGGCGATCCTCTCGACCAAGGCAAAGGCGGTGTCCAGCGGCAATGCATCGCCACTGGGGAACAGCAGCCCGGAACTCAGTTCGATCTCGATCCACAGCTCGTTGGCATGCACGCGCAGGTCACCGACCGAAATCAGCTCACCGAAGGCCGCCTGCATGGCCTCGGCGATGCTCTCCAGCGGCTCCTGTACGGCCGCTCCGGCCTCGCCCGTCGCCGACTGCTGCGGCGCAGCCGGAGACTGGGGCGCCGGGGAGCGCGGCGTATCCTCGCCGATCTGGATCGGGTCGACGGTTTTCGGCGCCTGGCTGAACACCCCGATCAACGACTCGGTCAGCACCTTGTACTTGCCTTCGTTGACCGAGGAAATCGAGTACATGACCACGAAAAAAGCGAACAACAGGGTAATGAAGTCGGCATAGGGCACCATCCAGCGTTCGTTGTTTTCATGTTCCTGTTCGCGGCGACGACGCATGCTTCAGTCCAGGAAGCCTTCCAGCTTCATTTCGATGGAACGTGGATTTTCCCCTTCGGCAATCGACAGCAGCCCCTCCAGCAGCATCTCGCGATAGCAGGACTGCTCCAGCACCACCGCCTTGAGCTTGTTGGCGATCGGCAGCAGCAACAGGTTGGCCAGCGCCACACCGTAGATGGTCGCCACGAAGGCCACGGCGATACCGCTGCCGAGCATCGACGGATCGGCCAGGTTGCCCATCACGTGGATCAGTCCCATCACCGCACCGATGATGCCGATGGTCGGCGCATAGCCGCCCATGCTTTCGTATACCCGGGCGGCGCGCAGGTCGTTGTTCTCGCGGCTGACCAGTTCGACTTCGAGGATGCTGCGCAGGGTCTCGGTCTCGCAGCCATCGGCCAGCAGTTGCAGGCCCTTGCGGGCGAACAGGTCCGGCTCCAGGTCGGCGATCGCCTCCAGGCCGAGCAGACCGTCCTTGCGGGCGATGTTGCTCCAGTTGACCACCTGGCCGATGCCTTCGCGCAGCGGCGTCGGCGGGGCGAAGAATACCCAGCGGAACAGGACCAGGGCGCGCTTGAACACCGGCAGCGGGGTCTGGATGAACGCGGCCCCCAGGGTACCGCCGAGCACGATCAGCGCTGCCGGGCCATTGAGCAGCGCACTGATGTGCCCGCCTTCCAGGTAGTTGCCACCGATGATGGCGACGAACGCAAGGATCACCCCGATCAGGCTGAGGATATCCATCAGCCCAGCTCCGCCAGGTAGCGGCCGATCTCGTCGAGATCATAGATACCGTCGGCCAGGTTGGCCTTGGCCACCGCCATCGGCATACCGTAGATCACGCAACTGGCCTCGTCCTGGGCCCAGACCGAGCTGCCGGCCTGCTTGAGCATACGCGCACCCTCGCGCCCATCGGCGCCCATGCCGGTCAGCACGATGGCCAGCACCTTGTCCTGCAGTACCTTGGCCGCCGAGCCGAAGGTGACATCGACACAGGGCTTGTAGTTGAGCCGCTCATCCCCCGGCAGGATGCGTACCACGCCACGGCTGTCGAGCATCATCTGCTTGCCACCGGGAGCCAGCAGCGCCAGGCCGGGACGCAGGGTGTCACCGTCCTCGGCTTCCTTGACGGTGATCTGGCACAGCTTGTCCAGGCGTTCGGCGAAGGCCTTGGTGAAGGCGCCGGGCATATGCTGGATCAGCAGCAGCGGCGCCGGAAAACTGGCAGGCAGTTTGGTCAGCACCCGCTGCAGCGCTACCGGGCCGCCAGTCGAGGTGCCGATGGCGACCAGCTTGTAGTTGCGCTTGCGCGGTGCCGGGCTGCGCTTGGCCGGCTCGGCTGGCACCGGCGCAGCCGCGGCCGACGTTGCAGTCATGCGCGGTGTGCGGGTAGCCGGCGTAGTGGCACCAGGTGCCGGCGCGGCAACCGCGGCCGGCGCAGTGAAACCCAGCGAGCGGCGGTTGCTGCGCGCCAGTGCATGTACCCGGTCGCACAGCAGTTGCCGCACCTTGTCCGGGTTGCGCGAAATATCCTCGAAGTTCTTCGGCAGGTAGTCGGCGGCACCGGCATCCAGCGCGTCCAGGCTCACCCGAGCCCCTTCGTAGGTCAGCGAGGAGAACATCAGCACCGGGGTCGGCTGGCGCTGCATGATCTGGCGCACCGCGGTGATGCCGTCCATGACCGGCATCTCGTAATCCATGGTGATCACGTCCGGATGCAGGGCCAGGGTCTGCTCCACCGCCTCCTTGCCATTGGTGGCGGTGCCCACCACCTGGATCTGCGGATCGGCACTGAGTATTTCCGTCACCCGGCGGCGAAAGAATCCCGAATCATCAACCACCAGAACCTTGACCACCCCTATCCTCCTAAGCGCGTCGCGCGTAACGCCTGAGCAATCCGGGAATATCCAGGATCAGCGCGATGCGTCCATCACCGGTAATGGTTGCTCCAGCCATGCCGGCCGTGCCATGCAGCATGCGGCCCAGCGGCTTGATCACCACCTCTTCCTGCCCGACCAACTGGTCGACGACAAAGCCGACCCGCTGCGTACCCACCGACACTATCACCACGCTGGCAGCGGAGCGATCGGCGCTGCCCTCGGCGCCCGGCATCAGCCAGCGCTTGAGCCAGAACAATGGCAACGCCTTGTCGCGCACCACTATCACTTCCTGACCATCGACCACGTTAGTACGCGACAGGTCCAGGCTGTAGATTTCGTTAACGCTGACCAGCGGCAGGGCGAAGGCCTGGTCACCGAGCATGACCATCAGCGTCGGCATGATGGCCAGGGTCAAGGGTACCTTGATCGAGATCTGCGTGCCCTTGCCCTTGGTCGACTCGATGGCGATGGTGCCATTGAGCTGGGCGATGCGGGTTCTGACCACGTCCATGCCGACACCCCGGCCGGACACATCGGAAACCTCGGTCTTGGTCGAGAAGCCGGCAGCCAGGATCAGATTGAAGCACTCGCTCTCGCTCAACCGCTCGGCGGCATCGCGATCCATCATGCCCTTCTCCACCGCCTTGGCGCGCAGCACCTCGGGGTCCATGCCACGCCCGTCATCGGTGATGGTCAGCAGAATATGGTCACCTTCCTGACGTGCGGCAAGCACCATCTGGCCGACCCGCGGCTTGCCGGCAGCCTCGCGCTCATCAGGCAGCTCGATGCCATGGTCGACCGAGTTGCGCACCAGGTGCACCAGTGGATCGGCCAGTGCTTCGACCAGGTTCTTGTCCAGGTCGGTGTCCTCACCGATCAACTCCAGGGTGATTTCCTTCTTCAGGTTGCGCGACAGGTCACGCACCACCCGCGGGAAACGCCCGAACACCTTCTTGATCGGCTGCATGCGGGTCTTCATCACCGAGGCCTGCAGGTCGGCGGTGACCACATCCAGGTTGCCGACCGCCTTGGCCAGCTCCTCATCATCGCTACCCACGCCCAGGCGCACCAGGCGGTTGCGCACCAGCACCAGCTCGCCGACCATGTTCATGATCTCGTCCAGCCGGGCGGTATCCACCCGTACCGTGGTTTCGCTGGCTGGCGCCTCGGCAGCGGAGTCGGCCTTCTTTTCCGCCCGGGGCGCAGCAGCCGGCACGGGGGCGGACTGAGGCTTGGGCTGGGGTGCTGGTGATGGGGCGGCGGCCGCTGGTGGTGGACTGCTGGCAGCCGGGGATGCGGCCACACCTGTGCCCGGCCCCTTGCCGGTGCCGTGCAGCTCGTCCAGCAGCGCCTCGAACTCATCGTCGGTGATCAGTTCCGCGTCAGCGGCCGGCGCGCTCGCGGTCGCCGGTGGCGGCGTATCGTCAGTGCCGCCCGGCCCCTTGCCGGTGCCGTGCAACTGGTCGAGCAGCGCCTCGAATTCATCATCGGTGATTTCGTCACTGGAGGTAACGGCGGTATCGGCTGCCACTGAATCCTCGTCCGGGGTGACGTGCAGAGCCTCGAGCAGCAGCTCGAACTCATCGTCGGTGATATCCCCTGCTTCGGTTTCCGTGGCCTCGGTGCTGTCAGCAACTGCAGCGCTGTCCTCGACCACCACCGGCAGCGCGGCGGACTCCGCCGGTTCGACGGCGGTTGCTGCGGCCGGCTGCGCCAGCGCCGACAGCGAACTCAGCAGTTGCGGCTCGGCCGGGGTCGGCTCCTCACCTTCACGCACTTCGGCAAACATGCTGTTGATGGTATCCAGTGCCTGCAGCACCACATCCATCAGCTCGGCATCGACCTGCCGCTCACCCTTGCGCAGGATGTCGAAGACATTCTCGGCAATATGGCAACAGGCAACCAGGGCGTCGAGCTGGAGAAAGCCGGCACCGCCCTTGACCGTATGGAAACCACGGAAAATGGCATTGAGCAGATCGGTATCGCCAGGGCGGTTTTCCAGTTCGACCAGCTGTTCCGACAGCAACTCCAGGATTTCTCCGGCTTCCACCAGAAAGTCCTGGAGAATCTCTTCATCCGCATCAAAGCTCATTCAGTGCTCCCTCAGACCACAGCCTCTAGAACCCCAGGCTCGACAGCAGGTCATCGACCTCATCCTGCCCCGATACCACATCATCCCTCTTATCGGCATGAATCTGCGGACCTTCACCCTGGGAGACAGGTTTTTTTGCCTCGGGGTCGGGAAGGTTGTGCTGGATGCCGGCCATGCGATCGACCTGGCCGGCCATGCGCACCAGATTCAGCAGGCTTTCCTCGACATCGTGCACCAGGTTGATCACGCGCTTGATCACCTGACCGGTCAGATCCTGGTAATCCTGGGCCATGAGAATATCGTTCAGGTTGCTCGACACCTCGCTACTGTGCCGCTCGCTGCGCTCGAGAAAGTCGAGGATGTCGCGCGACAGGCCACGGAACTCCTCGGCGCTCATTTCCCGGCGCTGCAGACGCTGCCATTCGGCGCGCAGGCTGGCGGCTTCCTGACCCAGCTGGGCGACCACAGGCGCACTGTTCTCGACCAGGTCCATGGTGCGGTTGGCGGCCTTGTCGGTCAGCTTGACCACGTAGTCCAGGCGGTCGGAGGCATCGGAAATCTTCGAGCTGTCGCATCCATCGGAGTCGAACGAACGCGCGGTATCGAGCTGAAAGCTGACGATCGAGCTGTGCAGCGCGCGCGTGAGCTTGCCGACCTCGTAGTACAGGCCACGGTCGCGGGCCTGGTTTATCTCGTGTATGACCAGTACCGCCTCGCGGTAGTCGCCCTCTTCGAGGCGGTCCACCAGTTTCCGGGCATTGTTCTTCAGCGAATGCTCGAACTCGTCAGCGGTGGTCTGGCCGGGATTGCTGCTTAGTGCCATGTCCTGCCCCCGGGATTATCTGGCCTCGACCCGCTCAAAGACCTTCTCGATTTTTTCCTTGAGCGCCTGTGCGGTGAATGGCTTGACCACGTAGCCGTTTACCCCGGCCTGGGCCGCTTCGATGATCTGGTCACGCTTGGCTTCGGCGGTGACCATCAACACTGGCAGGTGCTTGAGCCGGTCGTCGGCACGCACTGCCCGCAGCAGGTCGATGCCGCTCATGCCTGGCATGTTCCAGTCGGTCACCAGGAAGTCGAAGTTGCCACTCTGCAGCATCGGCAGCGCCGTGGTGCCATCGTCCGCCTCGGCCGTGTTGGTGAAGCCCAGGTCACGCAAAAGGTTCTTGATGATGCGCCTCATCGTCGAGAAATCATCGACGATGAGAATTTTCATGTTCTTGTCCAAGTCGACCTCCGTACAAACCAGAAGAAGTGCCGGGGCCTGTTGCCACCTGCACTCCGCGAAACTGTTACCACTGAGCAATCAGGAACGATGAACCAATTCAGCTATCGCGCCAGTCGGCCATGCGTGCGCGCAAGCGTGCGGCGCACTGGCTGTGCAACTGGCTGACCCTGGACTCGCTCACTCCGAGCACCGCGCCTATTTCCTTGAGATTCAACTCCTCGTCGTAATATAACGACAGTACCAGGCGTTCCCGCTCGGGCAGCTTGTCGATCGCATCGGCCAGGGCCTTGCGAAAACGTTCGTCCTCCAGCCCGTCGAACGGCTCGTGCTCGCCGCCGACTTCGGTAGGCGCACCGGCTTCGAGCAGGTCTTCGAAGCTGAACAGCTTGCTGCCGGCAGTGTCATTGAGAATCGCGTAATAATCTTCGAGGCTCATGTCCAATTCGGCAGCAACCTCGTGATCTTTAGCGTCACGCCCCAGTTTTGCTTCAACGGCGCGAATCGCACCGCTGACCAGGCGGCTGTTGCGGTGGACCGAGCGGGGAGCCCAGTCGCCCTTGCGCACATCATCGAGCATGGCACCGCGGATACGGATACCGGCGTAGGTCTCGAAGCTGGCTCCCTTGCCATGGTCGAACTTGCGGGAGGCTTCCAGCAGGCCGATCATCCCGGCCTGGATCAGGTCCTCGACCTGTACACTGGCGGGCAGCCGGGCGAGCATGTGGTAGGCGATACGCTTAACCAGCGGCGCGAACTGCTGCACCAGCCGATCCTGCTCGCTGGCCGCACCCCTCGCCCGTGCGTACATGCCCGCACCGCCGGAAGCCACATTCATAGCGTGGTTCCGGTCCGCTGTACCAGACGCTCGACGAAGAATTCCAGGTGTCCACGTGGGGTCACCGGCAGTGGCCAGGCGTCGACCTTGCGGGCGATCGAGCGAATCGCCAGGGCCGCCTTGCAGCGCGGAAAGGCTTCATACATGGCCCGCTGCTTCTGTGCCGCCTTGCGCACCGACTCGTCATAGGGCACCGCACCGACATACTGCAGCGCCACTTCCAGGAAGCGGTCGGTCACCTGCACCAGCTTGTTGAAGACGTTATGCCCTTCCTGCGGGCTGTGCACCATGTTCGCCAATACCCGGAAACGGGTCACGCCATGGTCGCGGTTGAGCAGTTTGATCAATGCATAGGCATCGGTGATCGAGGTCGGTTCGTCGCAGACCACGACGATCACCTCCTGGGCGGCGCGCACGAAGCTGACCACCGAATCGCCGATACCGGCAGCGGTATCGACCAGCAGCACGTCCAGGTCATCGCCGATCTCGCTGAACGCCTGGATCAGCCCGGCATGTTCGCGTGGCCCCAGGTTGACCATGTCCGCCGCGCCCGAGGCCGCCGGCACGATGCGGATACCGCCCGGCCCCGCCACCAGCACGTCGCGCAGGTCGCAGTTGCCTGCCAGCACATCCGCCAGCGTGGCCTTGGGACGCAGGCCGAGCTGCACATCGACGTTGGCCAATCCGAGGTCGGCATCCATCAGCACCACACGACGGCCGAGCTCGGCCAGCGCCAGGGCAAGATTGACCGAGATATTGGTCTTGCCCACGCCACCCTTGCCGCCGGTCACTGCGATTACCTGAACCGAATGATTGCCCATCTATGCTGTCGCCCTTATCGAAATCGTTAACTTGCGCGCTGACTATGCAGTATACCGGCAAAAACGTCGGCCATGGTCTGGTCCTCGGCCATCTCGTTACCTGCCAGACCTACGGCGCGACTGACCAATTGGTGCCCGACACCGCGGGACAGGTCATCCGGAATGCGCTGGCCATCAGCCACATAGGCTACCGGGAGACCCTGCTCCATGGCCAGCCCCAGCGACTCACCCAGGGTGGCGGCCTCGTCGACCTTGGTCAGAATGCAGCCGGCCAGATTGCAGCAGCGGTAATTGTGCCATGCCGCCTTGAGCACCCGATACTGGCTGGTGGCCGCCAGCACCAACAAAGTGCTGATGCGCGCGCCCTGCGCCGCCAGCTCGCTGAGCTGACCGCGCAATTGCGGGTCCTGCGCCTGCAGGCCGGCGGTATCGACCAGCACCAGGCGCTTGTTGCCGAACTCGTTCAGCACCTCGCTCAGGCTGTTCTGCTCATCGACCACCCGCACCGGCACATTGAGAATACGGCCCAAGGTGCGCAGTTGCTCGTGGGCGCCGATACGGTAGGTATCCATGGTCACCAGCGCGACATTCTGGCTGCCATGCTTGAGTACATAGCGCGCCGCCAGCTTGCCCAGGGTAGTGGTCTTGCCAGCGCCGGTCGGGCCGACCAGGGCAATCACCCCGCCGCGCTCGATCAACTCCTCGCGCATCACCGGAATGCCCTGCGCCAGGTGCGCCAGCAGCAGCCGCCAGGCCTGGCGGACATCGGCCACATCAGCCACCTTGGCCAGCAGTTCCTTGCACAGCTCGGCCGGCAGGCCAAGATGCACCAGACGGCGCCACAGGCTGGCCTGACGTGGTTGCTGCTGGTTGACCTGCCCCCAAGCCAGGCCGCCCAGTTGCGATTCGAGCAGGTCGCGCAGGCCGGCGATTTCCGCACGCATCACATCCAGACTGTCGCCGGAGGCCGCGGCAGCCGGCCGGACCGGCGCTTCGGCAGGCGGTGCGGCGCGCTCGCTGTGCAGGCGCTGCAGCAGATCGCGGGCTACGGACGAGCCCTGCTCGGCAGCCTGACGCATGCTGTCACCAAATAATTGACGGTTGACGCTGGGCCCCTCGCTGGGGCGCTCGCCATCCTGCAGGCTGGCCCGGGCGCTGATGATGCGCTCCTGGGTCTTCTTCAGCTCCAGATCCAGGCCAGGGGTGGGCGGCGTCAGCCGTGGCGCTTCATAATCCAGCGCCGCCGTCAGCTCGACACCACCGGCCACCCGCCGGTTGGCGATGATGGAGGCATCGGCGCCCATCTCGTCGCGCACCAGTTTCATTGCCGAACGCATGTCTGCCGCAAAAAACCGTTTGACTCTCATGGCCTGATCTCACCCTGTTAAATCAATTCTGTCCGACCGTGGCAACGATGGTGACCTGCTTGCTGTCCGGTATTTCCTGGTAGGACAACACATGGGCGCCGGGAGCCGCGTAACGCACGAACCGCGCCATCATGTTGCGGATCGGTCCAGCCACCAGCAGGATCGCCGGCTTGCCCTGCATTTCCTGGCGCTGCACCATGTCCGCCAGTGAGCGCTGCAGCTTTTCCGCCATCCCCGGCTCCAGCAGAATACCGTCATCATTGCCCTGCCCGGCCTTCTGCAGACTCTGAAGCAATATCTGTTCCAACCTTGGTTCCAGGGTGATCACCGGCAGCTCGGAGTCAAGCCCGACAATGCCTTGGACGATGGAGCGGGACAGCGCGACGCGCACCGCAGCAATCAACGCGCCGGTATCTTGACTCTTGCCCGACTGGTTGGCGATCGCCTCAGCGATAGTGCGGATATCGCGCACCGGCACCTGCTCCTGCAGCAGGCCCTGCAATACCTTGAGCAGTCCGGACAGCGAGATGATGCCCGGCACCAGCTCTTCGGCCAGTTTCGGCGAGGCCTTGGCCAGCACTTTCAGCAGTTGCTGAACTTCCTCGTGACCGAGCAGCTCGTGGGAGTGCTTGTGCAGGATCTGGTTGAGATGGGTGGCCACCACGGTGCTGACATCCACTACCGTGTAGCCCAGCGACTGAGCCTGGTCCTTCTGCATCGGTTCGATCCACACCGCCTCCAGGCCAAAGGCCGGGTCCTTGCCGGGAATACCCTTGATCTCACCGAAAACCTGACCGGGGTTGATCGCCAGTTCGCGGTCGGCGTACACCTCGGCCTCGGCCACGCCGACGCCCATCAGGGTGATGCGGTAGACGTTCGGCGCCAGGTCCAGGTTGTCGCGGATATGCACCGAGGGCATCAGGAAGCCCAGATCCTGCGACAGCTTCTTGCGGATGCCCTTGATTCGCGCCAGCAGTTGCCCACCCTGACTGCGGTCGACCAGCGGGATCAGCCGGTAGCCAACCTCCAGGCCGACCATGTCCACCGGCGTCACGTCATCCCAGCCCAGCTCACGGGTTTCCGGGCGCGGCGCCGCCGGCAGCTGCGC
This sequence comes from Halopseudomonas xiamenensis, assembly GCF_014219065.1. Classification (GTDB taxonomy): domain Bacteria; phylum Pseudomonadota; class Gammaproteobacteria; order Pseudomonadales; family Pseudomonadaceae; genus Halopseudomonas; species Halopseudomonas xiamenensis. The sequence goes on from NZ_JACLGO010000004.1 coordinate 39,273, forward strand.
CTTCTGCTCCTCGGCGGCCTGCTCTTCCTCGGCCTTGGCCTTCTGACGCTGGGCGATATACCAGGCACCGCCGGCCGCCAGGGCACCCAGGCTGAGGAACGACAGGTGCGGCATGCCGGGCACCAGGCCCATGACGATCATGATGGCCGCCGCGATACCCAACGCCTTGGGCGAGGCGAACATCTGCCGCTTGACCTGGCCGCCCATATCCTCGGAGGTGGACACCCGGGTAACCATGATCGCCGCGGCGGTGGACAGCAGCAGCGACGGAATCTGCGCCACCAGGCCGTCACCGATGGTCAGGATGATATAGATCCGGCCGGCCTCGGCAAAACCCAGTCCATGCTGCCCCATGCCGATGACCAGACCACCGATGACGTTGATGAACAGGATCAGCAGGCCAGCGACGGCGTCACCACGCACGAACTTGCTGGCACCGTCCATCGAGCCGTAGAAGTCCGCCTCCTGGGCGACTTCCTGGCGACGGGTCTTGGCCTCCGCCTGATCGATCAGGCCGGCATTCAGGTCGGCGTCGATGGCCATCTGCTTGCCCGGCATGGCATCCAGGGTGAAACGCGCGCTGACCTCGGAAATCCGCCCCGCGCCCTTGGTCACCACCACGAAGTTGATCACCATGAGGATGATGAACACCACCAGACCGACCACGAAGTTACCGCCGATCACCACCTCACCGAAGGCCTCGATCACCTTCCCTGCTGCATCCCCGCCCTCATGCCCGTGCAGCAGCACCACCCGGGTCGAGGCCACGTTGAGCGCCAGGCGCAGCAGAGTAGCGACCAGCAGGATGGTCGGGAAAGCGGCGAAGTCCAGCGGCCGCAGCGCATAGGCACAGACCAGCAACACCACCAGCGACAGCGCGATGTTGAAGGTGAAGAATACGTCGAGCAGAAACGGCGGCACCGGCAGCATCATCATGCCCAGCATCGCCAGCAGCAGGATCGGCACGCCCAGGCTGCCATGGCGCAGCCCCGCCAGGTTGCCGCGCATGGAATTGATGACTTGACTGTGATTGACGGCCATTACCCTGAGGATCCCCGAAACAAAAAAATGACGCAAAAGTTCCGCACATCTTCACTCAAGCAAGAACCGAGCCAGATATCCAGAAAACTGAGCAGGGCACAGCGTGCCCCGTCCTCACCCTCACTCCGTCACCTTCCACTTGCACCCGTCATCCCCCTCTCTACTTCCGTCATCCTTCGCGAAGGCGAAGGATCCACCAGCCACTCCGAGCCAACCAACACCCTGGATCCTCAGCCTGCGCTGAGGATGACGGAGTAGAGTGCCATTCGGATATCCGCCCAGGGCTATGCTCTACCGCCCCACAGGGTTAGCATGGCCGACACATCCCGTTGTCCCGGAGCCAATATAATGACTTCCGCCGTACCGCTCTCGATCCTCGATCTCTGCCCGGTCACCCTCGGTTCGACCCCGGCGCAGGCGCTGCGCAACAGCCTGGAGCTGGCCCGTTTCGCCGAGCAAGAGGGTTACCATCGCTTCTGGGTCGCCGAGCATCACAACATGACCGGCATCGCCAGTGCCGCCACCTCGGTGGTGATCGGCTACCTGGCCGCCGGCACCGAACGCATTCGCCTCGGCTCGGGCGGCATCATGCTGCCGAACCACTCACCACTGCAGATCGCCGAACAGTTCGGCACGCTGGAGTCGCTCTATCCGGGCCGTATCGACCTGGGCCTGGGCCGCGCCCCGGGTACCGACATGGCCACCGCCCGCGCTCTGCGCCGCGGCCGCACCGATGGGGAAGACTTCCCGCAGATGCTGGAGGAACTGCGCTACTACTTCGCCGAGCCGGAACCCGGTCAGCGACTGGTGGCCGTACCCGGCGCCGGCCTCAACGTCCCGATCTGGCTGCTCGGCTCCAGCACCTTCAGCGCCCAGTTGTCCGCCAGCCTCGGCCTGCCCTTTGCCTTCGCCGGCCAGTTCTCGCCCGATTACATGATGGCCGCCATGCGCAACTACCGTGACAACTTCCAGCCCTCGGCAGAGCTGCAACAGCCACTGGCCATGCTCGGCATCAACGCCTTCGTCGCCGAGACCCGGGACGAGGCGCACTACCTTGCCAGCTCGCACCAGCAATCGTTCCTCAACATGATCCGCGGCGAACGCGGGCAACTGCGCCCACCGGTGCCAGACATGGACGCGCTGTGGCAACCCCATGAGCGCCACCAGGTGCTCTCGACCCTGGCCGGCACCCTGATCGGCGACGAACAGAGCGTCGCCCAGCAGATGGCCGACCTGCTGCAGCGTAGCGGTGCCGACGAGCTGATCGTCAACAGTCCCATCTACGACCAGGCCAAGCGCCGCGACAGCTATCGTCGGCTGATGCGGGCAGCACGCCTGTAAAACCGCAACGGCTGCCTCACTGCTATTGCGGGTTGCACCGGCAACGCGACCCGCAATACCCGTCAACGGCCCGGCACCCGCCGGCGTCCGCATAAAAACCGAACTTTGCTCCCAGCCTCTTTTCCAAATTTCTGACGACCACCGACCGCATCCTGCCGGGAGCCATGCTATGCAGATCCCCCGCACCTCCGCCTTCGACAGCAGCAAGGCGTTCCTCGACAACGGCTATCGATTCATTTCCGAGCACTGTCGGGAGTACCGCAGCGACATCTTTCAGACCCGCATCATGCTGCGACCGGTCTACTGCCTGACCGGCGAGGACGCCGCCCGCATGCTCTACGTCCCCGGTCGCTTCACCCGCCAGCGCGCCATGCCGCCGACCACCCTGTCGTTGCTGCAGGATCACGGCAGCGTGCTGACGCTGGATGACGAGGAACATGCCCGACGCAAGGAGATGTTCATGGGTCTGATGGGGCCGGCCCGTCTGGCGCAGCTGATGACGCTGTTCGAGGAGCAATGGCAGCGTCAGATACCCCGCTGGCAGGGCCAGCCATCGGTGACTCTGCAGGATGAGGTCGAGCGGATTCTCTGCCACAGCGTATGCCGCTGGGTCGGTATCCACCTCGATGAACATGAACTCCAGCAGCGCACCGCCGAACTGACAGCCATGATCGAAGGGGCCGGCAGTATCGGCCCACGCAACTGGAAGGGCCAGTTGCTGCGCCAGCGCACCGAACGCTGGGCACGCCAGCAGATCCGCGCAGCACGCAGCCAATCCAGCGGCGACCGGCCGCATACGCCACTGGAAGTCATCGCCCACCATACCGCGCTGCATGGCCATCATCCGGACTACAAGACCGCCGCCGTGGAGCTGCTGAACCTGCTGCGCCCGGTGGTCGCCGTGGCCCGCTATATCACCTTCTCGGCCCTGGCCCTGCACCAGCATCCGCAATACCGGGAACGCCTGGGCAATGGCGAGCCGGGCCTGGCCGAGCTATTCGTCCAGGAAGTCCGCCGCTTCTATCCATTCTTTCCGGTGGTCGGCGGCCTCGTGCGCCAGCCATTCACCTGGCGCGACCATCATTTCCGCTCCGGCGACTGGATGCTGCTGGACCTGCATGGCACCAACCATGACCCACGAACCTGGCCACAACCGGACAGCTTCTGCCCCGAGCAGTTCGCCAACTGGGACAAGAGCCCCTTCAACTTCATCCCCCAGGGTGGCGGCGAGTATTCCCACGGCCATCGCTGCGCGGGCGAATGGCTGACCATCGAACTGCTGAAATCCGCCCTGCACCTGCTGACCACCCGCATGACCTACCAGGTACCGGCGCAGAATCTGGAGATTTCCCTGTCACGCATGCCAGCGACCATCCACAGCCGCTTCATCATCGAGCAGGTACGTCCCACCGGCCCGGCACAATAGATTGCCGAACCCGGACAAACCTGCGTAAAATGCGTCGCGCTGCGGGTGTAGCTCAATGGTAGAGCAGAAGCTTCCCAAGCTTACGACGAGGGTTCGATTCCCTTCACCCGCTCCACTTCCTCTTTTTTCAGAAACCTACGGTCAGGCAACACCCCGAACAGAGCTATGCGGGTGACTGGCTGGTCAGCGCCCTCAACACCTTCACCAACGTCTTCACGGCGGCCTCCATCTCATGTGGCGCATGGGCGGCAAATCCCATGAGAAAACCCGCCTGGTGCCGGCTGGACGCATGCAGCGCCGTCAACCCCAACAGGTCTATGCCAGCCTGGCGTGCCGAGGCCACAGCTTCGCGCTCAGGAATATCGCGGGTGAATACGCAGGGCATCTGCATGCCCCCTGCCGGTACCCGTGGTTCCAGGTAATCGGCCAGATACTCGTGTACCAGTTGGGCCAGCACGTCGCGCCGTTTGGCGTAGAGGGCCCGCATCGTCCGGATATGCGCACCATGGTGTCCGCCCTCCATGAAACGCGCCAGGGTGAGTTGCGGAATCGGCGCGCTGTGCCCATCCAGCAGGGTGCGCGCCACGGTCATGGGAGTGACCAGGGACGATGGCAGCACCATGTAGCCGATGCGCAGGCCGGGGAACAGCGATTTGGTGAAGGTACCGATATAGATCGTCCGCTCATGCGGATCGAGCCCTTGCACGCAGGCGGTCGGCTTGCCCTCGTAGTGGAACTCGCTGTCGTAGTCGTCCTCGATGATCCAGCTTTCGTGCTGCCTGGCCCATTCGATGACAGCCAGCCGCCTGTCCAGTGCCAGTGTCGCCCCGCTCGGGAACTGGTGTGAGGGTGTCAGGAATACCGCTTTGGGCGCCTCCCTCGTGGCGGCTGACACCTGGGCCAGATGTTCCACCCGCAAGCCGTCGGCATCCACAGGGATGGGTACGCATTCCAATCCGGCGGCATCGAATGCCTTGCGTGCCCCGTGGTATGCGGGGTCTTCGATGAATATCCGCTCGCCGGCATCGAGCAGCACGCTCGCGCACAGGCTCAGTGCCTGCTGGGAACTGGTCAGCACCAGCACCCGATCCGGCGTAGCCCGCGCGCCACGCTCAAGATTGACATAGTCGGCGATGGCGCGGCGCAATGGTTCCATACCCTGGGGTGGGCTGTGCAGCAGTATCCGGGTGCCATACTCCTTCAATACCTGCCGTTCGAGACGTTCCCAGGTCTGCAATGGAAAGCTGCGTGTTTCCGGCACGCCAGGTGCAAACGGACGTGGGGTCAGGAAGTCGCGCAGGCCACCACTGCTGAATATCGCACTGCCGCGCTGGCTGAGACGCGGCGAGGCCTTGCCGCCCGCGGCATGATGCGGCTTACCCCGTCCTGGCAATTGCTGCGCTCGCTCCGACACGAAACTGCCACTACCGACGCGTCGCTCGATGAAACCTTCGGCATGCAACTGGCTGTAGGCCGACTCGACCGTATCCCGGGAGACCTCCAGCGACTTGGCCAGGGCACGTGACGCAGGCAATGGCCTGCCCACATCGAGCGCGCCGTCGAGGATCAGTTGCCGAATGGCCCGCTGGATGCGCGCATGCAGCGGCAAAGCCCCCTGCGCCGGATCGTTGATCCAGGCCTTGACCGACTCAAGCTGGGCGTTTCTGAACAATTGGTCTGTATCTTCATGAAAAAGTGGATGGCGACACCAGTCCATTTTAGGGCTATAAACAGCCTTTGCAACCTATCTATTGATTTGCAGGCGAGCAAGCTGATGATCGAGTCTTCCGACACCCAAACCCATCATGACCGGCACGGCCGTTATCCCCAGGCCACCACGGTCGAGGATTTCCGCCATAACCTGGCCGCGGTGCAGGCGCGCATCGATCGGGCCTGCCAGCGTGCCGGCCGTGATCCGGCCAGTGTGCGCCTGCTGCCGGTCAGCAAGACCAAGCCCGAAGCCAGTTTGCGGCTGGCCTACGCGGCAGGTTGCCGGATGCTGGGCGAGAACAAGGTGCAGGAAGCCCATCAGAAATGGCAGGTGATGCAGGACCTGACCGACCTGCAATGGTCGGTCATCGGCCATCTGCAGACCAACAAGGCCAAGCTGGTGGCGCGCTTCGCCAGCGAATTCCAGGCGCTGGACAGTCTGCGAGTCGCCGAAGCTCTCGATCGCCGCCTGCAGATCGAGGGGCGCTCGCTGGATGTGTTCGTACAGGTCAACACCTCCGACGAGGCCAGCAAGTACGGCCTGTCCCCTGAGGACGTACCGGCCTTCCTACAGGCATTGCCTGCATTCTCGGCACTGCGCGTACGCGGACTGATGACACTGGCGCTGTTCTCCAGCGAGGCCGAGCGGGTGCGCCGCTGCTTCGTGCTGCTGCGCAATCTGCGTGATCGGTTGCGACAGGGCGCGCCTGTCGGCATCGGGCTGGATGAGCTGTCGATGGGCATGTCCGGTGACTTCGAGATCGCCATCGAGGAAGGAGCCACGGTGGTGCGTGTTGGCCAGGCGATATTCGGTGCACGCGCCACGCCGGACAGCCATTACTGGCCGACTGCACCAGAGCAGTGAAGCCCTTACTCATCCTTGCCTACAGAGTGACACCATGCATACCCATCGACTCATAATCCATCGCCATGACCGGCTGCTGGGCCATTTCGACTCCTCCCTCCCCTGGTCGCTGGAAGCCGTAGCCGAGCTTGCCCTTCGCCTGCCGGAAACGGAGGGCTACCGCCTTGAGCTGTTTGTTGCCAGAAGCGAGCAGCGCGTGCTGGAAAGCAGCCCTGACGGCGTGCGCGTGCTCTACAGCAACCCGATCTTCACACCTGCCAACCTGCCGAAAGAATGCTGAACATGCCCGCTACCTCTTCCTTTCTGATGCCCGTCTACACCCGTCAGCCGCTATCCTTCGTGCGCGGCCTTGGCGCCATCCTGTGGGACGAGGATGGGATCGAGTATCTCGATGCCATCGCCGGGGTCGCGGTCACCAATATCGGCCATGCCCACCCCGAGGTAGCTCGCGCCCTTGCCGAGCAAGCCGACCTGTTGCTGCACACATCCAACATGTTCGGCATTCCCTGGCAGGAGCGACTGAGCGAACAGCTCTGTGCACTCTCCGGTATGCAGCGGGGCTTTTTCTGCAATTCCGGCGCGGAAGCCAACGAGACCGCACTCAAGCTGGCCCGCCTGCACGCTAACAGCCTGGGCATATCCCAGCCCCAGGTGCTGGTGATGGAAAACAGCTTCCATGGGCGCACTTTCGCTACCCTGGCAGCCACTGGCAACCCTGCTGTGCACCGGGGCTTCGAGCCACTGATGCCCGGCTTCGTACGCCTGCCCTACGATGATATCGGGGCCCTGCAGCAGGCTGCCGCAGCCACGCCGAATATCGTCGCCGTGCTGGTCGAGCCGGTGCAGGGTGAAGGTGGTGTGCGTCCCGCTTCCCCAGCCTACCTGCAGGCCCTGCGCCGGCTGTGCGATGAGCACAACTGGCTGTTCATGGTCGACGAGGTGCAGACCGGTATGGGCCGCACCGGTGCCTGGTTCGGCTATCAGCACAGCGCTGTGCTGCCGGACGTCATCACCCTGGCCAAGGGGCTGGGCAATGGCTTCCCCATCGGCGCCTGCCTGGCTCGGGGCAAGGCCGCCACCCTGCTGGCCCCTGGCAGCCATGGCTCTACCTTCGGTGGCAGTCCATTGGCCTGCCGGGTCGGCTGCGCGGTCATCGAGGTAATGCAGCGTGAGCAGTTGCCCGGGCGTGCCGCTCGCCTGGGCGAGCGCCTGCTGCAGGGGCTGCGCGCCGGACTGCATGGCGCCCCCGGTATCGTCGGTATCCGCGGGCAGGGCCTGATGGTCGGCATCGAACTGGATCGAGCATGCGAGGAACTGGTGTACCGGGCGCTGGCGCAGGAGCGCCTGCTGATCAGCGTCACCCGGGGCAGAACCATCCGCCTGCTGCCGCCGCTGATCTGCAGCGACGCTCAGATCGATGACATCGTCCGGCGCCTCACCCGCTTGCTGAACTGAACGCCGCCGGCAACCTGTGGAGTTGAAGGGGCAGAGGGAGTACCATCCAGCACCTTGCGCAATACCCGCTCTGCCCACTCCGCACTCCTGAAGGCCCAAGCGATGACAGTAACAACCCGACCCGGTGGTCCGTTCAGCGGCCGCCCTCTCATTGCCACTCTCGCCATTGCCGCCTTGTTGCTGGCCGCCGCCAACCTGCGTGGCGGGTTGGTGGTGGTCGGCCCACTGGTGATGGAAATCCGCGACACCCTGGCCATCAACGCCAGCGCCTTCAGCCTGCTGACTACCCTGCCGCTGCTGTGCTTTGGCGTGGTGTCCATAGCCGTGCCCTGGCTGTCCCGGCGCTGGGCTCCCCAACAGCTGGCCATTGCCGGCCTGCTGCTGATCAGCCTCGGGGTCACCCTGCGCCTGCTGGAACAGTACCCCTTGGTGATTCTGGGTACGCTGCTGCTGGGCTCGGCGATCGCCGTGCTCAACGTGCTGATTCCCGGCCTGGTCAAATCCTTTTTCCCGCGCCAGGTCGGGCTGATGACTGGCCTGTATTCGGTAACCCTGAGTCTGGGAGCCGGCCTGGGAGTGTATCTGGCGGTACCGCTGATGGAGCAGTTCGGCAGTTGGCGCTATCCGGTCGCCTTGTGGGCAGTGCTGCCGCTGTTCTGCCTGCTGTTCTGGCTGCCCATGCTCCGGGTCAAGAGTGTGGAAAGGCTCGGCCAGCTGACACGGATCAGCCTCTGGCGCGACAAGGTAGCCTGGGCCATCACCCTGTTCATGGGACTGCAATCCTTCTATTTCTATTCCATGGCCACCTGGCTGCCCAAGATCCTGCTGGAAAGCGGTCTTGATGCCCATCAGGCTGGCACCGCTACCGCGCTCATCAATCTGGTGAGCATCCCTTTCAACCTGTTCGTACCCATGCTCGCGGCGAGGATGCGTAACCAGCGCCTGCTGGTGCTGGGCACCTTCGCCTCCTCCTTCGTCGGCATTGCCGGGCTGTGGTTGCATCCTTCAGCGGCGCTATTGTGGGCCTCGTTGATCGGGGTGGGCTGTGGCTGCGCGCTCAGCCTGGCACTGTCGTTCTTCGTGTTGCGGGCCGCCAACCCGGTCCAGGCCACCGCGCTGTCGGCCATGGCTCAGAGCATCGGTTACCTGCTCGCGGCACTGGGGCCCTTCTCCCTCGGCCTGCTGCGCGATATCAGTGGTCACTGGCAATGGGCACTGGCCAGCATGCTGGTGTTGCAATTGTTCCAGCTCGGTTTTGGCTTATATGCGGCCCGGCCGGTCAATGTCGTGCCCGACCAGCAGCGCCTTACCGATCCATGACCGTGCGAACTGCCAGGCACAGCGCCCGTTGCGGTTGCCGCGCGCCTGGGCCCAGCGGATGGCCTCCTTCTGCAGTTCCTCGTCCCACTGCCACTCAAGCCCGAGTTCCTGCGCCATGCTGGTCAGCCAGTGGCGTACCACATCCAGGTAGTGATCCTGAGTGAACGGGTAGAAGGACACCCACAGGCCGAAACGGTCCGACAGGGCGATCTTCTCCTCGATCGCCTCGCCGGGATGCAGCTCGCCATCGACCATGCTGGCAGCCAGGTTGTCGCTGCGTTGCTCGGGCAGCAAGTGGCGACGGTTGGAGGTGGCATACAGCAGCAGATTGTCCGGGGTCGCCTCGACCGAGCCGTCGAGTACCGTCTTCAGTGTCTTGTAGGCGTTGTCACCGGCCTCGAAGGCCAGGTCATCACAGAACAGCAGAAAGCGCCACGGCTGCCCGCTGATCTGCGCCACCAGCGCCGGCAGGTGCACCAGGTCGCCCTTGTCGATCTCGATCAGGCGCAGGCCCTGGTCCGCCCAGGCGGCCAGCAGTGCCCGAACCAGTGACGACTTGCCGGTGCCCCGTGCGCCCCACAGCAAGGCGTTGTTGGCCGGCAGGCCCTTGACGAACTGCTCGGTATTGGCCTGCAGCAGCTGTTTCTGTCGGTCCACTCCCACCAGATCGCTCAGTCCATGCCCGGCGGTGAGCTGCAATGGCTTGAGCCAGCCGCTGTCACCCTGCCCGACCCAACGCGCCGCCCGTACCTCGCTCCAGTCTATCTGCGGCTGTACCGGCGGCAGGCTCTGCTCGTATCGATCGAGAAAGCGGACGACACGCTGCATGAAGTCGGCGGTGGTGATATCGGACATGGCTGGTTTCCTGGCAAGTGGATGGTGTGCTGTTGCGCCCGCTATGGAAGAGGAAAACGACCGGTGGGTCAACAGCCAGCGGGCTCGCCTGCCCCACAGCCGCTCAGGCCGCCCTCGGTTCCAGCCGCAGGCACACCGAATTGATGCAATAGCGCAGCCCCGTGGGCGGCGGCCCGTCGGGGAAGACGTGACCTAGGTGGGCATCGCAGCGGGCACACAGCACTTCGGTGCGGTGCATACCGTGGCTGTAGTCCTCGGTGGTGGTGACCGCGTCCTCGCTGACCGGAGCGTAATAGCTGGGCCAGCCACACCCGGCATCGAACTGGGTGTCGGTATCGAACAGCGGCGCATCGCAGCACACGCAGTGGTACAGGCCCGGTTCGCCCTTGCGATGGTACTCACCGGAAAAAGGCCGCTCGGTGCCCCTCAGACGACACACCTGATATTGCGTGTCGCTCAGCTGTTCACGCCAGGCATCGTCCGTTTTGATCACTTTATCCATGATTTCCTCCACAAGGTTGTCGTTCGGGCTTTCTTCGCTGCAATCGCAGTCGTATCATGCTCGCTTTGCTTTCGCGGTCACAGCCCCATTCTCATCAACCGATGATTTACAGGTAAGTATCATGCAGGTTAGCAAGTCCAACAAATTGGCCAATGTCTGCTACGACATTCGCGGGCCGGTCCTGCGCCATGCCAAGCGCCTCGAAGAGGAAGGTCACCGGATTCTCAAGCTGAACATCGGCAACCCGGCACCCTTCGGTTTCGAAGCGCCCGAGGAAATCCTCCAGGACGTGATTCTCAACCTCTCCACTGCCCAGGGCTACAGTGACTCCAAGGGGCTGTTCTCCGCGCGCAAGGCGGTGATGCACTATTGCCAGACCAAGCAGATCCAGGGTGTCGGTATCGAGGACATCTACCTCGGCAATGGTGTCTCCGAACTGATCGTGATGGCCATGCAGGCGCTGCTGAACAACGGCGATGAAGTGCTGATCCCGGCGCCGGACTACCCGCTGTGGACCGCCGCCGTCAGCCTGTCCGGCGGCAAGCCGGTGCATTACCTGTGCGATGAGCAATCGGAGTGGTATCCGGATATCGAGGATATCCGCAGCAAGATCACCCCCAACACCAAGGCCATGGTGCTGATCAACCCGAACAACCCCACCGGTTCGGTGTACCCGCGCGAGGTACTGGAGCAACTGGCCGAGGTCGCCCGCGAGCACAAGCTGCTGGTACTGGCCGACGAGATCTACGACAAGATTCTCTACGACGGCGTCGAGCACGACTCCTTCGCGGCGGTGGCACCGGACCTGCTGTGCCTGACCTTCAACGGTCTGTCCAAGTCCTACCGGGTGGCGGGCTTCCGTTCCGGCTGGATGATCATCAGCGGCCCCAAGCAGCGCGCCGCCAGCTATATCGAAGGACTGGAGATCCTGTCCTCCATGCGCCTGTGCGCCAACGTGCCGGCCCAGCATGCGATCCAGACCGCGCTGGGCGGCTACCAGAGCATCAACGACCTGATCCTGCCCGGTGGCCGGCTGCTGGAGCAGCGGGATACCGCCTGGGAACTGCTCAACGAAATCCCCGGCGTCAGCTGCACCAAGCCCAAGGGCGCGCTGTACCTGTTCCCCAAGCTGGACCCCAAGGTCTATCCGATTCACAACGACGAGAAGATGGTGCTCGACCTGCTGCTGCAGGAGAAGATCCTGATTGTCCAGGGTACCGCCTTCAACTGGCCGTGGCCGGACCACTTCCGCATCGTCTCGCTGCCCCGCAAGGACGACCTGGAAATGGCCATCGGGCGCATCGCCAATTTCCTGCACAGCTACAAGCAGTAGATTGCCTTGCAAGCCCTCGCACGCTAACCCGGGGTCAACGCCCCGGCCCGCGTTCAGGCGCTGCACCTGTTGTTCCCAGTGCGCTGAAACCTGTCGTCGAGCAGGCGCTCGACAACCCGGGGCTGTTGTGAGCAACCCGACTCGACACGCTTTGAAACAGACTGTCGATTGAATCCCGTGCCGCCAGCCCCAAATATACTCCCCATGTATCCATAGGAGCTTCACTTACATGATGCGTATTCTGCTTTTCCTGGCGACCAACCTTGCCATCGTCCTGGTTGCCAGCATTACCCTGAGCCTGCTCGGCGTGGGGAGTATCCACGACGGCCAGGGCGGGATGAACCTGACCTCGCTGCTGATCTTCTGTGCGGTGATCGGCTTCGCCGGTTCCTTCGTTTCCCTGTTCATGTCCAAGTGGATGGCCAAGCGCAGCACCGGCGCCCGGGTCATCACCCAGCCGCAGACCCGCCAGGAACAGTGGTTGGTGGATACCGTCGCCGAACTGGCGCGCGACGCCAACATCGGCATGCCGGAGGTGGCGATCTTCCCGTCGCGCGCCTCCAACGCCTTCGCCACCGGCTGGAACAAGAATGCCTCGCTGGTCGCTGTTTCCGAGGGCATGCTGCAGCGCTTCAGCCCGAACGAGATCAAGGCGGTCATGGCCCACGAAGTCGGCCACGTGGCCAATGGCGACATGGTCACCCTGACCCTCATCCAAGGCGTGGTGAACACCTTCGTCATGTTCTTCGCCCGCATCATCGGCAACTTCGTCGACCGCGCGGTATTCAAGAACGAGGGTAGCGGCCCCGGTATCGGCTACTTCATCGCGACCATCGCTGCCGAACTGGTACTCGGCATCCTGGCCAGCATCATCGTCATGTGGTTCTCACGCCAGCGCGAGTTCCGTGCCGATGCGGCCGCGGCGCAGCTGACCGGCAGCGGCAACATGATCGCCGCCCTGGAGCGCCTGCGCGCCGAACAGGGTATCCCGGTGGAGATGCCGGGCGAGATGACCGCCTTCGGCATCAACGGCAACCTGAAGAATGGGCTGGCCGGCCTGCTGATGACCCACCCGCCGCTGGAGCAGCGTATCGCCGCACTGCGCGCCGGCAACTATCGCTGATCGAGCAAGTGGTAAACCAGCCCCCGCCCTGTGCGGGGGCTTTTTTTCAGAGTCTCATCCTCTGCTGCAACTTCTGAAGACAAGCTACTGATTCCCCTGCGGTTTCGCTTGTCACCGGATGAACCATGACCTGGGTTGGCAGCCTGAAACCAGCGTCCTACAGCGCCTGCGGGGATACTTTCTGTCATCCGGTAGTCACAAGACTGGTCTATGCTTTGCTTTGTGTCAGGCACCGCAGAGCTGCCGACACCTTACCCGATGAGAACTGATCTGGAGAAATTCCATGAGTCTACAGGTACAGCAGAAGCAGCGTTCCCTGACCGATCACCTACCCCGCCCGTCTCTGCAGGCACGGGGTTATCTGGTGGATGAACACGGTCGGGAGATTGCCATTACCGAACGCATGATCCAGCAGGCCTGTGAAGCACTGGAACAGCAATGGGTGGCGCCCCGCTCAGTCGGAGCCCGCTGACACGAACCCGGCCGCCAGCAATCTCCGGGCCACCTGTGGCTCGGATGCGGCGGTCCTGATACGCAGCAGATTGCATTCCCGGCGCAACGGATAGTCCTTGCGCAACCGATCGAACCCTTCCCGACTGGCCTGCTCCGATGCCGCCCCCCCCAGCATGGCGCGCAGGCGGGCATCATCGTCACGCACGTCATAGACCTGGCGCAGCGCCTTGGCCAGCAGCCAGTCCGGCGGCGTACCCGGCTCCACACTCCACTCCCCCGCTCCGATTCGCGGTGCCAGTTGCTCCAGGCTGAGCGTAACCGGCACGTCCAGGAAGCGGCACAGCGCCTGGTATATCTGGGCGGTGCCACGCAACTTGCCATCGAGGCTGTAGCCGGCGATATGCGGCGTCGCCAGTGCGCAGCGGGCCGCCAGCTGCGGATCGACCAGCGGCTCGGCTTCCCAGACGTCCAGCGCTACCAGCAAATCGCTGCGCTGCTGCAGCACCCGGGACAGGGCGGTATTGTCGATCACCGGGCCGCGGCTGCTGTTGATCAGCCAGGTGCCGGGGCGCAGCGCACGCAGGCGCTGCTCGTCGAGCAGATGCCGGGTGGCATGGGCGCCGCTGGAGGTCAGCGGGACATGGCAACTGATCACATCACTCTGGCCGAGCAACTCATCCAGGCTGACAAAGCCCTGCTCGCCGCGCTCGGCACGCGGTGGATCGCAGAGCAGGCAGCGGATGCCCAGTGCCTGCAGCGTGGTCGCCAGGCGCCCGCCCACCTCGCCGACCCCGATGATGCCGACGGTCCTGTCCTGCCAGGCGCTGGCGCTGCGCTCGGACAGGGTCAGCAGGCAGCTGAGCACATACTCCACCACCCCCCGTGCATTGCAGCCGGGCGCGCTGGCGACCTCGATACCCGCCGCCGCCAGCCCCGCCAGGTCCAGGTGGTCGGTACCTATGGTGCAGGTACCGACGAAACGCACCGGCGTGCCGGCCAGCATCGCGGCGCTGACCTGGGTCACCGAGCGCACCAGCAGCACATCCGCGTCGCTGACCGAGGTGTGATCGATCAGGCGCCCGGGCAACCGGGTCAGGCGCCCGAATCCGGCGAGGAATTCATCCAGCAGGGGAATGTTTTCATCAGCGACTATGTGCATCGGTGTCTGCTCCGCAGGGTTTGATTGCATTGTCGGAAGGCATCCGGCATCTGTCCAGCCAGGCGCCGGCGTATCGGGTCACAGCCGCTCGAAACTGAACGCCTGGTGCTGCAGCGTGGCACCCGGACGATAATGCCCCAGCAGCGCATCGACGAAGCGCGCCGCACGCTGCGGAATGCCGTTATCCAGATAGCTCTGCACCTGCTCGATGACCCGCCACTTGAAGGGGCCGGGATCGGTGGCCTCGCCACTCAGGTTGTCCAGGCTGACGCGGAACGGATGGCCGGCGGCCTCGCAGAACAGCCACTCCAGCGCCTGCGGCTTGACCTCGACCTGCTCGAAGGCGTTCTGCTGCTCGCTGCTGCGCCCATCCGGCGCGTACCAGTAGCCGAAATCGACCAGTTGACGGCGTGCCTGCCCGGCAACGCACCAATGGGCGATCTCGTGCAGCGCACTGCGGTAATAATCATGGGTGAAGATGATACGGTGCATCGGCTCGTGCGCATCGGCCGGCAGGTAGATCGGCTCGGCCCCACCCCCGACCAGCCGGGTGTTGAATTCATCGGCGAAGCAGGCGGCGAACAGACGGATCAGATCCTGGCAGTGGTGTGTCATCGAGTGGTGGACAATAACCGGCAAATTGATAGGATGGGCTGCTTTTCCCGCAGATGTAGTACCCAGATGACTATCCGAGAAACCCCGTCCCGCTGGCGCCGCAGTGTAACAGAATTGCGCGCGCTGATCTGGCTCGCGCTGCCCATCATCGCAGCGCAGTTGTCGCACACCCTGATCGGCTTCGTCGATACCGCCATGGCCGGACGGGTCAGTGCCGTCGACCTGGCGGCGGTGGCGCTGGGCAACTCGTTCTGGGTACCGACCTTCCTGTTCCTGACCGGCGTGCTGATGATCGTCACCTCCAAGGTCGCCGCCAGCAACGGTGCCGGCCGGCCTGCTGACACCGGCCCGCTGGTGCGCCAGGGGTTATGGCTCGGCCTGTGCCTGGGCATCCTTTCCGGTCTGGCGCTGTGCGCCGTGGAGCCGATACTGTACTGGGCGCAGATCGATCCGGTACTGATGCCCAAGACCGTGGCCTACCTGCGGGCCGTGGCGCTGGGTTTCCCGGCGATCGGCATGTACCAGGCTTTGCGCGGCCTGACCGATGGGCTGTCGCGCACCAAGCCGAGCATGGTGATCGGCTTTCTCGGGCTGATCCTCAACGTCCCGGTCAACTACATCTTGATCTATGGCAAGCTCGGCTTCCCGGCCATGGGCGGCGTCGGTTGTGGCGTCGCCACCACCGTGGTGATGTGGTTCATGCTCGGCTGCATGCTGGTCTATCTCAAGCGCACCAGGATCTATGACGCCTGCCGTCTGTTCGAGCGCTTCGAGTGGCCGCGCTGGAGCGTGCAGCGCAACCTGCTGGGGCTGGGCCTGCCGATCGGTATCTCGCTGTTCTCCGAAACCAGCATGTTCGCGCTGATCGCCCTGCTGATCGGCAGCCTCGGCGCCGTGGTGGTGGCCAGCCACCAGGTGACCCTGAACTTCAGCTCGCTGGTGTTCATGGTGCCCTTCAGCCTGGGCCTGGCGATCACCGTACGGGTCGGCCACAACCTCGGCATGCAGGGTGCCCGGGCCGGGCTGTTCGCGGCCAAGGTCGGTATCGCCGTGGCGCTGTTGTTCGCCACCCTGGCGGCCTGCTTCATCTACCTGCTGGCTGATGTGTTGCCGTACATCTACACCAATGACCCGCAGGTGCTGGCGCTGACCACCAGCCTGCTGCTCTATGCCGCCCTCTACCAGTTCTCCGATTCGGTGCAGGTGGCCTGCGCCGGCGCACTGCGTGGCTACCAGGACACCCGCATCCCGATGCTGTTGACCATGATCGCCTACTGGCTGATCGGGCTGCCCAGTGGCTATGTGCTGGGTCTGACCGATCTATGGGGGCCGGCCGAGGGGCCGGCGGGGTTCTGGAAGGGCCTGATCATCGGCCTGACAGCTGCGGCACTGTTCCTGTCGATCCGCCTGGCGGTAGTCGGTGGCCGGCGCAAGCGCAACTTCCCGCTGGACAGCAGCCACCTGCTGCGCAAGTGAGGGGGCGTCAGGCGGCGGCGCCCTTGCGGATCAGATAGCGAAACTCCCCGGCCACTTCCTGCTGCTCGAGCAACTGGTGGCCGAGAAAGCTGCAGAAGCGCGGAATATCGCGTTGGGTGGACGGATCGGTGGCCAGCACCTCCAGGCACTCGCCCGCCGGCAGATCGCGCACGGCATTGTGCAGCAGCATGACCGGCTCCGGGCAGAACAGCCCACGGGCATCGAGTTGTGCTGAAGGTGGAGATACGGCGTTACTCATGTCGGGCTGGTCCTGTATTGCGATGCGGGGATTATCCGCAAAAGCATTGGCTCTTACCAGTTACCGGGCTCCATCGCGGCGGGGCGCCGCTCCCACCAGGGCAAGCGCGATCTGTACTGAAACGGTGGGAGCAGCGTCCCGCCGCGATAAGACTGCCAGGCGCCACGGACTATTGCACCCGGTAGCTCCCCGCATGCAGCACCCGCACATGGCAGGTGACTTCCTCGCGATCGGTGTACAGCTGCTTGCAGGCAATCGCCGCCCGGATGTCAGCGGCATCCAGTGCATCCTGGACGTGCTCCAGGCATTGCATGACTTCCCGGTAACGCTGCTTCATCGGCAGCTTGAAATTGATGATCGCCTCGCGGCACCAGCCACGGGTCAGCCAGCGTGCCAGCAATGCGCTGCTGCGCGCCGGCTTGTCGACGATATCGCAGACCATCCATTGCACCGGCTTCTTCGGCTTGAACAGATAGCCATCGGCCTGGACATGCTCGACCTGGCCGCTGTCCATCAGGCTCCTGGCCATGGGTCCGTTGTCCACCGCGGTGACCTTCATATGACGGTTGACCAGTTGCCAGGTCCAGCCGCCGGGCGCGGCGCCCAGGTCCACGGCGGTCATGCCCGGCGCCAGGCGGCTGTCCCACTCGTCGCGCGGGATGAAATGATGCCAGGCTTCCTCCAGCTTCAGGGTCGAACGGCTGGGTGCTTCGCGGGGGAACTTCAGCCGCGGGATACCCATCGGCCAGGCAGCGGCATTGTCCGCCCAGGACCAGCCGACGAACAACCGCTCGCCACTCTCGAACAGGACATGCAGGCGCGGAGCATCAGTTTTGGCCGGACGCACGAAGCGGGTCTTGGTCAGCGCGGTCTGCAGCGGCCGCACAAGCTTCTTGGTCAGTGCCGCCAGCGCCTTGCCCTCATTGGTGTCGGCGGTTTCCAGCCACAGCTGCGAGGCAATCGGACCCTGGGCACAAGCGGCCAGGATCGGCGCAATGCGGTCTTCCGCCGGGACATCCAACCAGCTACCCAGCGCCCACTGGCGGACGAAGATCAGCTCGCGGAAATTCAGCCTGCGCATCAACCGACCGGCATCCCCCTGCTCCGGGCAGACGAAGCGCACCACGGCAGCGCCATCACGGGTAACCGCATACCCGGCGATACCCTGTTCGCCGGCCAGCTCCTGCATCTCGGCGGCAGCCTCGCTTTCAAAACCCGGACGGCAGTGCAACAACAATTCCTGCATGGCGAACAACCCCTGCGCTGATAAGGGCGCTACTCTAACGCCGCGCAGGACATGAGGCCAGCGCTGACTGCCCGTTGGCAGGCTGATGGCTGCCGTTGGGGCCAGCACTGAATGAAACTCATCATAGAAGTGGTAAACTTCGATTTTGCTCATGTTAGAGGCTACCTCCATGCTAGAACTTCGCCACCTGCGCACGCTTGTCACCCTCCGCGAGGCGGATAGCCTGGTCGAAGCCTCCGAGCGCCTGCATCTGACCCAATCTGCCCTGTCCCACCAGCTCAAGGATCTGGAGCAGCGGCTGGGTACCACCCTGTTCCTGCGCAAGACCAAACCGGTACAGTTCACCAGCGCCGGGTTGCGTCTGCTGCGGCTGGCGGACAACCTGCTGCCCCAGGTGCGTCAGGCTGAACGCGACCTGCAACGCCTGTCGGGCGGGCAGGCCGGGCGGCTGCATATGGCGATCGAATGCCACAGTTGCTTCCAGTGGCTGATGCCCACCATCGACCAGTTCCGCAATGCTTGGCCCGAGGTGGAGGTGGATTTCGCCTCCGGCTACTTCTTCGCCCCCCTGCCGGCACTGGCGCGCGGCGAGCTGGACCTGGTGGTCACCTCCGACCCGCAGGACATCGCCGGCATCAGCTACGTGCCGCTGTTCACCTACGAAGCGGTGCTGGCCATCGGCAACCAGCATCCGCTGACCAGCCGAAGCCATATCGAGCCCCATGACCTGGCCGGTGAGACCCTGATCTGCTATCCGGTGGAACGCAGCCGACTGGATATCTTCAGCCAGTTCCTCGACCCGGCAGGGGTCGAGCCGGCGGATGTGCGCAATGCCGAATTGACCATCATGATGATGCAGCTGGTGGCATCGGGACGCGGCGTATGCTGCCTGCCGAACTGGGCGATCACCGAGTACCTGCAGCGCGGCTATGTCAGCGCGCGGCGGCTGGGTAGCGAGGGCCTGTTCGGCACCCTGTACGCCGCGGTGCGCGAGGACATGCTGGACATGTCCTATATGCAGGACTTCCTGCTGACCGCCAAGGATATTTCCTTCGCCACGCTGGAAGGAGTAACGGCGAAGAACCTGGCCGGCTAGAACAGCCCCGGTCCCTGCAGCAGCTCGACGCTTGACGGTCGCGAGCGTCTCATCATGCCATTGTGACATCTCGACGAGACCACTTAAGGAAAACCGCACTAATATCAATCTGTCTCTATTTTCACCCTTTTAGGCGAGTGTCGCTTTCATAAACAGAGTCTAGGGTTTGTCTCGAACTGGGCGTTGTAGCTGGTGCTCCGTGCTGCCCATTCATCTATCCCATAAGAAACCAACAAGAGACTCGATCATGAAAGCACCTGCATTCAAATTGACCGGCCTGGCCCTGGGCATGCTGCTGTCCGCTGGCGCCATGGCTACCAACCCCGGCACCCCCGATCCGGATACCGGCTCCGGCTTCCCCGGTGTATCCGACTTTGCCGCCAGCGGCCCCTTCTCGGTCACCAACAGCAACGTCAATACCACCTGCGCCGTCTACCGTCCGCGCACCCTGGGCGAGAACGGCCTGCGGCATCCGATCATCCTCTGGGGCAACGGCACCGGCAGCTCGCCAAGCACCTACAGCAGCCTGCTGCAGCACTGGGCCAGCCACGGTTTCGTGGTCGCCGCGGCGCGCACTTCCAACGCCGGTACCGGCGCGGAAATGATCGCCTGCCTGGATTACCTGGTCGACCAGAATGGCCGCAGCACCGGCACCTTCGCTGGCAAGCTGGATGTCAACCGGGTCGCCACCGCCGGGCACTCCCAGGGTGGCGGCGGCAGCATCATGGCCGGCCAGGACAGCCGGGTAACGGCGACCGCACCCTTCCAACCCTACACCATCGGCCTGGGCCATCGCAGCTCCTCGCAAAGCAACCAGAGCGGCCCGATGTTCCTGATGACCGGGGGCGGCGATACCATCGCCTCGCCCATGCTGAATGCCCTGCCGGTATTCAATCGCGCCAATGTGCCGGTGTTCTGGGGTGAGCGGCGTCTGGTCAGTCACTTCGAACCGGTGGGTAACGGTGGCGACTACCGCGGCCCATCCACCGCCTGGATGCGCTATCACCTTATGGACGACCAGAGTGCCGAGAGCCTGTTCCATGGCAGCAATTGCGGACTCTGCAGTAATAGCCGCTGGGATGTACGGCGCAAGGGTATCAACTAGATCACTGTGCGCACGACCAGTCTGGCGACCCCAGGTCGCCGGCCTTTTTCATGCCTTGCTCCCCAGGGGCCGCTACCGTTTCGCTGCTCTTGCGTCTGACTCATGACAGAACGGCTTTGTTGACCGAACGGTCTTCTACCAGCCTGTCATGGACGGGACACTTTCATCCTTGGTATCATCCCGCTACTATTCTATTTAAAAAGTACAATACGGAAGACGCCAATATCTATGAGCATGCAACCCACCCCCCTGTCCATGGCGCTGTCGCAACGCAAATCCGATGAGCGCGCCACGCCACTGAGCGCCTTTCGCATGGCCCGGCGCTGGTGGCTGGAAGGCCGCCGCCTGAACCTGTCGCTGCTTGCCGAAGAGCTGGGCATCGGTCGCGCCACCCTGATGCGCTGGGTAGGCAACAAGGACCTGCTGATGGGTGAGATTCTCTGGTCGCTGTACAAGGGCATCTACGACCAGGCCATCGAAAAGGCGCGTATCGACCATCCCGAGCGCGGCATCGACTTTCTCGGACAGATCTATAACGACGTGAACGTGGCACTGATCAATGCCCGGCCCATGCACGACTTTCTCGCCGCCGAGCCGCAATGGGGCCTGCAACTGCTGACCTCGAATGTCTCAGGCCTGCAACAACGCCTGATCGACGAGTGGGAGGCGCTGTTCGAGGAGGAGATCGAGGCCGGACGGATCAACCCGGAGATGGACGCCAACAGTCTGGCCTATTTCATCATCCGCATCGGCGAAGGCGCCATCTACTGCGACCTGATCTGTGGCCGCACTCCTGATCCGGAGCGCGCCGGCCAGGCATTCCGTCTGCTGGTCAACGGTCACACCCGCTGACCAGCACACTCAATCCCGGCGCAGCGGCCATTCGATGATGAAGCAGGCTCCACCGAGAGCCTGCGATGCCTCCGCCCGGGCCCTGCCCCCATGCCAGAACATGACGCGGCGCACGATCGACAGGCCCAGACCATAACCACCCGATGAGCGCGTGCGGCTCAGGTCCATGCGCGTGAACGGGTTGAAGATCTTTTCCCGATAAGCCTCCGGAATGCCCGGCCCATCGTCCTCGACGGAAACACGACACATGCCATGCTGCACGCGGGTGGTGATCTTCACCTGGCTGCCGGCATGGCGCATGGCGTTACTGACCAGATTGGTGATGGCGCGCTGCATGTAGCGCGGCTCGGCATCGATATGGCGCCCCAGCCCCCAGGAGTTGTCGACGTGCTCCAGATGAATACTGGCATCGAGCGGCGCCAGCTCGGCCATCACCTGTTCGACCATGCGCGGGATATTGGTACCTTTCATGGTGATTGCCGGCGCGCCTTGCTCCAGGCGTGCATAGGTGAGGATCTCGTCTACCAGACGGTCCAGTTCGCTGAGATCACCGTCCATGCCATCGATGAAACGACTGCGGTCTTCCCCGGTCTGCGCGGTCTCGAGCATTTCCAATCCGAAACGCAACCGCGCGACCGGGGTGCGCAGCTCATGCGAGACCGCGCCCAGGGTCTCGCGCTGGATGCGCATCAGGCGCTGCAGGTGATCGGCCATCTCGTTGAACGCTCGCGCCAGCCGGCCGACCGAATCGGGGCTGTCCATGTCCACGCGGAAATCCAGGTTGCCCCGGCTGATGTTCACCGCGGCGCTTTCCAGGGTCATCAGCCGCTGCTCCAACTGGCGCACCAGCAGGTAGATCAGCAGCCCGATCAGCATCAGTGTCAGCAGGCCGGTGATCATCAGCAGTTCCGGCGGATAGGCTTTCATCTGGTACAGCGGCCCCAGCTGCAGAATCCACTGGGTACCGGGAATTTTCAGATACAGCAGGATGGCGTCGCCATCCGGCGCCAGCGCCATCACGGTGTCACTTTCATCCAGCCGGCGCAGTTGATCCTGATCCAGCCCGGACTCACGCACCCGGCTCAATTGCAGCGGATAGCCGAAGCCCTTCTCCCGGCGCAACTGCTGCAGACGCGCCGGCATATCCGATTCGGGCCGGCGGACCAGTTCGTCGGCAATCAGAAACAGCGTGGCGCGCCCCAGTTGCTCGGAGACGCGCTGGATATTGGCTGTCAGCACCGCCTCGCCATGCATATCCACCAGCGCCAGCACCCGCACCTCGTCGTTGGCCGCCGGACGCACCAGCACCCGCCCCTGGATCAGCTTTGACCAGCTGGAGGAATCGAGCTGCAGTTCGGACAGCGCCTGGATATGCAGCGGCACGCCAAGCAGCCGCTGCCATACGTTCATCACCTGGCGGCGTTCCGAGTCATCCATCGGCTGCAGGTTGTCGGCCATCAGCCGGAAAGTGCCGCTGGCGATGCGCTCGCGATAATCCTCCGCGCGGATACCGTTGATCTGATGAATGCTCAGCAACGCCAGCAGCGACACTGTGACCAGCACCAGCAACATGCCACCATAGATGCGCAAGAAGATCGAGTTCACGGGCTGTCCGGCTCCGGTGCTACGAACAGGTAACCCTTGCTGCGCACGGTCTTGATCAGCCGCGGCATGTCCGGATCATCACCGATCTTCGGACGGATACGGGAGATGCGCACATCGATGGAGCGATCCTGACCATCGTATTCGATGCCGCGTAGCGCCACGAAGGTCTCTTCGCGACTGAGAATCCGGCCGGCATTGCTGGCCAGCAACCACAGCAGGTCGAACTCGGCCCCGGTCAGGTCGATCAACTCACCTTCCAGCCAGGCCTCGCGCCGGGCATTGTCGATGACCAGGGCACCGAACACCAGGCGCGAAGGTGGTTGCTCAGGCGCGTCGGCCTCGGTCCGGCGCAACAGGGCACGAATGCGCGCCAGCAGGACCTGCGGTCGCACCGGCTTGTTGACGAAGTCATCGGCACCGGTTTCCAGCCCCTGGATATGGTCCTGGTCGTCGCTGCGGGCGGTCAGCATCAGGATCGGGCGGGCGAACCCCGCCTCGCGCAGGCGCCGGCATACCGACAGGCCATCTTCCCCCGGCAGCATGAGATCGAGCACCACCAGCGATGGCGGATGGACAAGAATATGCTCGACCGCCCTGCTGCCATCCTCGATCAGATCGACCTGCAAACCCTGGGATTGCAGAAACTCGCCAACCAGGGCGGCAAGTTTCGCATCATCTTCAACAATGACGATTCGTTCTTTCTCTGCGTGCATTCCGCTAACCTTGGGTTACTTTCGGAGATGGCCGCAGATTGTATCATCAGCCACAAAAAACGGCCGGGAGCCATTTTTGACGCCACGCAGTGGCGGCCCGCAGGGTAGCCACCAGGGATGGCAGGCCACAAAAAAACGCCGGGAGCGTTTTTTGACGTCGCCCTGCGACGGCCCGCAGGGTGGCCGCCAGGGACGGCAGGCCACAAAAAAGGCCGGCTGGTTGCCGGCCTTTCGTTGAAACGCTGCAAGGCAGGATCAGGCCTTGTCGATCCGATCCTTCAGGTTTTCCTTGACCTTGCCCTTGACCTGCTGGGCTTCGCCCTTGCGTTCCTGCATGCGGCCTTCGGCACGGGTGCTCGGCTTGTCACTGGCTTGCTTGACCTTGCCGACCATTTCGTTGGCCTTGCCTTTCATCTTGTCTGTTGTACTGCCCATGATCTGTACCTCGTATTGTCCGCTACATCTGTTTGGACAAGACGAAGCATCCAGACGTTGCATTTATTTCACCAGCAATACCGGTACCGGCACATCGTGCACCACACGGGTGGCTACCGAACCCATCACCAGGTTGCCCAGGCTGCCCATGCCACGCGTACCCATCACCACGGTGGTGCAACCCAGCCGCTTGACCGCCGCGACCACTTCGGTGACCACATCGCCAACCACTTCGTGGGTCTGGTGGCTGATGGCTGCCGCCTGCAGCATCTGCGCCGCCTCGGCATTGACCTTCTGGGCATGGTTCATCGCACCCTTGCGCAGATCATCGAGCATGGCCGCCGGCACGTAGTTACCATACAGATTCGGCTCGCGCTGCACGTTCAGCAGGTGCACCTGGATATCCGGATAGGCCTTGGAGAATTCCACCAGGTACTGCACTGCCCGCTTGGCCGACTCCGAGCCGTCGAAAGGAACCAATACATTTTGCATAGCTACTCCTGTTGTCCCGTTTGTTCTGACTCAGAGCATAGCCGTTAATGCACCATTGCGCATTTGATCTGCATCAACACAGTACCGGAAAGCCGGACTGTGACCACCTGGACATCAGGCGCGCGGCAGGGTGACGCCACGCTGACCCTGGTATTTGCCGCCACGGTCCTTGTAGGACACCTCGCACGCCTCGTCGGACTCGAAGAACAGCATCTGCGCCACGCCTTCGTTGGCGTAGATTTTTGCCGGCAGTGTGGTGGTGTTGGAGAACTCCAGGGTCACGTGGCCTTCCCATTCCGGCTCCAGCGGAGTGACGTTGACGATGATACCGCAGCGGGCATAGGTGCTCTTGCCCAGGCAGATGGTCAGCACGTTGCGCGGAATATGGAAATATTCAACAGTACGCGCCAGCGCGAAGGAGTTCGGCGGGATGATGCACACATCGCTTTTCACATCGACGAAGCTCTTCTCATCGAAGTGCTTGGGGTCCACCGTGGCCGAGTGGATATTGGTGAACACCTTGAATTCGTCGGCACAGCGTACGTCGTAGCCATAACTGGAGACACCGTAGGAAATCACCCGCTCGCCTTCTCCGCCACGCACCTGGCGCTCGACAAAGGGTTCGATCATGCCGCATTCCTGTGACATGCGACGTATCCAGCGATCCGATTTGATAGTCATGGTGTGTCCTGGTCCAAGCGTTGAAAAGACGCTGCATATTACCGGGAATCAAGCGGACACTAAAGCCCACTGCCGCTGCATGCCGGCAGTGGGCACAGACGCTTCAGTCGTCGCTGATGCTGATTTCCGGCATCGCGCCCTGGGCGGCCCGGGCGGCGATCCGCGCACCGACATGCCGCGCCATATCCTGGTAGAGCATGCTGATCTGGCACTCCGGCTCGGCGATCACCGTCGGCTTGCCGCTGTCGGCCTGCTCGCGAATCATCAACGACAGCGGCATGGAGGCCAGCAGATCGACACCGTATTCGTCCGACAGTCGGGTACCGCCGCCTTCACCGAACAGGTGCTCGGCATGGCCGCAATTGGAACAGATGTGCACCGCCATGTTCTCCACCACACCCAGCACCGGAATATTCACCTTGCCGAACATTTCGATACCCTTGCGTGCATCCAGCAGGGCGATGTCCTGCGGCGTGGTGACGATCACCGAGCCGGTCACCGGCACCTTCTGCGCCAGTGTCAGCTGGATATCACCGGTCCCCGGCGGCATGTCGATCACCAGGTAGTCCAGATCCTCCCAAGCGGTCTGCGTCAGCAGTTGCATCAGCGCGCCGGAAACCATGGGGCCGCGCCAGGCCACGGGCGTGTTGTCATCGGCCAGGAAGGCCATGGACATCACCTGCACGCCATGCGCGCGCGGGGCGACGAACCACTTCTGCTCGCGCACCTGCGGCCGGGTGCCCGATGGCAGGCCAAGCATCAGACCCATGCTCGGGCCGTAGATATCCGCATCCAGCACGCCGACCCGCGCCCCTTCGCGGGACAGGGCCAGCGCCAGGTTGACGGCGGTGGTGGACTTGCCCACACCGCCCTTGCCGGATGCCACGGCAATGATGTTCTTCACGTTGGCCAGCGCTTCGATGCTGCCCTGGGTCGGCGCCGACTGGACCTCCCAGCCCACATTCACCGCCGCGGCCTCGACGCCCGGCAGGTTTTCCACCGCCACGCTCAACATCTGGGCGATACCGCTGACGATATTGCCCGCCGCATAGCCCAGCACGATATCGGCGCTGACCCGCCCGTTGTCGATCTGCAACGAGCGCAGGCAACCGGCGCTGAGCAGATCGGTCTTGAGATAGGGGTCCTGGTAACTGGCCAGGGCCTGTTCTACGGCAGAGCGGTCAATCTGGGTCATGAGTATGCATCCAATGGAAACGAAAACCCCGTCATGCTACTGCCTGCACCGCCGATTGGCCACGTCGAATGCCGTCATTCAGCGGGTTACCGACTCCGCCGTGTTGTCGTTGGTATTGTCCGCATGATCCAGGTCCGTTTGCGCAGGCGATTCACCAGAGTCGATGCTGTCATTGGTCTCCGTGACCATTACCGGCTCGCTCGCTGCCACAGACACCCCCTCACCCACCTGCTCAAGCAATACATCAAGCAGCTTCTCACCCCGGGTACCAACTATATCTACAAACACATCACGCACCGGCAGGCTGCGTTCGCGGAAGACTGCACGCTCTTCGGGCGTGAGATAGATGATCTCGATATCACTGTTTTCAGTGATGATATCCAGTCGCTCGGAGTTCAACCGGGTCTGTACTTCATGGATATGAGGCACCATTTCGACGACGGCATCCTCGATAATCTGCTCATGCTCGTCAGACAGGTTGTCATACCAATCGGCGTTGGCCATGACGGTGGCGATGAATTGGGCCTGGTTCGCGAAAATCATGTAGTCCTGTACCTGGTAGAAGTCCATCTCCTGATGGGCGAATACCGGCTGGATGTTAGCGTCCAGCTGCCCCAACTGCAGGCCACTGTATAGTTCACCGTATTCCATGGTGGTGGGATTGGCACCATAGGCACTGTAAGTATCTCTTAGCAGGCGGTTATCCATGACTCGGATAGATAGCCCGGCAAAGTCCTCGGGCGCACGCACCGGTTTGTTGGCGGTCCAGACCTGCCAGCCTTCAGGCACAATGGCCAACGGATGCAGGCTGCGCTCGCGGAAGGCGTCAATCAAGTCTTCGTTCTTGCGGAAATCTTCCCCATTTAGGATCTGGGTATTACGCAATTCATCGTCGGTCAGGATGAAGTTGAGGCTGAACAGCTGTGATTCCGGCACGGTACCGCCGAGAAAGCCTGAGCCGAATGCCAACTGTACCGCACCAGCCTGTACCTGATCATAGATATCGGTAAGTCCGCCAAGCTGGCCATAGGGAAACAGTCGAACCTCCACCTGACCATCGGTCTTTTCACTGATGATCTCAGCAAAACGGTTGGCATATTCGTATTGAACGCTTCCCTCGATCTCCTCCAGACCAAAACGCCAGATCTCAACCTGTCCGGTTGCCGGCTGCTCGTCCCGTAGCGACTGTGCTGCCTGCTGTTCAGCATCATCACCGCAAGCCGCCAACGCCAATGCCACAGCACCTACCCACGCATTTCGCCATTTCATGGAACATTCCTCATGTATTGTTCTCTTTCACATTGAAAACACTAACACAGGCTCCTCATATGTCCATATTCTGGCCGTGCATTTAAAAAAAAGATGCTGTATTTTCTAGGAAAAACGCAGCGGCGCCACTTAATTATTCGTACAGTAACTATTAACGTCCCCAAAAGCCGGAAAGGAACAGGACCTGAAGGAACCCATGCCCACGCCTACAGACTCGCCGACGCCAGTCGCTCTTGCACTGACCGCCATTGACCGCCTCATCGAACATGTGGAAAAACTGGTTCTCGGCGCCAGCGTCCTGTTTCTCGCCAGCCTGCTGGTGCTTCACGTAGTGGCCCGACAATTGTTCAACAGCGGCATACCAGGTCAGGTGGAATTGACACAATTCAGCCTGATCATCATGACCTTTGCTGGCCTGGGCTACGCCGTGCGCCGTGCTCGTCATATAGCCATGTCCGCCTTCTACGATCAATTGAGCGGCCGTGCACGCAAGGGGTTGCTGGTATTCATCTGCCTGGTATCGGGAGCAGTGATGCTGTTTCTATCCTGGCATGCCTGGAACTATGTCAGCAGCATTCGCGCGGTGGGCCGCACCTCAGCAGCATTGGGCATCGCCTTGTGGATTCCCTACCTGATCGCACCAATCGGCTTTGCCTTGGCCGGCATTCAGTACTGGCTGACTGCAGGCCGCAACCTCACCTCAAGCCAGCTATACCGCTCCTTCACAGAGTTGGAAAGCTACAACGACGTACCTGGCGATAAGGCAACCGAGACAGGGACGAATCAATGCTGACGTTCACCCTGATCATAACTGCAGCCCTGTTACTGTTGGGCTTCCCAATGATGTTGCCATTACTGGTCGCCAGCCTGATGCTGCTGTTTTTCGTGCTGCAAATGGACAATGTCGGACTACTGATAGGCCAGATGGTCAGCGGCGTACAGACCTGGGCACTGGCTGCTGTACCGCTATTCATTTTCGCCGCCGATATAATGACCCGTGGTCACACCGCCAATCGCCTGCTTGATCTGGTACAGAGCTTCGTCGCTCACCTACGTGGCGGCCTGCCGATCACTACTGCCGTCAGCTGTACGCTGTTTGGCGCCGTTTCTGGCTCTACCCAGGCAACGGTGGTAGCCATGGGCGGGCCGATGCGCCCGAAGTTGCTGGAGAAGGGGTATTCGGACAAGTTCAGCCTGGCGCTCATCATCAATGCCAGCGATATCGCACTACTGATCCCGCCGAGCATTGGGCTGATCATCTACGGGGTAATATCAGGCGCCTCGATCGGTGATCTGTTCATCGCCGGCATTCTGCCCGGCCTGCTCCTTCTGCTAATGTTCTCTGTATACTGCTGGATAGCGTCCATTCGCATGGGCATAGAGCCAGAGCCCAGAAGCACTTGGCTGCACCGCTGGCGGGCATTGAAAAAGGCAGCGCTGCCGCTAGGCTTTCCATGCGTGGTGGTCGGCGGCATCTATGGCGGCATTTTCAGCCCGACCGAAGCCGCCGCCATCGCGGTACTCTATGCGGTCGTTCTGGAAGTATTTATCCTGCGCTCGGTCAGGATTGCCGAGCTATGGGATGCGGCCCTCTCGACCGGCCTGATCAGCGCCGTGGTATTCATTCTGGTGGCCGCCGGCAACGCCTTTACCTACACCATTTCCTTTGCCGGAATTCCCCAGGCGATCCTCAACCCGATCATCGCCGACATAGGCCACAGTCAGGTCCTGGTATTGTCACTGATCGCCGTATCCTTCTTCATCGGCTGCATGTTCGTCGACCCGATCGTGGTCATCCTCATCCTCACGCCACTATTCAAGCCGGCCGTCGCCGCCGCCGGACTGGACCCGGTGCATGTCGGTATCATTGTTACACTGCAGGCTGCCATCGGTTCGGCCACGCCCCCATTCGGCTGCGATATATTCACTGCCATGGCGGTCTTCCGCCGCCCATACCTCGATGTAATTCGAGGCACGCCGCCCTTTATCGCGCTGCTGATCCTGGCGACCATCATTCTCATCCTGTTCCCCTCGATTTCGCTATGGTTACCCTCCCTGGCACGCTGACCAGAGTACTCCGGCTCACCCAGGGAGCTGAGCGCAACCTCGCAGAAACTCATGCGTATGCCGGGCAGCCTGCTCGATCAGCTGTTGCTGATCCAGGCCGCTGCTCTTCAATGGCTTGAAATCATGGTCACCGGACTCCAGCCAGCTCAGCTGGATCTGCCCGGACAACTCGTAACCCGCTACTTCCTCGGGCTTGCCGAACGGGTCGCGGGTCCCCTGCAGTATCAGCGTCGGGGTGCGCAGCTGCGCCAGATGCGCGGTACGTGGCCTGTCCGGTTTGCCCGGCGGATAGAAGGGGTAGCCGAAACAGACCAGGCCGGCGGCGCCCAGCTCGTCAGCCAACAGGCTGGCGACCCGCCCACCCATCGACTTGCCACCGATGAACACGGGGCCGGGCAAGGCCTGATAATGTGCCCGGAAGCTATCCTGCAGCACCGGCATGGGGTTTGGCGGTCGTTTACCGCCCAACGCGCGCCGGGTAACCATATAGGGGAATTCGAAACGCAGCACCCTCACACCCTGTGCCGCCAGCGCCTCGGCCAGCAGCTCGAGGTAATCGCTGTCCATCGGCGCTCCGGCACCGTGGGCCAGCAACAGGGTCACCCTGGCCGCTGCAACAGGGGCCGTTTCAAGAAAGGATGGGGTCATGCGCTACACTCCTGATGGCAGTACCGCTGGTCAGTTCGGATCGTTTCTGGCGGACCAGCTTTTTTGGCCCAGCGCCTTGATTTCGGGCATGTGCGACATCATGCCACAGCATGCTGCCGGAACCATCCCTTCACAGCTCCAACCCCGGGGCTTATCCTTTGCCCCTCGGTAATCCGGCCTGTGGTGGATAGCCGCGGAAATCCTTCGCCGACCCTCCCGGCCACTGGCCATTACGTTGACATGTGTCATTGCAAACAATACGGGCATTCCTCATACTGCCGCCGCTTTGACCCCCTTTAACCTTTGCTATCCGTGGAATCTCTCGCATGAGCACAGCTACCACTCCGACAGCCTATAACTATAAGGTGGTACGTCAGTTCGCCGTCATGACGGTGGTCTGGGGTATCATTGGCATGGCTCTAGGTGTCTTCATTGCCGCCCAGCTGGTCTGGCCATCTCTCAACTTTGATCTGCCCTGGACCAGCTTCGGACGCCTGCGCCCGCTGCACACCAACGCGGTCATCTTCGCCTTCGGTGGTTGTGCGCTGATGGGCACCTCGTTCTACGTGGTGCAGCGTACCACGCAGGCGCGCCTGTTCTCCGACGGTCTGGCGGCCTTCGTGTTCTGGGGCTGGCAGGCGGTTATCGTGCTGGCCGTGATCACCCTGCCGCTCGGCTACACCAGTACCAAGGAGTACGCTGAACTGGAGTGGCCGATCGACATCCTGATCACGCTGGTGTGGGTAAGCTATGCCGTGGTGTTCTTCGGCACCATCGCCAAGCGCAAGATGAAGCACATCTACGTGGCCAACTGGTTCTACGGCGCCTTCATCGTCACCATCGCGATTCTGCATATCGTCAACAACATGTCCATGCCGGTGAGCATGTGGAAGTCCTACTCCATGTATGCCGGTGCCACTGATGCGATGATCCAGTGGTGGTACGGCCATAATGCCGTGGGCTTCTTCCTGACCGCCGGCTTCCTCGGCATGATGTACTACTTCGTGCCCAAGCAGACCGATCGCCCGGTGTACTCCTACCGCCTATCGATCGTGCACTTCTGGGCGCTGATCGGCCTGTATATCTGGGCCGGCCCGCATCACCTGCACTACACCGCCCTGCCTGACTGGGCACAGACCCTGGGCATGGTGATGTCGCTGATCCTGCTGGCACCTTCCTGGGGCGGCATGATCAACGGGATGATGACCCTGTCCGGCGCCTGGCACAAACTGCGCACCGACCCGATCCTGCGCTTCCTGGTGGTGGCCCTGGCGTTCTACGGCATGTCCACCTTCGAAGGCCCGATGATGGCGATCAAGACCGTCAACGCCCTGTCGCACTATACCGACTGGACCATCGGCCACGTACACGCCGGCGCCCTGGGCTGGGTAGCGATGATTTCCATCGGTGCCATCTACCACATGCTGCCGAAGGTATTCGGTCGTGAGCAGATGTACAGCACCGGCCTGATCAACGCGCACTTCTGGCTGGCGACCATCGGTACCGTACTGTACATCGTCTCCATGTGGGTCAACGGCATCACCCAGGGCCTGATGTGGCGCGCAGTGAACATCGACGGCACCCTGACCTACTCCTTTGTCGAGGCACTGGAAGCCAGCCATCCGGGCTTCATCGTCCGCTGGATCGGTGGCCTGTTCTTCCTGATCGGCATGCTGCTGATGGCCTACAACTCCTGGCGCACCATTGCCGCGTCCAAGCCGGCCGAAGCCCAGTCTGCAGCCCAGATCGCCTGAGGATTTGATTGATGAGACAACATGAGATTGTTGAGAAGAACATAGGCCTGATGATCGTGCTGATCGTGATCGCGATCAGCTTCGGTGGCCTGACCCAGATCGTCCCGCTGTTCTTCCAGGACGAAACCACCCAGCCGGTGGAGGGCCTGCGCCCTTACACCGCGGTGGAACTGGAAGGCCGTGACATCTACATCCGCGAAGGCTGCGTCAGCTGCCACTCGCAGATGATTCGTCCGTTCCGCTCGGAAACCGAGCGCTACGGTCATTACTCCGTCGCCGGCGAAAGCGTCTGGGAGCACCCCTTCCTGTGGGGCTCCAAGCGTACCGGTCCGGACCTGGCCCGTGTCGGCGAGCGTTACTCCGACGACTGGCACCGCGCTCACCTGATCAACCCGCGTGACGTGGTTCCCGAGTCGAAAATGCCGTCCTACCCCTGGCTGCAGGAAAACGTCCTGACTGGTAAGCACACCGCCCGGAAAATGGAAGTCATGCGCAAGCTGGGCGTCCCATACACCGATGAAGACATTGCCGGCGCCACCGAGGCCGTCAAGGGCGTAGCCGAAATCGACGCTCTGATCGCCTACCTGCAGCACCTGGGCACTGTCATCTCCGACCGCCGGTAACCAACCAATGGATATCAACACTCTCCGCGGCATTGCCACCATCTTTGCGATGGTGGCCTTTATCGGCGTCGTGATATGGGCCTACAGCTCATACAAGAAGAAGGATTTTGATGAAGCAGCCCAACTGCCCTTCGCCGACGATGATGAAGACCAGAAAACGCGTGAGCAGCAAGACACCAGGAGTAATGAAAAATGAGTAATTTCTGGAGCGGCTATATCATTGCCCTCACTGTCGTTTTCCTCGTCCTGATCACCTGGCTCCTGTTCGCCACGCGCAAGGGCCAGCAGGTCGACCAGACGACCGAGACCACCGGCCACAACTACGACGGCATCGAGGAATATGACAACCCGTTGCCGCGCTGGTGGTTCATGCTGTTCATCGCGACCCTGGTCTTCACCGTGATCTACCTGATCCTGTACCCCGGCATGGGCAAGTTCCCGGGCGTGCTGGGCTGGACCCAGGTCAACCAGTACGAGCGTGAAGTGAGCCGTGCCGAGGCACAGTTCGCCCCCATCTTCGCCAACTACAGCGAGATGTCGATCGCCGATGTAGCCCGCGACGAAGAGGCACGCCGTATCGGCCAGCGCCTGTTCGCCACCAACTGCTCGGTATGTCACGGCTCCGACGCCCGTGGCGCCTTCGGCTTCCCGAACCTGACCGACAACGACTGGATCTGGGGTGGCGAGCCCGAGCAGATCATGACCACTCTGCGCCAGGGCCGTCAGGCTGCGATGCCGGCCTGGTTGGCGGTCATCGGTGAGGAAGGCGTACGCAACACCGCAGGCTACGTGCGTCACCTGGCAGGCCTGGAGTCCGAAGGTGTGGACCTCGAGGCCGGCAAGCAGGTGTTCAACACCAACTGCGTTGCCTGTCATGGTCCCGACGGCAAGGGCAACCCGCTGCTGGGCGCGCCCAACCTGACCGACGATGTATGGCTGTACGGTTCCAGCATGCTGCAGGTCCAGCACACCATCCGTGCCGGCCGTAACGGCAACATGCCCGCCCAGGCCCACCTGGGTGAAGACAAGCTGCACATGCTTGCCGCGTACGTCTACAGTCTTTCCCTGGAAGACAAGTAACATCCCACGCGACCCCCTGTCGCATGGTACGCTCCGCCCGATCAGGTTACTCTGATCGGGCGGAGCCGCATCACCCCCCTGACCAGCACTGCTCTGGCCAGGCGTCCCTTCCTATAACGATATGGCCAGCCTGATATGAGCGAGAAAATACCCGTTAAGGATGTATCGTCGAACAAGATAGAAACCGTTGACCTGTACGCCAAGCGCGCCAATATTCACGCGCGCTCGTACCAGGGCTTTTTCAAGAACATCCGCCTGGCAGGTGTCGCGGTACTGTTTCTGCTGTTCTTCGGAACGGCCTGGTTGAACGTCGATGGCCGCCAGGCGGTGCTGTGGGATCTCCCCGCTCGCCAGTTCCACATCTTTGGCGCCACCTTCCAGCCGCAGGACTTTTTCCTGCTGTCGTTCCTGCTGATCATCTGCGCCTTCGGCCTGTTCTTCATCACCACCTTCGCCGGACGGGTATGGTGCGGCTATACCTGCCCGCAGACCGTGTGGACCTGGATCTACATGTGGGCCGAGCGTGTCACCGAGGGTGAGCGCAATGCCCGCATCAAGCTCGATGCGGCGCCGATGAGCCTCAACAAACTGGCCCGGCGCAGCGCCAAGCATGCCCTGTGGATCGGCGTGGCGCTGGTCACCGCGCTGACCTTCGTTGGCTATTTCACACCCATCCGCGGTCTGGTGGTCGACCTGGCCACCTTCAACCTGAATGGCTGGGCCGCCTTCTGGATCTTCTTCTTCACCGCCGCCACCTATATCAACGCCGGCTGGCTGCGCGAGCAGGTGTGCTTCTACATGTGTCCCTATGCACGCTTCCAGAGCGTGATGTTCGACAAGGACACCATGGTCGTCACCTATGACTACACCCGTGGCGAGAGCCGTGGCCCGCGCAAGAAGGGTATCGAGCCGGCCGAACTTGGCCTGGGCGACTGCATCGACTGCACCATGTGCGTGCAGGTCTGCCCCACCGGCATCGATATCCGCGACGGCCTGCAGCACGAGTGCATCCAGTGCGCCGCCTGCATCGATGCCTGCGACGATATCATGGACAAGATGAACTACCCGCGTGGCCTGATCCGCTATACCACCGAGCACAACCTGGCCGGCCAGAAGACCCGCATCCTGCGCCCGCGCCTGATCGGCTACGGTGCTGCGCTGGCAATCATGATCGGCATGTTCATCTTCACCATCGGCAACATGGCCCAGGTCAGCCTGGACGTGCAGCGCGACCGAAATGTCCTGTATCGTGAAGCCCGTGGCGGCAATATCGAAAACGTGTACATAATCAAGGTCATGAACAAGGGCCAGCAGACCCGCACCTTCGACCTGAGCGTGGAAGGCCATCCGCAATTGCAGCTGCAGATGAGCGCAGGCCGCCTGACCGTCGAGCCGAGCAGCCTGCTGCAGGTGCCGGTCAACGTGCAACTGGACCCAGCCTTCATGCAAGGCACCAACATGCCCATCACCTTCATCGTCACCGCGGCGGATGATGCCGGTATTTCGGCGCAATCCGAAAGCCGTTTCATGGGCCCGACAATCAGGTAATTTCATGCAACACGACGAAAACATTCCACCCTGGTACAAACAGTTCTGGCCCTGGTTCCTGATCAGCATCCTGGTGTTCGCCGTGGTCATCGGCCTGGGCCTGCTCTACGTCTCGCTGCTCAACCCGGACAGCATGGTGCGCGACAACTACTACAAGGAAGGTCGCGCCATCAACATGCACATGGGCCGCGACCACCGCGCACGGGACCTGGACCTGGCGGCGCAGTTCAGCGTCGATGACCTGACCGGTGATGTCAGCCTGCAGCTGGAAGGCAACCTGGAGCAACTGCCACCCCGGCTGCTGCTGGAGATCATGTCGCCGACCCACGCCGAGCGCGACCGCAGCGTGGAGCTGCAGCAGATTTCCGGCAATCACTACACCGGGCAACTGGAACGTGGCATCCAGGGCCGGCACTACATCGACCTGAGCGATCCGGCGCTGCCGGGTGCAGACGGCTGGCGCCTGACCGGCGAGATCACCCTGGTCATGGGGCAGCAGCACCAGCTCAACTCGCGCTGAGCCATGGCCCACCCCATTCCCTGCTATCACTGCGGCGAGCCGGTTCCGGCCGGCTCGTCGTGGCGCGTCGCCATTCTCGGCGAGCAACGTGCCATGTGCTGCCCCGGCTGCCAGGCCGTGGCCGAGGCCATCATCGCTGGCGGACTCGAGTCCTACTACTCCCACCGCACGGAAAACTCGATCAACCCCGAAGCCCTGCCGCAGGCCCTGCAGGATGAGCTGGAGATGCTCGACCGCAGCGATGTGCAGCAGCGCTACGTACGCAGCGAAGGTGACCAGCAGCATATCCAGCTGCTCATCGAAGGTATCAGCTGCGCCGCCTGCGGCTGGCTGATCGAGCGGCGCCTGCAGCAGATGCCCGGGGTCGCCGAGGCCGTGCTCAACCTGGGCAACAACCGGCTGACCCTCAGCTGGGACGCGACCCGTACCCGGTTGTCGGCGCTGCTCGCCGAACTCAAGCGCATCGGCTATGCCGGCCACCCCTACGAGCCGGACCAGGCCAGTGCGCAGATCGCCCAGGAGAACCGCCGCTATCTGCGCCGCCTCGGCCTGGCCGGGCTGATGTTCATGCAGGTGATGATGGCCACCATGGCCCTGTGGGACGGCTTCAACCAGGACCTGACCCCGGAAATGGCCGTCACCCTGCGCTGGGCGGCGCTGCTGATGACCACGCCGGTGGTACTGTACAGTTGCGTCCCGTTCTTCCGCGGTGCCTGGCGCGACCTGAACAACCGCCGGCTGAGCATGGACGTATCGGTGTCGCTGGCTATCGGCGCCACCTACCTGGCCGGTATCTGGGCTACCGTCAGCAACTCCGGCGAAGTGTATTTCGACTCGGTGGTGATGTTCGCCTTCTTCCTGCTGGCCGGACGCTACCTGGAGCGGCGCGCGCGCCAGCGCACGGTCGAAAGCACCGCCAAGCTGGTCAACCTGCTGCCACCGAGCACCCTTCGCACCGATGCCGACGGCCATACCCAGCGCATCATGCTCGACGAAGTACGCCCCGGCGACCTGCTGGAGGTCAAGCCAGGCGAAAGTCTTCCCGCCGACGGGGTCATCACCCGCGGGGTTAGCAGCATCGACGAGTCGGCGCTGTCCGGCGAGTACCTGCCGCTGGCCAAGCAGGTCGGTGACCGGGTCACCGCAGGCACCCTGAATGTCGAAGGCCCGCTGCAGATCCGCGTCAGCGCCGTGGGTGAGCAGACCCGCCTGTCGGCCATCGTCCGCCTGCTGGACCGTGCCCAGTCGGACAAGCCGCGGCTGGCCCAGCTGGCCGATCGGGTCGCGCAACACTTCCTGCTCACCGTGCTGCTGGCGATCGTCGTGGTCGGGGCCGCCTGGTGGTGGCTGGTCAATGGTGACAAGGCGTTCTGGATCATCATCGCCATGCTGGTCGCTGCCTGCCCCTGCGCGCTGTCGCTGGCCACGCCAACGGCATTGACCACCGCCACCGGCAGCCTGCACAAGCTCGGCCTGCTGATCACCCGTGGGCACGTGCTGGAGGGGTTGAACAAGGTCGATACGGTGATTCTCGACAAGACCGGCACCCTCACCGAAGGACGCATGACCCTGGAGCGCATCCAGCCTTTTGCCGGCCAGGATGCCGATCTGGCGCTGGAACTGGCGCGGGCCATCGAGTCGCACTCGGAACACCCCATCGCCCGGGCCTTCGGCCGCAGTGCGCGGCAGGCCGAGTCGGTCACCAGCCACCCGGGATTGGGCCTGGAGGGCATCTGCGAAGGCCGCCTGCTGCGCATCGGCAAGCCCGATTATGTGGCACAGCTGGGCAACTGGGCAGCGCCGGAGGTGCCTGCCGAGCCCGGCCAGTGGTTGCTGCTCGGCGATGCACAGGGACCACTGGCCTGGTTCGTGCTCAATGACCGACTCCGCCGTGATGCCCCGCAATTGATCCACTCGCTCAAGGCCCGCGGCCTGCGCGTAGTGCTGCTGTCCGGCGATCATGCACCAGTGGTCGAGCGCATGGCGGCCGGGCTGGGCATCGATGAGGCCATCGGCAATGCCACGCCGGCGGATAAGCTGACCTTCGTCCAGCGCCAGCAGGCCGCCGGTGCGACAGTGCTGATGCTCGGTGACGGCGTCAACGATGTGCCGGTACTGGCCAGCGCGAACATTTCCATCGCCATGGGCGAAGCCTCCGACCTGGCCAAGACCAGCGCCGATGCAGTGCTGCTCAGCAGTCAACTGCAGGTACTGAGCGATGCCTTCGTGGTCGCCCGGCGCACCCGGCGCATCATGCTGCAGAACCTGTTCTGGGCCAGCGCCTATAATCTGGGGGCACTGCCACTGGCCGCGCTCGGCCTGGTGACACCGGCCCTGGCGGCCGCCGGCATGTCCGCCAGTTCCCTGCTGGTGGTGCTCAATGCCCTGCGTCTGAGTCGCCTGCCGGGCAATACCCGGCGTCAACGCAGCGCCCCTCGGCCCGCCCCCCTTCTGGAGCCCAGCCCATGACGGTCCTCTACATACTGATCCCGGTGGCCATCGTCCTGGTGATCGTCGCCATCCTGGTATTCAACTGGGCGGTCAACAGCGGCCAGTACGATGACCTGGACAGCCCGGCCCACAGCATCCTGTTCGATGAGGAGGACCCAGCCCACCTCAAGGCCCAGCAACAGGCCGAACAACCGCAGTCCAAGGACGACCAGCAGCCAGCCGACGAGCAGGAGCCCAGGGCCTGAGCATGGAACTGCTGCCGTTATTCCTTACCGCCCTGGCCCTGGGCCTGCTCGGCGGCGGCCACTGCATCGGCATGTGCGGCGGCCTGATGGGCGCGCTGACCCTGGCCATTCCCGCCGAGCAGCGCCGGGGCTGGACGCTGTGGCGGGTGCTGCTGGGCTACAACTTCGGGCGCATCGCCAGCTACAGCCTGGCCGGCGCCCTGCTCGGCAGTCTCGGCTGGCTGATCCAGGACCTGGGCCTGGGCCAGGGGTTGCGCGTGGTGGCCGGTCTGCTGATGATCGCCATGGGCCTGTACCTGGCCAACTGGTGGGCAGGACTGACCCGTATCGAACGCCTGGGCCGCGGCCTGTGGAAGCATATCGAGCCACGCGCCCGCAAGCTCCTGCCGGTGACCCGGCTGCCACAGGCGATCCTGCTCGGCTCGCTGTGGGGCTGGCTGCCCTGCGGCCTGGTTTACAGCACCCTGGTCTGGGCCAGCAGCCAGGGCGATGCGGCCCTGTCCGCCGGCCTGATGGCGACCTTCGGCCTGGGCACCCTGCCGACCTTGCTGGCTACCGGCCTGCTGGCCAACCGCATGATGGCGCTGCTGAGAAAGCGCCTGGTGCGCATCACCGCCGGCCTGCTGATCATCCTGTTCGGCATCTGGACCATTCCCGGGCCGCATACCGCCTGGCTCATGGGTGGTCATGGCGACCACGCGCATTCGGCAGCGCCTCATTCCGGGCATTGACCGCCAAGCAGTGATAGAATCGCGGCTTATCCGACGTATAGCAGCAACGTCATCTCGGCGGCTCGCCATCGACAGTGAGGATTGAAACCGTGCCCAATGCCACACCTTTGCTTCACCGCGAGGCGCACTGCAAGGATTGCAGCCTGGCTTGCATGTGCCTGCCCATCTCCCTGCATGCCGATGAAATGGACGCACTCGACCGTATCGTCAAGCGCGGCCGACCACTGAAGAGAGGTGATGTGCTGTTCCGCCAGGGCGATGAGTTCAGTGCCATCTTCGCCCTGCGCAGTGGAGCGATGAAGACCTACAGCCTGTCCGACGAGGGTGACGAGCAGATCACCGGCTTCCACCTGGCCGGCGAGTTGATCGGCATGTCCGGCATGGATACCGGCCGCTATACAGTGACCGCCGTGGCCCTGGAAACCACCTCGGTGTGCGAGATCCCCTTCGACACCCTGGACGAGCTGACCGCGGTACTGCCGCAACTGCGCAAGCAGTTGATGCGGCTGATGAGCCGCGAACTGCGCGAGGACCAGGAAATGATGCTGCTGCTGTCACGCAAGAATGCCGACCAGCGCATCGCCACCCTGCTGATCAACCTGTCGGCGCGCTTCCGCGCCCGCGGCTACTCGGCCAAGGCCTTCCGCCTGGCCATGTCGCGCAACGAGATCGGCAACTACCTGGGGCTGGCGGTGGAAACCGTCTCGCGGGTCTTCACCCGCTTCCAGCAGCAGGGCCTGCTGCTGGCCGACGGCAAGCAGATCGAGATCCTCGACTATATTCAGCTATGTGCCCTGGCCGGCGGCCAGAACGATTGAACCAAGGAATCGCCACATGATATTCGATGAGTTCACCATCAAGTCGCTGATCCGCCCGGTTCCGGGCTTCCCGCGCGAGGGCGTGACCTTCCGCGACATCACCCCGCTGTACCAGTCCCCGCGCGCGGTACGCATGGTCGCCGACAGCCTGATCCAGCGCTACGTCGAGTCGCCGGTGACCCATATCGGCGCCATCGACGCCCGCGGCTTCCTGATCGGCGCGGTACTGGCCTACGAGCTGAACAAGCCGCTGGTACTGTTTCGCAAGGCCGGCAAGCTGCCCGCCGACTGTCTCAGCGCCGCCTACACTACCGAGTATGGCGAAGCGCATATCGAAGTGCACCGCGACGCGTTGCACGAGGGCGACCAGGTACTGCTGCTCGACGATCTGATCGCCACCGGTGGCACCTTCCTCGCCGCAGCCCGGCTGATCGGCCAGCTCGGCGCCGAAGTCTACGAAGCCGCCGCCATCATCGACCTGCCGGACCTCGGCGGCTCGCGCCTGATGCAGGATGCCGGCATCGCCACCTTTACCCTGTGCGCCTTCGAAGAGAACGAGTAGGTCCATGCCCGGCGAGGCCAGCACACCCGATCTGATCGCGCGGGGGACGCCCGCATTCCGTCGCGCCAGCCTGGCCCTGGTGCTTGCTTCGCTGGTGGTATTCGGCAACCTCTATGTCATCCACCCGCTGTTGCCGCTGATTTCCCAGCAGTATCAGGTCAGCACGCTGCAGGCTAGTAACGCCTTCACCCTGACCAGCCTGACCCTGGGCCTGTCGCTGCTGCTGCACGGCCCGCTCTCCGATGCCTGGGGCCGACGAGCCCCACTGATCGTCGGCATGGCGCTCACCGCCCTGTTGACCCTGGGCATGGCCTTCGCCGGCAGCTTCACCACCCTGGTATGGCTGCGCGCGGCGCTGGGCATCGCCCTGGGCGTACTGCCGGCCACCGCCATCGCCTATCTCGGTGACAGCATGCAGCGCACCGCGCTGGTCAGTGCGGTGGGTCTGTATATCGGGGGCAATACCGTTGGCGGCGCCGGTGGCCGCCTGCTCGGCGGCTTCGTCGCCGAGCATGTCGGTCTGCAGGCGGTATTCCTGATCGTCGGCGCCGGGAGCCTGCTGTGCACCCTCGCCGTCGCCCTGCTGCTACCGGCAGCCAGCGCCTTCCGCCCGCAGCGGCTGTCACTGGGCGGCATCCTGGGCACCTTCGCCAGCCATCTGGGCAATCGTGCGCTCCTGCCCGCCTATCTGATCGGCGGGCTGAACTTCATGGTGTTCATCAACCTGTACACCTTCATCACCTTCCGCCTGAGCGCCGAGCCCTGGCAACTGGGCGCCGGCAGCCTCGGCCTGCTATTCCTCACCTACCTGGCCGGCACCCTGTCGGCCAGCCTGTCCGGGCGCGTGGGCACGGGCCGGGCCACGCAAGGCATGGCTTGGGGCATCCTGCTGTTCATGCTCGGCTGCCTGATTACCCTGAGCGACCAGTTATGGTTGATCATCGGCGGGCTGATCTGCAACGCCTTCGGTTTCTTCCTCACCCATTCGCTGGCCAACAGCTGGGTGAATCAGCAGGCGGCACATGGCAAGGCCAGCGCCTCGTCGCTGTACTCGGTGTTCTATTACCTCGGTGCGGCAGTGGGCATCTACTACCTGGCACCCTTCTGGCGCCTGGCGGGCTGGCCGGCGGTGGTCGGCGGCAGCCTGCTGATCCTGTTGGTCAACCTGGCACTGATTCTCTATATGCGACGCGCGCTGGCAACTGGACGTTGAGGCCAGGCTTACCTATTATCAGCAACAGAACAATAAGCCAGTCCTGTCTCAGGATGAACCAAGCCAAGGAATTGTCGGCATGCCCATAGCCACACTGCCCCCGGACACCCGCCTGCTGCTCATCGATGATCACCAGATCTATCTCGACGGCCTTACCCTGACCCTGAACAAGCTGTGCCAGGGCATCACCCTGGATCATGCGCGCACTGCCGCCGAGGCCCAGGAGCAGGTCAGGCAACACACCTACGACCTGGTCCTGCTGGACCTGCACCTGCCCGACGGCAATGGCCTGATGCTGCTGGAAAAGCTACGCGGCATCGATCCGCTGACACCGGTGGCGATTCTCACCGGCAGCAACAACCCCAGTGACATGGATGCGGCGCTGCGTCTGGGCGCCGCCGGCTTCATCAGCAAGACCGCCGATGGGCCGATGCTGGTCAGTGCCGCGCTGCGCCTGCTGTTCGGTGAGCAGGTGCTGATCGCCGATGAGAGCCAGCCGCTGGACCGCCAGGCCAATGCCCGGGAACGGGGTATCACCCCGCGCCAGCTGGAGATTCTCGATCTGCTCGCCGAAGGCCTGCCGAACAAGGTGATCTGCCAGCG
The DNA here is from genome assembly GCF_014219065.1 of Halopseudomonas xiamenensis. GTDB lineage: Bacteria > Pseudomonadota > Gammaproteobacteria > Pseudomonadales > Pseudomonadaceae > Halopseudomonas > Halopseudomonas xiamenensis. The sequence goes on from NZ_JACLGO010000004.1 coordinate 81,758, forward strand.
CCTGTCGCTGTCCGAGGATACGGTCAAGACGCACCTCAAGGCGGTATTCGCCGCACTGGGTTGCCACAACCGCACCGAATGCGTCAACACCGCGCGCCGGCACGGCCTGGTCAGCAACTAACCGATGGTTCCGGCCGCCCCGGCCAGCAGCGACTGCACGCTGCGGCGCAGACGTGCCGGTAGCACCGGCTTGTAGATGACCAGGACATCGGCCTGCCGAGCGGCATCAGCCAGCGTGCTGCTGGTGTCGGCGGTGACCAGGACCGCCGGCCCGTCATACAGGCCAGCCTGGCGCAGGCTGGTGACCAGTTCCAGGCCGTTCATCGGACCTTCCAGATGATAGTCGGTGAGCAACAGGTCGGCCCCTTCGGTGGCAGCCGCGCCCTGCCCCAGCAATGCCTCAGCATCCGCGTAGCAGCTGACCTCGCAACCCCAGTGGCGCAGCAGCGTGTCCATCGCCTCCCGGTTGACCATGTCGTTCTCCACCAGCAGCACACGGCCGTTGAGCGCTGCGCCACTGGGCGCCAGTATCGTGGCCGGCTGCGCCTGCCATTCACCCAGCGGCACCTCGATCCAGAAACAGGCGCCCTGCCCCGGCTCGGAATCCACCCCGGAAGGGTACTCCAGCAAATGCTGCAGCTGGCGACAGATCGACAACCCCAGGCCTACCCCCTTGTCCAACGTCCGTGCCGGGTTGCGCAACTGGGTGAACTCTTCGAATATCCGCTGCTGCTCGTCCCGGCTCAGGCCACAGCCATCATCCACCACCGCGATGCGTGCCTGTGCTCCACTCTCGGTCACCCGCAGCCACACCCGACTGGCGCCGGCGTGGACCAGCGCATTGTTGAGATAATTGCGCACCAGCCGTTCCAGCAATACCGGGTCGGTGTATACCGCGCAACGTGGCGGGCAATCGAGCTGCAGGCTGATACCGCGCTGGCGGGCACTGACCTCGACACTGTCGAGCAGGCGCTGCAACCAGTCATGCAGGTTGATGTGCCGCAACTGCGGCCGCACCATACCCACCGACAGACGGGAGATGTCCAGCAGCGAGTTGAGCATCGCCTGCAGCAACTGCGCGGACTCGGCCAGCCGGTCAATGGTCCTGCGGGTATCTGGCTCAACGGTTTTTTCGTCCAGATGCTGAATGAACAGCGACATGGCGTGCAGCGGCTGGCGCAGGTCATGGCTGGCGGTGGCCAGGAAGCGGGTCTTGCTCTGGCTTTCCCGCTCGGCGCGTACCCGCGCCGCCTGCAGCAGTTGCTCGTTGAGGTAGGCGCGGCGCAGCATATGCTCGTAGGCATAGGCGCCGATGCTGGCCATCAGGGTGAAGCAGCAGAGGAACAGCCCGGTACCCAACACCACCTGGCGGGACGCACCCAGCAGCGCCTCACCAAGCAGGTAGCTGGCCACGATGAACCAGGACCCGAGCACCGAATGACGGGCCGGCAAGCCGAGCAGGAAGGAGCCTGACAGCAGGATCAGGTACAGGCCGTCATGGGTCACCGGGACACCTATTGGCTCCAGGCGGCACAGCAGGATCACCATGGTCACCATCAGCCCGGTGCAGACGTAGCCCAGGGTCGCGGTATTGAATGCCGAGCCCGGTACCACGCGATCGGCACGGTTGGAATACCACAGGCAGTAGCACACCAGCAGCAGCACCGCCAGGCGCACCGGGATGCTCAGCTGGTATACCGACTCGGGCAGGAAGGCGTAGTCCACCCAGATGAACAACAGCATGAAGCCAAGGCTGGAGACGGCCACCGGCCAGACCCGGCTGCACATCTTGCGGTGCAGGTAGGACATGAACCCGGCTTCCATCGGCGCTGGAAAGCGCAATCGCCCGAGGCGATGACGCTGGGCCAGCAACGCCGGCTCGTCCAACGATTCGGCAGGCGCGGCAGCGGCTTCGACCATCATCTTGTTGTTATCCTTCTGATTCGTCGCTCCGGCACAAGACTACGCCGTTCCCCGCCTCCAGCCAATATAGTGGCTTTGCTGATACCCCATCATCAAGCTGCCGCGGTGCGGTTGACCCTGCCGCACCAGCTCTGCATGCTAAAGTCCACGGAAGCTCTCCACTCACCTTCACAGCGGAACCCTCGCCATGCCTCAGACAGCCGATATCAACCGCCAGATCCTACTCGCCTCCCGCCCGGTGGGTGCCCCCGTACCCAGCGATTTCAAGCTGGTGGAAACCCCGGTGCCCAGGCCCGGTCCCGGACAGATGCTGTTGCGCAATATCTGGATGTCGCTGGACCCGTACATGCGCGGTCGCATGAGCGATGCCAAGTCCTACGCCGAGCCGGTGTCGGTCGGCGGGGTGATGCCCTGTGGCGCGGTGAGCCGGGTGCTGGAATCCAACCTCGACGGCTTCGCCGCCGGTGACCTGGTGATGTGCTATACCGCCGGCTGGCAGGACTACAGCCTGTCCGACGGCAGCATGGTGTTCAAGCTGGACCCGAACATGGCCGAACCGTCCCAGGCCCTGGGTGTGCTCGGCATGCCCGGCTTCACCGGCTATATGGGGCTGCTGGATATCGGCCAGCCCAAGCCCGGCGAGACGGTGGTGGTGGCCGCGGCGACCGGTCCGGTCGGCAGCGTGGTCGGCCAGGTCGCCAAGCTCAAGGGCTGCCGGGTGGTCGGGATCGCCGGCGGACCGGAGAAATGCGCCTATGCGGTGGATGAGCTGGGCTTCGATGCCTGCCTGGACCACAAGCTCGACAGCCTGGCCGACGACCTGGCCAATGCCTGCCCGGACGGTATCGACGTGTACTTCGAGAACGTCGGCGGTAAGGTGTTCGATGCGGTCATGCCGCTGCTCAACCCGCACGCACGGATTCCGGTGTGTGGCCTGATCGCCCAGTACAACGCCACCAGTCTGCCGGATGGCCCCGATCGTTTGCCACAGCTGATGCGCCTGTTGCTCAGCCAGCGCATCCGTATGCAGGCGTTCATCATCTTTGACAACTACGGCCCGCATTATCCCGAGTTTCTGCAGGCCATGACGCCCTGGGTCGCCGAGGGCAAGGTCAAGGTCAGGGAGCACCGGGTCGATGGACTGGAAAACGCCCCCCAGGCTTTCATCGGGATGCTCGAAGGGCAGAATTTTGGCAAGATGGTGGTCAAGATCGCCGATTGAGCCAAGCATGACGCCCGCAACCAAAGTACTCGACAAGGCCAGGATCACCTACCAGCTGCACCGCTATGAACATGACCCGCAGGCCGAGTCCTACGGCGGTGAAGCCGCCGACAAGCTGGGACTCGACCCGCGCCAGGTGTTCAAGACCCTGCTGGCCAGTACCGAGGCCGGCGAGCTGCTGGTGGCGATAGTACCGGTGGGCGGCCAGCTGGACCTGAAACTGCTGGCCAAGGCCGCCGGCGCCAAGAAAACCGCGATGGCCGACCCCGCCGCCGCCCAGCGCAGCACCGGCTACCTGCTCGGCGGTATCAGCCCGCTGGGGCAGAAAAAGGCGCTGCGCACCTTCATCGATGACAGCGCCCGGCAATGGCCCCAGCTGTTCGTCAGTGGCGGGCGGCGCGGCCTGGAGATCGAGCTGCAGCCCGAGGACCTGGCCCGGCAGACCCGGGCCACCTTCGCCGCCATCGGTCGCAGCGACTGAGCGGCCAACCAGACCAGAGAGGCAACGCCCATGCCGCAGCAGTATCTTCTCGCCATCGACCAGGGCACCACCAGCAGCCGCGCCATGCTGTTCGATGGTAGATGCCAGCCGCTCGGCGTCGCCCAGCAGGAGTTTCCCCAGCAGTTCCCTCGTGATGGCTGGGTGGAGCATGATCCGCAAGCCATCTGGGACAGCGTACTCAAGGTGGTGCGTAGGGTACTGACCGAGGCCGGCCTGCAAGCCAGTGAGATCTGCGCCATCGGCATCACCAATCAGCGCGAAACCACCGTGCTGTGGGATGCCGACACCGGCGAGGCGGTCCACCCGGCGATTGTCTGGCAGGACCGGCGTACCGCCGCCTTCTGCGACCAACTGCAGGCCGACGGTCATGAGCAGATGATCAGCCAGCGTACCGGACTGCTGATCGATCCGTATTTCTCGGCCACCAAGCTGCGCTGGCTACTGGACAATGTGCCAGGCGCGCGCGAGCGTGCCGAACAGGGCCAACTGCGCTTCGGCACCATCGACAGTTTCCTGCTATGGCGCCTGACCGGTGGCAAGGTACACCGCACCGACGCCACCAACGCCTCGCGCACCATGCTGTTCAATATCCACACCCAGCAATGGGACCAGCAGTTGCTGCAACTGCTGGACATCCCTTCCAGCCTGCTGCCCGAGGTACTGGATAACACCGCCGAGTTCGGCCACACCGATCCCGCCCTGTTCGGCGCCAGCATACCGATCGCCGCCATGGCCGGTGACCAGCAGGCGGCCCTGATCGGCCAGGGCTGCTTCACCCCCGGCAGCGTCAAGAGCACCTATGGCACCGGTTGCTTCATGGTGATGAATACCGGTGATACGCCGGTACAGTCATCGCACCGGCTGCTGACCACCATCGGCTATCGGCTCGATGGGTGTACCACCTATGCTCTTGAAGGCAGCATTTTCGTCGCCGGGGCAGCGATCCAGTGGCTGCGCGACGGTCTCAAGCTGATCCAGCATGCTGACGAAACCGAAGCCCTGGCCGAGCAGGTCGGCGACCAGAGCGGCGTCTACCTGGTGCCCGCCTTTACCGGGCTGGGAGCGCCCTACTGGGACCCGCAGGCACGCGGCGCGATCTTCGGCCTGACCCGCGACACCGGCATCGCCGAGATCGTCACCGCCGGCCTGCAGTCGGTGTGCTTCCAGACCCGCGACCTGCTCGAGGCGATGAACGCCGATGGCGCCATGGCCACCGCCTCATTGCGCGTGGACGGCGGCATGGTGGTCAACAACTGGATGGTCCAGGCACTGGCCAACACCCTCGGCGTGCAGGTCGACCGGCCACAGGTAACGGAAACCACCGCCCTGGGCGTGGCCTGCCTGGCGGGCTTGCAGCAGGGATTGTTCGACAGCCTGGAGGATATCGCCCGGCACTGGTCCTGCGAGCGTAGCTTCACACCACTGATGCCAGCCCAGCGACGTGAGGAGTTGTATGCTGGCTGGTTGAATGCGGTACGGCGGGTGCGTGAGCCTGTTGGTGGGGAGCGGGTGGGGAAGTAGCTCCCCCTCTCCCCCAACCCCTCTCCCGCAAGGGGAGAGGGGAGCTCGATAGTGCAGGCGGAAAGGGGGTGCTGAATCGAAAGGCTGCTGTAGTCGGCCATGGCTCTTGGCCTCCACGGGGAAGTAACGTTAACTCTTTGTAGGGATCGCCGACAATCACCGTTTTGCTCCCCTCTCCCCTTGCGGGAGAGGGGTTGGGGGAGAGGGGAAAAGCACCCCCCTAACCCTCCGGCCCCTTACCCTGCTCCACCTCGACCACCACCACTTCTTCGACCAGCGGCTCCACCACCTCTTCCGCCGGCACCGCCACCACCTCATGCTCTTCCCGAGCTTCGGCGTACAGGCTCCAGGCCGCGATGAACAGGGCGGCGATCAACGGCCCGATGACGAAACCGTTGAGCCCGAACAGCGCCAGACCGCCAAGCGTCGAAATCAGCACCACATAGTCCGGCAGCTTGGTGTCCTTGCCCACCAGGATCGGGCGCAGCACGTTATCCGCCAGACCGATCACCACCGCACCGAAGGCAGTCAGTACCGCAGCCTGCCAGATGGCACCGGTGGCCAGGAAGTAGATGGCCACCGGCCCCCAGATCAGGCTCGCACCCACCGCCGGCAACAGGGACAGCACCGCCATCAGCACGCCCCACAACAGCGCCCCCTGCAGGCCGAGCACCCAGAATATGAACCCACCCAGCGCGCCCTGCACCGCGGCCACGGCGATGTTGCCCTTGACCGTCGCCTTGACCACAGTGGTGAACTTGCTGAGCAGATGCTGCTTGTAGATTTCCCCAAGGGGAATCGCACGACGCACCGCCGCCGCAACCTGCCGGCCGTCACGCAGCAGAAAGAACAGCAGGTAGAGCATGATGGCGAAGCCGATCAGGAACTGGAAGGTGTTCTGCCCAATACTGAACGCCTTGGTCGCGAGAAACTGACTCCCGGCCATGGCGCCCTGGGAGATGCGCTCCTGCACGCCGGCCATGTCGGTCAGGCCGAAACGTTCGAGCAGGTCGCGGGCGAAGTCCGGCAAGGCATTAATCACCTGTTCGAGATAACTGCCGAAGTCCAGCGAGCCGGTACTGATGCGCTGATAGATATTGGCCCCTTCCTGCACCAGCGCGCCGGCCAGCAGGCTGACCGGCAGAATCACCATCAGCAGGATGATCAGCAGGGTAACCGTTGCCGCCAGGCTGCGCCGCTGATTGAAGCGGGCCTCGAAGCGCCGCTGCATCGGCTGGAAGATGATCGCCAGGATGGTGCCCCAGAACACCGCACCGTAGAACGGCAACAGGATCATGACGAAGGCCACCGATACCAGCGCCAGCAACAGCAGGAAACTCTTGCTCTCGAGATTCTCGTTAAACATGTCTATCCATTCTCGTCCACACCGGGGGAAGGACTCTGGAGAATACCAGTCGCACGGCAATGCAGGTAGCACGCCCGAAAAAGATAAAACACCCCGTGCTGGTCGCTGTCACAACCCTGGGGGCACTCCACATCCGTAATATGAGGTGATTGCCATGAAAACCGTTGCACTGATTTTCACCACGGCGCTGCTGGCCAGCCCTGCCGTGTTCGCCCAGGGGCAGGACGCTACCTGTGAAGCCAACATGCAGGCGCTGTCCGACAACAGCACCCTTGACCGGGACGGTCTCAGCGATGCCGCACGCCAGCAGGTCGATGAGCATGTGCGTCTGGCCGGAGAGGCCCAGGCCCAGGGTGATGACGAGGCTTGCGTGGTGCACTCGAGCAAGGCGCTGCAAGAGCTGCGCGGCGCCGGATCGGCGAATGGCGAGGATGCCGACGACATGCAGTGATGCCCGGGATGGTAGGCCACAAAAAAGCCCTGGCTCTTTCGAGTCAGGGCTTTGGTATTGGTCGGAGCGACTGGAATCGAACCAGCGACCTTCTCGTCCCGAACGAGACGCGCTACCAGGCTGCGCTACGCTCCGTATTGGTGAGGCGGCATTTTACATAATCGTTGTTTTTTCACAAGAGCATTTTGAAAAAAATCTTTTGCCGCCCGGTGCTTAGGATCTGATCCCAGGCAGATTACTCAGCCTTGGCCACTGCCTCGGTAACCATGCTCTGCAGCTCGCCGGAGTCGAACAGTTCCTGGATGATATCACTGCCACCCACCAGCTCACCGCTGATCCACAGCTGCGGGAAGGTCGGCCAGTTGGCGTACTTGGGCAGTTCGGCGCGGATGTCCGGGTTCTGCAGGATGTCCACGTAGGCGAATTTCTGGCCACAGCTCATCAAGGCCTGCACGGCGCGAGCGGAGAAACCACACTGCGGGGCATTCGGCGCACCCTTCATGTAGATCAATACAGGATGGCTGGCGATCTGGTCTTTGATTGTATCGATGGTGGTACTCATGGAGGTTCCTCGGTGGCGGTTGCTTGCCTAGGGGCGTAATCACGGCGCCCAGTGTACCGCAAAGCACCCTGCCATGCCCAACCGCGACAGGCCATTTGCCTTGCGGCGGATTTTCCCTATAAGATGCCGGCTTCTCACTTTTTCAGGTATGGCTTGTACCGGGCCGCCAGGTCACGGTAAGGGTCGCTATTTCCGGTCGATAGCCGATCGAAGCAACCAGGTAGCACAACATGACAGTACGGCATTTTCTTTCGTTGATGGATTGTTCCCCGGCAGAGCTGGCTGGCCTGCTCAAGCGCGGCACCGAGCTGAAATCGCTGCACCGCCAGGGCGTCATTTACGAACCCTTGAAGAACCGCGTGCTGGGCATGATCTTCGAAAAGGCATCGACACGTACCCGGGTCTCCTTCGAGGCCGGCATGATCCAGCTCGGCGGCCAGGCTATCTTCCTGTCTCCGCGCGACACCCAGCTGGGCCGCGGCGAGACCGTGGAAGACAGCGCCCGGGTGCTGTCGCGCATGTGCGACGCAGTGATGATCCGTACCTTTGCCCACAGCACCGTGGAAACCTTCGCCGCCTGGTCCCAGGTACCGGTGATCAATGGCCTGAGCGACGACCTGCATCCCTGCCAGCTGCTGGCCGACATGCAGACCTTCCTGGAACACCGCGGCAGCATCAAGGACAAGACCGTGGCCTGGATCGGCGACGGCAACAACATGTGCAACAGCTACATCCAGGCCGCCATCCAGTTCGACTTCCAACTGCGCATCGCCTGCCCCGAGGGCTATGATCCGGACCCGGCGTTCCTCGACCAGGCCGGCGACCGGGTGACCCTACTGCGCGATCCCGCCGCCGCGGTAGCTGGCGCGCACCTGGTCAGCACCGATGTCTGGGCCTCCATGGGCCAGGAAGACGAAGCCCAGGACCGCCTGCAGCGCTTCGCACCCTACCAGGTGACCCCGGCACTGCTGGATCTGGCCGATGAGTCGGTGATCTTCATGCATTGCCTGCCGGCCCACCGTGGCGAGGAAGTGTCCGCCGAACTGATGGATGACCCGCGCAGCGTGGTCTGGGACCAGGCGGAAAACCGTCTGCATGCGCAGAAGGCACTGGTCGAATTCCTGCTGGTTGACTGACTGACGGTGACTGTCGATGTCCGACATTGTTCTGGAGTTGAATAACCTCGCCTGCGGCTATGGCGGACACAAGATAGTCGACGACCTGAGCCTGCACCTGCGGGCCGGTGATATCGGCTGCCTGCTGGGCCCCTCGGGCTGCGGCAAGACCACCACCCTGCGCAGCATTGCCGGATTCGAGCCGGTCACCGCAGGAGAGATCCGCCTGGAGGGCCAGGTGCTGTCCAGTCCGACTCGCACGGTGCCGCCGGAACAGCGCCGCATCGGCATGGTGTTCCAGGACTATGCCCTGTTCCCGCACCTGAACGTGGCGGAGAACATCGCCTTCGGTATCGCCAAGCATCCGCAACGCAAGCGCATCGTCGATGAGCTGCTGGCCCTGGTCAAGCTCGACCAGCTGGGCAAGCGCTACCCGCACGAGCTGTCCGGTGGTCAGCAGCAACGGGTGGCCCTGGCCCGCGCCCTGGCCCCGGAGCCCCGGCTGCTGCTGCTGGACGAGCCCTTTTCCAACCTGGATGGCGATCTGCGTCGCCGCCTGTCGGCCGAAGTACGCGACATTCTCAAGGCCCGGGGCACCAGCGCCCTGCTGGTCACCCATGACCAGCACGAAGCCTTCGCCGTGTGTGACCAGGTCGGGGTGCTGCGCGAAGGCCAGCTGCAACAGTGGGATACCCCGTACAACCTGTATCACGAACCAGCCACACCCTTTGTCGCCAGCTTCATCGGCCAGGGCTATTTCATCCGTGGCCAGTTGCTGACACCGGATACGGTACAGACCGAGCTTGGCGTGATTCGCGGCAACCGGGCCTACCAGCTGCCCGACGGCAGCGCCGTGGATGTACTGCTGCGCCCCGACGATATCGTCGGCCAGCAAGGCAGCAGCCAGACAGCGACCATCACCGGCAAGGTGTTCCTCGGTGCCACCACCCTGTACCGCCTGCGACTGCCGACCGGCAGCACCCTGGAAGCCATCTTCCCCAGCCATGATGACCATCTGCTGGGCGAGGAACTCGGTATCCGGGTAGCCGCCGATCACCTGGTGGTCTTCGCCGCCCAGGGTAGCGTGAATGTCAGTGCGCAGTTGCCGCTGGAGCAGGTACTGGAACGTGGTAGCTCGGCCTGAGGCCGGGCGACTTGGCAACGACCCGGCAGCTCCGGATAATGGCGGCTTTCAAACCAGCCTGACGAGTCATCTGATGCAGATCGCAAAAAATTCGGTGGTCCAGTTCCACTACACCCTGTCCGACGCCAATGGCGAAATCGAAAACTCCCACCAGCACGAACCTGTGCTCTACCTGCACGGCCAGCCGGGCCTGCTGGAAGGCCTGGTCGACGCCATGGAGGGCCGCCAGGCCGGTGACAGCTTCAGCGTCGAGCTGCCGGTCGACAAGGCCTATGGCCCGCGCCAGGAAAATGCCACGCAGAAGGTCCAGGTCAAGCACCTGCAGGGCGCGAAGAAATGGAAGCCGGGCATGATGGCCGTGGTCCATACCGAGCAGGGTCCGCGCCAGGTCACCGTGGTCAAGGTCGGCCTGTCCCAGGCCGAGGTGGACACCAACCATCCGCTGGCCGGTCGAGACCTGAAGTTCGACGTGGAAATCCTCGCCGTACGCCCGGCCACGGAAGAGGAACTGGCCCATGGTCACGCCCATGGGGTAGGCGGCCACCAGCACTGAGATCCGCTTGCCAGCCCCCGGCTGGCAAGCCCTGCCCCTCGGCCTGAAAAAACAACCCAAGCATTATTGACAGATAAAGTGTATTATGGTTGTTTTTCCTGCTTCGAGGTGTACTCCATGTCGACAAAACCCGCCGTCAAGGCCGTAGCCAAACCCAAGACAGCTCCGGCCAAGCGCAAGGCCGAACCGGCCGTGGCCACCAGCGCATCGATTGACGACCAGGTCGCCGCCTTCCTCGCCTCCGGGGGCAAGATCCAGAGCATCCCCAGCGGCACCAGTGGCCAGACCTACGGCAGCCCACGCGCAGCCAAGCCAGTCAGCAAAACGCAGAAAGCCTGAGTCCGTTCAAGCTCACACGGCATTCGCTCGCCTAGCGTCGATTGCTCCCCAGCAGTTGCAGATCCTCATCATATAGCGCGGTCAACAGCGCAGTACCATCGGCGGCCACGCGAAAACCACCCCAATGGGCTTTCTCGTATACTGCCGCGGTGCCTTCCTGGAAGAAGAATGCATTGGGGCCGACACTCGCCCTGCGCTCGGCTTGACGAATGCGCATGGAGATCATGCCCGGCTCGCTGCTCGGCTGATTACCGGTACCCGCCAGCACCGCCCGGCCCTCGGCGCCGACATGCAGGTGGGCATAGGTCGGCCAGCTGCCATCTTCCGCGGACAACTGATCATCGACCGCAAAGCGCAGCGCCATGTAGTCGCCCTGCATCAGCGAGCGAGGGTCCACCGGGGCCAGCTCCAGCAGCACCAGTTGTCCGTCGCGCAGGGTTCGCTCATGGCCGGTGACGGCATACATCACTGCCAGCACCACGAGCAGCCAGGCAGCGACGATGGCAATTCGATCAACTCTCATACCGGCCTCCCCATTGCCGCAGCAGCAACCAGCGCAACACGAGCAACAGCAGGCCGGTTGCCAACAACAACAGCGATTTGTGCAGCAGAGTGATGTGCAGGCTGTAGTACAGCTCACCGAGGTACAGGGTGGTGCCGATGCCCACCAGTACACACCAGAAACGGTCGCTGGCGTGGAATACCGCCAGCCACAGCGCCGCACCGATCAGCAGGCCCGGTGCCTGGGCGCCAAGTGCAATCAGGGTCAGCACCGCCACTGTTCCACCCAGGTGCATACCCGGGCTCTGCCGGCGCAGCAGCCAATTGGCTGTCACCAGCAACAGCGCGCCTGCGCCTGCCGGATATATCCAGGGCCACAGCTCCAGGCTCCGCTCAGCCGGGAACACATCGAGCAGACGGCCGTGGCCGAAGATGGCCAGAACCAGGCCCATCAGGGTACTGGCACAGGCCAGCGCACGATACACAGCCGCCCACCGCGACCCGGCCCAGCCGCTACGCCGCAGCCAGAGCCAGACACCCAGCGCGGCCAGTGACAGGCCATACACCGACAACCAGGGATTGGCGCCGACCAGCACCGCCAGACTGGCCAGCACGATCAGCGCGCAGATCAGTCGATGGGCAGCCACCGCCGGCACTACCAGCATGCCACCGGCCATCAGCAGCGCCGCCAACGCCGGCAGCCGCTGCCCGACGGCATGCCACGGCTCCAGTTGCACCAACGCGAACACCAGCAGCCCCTGCCCCAGCAGTGACAGCGCCAACCCCAGCTGCGCGGTAAACACGCCCGGGCGGCGCAACAACCAGACCGCCAATGCTAGCAGCGCAGCCCCGGTTACGGCGCTGGCCAGGGCGCTGTCATCGATGATGGTGACCAGCGAACTGCCCAACAGCAACAGCGCCGCCAGCCAGGCCGCCAGGCCCGACAGCAAGGCCATGTACCAGGGTGTGGCGCTGCCGCCGCGCAGTTGCTCCAGCGCCTGCGGGTCGAGCACCTGTCGTTGCCGCAGCTCCGCGATCAGGGCCTGTCGCCATGCCATGCTCATGCGTCACCCTCCCGGTGGACCCGATGCAGCCAGACCGATGCCAGGGCGCTGCTCAGCAGCAGGAACAAACCGAGCAGATTGAACAGCGCGAAACCATCCAGGTTATCCACCAACCGGGCCAGCCCCGCGGTCAGCACTCCGACCAGCGAGTACAGCAGCAGGGCCAGCAGCAACAGATCCTCTCGCCACCAGCGGTACAGCGGGATACCGACCAGCCAGGCCACAGCCGCTCCCCATAACAGGTCGGCATAACCGCTTTCCCACCAGGCAATGCAACCGCCGAGCGCCAGTGCGCTAAGCAGGGCGAAGCCGGCCAGGCGCGGCATGCTGCGCCCGGGATGCAACAGCAGGCGGGCGGCGAACAGCTCGAACACCAGCAACAACAGCAGATTGAGAACGGCCACGCCGAGCAGCGCCTGCGCACTGGCCAACAGCGTACCGAACCAGCCGGCATGCACGGCGAAATAGCGCAGCAAAGCCAGGTTGCTGACGACCCAGAACAGCGCCCAGCAGGCCCGCGAACGTGACAACAGCACCCAGGGCAGCATCAGCACCGCCCAGACGGCGAACAGTTGCCAGATATCCGCTCCGGTCTGATAGGTTTGCCCTACCAGCGCCAGCAGCCCGCCGGTGCTCAGCGCCGCACCAAGCAGAACAGCGCGATACAGCACCGCCCCCGCCGGCAGCAACAGCGCCGCCCCGGCAAACCCGGTCAAGGCCCCGAGCGCCAGGGCCAACTTGGCAAAGCGGTGCAGCTCGTCCCAGTTGAAGGCAAAGAAGAAGATCACCCCCAGCGCCAGCAACAGGCTGCCATACAAGGCCAACAACCGATCCAGCGCCTGGCGCCAGTCCCGACCGCTCGGCTGCGGCAATTGCGGTGCCAGCGCCTGTTCCAGCTGCGGCCGGGTCAGCAGGCCCTGCTCCATCCAGGTGAGCAGCTGGTCGCGCCGGCGCAACTCATCCAGCATCTTCATCGACTCCCTCCCAAACGCATGCGCAGGCGCTCCGTGAATTCGGGCACCGCCAGGAACAGATACAGGCTGACCAGTATATTGAGCAGGGATACCACCAGGAACAACTGCGGAATGCTGACCCCCACTACCCCCAGCATGAACATGGCGAATACCGCGGAAATCACCATCAGCAGGGAATTGAGGATGTTGTTCGCGGCAATGACCCGGGACCGCTCATGATTCTCCGTCCGCGCCTGGATCAGCGCGTACAGCGGCACTATGTAGAAGCCGCCGAACATGCCCAGCCCCAGTATGCAGGCCATTACCGCCCAGGCCGCCGGCTGCATCAGCAACTGCGTCCAGCCCAGGTGCTCGACCCCCACCTCGATATGCCCGGCGCCGGCCCACAACAGCAAGCCGAACAATGTCAGGCCCAGCGCGCCAAAGGGTACCAGGGTGAGGTTCACCGCCTTGCCCGACAAGCGCTCGCAGAGCAGCGAACCGGCGGCGATACCGACGGAAAACACCGCCAGGATCAGCGTCACCACGGTCTCGTCACCCTGCAGGTAATCACGGGTGAAACCGGGAATCTGCGCCAGGTAGGTCGCACCGAGGAACCAGAACCAGGAGTTGGCCAGCAGCGAACGGGACACGGTCCGGGATTGCTGCACCAGTCCCAGGTGCAGGATACGCGCCGACTGGCGAAAGATATTCCAGTCCAGCCGCAGGTCGGGCAAGGCCGCTGCGGTACGCGGAATCGTCATGCTGGCGAGAAAGCCGAGCAGCGCCAGCCCGACTACCGACACAGAGACCCACCAGGGCCAGTGTTCGCCACTCATCAGCAGCCCGGCGAACAGGGTGCCGCCGAGAATAGCCAGGAAGGTGCCCATTTCCACCAGGGCATTACCGCCGACCAGCTCCCGCTCCGCCAGATGCAGCGGCAGGATCGAGTATTTCACCGGACCGAACAACGCCGACTGGGAGCCCATGGCGAACAGTACCACCAGCATCAGCGGCAGATGCCCGATGAACACACTGGCCGCCCCCACCAGCATGATGATGATCTCGGCGAACTTGATCAGGCGGATCAGCGTGTGCTTGGGAAACTTCTCACCGAACTGGCCACCCAGGGCGGAGAACAGGAAAAACGGCAGGATGAACAACAGGGCACTGAAGTTGATCAGCACATTCGGATCGGCGCTGGTGCCGATCTTGAACAGAATCGCCAGCACCAGCGCCTGTTTGAACACGTTGTCGTTGAACGCGCCGAGAAACTGGGTAATGAAATACGGCAGAAACCGCCTGCTGCGCAACAAACCGAACTGGGACCGCCCCGCCATCGCTGTCATCCTCTTTGAAGCCACGCGAAGGATGACAGCATAACGGAAGAATGCGACACATTCTGCGTCAACCGCCGTATCAGGCCTTTTCCACCCCGGCAGTGCCCAGACGCAGGTCACGCCGCTCGATCCACGACTGGATACGTTCCTGCCGGTCGGAAGTCAGCGGATAGCGGCGCGCCAGCATGAAGGCAGCCATGTACATGAGTACCGGCCCGATGATGTAGAGCACCCGCAGGGACATCAGCTGGCTGTCGTTGTGCACGGTCTGGGTGGCATCGAAGCCGACCAGGGCCAGCAGGCCCAGCGACAGCCCCAGACCAAGGGCCATGGCGGCTTTCTGCGCCATGCCGGACATGGCGAAGAACAGGCCGGTGCGGTGCTCCCTGGTGCGTGCAGTGTCCAGATCAACAATATCCGCCAGCATCGACAGCGGCAGGAACTGAAAGGCAGCAAAACAGAAACCCTTGACCGCGAACATGATGGCGAAGGGCACCAGGTCGCCGGCCTGCAGGAAGAACATGCCGAGAATACTGATACTCGATACCGCCACCGCCACGCAGAAGGCATGGTGCTTGCCGATCTTGCGGCCCAGTATCAGCCAGAATGGAATGCCGAGGATGCCAATACCGAAATACAGCAGGTACATCATGCCGATCTGCGCCTGAATCTGGACCACATGCTGCATGAAGAACACCGACATGGCGTTGCGGAACGACTCGCCAGTGATGACGATCAGCAGGATCAGCATCAGCCGCTTGAACGGCCCATTGTTCTTCATGATGCGCAGCCCCTTCTTCCAGTCGGTCTTCTGTACCGACCGAGGCGGCGCCTCGCGCACCAGGGTCACCACCAGGAATACAGTCAGCGGCAGCAGGATCAGCAGCAACCACCCCATCCCCGCCAGAATGGGACCGTAACCCGTACCCAATTGCCCATCCTTACCGACCAGCCACACCATGGTGCGCATCAGGACACCATCGGTTTCTCCCGCCGCGTAGCGCGCCCCCATGGCCTGCACCACTGCCGGCGCCAGCGCCGCGATGAACAGACCCAGCAGCACGTAGCCCTCGCGCGACGCGGTCACCCGGCTGCGTTGATGGTACAACGGCGACAGTTCAGCGCCCCAGGCACCGTAAGGCAGCGTGACCATGGTCCAGCCCAGGTACATCAGCACCGTCCACAACAGCAGGTGCCAGAGCCCCGCCCCATCGGGTGGCATGAAGATCATCACGGTACTGACCAGCATGATCGGCGTACCCATTACCAGCCATGGCTTGCGCCGCCCGAACCGGGTTTGCCAGCGGTCACTGAGCATGCCGATGAGCGGATCGGTGATCACATCGGAAAAGCGCGCGATCACCAGCACCAGAGCCATCAGTGCCATGTTCAGACCCATTTCCTGGGCATAGAAAGGCGGGAGGTAAACTGCCAGCGGATAACCGATGATAGCCAGGGGGATGCCCACGGAACCGTGGACCAGGATAGTGGAACGTTTCAGAATGCCGGACTGACTCATCTATGCCACTCCAAATGAGATTGAGCAGGGAGCGAGCCCTGCCTTGTTGTAGTTGTTCTCGCTGACGCTGCCTGGGTCCAAGGCCCACCGAGCTGTCGTCGTTGACCGGAGTCTATTCCATCTCAACGGCCAATATTCACGCGACATTCTCGGTGAATGTACCAAGGTATTGCGAAACGGCGACATTGACCTGCTTGCACACCAGCACCGACGCGGGCTGCAGCCCCTTATAAAGTGCAGGGATGAGAGATATTCAGCTGACTGATGAGCTGAAAACCGCGAGCCAGCGCACCGCTCATCCAATTCATGCGAATAGCACGGATAATTGTTTGACAATTATTCTCATTACAATTAGCGTATAGCCATTCTTGACCTGCTCCCGGAGTGCGCCCATGTACGTCTGCCTTTGCAAGGGAATTACCGACACCCAGATTCGCGATGCCGTGACTGATGGTGCCTGTAGCATGCGTGATCTGCGCGAGCGCCTGGACGTTGCCAGCCAATGCGGCAAATGCGGTCGGGACTGCAAATCCATCCTGGGCGAATATCGCCAGGCCGCAGCGGCCAGCTTCGTCAATGCGGGACAGTTCTCGGTAGCCTGAATGCGTCTCGCGTTCATCCGCGAAAAGTTTCTATCTATTTGATTTTCAAGGGCGGATTTGACAGATGCCGCTCCCGGTAGCACACTCGGTGCATTGATCCCCCTGCACTGAGGAATATCGTCATGAAAGGCGACGCACAGGCCATCCGCCATCTGAATATCCTGCTTGGTAATGAGCTGGTTGCCATCAACCAATACTTCCTGCATGCGCGCATGTTTCAGGATTGGGGTCTGGACAAGCTCGGCGACCATGAGTACCACGAATCCATCGATGAAATGAAGCACGCCGACGCGCTGATCAAGCGCATCCTGTTCCTGGAAGGCCTCCCCAATCTTCAGGATCTGGGCAAGCTGATGATCGGCGAAAACACCCGTGAGATTCTCGAATGTGACCTGCGCCTGGAGATGAAGGGCATTCCCGACCTCAAGGACGCCATCGCCTATTTCGAAAGCATTGGTGATTACGGCAGCCGCGATCTGGCGCAGGAAATCCTCGAATCGGAGGAAGAGCATGTCGACTGGCTGGAAACCCAGCTGGGCCTGATCGACAAGGTTGGCCTGGAAAACTACCAGCAGTCGCAGATCAGCAACTGAGTCCTGCCCTGCCCCTCAATCCCCTCTCCCAAGGTTGCTCGTCACGAACAACCTTGGGGTATCGGGTTTATTTGATGACCGTACGATGCAGTAGCCGCTCATAACCTTCATAGCCACCATTGGCTTTATGCAGGACCGCACGATTGTCCCACATGACCACCATGCCGGGCTGCCATTCATGGCTGTACTGGAATTCCGGGCGGGTCTGCCAGTCATAGAGTTCCATCAGTAGCCGATTCCCATCGTCATCAGCCATACCTTCAATACCGATGATGTAGCCAATGCACCCGAACAAGGTTTCTTCGCCTGTTTCCGGGTGCTTGCGGATGATCGGGTGAGCCTGGGTATCGTAGGCGGATTCGGACGTCTTGATCTTGAACCCGCGTTCCTTGCCACTCGCCTTTTCCCCGTCCCCATAGGCACCCGTCGGAGCATATGCCCGGCGCGCGGAATGAATGGCATTCTTCCCTTCGATGCGGCTACGCAACTCTTGCGGCATCTCCTGCAGGGCCTTTTGCTGATTCACGAAGTCGGTATTGCCGCCATGGGGCGGAATGGTGATGCCATACAGGATGGTTGCCGAGGGAGGATTTTCACCGAAGCTCCAATCCGTGTGCCAGGCATCAGCAAAAATCGGCGTGGTTTCATCCGCGGCACGACGCAGTTCGATGATATTCGGGTTGTCGTCCAGCGATGCGATATAGGGGTCGCCGGCGAATGCCCCGAAGTAAAGGCTAAAACGCTCGAGATCCGCATCACTGATGCTCTGTCCGGTAAAAACCAGCACCTTGTGTTTCAGCCAGGCTGCGCGCAGATCTTCAACTGTCGCCTTATCCAGGTCTTCAGAGAGATCCAGACCTGCTACTGTCGCTCCGCATGCACCTGACGTTGATGTAATGGTGTAACTCATGTCTCGCTCCTGCCTGTGCCGTAGATAATTTTTTTAATTTATAGCTGCTATTCACACACTCACTGTAAGAGATTATGGAAGCGGGCTCATTGAGAATCCGTGCTATCGATTTGCATTTAGTGCCACAAAGGGTCGTATTATTTTGCGCTTTGAGCGAGACGGCAGGCATGGATCATCGCTATATCAATAACCTCTGGGTCAACGAACTGCTGCTGGTTCTTTCTGAACTGGGAGTGGATATAGATTCGTTAACCAAGGGGGTCAAGGGTATTCAAGACGGCAGGCTTTCGGTTGGCGAGCAGCTGGACCTGGTGGAAGCTCGCACCTTGTGGCATCGGGCAGTGTCTGCCTCCGGCCTGGAGCACCTGGGAGTAGAAGCAGGCCGTCGTCTCAGCCCCCGTTCGTCAGGGCTGCTGTTTCCCTTGCTGCTCCACAGCCCTTCAGTCCGCACCGGGATGGAGCTGCTGGTTCGCTATCAGGGCCTGATCAGTGAAAATGGCCGTTTCCGATTTGTTGAAGCCACACAAGGCGATGTCGTAGCACTGGAATATCTTCCAGCCCAATCATCCGTCTCCGTGCACCTGCAGCATGTGCTGTCGGTGATAACTGCGATTCTGAAAAATGTTTCTCTCATCTCCGCTGGCAATACCAGGGCGCGCCTTTTGCACTTGCCCGCTGGGGCAGATGCTGAGGGAGTGGCTGAAGCATTGAAATGCCCTGTCGTGTCATGCGGGGAACGCTACATCGTCGAGTTTGATAACACAGCGATCGATGCGGTGATTACGGGGCGTGACGAACACCTGTACCAGCTGTTGCTGGGTTACGCCGATGGGCTATCCAGAGCCCAGCGCGTTGGGCAGAGCTTCCTGGATCATGTCAAAAGCCACATGGAGGGCGATGACCTGGTCAGACTGGATATCGATACGCTGGCAAAAACCGTTGGCTTCAAGAAACGGACGTTGCAGCGACACCTCGATGAACAAGGCACCAGCTTCCGTAAACTCAAGGAAGGACTGCTGAAGGAGAAAGTACTGGAGCTGCTGGTGGTACGGCAATTACCTACCGAGCAAATCGTCGAGGTGCTGGGCTACGCCGATGTGAGCACCCTCCATCGTGCTTTCAAGACATGGTTCGGAGTGACGCCAGGGCAATTCAAGAGCCAGATCGGCAGCTGAGCAGATGTTGAGGGTTGCGATCCGCTGGCTGGATGTCGCCGAAGACAATCAGAGAAGTCTGGCACTTTCCGTTACGTTGGTACGTGACATCAGATCAATTCCAAGGAAAGGTGTAGCGCGAATCAACTGGGACATGGTCAATCTGTTAGCCTGAAAATGGATATGTGTACTGCCCTTCCACCATGACAGTAGCATCCGGCACTCTCTCCCTGATAAGTGCGAGAACGCTTCGTTCCTGGTCCTTACGGAAGTAAACAGGGTACAAGTGGATATGATGCTCTTTATTCGCAAGATCAACCGCCGCGGGGTCAATTACCTTGTTTTCCCAGTCAACACTCAGCGCAAGCAGCCCTTTCTTTTCATCCAGCAAGGCCTTGCGAATCTCCGACCAGATGACTTCATCATGACGAAAGCGTTTATAGATTGCCTTGTAGTGTGAGTCACCACCCACCGATGCCAGCAGGATGCCCACCAGCGCCGGACCTGCCAGGGCGGCAAACGATAATGCAGGGTTGCTGATCAGCGCCATCAGGATGATACCGACCACGATAAAGGGAAATACCTTGAGGAAGGTAAACACCAGATCGGGGATATCCTGCCATTGGCAGACTTCCAAACGTTCTTCGGTGGCGCGGTAGACGAAGACGGTTTTTTCCAAGCCAATCTTGAAAAAAAGAAATACAAGTATGGATATCGCAAATAGAAATCCACTGGCCATCAGACCATCGTCTTTCATATAGAATATAAAAGACGCTATGGCGAACGGAACAATAACGCTACCAAACAAACAGACCCATATCAGAATATTTCGATCAATGGCCTTCACTGTCCATGTCATGACATCTGGTTCAGCAGCATACTGCCACTCCATCCGATCAGACAGGTCTGGCACTTTCCACCACCCAGTTCGTCGCATCACATCACCCCCAAGGTAAGAGTATTCCGTGCAACAGGCGGAATGCTGTCAATCACCAGAGGTCTGCCCCCCTCGTCTGGCTCGGTGACCTGCCCATGCACATAAGGGTTTTCATGTAGAGTGCCTGCTTTCATGCCCCCGAGGCCGATACTGAAACGGTAACCAAGCGCATCAGGGCGACCCAATATAGCCGGCGGATAATGGATCTCAACTTCCAGCCTGTCCATTCCCCAACGATGAGGCAGATAAACAAGCCACACTCTCCAATCTTCGGATGTGTACTGAGCGGGGAGTCGGTCTCCATATTTGCGTACGTCCAGCGACTCCCAATCGCCAATTTGCTCAAGATCAACCCAGTTGCCGTCAGCAAAGTAGTCGGCATACAGATTCGCTCGGTAGCGGGTCTGTCGGTCCCTGCTGAACCAGCCTCCTTCTGTCACCATGATCGGATAGATGTGAATATCATGCCCTGCCACATCAGGCGGTAGTATCAGCTTGAGCCAGACACCATTTCGGTTTGGGTTATTGAGGTCACTCATTCGTCCTTTCAAGGTTTGCACTATGATGGTCGGGTGCAATAGTACCTCGCGCAAAGCCCGTAACTCATCTTTGTTGCCCTCCTCCGTATCTGGCCAGTAGCCCATTCTCGAGTTACTCCAACTACTGCGGTGCAACCATAACCTGAGCCCTTCCTTTTTCAGGCTCTCGCCAATCAAGGTGGTAATCAAATATGCTGCCCCTATTACTGCATATGCAATCACTGTCCAAGGAGCAAATGCGGCCCCCACGGAAAATATACCTGCCATTGCACCTAATGAGCTGACCATTTGAAAGGAAGCAACACCAAACATTCCAATTACTGTAAAAAATTTTGCAATCTGAGCCACTTGCTCACCACTAGACTTGGCGTTACTGATTTCCCCCCGAACCTGAAGCAGCTCTGCTCCTGACGCAATCACCGCCAATCCCGACATGGCAAACGCTCGCTTGGCAAAGGCCTTGAACAGGGCCTTGTGCCCCCCGTGATCCGGGTGCCAGTATCTAGCTGCGGCATCCACAAGACGCACCTGAACTGACTTACCTTTAACGGCTGCTTCGCCGGTAAGGCTAGCCATCCTCGCCCAAACCGGCATGATCGCCAGCGCAGTCAAACCACTGAGCATGGTGGCGGCGGCCGTGCCGACCGATAGCTGGTCTGTAGTGGTCCATTCGCCGCTGGCGCCGGCGTCGGCCATGGCGGTGTGGAAGTTCCAGAGGTTCAGTACCGTGACCAGGCCTGCCAGCCCCTTGTTGATGTTGTTCTTGACCCAGTCGTTGACCCGTTTGATGTAGCTGCCATAGTCCCTGGCCCTGGCTTCCAGTTGCTGGGCCAGCTCTGCTCGGCCCAGGGTTTCGATGGTGAAAGCTCGCTGCTGGATGACGGTGTGCTGCGTTTGCTGCTGTACCTCACCACGGGCAAGGATTCTGCTGGGCATTTCCAGCATCAGGTTATCCAGTTGTTGTTTGAGTTGCCTCACATCCCGGCTGGCAGCCTGACGGTCATGGCGTGCCCCGGTTCGCGCCACGCGGTGTTGGACGTCGAGCTTGCGGGTAACCATGGCAACCTGTCGCGACCAACGTGCGTGCTTTTGTTTGTATTCACCATCAAGGATGAGGAAGGGCTTGATTTCATCGACGGTACTTTGTACAGCGACGCTGATGGCCAGGTACGCAACGGGCTTCCACTGCGGTCCGAGCCGGGTGCTGACGGCGGGTAGCAGTTTGTATTCAAAGGCTTCCCAGAGGTCTTCGAAGTGTTGGCTGGCTACCTTCAGCAGGGTGTCATAGGCTCGCTGGGCCGGTTGGCTCAGGCGTTGGAACAGGGCGCTGTTGCGGATGGTTTCATTACTGAGTACGTCGGTAATTTCCTGTGAACGCTTTGCAACTGAACCAACTAGCGCGAGGTTGATCCCCTGCTCCTCGGTAAACTCCTGTGCCAGCCGGTCAATAATCGACGCCAGCTCCTTGTCGAAGTTGTAGTGTGCCAGGCCCATCAGGGTGCCTGGTTCGGCATAGTCCCTGATGAACCAGTCACGACCGGCTTCATGTTGAGTGAGCAGGCCCAGCCAGGCATCGGCATGCTCCATCAGGCTCAGGCACTGGTGCTCATCGGTGTGATCGTGAAATACACATAAAGGGTCTGTTCCCAAACGCTTCAGCCAGACGATCAGGTCTTCAAGACAGTATTTGAGAGAGGCCTGATGGCCTTCGAACTCAATACGCTTCTCCAGCACGTATTGCTGTGCTTCGTCAAAACGCACCTGCCCTCGCAGTGATTCCCGCGCTCGCCACTGGGTCATGAGCCTGTCCACCCGGCTGACCACGTCTTCGCCATATTCGGCTACCAGCAAGTCCCGCTCTTTGCCGGCCTGCTTGAGCGCCACGGTGGTTTCGCTGGCTGCATCGAACTGCTGCATAAGCGTCGCATCCAGGTAACGCTGGGCTTTCTGTTTGAAGGCGTGAAAGGCCTGGTCATCCAGATCGAGTGTGGCTTGCAGGTCAGAAAAATCCGCTCCAGACAGCATCTCCACATACTGAGCCACGGTCAGCCGGTGCATATGCTGTTCTTCGAACTGGGCCAGGGCCAATGCCGGACCAGCCGCTTGCATGCTCAGGTCTTCAAGTATCCCCAGCGGATCATCCAGCGCTATGAACAGGGCGGAGTCCTGATCCGGTACGCAGGCCAGCACCCGGTCGCTGCCCAAGGCCGGCTTACAGGCCTGGTCCGCATCCTGGGCCTGGGTGGGCAGCAGGGTGCTATCGAAACGCAAGCCGGCCTTCGCCGTAGCGGAATCAATATCCGCGACATGTTCTGCTATTTCCGCCAGTGCGGCGCAATGGGGAGCCCGCATGGTGCGGGCATAACCGGCCAGATCGAGGGCTCGCATCCAGCGCGTTTGCGCCGCCGGGTCAGCCATGCGACCGCGGGTATGCTCACTCCATTTTACGCTGGAGTAAGCAAGTAGCAGTTGGTGGTCCCGCGGGTAAAGCAGATAGCCCAGCGCCGGCCCCGCACTACCCTCGCCTCCCGCAGCCTGTTTGCTGAAGTTGGCACCCTGCACACGATATTCATCCAGTGTGTTGGCTGTTCGATCGATGACATACAGCCACCCATCCCGCAGCTGGCGCTGGGTATAGGTGCGGGTCTGCAGTGCGGGTAATGACGCTGCGCCCTGCCAGGTGACGGGTAGCGGATGCGGACCCGGTTCGCCGTTGGTTTGCGCGGCTTCGTCCAGCGCATAGCGTACTGGAAAGATCGCGATCTCTGCCTGCTGTAGCGGACACTGGCCGATACTGGTCATGGGCTTGTCAGCGAAGGTGGCGAACAGGTTGTCTCGGATCTCGCTGGGCGTGCGCATGCTGGTCATGTCAGTAATCCTTCTGGCTCAACCGTTGTTTGATAGTACTGCTGGAGGCGTTGATCGGGAGTGAAGGCGGCGGTGTACTGATGCTGGCTCAACCAATACTGGTAGGCCCCATCAGTAGCGGTGGCAAAGTCATCACCATGGGTCAGACTCAGTACGCACCAGATAATCTGGCTGCGCTCACTGCTCAGCCCCCAGGTCTCAGCAGTGAGTAGACGACTATCCAGCCAGTCATTCAGATCGCTTGCTTCCCGGCGCTGTAATGCAGCGAGGTGATTGGCGTGCAGGCACGCATACAGACGCGATTTCAATTGCCAACGATAGGCCTGGTCCAGCGCTTGCCGTTGTGCTTCGCCGAATGAGTTGCATGGCGATTCGCTGGTTTCGCAAACGGGTCCATTGAATG
Source organism: Halopseudomonas xiamenensis (assembly GCF_014219065.1). Classification (GTDB taxonomy): domain Bacteria; phylum Pseudomonadota; class Gammaproteobacteria; order Pseudomonadales; family Pseudomonadaceae; genus Halopseudomonas; species Halopseudomonas xiamenensis. The sequence goes on from NZ_JACLGO010000004.1 coordinate 105,839, forward strand.
CGTGCCAGGCCGCGTCAGCCATCTGCCAAGCCGGCTGCGGTTGCACAATATGCCATTGGAGAACCGGACCAAGCACCGGTACCTCCGAGTCACTGGCAAAACTCTTCAGCCAGAACCAGGCGACCAGTGGATCGGCATAGCGCAGCAGATAGGCATTGCCCTGGGTATCCGTCACCTGGTTGAACTGGCGTAGATGGTCGGCTAACTGTGTCAGGGGTACGTCGCTGGTCAACACTGCCGCAGCCGTGTGCCATTCCGGCCCATCATTGACTTCCTGCCATAGCGGGGAGTCCTGATTTGGCTCGAGCAGAATGGGTCCCAGGTCAGCCACTGCCTGCCAGGATGTACCCGTATAAAGTGGTTCTATCTGAATATCTTCTGCACGCCGGTACAGGCGAGCCAGTGCCTCGTTATAACGCACACCGTCCACCAGCAAGTATCTGGTCACTTGCCATCCCCATCATTGGCGGTACAGATAGCGCATACCGGGGGAGCTGCCAATAATGCCTGGCGCTGTGCTGGTACCAGCAGGTTGCCTGCCTGGGTGGACTCCGTCTTGACCGTATCGCCCGGCAATAACGCTGTCGCACCTGTTCCCTTACCCGGGCTGCCACCAGAGTTCAGCTTGACGCTGGGGCCGACCAGGCTGATGCCACCGGCATCGAGTTTGACGAAGCTGGCGCCGACCTTGAAGGTGATTTCTGCTCCCGCCTCCAGCACGACCTTCATGCCGCTGGACAGATGGATCTCCTGACCAGCGTCGATGAACTGGCCTTGGCCGAGCTTGATGTGCTGCTGGTTGCCGACGGTCAGGTGGTCATCGGCCCGGATCTCGGTGCGGCGGTCGGCATGGGTGCGGTGGTGCTCCTCGACCAGGTTCTCTATATAGCGGTTGGCTTCGATGCGCTCGTGCCGTTCATGGCCGACGTGGATACGCTGATCGTGCTGGATGCGCTGGTCCCAGTCGCGCTGGGCGTGGATGAAGATCTGTTCCTCGCCGGCCTTGTCCTCGATGCGCAGTTCGTTGAAACCCTCCCCGCCGGGGCTGCTCTGGCTCTTGAACAGGCTGCGGGTCTTGTGTTCCGGCAGGGTGTAGGGCACCTGGTGGGCGCTGTTGTACAGGCAGCCCGAGACCAGTGGCTGGTCCGGATCACCTTCGAGGAAGCTGACCAGCACTTCCATGCCGATGCGCGGGATAGTGATGCTGCCCCACTGGTTGCCGGTCCAGCTGCTGGCTACCCGCAGCCAGCAGCTGGTATGGGCGTCGGCCTGGCCTTCGCGGTCCCAGTGGAACTGGACCTTGATCCGGCCCTGGGGATCGCAGTGGATGTCTTCGTGTTCGGGGCCGGTGACGGTGGCGGTTTGGGTGCCCAGGATTTTAGGTTTGTGGTGGTGCAGGGCTGGGCGGTGGGGGGTGTCCCAGGGGGTGGCGGTGAAGTGGTTGCGGTAGCCTTGGTAGAAGGCTTCTTTGGGTTCTTTATCCCCCTCTCCCCGGCCCTCTCCCGCGAGGGGAGAGGGAGTCAGGGCGTGCGAACCTGATGGGGTGGTGATGGACTCTTCCAGCACTTGGGGTTGTTTGCCGTGGTGGTGGATGTCGGTGAGTAGCCAGAGGTCGTTCCAACTGGTGCGGGGGTGGCCTTGTAGTTCGAGGAAGTGACCGCTGCGCAGGGTGGGTTGGTCGCTGTGGCCGTGGGCCTGATGGTAGTCGCTGCGGTGTCGCTCCAGGGTGCGGCGGGCCAGGTGTTTGCAGCGGTGGCGGTCGTGGAACTGGCCGGGGTAGTGGTAGTCCTCCAGGTCCGGCAGTTGCTCGCTGCGGGCTTCGCCTTCCAGTAGCAGGCGGGCCTTGTTGTGGTCGTAGTCGCGGCGGGTGACGCGGCTGCTGCGGGTTTCCAGGCGGACGCCGAAGCGCTTGACCACCGGTTCATCGGCGACCAGGCCGTTGCCTTGCTCGAAGCCGGTCGGTTCGAGACGTGGAAAGGCGGTCTGGTCGTCGCCGAATACCAGCAGGTGGCCGTCCTGGCTGTGGCGGAAGTGGTAGTGAATGCCCTCTTCCTCGCACAGGCGCTGGATAAAATGCAGGTCGCTCTCGGCGTACTGGGTGCAGTAGTCGCGCTGGGGATACTCGCTGCCGAGCTGGAAGGCGTAGGCATCGGCGTGGATGCCGTGCTCTTCGAGCAGGCGGGCGATGATCTGCGGCACGCTGAGGTGCTGGAAGATGCGCTGGTTGTGACGCAGAGCCAGGTAGTGCAGCTGGGGTACCAGTTCCAGGCGGTAGCGGGTCAGGCGCTGGCCGGATTCGCCGATGGCGGCGTGGTGCACCAGGCCGTGCAGGCCACTGCCGTTGTCCAGGTCCAGCCAGGCGCTGCGTTGCAGCAGGGCTTCGAGGTCCAGGTCGGGCTGTTCGCTGACCAGTTGCAGTTCGATACGGTAGCACTGGTTGATGGCTTCGCGGGCGCGGAATTCGAGGACCTTGAAGTCGTGTTCGAGGCCGGGCAGGCTCAGGGTGAAGTGGGGCTCATTGGCCGGGGCAAACATCCGTTGTCCTCATCTGTTCTCGCCAGAGGCAACCAGCACCGGCTGCCCACATGATGGGCAGGCATTGTCACAAAATCAGGCTTGAATGGATGTGCGCCAGTTGGCAGAACCCGCATCTGCAGCACAATTCATGCACAGGATGAATAAAACATCACATGCAAAAAAGCCCGGGCCAAGGAGCCCGGGCTTGATCATTGAACTGAACGGGAGCGCCAGGAGCTCCCGCCACTTCAACCAGCAGTCTCAATACACGTCATGCTGGGTATTGTGCACGTTGAACTTGCCGGTCGGTGTGATCAGGCGCTTGTCACGGATCACCTTTTTCAGTTCCAGGGTCTTGTCATCCACCACCACGATGGCGGACTCCTCATCCTGGCCACTCCACACCGAGAACCAGACCTCGTCACCCGCCTCGTTGTACTCAGGCTGGACCACCCGACGGGAGCCGCCCTCGATACCGGACCATTCGGCGATCGGCAGTACCTTGTAGCCGCCTTCCAGGTTGTTGATATCGAACACCGCTGCCGACTGGGCGATCTGCGCGCTCGGGTTGAAGGTGGTATCCACATACAGGTTGGTGGATTTCGGGTGGGTCTTGATGAACAGCGAGCCACCACCCTGCCCCTTCAGAGTCGACACTACCTTCCAGGCATGCTCGGGATGGTTCACCGGATCGGTACCGATCAGGGAAATGGTGTCGTCACCCAGGTGACTGGTACCCCATACCGGACCGAACTGCGGATGCACGAAGTTGGCACCACGCCCCGGGTGCGGGATCTTGCCCACCTCGACGATGGCTGCCAGCTTGCGATCCTTCGAATCGATCACCACTACCTTGTCCGAGTTGTTCGCCGCGGTCATGAAGTAACGGTGCGAGCTGTCCCAGCCGCCATCATGCAGGAACTGCGCGGTACCGATACTGGTCACGGTCAGGTTGTCCAGGTCCTCGTAGTTGACCAGCAGCACCTGGCCGGTTTCCTTGACGTTGACGATGAACTCCGGATGCGCGTGGGAGGCGATGATCGCCGCCACCCGTGGCTCAGGGTGATACTCCTGCTCATCCACGGTCATGCCGCGGGTCGACATGATCTTCAGCGGCTCCAGCGTCTCGCCATCCATGATCACGTACTGCGGCGGCCAGTAGTCGCCAGCGACCACGTACTTGTCCTCGAAGCCCTCGAACTTGGAGGTTTCCACCGAACGCGCCTCGATACCCACCTTGATCTCGGCAACCTTGGTCGGCTCCTTGGCCCACAGGTCGATCATGTCGATCTTGGCATCACGCCCGATCACCAGCAGGTAGCGGCCGGATGCAGACATACGCGAGATATGCACCGCATAACCGGTATCGATGGTCTTGACGATCTTCTTGCTGTTGCCGTCGATCAGCGCGATCTTGCCATCGTCACGCAGGGTGACGGAGAACAGGTTCGGCAGATCCAGCTTGTTCATCTGCCTGGTCGGCCGGTCCTCGGGCTTGACCAGTACGGTCCAGCTGTCACGCATGGCCTGCATGCCCCACTCCGGCGGAGTCGGCGGCTCATGCTGGATATAGTTGGCCATCAGGGTGATTTCCTCGGGCGTCAACTCGCCGGAGGTGCCCCAGTTCGGCATGCCGGCGGGCGAGCCATAGGCGATCAGCGCTTCCAGGTAGGCCTGGCCGCGTTCCTGGGTGATATCCGGCGTCAGCGGCTTGCCGGTAGCGCCCTTGCGCAGCACGCCGTGGCAGCCGGCGCAGCGTTGGAAGTAGATCTCCTTGGCCTTATCGAACTCGGCTTCGCTCAGGTCAGGGGCACCTGGGGTACGCACAACCCTGGCCAGGGAGGGGTCTACGGCGGAGGCTTCACCCTGGTAGGCGGCCGCGGCTTTCTCCGGGTCCGAGCCCTGGGCGAACGCGGAGGCGGTGATCGTCAGCGCCAGTATGCTGATTGCGGCGGTTAACGGTTTGGTCATTTTCATGGTCTGGTCCTTTCCTCGACAATGTAATCGGCTCATCAGGTACAACAGTGGGTCAGAAGGTCAGCGTTATCTCCGTATCGATGTGGCGTTTCAGTCCGGGCAACTCGTCCAGAGGCCGGTAGGAACGGTTGAGCAGATTGCCCAATAGCAACCGGGCGCTGACCCGCTCCTGATAGTCGAGCGTCCAGGCCAGGTTGAGCGTGGCGTAACCACCCTCACGGTCCTCGACGCTGCGATCCGCTCCCTTGCGCTCGGCACCGCTGGCGCCGCGTACAAAGAAGTCGAATTCATTGCTCACCCGGCCGAGCTGCACATAGGAGCGCAGCCCCAAGGTGCCTGTCGCAGTGGGCAAGCCACTGTCCCAGGTGGAGTAACCATTGCCGTAGTCGAACTCACGGCGGCTCAGGCTGACCGCGGCGTGAGGCTGGACCAGCCAGTCCGGGCGCCACTCGAGGGACACCTCCAGGCCGCTGGTTTTGGCTTCGTTGACGTTGGTGTACTGCCACTGCTCAAGGGCGGCGTTGCCGGGCGGCAGGTAACCATCCGGCGTGGTATCGATCTGCTGACGGTCGATGTAGTCCTTGGCAATGGTATGAAACAGCACCACATCGGCAGTGACCTGGGGCACTTCATAACGCCAACCCAGCTCCATGACCCGCGCACGCTCGGGCTTGAGGTCGGGATTACCGTAGAAGATCCGCTCCCTGGCCGGAGAGACCGAATACAGCTGGGCCAGCGTCGGATAGGAATAACCCTGGGCCAGGTTGGCTCGCAGCGCCCAGTGTGGCGCCGGACTGTAGACCAGCCCCAGCGAACCGAGCACACGCTCATCATCACTGTCTATCGCTGTTCGCTCGGTGCTGCGCGCCAGCTCCGAGTCGACCCGGTAGTAGCGGCCGCCCAGGTAGGCGGTCCAGTTCTCGGCAAACTGCCACTGCTGCTGGGCGAACGCCGACAGCGTCTGCTGATCGGCCTTCTGGCTCGCCGAAGCAGGCGTCACCACGGTGCCCACCGGCGTGATCCGTGTGGTGCTGCCGAACTTGTCGCTGTCCAGCACGTCATCCATGTATTCCAGGCCGATCAGCGTGGTCTGCTCTGCGAACAGCTCCAGTTCGGCCTGCACTCCCAATCCCCTGGTGAGCTGCTCATCCAGCGAATTGTTGTCCACCACCACGGTGACCGGCGGCACCTGGGTCAGGACATTGTTATTGAAGTCGCGGTCCACCGTCCGCCGATAGGCATTGGCCGACAGCTTCTTCAGCACCGGGCTCAGGTCAGTTGCCTCGTAGAACAACGCATAGTGCCGCTGATCGCGCCTGGGGAAGTCCAGGTTGAACTCGGAACCAGGCTGGGGCTCCACCCAACTGCCGGCACTCATGTCGAAACGCTCAGCCTTGAACGCGACATAGTGATTGGCCCTGCGATAGCCCAGATGCAGCGCCGCCGACTCATTGTCATAGGCGGAGTTGTCCAGTTCGCCATAACCCCGGGTACGCCGATCGCCGTGCTCGCTGCGCGACAGGCTCAGGCGATAGTCGAAACCGCCGCTGCTGCCGGACAGGCCGGCATTGCTGCGGTAGCCCTGGGTAGCGGAGTAATAGCCACCGCCGACGTAGGTTTCCAGCGGTACATCGCTCCCCCGCCGGGTAATGATATTGACCACCCCGCCGATGGCGTTCGAGCCGTTGATCACCGAGGCCGGACCACGCACCACCTCGACCCGTTCGATCATCGCCGGGTCGATCAACAGGGGGGTGCCATAGTCGGTATGGTCAGTCACGGTCTGGCCATCGATACGAATGGTCACCCGCCGTGAACTTTCGCCGCGAATGGAGATACGCTTCATGCCGGGGGTATCCGAGTCGGACAGCACCACGCCGGGGAGATCCCGGAACAGATCAGCGACATCCGCCAGGCTGCGCCGGCGAATCTCCTCCTCACCAATACGCGTAACGGAACCGGGACTCATCAGGCTGGCCACTTCAAAGCCGGTACCTGTCACCACGGTATCGGCCAGGCGTACGGACGCATTGTCCAGCGCCGCTTGCGCTACCGACAGGCTCAGCAGTGACAACCCTCCGATGAAAATCCTGGCTTTCATCCTGATCGCTCCTCATGACATGTCTGCATGATGGAACGTCCGGGGAAGGGAGTGCTTGACCTCTGTCAAGGGAGTGTGCGTCATGCTGACGCAGCCGATTGGGTGCGACATACCATCGCACCCAGAAAATGGTCAAAAAAACCATAAAAGGTTTTTAGAACCAAAACCGCTTACGGTTTTTTTAACCTTTAAAACAAATAAATCTTTAAAATCAACAAGTTAAAACATGGCACATTCCTTGATAGAGAAACAGCGAACGCATCTTTCAAGGAATCACCCATGGACGCAACCCGGTTAGACCTCCATCCGCAGCCGCAAGGTGGGCTTTTCTACCATGCCAGCGGTAGCGAGGTTGAACTCTTCGAGCAGGCCGACCGCTTCGGCATGCCGGTACTCATCAAGGGGCCGACCGGCTGTGGCAAGACCCGCTTCATCCAGCACATGGCCGAACGCCTGGGACGCAAGCTGTATACCGTCGCCTGCCATGATGACCTGACCACCGCCGACCTGGTCGGTCGCCACCTGATCGGTGCCAACGGCACCTTCTGGCAGGACGGCCCGCTGACCCGCGCCGTGCGCGAAGGAGCCATCTGCTACCTGGACGAGGTCATCGAGGCACGCAAGGATATCACCGTGGTCCTGCACCCGCTGGCCGATGACCGGCGCATCCTGCCACTGGAAGCCACCGGCGAAGAACTACAGGCCGCACCGGGGTTCATGCTGGTGGTGTCCTACAACCCCGGCTACCGCAACCTGCTCAAGGGGCTCAAGCCCAGTACCCGCCAGCGCTTCGTGGCGATGGCCTTCGATTATCCCGAGGCGGCGGTGGAGAGCCGCATCCTGCAGCACGAATCCGGCCTCGATCCCGTCAATGCCGACCAGTTGGTAGCCCTGGGCAATGCCCTGCGCCACCTCGGCCAGCATGACCTGGAAGAAGCGCCCTCGACCCGTCTGCTGATCCATACCGGCCGCCTGATCGCCGCCGGCATGGACCCGCGCCAGGCCTGCGAAGCCTGCATGGCACAGCCACTCACCGACGAACCCACCGCCCAGGCGGCAATCATGGATGTGGTCAGAGCGCACTTTGCCGAACCCGGACAACAACAACCCAACAGAAGATTCGCCTGAACGGCGAGCATGCAATCCGCATAACCGAGGAGATCAACATGTCGGAGCGCTTTACCAAGGGCATGGCCCGCAACATCTACTACGGTGGCGGCATGTTTTTCATGCTGCTGTTCATTGGCCTGACGGTGGATACGGTCACCGCGATTCCGGAACGGGAAAACCGCGACCAGCTCACCGCCGAAGTCGCTCATGGCAAGCATCTATGGGAGAAGAACAACTGTGTAGGCTGCCACTCACTCATGGGCGAAGGCGCTTATTTCGCACCTGAGCTGGGCAATGTGTTCGACCGTCGCGGCATGGGTAACGAGGCTGCATTCAAGGCCTATTTCGGTGCCTGGATGAAGGCCATGCCCACCGGCGTGGAAGGTCGTCGGCAGATGCCGCAATTCAACCTGTCAGAAGAAGAACTCAATGCCATGGCCGAGTTCCTGATCTGGTCATCGCGGATCGACACCAACGACTGGCCACCAAACAAGGAAGGCTGAATACGACTGAACCGACTCTGATAGCATAAGGAATCACATCATGAAATACGCTTCACAGGCAGTGGCAAAACCGTATTTTGCCTTTGCCATGCTCCTGTTCGTCGGTCAGATCCTGTTCGGTCTGATCCTCGGCACGCAATACATCATCGGCGATTTCCTGTTCCCGGAAATTCCCTTCAACGTGGCCCGCATGGTGCACACCAACCTGCTGATCGTCTGGTTGCTGTTCGCTTTCATGGGCGCCACCTACTACCTGATCCCCGAGGAGACCCAGACCGAACTCTGGAGCCCGAAACTCGGTTATGCGCTGTTCTGGATCTTTGCCATAGCCGGTGTGCTGACCATCCTTGGCTACCTGCTGGTGCCCTACGCACGACTGGCGGAGCTGACCGGCAACGACTACTTCCCGACCATGGGCCGGGAATTCCTCGAGCAGCCGACCATTACCAAGGTAGGTATCGCGCTGGTGGTCGTGGGCTTCATCTTCAATATCCTGATGACCGTGCTCAAGGGTCGCAAGACCGTGGTCAACATGGTGCTGATCACCGGCCTGATCGGTCTGGCGGTATTCTGGCTGTTCGCCTTCTACAACCCCGTGTCGCTGGTGATGGACAAGTACTTCTGGTGGTGGGTCGTGCACCTGTGGGTGGAAGGCGTCTGGGAACTGATCCTGGGTGCGATCCTGGCCTTCATCCTGATCAAGACCACCGGTGTCGACCGTGAGGTAGTCGAGAAGTGGCTGTACCTGATCATCGCCATGGCGCTGATCTCCGGCATCCTCGGCACCGGCCACCACTACTTCTTCATCGGTGCGCCCGAGTACTGGCTGTGGATCGGCTCGATCTTCTCCGCCATCGAACCGCTGCCGTTCTTCATGATGATGCTGTTCGCCTTCAGCATGCTCCGTCAGCGTCGCCGCGAACACCCGAACAAGGCTGCCGTTACCTGGGCCGTCGGTTGCACCATCATGGCCTTCCTCGGTGCCGGCGTGTGGGGCTTCCTGCATACCCTGGCCCCGGTGAACTACTACACCCACGGCACCCAGCTCACCGCAGCGCATGGCCACCTAGCGTTCTTCGGTGCCTACGCGATGATCGCCATGGCCATCATTTCCTACGCCTGGCCGAAACTGCATGGCCGCGAGTGCAGCAGCCCACAGGCCCAGCGCGTGGAAATCTGGTCATGCTGGGTGATGAGCATCAGCATGCTGGCCATCACCCTGCTGCTGACCTGGGCTGGCTGGATCCAGATCGACCTGCAACGCCTGCCCGGTGACGCCGGTGCGCTCGGCTACATGCAGACACAGGATGCCATCATGCATGTGTACTGGATGCGCCTGATTGCCGGCATCGGTTTCACCGTCGGCCTGGGCATGTACCTGTACAGCTTCGTGGTTGCCCGCTCCACTCGTGAGCAAGCTCCGGCACTGGCCGTTGCTCAATGAGCCGAGACGCCGGACCGCGGTCCGGCGTCTTCCCATTTTCGCGGTGGCGGCTGACCAGCCGCCACTGATCACCACCGGGAGGTTGCAATGGAAGAAGCCGTAGGTATTCGCTGGCATCGGCTGATCACCCGTCTGGCTGGCGATGGCTTTCCCCAGGCGCGGGTCCGACTGGAGGACGAAGGTCCCCGCCTGGCCATGGTCTTCCGTGCCCTGAGCGGAGACCCGGGCCTGACCATCAAGGCCAGCACCGAACGCAGTCTCGACACCTGGCGGCCGCTGGCCCAGCGCCTGGCCGGCACCGGCCGCCGCCATGCACTGGCCTGGCGCGAGGCCGACGCACTACGGGTACCGCACAGCCTGGAAGTCTTTCCCGAACAGGCGATGAACCGCGACCTGTACCTGTGGCTGGCGGCGCTGGCCAGCCAGGCCGGGGAACCGACCGACCACGATTGGCTGCGCGGCAACCAGCACCTGGTGCTCAAGACCCTGCGGGCCTTTCCCGGCCTCGAACCACTGTATCGCAGTCTGGCCCACTGCCTGGTGGATATCCGCCGCCAACGCAAACTGCCAGCAGCCCAGGCGCAGCGCGAGCGTTGCCTGCAGGCGGCCTTGCTCGATCCCGGCAGCCGGCAACAGTGGCCGGATACCTCGGGCCAACCCTGGCCGGTACCGCTGTGGCTGTATCCACTGCCAGAGCAGGCACTGGCGCTGCCGGCGGCGGCCAATGACAGCGACGCGGATGGCGAAGGCCATGGCGGCGGCAAGGTACGGCAGAGCAAACAGCGCAAGCAGGGGCGTTATGTCGATGACCCGAACAAACGCAACGGCCTGATGATCTTCCGCCTGGAAAGCCTGTTCTCCTGGTCCGAGTTCGTACCGGTGGACCGCTGTGAGGACGACCAGGACGATGAGGATGCCGAACGTATCGCCGAGGACCTGGACTACCTGACCCTCTCGCGCAATCCCAGTACCAGCGCCTCGCGCATCAAGCTGGACATGGACCTGCCCTCCGCCTCGGAGGACGACATGCCGCTGAGCGATGGCAACCTGTTCCCTGAATGGGACTGGAAGAAGCAGCAGCTCAGGGACAACCACTGCCGGGTCATACCCATGCTGCCACGCGACGCCGAGCCGGCACCGCTGCCGCAGCGCCTGCGACCGCTGGCCAGTAACCTGCGCCAGCGCTTTCAGGGGCTGCAGCCGCAACGGGTATGGGAAAAACGCCAGGCCAACGGCACCCTGCTCGACCTGGATGCCTGCCTGCACCACGCCGCCGACCTGCGCCGAGGCTGCGCCACCTCGCAACCGGCGCTGTGGCGCCGCGAGACCGCACGACACCGTGACCTGGCCTGCCTGGTGCTGGCCGACCTGTCACTGTCCACCGAAGCCTGGGCGGACAACCAGCACCAGGTGATCGAGGTGATCCGCGACAGCCTGCACCTACTGGGCGAAGCACTGGACGCCGGGCATGACGATTTCGCCATGTACGGCTTCTCCTCCCGGCGCCGCGACCATGTGCGTTTCAATCTGATCAAGAACTTCGCCGAACCCTGGGGCGAGGCCATTCATGGACGTATCAAGGCGCTCAAGCCCGGTTACTACACGCGCATGGGCGCGGCTATCCGCCAGGCTACCGAGGTGCTCAAAGACAAGCCCGCCGAACAACGCCTGTTGCTGCTGCTGACCGATGGCAAACCCAACGACCTGGACGTCTACGAGGGTCGCTATGGCATGGAAGATACCCGCCAGGCACTGCTGGAAGCTCGCAAGGCCGGCATCCAGCCATTTTGCGTGACCATCGACCAGCAGGCCGCCGACTACCTGCCCTACCTGTTCGGCCAGCAGCGCTACCAGTTGATCCGCCAGGCCGCCGAACTGCCCGGCCTGCTGCCGAAACTCTATCTACTGCTGACCGGGAGAACGACCTGATGCACAGTCCCGAATCCGTACTGAGCCAGGCCGACAGCCTGGAACAACCGCGCCAGCTGCCCGGCGACCTGGCCATGTGGTGCTTCATCCTCGCCGAACTGCTGGCCTTCCTGTTGCTGCTGGGCAGCATGGCCTTTGCCCGCGGGCACTGGGGCGAGATGTTCAGTACCGGCATCGCCACCCTGCACCCAGAGGCCGGGCTGATCAATACGGTCTTCCTGCTGACCGGCAGCTACTTCGCCGCCCGGGCCGTGCACCGCGCCCAGGCCGGCGATCACCGCGCGCTGGTCAGGGGCTTCATCCTGGCCGCGGCGTGCGGCCTGCTGTACGTCGGCGTGAAGGTCAGCGAATACGGCATGCTGTTCGCCGATGGCTACAACCTGCGCAGCAGTACCTTCTATTTCTTCTACTTCTTCACCACCTTCTTCCACATGGCCCACGTACTGATCGGCATGCTCATCCTGCTGGTGGTCGCCTGGCGTTGCCGGCAGGGGCAGTACGCCAACCAGGAAAAGGTCAGGATGGCCAGCGAGTCGGCCGCCAGCTACTGGCACATGGTCGACCTGGTCTGGCTGGTACTGTTCCCGCTGCTCTACGTGCTGCCCTGAGGAGATCACCAATGAAACGCTTCGCCCTGGAAATCGGCCTCGCCGGCCTGCTGCTGTTGACCCTGGCCGCCTGGCTGCTGGGCCATAACCTGGCCGGCACCTGGGTGGTCGGCTGTGTGCTGGCCCTGACCTTCGTCAAGGGCCAGTGGCTGATCGACCAGTTCATGGGTTTGCGCCAGGCGCCGCAATGGTTGCGCTGGATCGTCAGCGGCTGGCTGCTGCTGGTAGTGGGAATGACGGCGCTGTTCAATATGTAGGGTCTGCTGCCTGTACCTGCGGCCCCTTGCCCTCTTCCTTCGCCGCCGCCCCCAGCCAACTGATCAACTGCCACAGCCGCGGCGGCATCAGGTCGGAATCCAGACTGTCCACCAGGTTCTTGATCGCCAAACCCAGATCGGTATCCCCCTCGATCACCAGGCGGCGGCGGAAGAACAGCGTATCGGGGTCCTCCTGGCGGCTGGCCAGCAGCAGGAACTCCTTCCAGTTGCCGCGAATGCACACATCCGCCTGCGAGTCCCTGGCCAGCCGCAAGCCAACGGCATCACGGGTCAGGCTCCAGGCCATGCCCAGGTCACTGATCTCGATCCGCAGCCAGCGTCCCTGCAGCACATCGAACTCGCCGTCTTCCAGCGGCTCGGCGAACAGCCGGGCCATGGCCTTCTCGATGACCAGCTTCTGCAACCCGAAAGGCACGTGCCGGCCCAGCGGCAACAGCGGCTGTCCAGCCCGCAACACCAGGTTGGCGACATTCAACATAGACCGACCTCCTCTACCGTCAGCATGCCCGCCTGGCCATGCCAGTAACCGTTGCAGCCATCCACCGCCAGCGGCGGCTGGCCACCACGGCGTACCTCATCGAACTGCTGCACTATCTCATTCATGTTCTGCGCCCGCGGGCTCAGGCGCAGCGCATCGATGCCCATGCGCGCCATGCGCGGATACTCGGCCAGCAGATTGCTGATACCGCCGGACATGGTCTGGATGCCGTTCAGGGTGAACAGCACCTGTCCCTCCTGGGTGGTCATCGGAATGCCCTCGGGATAGTTCTGGCAGATGAAACCGCAATCGTCCTTGGGCAGGTTTTCCGCCCGGGCAGTGAAACAACGCGCCGAGTACGCCAGCGGCAGGTAGCCCCAGGCGAACACCTCGATCTCCGGCAGCGACACATCGGCGTCGCGCGCCTGTTCGATCAGCGCCGCCAGCAAGTGCGCCGAGCACTCCACCGGTGGCACCCAGCGGGACATGCCCCGGCTGACCAGTTCATCCAGGGCGTAGGCGTTGTAGATGTTCAACGCCGGGCCGCCGACAAACTCCACGCCGCGGCTGCTGAGAAACTGCACGGCGGCCATGTCGTTGGCCTCGACCTTGATCTCGCCGTTCTCGCACAACCGGCGCAGGCTGGACAGCTCCGACGCCGCCTCGATCAGGGTCAGGCCCGACAGCACCACCTCGGCGCCGCTGGCCTGGCGCAGCTCCCGCGCCAGGCCCATCCAGTCGTCCAGCGACAGCGCCCGGCGCTTGGAACAGACGGTCTCGCCCAGATAGATCACCTCCAGCGGCTGTTCGGCCATATCGGCATAGAAGTCCATGATCTGCTGACGCTGCCAGTAGAACAGGATCGGCCCCAGGGTCAATTTCATGGTATTTCTCCTACTGCCAGGCGCGATGATAGGCGCCCAGGGTGGTCTGACTGCCTTCGGAAACGGTGTCCAGCACCCGCCGCCAGGCATCCTCGACGGCGAAGCGCTGCGGGTTGGCGCGGTACGCATCCAGCGCCTTGCGCCAGACCCCGGCGACCTGTTCGACATAGGCAGGGCTGCGCTGGCGACCCTCGATCTTGACCGCCTCGACACCAATCTCGACCAGTTGCGGAATCAGATCCATGGTATTCAGGCTGGTCGGCTCCTCCAGCGCATGGAAGCGCTTGCCATGCACCATGAAGCGCCCCTTGCACAGGGTCGGGTAGCCCGCCGCCTCGCCTTCGGCATAACGGTCGATGAGTACGTCGTTGAGCCGCGAACTGAGCCCGTCGGCACCCTCGCTCCAGCGCACCGCACTGGCAGGCGAACAGACACCACACAGATTCGGCGACTCGCCGGTGACATAGGACGACAGGTGACAACGGCCCTCGGCCATGATGCACAGGCTGCCGAAGGCGAACACTTCCACCGGTACCGGGCTGGAGGCCGCCACCTGGCGCACCTGATTGAGCGACAGGACCCGCGGCAGCACGGTGCGGCGGATGCCGTACTGCTCGTGATAGAAGCGCAACGCCGCAGCATTGGTCGCCGAACCCTGCACCGACAGGTGCAGGGACAGCTTCGGGTGGTGCTTGCTGGCATAGGCCAGCACGCCCGGGTCACCGGCGATCAGCGCATCGGCACCGAGGTCGGCGGCGCGGTCAACGGCACGCTTCCAGCGCGCCCAGCCATCGGGCAAAGCATAGGTGTTAACGGCGATATACAGCTGCCGGCGCTCGCGCCGGATCAGCTCCAGGCCGCTTTCCAGCTGTTTATCGGTAAAATTGAGACCGGCGAAATGACGGGCATTGGTATCGTCGCGAAAGCCGGTGTAGATGGCATCCGCACCCTGACGCACCGCCGCCTTGAGGGCAGGCAGGCTACCTGCGGGACAGACCAGTTGCATGGAAACTCCCTGTGATCGATGTCAGCCAGGGACTGTGCGCCAGTGGGCGGAAAAGGTCATTGATCACGATCAAGCAGGTGGCTTATCGAGTACCATGCAAGGCCCGTCCCAGAGTCCCCCACCTCGAGTCCCCCACCTCGTCATCCTTCGCGAAGGCGAAGGATCCACAGGCTACTCCGCGCTCACCCACGCCCTGGATCCTTCGCCTTCGCGAAGGATGACGAGGATTGCGAAAATGAAGTATCGATCGTCGCAGGCGGGGCCGGGCGACTATTGAGCTCAATCAGGCCGCAGCACATCCGGCGGGGTCAGATAATCGCTGCTGCTGCCACGACGCTCGTGGGCATCGCCGATTTCCAGCTGGGCGATACTGCGCAGGTGCACCTCGTCCGGCCCGTCAGCGATGCGCAGGCAACGCGAGCTGATCCACAGGTCGGCCAGCGGCGTATCCGGAGTCAGACCCATGGCACCGAACACTTGCATGGCCCGGTCCACCACCTTGTTGAGCATGCCGGGCACCACCGCCTTGATCATGGCAATCTCCTTGCGCGCGGCACGGGCGCCGACGTTGTCGATCATCCAGGCGGTCTTCAGCACCAGCAGACGGGCCTGCTCGATCTCCATCCGCGAGCAAGCAATCCACTCGGAAATACTGCCGTGCTGGTGCAGATAGCGACCAAAGGTCTTGCGCTCCTGGGCACGGTCGGTCATCAGCTCCAGCGCCAACTCGGCCATGCCGATGGCGCGCATGCAGTGGTGAACCCGGCCCGGTCCCAGCCGCGCCTGGGCCATCATGAAACCATCCCCTTCGCTACCCAGCAGATTGCTCACCGGCACCCGCACATTGCGGAAAACCAGCTCACTATGCCCCTCCGGGGCGATGTGGTGCATCACCGGGATATTGCGTACCAACTGCACGCCGGGGGTGTCGAAGGGGACGATGACCATGCTCTGCTGGCGACGTGGCTCGCCATCAGGATCGGTTTTGCCCATCACGATCAGGAAGGCGCAGTCGGGATGCGAGGCATTGGTAATGAACCACTTGCGCCCGTTGATCACATACTCGTCACCCTCACGGCGGATCAGCGTCTGGATATTGCTGGCATCCGACGAGGCCACATCCGGTTCGGTCATGGCAAAGGCCGAGCGGATCTCGCCATTGAGCAAGGGGTCGAGCCAACGCTCACGCTGCTGGTCGGTAGCGAACATATGCAGCAGTTCCATGTTGCCGGTATCCGGTGCGTTGCAGTTGAACACCTCCGAGGCCCAGCTGACCCGCCCCATGATCTCCGCCAGCGGCGCATATTCGAGGTTGCTCAGGCCTTGGCCCGGCTCCTCTGCGCGCAACGATGGCAGAAACAGGTTCCACAACCCCTCGGACCTGGCCAATGCCTTGAGGTCCGTCATGAAGGACACCGGGAAGGCACCGGCAGCGACTTCGCGTTGCCACTGGCCGATACGGGGTACGATGTGCTGATCGAGAAAGCCCCGCACCTGTTGGCGCAGAGCTTCGGTTCTGGTGCTATAGGCAAAGTCCATCGTTCATCTCCTCGAAAGGTATCCGGCGTTCATTCATGCGGCCGTCATGTTGCGGGCTTACCTTCAAGGCTAGGTCTGCGTTAAGATTCTGACTATCTTGTATCAAGGGCTGAATCATATCCATTCATACCATGAATATAAAATTTGATTTAAATCAAGAATATTGATTTTCCTTGAACTGCGCCTCGGCAAACCAGATATAGCTAAAACCTATCCGCCGGTTAGGCTAAATTTATTTTTAATATCCACGCGACGGTTCTACTATACGTCCTGTTTCCAACCCCCAAGACACAAAGCTCAACAAGGAGTCTTCAATGTCCGTTATCAATACCGAAATCAAGCCGTTTACCGCCCAGGCATTCAAGAACGGTGAGTTCATCCAGGTCTCCGACACCGACGTGAAAGGCAAGTGGGCCGTATTCTTCTTCTATCCGGCTGACTTCACCTTCGTTTGCCCGACCGAGCTGGGCGACGTGGCCGACCACTACGAAGAGCTGCAGAAGCTGGGCGTGGAAGTCTACTCCGTATCCACTGACACCCACTTCACCCACAAGGCATGGCACGACAGCTCCGAAACCATCGGCAAGATCAAGTACACCATGATCGGCGACCCGACCATGCAGATCAGCCGCAACTTCGAAATCCTGCGTGAAGCCGAAGGCCTGGCCAACCGTGGCACCTTCATCGTTGACCCGCAAGGCGTCATCCAGGCCGTTGAGATCACCGCTGAAGGCATCGGCCGCAACGCTGCCGACCTGCTGCGCAAGATCAAGGCTGCCCAGTACGTAGCGGCCCACCCCGGCGAAGTCTGCCCGGCCAAGTGGGAAGAAGGCGAAGCCACTCTGGCTCCTTCGCTGGAACTGGTCGGCAAGATCTAAATCTGCCTGACAACCCGGCCCGCTGCGGCGCTCTGCGCCCGGTTGGCGGGCCGGGTTTTTTATGCCCAAAATTCCCCTTTTTCACAGGACACGCACCTATGTTGGACGCCAATCTGAAGAAGCAACTGGACACGTACCTGCAGAACATCGTTAAACCGATCGAAATCAGCGTGTCCGTAGATGACAGCCCCAAGGGCAAAGAATTGCATGAACTGGCGGTCGAAATCGCCGAGATGTCGGGCAAGATCGGCCTGGTGGCCGTGGACAACCAGCGCATCCCGAGCATGGCCGTGGCTGAAGCCGGCCAGAGCCCCCGCGTGCGTTTTGCCGGCATCCCGATGGGCCACGAGTTCACCTCCCTGGTTCTGGCTCTGCTGCAGGTCGGCGGTCACCCATCCAAGGCTGACCCGGCGCTGCTCGAGCAAATCCGCAATCTCGAAGGCAAGTATCACTTCGAGACCTATATCTCCCTGTCCTGCCAGAACTGCCCCGACGTGGTCCAGGCGCTGAACCTGATGGCCACGCTGAATCCGAACATCACCCACGTGATGATCGACGGCGCACTGTTCAAGGACGAGGTCGAGAGTCGGCAGGTCATGGCCGTACCCACCGTGTTCCTCAATGGCGAGCACTTCGGGCAGGGCCGCATGACCCTGGCCGAGATCGTCAACAAGGTCGATACCGGCGCAGCGCAGCGCAAGGCCGCCGAGCTGAACGAGAAAGAGCCCTACGAAGTGCTGGTCGTCGGCGGAGGTCCAGCAGGCGCCGCAGCGGCCATCTACTCCGCCCGCAAGGGTATCCGCACCGGACTGGTTGCCGATCGCTTCGGTGGCCAGGTGATGGACACCGTCGGTATCGAGAACTTCATTTCGGTGCCCTACACCGAAGGTCCGAAGCTGGTCGCCAGCCTGGAGCAGCACGTCAAGGAATACGACGTGGACGTGATCACCGAGCAGAGCGCCGCCAGGCTGACCAGCAATGGCCTGGTCGAGATCGCCCTGGAAAGCGGTGCCACCCTGCGCAGCCGTTCGGTGATTCTGGCCACCGGTGCCCGCTGGCGGGAAATGAACGTGCCCGGCGAGCAGGAATATCGTGGCAAGGGCGTGGCCTACTGTCCGCATTGCGATGGCCCGCTGTTCAAGGGCAAGCGCGTCGCGGTGATCGGTGGCGGCAACTCCGGTATCGAGGCAGCCATCGACCTGGCCGGCATCGTCGAGCATGTCACCGTGCTGGAGTTCAGCGACACCCTGCGTGCCGACGAGGTGCTGCAACGCAAGGCCCGCTCGCTGCCGAACGTGAAGATCATCATGAACGCGGCGACCAGCGAAGTGCGCGGTGACGGCAACAAGGTGGTGGGTCTGACCTACACCGACCGGGTCTCCGGCGAAAGCGCCAAGGTCGATGTGGCCGGCATCTTCGTGCAGATCGGTCTGGTTCCCAACACCGACTGGCTGAAAGACAGCGACGTCAACCTGACCCGCTTCGGCGAGATCGAGATCGACGCCCGCGGCGCCACCTCGGTGCCCGGTGTGTTCGCCGCCGGTGACGTGACCACGGTGCCGTTCAAGCAGATCGTCATCGCCATGGGCGCGGGCGCGACCGCTTCACTGGCCGCCTTCGACCACCTGATCCGCACCTCGACCGAGGCCGAGCCGGAAAAAGCCAGCGCTTGATCCCACCGCAGGCCACAAACGACAACCGCACCCCTGGGTGCGGTTGTTGCATTCACCTATCAATCAGTATTCATTTACGCCCGGTCAGCGATCCCAGCAGACCACGTGCCAGCTCCCGGCCGATCTGCCGAGCCAGGGTCTGCACCGCCGAGCGGACCGTGGTAGTGATCAACCCATCAGTCACACTCTTGCCCGAGTCGCCCCTGGCGCTTCCCTTACCACTCGCACGCCCCTTGCCCTGCGCTTGGGCCTGCGCAGCCCGAGTCGCCTGCTCCGCCCGCTGCGCCAGTATCTCGTAAGCCGATTCGCGGTCTATTCCCCGTTCATAGCGTCCAGCCAGAGGCGAGGCCTGAAACACGCCGGCGCGCTCCCCTTCGGACAGCACGCCGATGCGCGATCGTGGCGGCGCCATGAGCGTACGCTCGACCAGCGCCGGACGCCCCTTTTCATCCAGTACGCTGACCAGGGCCTCGCCCACTCCCAGCTCGGCCAGCACCTCACGGGTGTCGAATGCCGGGTTGCTGCGAAAGCCATCGGCCACCGCCCTAAGCGCCTTCTGTTCCTTCGGCGTGTAGGCACGCAGCGCATGCTGGATACGCAGACCGAGCTGGGCCAGGACAGGATCGGGCAGATCACTGGGCGACTGGGTAACGAAGAACACACCCACACCCTTGGAGCGAATCAGCCGCACGACCTGCTCGATGCGTTCATGCAGCGCCCTGGGCGTGCGCTCGAACAACAGATGAGCCTCGTCGAAAAACAGCACCAGCCTGGGCTTGTCCGCATCACCCTGCTCCGGTAGCTGCTCGTGCAACTCCGACAGCAGCCATAGCAGGAAGCAGGCATAGACCCTGGGCGATTCCTGGATAAGCCTGCCGGCTTCCAGTAGGTGGATATGTGCCCGACCGGCCAGGTCACGCTGCATCAGATCAGCCAACTGCAGAGCCGGTTCACCGAACAGCCGCTCAGCGCCCTGCTGCTGCAGGATCACCAGGCGGCGCTGGATGGCCTGGATGCTCGCAGGGGATATACCGGCGCTGACGCCGGCCAGCTCCTGCGGCTGCGCCAGCAACCAATCCATCAGTGCATGCAGGTCCTTCAGGTCCAGCAGCAGCAACCCCTGCTGGTCCGCCCAGGCAAAGATCGCATACAGTGCAGCCAACTGGTTATCGTTCAAGTCGAGCAGACTGGCCAGCAACAGCGGCCCCATCTCGCTGATGGTGGTACGCAGCGGGTGGCCGCGATCGCCGAGAATATCCCAGAACACCACCGGCACCGAGGCCGGTTGCCAGTCCAGCCCGGGCATCTGCGCCAGGCGTTTGTCGATGGCCTCCGACGCCGAGGCCGCCACCGCCACGCCGGACAGGTCGCCCTTGATATCCGCGGCGAATACCGGCACCCCGGCGTTGGCAAAGCTCTCCGCCAACACCTGCAGCGTGACGGTCTTACCAGTCCCGGTCGCGCCCGCTATCAGGCCGTGGCGGTTGCACATGCGCAGTGGCTGGCTGATCAGCCGCCCGCCGGCACTGCCTAATTGCAGGTAAGCCTCCATCACCTCATCCTTCCTTCTGTCACGGCCGGACAACCTGGCCGTATGAATGCCTCAGTGCTTCTTCGGCGCGCCGTGCTCATTGAAGTTTTTCAGTGCACGCAGCAGGTCACGCCGGCTAATCTGTCCGACCAGCCGGCCGTGCTCCATCACCGGCAGCCGCCGCCGGCCACGCTCAACGAAATGGGCTGCGGCCTTGAGTATATCGGCATCGGCGTCGATGGTTTCGACCACCTCGCTCATGAACGCAGCGACCGAACCGCAGGCCTCTTCGAAATAGCTGCCGCTGAGAATTCCCCGCAGACAATCGCTCTCCGACAGGACACCGACCAGGTAGCCCTGCTCATCAACCACCGGCGCACCGGAAATACGGTGTGCCACCAGCATGTCGATCGCCTTGAACAGATCGGTGTGCGGAGTAAATGTCACCAGCTCGGTATTCATGTAGTCACGTACTTTCACTGATTTGAACATGCCATCTGCCCCATTCCATTGTTACCGGGGCATCAGGCAGTCAGCTCAGCCGAACACCACGGTCTTGTTGTCGTGCACCAATACCCTGTCTTCCAAGTGATAGCGCAAACCACGGGAAAGCACCATCTTTTCCACATCCTTGCCCAGCCGAACCATATCATCGGCATTGTGTCTGTGGCTGATACGCACTACATCCTGTTCAATGATCGGGCCTGCATCAAGTTCTTCTGTCACATAGTGGCAAGTCGCACCGATGAGTTTCACGCCACGGGTGGCGGCCTGGTGATAGGGCCGGGCACCGACAAAAGACGGCAGAAAGCTATGATGGATATTGATTACCCGACCGGCATATTGCTCGCACAGGCTGGCCGGCAGTATCTGCATATAGCGCGCCAGCACAATACAATCAGCCTGCTGTTCATTTACCAACCGGGTAACTTCATCGAAGGCAGGTTTCTTGTCCTTTGCATCGACTGGCACATGGTGGAAAGGTATCCCGTGCCACTCCACCATGCTGCGCAGATCATCATGATTGGAAATAACACTGGTGATCTCGCAGTCCAGTTCGCCACTATGAAAACGATGCAGCAAATCCGCCAGGCAATGGGATTCGCGACTGGCCATCAATACCACTTTCTTGCGTTGCGCCGAATCGCTGACCCGCCACTCCATGCCAAATTCCTCAGCAATCGGCGCAAAGACCGTACGCAGCCCCTCGGCATCGAACGGCAGTGAATCGGCACGGATTTCATGGCGCATGAAAAACCAGCCGGTCAGGTTGTCCGAATGATGATTGGCTTCGGTGATCCAGCCATTGTAGGTTGCCAGCAGGTTACTGACCTTGGCCACAATCCCCGAACGGTCGGGGCAGGCAATTACCAGGCGAAAGGTACGCATCAAATCCACTCCAGATAGCCATGGGGACCTGTATGACCGCACGGCACTGAACGGCATTCCACAGAACCATGGCGGTTCGAAAGCTGCGTATTCTACTCCGAGCCCCGGGAAATTTCAGCTCGATCACCGCAGCGGCGGGAGTTAACAAAAAGAATCACTACTCAACCCGATAAACCTGCTAACTTCTTGTGCAATTAGCGGGTTATAAACTACCATTAGTCCCACTAGTCAATACCATTAAAAAAGGGGAAGCAAATATGTCCATGCTGCAGGAATATCGGCAGATCGAAGATACCATCCGTGAACTGTCCGAACGTCTCAAGTCATTGTCCAATGATGACAAATTGAAGAAAGAAATCGAATTCGAGAAAAAGCTCAACACGCTGATGGAACAGTACGGCAAAAACCTGAGAGACGTTGTGGCTATTCTTGACCCGGATAACAAACTGTCGGCCCCCAGCAAGACTGTCAAGGCGCCGGTTGCCAAGCGCGCCCGTAAAGTAAAGCAGTACAAGAATCCGCACAATGGTGAAGTAATCGAAACAAAAGGCGGAAACCACAAGACACTGAAAGCCTGGAAAGAACAATACGGCGCAGACACAGTGGAAAGCTGGTCCACCATTCTGGATTAAGTCACTGCCCCAACTGGTTGATACCAGAGAGAAAGCCCCAGCAATCGATTATAAGTGCCGGGGCTTTTCATCAAGATGTAATGATTTCCAGCTTCGCTGCCAGTTCCCCCGCATACTCCCGCCACTGACCCAGAAGTAGACGTTGCGCCTCATCATCGGTCTGCGTCATCACCTGTTGCATATCCCGCATGAACGCATCGAAGGTAAGTGCCGCCCCCGGTATCTGACCGCTCAACTTCTGTCGGCAGAAATGAAGCCATTCCTGCCTTTGAACCGGGTCCAGGGATTCGGGAAAGTTGCGCGCACGGTAGCGCGACAGCATGTCCGCCAGACGCTGATCCTGCAGTGGCCACCGTGCTGCCGTCAGTCCAGCCCCTTCCGCTTCCCGAATACCCGGTAGCAGGTGACGATCCCGGGCCGAAGTGAAGCCATCGTAGAGCTGGGTCTCTGCATCAGAGTCATTAGCATCGCCCGCGGGCTGCGCCTGGTCGGCATAGATCGCTGCGAGCTTGCGCTGTCCGGATATCCGCCACTGCGCCAGGCGCTGGGCGCGATCGAGCAGCAGCGGCATGTCCAGCTGCAAGCGTTCGATATCCTGCGGGCGCAGCACCTTGGTATCGGCCAGTACCGGACACTTGTTGACATGCACCAGCTTGAGGCCGGGTCGCTGCTCCCCCGGCGCCAGCTCCTCGGTCCGCGTATACAGACGCTGGCATAGTTGCTCGGCGGACAGATCCTGCAGCAGTTCAGGCTCGACATCCAGGTTCCATACGATCAGCGCATTGCGATTGCGCGGATGCCAACCAAGCGGCATGACCAGCCCGAGCCCTTGGCGCTCTCGACCGAAGCGCCCGGATACGTGCACCAGCGGACGCAGGTTCTGCAGGTCGATCAGTTCGCTGACCCGGTGCTTGCTGCGCAGCTCATAGAGATAGCGGTATAACCGCGGCTGCGCCTGTTTCAGCAACCTGGCCATGGCGATGGTCGCCCGCACATCGGCCAGCGCGTCATGGGCCTGGCCGTGGTCGATGCCGTTGGCGGCGGTCAGCAGCTCCAACCGCAGGCTGGTGAAACCCTCCTGCTGTGGCCACTCGATACCCTCGGGCCGGAGTGCGTGCGCCGTGCGCAGGGCATCCAGCAGATCCCAGCGGCTGTTGCCCCCCTGCCACTCCCGCGCATAGGGATCGAAGTAGTTGCGATACAGGGCAAAGCGCGTCATTTCATCGTCATAACGCAGGTTGTTGTAGCCGGCGGTGCAGGTACCCGGTGTGGCCATCTGCTCATGCAAAAGATGCATGAACTGCGCCTCGGGCAAGCCACGCCGGGCCCGATCAGGATCAATACCGGTGACCAGGCAGGCCATGGGATGTGGCAGTACGTCCTCGGCGATGCGGCAATCGATGCACAACGGCTCGCCAATCTCCCGCAGCTCCTCATCGGTGCGGACACCGGCAACCTGCAACGGGCGATCGCGCCGCGGATCGATACCTGTGGCTTCGAAGTCGTACCAGAAAATGCTCTTGCTCATGAAAATCCCCGATAACCTGCCATGCTGGCAGGCAGGGTAACCCAAGGGGCTCCCTCAGGCATCAACCGGGTGCATGAAACTGAAATAGCGTTGCAGGGCTACCGCCAGACTGGCGAATATCTGCGCACTATCAAGGATGCTGAAGCCGGCATCATAGTGACCTGGTGTCAGATCCGGGCGGCACCAGCGGCTCACCGCACGGAACGGCAGCACCTGGACTCCCTCCCCGTTCGCCGCCGGCAGATGCAGTTGCATATCGTACTCGGCGCCGAGCATCATCGGTAGCGGGCTGAGCAGCATGAAACCATTGCAGGATACGTTGCCCAGGGTGCCCATGAACTGACCAGTGTGACTGTTATAGACATTCAGGTAGGCATGCAGCTGGTGCCGCGCTATGCGGCGGTTGAACTGCTCGGAAGGTTCCGGGTTGGTATCCTGGCGAGACCCATGCATGGTCGGCGGTGCTCCTGGTTCATGGGTCAGCGCAGCTCGGCACCGGCTCGTCCCTGGGTTCCAGAGAATAGACCAGTGCACCAGCCAGGCCAAGCCCTGGCTGACAAAATGCCATCCCCCATTCGAATGATTTGATCTGCATCAGCGCTATACTGCAAAAAGTGACTTACGCTGGAGAAAACCACCGCAACAAGGGGACAGCGAAATGAACATCCAGCACATCATGGTAGCGATCGACCCGACCAGCGATACCGACCAACCCTGCCTGCGCCGCGCGGAACAGTTGGCGACGCATTATCCGTCGGCCCGCTTCACGCTGTTCGTCAGCGATTACATCGCGGCACTGGACCGCGGTCAGCTATTCGATAGCGAGGCACTGGCCAAGGCCCGCAATTCGCTGCTCGGTCACCGCGAGGAGCATCTCGACCGCCTGGCCCAGCCACTGCGTGAACGCGGTTTCACGGTCAACACCCAGGCAGTATGGGGCAAGCGCTACGAGCGCCACATCCTGCGTGCCATCCATGAACAGCAGCCGGACCTGGTACTCAAGACCACGCACCATCATGGCCTGTTGAAGCGACTGGTATTGAGCAACAGCGACTGGTATCTGATCCGCCATTGCCCGGCGCCACTGTGGCTGGTCAAGCAGCCGAACAGTGCACTGCAGGTATTCTGCGCCAGCGTCGACCCGCTACATGAGGCCGACAAGCCGGCCAGCCTGGACTACAAACTGCTGGAGACCACCCGCTCACTGGCCGAGGCCGTCGGCGGTGAAGTGCAGGCGGTACATTGCTACAACCCGTTGCCGCATACCCTGGCCTTCGATACCGGCATGGTCGCCGACTACGACGGTTACGCTGCCGAGGTACACAAGCATCATGCCGAGGCCTTCCGCGAGTTCGCCAACCAGGCCGGGGTAGCCTCCGAGGCACAGCATCTGCGGCGCGGCTATCCCGAGCAGGCGATCCCCGAGTTCGCCGAGCAGCACCACGTCGACCTGCTGGTGATCGGGGCGATTTCCCGCTCGCGACTGGAAAGCGCATTGATCGGCCACACCGCCGAGCGTCTGCTCGACCATGTGCCCTGCGATCTGCTGATCGTCAAACCCGACGGTTTCGTCGACCCGTCGAAACCTGCCTGAGCAGTGCCGCCCCGTCTCACTCGGACGGGGCGAATTGCCGGCACAGGCGGGTGATGCCGGCCCAGTCGCCCGCTTCCACCAGCGCTGGCGGTGCCATCCAGCTGCCGCCGACCGCCACCACATTGTCCAGCGTCAGGTAATCGGGCAGTTTCGCAGGCCCGATACCGCCAGTCGGGCAGAAGCGCACATCATGAAAGGGCCCGGCAAATGCCTTGAGCAGGGCCGTGCCACCGCAAACCTCGGCCGGAAACAACTTGAAGCGTCGGTATCCCAGGCGGTATCCGCGCATGATTTCCGATGCGGTGGCAATCCCCGGCAGCAGCGGCACCGGGCTGTCCAGGCCCAGGGTCAGCAGCTCATCGGTGCAGCCGGGGCTGACCACGAAGCGTGCCCCCGCATCCAGCACCGACTGGAACTGGCGACCATCCAGTACCGTACCGGCACCAACGCACAGCTGCGGGCGCTGTTCGGCCAGTAGGCGAATCGCCGCCAGCCCCAGCGGTGTGCGCAGGGTGACTTCCAGGTTGGTGATGCCACCCGCGGCCAGCGCATCGGCCAACGGCAACACATCGCTTTCCCGGCGAATGCTGAGCACTGGGAGTATGCGCTGGCCATTGAAGATACGATCCAGGTTGCTGCTGTTCTCGGCCAATCTCATTACGCTTGATGTTCCTCGGTGTGGAAAATGTCCATGGGTGGAGTAAGAAAAGCTGTGATCGGCCGGGCCAGAGGATCGTCTTCGCCCAGGGCGCTGGCCAACGTCCGCCGTTTGTCTTCGCCGGCGATCACCAGCAACTTCAGGCGGGCACTCTGGATTGCCCGCGCGGTCATGCTCAGGCGTGCCAGCCGCTCGCCCTCGGCGGGCACCGCGATGCAGCTGGCGCTGGCGCGTTCTGACAGATACTCGGCCAGCTGCGGCATGTGCGGGAACAGTGAGGCGGTATGCCCGTCCGGCCCCATGCCCAGCACCACCACATCCAGCGGCAGCAGCGGCTCAAGCATGACGTGGCAGTACTGGGCATCGGCCTGCAGCCCCTGGCCCTGGAACATCGGCAGCCAGGTGGCACGCTGCAGCACGCCCGGCATGCATTGCTGGATCAGCCGCGCATTGCTCTGCGCATCCTGCGGAGGCACCCAGCGCTCATCCACCTGGGTGATGGTGACCTTTTCCCAGGCCAGCTCCAGCTGCTCCAGGCGGCGCAGGAACAGCTCCGGCCCCCGACCTCCGGACAACGCCAGGCTGGCGCGGCCACGCAGCGCGATAGCCTGCTGCAGTGCGCGGCGAATATGGGCGGCAACCGCCTCGGCCTGCTCCTGTGCCGAACAACTTTCATTCCAACCCAACCCACGGGCTGTCACCAGGGCTTCAATCATATGGCACCTCCATCGGCCTGGATAAGGCTGTCGGTAAAGCAACTGGCGCCCCGCTCGGCGCTGCTGGCACCCTGCCGGGCGAAGGCGAAGAGTTCACGGCCCCAGCCGCGTCGCACCGGTGCGGCATGCGTGGCAGCGGTCCGCGCCTGCCATTCGCTCTGCTCGACATGCACCGCCAATACACCGCGCCCGGCATCCAGGCTGAGACGATCACCGTCGCGCAGATAGGCCAGCGGCCCACCGGCATGCGCCTCCGGGGTCAGGTGAATGACCGCCGGGACCTTGCCCGAGGCGCCGGACATGCGCCCGTCGGTCACCAGCGCCACATGCAGCCCACGGTCCTGCAGCACACCGAGATAAGGCGTCAGCTTGTGCAACTCCGGCATGCCATTGGCGGCCGGACCCTGGAAGCGCACGACAACGATCACGTCACTATCGAATTCGTTGTTCTGGAATGCCTCGACGAAGGCCTCCTGGGTGTCGAACAACCGGCACGGTGCGGTGACCTGCCAGTGCTCCGGGTTGACCGCCGAGACCTTGATCACCCCTCGACCGAGATCACCATCGATCACCCGCAGGCCACCATCGGCACTGAACGGCTTGTGCCGGCTGCGCACTATGTTCTCATCCAGGCTGGTCTGCGGGCCATCGCGCCACATCAGCCGCCCCTGCTCCAGGACCGGCTCACGGGTATAGCGCTGCAATCCCGGCCCGGCGATGGTATTCACATCAGCATGCAACAGGCCGCCGTCCAGCAACTGGGCAAACAGCAAGGCAGTGCCACCGGCGGCCTGGAAGTGATTCACATCCGCCTGGCCATTGGGGTAGATCCGCGCCAGCGTCGGCACCACCTCCGAGAGCAGCCCCATGTCATCCCAGTTCAACTGCAGACCGGCGCATTGGCCGATGGCCACCAGGTGCAGGGTCAGGTTGGTCGAGCCACCAGTCGCCAGCAGCAGCACCAGGGCGTTGACCAGTGCCCGTTCATCGAGAATCGACGCCAGGCTGCCTTGCCCCGTCCGCGCCAGGTGTGCGGCCTGCTCGGCGACATGCACGGTCAGGGCATCGCGCAGCGGGGTGTTGGGGTTGATGAAGGAGGCGCCGGGCAACTGCAGGCCCATGGCTTCGAGCAGTATCTGGTTGGTATTGGCCGTGCCATAGAAGGTGCAGGTACCCGGCGCATGGTAGGCCTGGCACTCGGCATCGAGCAGCTCCTCGCGGCTGGCCAGCCCTTCGGCGTAGCGCTGGCGGACCATGGCCTTCTCACTGTTGGGTAGCCCTGAGGGCATCGGCCCGGCCGGCACGAACAGCACCGGCAGATGACCGAAGCGCAACGCCCCCATCAGCAACCCCGGCACTATCTTGTCGCAGATACCCAGGCACAGCGCGGCATCGAACATGTTGTGCGACAGCGCTACCGCCGTGCCCATGGCGATGACATCGCGACTGACCAATGACAGCTCCATGCCCGGCTCACCCTGAGTGACCCCGTCACACATCGCCGGCACACCACCGGCCACCTGCCCGGTTGCGCCGATGGCACGCAGCGCCTCGCGGATCTGCGCCGGGAAGCTTTCATACGGCTGGTGCGCCGAGAGCATGTCGTTGTAGGCAGTGACCATGCCGATATTGACTTCATCGGGCAGGCGCAGGCGCTGCTTGTCCGTGGCCGGGCAGCCGGCGATGCCATGGGCGAAATTGCTGCATGACAGGTCCCATCGACCACGCGGACGCGCCGCCGCCTCCGCCATCTGCTGCAGATAGGCCGCACGCGATAACCGGCTGCGCTGGCGCAGACGCTCGGTCACCTCGATTACCCGGGGATGCATTGCAAAGTCCTCCTGCGAATGTAATTGATTGCTGGCTTCTGCCTGTCATGCTTAAAAAGGTATGATCCCTATTGTAAGCCACTGATATGTCATTGAAGGGGAAAACATTCATGACCCTGCGTCGTACCAAGATCGTCGCCACCCTCGGACCCTCCAGCAATACCCCGGAACGCATCGAGGCCCTGATCAGGGCCGGCATGAACGTCGCCCGCCTCAACTTCTCCCATGGTACCCACGACGAGCACCGGGCTCGCGCCAACCTGGTGCGTGAGACCGCCGCACGCCTGGGTACCCACGTGGCCCTGCTGGGCGACCTGCAGGGGCCGAAGATCCGCATCGCCCGCTTCAAGGAAGGCAAGATCCAGCTGAAGGTCGGCGATCAGTTCCGCCTGTCCACCAGCCACCCGCTGGACGACGGCAACCAGCAGGTGGTGGGTATCGACTACCCCGAACTGGTTTCCGATTGCCATGCCGGCGATGAACTGCTGCTCGATGACGGTCGTATCGTACTGCGTATTGACGCCATCACCGGCGACGAGGCGGTGTGCACGGTGACCGCAGGCGGTGCGCTGTCCAACCACAAGGGCATCAACCGCCGCGGCGGTGGCCTCTCCGCTGCCGCGCTGACCGACAAGGACCGCGCCGACATAGTGCTGGCTGCGGAAATGCAGATGGAATACGTGGCGGTATCCTTCCCGCGTGACGCCAAGGACATGGATCTGGCGCGCAAGCTGCTGCGCGACGCCGGCTCCCAGGCCTGGCTGGTGGCCAAGATCGAGCGCGCCGAAGCGGTGGCCGACGAGGCCGCGCTGGACGGCCTGATCGACGCCAGCGACTGCGTGATGGTGGCCCGTGGCGACCTGGGTGTGGAAATCGGTGATGCCGAGTTGGTCGGCATCCAGAAGATCATCATTGCCCGTGCCCGGCGCAAGAACAAGACGGTGATCACCGCCACGCAGATGATGGAATCGATGATCAGCAGCCCGCTGCCGACCCGTGCGGAAGTCTCCGACGTGGCCAACGCGGCGCTGGACTATACCGATGCGGTCATGCTCTCCGGCGAAACCGCTGCCGGTGATTTCCCGGTCGAAGCCGTCGCCGCCATGGACCGTGTCTGCCGCGGCGCCGAGAAGAACCCCACCAGCCAGCAGTCCGGTCACCGCCTGCACATGGAGTTCGGCCGCTGCGACGAGACCATCGCCCTGGCCGCCATGTACGCTGCCAACCACTTCCCCGGCGTCACCGCGGTCATCACCCTGACCGAAAGCGGCTACACCCCGCTGATCATGTCGCGCATCCGCTCGCACCTGCCGATCTACGCCCTGTCACCCAACACCCAGACCCTGGGCCGGGTGGCGCTGATGCGCGGCGTGCAGAGCATCGCCTTCAACCCCACCGAGATGCCATCCAGCGAAGTGAACCAGCACGCGGTCAACAAGCTGCTGGAACTGGGTCATGTCAAGGCGGGGGATTGGGTGGTACTGACCAAGGGCGATGTCTACAACTCACGCGGCGGCACCAACTCGATGAAGCTGCTGCAGGTGGGTGAAAAGCTGGTCTAAGGGCTGCCCTCGAAGCTACCCGCTCCGGGTAGCTTGCATAAAAAAACCCGGTCCGAAGACCGGGTTTTTTTATGCACCAGCTGTTACTGCACTTCGACCGCCAGGCTGTCGGCGATCTTCTTCTGCCAGATCTGCGGCCCGGTGATATGTGCCGACTCGCCGGTGGTGTCCACCGCCACGGTGACCGGCATGTCCTTGACCTCGAACTCGTAGATGGCTTCCATACCCAGCTCGGGGAATGCCAGCACCTCGGCCTTCTTGATCGCCTGTGCCACCAGATAGGCTGCACCACCCACCGCCATCAGATAGACCGCCTTGTGGTCCTTGATCGCCTCGATGGCAATCGGGCCGCGCTCGGACTTACCGATCATGCCCAGCAGACCGGTCTGGTCGAGGATCTGGCGGGTGAACTTGTCCATGCGGGTAGCGGTGGTCGGGCCAGCCGGTCCAACCACTTCGTCACGTACCGGATCGACCGGACCAACGTAGTAGATGAAGCGTCCCTTCAGGTCCACCGGCAGTTGCTCGCCCTTGTTCAGCATGTCGACCATGCGCTTGTGCGCGGCGTCGCGGCCGGTCAGCATCTTGCCCGACAGCAGTACGGTTTCGCCGCTCTTCCAGCTCTGCACATCTTCCGGGGTCACGGTGTCCAGGTTGACCCGGCGCACACCACTGCCGACTTCCCAGGTGATGTCCGGGTAGGCTTCCATCGGCGGCGCCTCGAGCACAGCCGGGCCGCTGCCGTCCAGCACGAAGTGCGCGTGGCGGGTGGCTGCGCAGTTGGGGATCATACACACCGGCAGACTGGCGGCGTGGGTCGGGTAGTCCTTGATCTTGATATCCAGCACCGTGGTCAGGCCGCCGAGACCCTGGGCACCGATGCCCAGTGCGTTGACCTTGTCCATGATCTCCAGGCGCAATTCCTCGATGCGGTTCTGCGGGCCGCGCTGGCGCAGCTCGTGAATGTCGATCGGGTCCATCAGCGATTCCTTGGCCAGTACCGCGGCCTTCTCGGCGGTACCGCCGATACCGATACCGAGCATACCCGGCGGGCACCAGCCAGCGCCCATGGTCGGGACCGTCTTGACCACCCAGTCGACGATGGAGTCGGAGGGGTTGAGCATGACCATCTTCGACTTGTTCTCCGAGCCGCCACCCTTGGCCGCGACGTGGAACTCGATGGTATTGCCGGGGACCACCTGGTAGTGGATCACCGCCGGGGTGTTGTCCTTGGTGTTGGTGCGCTTGCCCGCCGGGTCGGCGAGGATGGAGGCGCGCAGCACGTTTTCCGGCAGTTGGTAGGCACGCCGTACACCTTCGTTGATCATGTCGTCCAGGCCCATGGTGGCGCCGTCCCAACGCACGTCCATACCGACCTTGACGAACACGGTGACAATCCCGGTGTCCTGGCAGATGGGCCGGTGGCCGGTAGCGCACATCCGCGAGTTGATCAGGATCTGCGCCATGGCATCGCGCGCCGCCGGGGATTCCTCACGCTGATAGGCTTCGTGTACCGCCTGGATGAAGTCCACCGGGTGATAGTAGGAGATGTATTGCAGCGCGTCGGCAACGCTCTGGATCAGATCATCTTGCTTTATTACGGCCATTCTCGGACAGGCTCCTCTATAGGCTTGCTGGCCGCGGGATCACCGTTGCAAGGCGATGCGGCCAGGTTCACGGAATGCTTGGGCCGGGCCGCAGGGACCCTGGCAGAATGAAAACAGGCGACAGAGTATACCCGAGCTTGCAAAGCCTGGTCAGCCGTTCGGCTGATAGCTTTGCGCTATCGACTGGGCAAAGCACGCAGCGCCAGCTACAGTGACATCACAATGATATCAAGAAGGATATATCGTGACAGATACGGACTTCGACCAGCAGGCGCGCTTCCAGGCCCTGCGCCTGCAACGATTCTACCTCGCCCAGACCACCTACCTGATCGCCTACGTGGTGATTGCCGTGGCCTGGGCCACCGGCAGCTATATCGGCAGCAATGCCATGATGCTGAGCCATTACCTCATCGGACTGATCACCCAGGTGGTGTTTCTGGTCATGTTCCGCACCGGCTTCAACCTGCACTTCCGCGACCCCAGCCTGACCAGCGCGCAGATCATAGTCGCACTGTTGCTGCAGACCTACCTGCTGGCGCTGGTCGGGCCGATTCGCGGCACCGTGCTGGTGGCCTACTGCCTGATCCTGCTGTTCGGCGTATTCCACCTGTCTCGCCGGGCCTACACTGTGCATGCGGGCCTGGCGCTGCTGTGCTATGGCGGTCTGATCGCGCTCAACCAGGTATTCCATATCTACCCCCAGGAGCTGTCGTTGGCCCTGCTCGAATGGTTCGTGCTGGCCTGCTTCCTGCTCTGGCTGACCATTCTGGCCAGCTATATCCGTGAGCTGCGCGAGCGCCTGCAGCAACGCCACAGTACCCTGCAGCAGCACCAGCAGACGCTGCGCAGCATGATGGACCAGCTGCAGAACCTGGCCGCCACCGATGCGCTGACCGGCCTGCCCAACCGCCGCCATTTCATCGACGAGGCACAGCGCCGCATGACCCTGCTGGGCAGTGGCCAGACCCTGGGCCTGGCGCTGATCGACCTGGACCATTTCAAACGTATCAACGATCTGTACGGCCACAGCGCCGGGGACGAGGTCCTGCAGGGCTTCGCCCGCATCGTGCGCGCCAGCCTGCGCAGCGAGGACATGGTCGCGCGTTTCGGCGGCGAGGAATTCATCCTGCTGCTGGGCCAGTGCGACCTGCCCACGGTGCAGCATTGCGTGGAACGCATCCGCCTGGCACTGGCCGCCTTCCCCTTCCCGGCGCTACCCCAGGGCGTGCACTGCACGCTGTCGGCCGGCCTGTGCCTGATCCACCCGGAGGACGACCTGGAGTGGCGTATCAGTCAGGCCGATGAGGCGCTGTACCGGGCCAAGGCCGGCGGCCGCAACTGCACCCAGACTCACCATGAGGCTTTTGCCTGAGCACCTAGCTACGGATATCCAGCCACTGGATGGCAATACGGTTGATGGTGCCCCACAGACGGATCTTCATGCGATGCGTCCAGGGCAAGGCCAGCCAGTCGTGCAGGGTCCATTCGCGCGACTCGGCGAAGTCATCGCTGAAGCTCTGCTCCACCACCCGCCTCAGGCGAGTGTCGACCACGTTCTGGTTGGCTTCGAGATTCCAGTGCAGGGTCCAGTGGTCGAAGTTGGACGAGCCCAGGCTCACCCAGTCGTCCACCAGTACCGTCTTCAGGTGCAGAAAGCGCGGCTGATACTCGAAAATACGCACCCCGGCCGCCAGTAGGCGCCGGTAGTAGCGCTGCCCGGCATACCGCACCGGCGGATGATCGGTGACCTCGCCGCACAGCAGCAAACGTACATCCACACCACGCCGGGCGGCCCGGGCCAGGGCCCGGCGAATGCGCCAGGTCGGGGCGAAATAAGGTGTGGCCAACCATACCTGGTGCTGGGCACGGGCGATATTGGCCAGCACCGCCTGCACCAGCTCCCGGTGCGTGCGACCGTCGGTCAGTGACACCCGCGCCAGGCCGTCACTACCCTGCGGATGCGGCGGCAGACGCATCCGCCGCAACCTTGGCGGCTGCCGTCCGCTACGCCGCCCGGTAGCCTGCCATTGGCGTTCGAACACCGCCACCCAGTCCGCCACCACCGGCCCCTGCACCTCCAGCATCTGTTCGTGCCACAGGCAGCGCCCCTCGGCACCGGGGATGCAGAAGGCATCGGTGAAACCGGCGCCGCCGATGAACACCCGGCGCTGATCGACGATCAACAGCTTGCGGTGGTCGCGGTGCAGGTTGGAACGCCCGCCCAGCAGGTTCAGCGGGTTGTAGAAGCGCAGATCGACACCGCTCTGCAGCAGCTGCTGGCGGTCGCTGTCCTGCAGCTCGCGGCTGCCCAGGCTGTCGAACAGGCAACGCACCTGCACGCCACGCGCCACCGCCTGCAGCAGGATATCCATGACCTGCTGCGTGCTGTCGCCGGACTCGACCAGGTAGAGTTCGATATCGATGCTGCAGGAGGCTTGGACCATGGCCTGCAGCATACGCGGGAAGAAGCGGTCCCCGTCCATCATCAATTTGAAGCTGTTGCCTTCACGCCAGGGATAGACCGGGGCTGCCATGCGCACCTTTGTTGTCAGGGTATTGGGTAGTGTCCCATTCGAACACCTCACTGATCATAGCAGCCCGGGCACAGGCATCGGCGCCCGTGCATGTCATCCAAACGCCACCAATGCGTCATCCAGGTGACATGGCCGCTGGTCAGCATATGCCACAGACCAAGGATGCGCTGGAGGTATCGATGACATATGCAGCACAGGTAACACAGCAGATCAGCCCGTCTCCACTGATGGTCGAGCTGACCACCGACCCCGCCGCCCTGCGGGAAGCCCAGGCGCTGCGCTACCGCATCTTCAGCGAGGAGTGCGGTGCGCGCCTGGACAGCCCGGTCGAGGGGCTCGACCTCGACGAATTCGATACCCACTGCGAACACCTGCTGGTACGCGACCGCGACACCGGCCAGGTAGTAGCCACCACCCGCCTGCTCGACAGCAATGGCGCAGTGCGGGCCGGCGGCTTCTACAGCGAAGGCGAGTTCCACCTGGTCGGACTCCCCCAGCTGCGCGGGCCGATCCTGGAGATAGGCCGTACCTGCGTGCATGCCGACTATCGCAATGGCGCGACCATAGCGGTGCTGTGGTCGGGTCTGGCGCAACTGATGAACGAGCGCAACTACAGTTTCCTGATGGGCTGCGCCAGCATCGGCATGGGCGATGGTGGCATTCAGGCCCACGCCATCATGCAGCGCCTGCGCGAGCGCTACCTGAGCCGCGAGTGGCTGAACGCGGTACCACGCCTGCCGCTGGCGGACATGGACCTGCCGGTCAACGTCACCGCGCAGATCCCGCCTCTGCTCAAGGCCTACATGCGCCTGGGCGCGAAGATCTGCGGCGAGCCCTGCTGGGACCCGGCATTCAATGTCGCCGATGTGTTCATCCTGCTGCGCCGGGAACAGCTCTGCCCACGCTATGCGCGGCACTTCAAGGCGGTCAGCTGATGCCCTGGCTGCGTCGCCTGTGGCGGGCCCCGGCGGTCGCCGGCTGGGTTGTGCTCGGCCTGCTGCTCAGCGGCCTGCTACAGTTGCCGCCGCTGCGCTGGCGCACCCGCCCGCGCCAGGCCGTGACCTGCTGGTGGATGCGCGGACTGCTGCGCCTGTTGCCGCTGCGTATCCGCTGCCACGGGCGCCCGCCCCGGCGCACCGCGCTGTGGGTCGGCAATCATGTTTCCTGGCTGGACATCATCCTGCTTGGCGCGCAGGCGCCGGTGCGCTTCGTCTCCAAGGCCGAGGTACGCCACTGGCCGCTGCTGGGCCGGCTGGCGCACCAGGCCGGCACCCTGTTCATACAGCGCGGGCAGACCAGCACCGAGGTCAGCCAGCGTATGACCGGCGTGCTGGAGCAAGGTCAGGGCCTGGTGATCTTCGCCGAAGGCACCACCACCGCCGGCGACCGGGTGCGCACGTTCCACGGCCGTCTGCTGGGTTGTGTGGCCGGCGGCGACATACCGGTGCAGCCGGTAGCCCTGGCCTATCATCGCGACGGTCGGCGGGACGATATTGCGCCCTTCATCGATGACGACGAATTCTCCCGCCACCTGTGGCGTCTGCTGGGTTCATCGCGCATCGAGGTCGAGTTGCATTTCCTGCCGTTGATCGACAGCAGCCAGCTCGAGCGCAACCGGTTGGCGCGCAGTACGCGCCAGGCGGTGATTCAGGCGTTGGGCCTGGAGGCCAGCAAGCCCTGCCAGTCCGCCGAGGCCCTGAGCGCAGCCGCCTGAGCCTCGGCAAAGTCGATCACCTCGGGCATGAACGCCAGGAAGTCGGCCTCGAAACCAGGGTAGTCCCGCTCCAGCTCGATGACGGCGCCCGGCAGGCGATTGCCCGGCCGCAGGCGCCGGGCCATGTTGTCCAGTGCCATGTGCAGGTTCGCCAGTTCGGCGTAGCTGCCCAGCCAGTCCTGCTCGGCCATGCGCACCAGTACCGTCCGGGCGCGCTCCGGCATCAGCACCTGTTGGCTCAGTACTGCCTGGTACATGCGCTGGGTGAACAGCGCCAGCGGCTGGTCGGCGAAGCGAGTCCAGTGCCGCGCCAGCAGATGGTCATAGAACATGTCGACCATGATCCCGGCGTAGCGCCGGCGCTCGTCGGTGACCCGCGCCTT
The DNA here is from genome assembly GCF_014219065.1 of Halopseudomonas xiamenensis. Lineage (GTDB taxonomy): Bacteria > Pseudomonadota > Gammaproteobacteria > Pseudomonadales > Pseudomonadaceae > Halopseudomonas > Halopseudomonas xiamenensis. Next base: position 142,441 of record NZ_JACLGO010000004.1, read on the forward strand.
GCTGCGCAGCACCAGCGGATGCCGGTCGGTGAAGGCATCGATGCGCCGGTGCAGCCAGATGCCCTGGCGTACCGGGTCCGGCAGGTCCATGGCGGCCACCGGACCCTTGACGAAATCACCCAGCAGGCCACCCAGCGCCTGCTGTGGATCATCGGGCCCCAGGCGCAGGTGGGCGAGGAAATTCATTAGCGCTGGCTCATCTGTTGCTGCAGGTTGCTCAACTGGCTCTGCAGGGTGGAGATATTGCGGTTGGCCTGCACGCGGAAGCTGTCGATCGCCCGCAGCGCCTCCTCGGCCGAAGCCAGGCGCTGATCGATTTCACTGCGCAGCACCAGCATTTCCTGTTCCACACTGGGCCCGGCGGAGGCCTGCAACAGGGCCTGCAGCTCGCCGCGCTGACGTGCCAGCTGGCTCTCCTGCTCGGCCAGTTTGCGCTCCAGCTCGGCCAATGCCTGCAGCCGCTCATCCGCTTGCGCCAGTTCGCTGCGCAAGGCGGTCTGGGCCTCGGCGGAGCTCTCGACCTGTTGCGTCAGTCCGGCGATATCCTGTTGCTGGCGTTCGAGCTGTTCACCCTGGGTTCCGCTCAGCTGGTCCAGGGCTGTCAGCCGCTGCGCCTGGGTCTCGCTGGCCCGCTGCAACCGCTGCTGTTGCTCCTGCAGCGTCTGTTGTTGCGCCTGTTGCGTCGCCAGCAGTTGCTCGACCTTCTTTTCCAGCTGGCTGAGCTGCTGAATGCGGTCCTGCTCACCCTGGCTGAGGGTGGATTCGGTGGCGATGACCTTGCCACTTATATCCTGCAGGCGGCCCGCCGCTTCCTCGCTGATCCGCGCGAAGCTCTCCTGGGTCGCCACCAGTTGGCGCTGCAGCCGGGTCTGCTGCTGGTGGCTCCAGTAACCGAGCCCGACCAGCGCGATCAGCAGGCTCAGGCATACCGCCCACAGCGCGCCGTTACGCTGACGGCGCGGCGCCGGCTCACGCAGTGCACGCACCACCGGTGGCTCGGCCGCGGCACTGCGGCGCTCCCCCGGCTGCCTTGTCACGCGGTCATCGTCGGTCGCCCGGATATCCGGCAGCTCACCGTCGATATCGTCATCGCGCATAGTTCCCCCTGTCATTGCCAAATCTGGTTGACCATCGAAAGTGGCAGCCATTCTGCGTGCTGCGCTGGCCGCTGACCAGCGGTAGCTCATTCCATACCGAGACTGCGCGGCGCCTGCTGCAGCAACTGCTCGGTCAGCGCTTCCAGCAGGCGCCCACCGTTGCGCCAGTAGTGCCAGTACAAGGGTACGTCCACATGCTGGCCGGGCAGCACCTGCTGCAAGCGTCCATCCGCCAATTCGGCCGTCACCTGCAGTGCCGGTACCATGCCCCAGCCAAGGCCGGCGCACAACAGGCGCACAAAGCCCTCCGAGGAGGGACACAGGTGATGCGCAAACTCGCCGTCATAGCCACAGCTGGCGAGGAAACGGTGCTGCAGGCGGTCGTCCGGACCGAACACGATGGCCGGTGCCCGGCGGATCGCCTCCGCATCCAGGCCGGCGGCGAAGTGATGCTGCATGAAGCCGGGACTGGCCACCGCCAGGTAGCGCATGGCGCCCAGCGGCACCGCCCGGGCGCCAGCCACCGGTTGCTCGCTGGCGCACACGCAACCGACCACCTCGCCGGCGCGCATGCGCCGCAGGCCGACATCCTGGTCATCCACCAGCAGCTCCAGCAACAGTGACTGACGCTGGCACAACCCGGCCACGGCCGCTGCCCACCAGGTCGCCAGACTGTCGGCATTCAGCGCCACCCGCAAACGCGGCAGCACCTCGTCCTCCAACTGCATGGGTACGTCGTGCTGCAGATCACGCTCCAGCAGGCGAACCTGCTGGACATGGTTGAGCAGGCGTTGGCCGATGCCGGTGGGCGCCGGCGGCGAGCCCCGCAGCAGTACCGGCGCGCCGACCCGCGCCTCAAGCAGCTTGATGCGCTGTGAGACCGCCGATTGCGACAGCCCCAGCAGGCGCGCGGCACGCTCGAATCCGCCCTGCTCGACGACGCTGGCCAGCGCCTGTAGAAGCTTGTAGTCCAACATCAGATAAGCTTATACCCCATTAGCGATATTTGTTTCTCTTATACGCGCACTGCCCGCAGACTACCAGCCTTTCCCTGGGCCGGAGCCACCCCATGAACTATTTTTCGAGCTACCTGAACGGCCTGCTGGTCGCTGCCGGGCTGATCATGGCCATCGGCGCGCAAAACGCCTTCGTCCTCGCCCAGGGGCTGCGCCGTGAGCATCACCTGAGCGTGGCCGTGGTATGCATGAGCTGTGATGCGCTGCTGATCGTCGCTGGCACCTTCGGCCTGGCGGTGCTGCTGCAGCAGCACCCGCTGGCGATGGAAGTGACCCGTTGGGGCGGGGTGATCTTCCTGGTCGGCTACGCCCTGCTGGCCATCCGCCGCGCCTTCGGCACCCAGGCACTGGCCGCCCAGGCCGCCAGCCGGCCGCAGCGCACCCGCCGCACGGTACTGCTGGCGACCCTGGCGATCACCCTGCTCAACCCCCATGTGTACCTGGACACGCTGGTGCTGATCGGTTCGGTCGGGGCCCAGCAGAGCCTGCCGCTGCTGTTCGCTCTGGGCGCGGCCAGCGCCTCGATTCTCTGGTTCTTCAGTCTGGCCCTGGGTGCCGCCCGCCTGGCCCCCGTTCTGCAACGCCCGCTGACCTGGCGAGTGATCGACCTGGCGGTAGCGGCAATGATGCTCAAGGTCGCGTGGACATTGGTGTCACCGGCATTGCAGAGCACTTGAGCGCCGTTCGTCGCCCGCATGACATGGCTAGCGCGGTCGGGTGATGCTATGATCTTGCTGCTATAAACAGGGGCGGCAGCCGCTATATGGCCGGCGCCAGGAGACCCTGACCGGGCTTGCCCACGAACCGCCCCGACAACCTGAAGATGGAGAGAGACCATGCCTTTCGAACTACCCGCACTTCCCTACGCCCAGGATGCTCTGCAGCCGCACATCTCCGCCGAGACCCTGGAATACCACTACGGCAAGCACCACAACACCTACGTGGTCAACCTGAACAACCTGATCGCCGGTACCGAGTACGAAGGCAAGACCCTGGAAGATATCATCAAGACCTCCAGCGGCGGCCTGTTCAACAACGCCGCCCAGGTCTGGAACCACACCTTCTACTGGAACTGCCTGAGCCCGAACGGCGGCGGCCAGCCCAGCGGTGAACTGGCGGATGCCATCAACAAGGCATTCGGCTCCTTCGAGGCGTTCAAGGACGAGTTCAGCAAGGTTTCCATCGGCACCTTCGGTTCCGGCTGGGGCTGGCTGGTGAAGAAGGCCGACGGCTCCCTGGCCCTGGCCAGCACCATCGGCGCCGGCAACCCGATCACCTCCGGCGACACCCCGCTGCTGACCTGCGACGTCTGGGAACACGCCTACTACATCGACTACCGCAATGCCCGTCCGAAATACGTCGAGGCATTCTGGAATCTGGTCAACTGGGATTTCGTGGCGAAGAACTTCGCTGGCTGAGGCCTCCCCGCTTGATGTGAATAACACAACACCCCGCCCCGGCGGGGTGTTGTGTTTTCAGCAGTTGCGCCGCAAGCAGTTCCGAATGCATGATGCAAATAAATGGAGAAAAGGACGACCCGAGTGAAAGTAGATCCCCGGCACAGTCTTTCGGTCAAACTGTTGCAGTTGGTGTTGTTGTGGGCATTGTTGGCCGGCATGTTGTTGAGCCTGGCGCAGATACTCTTCGACTTTCGCACCGTACGTGAGTCCATCGCCCGCGACGCCGATGAGATTCTGGCGATGTTTCATGATCCGGCCAGTCAGGCGATCTTCAGCCTGGACAAGGAAATGGCCACCCAGGTCATCGAGGGTCTGTTCGCCAACCGGGCGGTGCACTTCGCCGCCATCGGCCATCCACAGGAAGCGCCGCTGGCCAGCCGCGAGCGCCCACTGAGCGACCTCCCCTATCGCTATCTCACCGACCTGCTGTTCGGCGTCGAACAGCGCTTCAGCATTCCCCTGCTCGGTCGCGCACCTTACAACGAATACTATGGCGACCTGCAGCTGACCCTGGAGACCGGCCTCTACGGTCAGACCTTCCTGCGCAACTCGATGATCATCCTGGTCTCGGGCCTGCTGCGCGCGCTGGTGATGGCCGGTGCGGTCTATCTGGTCTACCACGTGCTGCTGACCCGGCCATTGGCACGCATCATCGAGCACATCAGTGAGATCAACCCGGAGCAGTCGGGCCGGATGATGGTCCCGATGCTGCCCGGCCAGGAAAAGAACGAACTGGGGCTGTTGATCACCAAGATCAACCAGTTGCTGGATGCCATCGAACGCCACCGCAGCCAACGCCATGAAGCGGAGGCCAGCCTGCTGCACATGGCGCAGCACGACAACCTGACCGGCCTACCCAACCGCAGCATACTGCTGGAACAGCTGACCCGGGTGCTGGCCGACGCCCGGCGCCGCCAGCGCAGCGTGGCGGTGCTGTGCTGCGGGCTGGATGACTTCAAGGAAATCAACGAGAAATTCAGCTACCAGGCCGGCGACAGACTGCTGGTCGCGGTCGCCGAACGCCTGCAATCCCATAGTGGCCGCCTGACCAGCGTGGCGCGCCTGGGCGGCGACCAGTTCGCCCTGATCGTCGCCGACGTGAACGAGCCCTACGAGGTAGCCGAACTCGCGCAGCAGATGCTGGACGAGTTGAGCCAGCCGTTCCCGCTGGACGACAGCAGCGTGATCCTGCGGGCCACCATCGGCATCACCCTGTTCCCCGACGACGGCATGGATGCCAGCAAACTGCTGCAGAAGGCCGAGCAGACCATGATGCTGGCCAAGATCCGTTCACGCAATCGCTACCAGTTCTATATCGCCAGCGTCGACAGCGAGATGCGCGTGCGTCGCGAGCTGGCATCGAGCCTGCGCGATGCGCTGATGCGCAACGAGTTCCATCTGGTGTACCAACCGCAGATCGACCTTACCTCCCGCCGCGTGGTAGGCGTCGAGGCCTTGCTGCGTTGGCATCACCCCGAACGCGGCCTGGTGCCGCCGGACCTGTTCATTCCCCTGGCCGAACAGAGCGGAGCGATCATCGCCATCGGCGAGTGGGTGCTGGACCAGGCCTGTCGGCAGCTACGCGACTGGCAGCAGGCCGGCAGGCCGGAGCTGCGCATGTCGGTCAACCTGTCGACCGTGCAACTGCATCACCCGGACCTGAGCTGCATGGTCACCCGCGTGCTGCAGCGCTACGCCCTGCCGCGCAATTGCCTGGAACTGGAGGTCACCGAAACCGGCCTGATGGAAGATATCCAGGCAGCTGCGAAACACCTGAACGAATTGAAGTCCACCGGCGTGCAGATCGCCCTGGACGACTTCGGCACCGGCTACTCCTCGCTGAGCTACCTGCGTGGCCTGCCGCTGGACAAGATCAAGATCGACAAGAGCTTCACCGGCGACCTGCTGGTCGATCACGACGACCGCAATATCGTGCGTATCACCATCCAGCTGGGCCGCAACCTGAACATGCAGGTGATCGCCGAGGGTGTGGAGTCGGCCGAACAGGAAGCCTATCTCAGCGCCGAGGGCTGCCATGAAGGCCAGGGCTACTTCTACAGCCGCCCGCTGACCGCCGCAGCACTGGTGACATGGATGGACGACTATGAGCAGACCCTGGCAGCAGCCGATCAATCCTAGGGTCTGAGCAGTGCCTAGACCAGCGCCAGCCACAACCAGCCGGCGACGCCACCGGCCAGCAGCATGCCGGCCAGGCTCCAGCCCGACTGACGCCGCAAGCGGCGGCTCAGATGCTCTTCATGGTGGTCCGACAGCAGAAACGGCAATCCCCGGTGCGGTGGCTTGCCGAGCATGTGCACCACCGGCGCCCCGGCCGCGTCCTGCACCTGCCGCTGCGCCTCGCTGGCCGCGGCGGCGCGTACCTGCTGCCATTCATGCTGGTCGAGCTGACCATCGCGGTTGCGATCGAAGCGCGCCAGCAGGTCGGTGTAATCGGCTTTCCAACTGCTGATGACCTGCCGCGCAATGCGCTGCGGGTCCATGGCTTCGCGCCCCCCGCCGCGGCTTTCGAACCAGCCCAGCGCATAGAGCACATCATCCTGCTGCAGCCATTCCTCGGTATAGCGATAGCGCCGCCCGAGCAGGACTCCCAGCACGCCGGTCTGGGCACTGGCCGAAAGGGGCCAGCGACGGTTGCCTTCCCAGCGCCGGCGCTGACGCGGATGCACCTCGGCGCCCTTGGGCTGTATCCAGCACTGACCGGTGTCATCGCATAGCAGGAATGGCCGGTCGGACATGCCGCGCTCCACCGTTCGCCACTCGCGATTACGCCCGCTACGGCGATATTCCTCCACGGTAAAGCGGTACCACAGGCAGGCACGACCGCCCAATGGCGATATCAGTGGTGCGTGCCCACCCGCTTCCAGCCGCCCGTTCAGCTCCACCAGCCCCTGGGCCGCGGAGCGGACCTTCGAGGTCGGTGTATCCTCCACCCAACGCGCACGGCGTAGCCGGCTGAACATGCGGTACAACAGCCACAACGTCAGCAGCGAGCTGAGCGCGGTGGCGATGGCATGGACGTTGCTGGAGGTGACCAGGCCACCGGGCAGTTCGATCATGAAAACAGCTGGCGCAGGTTCACATCGGCCTTTTCCGCTTCGGAAAACTGCAGCAGCTCGGCGCCATGGAAGGAGAACAGCCGTGCCACCAGTACATCGGGGAACTGCTCGATACGCACGTTGTTGATATTCACCGCCGCGTTGTACAGCTCACGGCGGTCGGCAATACCGCTTTCCAGGCCGGAAATACGCTGTTGCAGATGCTGGAACGAGCTGCTGGCCTGCAGTTGCGGGTAGTTTTCCGCCAGCGCGAACAACTGGCCGAGACCGTTGCGCAGCGCCGTCTCCGCCTGGCCCAGCTGCTTCAGGTCGGAGCGGTCCCGGGCCTGGCCGACCGCATTGCGCGCACTGATCACCCGCTCCAGGGTCGCCTGCTCGTACTGCATGTACTGCCGGCACGCCTCCACCAGCTTGGGCAGCTCCTCATGACGCTGGCGCAACAGCACGTCGATGTTGGCCCAGGCCTGGCTGACCCCATGCTTGAGATTGACCAACTGGTTATACAGGGTGATGCCATAGATCAGCGCCACCACCAACGTCGCCACCAGGATAACGACCGTCACATTGCCCCAGTCCATTCACCGCGCTCCTTTTTTTGCGGCCAGAGACACTCCAGCACTTTGTTTCAAACCACAGACCCGGTAATCTTCGCACATAATTCAACAACAGCTGTACGGGGCGAAGGCAGATTTCGCCACCGACACCACTGCAGGGCTGCTCTTCATGCTGCGTAGACTCATCCTGATGCTGGTCGTGTTCATTCTTGTCGTAGCCGCCCTCGGCGCCTGGAAATTCTGGTCGATCAAGCAGCAGATAGCTGCTTTTACCGCACCCAAGCCGCCCATCCAGATCAGTGCCGCACCAGCCGAGACCCTCGACTGGCAAAGCCGGCTGCCCGCCATCGGTACCCTGACCGCAAATCTGGGGGTGGAGCTGACCGCGGAAACCGCCGGCACCGTCGGGCAGGTGCTGTTCGAATCGGGCCAGCAGGTCGAGGCCGGGCAGAAACTGCTGGTGATGCATGATGATGTCGAGCGAGCCAGCCTGGCCACCGCCGAGGCGCAGGTCTCGCTAGCGCGCCTGGATTTCGATCGCCAGCAGAACCTGCTGCAGCGCCAGAGCATCTCCCAGGCACAGTTCGACCAGGCCGCCTCGACCCTGCGCCAGGCCCAGGCAAGGGCCGACGAGTTGCGCGCCATTCTGCAGAAGAAGACCATCAGCGCACCCTTCTCCGGACGCATCGGCATCAGCCGGGTCGATCCCGGCGACTACCTTTCCCCCGGTACGCTGATCGCCACGCTGCAGGACCTGTCCAGCCTGTACGTCGACTTCAGTCTCGCGGAAAAGCACTATCCGCAGCTGGCCCCGGGACAACAGGTGGAGCTGAGCGTGGCGGCCTTCAGCGACCAGAGCTTCAGCGGCGAGATAACCGCCATCAACCCCCGGGTCGATGCCAGCACCCGTACCCTGCTGGTGCGCGCCCAGGTGAACAACCCCGAGGAGCAACTGCTGCCGGGTATGTTCGCCGAACTGAATGTCCTGCTGCCGGACGCCCAGCCCCGCATCGTGGTGCCGGAAACCGCAGTCAACTTCAGCCTCTACGGCCACTCGGTGTATGTGATCCAGCCAGCATCGCCAGGCGCCGAGGATAGTGAACAGAGTGCCGATGGCGAACCGCCGGCGCTGCAGGTCCAGCGGCGCTTCGTCACCACCGGCGAGCGGCGTGCGGGTCAGGTCGTGGTACTGCAGGGGCTGGAGCAGGGCGAGCGGGTGGTCAGTGCCGGGCAGCTGAAGCTGGATGACGGTTCCGCGGTCATCATCAACAACAGCAATCCGCTGTAAGGTCCCGATCATGGCATTCACCGATATCTTCATCCGCCGCCCGGTGCTGGCCTCGGTGGTCAGCCTGCTGATCATCCTGCTCGGCATGCAGGCCTTCAATAGCCTGACCGTACGCCAATACCCGGAAATGGAGAATGCGCTGATCACCGTCACCACCTCCTACCCGGGGGCCAACGCCGAGGTGATCCAGGGCTATATCACCCAGCCGATCCAGCAGAGCCTGGCCAGCGCCGAGGGTGTCGACTACATCAGCTCGGTGAGCCGGCAGAACTTCTCGGTGATCCAGGTCCATGCCCGCCTCGGCGTGGATACCGACCGGCTGTTCACCGACGTGATGTCGAAGACCGCCGAGGTGCGCAACCAGTTGCCGGTCGAGGCCCAAGAGCCGGTGATCAGCCGCCAGGCCGCCGATACTACCGCGCTGATGTACATGAGTTTCTACAGCGAAACCCTGAGCAACCCGCAGATCACCGATTACCTGTCGCGCATCGTGCAGCCGCGCCTGGCGACCCTGCCCGGCATCGCCGAGGCCGCCATCCTCGGTCGCCAGACCTTCGCCATGCGCCTGTGGCTGGACCCGGTGCGCATGGGCGCACTGGGGGTTACCGCCAGCGATGTCAACCAGGCGGTGCGGCGCTACAACTTTCTCGCCGCCGCCGGGGAAACCAAGGGCGAGTACGTGGTCACCAGCGTGAACGCCTTCACCGACCTGCAGGACCCCGAACAGTTCGCCGCCATCCCGGTGCGCACCGACGGTGACAACCGCATATTGATCAGCGACATCGCGCGGGTCGAGATGGGCGCCGAAAGCTACGATGCCATCAGCTTCTTCAATGGCATTCCTTCGGTCTACATCGGTATCGAAGGCACCACCACCTCCAACCCGCTGGACGTCATCGCCGAAGTACGCGCAGCATTGCCGGAGATCGAGGCGCAGCTGCCGCCGGAACTAAAGCTGTCGGTCGCCTACGACGCCACGGTATTTATCCAGGCCTCCATTGACGAGGTGATCAAGACCCTGATCGAAGCGGTGATCATCGTCATCATCGTGGTCTTCCTGTTCCTCGGCTCGGTACGCTCGGTGATCATTCCGGTGGTAACCATCCCGCTGTCGATGATCGGCGTACTGTTCTTCATGCAACTGATGGGTTACTCGATCAACCTGCTGACCCTGCTGGCGCTGGTGCTGGCTATCGGGCTGGTGGTGGATGATGCCATCGTCGTGGTGGAGAACATCCACCGCCATATCGAGGAGGGTCAGCCGCCCTATCAGGCGGCATTGCATGGTGCCCGGGAGATCGCCATGCCGGTGGTGGCCATGACCATCACCCTGGCGGCGGTGTATGCGCCGATCGGCTTCCTGCAGGGTGTCACCGGCGCGCTGTTCAAGGAATTCGCCTTCACCCTGGCCGGCTCGGTGATCATCTCCGGCATCGTCGCGCTGACGCTGTCACCGATGATGTGCTCGCGGCTGCTGCGCCCGACACATGCCTCAAGCGGCCTGGCGGCGCGCCTGGACCGGCTGTTCGATGGCCTGCAGCAACGCTACCAGCGTACCCTGCACAGCAGCATGGACACCCGCGGCGTGACCCTGACTTTCGGCGTGCTGGTACTGCTGCTGATTCCGGCGCTGCTGATGTTCACCCGCAGCGAGCTGGCGCCCGAGGAAGACCAGAGTTTCATCTTCATGCTGGCCAACGCCCCGAAGACCGCCAACCTGGACTACCTGACCCACTACACCGATGAGCTGAACCGGCGTCTCCAGGAGTTCGACGAGTACGAGGGCCACTTCCAGATCAATGGTATCGATGGCGTGCAGAGTGGAGTCGGCGGCTTCATTCTCACCCCCTGGGATCAGCGTGAGTTGGGGCAGAAGGAACTGTTGCCGCTGGTCCAGCGCAGCCTGGATGAGATTGCCGGCCTGCAGGTCTTCGCCTTCAACGTGCCAGCGCTGCCCGGCGCCGGCGAAGGCTTGCCATTGCAGTTCGTGATCGGTACACCGGGCGATTACGAAACCTTGCTGCAGGTCACCGAGCGCGTCGCCCAGCGCGCCCAGGAAAGCGGCAAGTTCGCCTTCCTGGATGTGGATCTGGCCTTCGACAAGCCGGAGATCGCTCTGGAGATTTCCCGCGAGAAAGCCGCCCAGATGGATGTGGCCATGGAGGATATCGGTATCACCCTGGCTTCGCTGCTCGGCGAGGGCGAGATCAACCGCTTCAGTATCGAGGGTCGCAGCTACAAGGTCATCGCCCAGGTCGAGCGGGCCTACCGCGACAACAGCAGTTGGCTGAACCAGTACCAGGTGCGCAACCGCCAGGGCGAGATGCTGCCGCTGGGCTCGTTGATCAGCGCCAGCGAGCATGCCCGCCCCACCCAGCTCAACCAGTTCCAGCAACTCAATGCCGCGCGCATCCAGGGCGTTCCGCTGGTCAGCATGGGCGAGGCACTGGCCACCCTCGAGCAGATCGCCAGCGAGGAACTGCCGCAGGGCTACACCGTGGACTATGCCGGCGCATCACGCCAGTTCAAGCAGGAAGGTGCCGAGCTGTATGTCACCTTCGTCCTGGCCCTGGCCTTGATCTACCTGGTGCTGGCGGCGCAGTTCGAGAGCTTCCGCGATCCGCTGGTGATCCTGGTCACGGTGCCGCTGTCGATCTGCGGTGCACTGATACCGCTGTTCCTGGGGATCTCCAGCATGAACATCTATACCCAGGTCGGACTGGTGACACTGATCGGGGTGATCAGCAAGCACGGCATCCTGATCGTCGAGTTCGCCAACCAGTTGCAGCGCGAGAAGGGACTGGGCGTACGCGAGGCCGTCGAGGCCGCCGCAGCCATCCGCCTGCGACCGGTACTGATGACCACCGCAGCCATGGTCTTCGCCATGGTTCCCCTGCTGCTGGCACGCGGCGCCGGCGCGGTGAGCCGCTTCGACATCGGTGTGGTGATCGCCAGCGGCCTGACCATAGGTACGCTGTTCACCCTGTTCGTACTGCCGGCGGTCTACGTCATGCTCAGCGGCAAGGCCAAAGCCCAACAGGCAAACGGGCAGCAAGCAATCCTGTAGGAGCGCACCGCTTGTGGGAGTAGCCTGCGGGAGCGCCGCCCCGGCGCGAAGCGGGCTCGCAGGCTATGCAATTACAGGCAAGACAGTACTCGCCGCCAGTCTGCTTCGCGCCGGGGCGGCGCTCCTACAAGTTTACCTACTGCATGTCCAAGGCTCTAAGTGAACAGCGACTCCCCCGTCAGGCCATGCTGCTCGAAGATATCGCGCAGACGCTTGAGTGCCTCGACCTGAATCTGCCGTACCCGCTCGCGGGTCAGGCCGATTTCCCGGCCTACCTCTTCCAGGGTACTGCTTTCATGACCACGCAGCCCGAAGCGGCGGGTGACCACCTCGCGTTGCTTCTCGCTCAGTTCCGACAACCACTGATCGATGCTGGCGTTGAGATCCTCGTCCTGCAGCAGCTCGCTGGGATCACCGGCCATATCGTCCGGCAGGGTATCGAGCAGGGTCTTGTCCGAGTCCGCCCCCAGCGGCACATCCACCGAAGCCACCCGCTCGTTCAGGCCGAGCATGCGCTTGACGTCCTCCACCGGACGATCCAGCAGTTCGGCGATTTCCTCGGGGGTGGGCTCATGGTCGAGCTTCTGGGTCAGCTCTCGGGCGGCGCGCAGATAGATGTTCAGTTCCTTGACCACATGGATCGGCAAGCGAATGGTCCGGGTCTGGTTCATGATCGCCCGCTCGATGGTCTGGCGAATCCACCAGGTGGCATAGGTGGAGAAACGAAAGCCGCGTTCGGGATCGAACTTCTCCACTGCCCGGATCAGCCCGAGGTTGCCCTCTTCAATCAGATCCAGCAATGCCAGGCCGCGGTTCACATAGCGACGGGCAATCTTGACCACCAGCCGCAGGTTGCTCTCGATCATGCGTTTGCGCCCGGCCGGATCGCCCTTCTGCACCAATCGAGCGAAATGCACCTCCTCCTCTGGTGTAAGCAGCGGAGAGAAGCCGATCTCGTTGAGATACATCTGGGTAGGATCGAGTTGGCGGGTGAATTCGAACGCGTTTTCGCGTTGATGATTGCGCGGAGTGGTCACCCGGGTTCGGGCTGGTTCCTGCGTATCGTCGCAGGTTTCGAGCCTGGCCTGGTCCATCAACTCCGTATCGTCGCTGATGTGCCGGTCAGGCGCATTATTATTAACTGCCATGTGCATGCCCCATCTTCAGTCGAAACACGATCGAATTGCTCAATGCAATCCGGTGCGCGTCAGTCTCCGCTGACTACCGCCGGGAATGACAGCCCCGCTCGCCATCCCGGTGCTTCCTGCAGTGTGTCTGGAAACTATGACAATGCTGATACAGCTTTGTTTTGAACAAGTTCACAATTTGGGCAAATAACCGAGCGGATCAACAGGCTGGCCACGACGACGGATCTCAAAATGCAGCTTGACCCTGTCGGTACCACTGCTGCCCATTTCAGCAATCTGCTGCCCAACCTTGACCTGCTCTCCTTCCTTTACCAGCAAGCGGCTGTTGTGGGCGTAGGCACTGAGATAGTTTTCATCATGCTTGATGATGATCATGTCTCCATAACCGATGAGCCCACGCCCCGCGTATACCACTGAACCGTTTGCCGCAGCTTTCACAGGCTGACCCAATTGACCGGCAATATCAATCCCTTTGTTCAAACTGGTATTTGACTGAAAACGTGCGATCAATGGGCCCTGCGCCGGCCATTGCCAGCCGGTAAGCGCAGCGGGAGCGGGCGTGCTTGCCGGCTTTTGTGTAACAGTTTGTTGCGAAGATGGGCGAGGTGCCGGAGTCGGTGTGGCCGCCGGGGTAGTTGGACGCGACTGTACCGCCCCGCCACTGGGCGGTCTGGAGGCAGTGGAGGCCGGCGCGCTGGAACGAGGGGCGGCGGAGCCGGAACGGCTGGCCAGACTCAGGCGCTGACCGGGATAGATGGTGAAGGGCTCGCGCAGGCCATTGTTTGCTGCCAGCGCTTTCCAGTCCCATCCGTAGCGAAAAGCAATGGAATACAGGGTATCGCCCCGCTGCACCACATGGCTGCCGCTGGTGACCTGTGGCACACGGGCGCTGCCACGGCTGCGATCATCCACCGGCACGGTGCCCGCCGGGCCGGCACAGCCGGCCAGCAGCGCCGCCAGCAGCATGACTGCGGGTAATCCGATACTGCCGATACTCCATTGCCTCACAGTCGCTCCCCATGTTCGGTTAGGGTAGGTACCCGGCCGGTCGCTCAACGCTGACGCATACGCTGACCGACCCATTCCAGGGACAGCACCAGGATAATCGCCGCCAGCATCAAACCCAAGCCGCCCAGCCAATAGGATGGCTCCCCGGTCAGGGTCTCGTAGCTGCCCGGCAGCAGGTTGCTCTGCTGCACCGGTTCCATGGCGCCCTTGCTGTTCTCCCGCCAACTCAGTGTCTGCTTCCAGGGCCAGACCTTGTTCAGCGAACCTATCAGCAAGCCGGTAGCCAACGCCATGGTGGCACTGCGCGCATGCTGCAATAACCAGGACACCAACCGGGAGAAACTCAGCAGCCCCACCACGCAGCCGAGAGCGAACACCGCCAGCAGCGCCAGGTCGAAGGACCTGACCGCGCCGAGAATGGTTGCATACAGGCCGAGCAGTACCAGCACGAAACTGCCCGAGATGCCCGGCAGGACCATGGCGCAGATGGCGATCGCCCCGGCCAGGAAGATCATCAGCGGCGCGGCAGACCACTGCAGTGGCCCAGCCACGGTGATCATGTAGGCAAAGACAGCGCCGAGCAATACCAGCAGCGCCGTCCAGATATTCCAGCGACGCACTTCGCGCCCGACCACATAGACCGAGACCAGGATCAGGCCGAAGAAGAACGACCAGATCAATTCTGGATGGGCCTCCAGCAGGTAACCGATCAGGTTGGCGAAAGCGGCGATACTGGTCAGGACCCCGGCCAGCAGCGAGACCAGGAAAGTACCATCGATCGCCCGCCAGGCTTCGCGCACCCGGCCACGCAGAAGCCACAGCAGCTTATCCGGGGTACAGGCGCTGATCGCCGCCAGCAACCGCTCATAGATACCGGCGATCAGGGCAATGGTGCCGCCGGAAACCCCCGGCACCACATCGGCGGCCCCCATGGCCATGCCCTTGAAGAAAATCAGCACATATTCCGAGAAGAGGCGGTTCAAAAGCGTATGGCTCCTGTCAGTAGAGGGACGAAACGTACCGGTTCGACCTGCTGACGAATGAATTGATCCCCTTCGCGGGTCACCAGGGTGAGAAATTGTTCCCGCTCACCCACCGGAATCACCATGCGCCCACCGTCAGCCAGTTGTCCCAGCAGCTCGCTGGGTACCTCGGCCGGGGCGGCAGTGACCAGGATCGCATCGTAGGGTCCGTATTGCGGCCAGCCCCAGTTGCCGTCGGCATGACGGAACACCACATTGCGGATATCGACATCCTTGAGCACCGCCTTGGCCCGCTCCTGCAGTGGCAGAATACGCTCGACACTGAATACCCGCTCCACCACCTGCGCCAGGATGGCGGTCTGGTAACCCGAGCCGGTGCCGACCTCCAGCACCTTGTCCAGCGGTCCGCCACCGAGCAGCAGCTCGGTCATGCGCGCCACGATATAGGGTTGCGACAGCGTCTGGTTGTGCCCTATGGGCAGCGCCGTGTCCTCATAGGCGCGGTGCGCCAGCGCCTCATCGACGAACAGATGCCGGGGCGTACGCCGAATCGCCTCGAGCACATGCAGATTGCGGATGCCCTCTTCGAACAGCCGTTCGAGCAAGCGCTCGCGGGTGCGCTGCGAGGTCATGCCGATACCGCTTTTCAACAGGTCCTCACGCACCGTGCCGTACCCTCAGGCCGCCCAACCAGCCATCCAGATGATCGAATACCTCATAATGGGTCTTGTCGATACGCAGTGGCGTAACCGAGACATAACCTTGCATCACCGCGTTGAAATCGGTTCCCTCGCCGCCATCCTCGGCATCCCCGGCCACCGATATCCAGTAGCCCTCCTTGCCCCGCGGATCGGTCCACTTGACCGGCTTGGCAGCACGCTCCCGGTGCCCCAGGCGGGTCAGCACTATGCCCTTGATACGTTCGAGCGGCAGGTTGGGAATGTTCACATTGAGGATGGTGCGCGGCGGCAGTTCCAGCTGCGCATGCCCCTCGACCAGGGTGCGGGCGATGGCGGCGGCGGCCGGCAGGTTGTCCGTCTGGCGGCTGACCAGCGAGAAGGCCATCGCCGGATGAGCCAGGAAGCGCCCCTCCAGCGCCGCCGCCACGGTGCCCGAATACAGCACGTCGTCGCCCAGGTTGGCCCCCAGGTTAATGCCCGAGACCACCATATCGACGCTATCGGCGAACAGTGAGTTGACCCCCAGGTGCACGCAGTCGGTGGGCGTACCGTTGAGACCGACGAAGCCGTTGTCCAGGTAGAACGGCCGCAGCGGCTTGTCCAGTGTCAGTGCACTGCTGGCCCCGCTGCGGTCCTCATGGGGGGCGACCACCACGCAGTCGGCATAGTCGTCCAGGGCGCCGTGCAGGGCCTTCAGGCCCGGCGCCAGCACACCATCGTCATTGGCAATCAGAATACGCATCAGATTTCGCTTTCCAGTCCGCCGCCCGGCTCGTCTACCAGCAGTACCAGCTCGCGCAGCACTGCGGTGGCAAAGCAACCGGTGGGCAGGGTGAATTCAATTTCCAGGCTATCCGGTGCGGGATAATGCCACGTCAGGCCGCTGATGGGGAGGCGCAGAATACGCCGCTGCTGCTCCAGCCCGGCAGTTTCCAGCCATTCGCACAATTGCGGCTCGGCATTGGCCAGTTGCTGCTCCATCTGCAGCACCTCGGCACCCACCGGCGGGACGCCCGTGCCCCACAACGGACCGGTGACATGCACATCCAACTCATCGAAGCGCCGGTCGTCGGCGGCCAGCCGCTCGGCGGCGAAATGGCTGCGGCTGTCGGTGAAGGCCAGGCAGTCGCCGGGCAGCAGGTGATTCCAGCTGTCATCGGCCACCCGCTGTGCCAGCAGCCGGTTGAACAGCAGACTGCGCGCCGTCGACAGCAGCCGCGAACGGGTACCCCGCGCCGGCGGCAAGGCGCCGCGCTCGGCCCACTGCCGCGCCTGCTGGATGTTGCCGCCGTCGCGACCGAAACGCTGCGGACCGAAATAGTTCGGCACCCCCAGTTCGGCCACACACCGCAGCCGCTGGTCCAGCGCTTCGCGTTCGGCCTGCAGACTGCTCAGGCGAATGACAAAACGATTGGCACTGTGCGCGCCCCGTTGCAGCTTGCGCGAATGCCGCTGGCTGGCCAGGCAGCGCAGGTGCTCATGCCATAGCCCGGTCAGATCCGGGTCGGCGCGGCCCGGCAGCTGTAGGCTGAACCACTGGCTGGTGACCGCACGGCGATCCTTGAGACCGGCATAGCTGACGTCCTTCAGCTTGATGCCCGCCTGCCGGGCCAGCAGCCTGGCGACCTCCTCGGTGTTGAGATCACACTTCTCGATCAGTAGCCACAGGTGCTCGCCCTGCCCGCTCAGCTCGATATCCAGCACCTCGGTGACGCGGAAATCCGCCGGTTGCGCCTTGAGTACCGCACGACCGCAGGGCTCACCATGGGCCCGGGGTCCCAGCCATTGGCTGTCAGTGTCGCTCACAGCGCCAGCAACAGGGCAACCGCATCCACGGCTATGCCTTCCTTGCGCCCGACGAAACCCAGCTTCTCGGTGGTGGTGGCCTTGACGTTGACCTGATCCAGTTCCACCTGTAGATCTGCCGCTACCCGCTCGCGCATCGACTCGATGTGCGGTGCCAGTTTCGGCGCCTGGGCGGCGATGGTGACGTCCACATTGCCGACCTTCCAGCCCTTGGCATGCACCAGCGCCAGCGCCTGGCGCAACAGTATGCGGCTGTCGGCGCCAGCGAAGCGCGGATCGGTATCGGGAAAATGCCGGCCGATATCACCCAGCGCGGCGGCGCCGAGAATCGCATCGGTCAGGGCATGCAGCACCACGTCACCATCGGAGTGAGCCACCAGGCCGCGATCATGGGGTATACGCACCCCGCCCAGGGTGATGAAATCGCCATCACCGAAACGGTGAACGTCGTAGCCGTGACCAATACGCATGAGAGACCTGCCCTGCTGAAAACGAAGGACAGATCTTACAGTGTGCGGATGACGGGCAGAAGCACTTTGGTCGGGGCGGCGTCATCCGCGTTTAGTGCCGGGAGTCTTTTTCCAGAGCCTGCCAGGAACAGGTTGGCCGGCAGGGCCGTGCCGACACGCCGTGAACCCATCCCTGGGGGCTCGCTGCCGCCATCCCTGGCGGCAGACGGTCGGCCCAACCCTGCCGGCCAACCTGTTCCGCAAATATCTGTGCTGCTGATGGTTTTAAACCCTCAGCAGCACCAATGCTTGCGCCTTTGCGCCGGGAGCGGCCTACCTGCGACCGTTTGATGCCAGGGATGGCATCAACGAGCCTACAGGGACGTATTCACGGCGTGTCGCAGGTAGGCCGCTCCCGGTGTAAAGGAAACTCGGAGCATGCAGCAGATAACAAGACGCCCTACCCCTTCAGCGCCCGGGCATGATGGCGCAGGTGATCATCGATGAAACTGGCGATGAAGAAGTAGCTGTGATCGTAGCCGGGCTGACGTCGCAGTGTCAGTGGGTAGCCGGCAACTTCCGCAGCGGCTTCCAGGGCCTCCGGCTTGAGTTGCTCGACGAGGAAGTTATCGGCCTCGCCCTGGTCGACCAGCAGCGGCAGGCGCTCACTGGCATTGGCGATCAGCTCGCAGCTGTCCCACTGCTTCCACTGCTCACGGTCATCGCCCAGGTAGTTGCTGAAGGCCTTCTGGCCCCAGGGACAGTCGATCGGATTGACGATCGGCGCGAAGGCCGACACCGAGCGGTAACGCCCGGGGTTCTTCAAGGCACAGACCAGCGCACCATGGCCGCCCATGGAGTGGCCGCTGATGGCACGCCGGTCCGAGACCGGGAAGTTGGCCTCCACCAGCGCCGGCAGCTCGTCCACCACGTAATCGTACATCTGGTAGTGCCGCGCCCAAGGCTGCCGGGTGGCGTTGACATAGAAACCGGCACCCAGGCCGAAGTCCCAGGCCGCCTCCGGGTCATCCGCCACACCCTCGCCGCGCGGGCTGGTGTCCGGTGCCACTATGACCATGCCCAGTTCCGCCGCCAGGCGCTGGGCACCGGCCTTCTGCACGAAGTTCTCATCGGTACAGGTGAGTCCAGACAGCCAGTACAGCACCGGCAAGGGTTCGCCCTGATCCGCCTGCGGCGGCAGGAAAATCGCGAACACCATGTCACAGCCCAGCACCCGGGAACGGTGCCGGTAACGCTTCTGCCAGCCACCAAAGCACTTGTTGGCTGACACCAGTTCAATCACAGAGTCCATTTGCAGCTCCTCTCGCCAGACGTCCGGGTTGTCGAGCGCCTCGGGCCGCGATTGGACCGGGTCACGTTGACCGGGTCACGTTGACCGGGCTGCGATCAGCTCGACGACAGGCTCGACAACCCGATACCGCATCAATCAGAAGTGGATGACCGAACGAATGCTCTTGCCTTCGTGCATCAACTCGAACGCCTTGTTGATATCCTCCAACCCCATGGTATGGGTGATGAAGGTATCCAGCGGAATCTCGCCCTTCTGCGCTTTCTCCACATAGCCGGGCAGCTCGGTACGGCCCTTGACCCCACCGAAGGCACTGCCGCGCCAGACCCTGCCGGTGACCAGCTGGAACGGACGGGTGCTGATCTCCTGGCCGGCCCCGGCCACGCCGATGATGGTCGACTCACCCCAGCCCTTGTGGCAGCACTCCAGCGCCGCACGCATCAGCTGCACATTGCCGACGCATTCGAAGGAGTAGTCCACGCCACCGTCGGTCATTTCGACGATCACCTGCTGGATCGGCTGCTCATGGTCCTTTGGATTGACGAAGTCGGTGGCGCCCAGCTCGCGGGCGATATCGAACTTGGCCGGATTGATGTCGATGGCGATGATGCGCCCGGCCTTGGCCATCTTGGCACCGATGATCGCCGCCAGACCAATACCGCCCAGGCCGAAGATCGCCACCGTGGCGCCCTCTTCCACCTTGGCGGTGTTGAGCACCGCACCGATGCCGGTGGTCACACCGCAGCCGAGCAGGCAGACCTTCTCCAGCGGTGCCTCCTTGGGGATCTTCGCCAGCGACACTTCCGGCAGCACCGTGTACTCGGAGAAGGTCGAGCAACCCATGTAGTGATAGATCGGCTGACCCTTGTAGGAGAAACGGCTGGTGCCATCGGGCATCAGGCCCTTGCCTTGGGTCTCGCGTACCGAGCTGCACAGGTTGGTCTTGCCGGACTTGCAGAATTTGCACTGGCGGCATTCGGCGGTATACAGCGGGATCACATGGTCGCCGACCTCAAGCGAGGTAACGCCCTCGCCCACGGCCTCGACGATGCCGCCGCCTTCATGACCGAGAATCGCCGGAAACACTCCTTCCGGGTCTTCCCCGGACAGGGTGAAGGCATCGGTGTGGCAGACCCCACTGGCGACGATACGCACCAGCACCTCACCAGCCTGCGGTGGGGCCACATCCACTTCCACGATTTCCAGAGGCTTGCCTGCTTCGAACGCCACAGCGGCGCGGGACTTGATCATGGGACCCTCCGTCTCCTGATGAATGAAATATCAGGAGGGAGTGTAGTAGACCAGCCAGGTGTGGATAATAGCCCGCGAGACAAAACATTATTGCCATACAGGGATAATACCTATGCAGGTCTGTCAATCATGAGCCGCTGGAGCGGGCTGGATGAATTCGTCTGCGTGGCCGAACTGGGGCATTTCAGTGGCGCGGCGCAGAAGCTCGGCGTGTCCTCCTCGCACGTCAGCCGCCAGATCGCCCGGCTGGAAGACCGGCTGCAGACGCGGCTGTTCTACCGCAGCACCCGTCGGGTGACCCTGACCGAGGCCGGACAGACCTTCCTGCAACACTGCCAACGCCTGCAGGATGCGCGGGACGAAGCCATGCAGGCGGTCACCGACCTGTCCAGCGAGCCCAAGGGCCTGCTGCGCATGACCTGCTCGGTGGCCTACGGCGAGGAGTTCATCATGCCGCTGGTCAATGACTTCATGCAGCAGCATCCGCAGCTGCGCATCGAGATGAGCCTGACCAACCAGACCCTGGACCTGCTGCACGGCCAGTTCGACCTGGCCATCCGCCTCGGGCGGCTGCAGGACTCGCGGCTGGTGGCAACCCGCCTGGCACCGCGACGCATGTACCTGTGCGCGGCGCCGGCCTACCTCGAGCGTCATGGCGCACCACACAGTCTGTCCGAACTGCCACGGCACAACTGCCTGATCGGCAGCAGCGATACCTGGAGCTTCGCCGAAGCCGGCCGCGAGATTCCGGTGCGGGTACAGGGCACCTGGCGCTGCAACAGCGGTCGCGCGGTGCTGGATGCGGCACTGCGCGGCTTCGGGCTATGCCAGCTGCCGGACTATTATGTGCAGGAACACCTGAGCAGCGGTGCCCTGCGCGCCCTGCTCAGCCAGCACCAGCCACCGCATACCGCGGTCTGGGCGCTGTATCCGCAGCAGCGACACCTGTCACCGAAGGTGAGGAAACTGGTGGAGTATCTGAAACAGGGATTGAGTCAGCGGGTGGAGTACCGGCATTGAACCCAAAAAAGGGAGCCCGAAGGCTCCCTCTGTACGGCGCTGCCAACCTTACTTGAGGTCTTCGGCACGCTGCTGCAGTTCCGGGTCGGTCTGCAGGCGGGTGGCGATTTCGTTGTAGGTCGGTACGTCCAGATCGGCATCCTGTACTGCTTCGACCATTTTTTCCTGCGCTTCAAGCTGCAGTTTCTGTGCTTCTTCCTGATCTTCTGCCTTGCTCAGCTTCTCCGAGAACTCGTCACGGATATCCGAAACTTCTTCATCAGCCTTGACGAACTTCTTCAGGTTGTCATCGCTGATCGGAGCTGCGGCAGGCTGGCCCTGTTCGTATTGCTGAGGAGCGGTACCCTCGGCCTGCGCCATCACAGCGGGTGCACCGATACCGAAGGTGGCAAAGGCAATGGCGGCGGTCAGTGTCTTGAGATGGTTCATGGGTGCTTCTCCTTCTGTTGAAAGTAAGTAGACCGATCCACAAAGCGTGCCAGAATTCGAAATAACTCCATATCTCATTGATTAAAATGGAGAAAATTAAAAACCGCTAGAATCATCAAGATCACCAAAGCTGCATCCGCCAGCAATAATGTGTATACATAATGCACATGAGCAAAAAAGACCCGGTCAAAATGAACACATCTTCGACCTCCCGCTATCGTCTCGGCATCAGCAGTCTACAACGCACCCTGCTGCTGTTCGTGGTCCTGCCACTGGTACTGTTCACCGCCCTGGGCATTCGTTTCGGGCTGGGCCAGGCCAGTCAGTTCCAGGAAAAACGCCTGAAGAACGACCTGGAGCTGATCGGTCGAGCCATCAGCATTCCGGTGGGGACCGCCCTGGACAAGGGCGACATGCACGCGGTGGAACTGGCACTGGGCTCGGTATTCGTGCTCGGTGAGGTGTATGGCGCCTCGGTGTTCGATGTCGCCGGCAACCGCATCGCCTCGGCCGGCATTACCGAGACCGACCTGAGCGGCACCACCATTCCCGATCGCATCCGTACCACCGGCGAAGGCCAGGAAGCCTTCAGCCGAGTCGCCGGGCGCAGCCTGTTCTCCCACTTCCTGCCGCTGTTCGATGCGGCCGGGCAGATCCAGGGGCTGATCCAGATCACCCGCCGCGCCAGCGACTTCGGCCATGCCCTGCAACAGCTGACCATCATCGCCTGGCTGGTCTGGGGCTCGTTCAGCCTGGTGATCCTCGCCGGGGTGCTGCTCGGCCATTACGGCGGTGTCGGGCGCCATGTCGACAAACTGCTCGAACACATGCAACGGGTCGCCGGAGGCGAGCTGTCGCACCGCGCCGCGCTGGATGGGCCGAGCGAAGTGGCCAACCTGGCCCGCGGCCTGAACCGCATGCTCGACAGCATCGAGCAGGCGCACCGCGACCTGGATGAACATCGCGCAGCGGAAACCCAGCTGGTAGCGCGGCTCAAGGATAACGAGAAGATGGTCGCCATCGGCAGCATGGCCCGTGGTATCGCCCATGAACTTGGCGCCCCGCTGAGCGTGATCGATGGCCGCGCCAGGCGCCTGGAACGTTCCGGCAGCCTCGACCCGCAACAGCTGCGCAACGTCGAAGGCATCCGCAGCCAGGTCGGACGCCTGACCCGTACCGTACGCCAGTTGCTGGACTACTGCCGACCCGCCGCCACCCAGCCGCGGGAGCTGACGCCGGCGCTGCTGATCGAAGGCGTCATCGAAGCCATCCGCCCGGAGCTGGAAGCCGCCGAGCGCCAGTTGCAGACCCGTATCCCAGCGGAACTGCCGGCCTTCTGCGGCGATGCCGGACGCCTGGAACTGGCCCTGCTGAACCTGGTGCGCAACGCCCTGCAGGCCTCGACCAGCCAGATCGGCATCGCGGCCGAGGCGGACGCCGCCTGGCTGACCATCCGCGTCACCGATGACGGTCCCGGGCTGCCGCCGGAGCACGACCTGCCAACCCTGCTCGAACCCTTTTTCACCACCAAGTCACCCGGCGAGGGCACCGGCCTGGGCCTGGCCATAGTGCAGGCCGTCGCCGAAGAACATGGCGGTCGCCTGGAGCTGGTCAATAGCGCCGGCGGTGGTTGCGAAGCGCGCCTGCAACTGCCACTGACCGGCATCGCCGAGGAAGCCACAGCATGACCCATAGCGAACATATACTGCTGGTCGAGGACGATCGCGGCCTGCGTGAGCTGCTGCAGGAAGAGCTGGAAGCCGAAGGCTACCGGGTCAGCGCCTGCGCCGATGCCGAAACCGGCCTGCAGTTGCTACGCAGCCAGACGCCGGACCTGCTGGTCAGCGACCTGCGCCTGCCCGGCGCCGACGGCCTGAGCCTGCTGCCGGCGCTGCGCCAGTGCAGCACGCCACCAGCGGTGCTGATCATTACCGCGTTCGGCTCGGTGCAGCAGGCGGTCAAGGCACTGCAGGCCGGAGCCGATGACTTCCTGACCAAGCCGCTGGAGATGGATCACTTCCTGTTGACGGTTAGCCGCCTGCTGGAAAACCGCCGCCTGCGCAACGAGGTCCAGCACTACCGCAGCCTGCTGGCGGTGGAGCAGTTCAACGGCATCATCGGCCAGAGCCCGGCCATGCAGCAGCTGTTCCACCAGATCCGCCAGATCGCCTCCGCCGACGGTCCGGTCCTGGTGCAGGGCGAAAGCGGCACCGGCAAGGAACTGGTGGCCCGCGCCCTGCATGACCAGAGCAGCCGCCGGGACGGCCCCTACATGGTGGTCAACTGCGGCGGCATCCCCAGCGAGCTGATGGAGAGCGAGTTCTTCGGTCACGCCGCCGGCGCCTTCACCGGCGCTCGCCACCAGCGCGCCGGTCTGTTCCAGCAGGCCGACGGCGGCACCCTGCTGCTCGACGAACTCGGCGAAATGCCCCTGGCCTTGCAGGCCAAGCTGCTGCGGGTATTGCAGGACGGCAAGCTGCGCCCGGTGGGCAGCGACCACGAGATCCAGGTGGACGTGCGCATCATCGGCGCCACCAACCGCAACCTGACCGAGGCGGTGGCCGAAGGTGGCTTTCGCGAGGACCTGTTCTACCGACTGGAGACCTTCGCTTTGCAGGTACCACCGTTACGTGCGCGTGGCGAGGATATCCAGCGCCTGGCGGAATTCTTTCTGACCCGCTTCAACGCGCGTCAGCAACGCCGCATCAAGGGCTTCAGCGACGCGGCACTGGTGGCGCTGCAGCGCTACGCCTTCCCCGGCAACGTCCGCGAACTGCAGAATGCCGTGGAACGGGCGGCGACCTTCTGCGACACGGCGCTGATCGAGGTCCGTCACCTGCCCCAGCGCATCATCGAACAACCCACCGGGCAGGCGGCTCCGGTCACAGAGGACACAACCACCACGCCACTGCCCGGCAACAGCGACCCGGACGGCCTGCCGAGCCTGGAAACCGTGCAGCGCAACTATATTCATCAGGTGCTGCACGCCACCGGCGGCAACAAGCGCCGCGCCGCCGATATCCTCGGCATCACCCGGCGTACGCTGTATCGCTGGTTGGAGTGAGGTCGGCACTGATTGCCAGCTCGCTGGCGTAGCGCAGGCGCGCTACACCCCATACCGGGTTGTCGCGCGCCTGCGCGACGACATCCAGCGCTCCGCTCCCCGGAACAGGTGGGCTTTACAGTTTCTTTACCCAGCCGGCGCCCCGATTGACACTCGGCGTCGGTACACTGTGCGCCATTGCCCCATCTGCAGCAAAGGAATCTCTGTATGGCCTCATCCCGGCGTTTTCTATGGCTGTTCGCCGCCCTGGCGATCATTGCCGGATCGCTCTGGTATTTCTGGCTTGGCGCCAACAACAAGGCGCCCGAGCCGGTCACTGCCCCGGTCGAGCGGATCGATATAGAAGACAGCGTTACCGCCCTGGGCACCCTGGAGCCGCTCAACTATGTCGACGTCGGCACCCAGGTGTCCGGCCAGCTCAAGGTGCTGCACGTGATCGAGGGCGAGCAGGTAGAGGAAGGCCAGTTGCTGGCGGAAATCGATCCGACCATCTACCTGGCCAAGGTCGAGGCCACCGAGGCGCAGCTGGAAAACCTCAAGGCCCAGCTCACTGACCGCGAAGCCACCCAGGTGCTGGCACGCCTGCAGGCCGAGCGCCAGCGCAACCTGATCAAGCTCGATGCCACCAGCCAGGAATCGGTGGAACAGGCCGATGCCAGCCTGCGCTCGGCCACCGCGCAGATCGCTGCGCTCAAGGCACAGATCCGCCAGCTCGAATCCCAACTCAAGGAAGCCAGGGCCGATCTCAGCTATACCCGTATCTATGCACCGATGAGCGGCACCGTGGTCGACCAACTGGCCAACCAGGGCCAGACCCTGAACGCCAACCAGACCGCGCCGATCATCGTGCAGATCGCCGACCTGAGTACCATGACCGTGCGCACCCAGGTATCAGAGGCGGATATCACCCAGCTGCGAGTCGACATGCCGGTGTGGTTCACCACCCTCGGCCAGCCGGACGTGCGCCGTGAAGGCGTGCTCCGCCAGATCCTGCCGACCCCGGAAGTGGTCAACAACGTGGTGCTGTTCAATGCCCTGTTCGACGTGCCCAACCCGGATGGCAAGCTGCTGCCGCAGATGAGCGCCCAGGTATTCTTCGTCAAGGCCGCCGCCGAGGGCGCACTCAGCGTGCCGGTGGCCGCCCTGCAACCCGCCGCCCGGCGTGCGCCGCAAGGGCCGGGTACAGGCGCCACCCGCAGTCCGCGTGGCAGCGCCGAACGTGGCGATCCCGCCGAAAGCGGCAAGCGCTACCGCGTACAGGTACTGGAGAACGGCCAGCCGCAGGAACGCATCATCAGCGTCGGGGTCATGACCCGGGTCAACGCCGAGGTACTGGACGGCCTCGCCGAAGGCGAGGAAGTGGTGATCTCCGGTGGGCAGCCCAGCGCTTCCGCACCCCAGCCCAACCGCCAGATGCGACCGAGATTCTGAGCATGGACCAGCCCCTGATCCGCCTTGAAGGCATCGGCAAGACCTACCGCAATGGCGAACTCTCGACCACGGTGCTGCGGGATGTGTCGCTGGATATCCATGCCGGCGAGTTCGTCGCCATCATGGGCGCCTCCGGCTCGGGCAAGTCGACCCTGATGCACCTGCTCGGCTGCCTCGACCAGCCGAGTACCGGACGCTACCTGTTCGAGGGCGAGGATATCGCCCGGCTCGACAGCGACCAGTTGGCCAGCCTGCGCAGCCGCACCTTCGGCTTCATCTTCCAGAGCTACCACCTGATCTCCTCGGCCAACGCCACCGAGAACGTGGAAGTACCGGCCATCTATGCCGGGCTGCCGCGCGACGTACGCCATGCCCGTGCCGAGCAGTTGCTGACCGGGCTGGGCCTGGGCGAGCGCCTGGGCAACCGGCCCAACCAACTGTCCGGTGGCCAGCAGCAACGGGTGTCCATCGCCCGCGCATTGATGAACGACGCGCGCATCCTGCTGGCCGACGAACCCACCGGCGCGCTGGACAGCAAGAGCGGCAGCGACGTGCTGCAACTGCTCAAGGACCTGCACGCCAAGGGCAAGACCGTCATCGTCATCACCCACGACCGTGAAGTGGCCAACCATGCCGACCGACTGATCGAGATCCGCGACGGTCGCATCATCCATGACAGCGGGCGCAAGCCGAGCAACCAGGTCAGCGCCGAGGCCGCACCGCCGCCTCCGCCGCGCAAGCAGGGGCTGGCCGCCTTCGGCGACACCAACGAAGCGATACGCATGGCCCTGCGCGCACTGCGCGCTAACCTGTTCCGCACCATCCTGACCCTGCTCGGCATCGTCATCGGGGTAGCCTCGGTGGTGGTGATGCTGGCGGTCGGCAATGGCGCGCGCCAGGATGTGATCGAGCGCATCAGCGACATGGGTACCAACCTGCTGCTGGTCCGCCCCGGTGCGCCGAATACCCGGCGCTCGGCCGACGGCAGCACCAACACCCTGACCCCGGAGGATGCGCTGGTCGCCGCGCGCATCGACAACGTCGTCGCCGCCGTGCCCGAGGCCGATACCCGTGCCACAGTGCGCGCCGGCAACACCGATGCACAGACGCAGGTCACCGGCACCACCGCCGACTACGTGGTGGCCAAGAACTGGCCGCTGGCCTCGGGGGTGTTCATCAACGACGAGGACAACAGCCGCTACGCTGCGGTGGCGGTGATCGGCCGCACCGTGGCCAGCAACCTGTACGGTGACAGCGATCCGCTGGGTCAGTACATGCTGATTCGCAACGTGCCCTTCCTGATCATCGGCGTCATGCAGGAAAAGGGCGCCACGCCCTGGGGCCAGGATCAGGACGACATTGTCTTCGTACCGCTGAATACTGCCAGCAACCGGCTGATCGGCTCGCGCCACCTGAGCAACATCAGCGTGCTGATCGATGACCTCAGGCTGTCCGACGCCACCCAGGAAGCGGTACGCCAGGCGGTGCTGGCCAACCACGCCGGGGTCGAGGATTTCCAGATCCGCAACATGGCATCCTTGCTGGAGAACGTGGCCAGTACGCAGAATACCTTTACCGTGCTGCTCGGCTCGATTGCTGCCATTTCGCTGCTGGTCGGCGGTATCGGGGTGATGAACATCATGCTGGTGAACGTCTCCGAACGCACCCGGGAGATCGGCATCCGCATGGCTACCGGCGCACGCACGCGCAACATCCTGCAGCAGTTCATCGTCGAGGCCATGGTGGTCTCGGCCATCGGCGGTGCCATCGGCGTGGTGGTCGGCCTGGGCTTCGGCAGCATGCTGCAATACTTCGGTACGCCGATCCAGTTCACGGCCGGCCCGGTGCTGCTGGCCTTCGGCTGCGCCTTCGCGACCGGTCTGATCTTCGGTTTCATGCCCGCCCACAAGGCGGCACATCTTGACCCAGTGGTGGCCCTCAGTGCGGACTAGAACTTCCCTGACCCTGGCCCTCGGCATCGCCCTGCTGAGCGGCTGCAGCCTGTCCACGCCAGTACCGCAGAGCACGGTGCAGGCGCCCAGCCAATGGAATGCCAGCGCCGACTCGCTGGTCTGGCCACAGGCACAATGGTGGACCGAATACCAGGCGCCGCAGTTGTCCCGGCTGATGGCCCAGGCGCGCACCGGCAACCTCGACCTGGCCACCGCAGCTACTCGCCTGCTGCAGGCCGATGCACAGCTGCGCCAGAGCGGCGCCAGCCTGCTGCCCAGCGTGGACGGCAGTGCCAGCGGCCGACGCAGTGGCAACAGTGGCGACGGTGATGTCAGCAACAGCTTCGGCGCCACCCTCAGCGCCAGCTATGAGGTGGACTTCTGGGGTCGCAACCGCGCCGCGGTCGCAGCGGCCACCGCCAACCTGAATGCCAGCCGCTACGACCTGGAGGCGCTGGCCATCAGCACCGATGCCAGCGTCGCCAGCAGCTGGTTCCAGCTGGTGGAGAACCAGGCCCGCCTGCAACTGGCGCAGGACAACCTGGCCGCCGCCGAGCGGGTACTGGCGATCGTCGAGGCGCGCTACCGCTATGGCGCCGATGACAGCCTGGCGCTGAGCCAGCAGCGCGCACTGGTCGCCCAGTTGCGCGCCAACCTGCCGGCGCTGCAGCAGCAGACCCTGCAACTGCGCAACAGCCTGGCGCTGCTGCTGGGCCAGGGCCCGGACTTCGTACCGGGCAGCCTGCCGGAGATGGCCAGCATCCACGTACCCGAACCGGGCGCCGGTCTGCCCTCGGAACTGCTCAATCGGCGCCCGGACATCCGCGCCAGCGAACAGCGGCTGCTGGCGGCCAATGCCAACCTGACCGCCGCCCGCGCCGCGCTGTATCCGAGCATCCAGCTGACCGGCAGCTACGGCGCGCAGAGTTCGGTGCTCTCCGATCTGGTCAGCAACCCGCTGAACCCCTGGAGCCTGGCCGCCGGACTGACCCAGCCGATCTTCGACGGCGGGCGCCTGCGTGCCCAGGTCGAGATCAGCCAGGCCAGCCAGCAGGAAGCCCTGATCGGCTACCAACGGGCGATTCTCGATGCGCTGATCGATGCCGATACCGCCCTCGGCGCATTGCAGCAGGCGCGCCTGCAGTATCAGCTGCAGCAGGCCGCCACTGCCGAGGCGCAACTGGCCTTCGAACTGGCCGAGGCCCGCTACAAGGCCGGCGCCATCGACCTGCAGAACCTGCTCGATACCCAGCGCTCGTTCTTCCAGAGCCAGGACAGCCTGGTACAACAGCGCGCCGCCTGGCTGCAGGCCACGGTCGACCTGTTCCGGGCCCTGGGGGGCGGCTGGCAGGCGTTTTCCTGAGACTGCGAGAGCAGCGAGCCTTAAACATCGGGTTGTCGAGCATCTGCTCGACGACAGCCCCTTGCCCGCTCGGAGTCGGCGTAGCGCAGGCGCGCTACACCCCCAGGGTGGTGCTACGGGTTGTCGAGCACCTGCTCGACGACAAACTCCCTGCCCACTCGGAGCTGGCGTAGCGCAGGCGCGCTACACCCCCAGGGTGGTGCTACGGGTTGTCGAGCCCCTGCTCGACGACAACCCCCCTGCCCGCTCGGAGTTGGCGTAGCGCAGGCGCGCTACACCCCGGGGTTGGGGCCCGGCAAATTGGCCAATCCTGCGCAAAAGCCAGTACCATGGGCAGCGAACCATCCGCATCAGCTTACGGGAGTGCCCATTGTCCGCCCTGCGCCTTGCCACCCTGGAACAACGCCATTTCCAGCTGCACAGCACACCGCTGCAGCAACTGGCCGAACACATGAACGGCCTGGATACGCTGTGCAAGACGCTCGGCGTGACGGCGCTGAGCCGCTTTGTCGATGTCACGGCCTTGGAGTTTTCCGCAGCCAGCGACCTGCTGCCCGCCGAGGACACCCCGCCGCAACCCGACCCGGAAACCGGCCTGCCGTGGAGCATCGAGGACATGGCCTGGTTCCCCATCAGTACCGGCATGATTACCCTCGAAGCACTCAGCGGCCACCTGCAACGCAACCGGCCGCGGGAAGTCTCCGGCGCCAACCACGCCCAGTTGCTCGACGCCCTGGCCTTCTGCGAAACCCAGCTGCGCCCGCTGGAAAGCGAGGGCGCGCAGTTCCATCTGGCAGCCGGCCACCAGGCTGGATAAGCCGGGACACTCGGCGGATATTTATCCGGCCAATGGACAAGCCAGTCGCCGCCTGATTTGTCATAGTGGACAGTGCCCGTCCCCCATGCCGGGCTCCACCATGACAAGAGCGGAGAACATCGCCATGCTGCAGACCGAACAACGCATCCTGGATGTCAACGACATCCAGCTCAGTGTCCACATTACCGGCCCGGAGCACGGCCAGCCGGTCTGGCTGCTGCATGGTTTCCCTGAATGCTGGTACTCCTGGCGCCACCAGATGCGCGCGCTGGCCGATGCCGGCTACCGGGTATTCGCCCCGGAGATGCGCGGCTATGGCCGCAGCAGCGCCCCGGCGGCGATCGAAGCCTATGACATCATCACCCTGTGCGGCGACATCCAGGCCGCCATGGATCACTTCGGGCAGACCCGGGTAGCCATGTTCGGACATGACTGGGGCGCCGTGGTCGCCTGGCACCTGGCCCTGCTCGAACCGCAGCGGGTGGCGGTCGTCTCGGGCATGTCGGTGCCCTTCGCCGGACGCCCCAGCAAGCCGGCGATCGAGGGTATGCGTGAACGTTTCAAGGACAAGTTCCTGTATATCCTGTATTTCCAGGAGCCCGGCCCGGCCGAAGCGGAACTGGAAGCCGATATCGAACGTACCCTGCGTATCCTCATGCATGGCCGGCCCAGCGCCGGGAATGGGCTGATCCAGGACAAGCCAGCCGACTCGCGCTGGCTGGACGACTACCAGGACCCGCAGAACCTGCCCGCCTGGTGCCCGCAGGAGGCCTTCGACGTGTATGTGGAGACCTTCATCGACAACGGCTTCCATGGCCCACTGAACTGGTACCGCAATTTCGAGCGCAACTTCGAGCGTACCGCCGAGCTGGCTGGTCGGCAGGTGGAACAGCCGGCGCTGTTCATCATCGGGGACCGTGACCCTGTGGCCACCCTGGAAGCCTATGCCATCGGCAAGATGCCCAGCGTGGTGCCGCGCGTCGAGCAGCATGTGATCGAGCGCTGCGGGCACTGGGTGCAGAGCGAGAAGCCGGAACAGGTGAATGCACTGGTGCTGGATTTCCTTGAACGACACTATCGCCAGCAACAGCCCTGAGCTCCCCGCAGGGATGCTGCCAATCGGGGCATAGGGCATGCTGCCTGTCGTCGCGCAGGCGCGCGATAACCCGATTCCTGCCGGGGAAGGCCCGCCTGCGTCGCTGGATGGTCTGCGGCCTTATCGAGAGCACTCCCCTGCATGCAGGCAAAGCGTTCCCCGGGTTGTCGCGCGCCTGCGCGACGACAGCACAACGCCACCCGACCTGCAGACCTGGCCCCGCCCCGGCCAAACCGGTATAGTACGCGCCGTCGCCATTCCGGCGACATGGGTTCCCTAACCCCATCGATCAAAAAGGTGATCTCATGTATCCCGTATCGCCCACGCGCTGGCGCCTGGCCCTGTCGTGCCTTATCGCGTTCCATATTTCCATCATCATTGCCAGCAACTACCTGGTGCAGCTGCCCATCACCCTGCTGGGCTGGCATACCACCTGGGGCGCGTTCAGCTTCCCGTTCATCTTCCTGGCGACCGATCTGACCGTGCGCCTGCTCGGCAAGCAGGCGGCGCGGCGGGTCATCGCGCGGGTCATGCTGCCGGCGCTGGTGGTGTCTTATATCGTCTCGGTGCTGTTCCAGGAGGGCGCATTCCGTGGCTTCGATGCGCTGGCCCAGTTCAACTCCTTCGTCCTGCGCATCTCGCTGGCGAGCTTCCTCGCCTATGTCGTCGGCCAGTTGCTGGACATCCAGGTATTCGACCGTCTGCGCAAGCTCCAGCAGTGGTGGATAGCGCCCAGTGCAGCGATGATCGTCGGCAACCTGATCGATACCTTCGTATTCTTCAGCGTGGCGTTCTGGCGCAGCAGCAACGAGTTCATGGCCGCCAACTGGATCGAGATCGCCGCCGTCGACTACGTCATCAAGCTGGGGATCAGCCTGATGCTGTTCGTGCCGCTGTACGGCATCGTGCTCAACGCCATCCTGCAGTTGCTCGCCGGGCGCAGGACCGCTGCGGCCTGAGAGTACGCCGGCACTGCTTCAGTGACTGCCAGGCACCAGGCGTAGCGCAGGCGCGCTACACCCCATGGTCTCCCTGACAGCGGCACTCCACCATGACCCGGCTCTTCTCGAGTGCCCCCATCAGTGAACCAGGCACAAGATCGGGGTGTAGCGCCCCTGCGCTACGCCTGCGACCTCGCAGCCACACAACAATCCGCGCAGAATGCCACCTGCGCCACAATTCCCGCCGCCTCTGCTTGTCTGAACGCCCCGACTTCCTAGACTGCGATGGTGTTCAACCAGCAGGGACGCGGTCATGGCGTACAGCAAGCACTTGTGGATTCTATGGATCTGGGCCGGGATCGCCGGCGCCCAGTGCCCGGAGTGGCCGCAGCAGCAGGCGCAAACGGAGCTGGACCAGCTCGCGAGCCAGATCGAACGATGGGACCAGGCCTATCATGAGCGGGGCCAGTCACTGGTCGCCGATGAGATCTACGACCAGGCCCTGATCCAGCTGCGCCAGTGGCAGGACTGCTTTGGCGTCCAGCCGACCGCCGGTTACCAAGCACGCGCCGGCAAGCAGGCCCATCCTGTGGCGCAGACCGGACTGGCCAAGATCCACACTCGGGCCCAGGCGCAGCGCTGGATAGCCAATCGCGCTGACTTGTGGATACAACCCAAGGTAGATGGCGTGGCGGTCACGCTGGAATACCGTCAGGGCCGCCTGCTGCGGGCCATCAGCCGCGGCAACGGCTGGCAGGGGCAGGACTGGACCGCCACTGCGCAAGCGCTGCCGGCGGTGCCGCAGCACTGGCCAGAACCCCGCGATCTGGTACTGCAGGGTGAGCTGTACTGGCGCCTGAACGGGCATGTGCAGTCCCGCGACGGCGGCGCCGGTGCGCGCAGCCGGATAGCCGGACTGATGAACCGCCAGCAACTGGACGAGCAGGAGCGGGCCCGAATCGGCCTGTTCGTCTGGGACTGGCCCGACGGGCCGGCAGCGATGCCGGAGCGGCTGGCCCAGCTGAGCGCAGCCGGCCTCGACAGCGCCCGCTATACCCTGCCGGTGCACGACCTGCCCAGTGCCCAGAGCCTGCGCCAGCAATGGCTCGACCAGCCGCTGCCGTTCGCCACCGATGGTGTGGTGCTGCGCCAGGGCCAGCGGCCGCCGGGCGCACAATGGCAGGCCTCACCGCCCTTCTGGGCGGTGGCCTGGAAGCATCCGGCGCAGCTGGCGCTGGCCCGGGTGCAACAGATCGATTTCACCATTGGCCGCAGCGGTCGCATCACTCCGGTGCTGCGCCTACAGCCGGTGCAGCTCGATGACAGGCGCGTCAGCCGGGTCAGCCTGGGCTCGCTGCAGCGCTGGAAAACCCTCGATGTGGTGCCCGGCGACCTGGTGTCGATACGGCTGTCCGGCCAGGTGATCCCACAGTTCGAGCAGGTGGTCAGCCGCACCGCGGAACGCAAGCCGCCCGCCGCACCAGTGCCCGGGCGCTATCACGCGCTCAGTTGCTGGAGTCTGGAGGACGGTTGTCGTGAGCAATTCCTGGCCCGTCTGTCCTGGCTGAGTGGGCGCCAGGGGCTGGATCTGCCGGGTGTCGGCCCCGGCGCTTGGAAGTGCCTGGCCGACACGGGCAGTCTGCACGGCTTACTCGATTGGCTGGCGCCACAGACAGTGCCGAACCAGTGCGGGGCGAAGCTGGCCGAGCGCCTGCAAGCAGCACGCGAGCGAGGTTTCCAGCAGTGGCTGCGGGCATTGGGCATGCCGCCGGCCGGAAATGCCGGGCTGGCGGCGGACTGGACCACTCTCGCCGCCCGCAGCCCGGCCGACTGGCAGACACAACCGGGCGTTGGCACGCAGCGCGCCCGGCAACTGGCGGCCTTCTTCAACCACCCGCCACTGGCGGCACTGCGCGAACAACTGGCCAGCGCCGGCGTCGACGGCTTCGCCGGGCCGGCTACTCCGCGGTGAGGTAGGACGAGCGCGTCAGCCCCAGGCGCAGGGTATCCAGATAGCGTGCCCGTTCCGCCGGACTCAGGCGCGCGCCGGCAACCTTGTCGCGGTAGCGCGAGACCAGCTCGTCCGGCTCGAAGTGCACGTAGCGCAGCATGTCCTCGATGGTATCGTGGGTCTCGATGCCACCGTGCACCACCCGGCCATCCTCCAGCTGGTAGATGTTCACCGAGTCGGTATCGCCGAACAGGTTGTGCATGTCGCCGAGAATCTCCTGGTAGGCACCGACCATGAAAATCCCCAGCAGGTAGTCCTCGCCCTCACGCAACTCGTGCACCGGCAGACTGTTCTCGATGCTTTGCTCATCCACGTAGTGGCGGATCTTGCCGTCGGAGTCACAGGTCAGGTCCTGCAGCACCGCACGGCGCAGAGGCTCCTCATCCAGCCGGTTGAGTGGCACTATCGGCAGCACCTGGTCGATCGCCCAGGTATCGGGCAGGCTCTGGAATACCGAGAAGTTGCAGATGTACTTGTCCGCCATCTTGTCGTTGAGTTCGTCCAGCACCTGGCGATGCGAGCGCTGGCGCGCCTTGAGCAGCGCATGCAGGCGGTTGCACAGGGCGAAGTAGCACTGCTCGGCCAGCGCCTTCTGCGACAGCGTCAGCTTGCCCTCCGCATACTGCCCGGCCACATCGCTCAGGTAGTGGGTGGCGCGCCAGTAGGTCTCGGTGACCATCTCGATATCGGTCTGGCCCAGCAGCCCGACCAGGGCACGGATCACCTGCGGCTGCTGCTCCAGATCGTCGATCGGCGGTACGGTATCGTTATGCCGCTCGACATCGGTCACCTGCACCACCAGCAGCGCGTGGTGGGCGGTCATCGCCCGTCCGCTCTCGGAGAAGATATGCGGATGCGGCAACCCCTGCTCCTCGCAGAACTCGCGCAGCATCAGCACCACGGTGCGGGCATATTCCTGGATGTCGTAATTGATCGAACTGGCATTGCGCGAGTGGGTACCGTCGTAGTCCACCCCCAGCCCGCCACCCACGTCGATATGATCGACCGGCAGCCCAAGCGCCCGCAGCTCGCCGAAGTAGCGGATCGCCTCGCGGAAGCCGTACTGGTAGTCCGCCAGGTTGGCGATCTGCGAGCCCATGTGGAAATGCAGCAGGCGCACCCCGGCCTCCAGTCCAGCACCGCGGAACTGCTCGACTACCCGCAGCAACTGGGCGGCGGACAGCCCGAACTTGGACTTCTCGCCGCCGGTGTCGGCCCATTTACTCGAGGCCAGCGAGGACAGCCGCACCCGCAGACCGACCTGCGGCGTCAGTGCCAGTGCCGCCGCCTCCTCGATCACCAGCGCCACCTCCGATTCCTTCTCGATGACGATGAACACGTTATGCCCGAGCTTCTGCCCGAGCAGCGCCAGGCGGATGAATTCGCGGTCCTTGTAGCCGTTGCAGACGATGGTGCCACCCTTGGGCGCCAGCGCCAGCACCGCCATCAGCTCGGGCTTGGAACCGGCCTCCAGACCGATGGCCACATCCTCGGTGGCGATGATGTTCTTCACCACCGCCTCCTGCTGGTTGACCTTGATCGGGTACAGCGCGGTGTAGTCACCGGCGTAACCCAGCTCGGCAATGCTGCGGTCGAAGGCGCCGGTCAGCTGACGCACACGGTCCTGCAGGATATCCGGAAAGCGCAGCAGCAGAGGCAGGTCCAGCCCGCTGTCACGCAGCTGGATGACCAACTGGTGCAGGTCGATCGGTGCATCCACACCGGCCCGCGGTCTGACCTCGACATTGCCGCCGTCATTCACGTTGAAATAGCCCGCTCCCCAATGGCGTATGCCATAGACACTACGACTGTCTGCAACCGTCCAGGCGGAAGCATCCTCTTTACGCGAACGCCGCGGTGACACCATTAAAAACTCCTTGGGCTAGATCTATCTGCATCTGAGCATAAACCAGTTTCCCCTTGGTGGACCGCTTTTACCCCACCGCGTTCAGCGCAAAGATTTTTTCAGCCCGGTGAATCGACCTTCCCGAGGGCCGAAAACGGTACCTGCAGGAACTTGCGCAGGGCCTATAGGCATGGGGGTTACAGCCACTTTCTCGATAAATACATAACAGCTGTAAATATAAGCGCATAACGAGCCATAGCTCACAAGCCATGTAAATTGCGGGTTGTTCTCATTTTTTGGATGTGTTTATTATAAAAATGAATTTACAAGTAAATATCAGAGCACATGTCTTCCAAAACCTTTTCGCTACGCCAACCGCGAGCGACCGATGGATACGCCCTCAACCAGTTGGTCGAGCGCTGCCCTCCCCTGGATACCAATTCCGTCTATTGCAACCTGCTGCAGTGCACCGATTTCGCCGCCACCTCCATCGCCGCCGAGAACAGCGAGGGTGAGCTGGTCGGCTTCATTTCCGGCTATCGCCCCCCGGCGCGTCCCGACACCCTGTTCGTCTGGCAGGTGGCGGTGGACAGCCGCATGCGTGGCCAGGGCCTGGGGCTGAGCATGTTGCTGGGCCTGGTTCAGCGCACCGCCGTCGACGGCGTGCGCTGGCTGGAGACCACCATCTCCCCCGGCAACGGCGCCTCCGAGGCGCTGTTCGCCAAAGCCTTCCGCCGGCTCGGCGTCGAGGCGCGCACCCAGGTGCTGTTCAACCGCGCCACCCATTTCCAGGGCCAGCATGATGATGAAGTGCTGTATCGCGCCGGTCCTTTCGCACCCTCTGCACAACTTGCTCATTTTGCTCATTCCGAGAATCAGGAGACTGCATGAACACCTTCGCCCAGTTCGAACAACACGAGTCCGGTATTCGCAGCTACTGCCGTTCCTTCCCCGTCATCTTCAACCAGGCCCGCGGTGCCGAGCTGATCACCCGTGACGGCAAGTCCTACATCGACTTCCTCGCCGGTGCCGGCACGCTGAACTATGGCCACAACCATCCGGTGCTGAAGAAGGCGTTGATCGACTATCTGGAAAATGATGGCCTGACCCATGGCCTGGACATGTATTCGGATGCCAAGGAACGCTTTCTGGAAACCTTCCACCGGGTCATCCTCGACCCGCGCGGCCTCGGCGACTACGTCGTGCAGTTCAGCGGCCCGACCGGAGCCAACTCGGTCGAAGCGGCACTGAAGCTGGCACGCAAGGTCACCGGCCGCAGCAACGTCATCAGCTTCACCAACGGCTTCCACGGCTGCACCGTCGGTGCCCTGGCCGCCACCGGCAACCAGCACCATCGCGGCGCCGCCGGCGTACCGCTGACCGACGTCAGCCGCATGCCCTATGCCAACTACTTCGGCGACAAGGTCAACACCATCTCGATGATGGACAAGCTGCTCAGCGACCCGAGCAGCGGCGTGGACAAACCGGCCGCGGTGATCGTCGAAGTGGTCCAGGGCGAAGGTGGCCTGAACGCCGCCTCGGCCGACTGGATGCGCAAGCTGGAGAAACTCTGCCGCAAGCACGACATGCTGCTGATCGTCGATGACATCCAGGCCGGCTGCGGTCGCACCGGCAGTTTCTTCAGCTTCGAGGAAATGGGCATCAAGCCGGACATCATCACCCTGTCCAAGTCGCTGAGCGGCTTCGGCCTGCCGTTCGCCATCGTGGTCATGCGCCGCGAACTGGACCAGTGGGAGCCGGGCGAGCACAACGGCACCTTCCGTGGCAACAACCACGCCTTCGTCACCGCCGCCGCCGCGCTGGAGCACTTCTGGACCAGCGATGAGTTCGCCGCCAGCGTCAAGGCCAAGGGCACGCTGATCCGCGAGCGCATGCAGAAGATCGTCCGCCGCCATGGCCCCGACTCCCTGTTCGTCAAGGGCCGCGGCATGATGATCGGCATCAGTTGCCCGGACGGCGACACCGCCGCCGCCATCTGCGCCGAGGCCTTCGCCAATGGCCTGGTCATCGAGACCAGCGGCAACCACAGCCAAGTGGTCAAGTGCCTGTGCCCGCTGGTCATCAGCGAACAGCAGATCACCCGGGCAATGGACATTCTCGACGCGGCCTTCGCCAAGGTCATGGCCGCGGACGTCACCAACAAGGCATCCTGAGGAAACGTAAAGAACATGATCGTACGTCAACTGAAAGACTGTGAAGCATCCGAGCGCAAGGTGGTTACCGAGACCTGGGACAGCACCCGGATGATCCTGAAGGAAGACAAGATGGGCTTTTCCTTCAACATCACCACCATTTACGCCGGCAGCGAGACCCACATCCACTACCAGAACCACCTGGAGTCGGTGTACTGCATGAGCGGCAATGGCGAGATCGAGACCATCGCCGACGGCAAGATCTACAAGATCGAGCCGGGCACCCTGTACATCCTCGACCAGCACGACGAGCACCTGCTGCGCGGCGGCACCGAGGACATGAAAATGGCCTGCGTATTCAACCCGCCGCTGTCAGGCCGCGAAGTGCATGATGAAAACGGTGTCTACCCCGCCGATCTGAGCGCCGAACCGGCATAGGAGAAGCAATGACCATCGTGCAAGCTGACCTTTACCCGTCACGCCAGCACAACCACCCCAGCTGGCAGCAACGGTTGGAACCGATCACCTACCGCAGGGACGTGCGCAACGCACCACTGAGCGAAGAACAACTGTCGCGCTTCGAGCGCGACGGTTTCCTGGTGCTGGACAAGGTGTTCAGTGCCGCAGAGGTGGCACTGTTCAAGGATGAACTCGAGCGCATGCGGCATGACCCTGCGGTGCTGCAGGCCCCCACCGCCATCCGTGAACCGGACAGCGGCGCGCTGCGCTCGGTGTTCGCCATCCACCGCAGCAACCCGCTGTTCGCCCGGGTGGCGCGGGACCAGCGCACCGCCGGGCTGATCCGCTACCTGCTTGATGGCGACCTCTACGTCCACCAGTCCAGGCTGAATCTCAAGCCGGGCTTCAAGGGCAAGGAGTTCTACTGGCACTCCGATTTCGAGACCTGGCATACCGAGGACGGTCTGCCGCGCATGCGCACCATCAGCTGTTCGATACTGCTGACCGACAACCAGCCCTGGAACGGGCCGCTGATGCTGATCCCCGGCTCGCATCGGCACTACATCGGCTGCGTCGGCCAGACCCCGGAGAATCACTACGAGAAGTCCCTGCGCAGGCAGGAGTTCGGTATCCCGGACGATGACAGCCTCGCCGAACTGGTCGAGCGCTACGGTATCGCCCAGGCCACCGGCATGGCCGGCAGCGTGGTGCTGTTCGACTGCAACACCCTGCACGGCTCCAACAGCAATATCACCCCCAGCCCGCGCAGCAACCTGTTCTTCGTCTACAACCACGTGGACAACCAACCCATCACACCCTTCGACGGCATGCCGCCACGCCCGGAGTTCGTTGCCGAGCGTGGGCCGATCGAACCACTGCAGATCGGCCCGCAGCGATATCTGTGAGCGGAGCTGACATCCATCAGAAAAAAGATAGGAAATCATGCATACAGTAGAAAAGATCGGCGGCACCTCGATGAGCCGCTTCGATGAAGTCCTCAGCAGCATATTCATTGGCCAGCGCCGCAACAGCGACCTATACAACCGCATCTTCGTGGTCTCGGCTTACGGCGGCATGACCAACCTGCTGCTGGAACACAAGAAGAGCGGCGAGCCCGGCGTCTACGAACGCTTCGCCGACGCACACAACGAGGACGCCTGGCTGGAGGCGCTGGAACAGGTACGCACCAGCATGCTGGCGAAGAATGCCGAGCTGTTTGCCGGCGATTACGAGCGCCAGGCCGCCGACCGCTTTATCGGTGGGCGCATCAATGATGCCCGCGACTGCATGCTCAACCTGCAGCAGCTGTGCTCCTATGGTCATTTCCAGCTCGGTGGCCACCTGATGAAGGTGCGCGAGATGCTCGCCTCGCTGGGCGAGGCGCACAGCGCCTTCAACACCGTGCTGGCACTGAAGAAAAGCGGCGTCCAGGCCCGCCTGGTCGATCTGACCGGTTGGGACCAGCAGGAACCGAAGACCTTCCAGGACATGATCGCCGACAGCTTCGCCGGCATCGATTTCACCCGCGAGCTGGTGGTCGCCACCGGCTACACCCACTGCAGCGAAGGGCTGATGAACACCTTCGACCGCGGCTACAGCGAGATCACCTTCGCCCAGATCGCCGCCGGCACAGGCGCCGCCGAGGCCATCATCCACAAGGAATACCACCTGTCCAGCGCCGACCCGAACCAGGTCGGCGTGGACAAGGTGGTGACCATCGGCCGCACCAACTATGACGTCGCCGACCAGTTGTCGAACCTCGGCATGGAGGCGATCCACCCCAAGGCCGCCCGCACCCTGCGCCGAGCCGGCATCCAGCTGCGCATCAAGAATGCCTTCGAGCCGGACCACGGCGGCACCACCATCAGCCAGAACTACTGCAGCGAGAAACCCTGCGTGGAGATCATCGCCGGGCGCAAGGACGTGTTCGGGCTGGAGGTGTTCGACCAGGAGATGCTCGGCGACGTCGGCTATGACATCGAGATCACCCGCCTGCTCAAGCAGCTGAAGCTGTACGTGGTGAACAAGGATTCCGATGCCAACAGCATCACCTACTACACCTCCGGCTCACGCAAGATGATGAACCGCGCCATCCGCCTGATCCAGGAGCGCTATCCGATGGCCGAGGTGCATATCCATAACATCGCCATCGTCTCGGCCATCGGCTCCGACCTCAAGGTCAAGGGCATCCTGGCCAAGACCGTAGCGGCGCTGGCCGAGGCCGACATCAGCATCCAGGCCATCCACCAGTCGATCCGCCAGGTGGAGATGCAGTGCATCATCAACGAGGAGGACTACGACGCCGCCGTGGTCGCCCTGCACCGGGCGCTGATCGAACCGGAGAACCATGGGGATGTGATAGTGGCGGCCTGAGCGCCCGTTCCGTCTTCATTTAACCCCCGTCATCCTTCGCGAAGGCGAAGGATCCAGGGTGCAGGTTGGCCCGGAGTGCCCTGTGGATCCTTCGCCTTCGCGAAGGATGACGGGCAGAGAACAGCGCCACATGTTTTCAGGGAGAAACCACCCTGGATTACCCCACGGCGAGCAGAAACGCCCTCACCCGCTGCGCCGCCAGTTGCGAATGCTCCTGCATGAAGCAATGCCCGCCCGGCAACTGCTCGACGCTGACATGAGCATTCGCTGCCGCCAGGCGGGCGGCGGACTGGCGGACGAAGGGGTAGCTATGGTCACCGTGGATCAGCCGCACCGGTGTGCGTATCCGCCCCAGCGAACGCCATAATCCGCGCGGCCAGGACTCGAACACCTCGGCCTCACGCGCAGGCTCACAGCGCAGCACCACACCCTGCCCCGGCTCGTCACGCAGCGCATACTGAATATGCGCCCGCAATCCCGCCTCCTCCCAGCCACGAAAGATACCGCGCCCCTGGAACCGCTCGAACACCGCCTGGCGATCCGGCCACTGCTGCCGCCGGTTGCGCGCGCCCTCGGCCATCGGATTGCGCAGCAGCCAGCCGAACATATGCCGCAGCAGGATCTGACGACGCGGGAACAGCACCGGGTCGAGCAGCACCGCACGCTGGAAAAGCTGCGGGTGCGCCGCCAGGATCAGGCTGGTCAGCACGCCACCAAAGCTGTGGCCGGCGGCATACAGTGGCACCTCGCCGAATATCCCGCGACCGGCGACAAAGGCCTCCACCGCCAGTTCAGCATTGCGGTTCCAGCCAACGAAGGCACCGCCATGGTCACTCTCGCCATGGCCCTGCATATCGCACAGCCACAGATCGAAATGCTCGGCCAGTTGTGCCAGCACCGGCTCGTAGGTGCGGCAACAGAAGCCATTACCGTGAATGAAATGCAGCAACGGCTTGCCGCTGGGTGGCATGTGCCAGCCACGCAGGGTGAAGCCGGCGGAGGATGGGTGGGACCAGGGCAACAGCGTCATGTACGGAATACTTCCTGAAACGAGGTGCCCCAGTCTATTACGCAGCACCCGCTCTGTCAGGTTCACGCTGCGCTTATTGATGCCATGGATTATGCTGGCCAACCCAATCTTCACCAGGAGTCTCGATGCTGCATACCATCATACAAGGCCAGGGCTGGCCGCTGGTCTGGGGCCATGGGCAGATGAGCAGCATCGCCCAGGAGGATGCGGGCGGCTGGTTCCACCGCCCGGGAGCGGACCTGATCCGACGTATCCGTTACGACGCCTGCGGCCACGGTCACTCCCCCGGCAGCCG
Organism: Halopseudomonas xiamenensis; assembly: GCF_014219065.1. Lineage (GTDB taxonomy): Bacteria > Pseudomonadota > Gammaproteobacteria > Pseudomonadales > Pseudomonadaceae > Halopseudomonas > Halopseudomonas xiamenensis. Next base: position 184,914 of record NZ_JACLGO010000004.1, read on the forward strand.
CGAAACAGCGCGCTATCGCTGGCCGCGGCTGGCGCAGGACATGCTGGAGGTTGCCCGGCGGCACAGCGGCCAGCCACGCTTTGCCCTGGGCGGCCAGTCGATGGGCTGCGCCAGCGCATTGCATGCCGCGGTAGCCGCACCCGACGAGGTCAGCCATCTGGTACTGGCGCTGCCACCCTGCGCCTGGCAGCAGCGCGCCGGTCAGGCCCGGCGCTCGCGGCAGATGGCAACACTGATCGCCCGACGCGGGCTGGCGTCACTGGCACGCCTGGCGGCGGGTGACTCCACCCTGCCGCCCTGGTTGCGCCAGGCCCAGCCACAACAGGCAGAACTGACCCGTGCAGCCATGGCGGCCTTCGATGCCGAGGTGCTGCAGGCGGTACTGCTCGGCGCCGCCGACTCCGACCTGCCGCCGCTGGAACGATTGCGTGAGCTGAAGATACCGACATTGATCCTGGCCTGGCACGACGACCCGCTGCACCCGATGCGCAGCGCCAAGCTGCTGGCCGGGCATCTACCGCAGGCGCAGCTGGTCATCGCCGATAACATGCAGGACCTGGCCGCCTGGCCCGGGCGGATCAGCCGGTTTGTCGCTTCAGCCCAGGAACTGTTCGAATAACACTGTGCCGCTCTCCACAGCATTATCCTCGGTGCAGGCGGTAATGCTGTTCACTCAACGCCGTCCCCTTTCCTCGTCATCCCTCGCCTCTCCCCGTCATCCTTCGCCTCTCCTCGTCATCCTTCGCTTCTTCCCGTCATCCTTCGCGAAGGCGAAGGATCCACAGATCACTCGGGGTTAGCCGGCACCCTGGATCCTTCGCCTTCGCGAAGGATGACGGGGAAAGGGGACGGGGAAAAACGAAGGCTGACGGCGCGCAGGATAACGGGGCTAACGCAGGATATAGTCGACGCTGGTCACCACCCGCACCTTCTTGGTCTCGGGAGTGTAGGGATCAACATCCTCGATACTGAAATAGCCCTGCGAGGCACGGCGGATGCTGCCTACCTCAGCGCCGGCATCGCGGGCGAACTGGTCCGCTGCGGCGCGAGCTTCCTGGGTGGCCAGGGCGATCATTTCCGGTTTGATCGCATTGAGCTGGGTGAAGATGAACTGCGGCTGATGCTCGTAGCTCTGGGTCAGCGCCACACCGGACTTGACCAGGTCACCGACGCTCTGCATGCCGCTCTTGACCCGCTCGATGTCGCTGGTGCGCACCAGCACGGTGACTTCGGCGCGGTAGCGCTGCGGCGGCATGTTCGAACCATACAGGTTGGCGTGCTGGTCGGTGATCTTCGGCATCGACAGCTGCAGATCCTCTTCAGCGAACCCCTTGAGCAGCAGGAACGAGCGGATCAGGTCCTGCTGGGTCTCGATATCACCCTGCAACACATCCAGGCCGTCGCCCATCACCGTGAAGTTGATCGGCCACAGCGCCAGATCCGCCTCCACCGTGCGCTCGGCCAGGCCCTTGACGCTGACCACCTTGTCGGCATCACGGAACTGCAGCAAGCCGGTCTTGATGCTCACCGCCATGAAAGCCAGCGCCAGCGCCAGCAGGGCTGCCGCCACCACGGCAAACAACGAAACCCGCGAATTGTCAGTCATCCAACCACCCCCATATTGCCGTTCGATCATTCATCACACTTTTGGGACCAGCTTCACTTCCCCGTCACCTGCCTCACTCCACCGTCATTGCGTATAGGGACTCCTCCCCGGTTGCAAGCTCCGATGGTTGAAAAACATAAAGCCGATGCGTGCGTA
>NZ_JACLGO010000050.1 GCF_014219065.1 Halopseudomonas xiamenensis
CGCTACGCCACCGACGACAACCAGCACAAGGCCTCCGGCTACACGGTGCTGAACTGGCGCGCCGGCTACCAGCAGCCGATCGGCAACCTCAGCCTCGAACCCTTCGCCCGGCTGGACAACCTGACCGACCGCGAGTACATCGGCTCGCTGATCGTCAACGGCTCCGGCGGCCGTTACTACGAACCCGCCCCGGAGCGCAGCTGGCTGGTGGGGCTGGGGGTGCAGTACCAGTGGCGCTAACCCGCCCCCTGGGGGTGTCGAGCGCCTGCTCGACGCCAACGCCCAGTGGGAACAGAGATCTGTCGTCGAGCGGGCGCTCGACAACCCGGACCGGGGCGCTACACCCCCAGCCGCTCGCCGGTTCGATCAGGACAGGCAACCGCATCGAACGCCCCACGCCGCAGCGCCAGCAGCAGGAATACCGCCGCCATACCCGCCATCAGCAGCGGCAGTGCGTGGCTGTTCAGCCAACGGCTGCCCGCACCGGTGGCCAGGGGGCCGAACAGGCAACCGGCGCCCCACAGCAGGGCGATATGGGCGTTGGCCCGCACCAGCGCATCGTCACGGAAACGCTGCCCGACCAGGATCAGCGACAGGGTATACAGCCCCCCGGCACTAGCGCCGAACAGCACCAGCACCGGCCAGATGAAAGGCGTATGCAACAGTGGTGGAATGCCCAGGCTGCTACCCAGCAGGACCACCCCACAGACACGGAACAGCGTGGTACGCCGCACCTTGTCGGCCAGCCAGCCGATCGGCAGCTGCAACACCGCATCACCCACCACCACGGTGCTGACCATCACCAGCGCCAGCGACTGGGCAAAACCCTCGCGGATCAGGTAGACCGGCAACAGCGTCAGCGCCATGGCCTCGAACCCGGCGAACAGAATCACCGCCCAGGCCACCGCCGGCATCCGCCGCACAAAGCTGCCCACGCCCCGGCCCGAGGCATTCTCGGCATTCACCTGGGGGGCGCCATCGACCTGCCACAACACCACCGCGCCCAGCAACAGCAGCATGATCGACAGCCAGAAACCGGCATCGGTGGTGGTGCCCAGCAGCCCCAACAGCAAGGGCCCGCACAATTGGCTCACCGCAAAGGCACTGCCATACACCGCCACCAGACGCCCGCGCAGGCGGTCCTCGACCAACTGGTTGATCCAGCTTTCACCGAGGATGAAGGTGATGGTCAGGCTGCCGCCGAGCACCAGGCGCAGCACCAGCCACAGCCAGTAGTTGCTCCATACCGTCAGCAGGCCCACAGAGATCGCACTGCTGACCAGCATCAGCCGCATGCAGCGTTCCGAGCCCAGATAGCCCGCCAGATGCCCGGCCAGCCGCGCGCCGAGCAGAATGCCGATGGCCGGCATGGCGGCCATGACGCCGATGGCGAAAGCGTCATATCCCCATTGGTTCAGACGCAGCGATACCAGCGGCAGGGTGATGCCCATGGCCAGGCCAACCACCACGACTGCAGAGGTTACGATCCAGTAGGTGCTCCAGCGCATCGACTGCCTTCCAATCACGTATACAAGAGAGCCGGAAAACATACGCCCAGCCCCGAAAACATTCAATATATTTTACAGCCACCACCACGCCCGGCCTCCCCGCCCGTACTTTACTCTCGAGAGACCAGCCCCTTACATGACAGCAACGCTAACGCCTGTTGCACCACCTTTCCCGTTTGTTTTATTTGACATAGGCTCGAATCAAACAATACCCACTACCCCATTGCAGGATGGTGTCACATGAATAACCCGCTCGCCGCGCACTCCACCTTGCCGAGGGGCTGTTCTATACTGATGCCGATGGCCGCCAGATACTCGATGGCACCTCCAGTGCACGCGGCTACGAGGTGTTCGAAAGCTGCTTTTGGGATGGACTGCTGGTGCGCTGTACCGGCGACATCATCGCCCTGTCGCCGCCGCTGACCATCGAACATGCTCAGATCGACCGTATCATCGAGACCCTGGGTCGCACCATCCAGCGCACGGCATGACACGACCGGCACAAAATTTTCGATACAGCATGGTCTCAACGTGACCAAGCGGTTACATTCCTCGTCAGCTAATCTATTCGAATAAACGCCCCGGCGGGCCGGATCTGTGCCCGCCTGCTGACATGGCAGTTATGCACCCCTGCCATGCGGGCCCTGCGAGGAGTCTTGCGAGATGTCGCGTTTGCCGGTCATAGTCGGCTTCGGTGGCTACAATGCCGCCGGCCGCAGTTCGTTCCACCATGCGTTTCGCCGTACCGTGATCGAATCACTGCCCCCTGCCGAGCGCCAGGAAACCCTGGCCGGACTGGCCGTGCTGATGAAGCTGGTGCGGGTGGAGAATGATACCTATCTGGACGCCGCCGGCCAGGTGCTGACGGCCGCCGATATCGAGCAGCGCTTTGCCGAGCAGATCCTCGACGGCACCCTGGTGCGGCGCATCGAGAAGCGTCACCTGGACGTGGATGCCGCGCACTGGCACAAGACGCTGCCGGTCGGCGTGGATGCGGCGCAGCCGCTGTCCTTCATTACCCTGGCAAAGCAACTGCCGGAGCCGCTGCCGGCTGGCTGGAGCGTCGAGCCGCTGGCCGGCAACGAGGTACGCGTCAACATCGCCGCCGATTGCGAGCTGAAGGTCGACAGCTATCGCCCGCTGGCAGTCAAGTCCGCCGGCCAGTTGCCCACCGGCTTCGAGCCGGGCGAGCAGTACAACTCGCGCTTCCATCCGCGCGGGCTGCAGATGTCCATCGTCGCTGCAGCCGATGCTCTGCATTCCACCGGGCTGTCCTGGCAGCACATCCTCGAACATATCGAGCCCGACCAGGTCGCGGTGTTCTCCAGCAGCATCATGAGCCAGCTGGATGAGTTCAGCTTCGGCGGCATGATGCAGTCGCGGCTCAAGGGCCACCGGGTCAGCGCCAAGCAACTGGCCCTGGGGCTGAACAGCATGCCGGCGGACTTCGTCAATGCCTACGTACTGGGCAGCGTCGGCAGCACCGGCGCGGTCACCGGCGCCTGTGCCAGCTTCCTGTACAACCTGCAGAAAGGCATCGAGATGATCGGCAGCGGCCGCGCCCGCGTGGTGCTGGTCGGTGCCAGCGAAGCGCCGATCACCCAGGAGTGCATCGAGGGCTACGGCGCCATGAGCGCCTTGGCCACCGAGGAAGGCCTACGCCATATCGAAGGGCGCGATGATGTCGACTTCCGCCGCGCCAGTCGCCCGTTCAGCCACAACTGCGGTTTCACCCTGGCCGAATCCGGGCAGTTCTTCATGCTGATGGACGACGAGCTGGCCCTGCAGCTGGGCGCCGATATCCATGGCGCGGTGCCGGACGTGTTCGTCAGCGCCGATGGCTTCAAGAAGTCCATCTCCGCGCCCGGCCCGGGCAACTACCTGACCATGGCCAAGTCGGTGTACAGCGCCATGCAGATCCTCGGCCCGGAGGTGGTGCGCCAGCGCAGCTTCGTGCATGCCCACGGCTCCAGCACCCCGGCCAACCGGGTCACCGAGTCCCAGCTGATCGACGAGGTGGCCGCGGCCTTCGGCATCGAGGAACTGCCGGTGGCGGCGGTCAAGGCGTTCGTCGGCCATTCGCTGGCCAGTGCCAGCGCCGACCAGTTGGCCTCGGCACTGGGCACCTTCAAGTATCAGATCCTGCCGGGGATCAAGACCATCGACCACATCGCCCCGGATGTGCACCGCGAGCACCTGCGCTTCAGCATCACCGACGTACCGCGCAGCGACAATCCGTTGGAGGTGTGCTTCATCAATTCCAAGGGCTTTGGTGGCAACAACGCCAGCGCCGTGGTGCTGGGGCCGCAACCGGTGGAGCGCATGCTGCGCAAGCGCTACGGCGCGGAGCGCTTCGCCGACTACGAGATCCGCCGCGCCGAGACCCGCAAGGCCGCCATGGCCTATGAGCAACGCGCGCTGAAGGGACAGCTGGATGTGATCTACAACTTCGGCAATGACATGATCGACGAGAGCGAGATCCAGCTCGATGCCGAGCAGATGCGCATTCCCGGCTTCAGCCAGCCGCTGGTGTTCAAGAAGGATGAGCGCTTTTCCGACATGCTCGACTGAGCAGGTCGGATGACAGGGTTGTCGAGCGCCTGCTCGACGACGGGCTCAGGCGTAGCGCAGGCGAGACTGTGAAAGTATCTCAGTTGTTCGGTAGGCTGGAGGTTGTTTTCCCTCTCACCGGTATGAAGCATGAGCCAAC
>NZ_JACLGO010000051.1 GCF_014219065.1 Halopseudomonas xiamenensis
GCACGGTTTATCAGTGCCGACCCGCATATCGACGGGCTGTACAGCACCCAGGGGCTGAACAGCTACAGCTATGTGCATAACAACCCACTCAATGCCATCGATCCCAGTGGGTACTTCCTCAAGAAACTGGTGAAGAAAATCGTCGGCGGGGTCAAGAAAGCAGTCAAGAGCGTGTTTAAGGCGGTGATGAAGCCCGTAGGTCAAGTCATCAGAGCCATGGGGCCATTGGCTCAGCCGCTGGTGGCTATCGGGTCAGCCTATTTCTGTAGCGGCGCGGCCACATACTGCTTCCAGTTCATCATGGGCTCCAGTTTTGCCACTTCTCAGGCCTATGGCGCCTCGTTTGCTGAATCGTTACGATTATCTGCGATATCGGGAGCAACAGCCTGGGTTGGAGGGCATCTATCGGCGGGCATACACAAGGTGACTGAAAATGGGGCCGGCTTCATGCAAAAAGTAGCCAACGTTGGACTCCACGGCCTCCGAGGCGGGGCGACATCTGCGGTAAGTGGAGGAGATTTCCGCTCAGGTTTCATGGCAGGTAGCTTTGGCGCCTTTGGTGATGTGACGGAGCTCTCCAAAAGCAATTATGGCGCAGCCCTGTTTGGCGGTATAGGTGCTAAGCTGGGAGGCGGAAGCTTTGCGGAAGGAGCTATCATTGCTGTGATTGGGCGCAGATTCAATCATGACTTAAGACAAGAGTCGATAGAAGTTTACGTCGGGGATGAGCGCTTCGAACTCACTGGGACAAATGCAGGCGCATTCTGTCTTACACAGACCTGTAGAGGTCGTTTAGCATCAGGCTTGATGCAAATGGAGAAGTTTGGTGAGCTATATGTTGACACCAACTCCAGTCAATATAGATTGTATAGAAATGCCTTGGCAACGCTATACGCAAACCGGGTCAATGATGCAGCAGTTTTTATCACTATAATATTTCCACAGTCGGCGCCAGTTACTTACCCAGTCATGGCTGGGGCATCAGGCGTAAAAATCATATACTCCAACAATACATCTATGGCCATATTGTCTACTGCAGCTGGGAGGGTAGGAGGAAAAGCAGCTGCTAATGCGGCTCTTAGAAATAATCCTGGGCTTTCAATTGGCAACCAGAATAGAGCAGCAGTTATTGGCGGTTATATCGCTTCCGAGGTGGTTCCGAAATGAACGTTTCTCTTAGGAAAATTATTTTATCCGAAAATATAGAAAAAAAAGTGAGGGTATACTCGGGCCGGGCTTTGTGGCGTATCTCCCTTGTCCTTGTGATGGCGCTTCCAATTTACCTGAAGACAGATAATGTTTTTGTTTCGCTAATATTTAGCGCAATCTTTGAGAGCGTTATCGTTGATATGTACACGAACAGAAGTTATCCACCTGCATACAACATGCTATATTACAAGATGAATGAGCTGAAGAGCAAAGACCCAGAGGTATTATATTTGTTCGGCCTGATAAATGGAGGATCAATGTTGGTGCTATATATTTTATTTTTTGTTGTCTAAAATTTTTTAATTTCCAACGGTTACAACAACCTACTTAACAGCGATGGTCTGACCTACTTGGCAACCTGCGCATCAACGCTTCTTCTATGACGCCTGGGGCAAGCGGCGCAGCTACCGCCACCCATCACCGCCGCGTAGCATTGAGGGGCTGCTCCTTTGCAGGCCATAATGGATCCAATCGCAACCAGTGGCTGTGCAACAGGCCCCAGGGTCCTGATGACCTGGTAGAAGGGTCTATTGAGTGCATTCTGGACACTTTTCCTGACTTTGTTCAACCCACTCAGCGCTTTCTTGACCCTCTTGAACACCTTCTTCAGGAAGTACCCACTGGGATCGATGGCATTGAGTGGGTTGTTGTGCACATAGCTGTAGCTGTTCAGCCCCCCTGGGGCTGGGCGGCGGTGATGCTGACGCCGCCTTCGTCGATGCGCAGGTTGTCCAGGTAGGTCAGGCTATCGCTGTTGGCCGGGCCGCTGCGGCCATAGGCTATAAAACGCAGTTGGCCCAGTTGGGGAATGTGCGTGCGGTACTGGTAGCCGGCGCTGCGCTGGCTTCCCTTGGGGTAGAAGTACAGGCTGCTGCCGCTTTCATGGGCTTCGATTTCCAGGGTGTAGTGGGTGTTGTCGGCCACCTCGCCCAGCAGGTGGTTGATAGTACTAGCAGCACCATCATGTCTGTATGGCGAGCCCGCATAGCGCTACCGCTCTTTATATTACTCTCTGATCTTTTCTCCGACTGACTAAGAATATAGCACTTAACACAGTAATTACAATCGATTCAAATATAGTCGAAAAGCTTGTGCTCAGAACAATAAAAACCAGCAGCTGCGGAAATATTATTTCTTTTGGCGTCGGCCTTACCAAAACCAAAAAAATCAGCCAAATCAATGAGGCCGCCATTATAGAGGCGATTGCTGGCTGCATCATGTGCTTCGCTCTATTTTCTACGCTTTCCGCATGAAGTCTATCATTTTCCTTTTTAATAACGTCAACCGCTTCCGACCACAATCTATCTATCTCGACTAGATCTTCAGGATACAAAATACCCTTATCTAGGATTTTTTTTCTTTCCTGCAAGGCAGTATTGCTATTATGGTCTCGATATACTTCAGGAGCATCAGGAGTGGTGCTCACCTTTATCATAAGTATCAAATTCAGAATAACAAAAACAAAAAAAATGGAGCTTAAAGCCACCCATAAATTTCGCTTTAAATTTAATGACATAAGGTGCGTGCTCCATAGCAAGTTCTTTGCTCTCTTACGTCTCTCATTCCAAAACCATTTGGCCTGCTTATAGTTCCTTTAATTGTGCCGTGCGAGTAGACCTTAGGGTTTGTGACGTCCCCGTTAACCAAATCAAAAACCCGGACTCTCGACTCTACATTGTATCGCTGTATTTCTCCATAATTTACAATCCTGGATTCCGAAGTGCTTATACTTAAAATTCGTACTGCGAAATTTACAGGCTTAGAGAATAATTTGAAGCCATCAAACATTGATATATCATCAATCTTCCAAGATCCTTTATAAACTATGCCTTCATACGGCTGTCCTTTTGGTACCAAGACATTCACAGTATCACTCATTGCTTTTCTATTCCATACATCATCCCGGGAGTGCTCCTCATGATTAAACCTACGTCCAATAATGGCAATGATAGCCCCTTCCGCAAAGCTTCCACCCCCGAGCTTGGCCCCGATACCTCCAACAATAGCAGCACCATACTGACTTCTGGTCAGGCCATTGACATCCCCGAATGCCCCAAAACTACCCGCCAGAAAGCCGGAGCGGAAGTCGCCACCCGATACCACCGAGGTGACACCTCCCCTGAGGCCATGAAGCGATACGTTGGTTAGCTTGGGAGCAAACCGCAAGTCGGCGGTGTAGCTACCTATCCAGTCTGCAGCATGTGCTCCAACATAAGCTGTTGCCCCAGAGATTGCCCCTATCCTTAACGCCTGGCTGGTACTTGCCCCGTTGGCATGGGCTACGGCAAAGCTACCGCCACCCATCACCGCTGCATAGCATTGAGGAGCTGCTCCTTTGCAGGCCATGATGGATCCAATCGCAACCAGTGGCTGTGTAGTGGTCAACTGATTCCGGACACTGTTTTAAGTTTTTCTTCCGCCAGCGCCGGGGCTATTCCGCCGTTGAAGGAATGCGGCCGCTCAGTGTTGTAGTACCCCATCAGATAGCTGCTGATATCCTTCCGGGCTGCGGTCAGGCTGTGATAGCCCATCGGCGGGACCCATTCAGTTTTCAGGCTCCGGAACAGGCGCTCCATCGGTGCGTTGACGCTCCTATGTCAACTGCAAGCTGCTGACTCCGCCAAATCGGCCAAAATGAGCGGATATATTTCCCTGAC
>NZ_JACLGO010000052.1 GCF_014219065.1 Halopseudomonas xiamenensis
CAGGGGTGTCGAAAGAGTCAACTGCGGTCCAAAGCTGTTGGACTTGGGTGAAAAGGGCGTTTATTCTTCCTATACGTGTGCGTGCGGCTTCCTGCGCGTTGGCGGCCGGCCTTCTCCCGCAGGAGACCCTGGCGTGCACACAGTCCCCACGCCGATCCACTACAACAACAACGGAGATACCCGATGAAGTGCATGATGACGTTCGCCCTGGCTGGCAGCTTGCTGGCGCCTTGGACGCTGGCTCAGGCCATCGACCTAAACGAGGAGTTCAGCCTGGCGCTGGAGGCAGGATTGTTCAGCGACTACCGCTCGCGCGGCATCTCGAAGACCCAGAACGACCCTGCATTGCAAGGCTCGGCCACGCTTATGCATACCAGTGGCCTATATGCCGGAGTGTGGAGCTCGAATGTGGACTTCGGTTATGGCAGCCATACCCGCCAGGAACTGGATTACTACGCCGGCTACTACTGGCAGGTCAGCGACGACGTTGCGCTGGACGTCGCCTATATCGACTACACCTATCCGCGCCAGAGCGACCTGAACTACAGCGAGTATTTCGCCGAGCTGAATGCCTATGGCGTGCGACTGGGCGCCTACTATTCGGACGACCTGTTTGGTGATCAGAGCATGCTCTACAGCTACGTCGGCTACGGCACCGTGCTGCCTTACGACATTGGCCTGGACCTGCGCTACGGCGTCGCCGATTACAAGGATCCGGTGTGGATATCCGCCGACGGCGGCAGCCGTGACAGTTACCACGAGTGGGAAGTCAAATTGAGCCGTTCGCTGCTGGAACTGGACTGGTCGCTGAGCTACATCGACACCGATCTTTCGCAGGCCGAGTGCACCAACTACATGGGCTTCGACGATGTTTGCTCGGCCACCTTGGTGGCTGCGGTTAGCAAATCCTTCTAACGCAGTGAAGTGCGCCATCGCAAGGTGGCGCACCGGGAGGCGAATCATGTGGTTTTCCCGTGCGACGGGTAGGATGGCGGCGGAGCTGGCCGAACTGCTGGGGGCCCTCTTGCAGGGGCGAGCGGTGGAGTTACCGACCTACCCCAGCCTCCGTGAGCAGCCAGTGTTGCGACAGGCGTTGGAGCTATTGGAGCAGCGCCTCGCACACCCGGCGAGTGAGGTCGACTCCTTGGCAGATGCCTGCGAGATCGAGTCTGCAGCAAAACTGCAGGTACAGCTGCAAGAGACCCAGCAGGAGCAAACTCGACTGCAGTGTCTGCTGGGCGAGCTTCGGGGGCTCTCGCGGCAGCAGGAGCAGAGGCTGCAGGAGTGGGCACGTGAGGAGCAGGTCTGGAACCTGACCCGGCAGAACCTTACCGAGGGTTGCTGGGAGCTTCTGGTGGCTGATGGCGATCCTGAGCACCCACAGAGTCGGATGCGTTGGACCGATCAGTTTCTTGCCTTGGTCGGCTACAACCGGCAGGAATTGCCTGATGGCTGGGACAGCTATTACCGCATTGCCCATGGCGACGACCTAAAGGTAGTCATGCGCAACTTCGACGAGCTGATGCGTAGCCGCGATAGTGACAGCTCCTATGTCGTCGAGTACCGCATGCACCACAAGAGTCGCGGCTATATCTGGTTCCGTGAGCGCGGTCGCTGTTTGCGGGATGAACATGGCGTTCTGCAGCGGGTGATTGGTGCTGTGCGCGATATCAGCGATGAGAAACAGGCTGAAGCCGCGCGCCTGCGCGAGCAGGCAGCGATGCAGGCCACCTACGCACAAATCGCCCAGGTGGTCGGGGTGATCAAGAGCATTGCTGAGCAGACTAACTTGCTGGCACTCAACGCCGCCATTGAGGCGGCGAGAGCAGGGGAGGTCGGGCGGGGTTTTTCGGTGGTGGCCGACGAAGTGAAGAACCTGGCGCGGCGTACTCGTGATGCAACCCAGGCGATTCAGGAGATGTTGAGACGGTGAGTGAAGTAGATGCTCAATCTCGGTCACTAGCTGCTTGTGGCGGCGGTTGGAATCGACTTCCTCCGGACGGTCAGGCTCGCTTTGATGTGAACTAATGGCTGTTCCAAGTTGATCGCAATGGGGAGTGCTAGGCACGTGTGAAGGCCAGTGCTGCTGGGTGTTTGCGCTTTGTATGGCACGCCGATGTGCTCACTGAGTGCCGCCTCCAACCCCCGTGCAGACTGCTTTCCAGGCCAACGAAGTGCCGCCCCCTTTTATCTTGCCCTCCGCTTTTCCCGTGCCTTTGTGCGCCTGAGCAGGGTAATCAGGTTGGAGATACTAAGGGCCTCGCAGTCGCTAGGCGGTAGCCGAGGGCAGAGGTATCCGCAGGTCCGCGGTGCTTGAATGCGCAGGCTGAGCACACGCTATCGACATCTAGATCGACGCGATAACGGACAGCTCATCGACATAAGTCCGACCACAAGAGCTGCGCCCGAATGGTCACCGCGCCGACAGGCAGCGGACCTAAGTCGCGACTGTCGAATGACTTCTGGTTGGTGCTGCTGAGCAACCGTTCATCGACAACCAGGCGCTGGCAGGTCTGCCAGGCTGGTAGCGCGCGACCCTGTCGGTCCCTGCGCAAGCGTCTGGCAACAAGGACGCCATTGATGCGTATCGCCTCTGACGACCTTGTATGCACACGTGCTGCGGTACCATCGCCGCCACGGTCTTCAACAGCGGTGCGTTCGCCAGTAGGTAGCCGTACCGCGCAGCCATTGCATTGCCTCCGGTGGTCGGTGAACCAGCATCAGATCGTTAGGAGCCGGTGCATTGGCCGACGAAGTGCGATACCAGCCGGCAGACACGCTGTCGGACGTTTTGTAGACCAGCCGCGTTAGCGACGTTGCGAGCGTTGCCCAACCCAGGGCTAGCAAGGCTTACGGCCATGGCGCGCGCTATTTTAAAAAGCTGGAAGCGCTGGCCGGGCGAATCAAGGTGTTCGACCCTCTGCTGGAGCATCACGCATTCGTGCAACAATTGCAGTCAGCGCATGGGCGTAAAAGCAGTTTTTGGGCACGCCTGTAGACTTGATGTAGTATTAAAGCCCGCTAATCGAGCATGAGTCTCATACGGATGCTCGGGTCGAAAGGGAATCCCCAGGCGAGTAACCTGTTTGCGGTGATCC
>NZ_JACLGO010000053.1 GCF_014219065.1 Halopseudomonas xiamenensis
CGCCGGCGGGGTCTAGCCGCCGGCTCTCATCGAAGAAGGAGTCCTCGGTGAGATTCAGAATGCCGAACACCGTCACCATGGCGTCGGCCTCCGCAGCGACTTCCACGATGGGGATCGGGCGAGCAAAAAGGCAGCAATTATGAGCCCCATACCTACAAAGCCCCACGCATCAAGCTTTTGCCCATGAAGCAACCAGGCAATGGCTGTAATTATGACGACGCCGAGTCCCGACCAGACTGCATAAGCAACACCGACAGGGATGGATTTCAGAACCAGAGAAAGAAAATAAAATGCGATGCCATAACCGATTATGACAACGGCGGAAGGGGCAAGCTTAGTAAAGCCCTCGCTAGATTTTAATGCGGATGTTGCGATTACTTCGCCAACTATTGCGATAACAAGAAAAAGCCAGCCTTTCATGATATATCTCCCAATTTGTGTAGGGCTTATTATGCACGCTTAAAAATAATAAAAGCAGACTTGACCTGATAGTTTGGCTGTGAGCAATTATGTGCTTAGTGCATCTAACGCCGGAGTTAAGCCGCCGCGCGTAGCGCGGTCGGCTTGAACGAATTGTTAGACATCATTTACCAACTGACTTGATGATCTCGCCTTTCACAAAGCGAATAAATTCTTCCAAGTGATCTGCGCGTGAGGCCAAGTGATCTTCTTTTTGTCCCAGATAAGCTTGCTTAGCTTCAAGTAAGACGGGCTGATACTGGGCAGGTAGGCGTTTTATTGCCCAGTCGGCAGCGACATCCTTCGGCGCGATTTTGCCGGTTATTGCGCTGTACCAAATGCGGGACAACGTAAGCACTACATTTCGCTCATCGCCGGCCCAGTCGGGCTGCGAGTTCCATAGCTTCAAGGTTTCCCTCAGCGCCTCGAATAGATCCTGTTCAGGAACCGGGTCAAAGAATTCCTCCGCTGCCGGACCTACCAAGGCAACGCTATGTTCTCTTGCTTTTGTAAGCAGGATAGCTAGATCAATGTCGATCATGGCTGGCTCGAAGATACCCGCAAGAATGTCATTGCGCTGCCATTCTCCAAATTGCAGCTCGCGCTTAGCCGGATAACGCCACGGGATGATGTCGTCATGCACGACAAGGGTGACTTCTATAGCGCGGAGCGTCTCGCTCTCGCCAGGGAAAGCCGAAGCCTCCATAAGGTCATTGAGCAATGCTCGCCGCGTCGTTTCATCAAGCTTTACGGCCACAGTAACCAACAAATCAATATCGCTGTATGGCTTCAGGCCGCCATCCACTGCGGAGCCGTACAAATGCACGGCCAGCAACGTTGATTCCAGATGGCGCTCAATGACGCTTAGCACCTCTGATAGTTGGTTCGAAATTTCGATGGTCACCGCTACCCTCATGATGTCTAACACCTGAATTAAGCCGCGCCGCGAAGCGGCGTCGGCTTGAATGAATTGTTAGATGCCAGCCCGATCAATGTGCGCTGACCTTGGATAGCAGATTTAGAACGGCGACGCCACTAACGATAAGTCCCATGCCAACGAACGCCCACAAGTCTAGTTTCTGGCCATGGAAGATCCAAGCGATAGCTGCCACAAGTACGATGCCGAGGCCAGCCCAAACAGCATAAGCAATGCCGACCGGGATGGACTTGATTGCGAGAGAGAGGAAATAGAACGCAAGCCCGTAGCCAGCCACAACTACAACAGAAGGAACTAACTTGGTGAATCCATGGCTGGACTTCAGTGCGGAAGTTGCGACGACCTCACCAAATATTGCAATAGCCAGAAAGAGCCAGTTCTTCACGTGCAATCTCCTCTACGGTATGAAGGATAAATAGTGGTGGCTATGAGTTGCCAAAAACAGTCTTGCGGCTGTCGATTTTCTGTGAGCATACGCAACGCCAAATCTGGCATCTAACGTTTGACATGAGGGGCGGCCAAGGGCGCCAGCCCTTGGACGTCCCCCTCGATGGAAGGGTTAGGCATCACTGCGTGTTCGCTCGAATGCCTGGCGTGTTTGAACCATGTACACGGCTGGACCATCTGGGGTGGTTACGGTACCTTGCCTCTCAAACCCCGCTTTCTCGTAGCATCGGATCGCTCGCAAGTTGCTCGGCGACGGGTCCGTTTGGATCTTGGTGACCTCGGGATCATTGAACAGCAACTCAACCAGAGCTCGAACCAGCTTGGTTCCCAAGCCTTTGCCCAGTTGTGATGCATTCGCCAGTGACTGGTCTATTCCGCGTACTCCTGGATCGGTTTCTTCTTCCCACCATCCGTCCCCGCTTCCAAGAGCAACGTACGACTGGGCATACCCAATCGGCTCTCCATTCAGCATTGCAATGTATGGAGTGACGGACTCTTGCGCTAAAACGCTTGGCAAGTACTGTTCCTGTACGTCAGCAAGTGTCGGGCGTGCTTCTTCTCCGCCCCACCACTCGACGATATGAGATCGATTTAGCCACTCATAGAGCATCGCAAGGTCATGCTCAGTCATGAGGCGCAGTGTGACGGAATCGGTGCTGTTGGTCACGATGCTGTACTTTGTGATGCCTAACTTTGTTTTAGGGCGACTGCCCTGCTGCGTAACATCGTTGCTGCTCCATAACATCAAACATCGACCCACGGCGTAACGCGCTTGCTGCTTGGATGC
>NZ_JACLGO010000054.1 GCF_014219065.1 Halopseudomonas xiamenensis
AGGGGTGTCGAAAGAGTCAACTGCGGTCCAAAGCTGTTGGACTTGGGTGAAAAGGGCGTTTATTCTTCCTATACGTGCCGCGTTCCAGGCGGCGACTATGAGGGCTATGTCGATGCCCATGTGCGCCGGCTGGAGGCGCTACGCCGGGCCGGTATCGTCGAGCGGATCGACGCCGACCAATGGCGCATCCCCGATGATCTGGTCAGCCGTGCCGCCGCCCATGACGCCGGCCGAGACAGTCAGGCCAGCGTTCGCGTCCTTTCCCCGGTCGATCTGAACAAACAGATCGGATCGGACGGCGCGACCTGGCTGGACCGGCGGCTGATCCACGGCGAGACGGCCGACCTTGCGCCAACCGGCTTCGGGCAACAAGTCCGCGAAGCCATGGACCAGCGCCGCGAGCACCATATCGAACAGGGCGACGCCACCCGCAGCCGGGACAGCCGCGTCTTCTACCGGCGCAACCTTCTCGCCATCCTGCGGGAGCGCGAGGTAGCCGGCGTCGGATCGGATATGGCTTTGAGTAAGGGCCTGCCGTTCCGCGCCGCCACGGACGGCGAGAGCGTCAGCGGCAAGTTTACCGGAACCGTGCATCTATCGAGCGGCAAGTTCGCCGTGGTCGAGAAATCCCATGAGTTCACC
This sequence comes from Halopseudomonas xiamenensis, assembly GCF_014219065.1. Taxonomy (GTDB): domain Bacteria; phylum Pseudomonadota; class Gammaproteobacteria; order Pseudomonadales; family Pseudomonadaceae; genus Halopseudomonas; species Halopseudomonas xiamenensis. The sequence continues at coordinate 643 of NZ_JACLGO010000054.1, forward strand.
CTTGTCCCGTGGCGGCCGATCATCGACCGCCAACTCGGCCGCGAGGTTATGGGCATCGTGCAGGGCGGGTCGGTGTCGTGGCAGTTAGGGCGGCAGAGGGGGCTGGAACGCTGAGTGCGCCCATGCCGCATTGCGAAGCAAAAGATAATCGGATAAAATGTAGCAATTCATATTCGTAAGCGTGGAGTAATCAGATGGGAAATTCCAAGTCAGCAGACAAGTAAGCCGCAACAACCAGTATTGTTGTTGCGGCGCTCTGTAAGGCTAGTCTCATCTGATTGCTGACGAGCAGACGTCGCCCGGTATTCCTTAATCGAGGGTTGATTCGTCATGACCACCACACGCCCCGCGTGGGCCTATACGCTGCCGGCAGCACTGCTGCTGATGGCTCCTTTCGACATCCTCGCTTCACTGGCGATGGATATTTATCTCCCTGTCGTTCCAGCGATGCCCGGCATCCTGAACACGACGCCCGCTATGATCCAACTCACGTTGAGCCTCTATATGGTGATGCTCGGCGTGGGCCAGGTGATTTTTGGTCCGCTCTCAGACAGAATCGGGCGACGGCCAATTCTACTTGCGGGCGCAACGGCTTTCGTCATTGCGTCTCTGGGAGCAGCTTGGTCTTCAACTGCACCGGCCTTTGTCGCTTTCCGTCTACTTCAAGCAGTGGGCGCGTCGGCCATGCTGGTGGCGACGTTCGCGACGGTTCGCGACGTTTATGCCAACCGTCCTGAGGGTGTCGTCATCTACGGCCTTTTCAGTTCGATGCTGGCGTTCGTGCCTGCGCTCGGCCCTATCGCCGGAGCATTGATCGGCGAGTTCTTGGGATGGCAGGCGATATTCATTACTTTGGCTATACTGGCGATGCTCGCACTCCTAAATGCGGGTTTCAGGTGGCACGAAACCCGCCCTCTGGATCAAGTCAAGACGCGCCGATCTGTCTTGCCGATCTTCGCGAGTCCGGCTTTTTGGGTTTACACTGTCGGCTTTAGCGCCGGTATGGGCACCTTCTTCGTCTTCTTCTCGACGGCTCCCCGTGTGCTCATAGGCCAAGCGGAATATTCCGAGATCGGATTCAGCTTTGCCTTCGCCACTGTCGCGCTTGTAATGATCGTGACAACCCGTTTCGCGAAGTCCTTTGTCGCCAGATGGGGCATCGCAGGATGCGTGGCGCGTGGGATGGCGTTGCTTGTTTGCGGAGCGGTCCTGTTGGGGATCGGCGAACTTTACGGCTCGCCGTCATTCCTCACCTTCATCCTACCGATGTGGGTTGTCGCGGTCGGTATTGTCTTCACGGTGTCCGTTACCGCGAACGGCGCTTTGGCAGAGTTCGACGACATCGCGGGATCAGCGGTCGCGTTCTACTTCTGCGTTCAAAGCCTGATAGTCAGCATTGTCGGGACATTGGCGGTGGCACTTTTAAACGGTGACACAGCGTGGCCCGTGATCTGTTACGCCACGGCGATGGCGGTACTGGTTTCGTTGGGGCTGGTGCTCCTTCGGCTCCGTGGGGCTGCCACCGAGAAGTCGCCAGTCGTCTAACCGACGACTGGTAGCAGGCCCGCTCCGATGCGGCGCACTAACCATCGAAACCTCGTGAATGTCGGTATCCTGTCTGGCAGGATACCGCTCATTTCCCTTGTTCAGTTCATCGCCGTCGCCGAGCATCTGAATTTTCGGCATGCGGCCAAGGCACTTGGTATCAGCCAGTCGAGCGTCAGCGCGCGTGTGAAAGCGCTGGAGGATAACCTTGGTGTCCTGCTATTTGAGCGCCATGCGCGGGGCGTTCGGCTAACAGACGCAGGCAGGCACTTCATGGAGCGTGTCACGGCGGGTGTCGATCAACTCGATCACGCAGTGAAGACCGCGGAGTGACGGGCACTGGCTGGCAATGTCTAGCAACGGCAGGCATTTCGGCTGAGGGTAAAAGAACTTTCCGCTAAGC
>NZ_JACLGO010000055.1 GCF_014219065.1 Halopseudomonas xiamenensis
GATCCAAAACGCTGGATCAGGGTGACCGCGCCCGTCTTGGCCACTTGGTGGGTATGGCCCGCTTTCTTGACCAGGTGGCCTTCACGCCATGGACTATTGCATCTAACGTCACGGTCGCTTCGCTCCGTTCTCGCTTTTTGTTAATCTTAAGCCAAATATAAAAATAATAATCGAAGTGTAGAATTTAAGTTCACTCAATAATAAGAATGGGGCGAAACGATCAGTTAGATGAAGTAATTTTGAAAGATACCATTGTCATTTCAGTAGTGTTTGTCTATACTATTAACACAGCTTTCGAAATTACGTAGTAGTCCTGGCGGAAATAAACTCTCTCGTCCCTCACGCTATTGTTCCGTTTTACAATTGCTTCAAGTTAACCTACTTGATGATGTTGTGAAACGGTAGCTTTTCTCCTTAAAAACTACTTCATTTTACTCATTTAAAAACAGTGGACAAAAGTTAGCTGGCAATACGTGAGATGATAAGCATGGTTTCAATATTTAACAACTGGTGTATTGATTATCTCAATTTTTATCGCTAACTTTAATAAAATCTGTTAGACGTGTCAACGTCACAAACATCCGAAGGAGTGTTTGCACGGTTTACCCGTAACAGATTTTAAAATCAGCTATCGCTGGTTTGTCCACTGTTTTTTTTAGTAAAATGAAAAGAGTTTTTAATGGGAGAAAGAAGCGTTCAATAGCGTAGGGGACGGCCTTCACGCCATGGACTATTGCATCTAACGTTTGGCAAATTGGCGATGGAGCCGACTTTTAGCACAAATGTTGAATAGAATTACTAATCTTCAACATTGCACAAAAGTTCAATAGAAGTACTTCACCGGCTCTATTGCCAATTTGTTTGTTATGTGCCGTTTTATTCCATTTTATACATTTAACAATTGCTGAAACGTAAAGTCGGGTTTAAACATTTCAATTTCGTTTTGAGTTGATTCTTCTTGTGCTTCTTTGCCATAGATAAACATTTGCTGTTCATAATTTTTAACAGCCTCTTCAATGCTATTAAATTTTCCATCGGCTAGATTATCAGACAATATCAAGGCATCCACCAACCCACTATTTACTCCCTGCCCTGCAAAAGGCGGCATCAAATGTGCGGCATCCCCAATCATTGTTATGGGTAATGGGCGCTTGCTTTTCCAAGGCTTTTCTAAAGGAAATATCCGTGTAGCCAATCCTACAAATGACAACGTCGTATGAATCAATTCTTTGTAGCGTTCGTCCCAATCGGAAAATTCTTTCAGAAGAAAATCAACGACACTATTTCTGTTTTGAAAATCTACCTGCGTTTGGTTTTTCCATTCATCAGGTGTTTTAAAACTTATTCCAAAATGCAATGCACCATTATTATTGGGGTTAGCAAATAATAAATTACCTTGGTGAGATGCCATTAGCCGGTTTCCATTGCATAGCTGAAAAAATCCAGGACAGTTTATCTCTGGTTGATGAATATCGGCTTGTATATTGAAAGTACCTGTTTCTTCAACTTCCGTGTCGGTAACAAATTTTCTTACCTTGGACATCCCGCCATTGGCAAGAATAACCAAATCTGCTGTTTCACTCGGTTTATTCTCAAAAGTTAGTGTCCACTTCTTCTTACCAGGTTCAAGCATAACAAGTTTTCTATCCCAAATAACCGTGTCGTTTTCTAAACTATTCAACAAGATAGCCCTTAAGTCATTTCTGTTTATTTCAGGATTGTCAAATCGATTTTCGGGCTTTACATTTTTTGTGGATAAAATATTGCCTTTTTCATCAGCAATATTTACACCCATTGGTAAGGCTAAGTCATAATAAGTTTGTAACAATCCCGCTTTTTTCATTGCTTCCTGACCTGAACCTTTGTGTAGGTCAAGGGTTCCACCAAAAATTCTTGCCTCTCGGTCGTTGTCTCTTTCGTAAACTGAAACGTCTATGCCGTTTTGCTGTAATAATTTTGCCATAGTCAGTCCAACGGGTCCACCACCAATTATTGCAACGTTCTTATCACTAAGTAAATTCATTTGTTTGTCTGTATCTATTCGCATTGTCATTCAAAAATGGCACATAACTTACTTATCTATACACTTAGCGGTCTAAAAGGTGTACAAATACAACACGATTCAGTTGATTTTATATACCTTCTTTAACTCTAAAGGTGTACAATATTTAGTGCAATATAAACTTTTTTTTATCATAAATCATCAAAAGGGCTCTTAATTTTTTCAATATTTTTAGTAGTGACATGTGTATAAATCTCTGTGGTGCGGCTACTATTATGGCCTAGCAACTCCTGGATGTATCGCAAATCTGTACCGTTTTCTAATAGATGTGTTGCATAACTGTGCCTTAACCAATGTAATGTGACAGGTTTTTTATATTAACTTTTTTTAAACTCTCTCCACTATACTGGACCTCTCTTCCTGCCCTCAAATAATTTAAAACGTATAGGAAGAATAAACGCCCTTTTCACCCAAGTCCAACAGCTTTGGACCGCAGTTGACTCTTTCGACACCCCT
>NZ_JACLGO010000056.1 GCF_014219065.1 Halopseudomonas xiamenensis
CGCTGATCGACCAGACCAGCCAGTTGCTGCCGCGCATCAAGATCACCGAACTGCTGATGGACGTGGACGACTGGACGGGCTTCAGCCGCCACTTCACCCACCTGAAGGACGGTGCCGAGGCCAAAGACCGGACATTGCTGCTGTCAGCGATCCTGGGCGATGCGATCAACCTCGGGCTGACCAAGATGGCCGAGTCGAGCCCCGGCCTGACCTACGCCAAGCTATCCTGGCTGCAAGCCTGGCACATCCGAGACGAAACCTACTCGGCGGCCCTAGCCGAGCTGGTCAACCACCAGTACCGTCATACCTTCGCCGCTCACTGGGGCGACGGAACGACCTCTTCTTCCGATGGCCAGCGCTTCCGGGCGGGCGGTCGGGGTGAAAGCACCGGGCACGTCAACCCGAAGTACGGCAGCGAGCCGGGGCGGCTGTTCTACACCCATATTTCCGACCAGTACGCACCGTTCAGCACCCGCGTGGTGAATGTCGGCGTGCGCGATTCCACCTATGTGCTTGACGGCTTGCTGTACCACGAGTCCGACCTACGGATTGAGGAGCACTACACCGACACGGCTGGCTTCACCGATCACGTCTTCGCCCTGATGCACCTGCTGGGCTTCCGCTTCGCACCGCGCATCCGCGACCTCGGCGAAACCAAGCTGTATGTTCCGAATAGCGTCCAGGACTACCCGACATTGCGCCCAATGGTTGGCGGCACCCTGAACATCAAGCATGTCCGCGCCCACTGGGACGACATCCTGCGCCTGGCCAGCTCGATCAAGCAGGGCACCGTCACTGCCTCGCTGATGCTGCGCAAGCTCGGCAGCTACCCGCGCCAGAACGGTCTGGCCGTGGCCTTGCGCGAACTGGGCCGGATTGAGCGCACACTGTTCATCCTCGACTGGCTGCAAAGCGTAGAGCTACGTCGCCGCGTGCATGCCGGACTGAACAAGGGCGAGGCGCGCAACTCCCTGGCCAGGGCGGTGTTCTTCAACCGCCTCGGCGAAATCAGGGATCGGAGCTTCGAGCAGCAGCGCTACCGGGCCAGCGGTCTCAACCTGGTGACGGCCGCCATCGTGCTGTGGAACACGGTGTACTTGGAACGCGCCACCCAGGCGATGAGCGAAGCGGGGAAGTCGGTGGATAGCGAGCTGCTGCAATACCTGTCGCCGCTGGGGTGGGAGCACATCAACCTGACCGGCGATTATGTCTGGCGGCAGAGCCGCAGGCTGGAGGACGGGAAGTTTCGGCCGCTAAGGCTGCCCGGAAAACCTTAACGTACGATTTTTTCCGTTTTCTCTATTCGCCCCTAGTCGAGAGAGTCGATCAACCCTTTCAGCAATGACCACTTCGCCAGCCTGCAGGTCCTCGATCATGCGCAGCAGTTCAGGACGATCGGTACGGGCCCCAGATGCCTTTTCTCGGTAAATGCCTGCCACATAGAAACCAGCCGCCTTGGCGTCAGTAACTACCTTGTCTTGGCGAGCCAGGTCCTGACTGGCGGTACTGACTCGCAAATATACCCTCGCAACTTTCATGCGTCCTTCAGTCCTTTGAGGTTGGGCAGCGCTGATTCAGGTCCGAGATGGCTGCAGGTTCGGCCAGTCATGCGAACACCTTCTCTCAGGCCATGTATTTCAAACTGCCCCAGTGATAATTCAAGCGCATTGAGCGCCGGCTGGATCGAGAAATGATAGTCGTCGGATTCCGGCTGCATGTTCTGGATCGAGAACAGCAGGCCGTCCTCATCGAAGAACCCAATCGTCAGGGGGATCCAGGTGTCGCGCATCCAGAATATGCGGGGCTCAGCAGTTTCCCAGGAAAACAGCATGCCTGTGCCAGCATCGTCACGTTTGGAAAGCCCGCGTGTTTGTTGCTCTGATGTTTCTGCAACAGGCACATTGGTGAGGGTCACGCCATTGGAAAAATGAAGCTCGCAGGTCCTGGTTGGTTCCCAGGAAGGAGCAGTGGGACGGGTAAGTGCGATGGCTGCCGTGAGCATAAGCAGTACCCCCAGGCCAGCAGGCCAATAGAGTGCTGGCTTGGTCCTGTTCTGTCGGGTTGCCGGCTGGCTGTTCACGACCACATGTTTTCTCCAGAAGGGTGGGCTCATTTAGGTATAGTCATGTTGTCTAGGCATAGATGGCCTGGCCAAAAAATCAAAAGCCAATCCAAAT
>NZ_JACLGO010000057.1 GCF_014219065.1 Halopseudomonas xiamenensis
GGGTAAGCGGATTAAATGGTTGATCTTACCTTTGCATGAGAGTGAGACAGACCGGCATCTCATCGGATTATCTGGTTGATGCTTCACCTACTGCTGGTGCATGTTTCCTTCGCTAATTCCAGCAAGAACCCCACACGCCTCAACTTCCCGGTCATCGTTGCAACTCGCTCTCAGTGAAACGAGTTGTTTCTCAAGCGCTTGCAGAGCGGTTATCTGCGACCGCACATGAGAGATGTGATCATCGAGCAAGGCGTTGACGGCGGTACAAGGCTGATGAGGGTCCTGATAGCTCTGTAGTTCGTGAATCTCAGCCAGTGACAGGCCCAGGATTCTGCAGCGACGGATGAAGGCCAGCCCCTCACCATGCTTCTCGGTATAGACACGGTAACCGTTGTCCTGCCGATCAGGCGGCGGCAACAAGCCCTGCTGTTCATAGAAGCGGATCGTCTGTGTTTCGACCCCTACCAACTGCGCCAACTGACCAATGCGCATCAGCCTCCTCCCCAACGGATTCTTTACTCTATTGACCTTATAGTAGCTTTATAGTTTTAAATGGTACCACAACATTGTTCAAGTGGAGTCGTATCATGAGCAAATCCTGTGGTGGCGCCTGTGGCGGTGATGCAACGTCCGCAGCGGATACCGATATACAGGCCTCCTCCGAGGCGCCAGGGAGATGGGTCAGTGTTTATGCCGTGCCGAAGATGGACTGTCCATCAGAAGAACGAATGATTCGCCTAGCCCTGAACGGCTTTGAGGAGATTCGGGCGCTGTCCTTCGACTTGTCGAACCGCCGGCTGAAGGTCGTGCATGATGGCGAGGTCGAGCCCGTCACCTCGAAACTGAAGACCTTGGGGCTAGGCGCCTCGCTTCAGGAAACCGTCGCTGCAAATCCGGAGACCATCAAGGCCGCCGAGTTTTCGGCAGCTTCTGCTAAGCAAGAATCCGGGACCCTGCGCTGGTTGCTCGGCATCAATGCACTTCTGTTCGTGGTGGAAATGACTGCCGGTCTGATCGCCCAGTCCACCGGCCTGATTGGAGAATCCCTGGACAATTTTGCCGATGCGGCGGTGTACGGGCTTGCCCTTTATGCGGTTGGACATAGCGTGAAAATGCAGGTACGTGCCGCGCATCTTGCTGGTGTACTGCAACTGATCTTGGCTGTGGGCGTGCTCGTAGAGGTGGTGAGACGCTTTGTATTCGGTAGTGAGCCTGAATCGCTGGTGATGATGGCTATCGCATTCGTCGCATTGATTGCCAATACCAGTTGTCTGCTGCTCATATCCAAACATCGGGAAGGCGGGGCGCACATGAAGGCAAGCTGGATATTCTCGGCCAACGACGTGGTGATCAACCTGGGGGTCATCACCGCCGGCGCCCTGGTCGCGTGGACCGGTTCCAATTATCCGGATCTGATTATCGGCACCATCGCGGGGGGCATTGTACTTAACGGTGCCAGACGCATTTTGGCGTTGAAGGGTTAAATAATGCTCATTATTGGCAAAAAGCTCTCGCCGTATGCCCTATTGTCCATATCGGGCCTGCTGGCAGCGTCTGATCAGGCTGTAAAGTGGCTGGTGCAGCAATCAATGGCCTATGGCGAGTATGTTTCGGTGACCCCGTTCTTTAACTGGGTGCACCTATGGAACACCGGTGCCGCATTCAGTCTTTTTGCGAATGGTGGAGGCTGGCAGCGCTACTTTTTTATCGGAATCGCGGTAGTGGTCTCGATTTTTCTG
>NZ_JACLGO010000058.1 GCF_014219065.1 Halopseudomonas xiamenensis
GAGACCGTGAAAGTATTTCCTCGCCTTCGCTCGCGAACCCAAAAGGCGGGATAGGAGGCTGTTATCTACTATTGCCCACCTGTAGGCGCCAGGTACTTCCCAGAGGGAACCTACACGCCGACAGCACCAACAGGTGGGCAATACACGCCAACAGCTCTGTCAGCCGTTGGCAGATCTCCCGGAATTGTTTCACTCCCAGCAGATTCAATACGCGACTGAAGTTATACGCCCACGCCATCAAACTCCACTCGCCACGGACTTTCTCCAGCCCCCGTACCAGGAAGTGGTCCCAGCCAGCCCGTCGCTTGAGAGTGCCGAACGGGTGCTCCACCAACTCATTGCGCTGCGCCAACCGCTCGGGATGAGCCATCACCCGCTGCCGGACCGCTTCAGTATCGGCTTCGTATTGGTCGCGCCATATCTCCCGGACCTGCCCTTTGGCCGTCAGACACTCGGCGCGGCGTACACAATCGCAGCAATTACGGCGACGACTGCGGTAGCGCTGTGTCCAATGGCCCGCCTGCTCCTTGGGCTTGGAGGAAGCGATCAGATAGTATCCTTCGGGACAGCGATAGCGATCATGCTCAGGCTCGTAGACAAAGGCCTCCCTCGATAATCGGCCCGGTGCGACCGTACGGCCCCGCGCCGACGGCACCGGTAGATAAGGATAGATTCTTGCCTCGTGACACTGATGGCATTGCGCACTGCTGACGTAGCCTGCATCCGCCACCACCTCCAGTGTCTCGACGCCCAGCGCGGCCTTGGCCTGAGCACTCATGGGGTGGAGTAGATTCAGATCGTTCGGCTCGTTCGTGACCTCATCGGCAACGATCAGCTTGTGCTGGGCATCGGTGACAATCTGGACATTGAAGCCTGCCACCCTTTGCCCCCGCTTGCTCAACAGGCGGGCCTCTTCATCGACCGGCGAGTACTGGGTTTTGCCTCGTTGCTCAAGGTCAGCCAGTGCCTCGGTCTTCTCCTTCAGCGCCTCACGCAACGCGTCAAGCTTCTCGGCCAGATCACGCTCCTCCCGGCTCGCGGGCTCGCCAGCCTCCTCGCGATCCGCCGCATCCAGAGCCTGGTGCCACTGCGCCAGTTCCTCTTCCAGCTTCGTAATTTGAGCCGTCAGCTTCCTGTGTGTCCGAAAGCTCTTCTGGCTGACATTGCCCTTGAAAAAACTGCCGTCCACTGCGACCAACTGGCCGCCGAAAAGTCCCAGCGCCCGGCACAGCACGATGAACTGCGCCTGCGTCCGACGTAATGCCTGCGCATTGTTCTTACGAAAATCCGCGATCGTCTTGTAGCTGGGCTGCAGACCTTCCAGCAGCCACATCAGCTCCACATTGCGCTGGCTCTCACGTTCCAGTGTCCGGCTGCTGCGCAGCCGGTTGAGGTACCCATAGAGATAGAGCTTCAACAGCATCTGCGGCGCGTAGGCCGGTTGGCCAGCCTGATGACGTCCCGGGGCGTTGTGCGTGAAACCCAGGGCCTCCATATCCAGGCCGGCGATATAGGCATCAATCGCCCGGACCGGATTATGCTCACTGATGTAGTCCTCCAGCCGGGGCGGAAACAGCGTCTCTTGAGAGCGATCGATGCCTGATTTATAACGACGTTGGCTCATGCTTCATACCGGTGAGAGGGAAAACAACCTCCAGCCTACCGAACAACTGAGATACTTTCACAGTCTC
>NZ_JACLGO010000059.1 GCF_014219065.1 Halopseudomonas xiamenensis
GGCTGCTGGTAGCCGGCGCGCCAGTTCAGCACCGTGTAGCCGGAGGCCTTGTGCTGGTTGTCGTCGGTGGCGTAGCGCTTGCTCATGCCCTGCGCTTCGATGGCGGTGTGGAAGCCGTTGTCCCGGGGCTGCCAGGCCAGCTCGGCGAAGAAGCTGTGGCGCGGGATGCCCGGCAGGCGGTTGCCGGCGTGGTTGGCACCGTTGCCATCAATAAAGCGGTCATAGTCGGCCTGCAGCCAGGTGTAGGCCAGATAGCCGCTTATGCCGTAGTCGAACTGCTGTTCGATACTCAGTTCCACGCCGCGACGGGTCGAGCGGCCGGCGTTGGTGTAGGTGGCACGGCCGGTGAAGGCCTGGTTGCTGCCGGTAACGATCTCATCCTTGACCCGGCTGTCGAACAGCGCGATATCCAGCCGGGTGTGCTCCCGGCGCCATTTCAGACCGACTTCGGCATTGCGCGACAGGCTCGGCTTGAGTGCCTGATTCATGCCGGCGCCGTCCGGTCGGTAGGCCAGCTCCTGGAAGGTCGGGGTCTCGAAGCCCTGGCCCAGGGCAGCATACAGGCTCACCTCAGGAGTCCACTGCCAGTTCAGGCCCAGCGCCGGGTTGGTGCGGTGCACGCGCATGCCGCCGCTGTCGTCCTGGCCGTCGACCAGGTAGTCGTCATCCGAGTCGAACTCCACCCGGTTGTAGCGCAGCCCGGCGACCAGTTCCCAGCGTGGCGCCAGCTGCCAGGTGCTGATTAGGTAGGCCTCCTGGCTGTCCACCCGGTTGAACTCGTCGCGCTGCAGGCCGCCCTTGCTGCCGTTGGCGTTGACGAAGCCCCTGCGCTCCTCGCCCTGGTAGTTGTAGGCCAGCCCCGCGGCCAGGGTCAGCGGCAGGTCGAACAGCCGGGTCTGGCGCTGCCAGCCCAGTTCGCCGCCACCGAAACGCCGGTCCAGTTCGACCACGCCGCCACCGGCGGTCGCGCCGCTGCCGGGAAAGGCCAGGAACTGCTGCATGTCCCGCTCACCGCCGTAGACCATCAGCGTCAGCTGGTCGTCATTGGTCAGGCGCCGTTGGTAGTTCAGGCCGATCTGGTTGTGGCGCACCGATTTGCGGGTATCGAACAGGCCGGCCTGCGGTGGCGCCTGGCGCCGGTCGGCGCGTACCTGCTCGGCGGTCAGCCCCAGCGGGTCCTGGGTGTCGGGCTGATCGAGGCTGTTGATCAGCAGGGTCAGGCTGGAGACATCGTCGATATCCCAGCCCAGGCGCAGATTGGCGATATCGCGGCGGGTGTCGCTGTGGTCACGGTAGCCGTCGGTCTCCAGCCGCGAGATATTGGCGCTGATGTTCAGGTCGCCATGCTGGCCGCCGTAGCGCAGGCGCGAGCGCCACAGGCCGTCACTGCCCACCGCCGTGCGGTTGTCCAGGGTCGGATAGAACGGCGCTTCGCCGGTATAGCCCTGGATGATGCCGCCGGAGGCGTTGCCATAGAGGGTGGTCAGCGGGCCGCGCAGCACCTCGATGCGCTGCAGGCCGTCGAGGTCGAACAGCGCCGGCTGGCCCTGGCCATCGGGCATGGTCAATGGGATACCGTCCTGCACCAGGCGTACGCCGCGCACCCCGAACTGGGCGCGGGCGCCGAAGCCGCGCGAGGAGATCTGCAGGTCCTGGGCGTAGTTCTGCCGGTTCAGCGCCACCAGGCCGGG
>NZ_JACLGO010000005.1 GCF_014219065.1 Halopseudomonas xiamenensis
TACCGGTGAGAGGGAAAACAACCTCCAGCCTACCGAACAACTGAGATACTTTCACAGTCTCAGGCGCGCTACACCCCGAAACCCGCCCGTAGCTATCTACCAGGGTGCAGAGAATCAATGGAAATCCCGGCTACGGGTATCCAGCCCATCCAGCATCGGCGTCAGGTCCACCAGGCGCTGGGCGATCAGGTGGCGCACGCCCTGTTCCGACTCCAGCCGTCCGTAAACCTGCAGCAACCTGGCCTGCATCACCTCCCGGCGCTGGCGCTCGGCCAGCGCGCGCCAGATCACCACATTGACCATGCCGAACTCATCCTCCAGGGTGACGAAGGTCACGCCACTGGCGGTGCCCGGTCGCTGGCGGCCGGTGACCACACCGGCGACCCACAGCTGGCTGCCATGGGGCATCTGCGCCAGCTGCCTTGAACTGCGGCAGCGCCGCGCCGCCAGGGCGCCGCGCAGCAGACGCAGGGGGTGCGGGCCCATGGTGGTGCCGACCAGGGCGTAGTCGGCGTGCAGGTCCTGCGCCACGCTGGGCAGTGGCAAGGCCACCGCCGGCTCGGCCGGTGCCGGCTGGCCGGCGAACAATGGCAAGGCCTCCTGCACCCCGGCCACCGCCCAGCGCGCACGGTGGCGGTTGCCGGCCAGCCCGCGCAGGGCGCCGGCATCGGCCAGCAACTCGAGGGCACGCCGGTTCAGGCCAGCGCGCACGCTCAGCTCATCGACCTGCACGAACGCCATCCGCTCGCGGGCAGCCATCAGCCGTCGGGCATCCTCCTCGCGGAAGCCGCGCAGCATCCGCAGGCCGATCCGGATCGCCAACTGCTGGCCACGCCCCGCTTCCAGGCTGCAGTCCCAGTCGCTGTAGCGCACATCCACCGGAAAAGTCTCGACCCCGTGGCGACGCGCATCCTGCAACAGCTGATCGGGGCTGTAGAAACCCATCGGCCAGCTGTTGATCAGGGCGCAGGCGAAAGCCGCCGGTTCATGGCATTTCAGCCAGCTGCTGGCATAGGTCAGCAGCGCGAAACTGGCGGCATGGGACTCGGGAAAGCCGTATTCGCCAAAGCCCTTGATCTGCTCGAAGATGCGCTCGGCGAACGCCAGATCATAGCCGCGCTCGAGCATACCGCTGGTGAGCTTTGCCCGGTGCGGTTCCAGGCCGCCACGGCGTTTCCAGGCGGCCATGCTGCGGCGCAGTTGATCCGCCTCGCCGGCGGTATAGCCGGCCGCGACAATCGCCAGTTCCATCACCTGTTCCTGGAACAGCGGCACCCCCAGAGTGCGCTTCAGTACCTTTTCCAGCGCCGGAGACGGATAGGTCACTTTCTCTTCCTTGTTACGCCGACGTAGATAAGGATGCACCATATCGCCCTGGATCGGTCCGGGCCGGACAATCGCCACTTCCACCACCAGGTCATAGAACTCGCGTGGCTTGAGCCGCGGCAGCATGCTCATCTGCGCCCGCGACTCGATCTGGAACACCCCTATGGTGTCGGCCCGGCAGATCATGTCGTAGGTCGGGCCGTCATCGGCGGGAATGGTCGCCAGCGTCAGGTCGCGATTGCGGTGCTGACGCAGCAGGTCGAAGCAGCGGCGCAGCGCGGTGAGCATGCCCAGGGAAAGGATATCGACCTTGAGCAGGCCGACCGCATCCAGGTCATCCTTGTCCCACTGGATGACGGTGCGCCCCTCCATCGCGGCATTCTCCACCGGCACCAGTGTGTCCAGCGCCTGCTCGGAGATAACGAAACCACCTGGATGCTGCGACAGGTGACGGGGAAAGCCGATCAGTTGCCCGCTCAGGGTCAGTACCCGGTGCAGCAACGGGCTGTCCGGATCGAAACCCGCCTCGCGCAACCGCTCCGGGGTCGGAATGCGATCGCTCCAGCGTCCGCAGCAACGGGCCAGGCTGTCGACATGTTCCGGCGGCAGGCCCAGCGCCTTGCCGACATCGCGGATGGCGCCGGCGGCATGATAGCTGCTGACCACCGCGGTCAGCGCGGCACGCTGGCGACCATAGCGGCGGAACACATACTGGACCACCTCCTCGCGCCGCTCATGCTCGAAATCCACATCGATATCCGGCGGCTCGTTGCGCTCGCGGGACAGGAAGCGCTCGAACAACAGGCTGGAGTGCGCCGGGTCGATCTCGGTGATACCCAGCGCGAAACACACCGCCGAGTTGGCCGCCGAGCCACGGCCCTGGCAGAGAATATGCTGGCTGCGGGCGAAGTGGACGATGTCGTGCACAGTGAGGAAATAGCTTTCGTATTCCAGATCCTCGATCAGCGCCAGTTCCTTGTCGATCTGCCCGCGCAGCTCGGCGCCAATACCGCCAGGCCAGCGCCAGCGAATGCCCTGCTCGGTCAACTGACGCAGCCAGGTGTTCGGTGTCTGCCCGGCCGGTACCAGCTCATGGGGATAGTGATAGTCCAGTTGCTTGAGCTCGAAGTGACAGCGCTCGGCGATCCGCAGGCTTTCCGCCATCAGCTCCACGGGATAGGTGTCAGACAACAGTTCACGGCTGCGCAGATGCCGCTCGCCATTGGCGAACAGCCGATGCCCGGCCTCATCCACCCGGCAGTGATGGCGCACCGCGGTCAGGGTATCCTGCAACGCCCGGCGACCGCGGGCATGCATGTGTACATCGCCGGTGGCCACCGCAGCAATGCCGACAGTCGCCGCCAGCGCCTGCAGCCGGGCCAACCTGCGAGCATCGTCCGGCCCCCGGTGCAGGCCGATGGACAGCCACAGGCGCTGCGCGAAGATGTCCCGTAGCCAGTGCCCCGTGGCAGCATCATCCTGCTCCTCGGCCAGCCACAGCGCCAGCAGGCCGGACAGGTCGCCGGCCAGGTCCTCGCGCAGCAAGCGATAACGGCCCTTGTCAGCACGCCGCCGGGCCCGGGTGATCAGCCGGCACAGGTGCTGGTAGCCGGTCAGGTTCTCCACCAGCAGCACCAGCTTCGGCCCATTTTCCACCTGCATCTCGCTGCCGATGATCAGGGGCAGATGGTATTGCTGCGCTGCCTGCCAGGCCCGTACTATGCCGGCCAGGGTGCATTCATCAGTGATCGCCAGCGCCTGGTAGCCCAGTGCCCTGGCGCGGGCGAACAGCTCGTCGGCACTGGAGGCGCCACGCTGGAAGCTGAAATTGCTCAGGCAGTGCAACTCGGCGTAGTCCACTGTGTCCACTGTCATGCGAACCAACCCTGCAGCATGAACGGCCCGCTGCCATCCACCGCCTGCCAGACCCAGGCCAGCCGCCCATCCCGGGTGCGTACCAGGTAATAGTCCCGGCGCAGGTCGCCAGCGTCCCACCAGCCAGACTCGATGCGCTCCGGCCCGGCCAGCAGCTCCGGCAGCAGATCATTCAGCGGCTGGGACTCGGGCAGTAACCAGCCGGGACGTGGGCCGCCGCCGGGAACGGGTTCACCGCCACCCTGCCGGTCGGCTCGCCAGCTGCATTCCGGGCGGTGATCGGCCACGGCGACCAGACCATATACCGCCTGATCACCCAGCCGGGCACGCAGGCGTTCACGCAACTGTTCCCAGGGCTGGGATTGCTGCGGTCGCTCGACGAACAGCTGCTTCGGTTGCGGCACAAAGGCTGGCAGATCACTGGCTTGCAGCCGCAGCGCCAGCACCGGCCCGGGTAACTGCAGCTGCTCCAGGCGGCTGCGCGTCACCTCGAACAGCAGCTGGGCATCGCGCTCCGGCGCCAGCAGGCCGATCGGCAACCGGGTATCGTCCAGCTTGCGGTGTTGCAAAGACAGCGTGAAGCGCTGCACGCCGCAATCCCGGCCAGCCAGGAACACACGCAGGTCGGAGAGCAATCGCCGCAGCGGAAACAGCAACGCCTGGTGCGAATCGACCTCAAAATTGAATTCGATCCGCGCCTCGAACTCATCGGCCGGCACATAGCAATCCAGCGCCTGGGGTTGCACCCCCAGCAAGCGGTCCAGGTGCAGCAGCACCGCGGCGGGAAAGCGCCGGGCCAGGGTATCGCGTGGCAGCGCCAGCAACTGCCTGACCTGGCGCAGCCCCATGCGCGCCAATGCCGCCGCGCTATCGGCGGCCAGGCCGCAACGGCTGATCGGCAGCCGCTCGATCTCTCGCCGCAGGCCGTGCTCATCCACCACCAGACCATCATGCACATTGGCCAGCGCCCGCGCCGCTGCGGCATTGGGCGCGAGCACGATGCGATGACCAAAACCCAGCTCGGTCAGTTCGCTGCGCAGGCGCTGCTCGAAACGCGGCCAGGGACCGAACAGCCCCAGGCTGGACTCCACCTCCAGCAGCAGCGCCCGGGGATAATCCAGACTGACATGCGAGCTGAAACGATAGGCCCAGGCCGCCAGGAAGCGCTGCCAGTGCTCTATCTGCTGCTCGTCGTAGTCCGCCATCACGAAACCGCTGGCCAGCGCCTGCGCGGCGATCAACGACAGCCCCGGTTTCAGCCCCAGCTGGCGTGCTGCCGGGTTCACTGCCTTGATCACCCGGCGCTGCGCCGGACCGGCGGCCAGCACCAGTGGCTGCGTGTGGTCGGCACGACCACGCAACTCCCCATCCAGCGCCAGCTGGGTCAGCAGGATACAGGCCCAGCGCATGGCTAGAGAGCTACCGCCTGACCCGGCTGCAGCGCACCCCGGCACTTGAGCAGCCGCACCTGGCGCGGATGGCAATCCAGCGCCAGACGCAGGGCCGCCGGCGAAGAGTTGACCGCTTCACGCAGCGGACGACAGGCAAAACCCAGGGTCTGGCCGGTAGCCGCCGCCAGCTGCAACCGGCGCAGACCACGATCATCGATGCGCTGTGGCCAGCACAACACCGCCGCGCAACTGCCGGAACGCAGACACTGCTCGGCCGCCCACAACGCCTCCCGCTCTTCGGTATCGATCACCAGCAGCCAGCGCAGATCGACCCCGGCCGCCAACCAGGCCGGCGCATAGGGAATGCACGGCGGCGCCACCAGCACCACCCTTTCCCCGGCCCGAGTCAGCCGCGCCAGGGTCGGCCACAACAATTGCAGCTCCCCGGCCCCGGGCGCCGCCAGCAGGATCTCGCTCAACGCCGACTCCGGCCAGCCACCGCCGGGCAGCAGCTGGTCCAGCGCCAGATGACCGGTGGGATGAATGGCCACCGGCACACTCTCGCCGCGCCCCTTCCACACCCGCTGCTGGCGCAACAGGGCATCGATCGACACCACCGCACTCATACCGTCGGCTCCAGGCATGCTGCAGCACAGGGGGCAGGCAGACAAACAGGGGGAACAGGAAAAGCAATCATGGACACCACTCGAAACACTGTATACACATACAGCTTATTGGGTGGCCGACTTGCGGTCAATCGACTGCTGACGATTGGCTGGCAGGCACTGGTAGTCAGCCCCGGCGCAAAAACTCCAGATCTTCCGGCCGGGTCACCTTGATATTGTCGGCCCGCCCTTCCACCAGGCGCGGTGCCTGGCCGGCCCATTCCATGGCCGAGGCCTCGTCGGTGATGGTGGCGCCAGCGGCCAGAGCATCGCCCAGGGCGCTGCGCAGCGCGCCCAGGCGGAACATCTGCGGGGTGTAGGCCTGCCAGAACAGCGAACGATCCGGGGTGGCACTGACGCGGCCGTCCGGCCCGGCCAGCTTCAGCGTGTCGCGCACCGGCACCGCCAGCAGGCCGCCGACCGGATCGTCCTGCAGCCTGTGCAGCAGCTTGTACAGGTCGGACTCGGCCAGGTTGGGCCGGGCCGCATCGTGCACCAGCACCCAGTCCTGCTCCGCCGCGCCGAGGGCCGCCAGGGCGTGCAGGCCATTGAGGACCGAGTCGGCCCGCTCCCGGCCACCGTCAGCACGGGTAACACGCGGGTCGGTAGCGCAGGCCAGCTGCGGCCACCAGCCGTCATCCGCCGACAGGCAGACCACCAGCCCGAGCAGGCCGGGCTGGCCGAGGAAACAGTCGAGGGTATGTTCGATCAGGCAGCGCCCAGCCAGGGGCAGGTACTGCTTGGGACGGTCGGCGCGCATGCGTGAGCCGACGCCAGCGGCAGGGATCACCACCCAGAAAGGCGGTGTACTGTCAGTCATCGCCACTCAACTGGAACAGGGTTTCGCCTTCCTTGACCATGCCCAACTCATGCCGGGCACGCTCCTCGATGGTCTCCAGGCCCTGTTTCAGCTCAATGACCTCTGCAGTGAGCACACGGTTGCGCTCCTGCAGTTTTTCATTCTCGCCCTGCTGGCTGGAAATTTCCTGCTTGAGCTGGGCGACATGCGCCAGACTGCCCTCGCCCACCCACAGTCGATACTGCAGTGCGGCAAGCAGTGTCAGCGATATCACCCAGAGCCATTTCAAGCGGACAGTCTCCACCCGGGTGCGGCGAACCGCACCGCGTTGCGGCTATCAGCCACGGAACTCGGCACGGCCCTTGTAGGGCGCCTTGCCGGCCAGTTGCTCTTCGATACGCAGCAGTTGGTTGTACTTGGACACCCGATCGGAACGGCACAGCGAACCAGTCTTGATCTGCCCTGCGGCGGTACCCACTGCCAGGTCGGCGATGGTGTGGTCCTCGGTCTCACCGCTGCGGTGCGAGATCACCGCGGTGTAGCCGGCGGCCTTGGCCATCTGGATCGCTTCCAGGGTCTCGGTCAGCGAACCGATCTGGTTGAACTTGATCAGGATCGAGTTGCCGATGGACTTCTCGATGCCTTCCTTGAGGATGCGGGTGTTGGTCACGAACAGGTCGTCACCAACCAGCTGGACCTTGGCACCGAGCTTGTCGGTCAGGACTTTCCAGCCGTCCCAGTCGGACTCGTCCATGCCATCCTCGATCGAGATGATCGGGTAGCGCTGGGTCAGGCCAGCCAGGTAGTCGGCGAAACCAGCGGCGTCGAACACCTTGCCTTCGCCGGCCAGGTCGTACTTGCCATTCTTGTAGAATTCGCTGGAAGCGCAGTCCAGCGCCAGGGTCACGTCGTCGCCCAGCTTGTAGCCGGCGTTGGCCACAGCCTCGGCAATCGCCGCCAGGGCATCTTCGTTGGAGGCCAGGTTCGGCGCGAAACCGCCCTCATCACCGACCGAGGTGCTCAGACCGCGGGCCTGCAGTACCGCTTTCAGGTGATGGAAAATCTCGGCGCCCATGCGCAGTGCATCGGCAAAGCTCTTGGCGCCGACCGGCTGCACCATGAATTCCTGGATATCGACGTTGTTGTCGGCATGCTCGCCGCCATTGATGATGTTCATCATCGGCACCGGCATGCTGTACTGGCCGGGGGTGCCGTTCAGGTCGGCAATATGCGCGTACAGCGGCACGCCCTTGGCCTGGGCGGCAGCCTTGGCGGCAGCCAGGGACACGGCGAGGATGGCGTTGGCGCCCAGCTTGGCCTTGTTCTCGGTACCATCCAGTTCGATCATGGCACGGTCCAGGCCAGCCTGGTCCAGCGCATCGCGACCGACCAACAGTTCACGGATCGAACCATTGATGTTGGCCACGGCCTTGAGCACGCCCTTGCCCAGATAACGGCTCTTGTCGCCGTCACGCAGCTCCAGCGCTTCGCGCGAGCCGGTGGAAGCGCCGGACGGGGCACAGGCACTGCCGAGGATGCCGCCTTCCAGAATCACATCCGCTTCAACGGTCGGGTTGCCGCGTGAGTCCAGTACTTCGCGACCCTTGATTTCAATGATCTTCGCCATGACTGCTGCTTTCTCCATCTGAAACATGTTTTGTAATTGAAAGGGAAATCTTGCCTGGCAATCAGGCAGTGTCGAGTTGCGGGAAGCTTTTCACCAGGTCATCCAGCGCCTTGAGCTGGGCCAGGAAAGGTTCCAGCCGGTCCAGCCGCAGGGCGCAGGGGCCGTCGCACTTGGCGTTGTCCGGGTCCGGGTGGGCTTCCAGGAACAGACCGGCCAGCCCCTGGCTCATGCCGGCCTTGGCCAGGTCGGTGACCTGGGCACGGCGGCCGCCGGCCGAATCGCTGCGCCCGCCGGGCATTTGCAGCGAATGGGTGACATCGAAGAATACCGGATACTCGAACTGCTTCATGATGCCGAAGCCGAGCATGTCCACCACCAGGTTGTTGTAGCCGAAGCTGGAGCCACGTTCGCAGAGGATCAGTCGCTCATTGCCCGCTTCTTCGCACTTGGTGAGGATATGGCGCATTTCCTGGGGAGCCAGGAACTGCGCCTTCTTGATGTTGATCACCGCATCGGTCTGCGCCATGGCCACGACCAGGTCGGTCTGTCGTGACAGGAATGCCGGCAACTGGATGATGTCGCAGACCTCGGCCACCGGCGCGGCCTGATGGGGCTCGTGCACATCGGTGATCAGCGGCACCTTGAAGGTGCGCTTGATCTCCTCGAAGATCTTCAGTCCTTCTTCCAGGCCGGGGCCGCGGAAGGAGTTGATCGACGAGCGGTTGGCCTTGTCGAAGCTGGCCTTGAACACATAGGGGATGCCCAGCTTGCCGGTGACTTCGACGTACTCTTCACAGACACGCATGGCCAGGTCGCGGGACTCCAGCACATTCATGCCACCGAACAGGACGAAGGGCCTGTCGTTGGCGATGTCGATGTCAGCGACCCGAACGATTTTCTGTGCCATGACCCTTCCTCAGCCTTTCCTGGCAGCGCGCTGCTGCAGCGCCGCGTTGACGAAGCCGCTGAACAGCGGATGGCCGTCACGCGGGGTGGAGGTGAACTCGGGGTGGAACTGGCAGGCCACGAACCACGGGTGCTCAGGTACTTCGACCATTTCTACCAGTGCGCCGTCCAGCGAGCGACCGGAAACACGCAGACCGGCCTTCTCCAGCTCGGGCAACAGGTTGTTGTTGACCTCATAGCGGTGACGGTGACGCTCAACGATCACATCCTGGCGGTAGCATTCGCGGGCCTTGCTGCCCTCCACCAGCGCGCACTCCTGGCCGCCCAGGCGCATAGTGCCACCCAGGTCGGAGCTTTCGTCACGGGTCTGCTTCTCGCCGCTGGCGGTCTGCCATTCGGTGATCAGGCCGACCACCGGATGCTCGCTGGTCTTGTCGAATTCAGTGGAGTTGGCATCGTTCCAGCCCAGTACGTTGCGGGCGAACTCGATGACGGCCACCTGCATGCCCAGGCAGATGCCCAGGTACGGGATATTGTTCTCGCGGGCATAGCGCACCGCGCTGATCTTGCCTTCCACCCCACGCAGACCGAAGCCGCCGGGTACCAGGATGGCGTCCACGTCCTCGAGTTGGCCGGTGCCGTTCTCCTCGATGGTTTCCGAGTCGATATAGCGCACGTTGACCTTGGTGCGGGACTGGATACCGGCATGGCTCAGCGCTTCGATCAGCGACTTGTAGGCGTCCAGCAGCTCCATGTACTTGCCGACCATGGCGATGGTGACTTCCTTTTCCGGATGCAGCTTGGCATCCACCACCCGCTCCCACTCAGCGAGATCGGCGCTGCCACATTCCAGACCGAAGCGCTCGACCACGTAGTCGTCCAGTCCCTGGGCATGCAGGATGCCGGGGATGCGGTAGATGGTATCGGCGTCCGGCAGGCTGATCACCGCACGCTCCTCGACGTTGGTGAACAACGCGATCTTGCGCCGCGATGCCAGGTCGATCGGATGATCGGAGCGGCATACCAGCACATCCGGCTGCAGGCCGATGGAGCGCAGTTCCTTGACCGAGTGCTGGGTCGGCTTGGTCTTGGTTTCACCGGCGGTGGCAATATAGGGCACCAGGGTCAGGTGCATCAGCATGGCGCGGCGAGCACCGACCTCCAGACGCAGCTGGCGGATAGCCTCGAGGAAGGGTTGCGACTCGATGTCACCCACGGTGCCGCCGATCTCGACCATGGCCACATCGGCATCGCCGGCGCCACGGATGATACGGGTCTTGATTTCGTCGGTGATATGCGGGATCACCTGGATGGTCGCACCCAGATAGTCACCACGGCGCTCCTTGCGCAGCACGTCCTCGTAGACGCGACCGGTGGTGAAGTTGTTGTTCTGGGTCATGCGGGTACGGATGAAACGCTCGTAGTGCCCCAGGTCCAGGTCGGTCTCGGCGCCATCATGGGTGACGAACACCTCACCATGCTGGAACGGACTCATGGTGCCCGGATCCACGTTGATGTAGGGATCCAGTTTGAGCATGGTGACCTTGAGGCCACGTGCTTCGAGAATCGCCGCCAGGGATGCCGAGGCGATGCCCTTGCCCAAAGAAGATACAACACCACCCGTGACGAAGATGTAGCGCGTCATGAAAAACCCGTAGATTGAAGTTAAGCGACCGTGATCGCAGGAATTCGAAGGGAGACCAAAGTCTCGTCAAGATGGGAAATCAGGATACCAGACAGCCTGATTTCGCTCAATCTAAAACCGGCTCCCAGACCATACTGAATCCACTCTCGCCGGAGCCTGGCCCGGCCCCTTCAGCATTCCAGCGACCGGCCACGGAAATCAGCCGATCGTCGCAGTATAGCAATGGCACGGCGGGGCGTAGCCAGACTGGAATGGCGGCCTGCTGAAACAGGCTTTTCAGGCTCTGGCTTGGCCGGCCCGGCAACTTGATCTGCTCGCCGCCACGCCGGTAGGCGACCCGCCATTCACCCTCCCGCCAGGCGATATCAGCACCGGGGCGCAACCGCAGCCGGCCATTGCCGGCCAGCAACGGGGTATCGGCCACGCCGGTCAATACCTGGTCGATACCGGCGGGTACCCCCGCCGAAGGTAACAGCCAGAGACGACCCGACGAACGGTATAACTGCGCCGCGCCGACACGCAGCGCCGGCTGGCTGTCCCCGGCGGCACCGAGTTGCACCACCAGGCTATGCAGGTGACGCTGGTCGGGCAGCCGCAGGTTGTGCTGATGCAACCAGTAGCGCAACAGGTTCCTCTGCCGCGCCGGGCTCAGGGCGGTCACCGACTCCACCAGCAGACTCGGCCAGCCCAGTAGCCAGGCATCCTGCGCCGGGACGCTGGCCTGTTGCAGGTCTTCAGCGGCCCGTTCATCCAGCAGCTGGTTGGCCTCCTCGGCGTGTTCGGCCAGGCGCAGCAGATTGTCCGGCAGGCCCGGCCAGCGCTGGCGCAACTGCGGCAGCAGTTCATGGCGCAGGGCGGTGCGGGCGTAACGTGGATCGGCGTTGGCCGGATCCTCTATCCAGCTCAGGCGCTGGCTCTGCGCCCAGCTCACCAGTTGCTCCCGGGACCAGCCCAGCAGCGGGCGCAGCAGGCTGCCCTGCCCCAGCGCCCGACTGCGCGGCATGCCCGCCAGGCCACGGATGCCGGTGCCACGCATCAGGCGAAACAGCAGGGTCTCCAACTGGTCATCGGCATGGTGGGCCAGCAGCAGCCAATGCCCCGCTCCGAGCTTGTCCTCGAACACGGCATAGCGGGCGTCCCGCGCCAGTTCTTCGATATTGCCACCGGGGGGCAACTGCACCCGCTGGATATGCAACTCGATATCGCGCGCCGCGCACTCGCGCTGGCAATGCTCGACCCACAGATCCGCATTGGCATGCAACCCATGGTGCACGTGAATGGCTTTGAGGGGGGGAAGCGGACAGGTACGGCGCAGTTGCGCCATGGCGTCCAGCAGCACCATGGAATCCAGGCCACCGGACAGCCCCAGCCAGCAGACCGGGGCCTCCATGCAGGGTGCCAGTTGTCCCAGCAGCACCTGCGGATTGAACACTTACTGGATACCGAAGGCCATCAGCCGCTGGTAACGGCTGTCCAGCAGCTCGTCGGTGGACTGGCCGTCCAGCCTGTCCAGCTCGGCCAGCAGTTGCTGCTTGATCCGCGCGGCCATTTCCACCGGCTCGCGGTGCGCGCCGCCCAGCGGTTCGGCAATCAGGTTGTCGACCAGCCCCAGCTCCTGCAGACGGGCGGCGGTGACGCCCATGGCCTCGGCCGCATCAGAGGCCTTCTCGGCCTTCTTCCACAGGATCGAGGCACAGCCTTCCGGGGAGATGACCGAATAGATGGAATACTGCAGCATCATCAGCCGGTCGCAGACGCCAATGGCCAGCGCGCCGCCGGAGCCACCCTCGCCGATGACAGTGGAAATGATCGGGGTCTTCAGCCGCGACATCACCTGCAGGTTCCAGGCGATCGCCTCACTCTGCCCGCGTTCCTCGGCATCGATACCCGGGTAGGCACCGGGGGTGTCGATAAAGGTGATGATCGGCATCTTGAAACGCTCGGCCATCTGCATCAGCCGGCAGGCCTTGCGGTAGCCTTCGGGCTTGGGCATGCCGAAGTTGCGACGCACCTTCTCCTTGACGTCACGGCCCTTCTGGTGACCGATGACCATAACCGGGCGCCCTTCGAGGCGGGCGATACCGCCGACGATCGCCGCATCATCGGCGAAATGCCGGTCGCCATGCAGCTCTTCGAAGTCGGTGAAGATGTGGCTGATGTAGTCCAGCGTGTAGGGGCGCTGCGGGTGCCGCGACATCTGGGTCACCTGCCAGCTCGACAGGTTGGCGAAAATGCTCTCGGTGAGCGAACGGCTCTTGTCCTGCAGACGGGTGATTTCTTCGGTGATATTCAGCGAATTGTCGCTGCCCACCAGACGCAGCTCTTCGATCTTGGCCTGCAAGTCGGCAATCGGCTGTTCAAATTCGAGGTATTTCTGACTCTTGATCATAAGCGTCGATTATCCGCGGCCCCAACCGGGGCGTCCTGTTTTTTGCGTTACCTTACGGGATTGACCTGGCTGCGTCGAGCGGCCCATCCCCCGAGAATCCGTTTTATCTATAGTGCAGGGAGACGCTGCCTTTGCCCAACTGGTCACGCAGCGTCTGCACCAGGTCATCGGCGGGCTCGACCCGCCAGCCCTCACCCAGGCGCAGCAAGGCCTGCGCATCCGGGCGTTGCAGTTCGATGGTCACCGCGCAGTCGCCCTTGTACTGGCGCAGCACGCCGGCCAACCGGCCCAGGCAATCGGGCCCGTGACGACGGGTGTCGAGATTGATGCGCACGCTGTCCAGCAGCGAGGTACGCGCCTCCTCCAGGCTCATCACCCGCTTGGCACGCACGCGCATGCCGCCGGAAAAATCATCCACGGCAACCTCACCTTCCACCACCAGCAGCGCATCCTTCTGCAACAGCGCCTGCGCCGTCTGGTAAGCCTCGGCGAACAACGAGACCTCGACCCGGGCCGAGCGATCGTCCAGGGTGACGAAGCCGACCTTGTCGCCGCGCTTGCTCTTCATCACCCGCAGGTCGAACACCAGGCCGGCAATGGTCTGCGCTTCCCGCGAGGGTTTGAGATCGATGATGCGCTGGCGGGCGAAACGCCGTACTTCCTGCTCGTATTCGTCGATCGGGTGGCCGGTCAGGTACAGGCCCAGGGTATCCTTCTCGCCACGCAGGCGCTCCTTGAAGGTCCACTCGCGCACATTGCGATAGGCCTCGAACAGATCGCGCTCGGCCGCCACGCCGAGCAGGTCGCCGAACAGGTCCTCGTGGCCGCTGTCGGCGCTGCGATGGGTCTGCTCGGCGGCAGCGATGGCTTCCTCCATGGCCGCGGCCAGGGCCGCGCGGTTGCGGTCGACCTGTTGCAGGTAGGCCTGCTGTTCGGTATCGAAGAACGGCCCCAGGGCATCCAGCGCACCGGAGCGGATCAGCGCCTCCATGACCCGCTTGTTGATGCGCTTGAGATCGACCCGGGCACAGAAGTCGAACAGGTCAGAGAACGGCCCGCCCTCCTGGCGCGTCTGCACTATGGTTTCCACCGGCCCCTCACCGACCCCCTTGATCGCGCCCAAGCCGTAGACCACGCTGCCGCTGTCATCGACGGTGAACTTGTACTCGGAGATATTCACATCCGGCGCCTTCATCCGCAGCTTCATGCTGCGGCATTCCTCGATCAGCGTCACCACCTTGTCGGTGTTGTGCATATCCGCCGAGAGCACCGCCGCCATGAAGGGCGCCGGGTAGTGCGCCTTCAGCCAGGCGGTCTGGTAGGAGACCAGTCCATAGGCCGCGGAGTGCGACTTGTTGAAGCCGTAGCCGGCGAACTTTTCCACCAGGTCGAAGATGTTACCCGCCAGATCGGCACTGATATCGTTGTTCTGGCAACCCTCAAGGAAGATCGCCCGCTGTTTGGCCATTTCCTCGGGCTTCTTCTTGCCCATCGCCCGGCGCAGCATGTCGGCGCCGCCCAGCGTGTACCCGGCCATGACCTGGGCGATCTGCATCACCTGTTCCTGATACAGGATGATGCCGTAGGTAGGCTTGAGCACCGGCTCCAGGCCGGGATACTGGTAGGACGGGTGCGGGTAGGAAATCTGCTCGCGGCCGTGCTTGCGGTTGATAAAGTCGTCGACCATGCCCGACTGCAGCGGCCCCGGACGGAACAGGGCCACCAGTGCGATCATGTCCTCCAGGCAGTCAGGCTTGAGCTTCTTGATCAGTTCCTTCATGCCGCGGGATTCAAGCTGGAACACCGCCGTGGTCTCGGCCTTCTGCAACATGGCGTAGGTCGGCGGATCGTCCAGCGGGATGCGATCGATATCCACCGGTTCCAGCCCCTTGCGGGCCTGCTCGCGGTTGATGGTCTCCATCGCCCAGTCGATGATGGTCAGCGTGCGCAGGCCGAGGAAGTCGAACTTCACCAGCCCGGCGGCCTCGACATCGTCCTTGTCGAACTGGGTCACCAGGCCGTCACCGGCTTCGTCGCAATACAGCGGGGCGAAGTCGGTCAGCTTGGTCGGCGCGATCACCACGCCCCCGGCGTGCTTGCCGACGTTGCGGGTGATGCCCTCCAGCTTCAGGGCCATGTCCCAGATCTCCTGGGCTTCCTCATCCACAGCGAGGAAGTCGCGCAGGATCTCTTCCTGGTCGAAGGCCTTGGCCAGGGTCATGCCGACCTCGAACGGAATCATCTTCGACAGCTTGTCGGCCAGGCCATAGGACTTGCCCTGCACCCGGGCCACGTCGCGCACCACCGCCTTGGCCGCCATGGTACCGAAGGTGATGATCTGCGATACCGCATTGCGGCCATAGGTATCGGCCACATACTCGATCACCCGGTCGCGGCCTTCCATGCAGAAGTCGATATCGAAGTCGGGCATGGATACCCGCTCGGGGTTGAGGAAGCGCTCGAACAGCAGGTCGTACTCCAGCGGATCGAGGTCAGTGATCAGCAGTGCATAGGCCACCAGCGAGCCCGCACCCGAACCCCGGCCCGGGCCCACCGGCACACCGTTGTTCTTGGCCCATTTGATGAAGTCCATGACCACCAGGAAGTAACCGGGGAAGCCCATCTGGATGATGATATCCAGCTCGAACTTGAGCCGGTCCAGGTATACCTGGCGACGCTCCTGGTAGTTTTCCGAATCCGGCGGCAAGACCACCTTGAGGCGCTCTTCCAGGCCTTCCAGGGAGACCTGGCGGAAGTAGTCATCCATGGTCATGCCATCGGGCACCGGGAAGTCCGGCAGGTAGTAGGTGCCCAGTTGCACGTCGAGATTGCAGCGCTTGGCGATCTCCACGCTGTTTTCCAGCGCCTCGGGGATATCCGAGAACAGCTCGGCCATTTCCTCGGCGCTTTTCAGGTACTGTTCTTCGCTGTACTGGCGTACCCGGCGCGGGTCGTCCAGCGCCCTGCCCTCACCGATACAGACGCGGGTCTCATGGGCCTCGTAGTCTTCCCGGTGGATGAAGCGCACATCGTTAGTGGCCACCACCGGGCAGGCATGCCGGCCGGCCAGGGCCACAGCGGCATGCAGGTATTCCTCATCGTTGGGTCGTTTGGTGCGCTGCAGCTCCAGGTAGAAACGCCCGGGAAACACCTCCATCCAGTGCCGCAGCAGGCGGTCGGCCTGCGCCGGGTCGCTGGACAGCAGGGCCTGGCCGATCTCGCCCTCCTTCGCCCCGGACAGGGCGATCACCCCTTCGCTGGCCTCCGCCACCCACTCCCGGTGGATGGTCGCCAGGCCATTGCGCTGACCGTGGGTGTAGCCGCGCGAGACCAGTTCGGTCAGGTTGCGGTAGCCCTGGTTGTCCATTGCCAACAGCGTCATGCGGCTGAGCTGGTTCTCGTCCTCTTCGCTGGTCATCCAGATATCCACCCCGGAGATCGGCTTGACCCCGGCACCCATGGCGGCCCGGTAGAACTTGACCAGGCTGCACATGTTGCTCTGGTCGGTCACCGCCACCGCCGGCATCCCCGCTGCACCCACGGCCTTGATCAAAGGCTTGATCCTGACCAGGCCATCGACCAGGGAGTATTCGCTGTGGACACGCAGATGGATGAAGGAAACGCTCATATCTTTCCTGATTCGGAGGCTGGAAAACTGACGGGTGATTGTAACGGCGGGGGGAGATTGGGGCCAGTGATGATGTTTTGCCTTAATGCGGGACCGCTCTCTACCTCGTCATCCTTCGCGAAGGCGAAGGATGACGGTGTGGGGAGAACCGTATGGAGGATAAGGCCGAAGAAGCGTAGCGCCCCGGTCCGCGTTCGGGTGCTACACCATACTTACAACGGTGACACTCTCCTCCACGACCACCGCAGGCCCAACCGCCAACGCCTCGCGCACCGGCGCAAAGGAACGGCGATGAATCGGTGTGGCGCCTAGCAGCTTGAGCGCGGACAGGTGCGCGGGAGTCGGGTAGCCCTTGTGCTTGCCGATGCCGTAGCCCGGATACAGCAGCTCCATTTCCTGCATCTCCCGGTCGCGGGTGACCTTGGCCAGGATCGAGGCGGCGGCAATCGCCGGCACCCGTGCATCCCCTCCCACCACCGGCTCGCTGGGCATCGGCAATACCGGGCAACGGTTGCCATCGATCAGCACCCGGTCCGGGCGCAGCGTCAAGCCGGCGACGGCGCGCTGCATCGCCAGCATGGTGGCATGCAGGATGTTCAACTGGTCAATCTCGGCCACCTCGGCGCGGCCGATGGCCCAGGCCAGGGCGCGTTCCTGGATGATCGGAAACAGCGCCTCGCGATGGGCTTCGGTGAGTTTCTTGGAATCGTTCAGCCCGTCGATCGGGCGCAGTGGATCGAGAATCACCGCGGCAGTGACCACCGCACCACACAATGGGCCACGACCCACCTCGTCGACCCCGGCGATCAGCTCCTCGCCCTCGGGCAGGTTCCAGTCCATCAGCATCTGGGTCATGCCAGGCGCCCCTTGTCGCGCAGCAGCTGCAGTACCGCCTCGGCAGCGGCGTGATCCGCATCACGGCGCAGCAACTGGTGCAGCTGCAGGAACACCGCCTCGGCCTGCTCACGCTCGGGGGTCGGGCCCAGACGATCGAGCAGCGCCTGGCCCAGCGCCGGCGGGGTCGCCGCATCCTGCAGGAACTCCGGCGCCACCTCATGTCCGGCGAGCAGGTTGGGCAGGGCTACATGTCCGACCTTGACCAGGCGCTTGAGAATCCTGAAAGTCAGTGAGGCCATACGGTAGGCGACCACCATGGGCCGCTTGAACAGCATGGCCTCCAGGGTCGCGGTACCCGAGGCGATCAGCACTGCGTCGCAAGCCGCCAGAGCCTCGTGGCCCTGACCATCGAGCAGGGTCAGCGGTAGCTGCAGGCCGCTATCGGCGAGGATCGTTTCCATCTGCTGGCGGCGCTCGGGATTGGCACAGGGCAGGATGAAGCGCAGTTGCGGATTGCGCTCCAGACACCAGGCAGCGGTCTGCAGGAACAACAGGCCGAGCTTGCGCAGCTCACCGTTGCGACTGCCCGGCATCAGTGCCACCACCGGCGCATCCTCGGGCAGCCCCAGGGTCTGCCGGGCAGCCTGGCGATCCGGCTGCAGCGGAATGCGATCGGCCAGGGTATGCCCCACACAGCGTACCGCTACCCCATGCTTGCGGTAGACCTCTTCCTCGAACGGAAACAGGGTCAGCATCAGGTCGGTGGACTGGCGAATACCCAGCACGCGCTTCTCGCGCCAGGCCCAGACCGAGGGGCTGACATAGTGCACCGTGGCAATACCGGCATCGCGCAGGCGCTGCTCGACACCCAGGGTGAAGTCCGGGGCATCAATGCCGATGAACACGTCCGGTCGGCGCTGCTTGAGAAAGTCCACCAGTTCGCGGCGGATACGCAGCAGCTCACGCAGCCGCCCCAGCACCTCGACCAGCCCCATCACCGACAGACGCTCCATCGGCACCTGGCTGACCAGCCCCTCGGCCTGCATCCTTGGTCCGCCGATACCGATGAACTCGGCGTCCGGATGGAGTTGCTTGAGCGCGCGGATCAGCCCCGCGCCCAGGGTATCGCCAGACGCCTCACCGGCAACCAGGGCAATACACAGGGGTTTGTTCGGTGGAACTGCCGAGGCGCTCATGATCAGCGGGTGATGCCGCGGGTCGAGGCCAGAATCGAGTCGCGGTACAGCGCCACTTCGGGATGCTGGGCGGCTTCGTCATCCAGCAGCTGCAGTGCTTCCTGCAGGGTCCTGCCCTGGCGGTAGACCACCTTGTAGGCACGGCGCAGCGCGGCGATCAGCTCCTGGCTGTAGCCGCGCCGGCGCATGCCCTCGAAGTTCATGCCATGGGCATTGGCCGGGTTGCCGCCGACCATGACGAACGCCGGAATATCCTTGAACACCGCACTGTTGGCGGCGCTCATCGACCAGGCGCCGATACGGCAGAACTGGTGCACCGTGGTGTAGCCACCCAGAATGACCCCGTCGCCGACATGCACATGACCGGCGATGGTGGCGTTGTTGGCCATGATGATGTTGTCACCGACCACGCAGTCGTGGGCGATGTGCACATAGGCCATCAGCAGGTTGTTGCTGCCGATGGTGGTGACGCCCTGGTCCTGCACCGTGCCCCGGTGCAACGTGCAGCCTTCGCGGATCACGTTATTGTCACCGATCACCAGCCGCGTGGGCTCACCGCGGTACTTCTTGTCCTGGCAATCCTCACCGACCGAGGCGAACTGGAATATCCGGTTGCCCCTGCCGATGGTGGTCGGTCCCCTGACCACCACATGCGGACCGATGACCGTACCAGCACCAATCTCGACATCCGGGCCGATCAACGACCAGGGGCCGACCTCGACGTCATCGGCCAGCCGTGCGGCAGGGTCAACGATCGCCTGAGGATGAATCCGACTCATACTTTGTGTTCCGCGCAGATGATTTCACCGGAACAGGCTTCCTTGCCGTCGACCAGCGCCCGGCAGGCGAACTTCCAGATACCGCGCTTGTTGCTCAGGTAGGTCGCTTCCAGTTGCAGCTGGTCACCCGGCACCACCGGCTGACGGAAGCGCAGCTTGTCCGAGCCGACGAAGTAGTACAGCGTGCCATCTTCGGCCTTGGTATTCATCATCTTGAAGCCCAGCAGGCCGGCGGCCTGGGCCATGGCCTCGATGATGAGAACGCCCGGCATGATCGGATGGCCGGGGAAGTGCCCGTTGAAGAAGGGTTCGTTGACCGAGACATTCTTGTAGGCACGAATACGCTTGCCCTCGAGATCCAGTTCGACCACCCGGTCCACCAGCAGGAACGGGTAACGATGGGGCAGGTACTCTTTTATTTCGTTGATATCCATTATTTCGCAAGGCCTTGCAGTGAAAGGTTGAATGCGCAAAGCGCGCAGCTCAGGACTCAGATGAGTCCTGCGGCGCTGGGGTCACCGCTGGCAACTGTTTCTCCAGTTGCTGCACGCGTTTGGCCAGCGCATCGAGCTGACGAATTCGTGCAGCGCTTTTTTTCCATTCAGCGGCAGGCTGCATTGCCGTACCGGAGGAATAGGCGCCCGGTTCGGTAATAGAGCGCGTGACCATGGTCATGCCGCTGACGAATACGTTATCGCAGATATCGATATGCCCGACCATGCCGACGCCGCCGGCGATGGTGCAGTTGCGACCGATCCGGGTGCTGCCGGAAATACCGACACAGGCAGCCATCGCCGTGTGATCACCGATCTGCACGTTATGCGCGATCTGGATCTGGTTATCCAGCTTGACGTCGTTGCCGATCAGGGTATCGCTGAGCGCGCCGCGGTCGATGGTGGTGTTGGCCCCGATCTCGACATCGTCGCCAATCAGCACGCCGCCGATCTGGGCGATCTTCTGCCACTTACCCTGGTCCTTGGCAAAGCCGAAGCCTTCGCCGCC
This sequence comes from Halopseudomonas xiamenensis, assembly GCF_014219065.1. Classification (GTDB taxonomy): domain Bacteria; phylum Pseudomonadota; class Gammaproteobacteria; order Pseudomonadales; family Pseudomonadaceae; genus Halopseudomonas; species Halopseudomonas xiamenensis. The sequence continues at coordinate 20,066 of NZ_JACLGO010000005.1, forward strand.
GATCACCGCACCAGACTGGATGACCACCCGCTCGCCCATGCGCACATCGTGGTACAGCGTCACCCGCGGTGCCAGCCAGCTATCGGCGCCAATCCGGCAGCGCGCCCCGACAAAACACTGGGCACTCAGGGTCACGTTGGCACCGATCACCGCATCGGCCTCGATCACCACACCGGCGCCAATGGATGCCGAGGCATCCACACTGGCCGAATCGGCGATCACCGCACTGGGATGAACCCCCGGCACCGCACGCGGCTTGGGATCGAAGTGATGCGACAGCCGAGCATAGGCCAGGTAGGGATCGGCGACGATCAGGGCATTGCCGGCATAGTCGGCGGCGTCGGTTTCGGTCAACAGCACCGCGCCGGCACGACTGCCGGCGAGCTGCTTGCGATATTGCCGGTTGGCCAGGAAGCTCAGCTGGTCGGGGCCGGCATCATGCAAGGCCGCCAGACCGCGAATCAGCTTGTCGCCATCACCGACCAGACGCGCATCCAGGCGCTCGGCCAGTTGCGCGAGGGTCACACCGTTGGAGTCCGCCATACCGATCAACGCGCGCTGTTCAGGCGCTCGATGACCTGACGGGTGATATCCAACGCCGGTTTGACATCGATGACCGCGCTGCGGTCGATGACCAGATCATAGTCGCCGGCCTGCAGTACGGTTTCCACTGCCTTGTCCAGCTTCGGCTTGAGCTGTTCGAGCATTTCCCGGTCGGACTGCGCCTTGGCATCGTTCAGCTCCTTGGACTGAACCTGGAATTCACGCGCCTTCTGGCGGAACTCCAGCTCGATCTTCTCCAGCTCGGACTGGCCCAGCTTGTCGCCGTCACGCTGCATGCGCTCCTGCAGACGCTTGGCCTCGGACTCGAGGTTCTTCAGACGCTGCAACTGGCTACCGAACTTCTTCTCCGCATCCACCGAATAGCGCTTGGCGGCATCCGATTCGAGCAGCGCCATCTGGTAATCCAGTACCGCTATCTTGGTCTGGGCCGCAGCCGGGAGGCTGGCCAGCGCCATGACTGACATCACTGCAATGCAAACATACTTGCGCACTCTTGACACTCCTGCTGAAAAAGTGGGTTCCCGGCCTCAGAACGTCTGACCCAGGGTGAACTGGAAGACCTGCCTGTCATCGTCAGACTCGTCGTTCAGCGGCACGCCCAGACTGAAGCCCAGCGGACCCAGTGCCGTCAGCCACGACAAGCCGACGCCGACACTGTAACGGATTTCACTGGCGGTCACATCAGGGCAATCACTGCAATAGGTGTTGAACACGTTACCGGCATCCAGGAACAGCACGGTACGCAGCGAGCGCTGGTCCTGGACGAAGGGTGCCGGGAAGATCAGCTCCAGACCACCGGTAATCTTGACGTTACCACCGAAGGGCAGCCGGTCCTGATCCGGATCATTCACGTGGGGAGTACTTTTCGGACCCAGGGTGCTGTCCTCGAAACCCCGCACCGAACCGATCCCGCCGGCGAAGTAGTGCTCGTAGAACGGCATCTGCTTGGTCGAGCCGAAGCGCCGGGCAAAACCAGTGTCGGTATGCACGCGCAGGGTCCAGTCCTGGGTGATCGGGAAGAAGCGCTGGCCACGATAGGCGAGCTTGTAGAAATACAGGTCACTACCCGGAACGGTAGTCTCCAGACTCAGGCTCTGGGAATGTCCGCGGTCCGGGAACATACCGCGGTTGAGCGTGGACTGCGACCAGCCGACATTGGCCTTGAGGTTGAAGAAGCTGTCACCCTCGTTGCGCAGGAATTCCTGGATTTCCTGAATGGTGTACACGCCCTCTTTGATCTCATCACGCTGCAGCGACATGCCGAACGACAGGCGCGAGGTATCGCTGATCGGATAGCCGATATTCACCCCGGCACCGTAGGAGTCGACCGAGTAGCTGGCGATATCCACATCCAGCTCATCGTAGTCAGTGGTGCGGTAGAAGGCGTTGTAGCCCAGGCTGACGCCATCGGCGGTGAAATAGGGGTTGAGGAAACCGAACGACAACGCGGTCTGGTAGGCGGAACGGTTGGCGCTGAAGCTGACGCGGTTACCGGTACCAAAGAAGTTGTTCTGGCTGATCGAGCCACCGAGGATCAGACCGGTGCCCTGGGCGAAGCCGAGGCTGGCGGTCACCGAGCCCGAGGGCTGTTCCTCGACCGTGTAGTTGACGTCGATCAGGTCGTCGGCACCCGGCACCGGTACCGTCTCGACGTCGACTTCCTTGAAGAAGCCCAGGCGCTCCAGGCGCACCTTGGATTGATCTATCAGGTAGGTGGAGGCCCAGCCGCCCTCCATCTGACGCATTTCCCGACGCAGCACCTCATCATCGGTCTTGGTGTTGCCGCGGAAGTTGATGCGGTTGACGTAGGCGCGCTGGCCGGGATCGACGACGAAGGTCACATCCACGGTGCGGTCCTGCTCGTTGACCTGCGGCATGCCGTTGACGTTGGCGAAGGTGTAGCCCTCGTTACCCAGGCGGCGCCCGATCAGATCGGAAGTGGCGGTCATCACCTGGCGGGAGAATACCTGGCCCGGCTCGACCAGCAGCAGGCGACGGATATCCTGCTCCGGCACCACCAGGTCACCGGACAGCTTGACCTCGTTGACCGTGTACAGCTCACCCTCATCGATATTGACGGTAACGTAGACGTGTTTCTTGTCCGGGGTGATGGAGACCTGGGTCGAGGCGATATCCATGTTGATGTAGCCGCGGTCCAGGTACCAGGAACGCAGGCGCTCCAGGTCACCGGAGAGCTTTTCCCGGGAATACTTGTCATCGTTGCGGATGAACGACAGCCAGCCGGTGGTCTTCAGTTCGAACAGCGGGATCAGCTGGTCATCGGAGAACACCGAGTTGCCGACCACGTTGACATGCTTGATCGAGGCCACCGAGCCCTCGTCGACGACGATCTTCAGCGCCACGCGGTTACGCGGCTCGGCAATCACCTCGGTTTCTATGTCCGCGGAGTAGCGGCCCTGGGCCACGTACTGGCGCAGCAGTTCGTTGCGCACCCCTTCCAGGGTCGCCTGCTGGAAGATTTCACCTTCGGCCAGCCCGGCCATGCGCAGACCGTTGAGCAGGTCCTCGCTCTTGATCGCCTTGTTGCCTTCCAGCTCGATGGACGAGATGGAGGGACGCTCGACCACGTTGATGATCAGCACATCACCTTCACGGCCCAGCTGGATATCCTGGAAGAAGCCGGTGCGGAACAGCGAACGCGATGCCTCGACCAGGGCCTGGTCGTCCGCCTGGTCGCCGATGTTCAGCGGCAAGGCACTGAAGACACTGCCAGCAGAAACACGTTGCAAACCATTGACGCGAATGTCGGAGATCTGGAAGGCATCGGCAAAGACTCCCGGCGCCAGGAGTATCAGCAATAGCGCAGGCAATAGGTAACGTTTCATGAAATCCGTTCTGGCTGACTGGTTAATATCTTATCTGCCGCGCACGGCAGTTCGGTAATAGGAGTCGGACAACAGCATACGCGCATGTTTCCCCAGCTCCCCGTATTTCTCTGCCGCTCAGTTGCCCAACCGACTTATATCGTTGTAGATGGCAAACAGCATCACGCCGACGATCAGGGTCAATCCTATCTGCAATCCCCAGCCCTGGATACGCTCGGACAGGGGCTTGCCTCTGATCCATTCCGTCACGTAGTAGACCAAGTGACCACCATCGAGCACCGGGATGGGCAGCAGGTTCAGCACTCCCAGGCTGATGCTCAGATAGGCAATGAAACTGAGAAAGCTTTCGACTCCGGACTTGGCCGAGGCGCCCGCCACTTTAGCAATGGTTATCGGGCCGCTCAAGTTTTTTGCCGAGACCAGGCCGGTGATCATCTTTTTCAGCGAATCGAGGGTAAGCGCCGTCATATCCCAGGTTTTCACCAGGGCCACCGGGATCGCCGCCAATGGGTTGTAGTCGATGCTGCGAATCATGTGCTCGGGCCATTCGAAGGCTTCGATACCGGCACCGATGAAGCCGACCGTCCTGCCATCCTGCTCACGCGCATCCGGAGTGATGCTCAGCATGCGCAGCTGCCCATCACGCTGCACGCCCATTTCCAGCGACTGGGCAGGGCTGCCCTGGATACGCGGCACCACCTCGCCCAGCCAGTCGCTGACCGGCTGCCCATCGATGCTCACGACCAGATCGCCGGCCCGCAGGCCGGCACGTTCGGCGGCACCGCCCGGGCTGATCTGGCCGAGCAGCGGTGGTACCGCCGGCTTCCAGCTGGTCAGACCGAGCGCGGTTACCGGGTCCGGCTGATCGACCCCGCGCAACCAGTTATGCAGCTGCAGCGTGTAGTTCTGCGGCGTACCCTCGCCGTCCCGGGCCAGCACCTGCAATTGCCCGGTTTCACCCAGGCGGCGGATCAACTGCAGATTGATGTCGTGCCAGCTGGGCGTCTTGTTGCCGTCGATCTCGATGATCTCCAACCCTTCGCTCAGGCCGGCACGCGCGGCGACGCTGTCGGGCTCGACCGGACCGATGATGGGTGCAACCGTGGTGATACCGAGCACCGCTATCAACCAGAAGGCGACGATGGCGAGCAGGAAGTTGGCCAGGGGGCCGGCGGCCACGATGGCAATGCGCTTCTTCACATCCTTGCGATTGAAGGCCTGATCCAGCTCGGCAGCAGGCACCGGGGCCTCCCGCTCGTCGAGCATCTTGACGTAGCCGCCCAGGGGAATCCCGGCAATGACGAACTCGGTGCCATGGCGGTCATGCCAGCTGTAAAGCGCGGGGCCGAAGCCGATGGAAAAACGCAAAACCTTGACGCCGCAGCGACGTGCGACCCAGAAATGGCCATATTCGTGAATGGTGACCAGCAGTCCCAACGCCACTATGGTGGCCAGCAGAGTAAACAATAGATCCATTCAACGCCTCACTCGGGGAACCCTGCAGACCGGCCCGCGCCGGCCTTTCAGGCCCGGTTTGCCAGCCACCTGTGCGCGTGCTCGCGAGCCTGACGATCAGCCAGCATGACCTGAGCCAGCTCTTCGACCTGCACCGGCGGCAGGCAGTTCAATGTGTGCTCGATGATAACAGGGATATCGGTGAAACCAATGCGCCCATCGAGAAACGCCTGTACCGCCACCTCGTTGGCCGCATTCAGTACGGCACAGGCGGTGCCGCCGGCATCGAACGCCTGGCGGGCCAGCCACAGACAGGGAAAGCGCTGCGGGTCGGGCGCCTGGAAGTCCAGCCGCGCGGTGCTCAGCAGGTCCAGCGCGCTGACCCCGGAGTCGATACGTTCGGGCCAGGCCAGGGCATGTGCGATCGGTGTGCGCATGTCCGGGTTGCCCAGCTGGGCCAATACCGAGCCGTCCACGTAGTCCACCAGCGAATGCACCACGCTCTGCGGATGCACCACCACCTCGACCTGTTCGGGACGCGCATCGAACAGCCAGCAGGCCTCGATCAGCTCCAGGCCCTTGTTCATCATGCTGGCCGAGTCCACGGAGATCTTCTGACCCATCGACCAGTTCGGGTGGGCGCAGGCCTGGGCCGGCGTGACCCCCTTCAGATCCTCCAGAGCGAAATCACGGAACGGACCACCGGAGGCGGTCAGCAGGATGCGCCGTACGCCGACCTGCCCCAGACCGTTGGCGTAGTCGCGCGGCATGCACTGGAAAATGGCATTGTGCTCGCTGTCGATCGGCAACAACTGCGCGCCGGAGCTGCGCACTGCCTGCATGAACAGCGCGCCGGACATCACCAGCGCTTCCTTGTTGGCCAGCAGCACGCGCTTGCCGGCGCGTACCGCTGCCAGCGTCGGCGACAGCCCGGCGGCGCCGACAATGGCAGCCATGACCACATCCACACGCTGGTCGGCAGCCACCTCCGCCAGCGCCTCGACCCCGTGCAGTACCCGGGTCTGCAGGCCGGCGGCCTGCAGCCGCGGCTGCAACTCCCCGGCCTGGGCAGCATCGGCGACCACCGCGAACAGCGGATCATGCTGCCGGCACTGCGCCTCCAGCACGGCCATCTGGCTGTGCCCGGTCAGGGCGAAGACGGCATAACGATCAGCATGTCGCGCCACCACATCCAGTGTGCTGACACCAATCGACCCGGTCGCGCCCAACACCGTTATCCATGCGCGACTCACCCGAGCAGACTCCCGAACAGGTACCAACCCAGTGCGAATACCGGTACCGCCGCCGTCAGGCTGTCGATACGATCCATGATACCGCCGTGCCCGGGCAATAGGTTGCTGCTGTCCTTGAGCCCCTGCTCGCGCTTGAACAGACTCTCGGTGAGATCACCCACCACCGAGAACAGCACCACCACCAGGGTACCGAGCATGCCGATCAGCACCGACTGCGCCGACCAGCCCAGATAGAGCATCGCCGCCACTGCCAGCAACTGACTCAGCAGCACACCACCGAGCAACCCCTCGATGGTCTTGCCGGGACTGACCCTGGGCAGCAGCTTGTGGCGACCGAAGGTCTTGCCCGCGAAATAGGCACCGATATCCGCCGCCCAGACCATCACCACCAACGCCAGGATCAGCCACAGCCCGGCCTCCTGGGCATGCAGCCAGACCAGGCCATACCAGGCCGGCAGCAGCACCAGCAGACCGAACAGCTGGGCGATCAACGAGCCGGACCACAGCCCGCGGCCATTGGGATAGCGGATGATCATCGAGGTCGCCAGCAACCACCAGCCCAGTGCCGGCGCCAGCATGAAGTGCGGCGGCCAGGCATCGCGGTACAGTCCCACCAGCAGCAACGCCACGGCCAGCGCATAGATCACCCGGCCCTTCTGCGTCTGCTCACCAGCCAGGCGTGCCCATTCCCAGGCTCCCAGGGTGACGATGAAGCCGATCATCACCGCGAACCACAGGTGATCGAGCAGCACGAAACCGGCAATGACCAGGGGCGCCAGGATGACGCCGGTAATAATACGTTGCTTGAGCATCAGGACTCCGCTGCCACCTGTTCGCTGGTCTTGCCAAAGCGCCGTTGACGACAGGCGAAATCGGCGAGCGCTGCGCGCATGGCGTCGTGTTTGAAATCGGGCCAGAAGAGATCGGAGAAGTACAGCTCGGCGTAGGCCAGCTGCCACAACAGGAAATTGCTGATGCGCCGCTCGCCGCCGGTGCGTATGCACAGGTCCGGCAGGGGGAAGTCACCGGTGCACAGTCGCGCCTCCATATCCTCGACACTGATCGCCTCGGCATCGAGCATGCCGGCAGCGGCATCCCGCGCCAGGGAGCGGGCCGCCTGGGTAATGTCCCACTGGCCGCCGTAGTTGGCGGCGATCAGCAGTTGCATGCCCTGGCAGCCGGAGGTCAGCGCCTCGGCATCCGCCATCGCCCGCTGCAATACCGGATCGAAACGGCTGCGATCGCCGATGATGTTCAGGCGAATGTCGTTGTCCCGCAGCTTGCGCACCTCGCGGTGCAGGGCGAACAGGAACAGCTCCATCAGCGCCCCCACCTCCTCCTGCGGCCGCGCCCAGTTCTCACTGGAAAAGGCGAACAGCGTGAGCACCTCGACACCTTCCTTGGCGCATACCTCGATCACCGCCCGGACCGCATCGACACCCGCCTTGTGCCCCGCCACACCAGGCAGGAAGCGCTTGCGCGCCCAGCGATTGTTACCATCCATGATGATGGCGACATGCCGCGGTACGGTTCCGGTTACAGCTTTGTTATCGGTGCTATTGATCATGGCGACGGACTCTGGCAGGTCGGGAAACAGACAGCATCAGATCGCCATCAGATCCGCTTCCTTGGCTTCCAGCGCCTTGTCGATCTCGGCAATGTACTTGTCGGTCAGCTTCTGCACCTCGTCGGCTGCACGGCGCTCCTCGTCCTCGCTGATCTCCTTTTCCTTCTGCAGATCCTTGAGCTGGCCCAGAGCATCACGGCGGATGTTGCGCACGGCTACCCGGGCATTCTCCGCTTCACTGCGTGCCTGCTTGGTATAGCCCTTGCGGGTTTCCTCGGTCAGCGCCGGCATGGGTACGCGGATGGTGGTGCCCGCGGTCGCCGGGTTCAGGCCCAGGTCGGAGGTCATGATGGCCTTTTCCACCGCCTGGATCATGCTCTTGTCGAACACGCTCAGCGCCAGGGTGCGCGAATCCTCGACGGTGACGTTGGCCACCTGGCGCAGCGGCGTATCGGCGCCGTAGTAGGACACCATGACACTGTCCAGGATACTCGGGTGCGCGCGACCGGTGCGGATCTTGGCGAAGGCGCCATCCAGCGACTCGGTAGACTTCTTCATGCGCTCCTGCGCTTCTTGCTTGATTTCGTTGATCATTACTCAGCCCTCGATCAATGTTCCCTCGGCGCTTCCTACCACTGCATTGAGCAGCGCGCCGGGCTTGTTCATGTTGAATACCCGCAGGGGCATCTGGTGATCGCGAATCAGACAGATGGCCGTCAGATCCATTACGCCCAGCTTGAGGTCCAGTACCTGGTCATAGCTGAGCCGGTCAAAACGTTCGGCATTCGGATCCTTCATCGGATCCCGGTCGTACACGCCATCAACCTTGGTCGCCTTGAGTACCACATCGGCATCCACTTCGATACCGCGCAGGCAGGCGGCGGTGTCAGTGGTGAAGAACGGATTGCCGGTACCAGCGGAAAATATTACCACGTCGCCACCGGCCAGATAGCGCATTGCCTTGCGCCGATCATAATGCTCGGTGACCCCTTCCATGGCAATCGCCGACATCACCCGGGTCTGGATATTGGAGCGCTCCAGGGAGTCGCGCATGGCCAGCGCGTTCATCACCGTGGCGAGCATACCCATGTGGTCGCCGGTGACCCGGTCCATGCCGGCGGCGCTGAGCGCTGCGCCGCGGAACAGGTTGCCACCGCCAATGACCAGCCCCACCTGGACCCCGATGCCGATCAACTGGCCGATCTCCAGCGCCATGCGGTCCAGTACCTTCGGGTCGATACCGAAGTCCTCGGTGCCCATCAGGGCCTCACCGCTGAGTTTTAGAAGAATTCGCTTGTACTTGGGCTGACGGCTGCTAGGTACCTGGGCCATTCATCACTCTCCTGCTGTGGGGTGAAACACTCAACGAGTCACACCCAGACAACCGGAGCGCTGACTTGTTCAGTATTTCTTAAAAAGAAGGCTTCACGCCTGCGCGTGAAGCCTTCCTGGGTAACCTGGTTGCAGACTCCCCAGCGGGAGTCTGCAGGAGCGTCGGTCACACCGCACCATGACTTACTGCTTGGACGCAGCCACCTGGGCAGCCACTTCGGCAGCGAAGTCGACCTCGGCACGCTCGATGCCCTCGCCCACTTCGAAGCGGGTGAAGGAAACGATCTCGGCACCGGCTTTCTTGGCCAGTTCGCCAACCTTGACTTCCGGATCCTTGACGAAGGCCTGCTCGACCAGGCTGGCTTCGGCGAGGAACTTGTTGATCCGGCCCTTGACCATGTTCTCGACGATATTTTCCGGCTTACCAGCGATCTTGTCGGCGTTCAGAGCCAGGAAGATTTCCTTTTCCTTCTCGACCACCTCAGGGGATACCTGGGACGGATCGAGCAGTTGCGGGTTGCTGGCGGCAACGTGCATGGCGATGTCGCGGGCCAGGTCAGCGTCGCCACCTTTCAGGGCAACCAGAACACCGATGCGGTGACCGTGCAGGTAGGCACCAACCACATCGCTCTCGACGCGAGCCAGACGACGGATGTTGACGTTCTCACCACACTTGGCCACCAGCGCCTCACGGGCGGATTCCTGATCAGCGATCAGCGGCGCAGCGTCAGTGTAGCCAGCGGCGAAGCCTTTCTCCAGGCTGTCGTTGACGAAGGCCTTGAAGTCATCCTGCAGCGCCAGGAAGTCGGTCTGGGAGTTGACTTCGATGATGATGGCGGACTTGTTGTCGTCAGCCACCTTGACCGCGATGGAACCTTCGGCGGCAATGTTGCCAGCCTTCTTGGCGGCCTTGATCGAGCCGGCGGCACGCATGTCATCGATGGCTTTCTCGATATCGCCACCGGCAGCAGCCAGTGCCTTCTTGCAATCCATCATGCCCTGGCCGGTACGCTCACGCAGTTCCTTGACCATGGCGGCAGTAATCTGTGACATGAATTATTCCTCTGACTTGCTTGATTGGGAGCTGTCCGCTGCTCAGGACAGCCTCAACATGTTGCTTTCAAGATATTTCAACATAGTGCAAAAAGGGGGCATGGCCCCCTTTTTGAATACGGCTTTCAGACCACGCCGATTCCCGCTCAGCCTTCGGAGGCCTCGGAGACAGTAGCGGCTTCCTCGACGAACTCATCGACACCGCCGCTGTTCTTGCCGCGCAGTACCGCGTCAGCCATGGCACCAGCGTACAGCTTGATGGCGCGAATGGCGTCATCGTTGCCGGGGATCACGTAGTCGACGCCTTCCGGGCTGCTGTTGGTATCGACGATGCCGATCACCGGGATGCCCAGCTTGTTGGCTTCGGTGATGGCGATGCGTTCATGCTCGACGTCGATCACGAAGATCGCATCGGGCAGGCCGCCCATGTCCTTGATACCACCCAGACTGCGATCCAGCTTTTCCAGATCGCGCGAACGCATCAGCGCTTCTTTCTTGGTCAGCTTGGTGAAAGTGCCGTCTTCGGCCTGGGTTTCCAGGTCGCGCAGGCGCTTGATCGACTGACGGATGGTCTTGTAGTTGGTCAGCATGCCGCCGAGCCAACGGTGATCCACATAAGGCATGCCGGCGCGGGTGGCTTCTTCAGCGATGATTTTGCTGGCAGCGCGCTTGGTACCGACGAACAGCAGCTTGTTCTTGCCGCTGGCCAGTTTCTCCACAAAGCTCAGGGCTTCGTGGAACATGGGCATGGTCTTTTCCAGGTTGATGATGTGGATCTTGTTACGTGCACCGAAAATGAACTTGCCCATTTTCGGGTTCCAGTAACGGGTCTGGTGGCCGAAGTGCGCACCGGCCTTCAGCATGTCACGCATGGAAACTTGGGTCATGATAACTCCATATATAGATCGGGTTGAGCCTCCACATATCCCGCTGTCCAACCCCGCAGGGCACCCAGGACAACGTGTCGATATGTGTGCGGTTTCAGTAATGCCTGTGGCGGAAAAGTCCCGCGTTCATTCAGGCGCGGCGCTTTATATCACAAAATGCCGGGCAGAATAAAGGCTGACGTGCCGGACGGCACACCCTGCCCCGATGCACACAGCCCCTGACCAGTTCTGATAAACTCTCGCCAGATCAATCCATCCCGCACGCCGGCTGGCGTGGCAACACGAGAGAATTTGCCCTCATGAGCGTATCCATCAAGACCCCCGAAGACATCGCCGGCATGCGCGTGGCCGGCCGACTGGCCGCCGAGGTGCTGGAGATGATCGGGGAATACGTCAAGCCGGGCGTGACCACCGAGGAACTGAACCAGCGCTGCCATGATTATATCGTCAACGTTCAGCAGGCCATTCCCGCCCCGTTGAACTACGGCGGTGGCCATGGTCGTATCCCGTTCCCCAAGTCCATCTGCACCTCGCTCAATCATGTGGTCTGCCATGGCATCCCGAATGACAAGCCACTGAAGAATGGCGATGCGATGAACATCGACATCACCGTGATCAAGGACGGCTACCACGGCGACACCAGCAAGATGTTCCATGTCGGCGATACTCCCGACTGGGTCACCCGGCTGTCGCGGGTCACCCAGGAATGCCTGTATAAAGGTATCTCGGTGGTGCGGCCCGGTGCCCGGCTGGGTGATATCGGCCAGATCATCCAGGATCACGCCCACGCCAACCGCTACAGCGTGGTACGCGATTATTGCGGGCACGGCATCGGCAAGGTGTTTCATGAAGAACCCCAGGTGCTGCACTACGGCAAGGCCGGCACCGGCCTGGAACTGCAGGAAGGCATGACCTTCACCATCGAGCCGATGCTCAACCAGGGCCGCGCGGAAACCCGCCTGCTGGGCGATGGCTGGACCGCCATCACCAAGGACCGCAAGCTGTCGGCCCAGTGGGAGCACACCATCCTGGTGACGGCCGATGGTTACGAAATCCTGACCCTGCGCAAGGAAGAAACCTTCCGCTGAGATCTACCGGAATCGAGGAAGCACTGTGGATCACGAATTATTTGACCCGAGCCAGTTCAAAGCCGACCTGGCATTAGCACGCAGCCCGATTCCCGCTTTCAAGAAAGCCCTCCAGCACGCCGCGGATGTCCTGCAGGCGCGCTTCGAGGGTGGCCGCGACATCCACAAGCTGATCCATGATCGCGCCTGGCTCACCGACCAGATCCTGCGCCAGGCCTGGACCACCCTGGCCTGCCCCGAAGCCGACGACATCGCCCTGCTGGCGGTCGGCGGCTACGGCCGCGGCGAACTGCACCCGCATTCGGACATCGACCTGCTGATCCTGCTGCGCGACGGCAACAGCGGCGAGCGTTACCACGAGGCCATCAGCCGCTTCCTCACCCTGCTCTGGGATATCGGTCTGGAGGTCGGCCAGAGCGTGCGCAGCATCGACGAATGCCAGCAGGAGGCGCGCGCCGACGTCACCGTCATCACCAACCTGATGGAATCACGCATCCTGGTCGGCGACCAGCCGTTGCGCCAGGCCATGATCGACGCGGTCGGCCCGCAGCAGATGTGGACCAGTGCCGAGTTCTTCCGCGCCAAGCGTGCCGAGCAGCACGCCCGGCATGCCAAGTTCAACGATACCGAGTACAACCTCGAACCCAACGTCAAGAGCTCCCCCGGCGGCCTGCGTGACATCCAGACCATCGGCTGGGTGGCGCTGCGCCACTTCGGCACCAGCAACCTGCGCGAACTGGTGGACCAGGGTTTTCTCAACGAGCCCGAATACAACATCCTGGCCGGCGGCCGGGCCTTTCTCTGGCAGGTGCGCTTCGCCCTGCACACCCTGGCCGGGCGCGCCGAGGACCGTCTGCTGTTCGACCATCAGCGAGCCCTGGCCCGGCTGTTCGGCTTCGAGGACAACGACGCCAAGCTGGCGGTCGAGCGCTTCATGCAGAAGTACTACCGCATCGTCATGTCATTGTCGGAACTCAACGACCTGCTGATGCAGCATTTCGAGGAGATCCTGCTGCGCGATGCCGAGGCGGCGACTATCCAGCCGCTCAATGCCCGCTTCCAGGTGCGCAATCACTATATCGAAGTGACCCACCCGCAGGTGTTCAAGCGTACCCCCTTCGCCCTGCTGGAGATCTTCCTGCTGATGGCCCAGCACCCGGAAATCCGTGGTGTGCGCGCCGACACCATTCGCCTGCTGCGTGATCACCGGCACCTGATCGACGACGAGTTTCGCAGTGATATCCGCAACACCAGCCTGTTCGTCGAGCTGCTGCGCTGCCGCGAAGGCATTCATCGCAACCTGCGGCGGATGAACCGCTATGGCATCCTCGGGCGCTACCTGCCGGAGTTCGGCCGTATCGTCGGGCAGATGCAGCACGACCTGTTCCACATCTACACGGTGGATGCGCACACGCTGAATCTGATCAAGCACCTGCGCAAGCTCGGCCGCCCCGACTACCAGGAAAAGTACCCGCTGGCCTGGAAGATCTTCTGCCGCCTGCCCAAGCCGGACCTGCTGTACATGGCCGGGCTGTACCACGACATCGCCAAGGGCCGCGGCGGCGACCACTCCGAACTCGGCGCGCTCGATGCTACCCGCTTCTGCCAGCGCCACCAGTTGCCGGCCTGGGACACCCACCTGGTCAGTTGGCTGGTGGAGAACCACCTGATCATGTCCACCACCGCCCAGCGCAAGGACATTTCCGATCCGCAGGTGATTCATGACTTCGCCGTGCAGATGGGCAACCAGGTACGCCTGGACTATCTGTACGTGCTGACCATCGCCGATATCAATGCCACCAACCCGAACCTGTGGAACTCCTGGCGCGCCTCGCTGCTGCGCCAGCTGTACACCGAAACCAAACGCGCCCTGCGCCGCGGCCTGGACAACCCGCCCAACCGCGCCGAACAGATCGCCGATACCCAGCGCGCCGCCATGGACATCCTGGTGCGCAGCGGCATCGACGAGGACGATACCGAGGCGTTGTGGGCCCAACTGGGCGACAACTATTTTCTGCGCCATACCGCCAGCGATATCGCCTGGCACACCGAGGCGATCGTCCAGCACCCCCTGCACCGCGGGCCACTGGTGCTGATCAAGGAGACTGCCCAGCGCGAGTTCGAAGGCGCCACCCAGATCTTTCTCTACACTCCCGAACAGCACGACCTGTTCGCGGTGACGGTGGCGGCCATGGACCAGCTCAACCTGAGCATCCAGGACGCCCGGGTGATCACCACCAACCACATCAACCTGGGTACCTATATCGTGCTGGACGCCGATGGCGGCTCGATCGGCGACAATCCCGAGCGTACCCGCGAGATCAAGCGCGAGCTGGTCGACGCGCTGTCCGACCCGGATGCCTACCCGGCGATCATCCAGCGCCGGGTCCCGCGTCAGCTCAAGCATTTCGCCTTCGCCCCGGAAGTCACCATCTTCACCGACCATGGTGGCCAGCACACCATCCTCGAACTCAGCGCCCCCGACCGGCCCGGTCTGCTGGCAAAGATGGGAAAAATATTTCTGGATTTCGACATCAGCGTGCAAAATGCCAAGATCGTCACGCTGGGCGAACGCGTGGATGATGTTTTCGTACTGACCGATGCCGACAACCAACCGTTGTCCGACCCGCAATTGTGCCAGCGCCTGCAGAACACCATTATCCGAACGCTCAGTTACAACACCGGCCAGCCGGACACCGGCATGCCGCAATCCATGGATATCTGAGGACCGGATGAACACCGATCTGCAACGGCTGCAGCCCTACCCGTTCGAGAAACTGCGGGCGCTGCTCGCCGACGTCGTGCCCAATCCCGAGCTGGCACCGATTTCCCTGTCCATCGGCGAGCCCAAGCATGCTGCCCCGGCCTTTGTGCTGGACACCCTGGCCGCCAATCTGGCACAGGCCGCGGTCTACCCGACCAGCGCCGGCCTGCCGGCGTTGCGCCAGGGTATCGCCGGCTGGCTCAACCAGCGCTTCGGGCTGCCGGCCGGCATGCTCGATGCCGAGCGCCATGTACTGCCGGTCACCGGCACCCGCGAGGCGCTGTTTTCCTTCACCCAGGCCGTGGTGCAGCGTGATCCCCAGGGCCTGGTGGTCAGCCCCAACCCCTTCTACCAGATCTACGAAGGCGCCGCGCTGCTGGCCGGAGTGCAGCCGCACTACCTGCCCTGCGACGCCCGCCAGGGCTTCATTCCCGATTTCGACCGGGTGCCGGCGGATATCTGGCAACGCTGCCAGTTGCTGTTCATCTGCTCCCCCGGCAACCCCACCGGCGCGGTCATTGCGCTGGAGCAACTGCAGAAACTCATCGAGCTGGCTGATCGTTACGACTTCGTCATCGCCTCGGACGAGTGCTACAGCGAGATCTACCCCCCGGGCCAGAGCGCGCCGCCCGGCCTGCTGCAGGCCTGCGCCGCCATGGGCCGTAGCGACTTCGCCCGCTGCGTGGTGTTCCACAGCCTGTCCAAGCGCTCCAACCTGCCCGGCCTGCGCTCCGGCTTCGTCGCCGGCGATGCCAGCCTGCTCGGCCCGTACCTGACCTACCGCACCTACCACGGTTGCGCCATGCCGATCCCCACCCAACTGGCCAGCCTCGCCGCCTGGCAGGACGAGCAGCATGTCGCGGCCAACCGCGAGATGTACCAGAGCAAGTTCGATGCGGTGCTGAGCATTCTCGGCGACGTCATGGACATCCAGCGCCCCAACGCCGGCTTCTACCTGTGGCCAGCCACGCCGCTGGACGACGAGACCTTCACCCGGCGCCTGCTCGCCGAGCAGAACGTCGCGGTGGTACCGGGCCGCTATCTGTCCCGTGAAGTCGATGGCCACAACCCCGGCGCCGGCCGGGTACGCATGGCCCTGGTCGCACCGCTGGCCGACTGCATCGAAGCCGCCCACCGTATCCGCACCTTTATCAGGAGCCTGTGAAGATGATCACCCTGTATGGCATCAAGGCCTGCGACACCATGAAGAAAGCCCGCACCTGGCTGGACGAGCACGGTATCGAGTACCACTTCCATGACTACAAGAAGGAAGGCATCGACGCCGAACACCTGCGCAACTGGTGTCAGGAGCACGGCTGGGAGAAGGTCCTCAATCGCCAGGGCACCACCTTCCGCAAGCTCGACGACGCGGACAAGCAGGATATCGACCTGGACAAGGCCGTCGCCTTGATGCAGGCCAACCCCTCGATGATAAAAAGACCGGTACTGGATATCGGCCCACGGCGTCTGGTCGGCTTCAAGCCGGAACTGTACGCCACTGCCTTTTGACACCACGCACGAAGGATCCACACTGATGAGCGACCATTTCAGTCTTGCTCTGGGTATCGGCACCCAAAACAGCGCCGGCGACTGGCTGGAGGTGTTCTACCCCCAGCCCATTCTTCACCCTGACCGCGAGCTGGTGGCGATATTCGCCACACACCTCGCCTACCAGGGTGGCAACCAGGCCATCAAGCTGCCTCCCAATCAGTGCGCCGTACTCGGCAAAGCCCTTGTCGATGCAGGCTTTGCCGAGCTCGGCGCATTGACCAGCCAGTTGCAGCACAGCACCCGGCCGCTGGTGGTCACCATCCTCGAAACCGACGATGCACCCACCACCACACCTGGCGCCTACCTCAAGTTGCACCTGCTGTCGCACCGCCTGGTCAAACCGCATGAGGTGGTGCTGGCCGGGCTGTTCCCGCTGCTGCCGAATGTGGCCTGGACCAACCAGGGCGCGATCGATATCCAGGAACTCCCGCAACGCCAGCTCGAAGCCCGCCTGCGCGGCGAGGACCTGCAGGTACACAGCGTGGACAAGTTCCCGATCATGACCAACTACGTGGTACCCAACGGGGTACGCATCGCCGATACCGCCCGGGTGCGCCTGGGCGCCTATATCGGCGAGGGCACCACGGTGATGCATGAAGGCTTCATCAACTTCAATGCCGGTACCGCCGGCACCAGCATGGTCGAAGGCCGCATCTCCGCTGGCGTGTTCATCGGCAAGGGCTCGGACCTGGGCGGCGGCTGCTCGACCATGGGCACCCTGTCCGGTGGCGGCAATATCGTCATCTCGGTAGGTGAAGGCTGCCTGATCGGGGCCAACGCCGGTATCGGCATCCCGCTGGGCGACCGCTGCACCGTGGAAGCCGGCCTGTACATCACCGCCGGACTGAAGGTCGCCCTGCTGGATGACGCCGACAACCAGGTGGGCATCGTCAAGGCACGGGAGCTGGCCAACCAGCCGGACCTGCTGTTCCGCCGCAACTCACAGACCGGTTCGATCGAGTGCAAGACCAACAAGAGCGCCATCGCACTGAATGACATGCTGCACTCGCATAACTGATGCTAAGGAAGCCCGGTGCGCCGGGCTTCTGGCTCACAGTGAACAGGTATGGCTGAGACTCAACGTAGAATCCGCTTGACCGCCTGCGCTGCCGCCACCATGCCAAAGGTGGCAGTGACCATGGTCACCGAGCCGAAGCCACCCGAGCAATCCAGCTTCACCCCCTCACCGACGAAGGCCTTCTGCTGGCACACCGAGCCATCCGGCTTGGGATAGCGCAGCTGCTCGGTGGAATACACACAGGGCACACCGAAGCTGCGCTTGCTGTCGGCACGCGGGAAGTTATGGTCGCGCCGCAGCAGTGAACGCGCCTTGGCCGCCAGCGGGTCGTTGACGGTCTTCGACAGATCGGCCACGGTGATCATGGTCGGGTCGATCTGCCCACCGGCACCGCCGGTGGTGATGATGGGAATCTTGCGCCGCCGACACCAGGCGATCAGCGCCACCTTGGAGGCAACGCTGTCGATGCAGTCCACCACGCAGTCGATGTCCGCGGTGATGTATTCAGCCAGGGTGTCGGGCGTGACGAAACCCATGATCGGACGCACCTCGCAGCCCGGGTTGATCGCCTGCAGGCGCTCGCCCATCACCTCCACCTTCAGCCGTCCGATATTGCCCTTCATCGCCGGCAGCTGGCGATTGGTATTGGTCACGCAGATGTCATCCATGTCGATCAGGGTGATGCGACCTATGCCGGTACGTGCCAGCGCCTCGGCCGCCCAACTGCCGACCCCGCCGATACCTACCACCGCCACATGGCTGGCCTGCAGGCGCGCGAGGGCGTCACGGCCATAGAGCCGGGCTATGCCACCGAATCGGGGATCATCAACGGACATGTCAACCTCGCAGCAATCAGGCCGCGCAGTATACCCCATGTGCCACCTGCTCAATAAACGACCAGCAACGCCAAAGGCAGGCCCGGCGTGCCCTGCTCCGTTCTACCCTGAGGTTATCCACAGAACTGTCCACGCCATCTGTGCACAACCCGGATGATCCCGGCAGCGCATCTGTGGGACAATCCGTCGCCCAGCACCACGGATCATGCCATGCCCAGCCGACCACCCCAGCCACGCCCCGCCAAGCCGGGCCTGCATCCGCGCAATCGCCATCAGGGCCGCTATGACCTGCACGCGCTGGGCCGTGCCTGCCCAGCGCTTAAAGCCCGGATCATCAGGGCTGCAGACGGCTCGACGACGCTGGACTTCGCCGATCCGCAAACGGTCAGGCTGCTGAACCGGGCCCTGCTCGAGCAGCAGTACCAGATCGCCGGTTGGGACATTCCCGACGGCTACCTGTGTCCACCGGTGCCCGGTCGCGCCGACTATATTCATGCCCTGGCCGACCTGCTCGGTGAAAGCCATGGCGGCGACATACCCACAGGCGAGGGTCTGACCGGCCTGGATATCGGCACCGGGGCCAATCTGATCTATCCGCTGCTGGGCCGCGTGGAGTATGGCTGGCACTTCGTCGGCGTGGATATCGACCCGCTGGCGCTGGATAACGCCGCGGCCATTCTCGCTGCCAATCCGCACTTGGCCGAGGGCATCGAGCTACGACAGCAAACGGCACCATCGAAGGTGTTGCAGGGTATCGTCGGCGCCGATGAGCGCTTCGACTTCACCCTGTGCAATCCGCCGTTCCATGCCAGCCATGCCCTGGCCAGCAGCGGCAGCCAGCGCAAATGGCGCAATCTGGGCAAGGCCGGAGCCGCACGCACCGCACAGCTGAACTTCGGTGGCCGCGCCAACGAGCTGGTCTGCGATGGCGGCGAAGCCGGCTTCCTGACACGCATGATCGAGGACAGCGCCGCGCTCGCCGGGCAGGTCTTCTGGTTCACCACCCTGGTGTCCAAGGCCGCCAACCTGCCGGTATTGCAGCGGCAACTGGCCGCATTACCGGTCCGGGATATCCGCGTCGTTCCCATGGCCCAGGGGCATAAGCACAGCCGCCTGCTGGCCTGGACCTTCCTCGACAAGAAACAGCGCCGCGCCTGGCACCGGGCACGCTGGAGCAACGTACCCCACGATTGACCCACTTTGTACACAGACTGACCAGTCACGCTCATGAGCGAAACTAATACCGGGGCGCGGAAACATTTTGTTGAACAGTCGCAACCGCCCGCGGTCAGACCTTGTGTACGTACTGTGATTGCAACAGTTTCAAGCTGGTCGATTACAGCGCATCGGCAGCGCACGCCCCAATGACCCCGGACAGGGTCCCGCCAGTAGAAGCACAGTGCAGTCTTCCGCAGCCATTGTAGATGTTGACGCAATGATTCAATCTGGAGCTGGAACCATGTCTAGACACGTTTTGCACGTTCCCAAGCATCTGCTTGCCATAGCGACCCTTGGTGCTGCCGCAGCCCTTGCCGGCTGTGCCAGCACTCCCCCGCCGACCAGCCAGTTGGCAATTGCCCAGCAGGCGTTGAACTCCGCCGACACCGCACAGAGCGCCGAATATGCGCCGCTCGAATTGCGTACCGCCCGGGAAAAACTGCTGCAGGCCGAGCAGGCCAATGTCGAGAAAGAATACGACCGGGCGCGCTATCTCGCCGAACAAGCCGAATGGGACGCCCGCGTCGCCGAACGCAAGGCCCAGGCGGAAAAAGCCCGACGCGGTCTGGAGTCAGCCGAACGCGGCACCCAGGAGCTGCGTGAAGAAAGCCTACGCGGCCTCCAGTGATCACCAGGCAACTCGTTCAATAGCAAGGAGTAGTTCCCATGCGTACCCATCTTACCCTACCCGCCTGCCTGGCCATGGGCCTGTTGCTGACGGCCTGTGCTTCCAACGATACCAACCCCAACCTGGAGCAGGCGCGTGCGCAGGTAACCGAACTGCAGAACCATCCCAAGGCCAGCCAGTTGGCCGCCGTTGAAACCGAAGATGCGAAAAAGGCCCTGGGCCGCGCCGAGTTCGCCATGCAGGAAGGCGCCAAACCCCATGAGATCGATCATCTGGCCTACCTGACCGAGCGCCGTGTCGCACTGGCGCGCGAGACCATCGCCCTGCGTACCACCGAACAGCAGTTGGCAGGCGTTTCCGAGGAGCGCGCTCGCACCCGGCTGGAAGCACGCGATGCGCAGATCCGCAAATTGCAGGAAGAACTGAATGCCAAGCAGACCGATCGCGGTTCGGTGGTCACCTTCGGCAACGTGCTGTTCGATCTGGACAAGGCCGAACTGAAGCCGGCAGCCAACTCCAACGTGCGCAAGCTCGCCGAATTCCTGCAGGAGAACCCCCAGCGCAAGGTACTGGTCGAAGGCTTTACCGACAGTACCGGGTCTGATGCCTACAACCTGCAACTGTCCCAGGCCCGGGCCGAGTCGGTACGCCGTGCACTGATCCGCGAGGGCGTGGACTCGGGCCGTATCGAAGCCGTAGGCCTTGGCAAGGCACACCCGGTGTCGGATAACGACACACCTGCCTCCCGCGCGATGAACCGTCGGGTCGAGGTGACCATTTCCAACAACGCCAACAGCGTGCCCGCACGCTGAACAGGTGGTCCGCGCTCCCGCAGCGCGGACCTTTCACCGATCCCCAGCACGGCACATCTGCTATCATATCCGCCGATTCCAGACCTGACCGGCGCTTATGAGCACACCTCAATCCGCAACACTTACCCTTGCCTGCGAGCTGATCGCCCGCGACTCCACCACCCCGGATGATGCCGGTTGCCAGCAGTTGATCGGCCAACGCCTGGCCGCCTGTGGCTTCCAGCTAGAACCCATGCGCTTCGGCGAGGTGGATAACCTGTGGGCCCGTCGCGGCTCCGCGCAGCCGGTGCTGTGCTTTGCCGGGCATACCGATGTGGTACCCACCGGCCCGCTGGAGCGCTGGGACACCGCGCCGTTTCAACCGGTCATCCGTGACGGCATGCTGTATGGCCGTGGTGCGGCCGACATGAAGGGCAGCCTGGCCGCCATGGTGGTGGCGATAGAGCGCTTCGTCGCCGCGCACCCGGCGCACCGCGGCTCGATCGCCCTGCTGATCACCAGTGATGAGGAAGGCCCCGCCACCGAGGGCACGGTCAAGGTGGTGGAGACGCTGGTCGCCCGCAACGAACAGGTCGACTGGTGCATCGTCGGCGAGCCCTCCAGTACCGAGCTGGTCGGTGATGTGGTCAAGAACGGCCGGCGCGGCTCACTGAATGCCCGGCTGCTGGTCAAGGGGCGCCAGGGGCATGTCGCCTATCCGCACCTGGCACGCAATCCCATCCACCTGGCAGCACCGGCGCTGGCCGAGCTGGCCGACGAGGTATGGGACCAGGGCAACGCCTTCTTCCCGCCGACCAGCTTCCAGATTTCCAATATCCACTCCGGTACCGGCGCTACCAATGTGGTACCGGGCGAACTGGAAGCGCTGATCAATTTCCGTTTTTCCACCGAGTCCACCGTCGAGGGCCTGCAAGAGCGGGTATGCGACATTCTCGACCGGCATGGACTGGATTACGAGCTGCAGTGGACCCTGTCCGGCCTGCCGTTTCTCACCGAACCCGGCGAACTGCTGGACGGCGTGGCCGCGGCGATCCGCCAGGTCACCGGTCGCGAGACCCAGCCCTCCACCTCCGGTGGTACCTCCGATGGCCGCTTCATCGCCACCATGGGCACCCAGGTGGTCGAACTGGGGCCGGTGAACGCCACCATCCATCAGCTCAACGAACATGTCAGCGCCAGCGACCTGGATACCCTGACCGAGATCTATTTCACCACCCTGCAACGGTTG
This sequence comes from Halopseudomonas xiamenensis, assembly GCF_014219065.1. Classification (GTDB taxonomy): domain Bacteria; phylum Pseudomonadota; class Gammaproteobacteria; order Pseudomonadales; family Pseudomonadaceae; genus Halopseudomonas; species Halopseudomonas xiamenensis. The sequence goes on from NZ_JACLGO010000005.1 coordinate 42,166, forward strand.
CTCGCCTGATGCCGCAGCTCCTCTGCCCGCATTGCCATGCGCCGCTCAGCGCCGAGGGTCGCAGCTGGTCCTGCGCCAATGGCCACAGCTATGACCAGGCCCGCCAGGGCTATCTGAACCTGCTGTTGGTGCAACACAAGAACAGCCGCCAGCCCGGCGACACCCCGGCCATGCTCGCCTGCCGCCAGGCCTTTCTCGATGGCGGTCATTACCAGCCGGTGAGTGACGGGATCAACCGGTTGTTTGCCGAACAGGCGCCAGCGGCGCTGCTGGACATGGGCTGCGGCGAAGGCTACTACACCGATCGGCTGGCCCGCGTCCTGCCCGGACTCGATTGTGCCGCGCTGGATATCAGCAAGGATGCGGTGATCAAGGCCTGCCGGCGCAACCGTGACATCCAGTGGCTGGTCGGCTCCAGCGCCCGCCTGCCGCTGGCCGATGCCAGCCTGGATGCGGCACTGTGCGTCTTCAGTCCCTGGTCCTGGGAGGAATGCCTGCGGGTGCTCAGGCCGGGCGGCCACCTGCTGCTGGTCGGCCCGCATGCCGATCACCTGCTGGCCCTGCGGGAAAAACTCTATGACAGCATCCACCCCACTCCCGAGCTGATCAAGGCCCTGCCGGAGGGTATGACGATCGTCAATGACCAGATCCTGCGCTATGCTCTGCAGCTGGAGCCAGCCGCGCTGGACAACCTGATCGGCATGACGCCCCATGGTTTTCGTAGCCGCCCCGAACGCCAGCAGGCCCTGCGCGACAGCGGCCTCGCCGGACTGGAGGTCGCCATGCGCATGGTGATGCTGCAACGCCACTGAGAGGAACTTGCGTGCGCCAACCGGATATCGAGATTTACCTGAAGGAAGACTTTCTGGATGAGCTGACTGGCTGGCTGGAACAGCATGTCGGCCGCGTCGACCTCGGCCCCTGGTCCGGCACCACCCTCCGCGGCACGCTGCATGGCGACAGCGCCATTCCATTGATGATAGTGCGCAAGGCAGCCGGCAAGTGGGCGAGCATCTGGTTTGAAAGCGAGCGCACCCCCTGGGCCACCGACCTGGATTGCGCCCGCGCGGTGGCGACCGGCATCGAGCGCGAGGTACGCTGTTCCATCGGTGGCTGGGAAGAAGCCCAGGGCGAGGCGGACGCCGATCGCTGGTTCAAGGTAACCGCGGCAGGCGAAGAGGAGTTCACCTGGGCGCTCAAGCCCTGAGAAAGAGGAAGCTGCCATGAGCGAGCCGATCACCCTGGCCTGCCCACATTGCCATCGGCGCAACCGGCTGGCGGCCGAGCGTCTCGATCAGGCACCGCGCTGCGGGGCCTGCAAGCAAACCCTGTTCACCGGCAACCCGGTGGACCTGGATAATCGCAGCTTCAATGCCCACGCCAATGCCGACCTGCCACTGGTAGTCGACTTCTGGGCCAGTTGGTGCGGGCCCTGCCGGCAGTTCGCCCCGGTATTCGCACAAACCGCGGGCAGCGCAGAACCCCATGCACGCCTGGCCAAGGTCGATACCGAAGCAGCCCCGGAACTGGCCGCACGCTTCGCCATCCGCAGCATTCCGACACTGCTGATCATACACCGCGGCAAGGAAATCACCCGCCTCAATGGCGCGCTGCCACCGGCGGAGTTTCAGCGCTGGCTCAGCGCCAATCTGCCGACACTGTAACGGCTTCGCCAGCTCAGAGCTGCAGCGCCTGCGCCGAGCCCACCAGCAACTCCAGATCATGCGTGCCAGGCCTGGGACAGGGGCGTGCCTTGAAACGACGCGCCAGATCGGCAAGCGCAGGGGAAAAGAACACGCTGACCTGGCATTGCAGGCCATCGAGCCGGTGGCGACTGAAAACAGCTGCATCCGGCGGCGTTTCGCCGTGCGGGTGCAGTTGCCTGAAAGCGTCCTCGATATCGTGCAGCGGGATACTGGCCAGCAGCCCGTCACCCAGCGCCAGACAATACCAGGACGCTCCCGACTGGCTGCTCAAAGGGCGCTCACGTCCTCTGCCTGCAGGCCTTTCTGCCCCTGGGTGACATTGAACTCCACCTTCTGGCCTTCGACCAGGGTGCGGTGTCCATCGCCGCGGATGGCACGGAAGTGCACGAACACATCCGGACCCGATTCACGTTGAATGAAGCCAAAACCCTTGGCGTCGTTGAACCATTTAACCGTACCGGTTTGCCGATCAGACATTCCCACAATCTCCACATCACCAATGATCCCACCACCCGGGAAGTCCGGAGTGGCGATAGCGACACTCCGTTCAACCTTGATTCGGTACCTGGTGCGAACCTGACGCGGCATTGCTCCCGGTAAGGGGGGCTCTGCCGGACAACCGGACGCGCCCCACCTGGAATAGTGTTTATAGAGGCCGTGTCCCGATTCTAGCCAAACACCAGACAGCTGCAAGGGTATTCTGCTATGGCGAACGTAGGATATCGGCACGTCGCTTGTCCAGATTCTCCATCTGACCGATACCGATCTGATAAGCCCAGCGCGGGTCGGCCTGGACCTGCAGCTCGTCATCGGCGGCCTTTGGGGCACTGTAGCTATCGATCAACAGCCAGTAGCGACCATCGATTTCATGCAGCGAAGCCGCCAGTTCGGCGCCGGACCAGGTGCTTACCTGCATCCGCAACATCGGCTCGGCGAGCGTCAATTCGTCGCGCTGGACCACGTTCTGCGCCGTCAGGTTGACCAATGCCAGCACCATGCTGTTGATCCAGCGCTCGTTGCCACCCTGCTGTTCATCTTCCAGACCGGCCAGGCGCAGGTTGTAATCACCCTCCGAGCGCTTGTCGAGTTCCAGAGTGTCGCCATCGGCATGGGTCCAGCGCGCCGTCGCCACCTGCTGCATGGGAATGCGGATGACATCCAGCGCCAGCCAGTCGTGCGGGCTGACCGAGATGCTCAATGGCCGGTTGACCAACAGCACCTGGTCGTCGTCGGCAAAGCGCACCAGTTGCCCATTGCCCACCCGTTCGCCGTAGATCAGCCCGAAGTCCAGTTCAGGGGTATGCAGACCGACCTGCAGTGCCTGGCTATCCGCCACCGCCACATCCAACCCCAGGCGCGCATGGTGCGCGGGGTTGCTGGTCTTCTCCTCCACCACCCGCGCCCCACGCAGCGCATGCAGCAGCGCGGCCAGGCGCTCGCGCTGGGCCGGGAAACCGGCGTGGCTGGCCACACCCCATTCGCCATCCTGCAGCACCAATTCGACCTGCCCTTCGCCCCGCGTCAGGCTGATGCGTTCCAACCGCATCAATTGCTTCTCCTGCATCGGCGACAGCAGGTCGCGACTGGACAGGTCCGCGACCCGATCCTTGCCACGCATCTGCAGTGCCAGCGCCACCAGCACCACGGTCAGCAGCACAGTGAATATCAAGGGTTTGTTACGCATGGCGTTGCTCCTCAGGCGCTACGGCGGCGCAGCCGACCGATGAGCCACCACAGCAGCACACCGAGGGTCAGCAGCGCCGGCACCAGGGCGATATTGATCATCTTGAGCAGATTGCCCAGGCGTTCGATATCGGCGTTCAACTCGTAGCGCACATCGCGCAGCTGCTTGCGGATCGCCAGCTTCTCATCGAGGAAGCCCTGGATCGCCTGTTCCTGCTCGGCGCTCAGCTCGGTCAACTGCGTCGGGTCCTGGCCCTGTTGCAGTTCACGCAGGCGCTGCTCGGTCTGCTCCAGTTGCTGTTGCAGGCGCTGCTCGCTGGCGCGGTAGCGGCGCTCGGCCTTGCGTTGCAGTTCCTCGACCACGGTGAACGGACGGCTGAAATCACCGCGCGAACGAACACTGATCAGCGCCTCGGAGCCGGACAGGTTGTCCAGCGCATTGATCAGCAGGCCGCCATTGTCCGCCCATGGCTGGGGAATGCGCTGGCCGAAGAAGTCCTGCACCTGCACCCACATGCGGTCGGTGAGCATGTCGGTATCGGCGATCAGCAGCACATTGATGTTATCCGCCTCGGCCAGCTCTGCCTCGCGGCCTTCCAGACCATCGGGGTAGGCGGTCCGTGCCGGGCCCTGCAGGCGCGCGGCAAAATGGTAGATCTGCTCATCGGCCTTGAAGCCATTAAGCAGCGACTCCGGGTCCTGCATGTTGCTGAAACGACTGCTGGGTGTCAGTGCGCTGTTGGCACTGCTCGACAGCAGCGGCAGGAACTGCGTGCGGGCACCGTCCACCGGCTGCAGCGCTCCGGCGGTGGCCAGGGTCAGCATCTGCAGCGGCGCGGTCACGGTGTCGTCGCGGCTCATGAACTGCGGCTCGACTTCCAGCCAACCGATATGCCGTGCCGGCAACTGTCCCTGCCCGCGGCTGACCGACATGCCCAACCGGGCATCCAGCACCACCTGCTCGGGATCATAGGCCACGCCCCAGGCCGCCAGCAGCGGCCCGAGGTCGGAGGACTTGCCATCGGCCATACCTTCCATCATCGCCTCCATGCTCTGGTCCGCCTCGGCCAGCGGATCGATGAAGGCCAGCAGCTTGCCACCGCGCAGCACGAACTGGTCGACGGCGAACAACGCCGCCTCGCTCAGGGTCTTGGGATGCACCAGCAGCAACACCTCGATGTCTGCCGGCACGGTATCGATATCGCTGTCCAGCTCCTGCACGCTGAACATCTGCTGCATCTGCTCGAAGGCCACCCAGGGTGCACTGGGCTGGCCGGTCATGGGATTCATGCCGCCAGCCATGGGCAACCCGGAAATCAGGCCGATCTGGGTTTTTTCCGGCTGCGCCAGGCTGTTGATCAGACGACTCAGCTCGTATTCGAGCAGGCCTTCCTGCTCCAGGGCGAAGAACGGAATAACCTCGCGCTGGGCCAGTTGGTTGGTGCCAGCCAGACCGAAATACAGCTGCTCGCCGGTCTGCGACAGCGGTACCGCCTGCAGGCCGAACTCGGCGGCGCGGTCCTCGGCCTCGGAGAAGGGTTGCGGGTCGATGATCTGCAGTTTCAGCTTGCCGTCGGCCACGCGCTCGTATTCACGGAGCATTTCCTCGACCCGGCGGGCGTAGTTGCGCAGCACCACCATGTCCTTGCTGGCGCGGTCGGAGAAGAAGAAGTACAGGGTTACCGGTTCATCCAGATCGCGCAGGATCTTGCGCGTGCCATCGGAGATGGTGAACAGTTTCTGTTCGGTCAGGTCGAGCCGTGCACCGGGCAGCAGCACCCCGGTGGTGATATTGAAGGCGACGAAGGCCAGCAGCAGTACCAGCAGACCGGTACCTGAATACATCAATCGTTTCATTGTTGTTCTCCTTTGCCTCAATCGGCCTTTTTCAGGTCGATGACAATCGCCGTGGCCAGCAACCAGACCGCCATCAGCGATATGAAATACAGCAGGTCACGCAGGTCCAGCACGCCCTTGCTGATGGCATCGAAGCGAATCAGGAAGCTGAGGGAGGCAATGGCGTCCAGCAGCCACTGGGGAGCCCAGCCGCTGAACAGGTCCAGCACCAGCGGGAAACCACTGACGATGAACACGAAACAGGCCACCACACTGAGAATGAAGGCAATCACCTGGTTCTTGGTCAGCGCCGACATGCACGAGCCGATGGCCAGGTAGCCGCCGGCCAGCAGCCAACTGCCCAGGTAGCCGGTGAAGATCGCGCCGTTGTCCGGCGAGCCCAGGTAATTGACCGTGATGATGATCGGGAAGGTCAGCACCAGCGCGATGCCGACGAATACCCAGGCGGCGAGAAACTTGCCCAGCACCATGTCGGCACGCGATACCGGCAGGGTCATCAGCAGCTCGATGGTGCCGGACTTGCGCTCCTCGGCCCACAGGCGCATGGCCACTGCCGGGACCAGGAACAGGTACAGCCACGGATGGAAATTGAAGAACGGGATCAGGTCCGCCTGGCCGCCTTCATAGAAGCCGCCGAGGTAGAAGGTGAAGACCGCCGACAGCACCAGGAAGATGACGATGAAGATATACGCCAGCGGGGTGGCGAAATAGCTGCCCAGCTCGCGCTTGAAGATCACACCAAGACTTTTCATGCGGCCTCCTCCGCAGTCAGGCGGCGGAAGACCTCATCCAGGCGCCCCCGTTCGACCGACAGTTCCTTGACCTGCCATTGCTGCTGGCGGGCATATTCACCGACCGCGGGAAAGATCACCGCGCCCGGCTCGGCAAGCACGGTCAACTGGTGGCCATCGCGCTCGGTTTCCACACCCAGCACACCGGGCAGGGCCAATAGCGGCTGGCTGTCCACCGGCTGTTGCAGCAGCACGGTCACCGCCTGGTGGTATTTCGAGCGAGCCTCCAGCTCATCGGGCGTGCCATCGGCCAGCAGCCGGCCATGGGCGATCACCACCGCGCGACTGCACACGGCACTGACTTCCTCGAGAATATGTGTGGAGATGACCACGATCTTGTTGCTGCCACTGGCCAGTTGCTGGATCAGCTGGCGCACCTGATGCTTCTGGTTGGGGTCCAGGCCGTCGGTGGGCTCGTCGAGGATCAGCACCTGCGGGTCATGCAGGATCGCCTGGGCCAGTCCGACCCGGCGCTTGAAGCCCTTGGACAGGGTATCGATGCTCTGTCCGAGCACGCCCTGCAGTTCCACCTGCTCGACCGCCCGGGCCACATGACGCTGCTTGTCGGCACCGCGCAGACCGCGTACCTCGGCGATGAATTCGAGAAAACCCTTGACCCGCATGTCGCCGTAGCAAGGCGCACCTTCGGGCAGGTAGCCCATCTGCCGCTGGGCCTGAAGAATCTGGCTGCGGATATCGAAGCCGCAGATGGAGGCACTACCGGCATCCGGCGTCAGAAAGCCGGTGAGCATCTTCATGGTGGTGGATTTGCCGGCGCCATTGGGGCCGAGAAACCCCAGGACTTCCCCCGGTTTTACCTCAAAGGACAGATTGTCCACGGCGACATGGTCGCCAAAGCGTTTGGTCAGGCTGTTTATCTTTATCATGGCCTCTTCCGTTTCCCGCAGAATGTTGGCACACCACCCACCGGCGCGCCGCAAAGCGCAAGGATACATGGATTGCCGGTGCATGGGTTCCCCAAGGCAACGACTATATGAATCCATATTCCGTATTTCAATCGGCCTGGGGTATGGAAGCGGATATCGGGAGCATTCCAAGCGTAACAAACTGTTAAGGGTGCCGCCTGCCTCCCCCTCTCCCCCGGCCCCTCTCCCGCAAGGGGAGAGGGGTGACTCGCGCTTGGATCGTTGTGGTTATCCTGAAATATCTGCAAATGCAAAGTGTGCTATCCGTAACGAGATTGTTCGTGGTAACTCTGCTGTTGCAATGGAATATGACCTTCGATATCGCACACCTGCGACTGTGAGCTTACTCATGGCTGGTTGGTACAGGCTAAGCACAGTATTCCAGTCACGAGTCACCCCTCGCCCCTTGCGGGAGAGGGGCCGGGGGAGAGGGGGAGTTAACCGATGCCGGCAAGGCGACTGCTTGCAGACGCTCTACTCCAGAAAACGCCTGATCCGTTCCGGCGTCGGTGGATGACTGGAGAGTACATCCGGCACCCGCCACGCCTGCTCTTCCTGCTTGCCGGCAGGCCGCTGCGCTTCCCGCTCCAGCCGCTGCAGGATATGCGCGAAGTGAGCCGGGGCAATGCCGTTGTCGGTCAGGTAGCGCAGTGCAAAGTCGTCCGCTTCCCGTTCCATCGCCCGGGAATAGTTCAGGCTGGCCAGCACCGCCGGCATGGTCACCAGCAGGTCCGACGCGGCCGACAGGTCACCGGTCATGGCCATCACCAGCCACAGCACCAGCGAGCCCTGCACCACCCTGCGCAGACCGTGGCGATGCACCACATGGCCGACCTCATGGGCCAGGATGGCAACCAGCTCATCGTCATGCTCTGCCAGTGCCAGCATGTCATCGGTGAAAATGACAATGCCCCCAGGCAACGCCAGCGCATTGGCACCGATGGCCGGACTGGCATGGAAGCGCACCTCGATCGGCTGTTCCGGATAGCGCTCGGCAAAGCGCGCCAGATGTGGTGCAAAGGCATCCTGGACATGTTGGCGCCGAGTCTCATCGAGGGCCGACGGCTCGAGCCACATGCGCTCCAGCGTCGCCAGCGAACTCTGCCCCATGACATTCTCCAGCTCCACGGGCAGCGCATGGGCAATATGCCGTGAGACCCAGGGCACACCGTAGAGAACGCCGGCGGTGACCATCAGCAACATCGCCAGTGCACTGACCAGAATCAGCCGGTAGCTGCTTTCCAGGCGACGCAGCCAGGCTGAGCCACGCTCGCCCTTCGCCCCTTTGAGCAGGGCCGCCAGGGCATCGCTTTCCGGCGACTCGAAGGCGGCACCCTCGGGCAGATGCAGGTAGCAGCCCGCCTGCCCTACCCTGGTGCCTAGCCGCACGTCCCGCAGCTCAGGCTCCAGGCAGGCGCCATCGCCATACTCGATCCGCAAGCGCTGCTGCTGTCGGCGCAGCCGGGCCGGATAGCCCCTGCTACGCCGCCCATCGAAGAACAGGCCCTGGACCCACCCCTCAGACAAAGGAAACGCCTACATCGAAGGCATCACCCAGCTCCTGCCCCAGGGCACTGGCCTGTTGTTGCTCGCCAGCGATGAAGTTATCCAGGTCGCCATGCACCAGTACCTGGGTGCACTCGGCACGGTAGGCCGCCATGCGCACCTTGGCCCAGGGAGTGAACAAGCCCAGCGTCAGGACAATCAACAGGGTGTTGCTGAAATAAATCCAGACCATCCGTCCCTTGCCCAGTTGCGAGCGAAAGCCGTGCATACCCAGCACTGTGGCGTTCATCGCCAGGTTGGTCAGGCTGGCCATGAAGAAGCCGAACAGGGTCAGGTAACCGATCACCCCTACCAATATCGACAACCATTGGCTGACCAGGCTCGACACCAGCATCGACAGCACTACGAAGCCCACTACCAGGCCGAGCATCTTCAGGAAGAACAGGTAGTAATCACCCGCGGTGGCCTTGAAACGGAAAGGCAACTGGCCGAAACGAGCATTGTTGACCATGAACGACTGGGACTTCCAAGCACTGAAGGGGGCCAGCAGCAACAGCGACAGCAGTGACAGCAGCGGCCACACCAGCAGCACCATCGCCGCCTCGCCATAACCACCGTTGAAGTCGAAACGAATGTTGCGATAGGCGCTGTTGACCGCATGGAACTTCAGCGACCTGGTCACCACCCAGGGCAAGGCCAGCAGCAACGGCACCATCAATGCCAGCGACAGCAAGGGGAACAACTCGCCCACCACCATCCAGACGATCACTGCAACAATCGCTACCAGCCGGCCGCGAAAAATCACCCAGGGATCAGCGAGATACTGGAAACTGGTGCCATCGATCAGCGTATGCCCGTAGAAATACTGGTTGTTGCGTACCTTGGCCCAGGGCGCATAGAACCCCAGGGTAACGATGATCAGCAGGATATTGACAATCCAGATACCGAAATACTCGGCACCCTGCCCAGTGAAGCGCACCTGCTCGACCCGCTTGGGGGTCGGCAGCTCCTGTCCAGGGTTGCGGGTCGGCTCACGAGCCTCGAAACGCGCCGCCCCCTCCCCTGCAGGCGTCGGCTCTGACTGCTCTGCTTCGATCTCGATTTCCAACCCGGCGAGCTGCAGCCGCTGCTGGTAGCTCTCTGCCTGGGCCTGGCTCAACCCCCGCTTGATGGTCGCTGACCGACCCGCCAGCATGTGCTCGACCTGTGCCTCACTGAACCCCAGCCCGGCCAGGTTCTCCCGCAGTTGTTCAACCGACAGATTTTCGGCCCGATTTCCCTTGAATACGACCCGGTAATGCCCTGTTTGCATGGCTCTATCTTCCTTTGAATGAATGGCTTTCTCCTTTCCCATGGATGAAAGCGTCCGCTATTCAAGCAGAGGGCCATCTGTCAGGCAATAGCAATAATGAGAAATATTCGCAAACAGACCATCAACGGCTTAACCCGCTGCAGGCTGCCCAGGCGGGTGGGTTCCGACATAAGCCGCGGTAAAAAGCTGTTACAATCCGCCAATTTGCCCAGGCCCAGAGAACATCATGTCCACTGCCAATTCCTCCCTGTTCAGTCGCCTGCGCCTTGGCCTGATGCGTCGCCTGCTGTATCTGTGGGCCCGCTCCGAGAGCATTGGCGATCCATTGGCGAAAATTGCCCCGAGCAGTGACCAGCCGATCCTCTATGTCCTGCCCGGCCGCTCGTTCTCCGACCTGCTGGTACTGGATCGTGAGTGTACCCGCCTGGGTCTGCCGCGGCCGACTCTCGAACCGGGTGGCACCCTGGAAGAGGATGCCTCCTTCTTCTACCTGACCAGCGAGCTGGCCTGGAGTGGCCGTCCCGATCCGCGCAAGCGTTCACCCCGCCTGCTGCGCGCGCTCACTGCGGTGGAGCTGCGGGTCACCCCGGAGGTCAAGCTGGTACCGGTCAGCGTATTCTGGGGCCAGTCACCGGATGTCGAATCCTCACCGCTGAAGCTGCTGTTCGCACATAACTGGGGTGTCGGCGGCAAGCTGCGCAAGTGCCTGGCGATCATGCTGCATGGGCGCAAGATCCGCGTCAGCTTCGGCCAGCCGCTGTCGCTGCGCCAGCTCACCGACGAGAATCTCGGCCATGACCGCAACCTGCGCAAGGTCAACCGGCTGCTGCGGGTGCATTTTCGCGAGCAGCGCGGCGCCGTAGTCGGTCCCGACCTGTCCCATCGCCGTACCCTGCTCAAGGGGCTGATGCACGGTCCGCTGGTGCGCGAGGCGATCGAACGCGAAGCCGCCGAGCAGAACATCAGCCTGGAGCGTGCACGCGGGCAAGCCGCACGCTATGCCGACGAGATCGCCTCGGACTTCACCTACAGCATCATCCGCTTCCTGGAAATCATCCTGTCCTGGTTCTGGAACAAGCTGTATGACGGGGTCAAGGTCAACAACCTGGACAATGTGCAGGACATCGCCCGTGGCAAGGAAATCATCTATGTGCCCTGCCACCGCAGCCATATCGACTACCTGCTGCTGTCCTACCTGCTGTTCCGCAACAGCCTGACACCGCCGCATATCGCCGCCGGCATCAACCTGGACATGCCGGTCATCGGCAGCATCCTGCGCCGTGGCGGAGCCTTCTTCATGCGCCGCAGCTTCCGTGGCAACCAGTTGTACACCGCGGTATTCAACGAGTACCTGCACCTGCTGTTCAGTCGTGGATTCCCGGTGGAATATTTCATCGAGGGCGGGCGCTCACGCACCGGCCGGCTGCTCGACCCGAAAACCGGCATGCTGGCGATCACCCTGCGCAGCTACCTGCGCTCGGCGCGGCGACCGATCGTATTCATGCCCGTCTATATCGGCTATGAGCGTGTGCTGGAGGGCCGCACCTACCTGGGTGAGTTGCGCGGCAAGACCAAGAAGAAGGAGTCCTTCTTCGATATCTTCCGCGTATTGTCGGCGTTGAAGCTGCAGTTCGGCGAGGTGGCGGTCAACTTCGGCGAACCGGTGGCGCTGAATGACTTTCTCGACCGCCAGCAACCCGACTGGCGCAACCAGCTCGGCGCACCGGAGTTCAAGCCGGACTGGCTGCCCGAGACCACCCGGCAACTGGCGCGTACCCTCGGCGCGTCGATCAACGCCGCGGCGGATGCCAACCCGGTCAACCTGGTGGCTCTGGTGATGCTGTCCACCCGGCGCCTGGCGCTGGACGAAGCCACCCTGGCTCGGACCCTGGACACCTTCAGCGGCCTGCTGTCGGATGTGCCCTACAGCGCCAACGTCACCCTCCCCGGCATCAGCGGCGCCGAGCAGATCCGCCATGTGGAGGCCATGGGCATGATCGACCGCCAGTCCGACGCCCTGGGCGAGATCCTCTACCTGGACGAATCGCAGGCGGTGCTGATGACCTGGTACCGTAACAATATCCTGCACCTGGTGGCCTTGCCGGCGCTGATCGCCAGCCTGTTCCTGAACAACACGCGGATCAAGCGCGAGCAGATCGAGCGGCTGGTCAGCGCCTTGTATCCCTACCTGCAGGGCGAACTCTTCCTGCACTGGGACGAGACCCAACTGCCACAGGTGATCAGCACCTATGTCGACGGGTTGATCGGCCGCGGCCTGCTGCACGAGGACGACCAGCAGATCCAGCGCCCGGATACCGCCTCCGGTGAATTCGTACTGCTGACACTGCTGGCGCGCAGCATCATTCCGATGCTGGAACGCTTCTACATGGTCGCCGCACTGCTGCTGAACAACCCCAACGGCAGCCTCGACGCCGAGCAGCTGGAGGCGCTGTGCACGGTCATGGCCCAGCGCCTGTCGATCCTGCACGGACTCAACGCCCCGGAATTTTTCGACAAGACGCTGTTCCGCCAATTCATCCAGCGGCTGCGCGACACCGAGGTCCTGAGCAGCGACGAGCAGGGTCGGTTGCACTACCAGCCGGAGCTGGAAGACATCGCCGAGAACACCGCCAAACGGGTACTCAGCGCCGAGATCCGCCTGTCGATCCGCCAGGTGGCACGCAGCGCGGGGTAGCCGGGTCGGCTGGCAGATCGCGGCGAGGCGCCGCTCCTACAAAGGAGGCGGCCAACACCCCATGCTGTAGGAGCCCCGCCTCGGGGCGATGCGGGCCGACAGGCTTGCTGAGAGCGCTATCGCGGTGAGGCGCCGCTCTCGCAGTAGCTGCTAGAGCTTCTTCTTGCCGTAGATATCGTAGCGGCTGGACTGCCCGCTGAGCTGGGCGCTGGGTGGTGGGCCGTCGATCGCCGGGGCCTTGCGCGGGCGCTTGACCGCCACCCGGTGGCTGGCCAGTTGCAGGGCTGCAGCCAGCAGCGCCGGGGCATCCAGGTCATCCCCGGCCAGCGGGCGGAATAGGCGCATTTCCTTTTTCACCAGCGCCGATTTGTCGCGATGCGGAAACATCGGGTCAAGGTGAATCACCTGTGGCACCGGGCCCGACCAGTCGGCCATCAGCTCGATCGCATCGCCGGTCAGCAGCTGCATGCGCGCGGCAATCTCGGCCACCTCGCCGCCAGCCTGCCGGGCCCGTTGCAGGCCATCGGCGAGCAGTGCGGCAATCACCGGCTGACGCTCGACCAGCGTCACCTCGCAGCCCAGCGCCGCCAGCACGAAGGCATCGCGGCCCAGCCCGGCGGTGGCATCCAGCACGTTGGGACGCAGCGCGCCACGCAGACCGACGGCCTTGGCCACCATCTGCCCGGTGCCGCCACCGAATTGCCGGCGGTGCGCCAATGCCCCCTCGACAAAGTCCACCCGTACCGCTCCCGGCGCCCCGGCGGCGGTAGCCTGCAGGCTCAGGCCGTCGCTGCCGACCTGCAGCAGCAGCTCGGCATCCTGTGCATCGGCCGCCTGTAACGGCAGCTGCAGGCGCGCTGCCAGCTCCGCCGCCAACTGCTGCAGTTCGGGCAGCAGCCAACTGACGGCCACCGGGCAGGAAGAAAAGTCGCTCATGGAAAATCAGAACCTGAAGTGACGAATGGAAAACAGCCCAATGGCGCAGCAGGCAGTTTACCCCAACCGCTCAGAACAAACCGCCCTGCTCGGGCGCCTCCTGCTGCTGTTGCTCCCCCGGCCACACCGGCATCGGCGGCAGATCCGGGAGCAATTGCTGCAGCCGGGCATGGAACAGCCGCGCCAGCTCCGGTGCCAGGCGATTATCCGGCGTGTGCATGAACAGCATCGGACTGCGCCCCTCGCCCAACCACTGCGCGCACTTGCCTACCCAGGGTTCCAGCCAGCGCAGGCTCTGCTGGTTATCCAGCCCGCCGATGAAGCGTACCGTCGGGTACTGCTCCAGCGCTACCGCATGCACCGGCAGACGCGGCTTGCGGCTTTGCGCGTGCAGCGTTGCCGGATCGCGGGCAGCACTGTCGAACAACCCGCGACTGTCGAACATCACTCGCTCGATACCCCGCTCATGCAGCAGGCGATTGAGCCTGCGCTCGTTGTCATCCTTGCGAAAGAAGTCCAGGTGACGCACCTCGACCGCATACCGGTAGTCGCTCGGCAGGGCATCGAGAAACAGGCTCAACTGCTCCAGTTGCAGCGGTCCGAAACGCGCCGGCAATTGCAGCCACACCGGCCCGAGTCGCTGCTCCAGCGGCGCCATGCATTGGAAGAACCGCTGCAGCTCGGGGTGCTCGGCGTCCAGGCGATCAGCATGGCTGACCTCGCGTGGCAACTTGGCACAGAAATGGAAATCCGCCGGCAGCAGGCTGGCCCAGCGCCGTGCGCCATCGATCGATGGCAGAGCGTAGAAGGTGGTATTGCCTTCGACCGCAGCGAATACCCGGGAATATTCGTACAGCCGCTGGTCGGCATCGGCATCGCTGGTATACAGCGCGCCACGCCAGGCTGGCTCAGCCCACAAGGGGCAGCCAAGGATCAGACGCGGGGCATTATCAGACACGAAAAGCCGCTTCAGACAAACAGGTCGACACCGAACACGCCATCAGCGTCCGCATCCGGCAGACTGGCCATGGATTGATAACTGGCCAGGGCCTGGTTGGTGTAACCGTGCACCGGCTGGGTCGGCCCCTGGCGGGCCGGAATGTACTCGCCGGCGGCGCCGGGCTGCTCCACTGCGCGCGCAGCGATGGACGGCACCGGCGTTGCCGCGGGTGACGGGGTATTGGCAACGCTGATCTCCGCTGGCGCTGATGCCGGTCGCGCTGGGCGCGCCGGCAGGGCCGTGGCGGGATGGAAGCCGTCCACACGCATCGAGGTTCAACTCCGCTCGCAATTCAAGGGGAACAAAAGATTAGCTCCCCGCCGGATAAAACGCAAAATCAGCCGACCTTCGGTGTCGCCACCTTGTCACGCAGATACACCGGCTGGGCATCGGCGGCATCCAGCAGCTGCCCTGCCCGCCAGGCCGGCAGCGCCAGGCTGAGCAGATCGGTGGCATCGGGCAGCATCTGCGGCCAACTGGCAGATACCGACACCGCCAGGCGCTCGGCATACTGCCAGCCGGTACCGGCGCCGGCCGGTGCGGTGAGCGGCGCTGCCAGGCTGACTTGCTCCGGCGCGCTGACCGACTCCTCTCCGGCCAGCGTCATGACCCCGTCCTGCAGGTGATAGCAGCCCCAGTACACCTCGTCCATCCGTGCGTCGATCGCCGCGCAGACCTGCTCGGCACCCTGTTCACGCCAGGCACGCTGGGCCAGGGCCGCGAGGTTGGACACGGCGATCACCGGGATATCGGTGGCGAAGGCCAGCCCCTGCACCATGCCGGTGGCGATCCGCACCCCGGTAAAGGCCCCCGGCCCCCGACCGAATACCAGCGCATCGACCTGCGCCAGGCTGATGCCGGCCTCGCCCAGCAGCTCCTCGATCATCGGCAGCAGGCGCTGGGCATGCAGGCGCGGAATCACTTCGGCGCGGTGGTAGAGGTGTCCCTCATGCAGCAGTGCGGCGGAACAGGCTTCGGTAGCGGTATCCAGGGCGAGCAGGGTAGCGGTCATGAATCATCACAGAAGGTGGCAAAACGTGATTGTAACAAACGACAAGGCCCGTGCGACGGTATCGCACGGGCCTTGACTGCACAGCTCGAAAGATCAGCTCAGCGCGGCAAGCACGCGGGCGGTGATCTCCTCGACGCTGCCGACACCCTCGACGCGCGAGCACTTCGGCACACCGTTGGCGGCCGACAGTTTCTGGTAGAAGTCCACCAGCGGCTTGGTCTGGGTGTGATACACCTGCAGACGCTTGCGCACGGTCTCTTCCTTGTCGTCTTCACGCTGGATCAGCTCTTCACCGGTAACGTCGTCCTGACCGGCGACCTTCGGCGGATTGTGCTGCAGGTGGTAGGTACGGCCGGAACCCGGATGCACCCGGCGACCGGAGATGCGGCCGACGATTTCCTCGTCCTCCACGGCGATTTCCAGTACGTGGTCGATGCTGACCTGGGCGTCCACCAGGGCTTCGGCCTGGGGAATGGTGCGCGGGAAGCCATCCAGCAGGAAGCCCTTGGCGCAGTCGTCCTGGGCGATGCGTTCACGGATCAGGCCGATGATCAGCTCGTCGGATACCAGGCCGCCGCTGTCCATGACTTCCTTGACCTGCTTGCCCAACTCGGTACCGGCCTTGATGGCCGCACGCAGCATGTCGCCGGTGGAGATCTGTGGAATGCCGAACCGCTGGCAGATGAACTGGGCCTGCGTGCCCTTGCCCGCGCCGGGGGCACCCAAAAGGATGACGCGCATATTGAACTCCTCAATCTAACGGAAATCGGGCCGCCGGCGACTTGAGCCGCCGACTGACGTGCCCCAGCGGATGGCTGAAGCAGAAAATCCTGCAGTGCGCAAAGCGAAAAAGGCGTTCAACATACACTCACAGTTGGCTGTGCACAAGCCGCTTTTAGCAGTAGGGATTCGACCCGCCCAGCACCGCGGGCCGCTGCTCAGCCAGTGTTGCGCATGCCCGCCGCGATCCCCGCCACGGTCACCAGCAGGGCCCGCTCCAGCTCGGGATCGAGGCTGCCATCGGGCTGCGCGCGGGTGCGCTGCAGCAACTCCACCTGCAGCAGATGCAGCGGGTCGGTATAGGGGTTGCGTACTGCCACCGACTCGTCAAGTACCGGGTTCCGTGCCAGCAGCGTGGTATTCTGGCGCAGCTCCAGCACCGTCTCGATGACCTGCTCCAGGGCCTGGCGCAGGCGCTCGCCGAGTGGCCACAGGGCCGGCTCGGCGAGGCGCTGCTCATAGAAGCGGGCGATGCCGCCATCTGCCTTGGACAGGACCATTTCCAGCATCTCGATACGGGTCAGGAAGAACGGCCACCGCGACATCATGTCGCGGAGCATGTCCGCTTCGCCGGCATCGATCGCCTCGCGCAACGCCTGCCCGGCGCCGAGCCAGGCCGGCAGCATCAGCCGGGTCTGGGTCCAGGCGAAGATCCAGGGGATGGCACGCAGGCTTTCCACCCCGCCCTGGCTGCGCCGCCTTGCCGGCCGGCTGCCCAGCGGCAGGCGTGCCAGTTCCTGCTCCGGGGTGGCCTGGCGGAAATACTCGACGAACTGCGGATCGTCACGTACCACCGCGCGATACAGCTGCACCGAGCGCTCGGCCAGCCGCTGCATCAGCGCGCGCCAGGCCGGCTCGGGTACCGGTGGCGGCAGCAGGCTGGCCTCCAGTACCGCGCTGGCATACAGCTGCAGGCTGTGCACCGCCACCCCCGGCAGGCCAAACTTGAAGCGGATCATCTCGCCCTGCTCGGTGACCCGCAGCTGGCCGTTCACCGAGCCCGGCGGTTGCGACAGGATGGCCATATGCGCCGGCGCCCCACCGCGGCCGACAGTGCCACCGCGACCATGGAACAGCCGCAGGCGTACGCCGTGACGGCGGGCCACCTCGACCAGCTGTTCCTGGGCGCAGTACTGCGCCCAGCCGGCGGTCAGGGCACCGGCGTCCTTGGCCGAATCCGAGTAACCGATCATCACCTCCTGCTCGTCACCGACCAGTTGCCGGTAGCCATCCAGCGCCAGCAGCCGGTCGATGACCGGGGCAGCATTGTCCAGATCCTCCAGGGTTTCGAACAGCGGTACCACGCGCATCGGCCATGTGACCCCGGCCTCCTTGAGCAACAGCTTGACCGCCAGCACATCGGCGGCACTGGCGGCCATGGAGATGACGTAGGAGCCCAACAGTTCCGGTGGCTGGCCAGCCAGCACCCGGCAACTGTCCAGCACCTCGCGGCAGTCGGCCGAGGGTTGCCAGTCCGGCGCCAGCAGCGGTCGCCGGCTGTGCAGTTCGGCCAGCAGGAACTCGCAGCGCCGGGCCTCATCCCACTCGGCATAATTGCCCAGCCCCAGGTACTCGGTCAGCTCGCTGAACACCTGGGTGTGGCGGGTGGCGTCCTGGCGGATATCCAGCCGCGCCAGCCCCAGGCCGAAGGCATTGACCCGGCGCAGGGTATCCAGCAGCGGGCCATCGGCGATCAGTTGCATGCCCTGCTCGCACAGCGAGGCGTGACAGCATTCAAGTGGCTCACGCAGCTCCTCGACTGTACGTAGCACCAGCGGCGATGGCGCCGGCTCGTCGCGCAATGCCGCTTCGGCCCAGGCGCGGGTGGCCTGCAGTCGCGTACGCAGTTGCTTGAGCAGGATACGGTAGGGCTCGTCGGCATCACCCACCCGCTCACGCAGCGCCGGGCTGGCTGCCTGCATCGACAGTTGGTTGATCAACCGGTTGATGTCGTTCAGGTACAGATCGGCGGCCATCCAGCGCCCCAGCAGCAGCACCTCGCGGGTCACCCGGGCGGTGACATTGGGGTTGCCGTCGCGGTCACCGCCCATCCAGCTGGCCATGCGTACCGGCGCAGCATGCAGTGGCAGGCGCTGATCGCAGCTGCGCTGCAGTTCCCCATCGAGCCTGCGCAGGAAGTCGGGCAATGCCTGCCACAACGAATGCTCGATGACCGCAAAACCCCATTTCGCCTCATCGATCGGCGTCGGGCGCTGGCGGCGAATCTCGTCGGTGAACCAGGCCTCACTGATCAGCCGCGCCAGTTCCTCGCGCAGTGCCTGCTGTTCGGTAGCACTCAGGTCATCATGGTCGGCGCGGGCCAGGGCGGCGGCGATGGCATCGTACTTCTGGATCAAGGTGCGCCGGGTCACCTCGGTGGGATGAGCGGTGAGCACCAGTTCGATATCCAGCTGCGCCACCTGTTGGGCGACTTCGGCACCGGAATGCCCGGCGCCGCGCAGGCGTTCGAGCAGTTCGGCAATGCAGCGTTCCTCGAACGGCAACGGCTCGTCGGCACGCCGGCGACGGATACGGTGATGCTGTTCGGCAATGTTGGCCAGGTTGAGGAACTGGTTGAAGGCCCGGCATACCGGCAGCAACTGGTCATCGGGCAATTCCTGCAGCACCTGCAGCAATGCCTCGTGGCTGTCCTCGTCCTGGCTCCGGCCACGCTTGGCGCCCAGCCGGATGCGCTCGATACGCTGCAGGAATGCCGCGCCCAGATGCGCCTCGATGGTATTGCCCAGCAACTCACCCAGGTCGTGAACATCCCGGCGCAGCCGTGCATCGATCTGTGTCATGCAGCCTCCTTATCAGCTCCGTGCTCGTGGATTGCTTCACCGCTCTGCGGTTCGCAATGACGGATGGGGAACATGGAAACGGCATGAACAAGCCGTTCCCTCCTCGTCATTGCGAGCCCGCAGGGCGTGGCAATCCAGGGAGCAGGCCCGGCACGACCTCACAACCCCTGCCGCTTGGCCTCGTCCCACAATTCATCCAGCCGCTGCAGCTCGGTCCCGGCAAAGGATTCACCGGCAGCGGCCAGGGTCCGCTCGATATAGCGCAAGCGCCGTTCGAACTTGTCATTGCCGCCGCGCAGCGCGGTCTCGGCATCCACTTTCAGATGACGTGCCAGGTTGACCATGGCGAACAGCAGGTCACCTACCTCTTCCTCGATGGCCTGCTGCTGGCGATGACCGATGGCTTCGCGCACCTCATCCAGCTCTTCGGCGATCTTGTCGATCACCGGCGCCACGCTGGACCAGTCGAACCCCTCACTGGAGGCGCGCTTCTGCAACTTCTGCGCCCGGCTCAGGGCCGGCAGCGCCCGCGGCACGTCGTCCAACAAGGATAGCTGCTGCGGCACCAATGCGCGCTCGGCCCGCTCCTCGGCCTTGATTTGTTCCCAGCGCTCCTTGATCTGCCGCTCCTCCAGCTTGAGAGTGCCGGGCGGCGTACGCAGATTGCCATCGGGAAACACATGGGGGTGGCGGCGCACCAGCTTGCGGGTGATGCCGTCGACCACGTCCGACCAGTCGAAATACCCGGCTTCGCGTCCCAGCTGCGCGTAGTACACCACCTGGAACAACAGGTCACCGACCTCACCGGCCAGTTGGCCGAAGTCCTGCTCGGCAATCGCATCGGCCACTTCATAGGCTTCTTCCAGCGTATGCGGCGCGATGCTGGCAAATGACTGCTGCAGATCCCAGGGGCAGCCATGCTCGGGATCACGCAGGCGCTCCATCAGGTACAGCAGATCCTCCAACTGGTAGCTCACGCCCGGCGCTCCTGGCGGTTGCGCCGCGCCTCGACCACATTGGGCAACTGGCTGATACGCGCCAGCAACCGACCGAGCAGGTGCAGGTTGGGAATCTCCAAGGTCAGCAGCATGCTGGCGTAGTTGTCATCGCGGTTGGTGCGGGTGCTGGCCTCCAGCACGTTGATCTTCTCGTTGGCCAGCAATTGCGACACATCGCGCAACAGCCCGGCACGGTCGTAGGCCTTGATATAGATCTCCACCGGATAGGTCTGCACCGGCTCACCGCCCCAGCTCACCTCGATCAGCCGCTCGGACTCGCGGTCCTGCAACTGCATGGCGGTGGCGCAGTCGGCACGGTGCACGGTAACCCCGCGGCCGACGGTGATGTAGCCGATGATCGGGTCGCCCGGCACCGGCTGGCAGCAGCCGGCCAGTTGCGTCAGCAGGTTGCCGACGCCCTGGATATGCACGTCGCCGCGGCGCCCGGGCTTGCTCGGCCGGCGCGGGATCAGTTCCAGCTGTTCGCTGTGGCGGTCCGGCTCGACCAGCTGATGGGCCACGTTGACCACATGCGCCATGCGAATGTCACCGGAACCGACCGCGGCGAACAGGTCTTCCTGGCTGCGGATGCCCAGGCGCTCGATCAGCTTGGCATAGTCGGCGCCATTCAGTGCCATGCGCGTCAGCTCGCGCTCGAGCATGAGTTTGCCGGCCTGCACGTTCTGCTCGCGGTCCTGCTGCTTGAACCAGTGCTGGACCTTGGCCCGCGCCCGCGAGGTATGCAGGTAGCCGAGGTTGGCGTTCAGCCAGTCACGGCTTGGCCCACCGCTCTTGCCGGTGATGATCTCGACCTGCTCGCCGGTCTTCAGCACATAGTTCAGCGGCACGATACGACCGTTGACCTTGGCCCCGCGGCAGTGATGACCAACCTCGGTATGGATGCGATAGGCGAAGTCCAGCGGGGTGGCGCCCTTGGGCACATCCAGCACGTGGCCGTCAGGGGTGAACAGGTAGATGCGATCCGGCTCGAAGTCCACCCGCAACTGGTCGGCCAGGCCGCCGATATCGCCCATTTCCTCGTGCCACTCCAGAACCTGCCGCAGCCAGGCGATCTTGTCCTCGTAGGCGGTGGAGTTGCTGTCGACGTCGGTGCCCTTGTAGCGCCAGTGCGCGCACACACCCAGCTCGGCTTCCTCGTGCATGGCGTAGGTGCGGATCTGCACCTCCAGCGCCTTGCCTTCCGGGCCGATCACCGCGGTATGCAGGGAACGGTAGCCGTTCTCCTTGGGATTGGCGATATAGTCGTCGAACTCGTTGGGTATGTGCCGCCACAGGCTGTGCACTATGCCCAGCGCGGTATAGCAATCACGCACCTGCGGCACCAATACCCGCACCGCCCGCACGTCATAGACCTGGTTGAAGTCGATGCCCTTGTTCTGCATCTTGCGCCAGATCGAGTAGATATGCTTGACCCGCCCGGAGACGTCGCCGTCGATCGCCGCCTGCTCCAGCTCGTGGCGCAGTTGCGCCATGACCGCCTCGATGTACTCCTGGCGGTCCAGCCGGCGCTCATCCAGCAGCTTGGCGATCTGCTTGTACTTGTGCGGTTCAAGATAGCGGAAGGACAGGTCCTCCAGCTCCCACTTGATATGGCCGATACCCAGGCGATGCGCCAGCGGCGCGTAGATGTCGAACACCTCGCGGGCGACCCGGTAGCGCTTCTCCTCTGGGGCATCCTTGACCGCACGGATGGCACAGGTACGCTCGGCCAGCTTGATCAGCGCCACACGCACGTCGTCGACCATGGTGACCAGCATCTTGCGCAGGTTTTCCACCTGGGACTGAGTATTGAAGGCGTTGGCCTTGACCGGGTTCTGCGACACGCTGATCGCCGCCATGCGCTGCACGCCATCGACCAGGGCCGCCACATCCGGCCCCAGGCAACGCTGCACCTCGGCCAGGTCGATCTTGCGCTCGCGTACCGCGCGATAGATCACCGCCGCGACCAGTGACTCCTGGTCGAGCTTGAGGTCGGCGAGAATCTCGGCCATTTCCAGGCCGGTGAGATAGCTGCTGGCACCATTGGCCCAGCGATGTTCGGTCTTGCTCGCCGCCTGGTCCAGCTCGCTGGCCCATTCACAGGCCTGCTTCAGTACCTGTGGCTCAGACAGCGGCACGCGCTGCTGGATGCGCCCGATCCAGGCATCGATATCCACAGTGCCATCCTGATTGACCGGATGTTCTGCTCTGACTTGTACCATTACCTTTTGTCCTTGCCCGACACGAACAGTGCCATGGCTTCCACATGCGCAGTCTGGGGGAACATGTCCATAATGCCCAGCTGCACCAACCGGTAACCCGCTGCCGCGAGAATGCCCGCATCGCGGGCCAAGGTGGCGGGATTGCAGGATACGTAGAGTATCCGCTGCAATCCGTTACGCGCCAACGTGGCAACGAGTTCCGCGGCCCCATCCCTCGGAGGATCCAGTAGAGCAGCCTGAAACCCGGCCTGCAGCCAGTCTGTTTCAAGGCTGTTCGACAAGTCCGCCTGAAAAAAGTGCACATTCTCAAGCCCATTCAGCGAGGCGTTGCCGGTGGCCCTCTCGACCATCTCGGCGCTGCCCTCGACGCCGGTCACCAACGCCCCGGCCTGGGCCAGCGGCAGGGCGAAATTGCCCACTCCGCAAAACAGATCCAGTACCCGTTCACCCGGCTGTACCGCCAGCCAGGCCAGCGCCTGGTTGACCATCTGCTGGTTGATGCCGGCATTCACCTGGGTGAAGTCGCCGGCAGCGAAACGAAACTCCAGCTGCTGGTCGGGCAAAAGGTACGCCGGAGACCCGCCGCCATCCGAGATACGCGACACCGATTCCGCATCGGACTGCAGATAGCAGGCCATGTCGTGACGCGCCGCCAGCGCCAGCAGCCGCTGCGTATCGGCCGGCGGCAACGGCTGCAGGTGGCGCACCAGCATGCCCGGGCAGGCTCCGCCGATCAGTTCGACATGCCCCAGCCCGGCGCGTGCCTCCAGTTGCTGCAATACCTCCGGCAGCTCCTGCAGCAGGCTTTCGAGCACCGGCGTCAGTATCGGACACTGGCTGACCTCCACCAGTTCACTGCTGGCCCGCTGCCGGTAGCCGACCACCAGCCGCCTGGCCTGGACATCCCAGCGCATGGACAGCCGGGTACGTTGCCGATAACCATACTCGGGGCCGATCAGCGGCGGCATCCACTGCTGCGGCTGCAGGCCGGCGAAGTGCTGCAACTGCTGCGCCAGCGCCTGCTGCTTGATCTGCAGCTGGGTCTGCCGGGGCATGTGCTGCAGGCTGCAACCACCGCACAGCTCGGTATGCCGGCAGGCTGGCTCGCGGCGTTCGGCACTGGCCTGCAGCAATCGCTCCAGGCGCGCCTCGATCAGTTTGCTGCGCGCCCGTACCACCCGCGCAGTGACCTGCTCGCCGGGCAGGCCGCCTTCGACGAACACCGTACGCCCCTGCCAGCGACCAATGCCCCGACCATCGTGGGTCAGTCGTTCCAGCGCCAGTTCGATACGTTGGCCCACGGCGGCAGGCGCATCCGGTGTGCGCCGCGGTTTTCCACGCCCCCTGTTCATGGTTGGGCGTCGAACACTCCGGTGGACAGGTAACGGTCCCCCCGGTCGCAGATGATCACCACGATGATCGCATCGCGTACCTGGGCATTCAGGCGCAGCGCCGCAGCCACCGCACCGCCGGAGGATACACCGCAGAAAATGCCTTCTTCACGGGCCAGCCGACGCATGGTGATTTCCGCTTCCTGCTGACTCATGTCCACCACCTGGTCGACCCGTGCATCATCATAGATGCTCGGCAGATACTCCTGCGGCCAGCGGCGTATCCCGGGGATCGCCGCGCCTTCGGTCGGCTGCAGACCGATGATCTGCACCTCGGGGTTCTGCTCCTTCAGGTAACGTGACACTCCCATGATGGTGCCGGTGGTGCCCATGGAGCTGACGAAATGGGTCACCCGGCCACCGGTATCGCGCCAGATTTCCGGGCCGGTGCCGCGGTAATGGGCCTCGGGATTGTCCATGTTGCCGAACTGGTCCAGCACCTTGCCCTTGCCTTCGCGCTGCATCTGCGCGGCCAGGTCGCGGGCACCCTCCATGCCCTGCTCCTTGCTCACCAGGATCAGTTCGGCGCCATAGGCCGACATCGCCCACTTGCGCTCGTCACTGGAGTTCTCCGGCATGATCAGCACCATGCGGTAGCCCATGATCGCCGCCGCCATCGCCAGGGCGATGCCGGTATTGCCGGACGTGGCCTCGATCAGTGTGTCACCGGGCTTGATCGCACCGCGCTGCTCGGCCAGCTGGATCATCGACAGCGCCGGGCGATCCTTGACCGAACCGGCCGGGTTGTTGCCTTCCAGTTTCAGCAGGATGGTGTTGCCGGTATCGCCGGTCATGCGCTGCAGGCGAACCAGGGGCGTATTGCCTATGCAGTCGGCAATGGTGGGAAACTCGCTATTCATCGTTCATCCTTCGGGTGGAACAGATCAGCCATGGCGCCAGCTGTGCTTTTTGATCAATCGGCCTATGATAACGGCAACAGGGAAAGGGATGCACATATTGAACAAGTTAGGTATCAAGGCCCGTCTGCTGCTGATGACCCTGCTGCCCACCGGCCTGATGGCACTGGCCATCGGCGGCTATTTCAGCTGGCAGCAATTGCGCGAGGTCGAGCAGCAGTTGTTGCAACGCGGTCTGATGACCGTCGAATACCTGCAGCGGCCCGCCGCCAGCGCCCTGCTGGACGGCGAGGTGGAGCGCTTCGGGCCCATGCTCGGCGCCGCACTCAACCATACCGATGTACGCGCGCTGACACTGTATGACACCGATATGCGGCAGCTCGCACACCACGGCCCACTGATGTATCCGGGCGGCACACCGCTGAGCGGTATCGACCTGACCGCCGGCACCGGCCTGCAGATCCAGCGTGGCGAGCATAGCAGTCGATTCCTCATGCCGCTGCTGGCCAGCGCCGATCTGCCCCGGCGCGAGGCACACCCGCAGATCGAGGCCGACAGCCTGCTCGGCTGGCTGGAAGTCGAACTGAGCCACGGCAACATGTTGCTGCGCCAGTATCAGAGCCTGCTCGCCACCCTGGTCACCATCATCCTCGGCTTGGCCCTGACCGCGCTGGTGGTCGGACTCATGGGCCGCCGTATCACCGAGCCGGTGCTGCGCATCAATGCCGCCATCGCCAGGATCAGCCAGGGCCATTTCGATGTCCGCCTGAACGAACAGGGCAGCCGCGAGCTGGATGACCTGGCAAGCGGCATCAACACCATGGCGCAGACCATGCAGAGCGCCCAGGGCGAGCTGCAGCAGAACATCGACCAGGCCACCGAGGACCTGCGCCAGACCCTGGAAACCATCGAGATCCAGAACATCGAGCTGGACCTGGCGCGCAAGACCGCCCAGGAGGCCAGCCGCATCAAGTCCGAGTTCCTGGCCAACATGAGCCATGAGCTGCGCACACCGCTGAACAGTATCCTCGGCTTCGGCAGCCTGCTGCAGCGCAGCGAACTGAGCGGCCGCCAGCAGGAGTACCTGTCGACCATCGAGCGCTCGGCCGACAGCCTGCTGGCGATCATCAACGAGATTCTCGACTTCTCCAAGATCGAGGCCGGCAAGCTGATCCTGGAGAACCTGTCGTTCAACCTGCGCGACCTGATCGACGAGACCCTGACCATGCTCGCGCCCAGCGCCCACGACAAGGGCCTGGAGCTGGTCAGCATCATCTACCGGGACACCCCGCTGGGCCTGAGCGGCGACCCGATGCGGCTCAAGCAGATCCTCGCCAACCTGATCAGCAACGCGATCAAGTTCACCCACGAAGGCTCGGTCAGCGTGCGGGTCATGGCCGAACAGCAGGACGCCAACCAGGTGCTGCTGCGCATCAGCGTCAACGACACCGGTGTCGGCCTGTCGCCAACCCAGCAGAAGTCACTGTTCAAGGCATTCAGCCAGGCCGACAACTCGATCTCACGGCAGACCGGTGGCACCGGCCTGGGACTGGTCATTTCCAAGCGCCTGGTCGAACAGATGCAGGGCGAGATCGGCCTGCGCAGCCAGCCGGGGGAAGGATCGGAGTTCTGGCTGACCCTGCGCCTCGGGCTATCGCCGCATGGCGAAGACGACCTGCCGGAACGGCCACTGCTGGGCATGCGCGCCGCGCTGGTCGAGCCACAACTGCTGAGCCGACAGATGCTGCTGCACAGCCTGGAGGACATCGGCCTGTCGGTCCGGGTGTTCGACAGCCCGCAGGAGCTGCATGAGGCGCTGACCTCGCCCACCAACCGCGATGACTCGCTGCAGCTGGCGCTGATCAGCATGCGGCATACGGGTACGCCGCCGGGCGAGACCCTGGAGATGGTCCGCCAGTGGTCGGAACTGAACATCTGCAAGAGCATAGTGCTGACCGACACCACCGAACATTATCCGCTGCTCGATCAGCTACCGCGCTCGCTGTGCCAGGCGCTGTCCAAACCGGTCTACACCCGCAAGCTGTATCGGGCAGCAATGCACCTGCTGGGCAACGATCCGCTGACGGCGCGGGCGCCTGTTCCGCGCCAACCGCGGCTGCCACGGGTACTCTGCGTCGATGACCAACCGGCCAACCTCAAATTGCTGGAAGCCTTCCTCGGCGATATCGGCGCGACCCCGCTGCTCGCCGGCAGCGGCGAGGAAGCCCTGGAGCTGCTCACCGAGCAAAGCGTCGACCTGATCTTCATGGATGTGCAGATGCCGGGCCTGGATGGTCGCCAGACCACCGCCGAACTGCGCCTGCGCGAGGAGCTTGCCGGTTTCGATCCGGTGCCGATCATCGCCTTGACCGCCCATGCGCTGACCAGCGAACGACGCCAGTTGCTGCAGTGCGGCATGAACGACTACCTGACCAAACCGATCACCGCCGAACAGCTGCGCCACAGCCTGAACAAGTGGACCGGCCTGGGCGCCGGCATGCCGCTGCCGGCAGCGGCCGCAACTACTGCGCCTGCCTGCCCGCCGACAAACACGACCGAGCCACCTGCGCTGGCACAGGACACCGACCTGCAGGTAATCGATCTCGAAGAAGGATTGCGTCTGGCCGCCGGCAAGGCGGACCTGGCCAGCGACATGCTGAAAATGCTGCTCGACGGCCTGCCCGAAGACAGCCGCCATATCAGCGCCGCCCTGGCGCGGGGCGACCGGGAAACGCTGCTGGAGATCATTCACAAGCTGCATGGCGCCAGCCGCTACTGCGGCGTGCCGCAATTGCGCGCCCGTTGCCAGACGGCGGAAACCCAGCTGAAGAAGGGCCAGGACAGCCGTGCGGCGGTGGAAGCGGTGCTGGAGGCTATCGAACGCCTGCGCGGTGCTTCAGTCGCCTGACCAGACGGCGAAGGCCAGCGCCTGCTCGCGCTCGTCGCTGAGTGACAGCAGCATGCGACCGCCACCACCCTGCTGCAGCCGCTGCAGGGCCACCCCGCTGAGTATCACCTGTGGCGCACCCTGGGCATCATTGTCGATCTGCATGTGCTGCCAGGACATGCCCTTGGCCAGCCCGGTGCCCAACGCCTTGAGAATGGCTTCCTTGGCGGCGTAGCGCTTGGCCAGATAGCGCGCCGGCTGGGAATGGCTGAGAAAGCGCTGCAGCTCGGCCGGGGTGAGGATGCGCCGGGCGAAACGCTCGCCCTGGCGCCCCAGCACCGCCTGGATGCGGCTGACCAGTACCATGTCGGTGCCGATACCGATGATCATCGGGGCGTTTCTGCCGCCATGATCAGCGCGCGCATCTCGTTCACCGCGCCCGCCAACCCGGAGAACAGCGCACGGGCGATGATCGCATGGCCGATGTTCAGCTCGTTGATGCCGGCAATCGCTGCGATCGGCTCGACGTTGTGGTAATGCAGGCCATGCCCGGCGTTGACCACCAGGCCCAGCTTGCGGGCATAGGCCACGCCCTCACGGATACGCTGCAGTTCCTTCTCCTGCTGCTCACCGCTTGTCTCGGCGTAATGTCCGGTATGCAGTTCGATCACCGGCGCGCCGGCATCCCGTGCGGCCTCGATCTGTCGCGGATCGGCATCGATGAACAGCGACACCTCGCAGCCATGGCCGGCCAGTTGCTCGACCGCCTGCTGGACCCGCGCCAGGTTGCCCGCCACGTCCAGGCCGCCCTCGGTGGTCAGTTCCTCGCGCCGCTCCGGTACCAGGCAGACATGCGCCGGGCGGATTTCCGCGGCGAAGGCCAGCATTTCCTCGGTGACCGCCATTTCCAGGTTCATGCGGGTCTGCAGCACCTCGGCCAGCAGCCGCACGTCACGATCCTGAATATGCCGGCGGTCCTCGCGCAGATGCACGGTGATGCCGTCGGCCCCGGCCTGCTCCGCCTCGATGGCCGCCTGGATCGGGTCTGGATAACGGGTGCCACGGGCCTGGCGCAGGGTCGCCACATGATCGATATTCACACCAAGCAGTACGCGCTGCGGTTGAGTCACTGTCACTCTCCTTTTCTGAAATCGGCCTGCCGGGCGAACAATTGCCGGCTGACCAGCGGGCGGTCGCCCAAATGGATACCCAGCGCCTGGCGCATCAGGCTCTTGGCGGCGCGCAGCGTAGCCGCCGCGCTCCAGTCATCGGCGGCCATGGCCAGCAGGGCGCTGCCGGGCAGCCCGGCATCGACCAGCAGCGGATCGTGCAGCACCTGCAGGCCATCGGCGGCATGCCAGAGATAACGCTGCTGCGCACTGACCGGCTGGCCGCTGGCATCCCTGGTCAGACTGAAACCATAGCCCAGGATGTCCAGTAGCTGCCATTCGAAACGGCGCAGCACCGGCTCCACCGCCGCGCCTGCAGCCAGTTGCTCCAGCGCCTGCTGGTAAGCGGCGAACAATAATGGTTGGGGATCACCGCTGGCCAACAGGCGCACCAGCAATTCGTTGAGATACAGGCCGCTGAACAGCGTCTGGCCCTGCAACAGGGCAAAGCTGCCGGCGACCTCGGCCTGGGTCAGGGTCTTCAGCTCGCCGCGCCCAGCCAGGCCTACCAGCATGGGTACGAAAGGTTGCGGTGCCAGCTTGCGCCGCTGGCCACGGGCACCGCGCCAGACCACCCGCTGCAGCCCCTGGTGCAGGGTCAGCAGGTCGACCAGCGCGCTGCTGTCGCGGTAGGGCCGACTGTGCAGTACATAGGCCGGACTCAGCGAAGGCTGCATGGATCAGTCGAAACGATAACCCAGCGAATTCAACGCACGCTCGTCATCGGACCAGCCGCGCCGGACCTTGACCCAGAGGTTGAGCATGATCTTGCTGCCGAACAGTTTCTGCATGTCCATCCGCGCTTCCTGGCCAATCTTCTTCATCCGCGCCCCGCCATCACCGATGATGATCTTCTTCTGCCCCTCGCGCTCGACCAGGATCAGGGCGTGGATGTGCAACACCTTGCCTTCCTGTTTGAACTGCTCGATCTCAACCGCGACCTGGTAGGGAATTTCCGCGCCCAGCTGGCGCATGACCTTCTCGCGTACCAGTTCGGCCGCCAGAAAGCGCGAGCTGCGATCGGTCAACTGGTCTTCCGGATAGAAATGCTCGCCTTCGGGCAGCAGGCTGCCGATCAGCTGTTGCAGCCTATCGATATTGCGCCCGTGCAGCGCCGACACCGGCACCACCTCGGCGTTGGGCAACTGTTTGGTCAACCACTCCAGATGCGGAAGCATGTCCTTCTTGTCATCCAGGCGGTCGACCTTGTTGACCACCACCACTACCGGGCACTGCAGGTGGCGCACCTTGTTCCAGACCAGCTCGTCCTCATCGGTCCAGCGCGTGCGATCGACCACGAACAGCACCACGTCCACCTCGCGCAGTACCTGCGAGGCGCTCTTGTTCATGAAGCGGTTCAGTGCCTTGTCATTGTCCTTGTGCAGGCCGGGGGTATCCACATAGATGGCCTGCACATTGTCCTCGGTCTTGATGCCGAGCAGGGTGTGACGGGTGGTCTGCGGCTTGCGCGAGGTGATCGCCAGCTTCTGCCCGAGGATATGGTTGAGCAGGGTCGACTTGCCGACGTTGGGACGGCCAACCAGGGCGACATAGCCGCAGCGCGGTGCTGTATCAGTCATTCACTTTCTCCACGCCCATGGCGATCAGGGCTTGTCTGGCGGCTTCCTGCTCGGCCAGGCGGCGGCTGCTGCCGACACCAAAGGTCTGTCCGGTCATCAAGGCGACCCGACACTCAACGCGGAACACCCGGCAATGGGCCTCACCGCTTTCGTCAATCACTTCATACTGCGGCAGTTCGCTGTGCTGGCCTTGCAGGTATTCCTGCAGTCGGGTCTTCGGATCCTTGTTGTTGTCCACCAGGGTCAGGGATTCGATATGGCTGGCCAGCCACAGCAGGATGCGTTCCCGGGCGGCCTGCATGCCGCTGTCCAGGTAGATGGCTCCGATGATGGCCTCGGTGGTGTCGGCGAGGATCGACTCGCGGCGAAAACCGCCACTCTTGAGTTCCCCCGAGCCCAGGCGTAGGTATTCACCCAGATCGAAGCCCTTGGCCAGTTCGGCCAGGGTCACGCCCTTGACCAGCCGCGCGCGCAGGCGCGACAGCTGGCCCTCACGCGCCTGCGGGAAGCGCTCGAACAGCGCCTCGGCCGCGACGAAGTTGAGAATCGAGTCGCCGAGAAACTCCAGGCGCTCGTTGTTGCGCCCACCCAGGCTGCGGTGGGTCAGCGCCAGGACCAACAGATCCTGGTCCTTGAAACTGTAGCCTATTCTTCTTTCCAGTCGGTCTAGCTTGTTGCTCACATTAAGGGTCTGACAATATGGGTTTCATCGAAATGGACCAGCAGGTCCACGGTCTTGAGCATGGGCGCACGCACCTCATACTTGATGGTGACAGTATAGGTATTGGTTCCGCTGCTGGTCACGCTCACCGCATCCGCCGCCTTGATATCGCGGATGCTGTTGATCTGCATCCCCTTGTTGATGTGCGAATGCATATCGCGCAGGGAGCCGATCTTGATGCTGGGGTCCTCATTCACCGAAGTGACGATCTTGCGCAGGGCGAAATGGTCCAGGTAGATGGGGATCAGCTTCATCGCGATGACGACACCGAATACCACCAGCGCAATGACCGCCAGCCAGCCGAAAAAAGACATGCCTTTCTGAGATTGGCGCATGGATAACCTCGTACGTCCGTTGTTGATATCAGTTCCTGCCACCATCCCTGGCTGAAGGGGTACCCCTAATTGATCAGGCCAACTCTGGAGAAGCTCGGCAGATTGCTCAGTTTCGGTTCCGGCCAATGCATCCATACGGCGAAGGCCTTGCCGACAATATAGTTGTCCGGGACCATGCCCCACAACTCCTGTGGCATTTCCGGTGCGGACCAGTAACGACTGTCATTGGAGTTGTCACGGTTGTCGCCAACCATGAAATAGTGCCCCTCGGGGACAACCCACTCGCGCGCCGGCGGCGTCTGCGACAGGCGCTTGTAACGTGCTTCATGGGCTTCCTCGCCCAGCTGCTCCAGGTAGATATCGACCTGGGCCAGCGCCTGCAACGGATGCCCCGCGGGCACCTCGTCATCGCTGATGGTGCGCAGCAGCTCGCGCTGTACCACCTCACCGTTGACCGAGAGCTGCTTGTCGGCATAACCGATACGATCACCCGGCAGACCGACCACGCGCTTGATGTAGTTGATGCGCGGATCATTCGGATAACGGAACACCATCACATCGCCGCGCTGCGGGTCGCCCACCGGAATCACCTTGGTCTCCAGCACCGGCAGGCGTATGCCATAGGCGAACTTGTTGACCAGGATGAAGTCACCGACTTCCAGGGTCGGCTTCATCGAGCCGGAGGGAATCTGGAACGGCTCGACCAGGAACGAGCGCAGGATCAGTACCACCGCCAGTACCGGGAAGAACGACTTGCCGTATTCGACCAGCAAGGGTTCCTTGTTCAGCCGCTGCAGGGCACCGGGGTCGGCAACCTGTACCTGGGACTGGTAGCTGGCCACGGCGCGCCGGCGCTGGGGTGCGAACCAGATGTAGTCGAGCAGAGCCAACAGGCCGGTAACGGCCACGGCGATCACCAGCAACAGCGGAAAGTTGATATGCATAATCAGTCTTGCGACGCCCCTAGTTGTCTACTTTCAGCACGGCCAGGAAGGCTTCCTGCGGGATCTCCACGTTACCGACCTGCTTCATCCGCTTCTTACCGGCCTTCTGTTTCTCCAGCAGCTTCTTCTTGCGGCTGGCATCACCACCGTAGCACTTGGCCAGGACGTTCTTGCGCAGCGCCTTGACCGTCGAGCGCGCGACGATCTGCCCGCCCATGGCTGCCTGAATGGCCACGTCGAACATCTGCCGTGGAATAAGCTCCTTCATCTTCTCGACCAGTTGCCGCCCGCGGAACGCCGCGTTATCACGGTGTACGATCAGCGCCAGGGCATCGACCTTGTCGTTGTTGATCAACACATCCAGGCGTACCAGCTTGGCGGCCTGGAAGCGGTCGAATGCGTAATCGAGGGAGGCGTAACCGCGGCTGACCGACTTCAGACGATCGAAAAAGTCCAGTACCACCTCGTTCATCGGCAGGTCATAGATCACCTGCACCTGGGTACCGAGAAACACCATGTCCTGCTGCACGCCGCGCTTTTCGATACACAGGGTGATGACGCTGCCCAGGTGATCCTGGGGTACAAGAATGTTGGCCCGGACTATGGGTTCGCGCATTTCCTCGATCAGCGAGGGGTCGGGCAGGCGCGACGGGTTGTCGACATAGATCACCTCGCCGCCCTTCTTCACCACCTCGAACACCACGGTGGGCGCGGTGGTGATCAGGTCCAGATCGTATTCGCGTTCCAGCCGCTCCTGGATGATCTCCATGTGCAGCATGCCGAGGAAGCCGATGCGGAAACCGAAACCCAGCGCGTCCGAACTTTCCGGCTCGTACTGCAGCGCGGCATCATTGAGCGTGAGTTTCTCCAGTGCATCGCGGAAGTCCTCGAAATCATCCGAGCTGACCGGGAACAGGCCGGCATAGACCTGGGGCTGGACCTTCTTGAAGCCCGGCAACATGTCCACATCGGGGGTGTTGGACAAGGTCAGGGTGTCGCCCACGGGCGCGCCCTGGATATCCTTGATACCGGCGATGATGAAGCCCACCTCACCGGCCTTGAGATCCGCGGTTTCCGTGTGCTTGGGGTTGAACACACCAACGCTGTCCACCTGGTGGACCCGGCCGGTGGACTTGACCAGCACCTTGTCGCCCTTCTTGATACGGCCCTGCTTGACCCGTACCAGCGACACCACGCCCAGGTAGTTGTCGAACCAGGAATCAATGATCAACGCCTGCAGGGGTGCCTCGATCTCGCCCTGCGGCGGCGGAATCACCTCGATCAGGCGCTCCAGCACGTCCTCGACACCCTGCCCGCTCTTGGCGCTGCAGGTCACCGCATCGGTGGCATCGATGCCGATGACGCTCTCGATCTCGGCCTGCACCCGCTCGGGCTCGGCCTGGGGCAGATCGATCTTGTTCAGCACCGGCATGACTTCCAGGCCCTGCTCGATGGCCGTGTAGCAGTTGGCTACCGATTGCGCCTCGACCCCCTGCGCCGCATCGACCACCAGCAGAGCACCTTCACAGGCGGCCAACGAACGGCTGACCTCGTAGTGAAAGTCGACGTGGCCGGGCGTATCGATGAAGTTCAGTTGGTAGGTCTTGCCGTCCTTCGCAGGGTAGTACAGGGTGACACTGTGAGCCTTGATGGTGATGCCGCGCTCGCGCTCCAGGTCCATCGAGTCCAGCACCTGGGCGGCCATTTCGCGCTCGGTCAGCCCGCCGCAGATCTGGATGAAGCGGTCGGCCAGCGTCGACTTGCCGTGGTCGATGTGGGCAATAATGGAAAAGTTACGGATCAGGCTCAGGTCGCTCACTGCAGGGTTCTTCCAGAGATGGTTTGCCAGACATGGCGGTGACCGGGGGCTCCCCCGAAAACAGCCCGCGAGTTTACCCGATTCCACTGCACAGCGCTATCTGTCCCCGCAGGGGATTGCCAGCACTGTACGCCGGCAATCCCCTGCCCTCGCGACCATTCGACCGGCTTACTCGGACAGACGGAAGGTGATATAGCTGGCCCGTCCCTGGCGAATCACACGCATGGAGATGGAGCGATTGACCGGCAGCGCACTGGCGATCTTCTCGAAGTCCGCCGCCGATTCGACCGCGCGGTTGTTCAGGTTGGTGATGACATCACCAGGACGCAGGCCGATCATCGCCCCGGGGCCGGGACGAACCTCGCGCACCGCCACACCGGTGGACACGTCCAGCGCCTTTTTCTGCTCGTCGGTCAGCTCCACTACCGCCAGTCCGAGGCGGTTGTCCGAGACAGTCGGTGCCTGCGACGAGGACGAACCAGGGGCAGCGGCCAGGCCATTGTCATCCGGCAGTGCACCGATCTCCAGGGTCAGCTGCTGGCGCTTGCCGCCACGCATGATCTGCATGGTGGCCTTGCTGCCGGGGCGCAGGCGGCCCACCGCATGGGGCAGATCGGAGGACATGATGATGTCCTGGTTGTCGAGCTTGAGAATCACGTCGCCAACCTGCAGGCCACCTTTATCACCCGGCCCTTCCGGCATGATCTGGGCAACCAGGGCGCCGGCCGGACGCTCCAGACCGAAGGATTCGGCGAGATCCTTGTTGACCTCCTGGATCACCACGCCCAGCCAGCCACGGCGCACCGAGCCATCGGTTTTCAGTTGCTCGACCACATCCATTGCCACATCCACCGGGATGGCGAAGGACAGGCCCATAAAGCCGCCGGAGCGAGTGAATATCTGCGAGTTGATACCGATCACTTCGCCCTTGAGGTTGAACAGCGGACCGCCGGAGTTACCCGGGTTGATCGCCACGTCAGTCTGGATGAACGGGACATAGCTCTCGTTGGGCAGGCTGCGGCCCTTGGCACTGACGATGCCCGCGGTCACCGAGTATTCGAAACCGAACGGCGAGCCGATCGCCAGCACCCACTCGCCGGTCTTCAGATCGGCGGACTTGCCCATCCGCACCACCGGCAGGTCGCCGCCGGCGTCGATCTTCAGCAGCGCCAGGTCCGAACGCGGGTCGGCGCCGACCAGGGTGGCCTCCAGCTCCCGACGGTCCGACAGCCGTACGAATATCTCGTCGGCGCCGCTGACCACGTGGTTGTTGGTCAGTACGTAGCCGTCCTTGGAGATGATGAAGCCCGAGCCCAGCGATTGCGCCTGGCGCTGCGGTGCGGACTGCGAACCATCGGGGAAGCTGCGCTCGAAGAACTCGCGGAAGATCGGCGGCAGGCCCTCCAGGTCGGGGATCATCGGCCCCATCGCCGAGGAACGGCGGGTCACGGTCTGACGGGTACTGATATTGACCACCGCCGGTGATGCTTCTTCGACCAGTTCAGTGAAATCGGGCAACTGCGCTGCGCCTGCCAACATCTGCCAGGACATCAGCCAGGCACCGACCACCACAAGCAACCATCGCTGTACTGCTGTCATATACCACTCCTTTCTCGTCTATCGCTGACAATGGCCGAACCCGAACCGGCCAATGCCACCCCCTGCACCCGGGGCATGAATGCCGGGTCGTTGTCCAGGCGCCGGCTGTGCCAGCGCACCGCGGCAAAGCCGACGGCCATGGCCGCAAACCCCGCCAGAATGATCGCCGGCTCGCCGGCACCGGCGCCGTGCGCCAATAGCGCACCGACGAACAATGCCAGCAACGGCAACATGTACACCAGGGCCGAACCATGCAGCACCGCGCTTTCCGGAATGCCGATGAGCACCTCGTCGCCGACCCGGCAATGACCATCGTCCAGCGCGCGGATAAAACCCTGGCGTGAGCCGACACCCAACCGCTGCATCAAGGACTGGCCGCAACCGGCGCGGGCCTGGCAACTGCTGCAGGCGCTGTGGCGTACGGTTTCGACCCATACCGCTCCCTGCTCCACGCTCAGCACCCGCCCACGTTCCTCGATCACGGCTGCGCTCCAGCCATGGACTGACTCAGGGATTCGGCGATGCGCTCGGCGGTCCGCGGCGGGATCTCGCCGACCACAGTTGCCAGATACAGATCATCCTCGGTCATCAGGCGGCGACTGACCGCCACCGTCGGGCCCAGTTGCGCCCGCAGGTCCTCGGCCAGACTGTCCTTGCCCAGCGGCTCGACGAACAGGGTGAAGCTGGCCAGGCCGTCGCTGTAGATCTGTGAAGTGACATGGGCATCGCCCTTGAGCGACCGCACCTGCCGATCCCCCAGCACGAAGCCCGGCGGCAACCAGCCCGGCTCCCAGAACTCGGTCGCGCCAGCCGATACATCCTCCGGCGCCTCCAGCTCGAGACAGGAGCTGCTGGGCTTGAGCCCGGTCTGGTAGTCAGGCGCATCGAAGGAGATCGCCGCGAACTGGAAGCGCTCAAGCAACTCCCGGCTTTCATCGACCAGTAACGACTTGAGCATCAACCCGGTCTGGTTGTCCAGGTACAGCTCGTAGGCATAGCGGAAGGCATCGCGCGGCTGCAATGAAATGACTGTCACCGGGCGTGCGGCAATCCGCGTACCGCCCAATACCCGCAGGCTGTACCATTCGCCCAATTGCCTGGGGTCGGCCCGACGAGTCGAGATGTTCTGCGAGGATCTGTTCTGGGACAGGGAGGAGGCGCAGACCAGCTGACCATCATGCCGGACCCATTCCTGATGCCGGCCGGCGGTCTGCAGCAGGCGTTCATGAATGCCATCGCTGTCGACCTTGCGCCAGATATCCTGGGTGGTGAAGATGCCGGAGCGCTCATATACATAGGAGCCGTGATAACTCTGCTCCTGCACTGCCTGCGCCATACGCTCCAGCCAGCGGCTGCTGTCATCGGCCCACAGGGCCGGCGCAACCAGCAAGGTGGCCAATCCGGACCACCTCAACACGTGTTTCAATCGCGACACTAATTATTTTCCAGGCTCGCTGCGCGGGCGTAGGGAACCAGTTGCGGCGCTGCCTGCGCATTGTTTTCAGCATGCTGGCGCAGATAGTTGCCGATGCGCTGCTCCTGCCAGGCGGAAGGTCCATTCGGCTGGGCCGGCTGGTCCTGATCGGCCAGTGACGAGAAGCCGGCCAGCACCGCACCCGGACGCGCCGGTGCCGCTGCCATGGCCGGTACGCCAGCGCTCGCCGGAGTGCTCTGGGGGGCCACCGCCATGGTGTTGTCGGTACTGACATCCTGGTTGACCATGCGCACACCCACCAGCACCGCCACGGTAACCGAGGCAGCCACGGCAAGCCGACCAAGCTGCGCTTTCCAGCGGGGCGAGGAAGTGGCCGGGGCGCTGGAAGGAGTCGGTTCATCAGCCAGCGCCGCCGCAATGCCGGCAGACAGATCGATCTCTGCTTGCCACGGTTCCTTGTGCATGACGGACCGTGCCAACTGGTAACGTTCCCAGGTGCGACGGACCTCAGGATCCTGATCACCGGCATGAAGGACTCGGCGCAGTTCCAGTTGCTCTGCCTCGTCATCCATGAGCGCGGAGAGAGTCTCCCGCAAGGATTCGCTTCTCATTGCTCTACCTCTATCATTTTGGCCCCACAGGGCATCACGGTTCCCCCGAGATCACGCTTCGAGCAGCGGTTTCAGGGCTTTGTCGATGGCTTCCCGTGCTCTGAATATCCTTGACCGCACAGTCCCCACCGGGCACTCCATCACATTGGCTATGTCTTCGTAGCTCAGGCCCTCGAACTCACGCAGGGTCAGCGCCATTCGCAAATCTCCCGGCAACAGCTGCAGGGTTCGGTTGACTACCTGTTCTATCTCGTCTCGCAGCAGATCCCGCTCGGGAGAGTGGATATCCTTGAGGGCGCTGTCGCCATCGTAGTACTCGGCATCTTCGGCCGCTATGTCTGAGTCGGGTGGACGCCGCCCCCTGGCTACCAGATAGTTCTTGGCGGTATTGATCGCAATCCGATACAGCCAGGTATAAAAGGCGCTGTCCCCTCTGAAATTTGCCAAGGCTCGATAGGCCTTGATGAAAGCTTCCTGGGCGACATCCTGCGCCTCATGCGAGTCGTGAACAAAACGCGTCACCAGGGCCAGAATCTTGTGCTGGTACTTGAGTACCAGCAGGTCGAAGGCACGCTTATCTCCCTGCTGCACCCGTTCGACCAGCTGCTGGTCGGTTTGTTCGGTCATGTGCCTGTACCGCCACGCTGACCTGCCGGACTCAATCTATTGCGATAGACCCGCGATGTAACCAAAAGTTCTCCCCTCACTCAGGTTCAGCTCTAAGAGCCTGCGGCCGCAGAAAAAGTTCCGCGGCAGGATGGCCCAATGATGATATTCGGCACTCGGTCGCGCGGCAATGCCAGCCAGCGATTGTTCTGGTCCAGAGTCGGTGGAACGGCGACAGACCCTGGATATGGCAGTATTGTGAATCACTTGCCTTCTATATACTACCCGGTGCCGGACCGCCGCTTGCGGCCAGTTCGTGCCGACCAATCCGGACAAAGAGACTCCCATGGCCCGACAACAGCAATACGATGTACTGGTAATCGGCAGTGGTGCAGCGGGTCTGACGCTGGCCTTGCATCTGGCGGACAATCTGCGTGTCGCCGTGATCAGCAAGGGGCGGCTGTCGGAGGGGTCGACCTTCTGGGCCCAGGGTGGCGTGGCGGCGGTGCTGGATGATACCGACACGGTCGATGCCCACGTGCAGGATACCCTGATTGCCGGCGCCGGGCTGTGCCATGAAGAAGCCGTACGTCAGATCGTCGGCGATAGCCGCGACGCCATCGGCTGGCTGGTGGAACAGGGCGTGCCCTTTACCCGCGAACGCCGGGAAGACGGCAGCGAGAGCGATGATTTCCACCTGACCCGCGAGGGCGGCCACAGCCACAGACGCATCATCCACGCCGCCGATGCCACCGGTGCGGCGATCTTCAACACCCTGCTGCAACAGGCTCAGGCCCACAGCAATATCGAACTGTTGGAAAACCGGGTCGCCGTCGACCTGATCACCAGCGCCAAGCTGGGCCAGCCCGGCAACCGCTGCCTGGGCGCCTACATCCTCGACCGCGACAGCGGACATGTGGACACCTTCGGCGCCCGCTTCACCGTACTGGCCACCGGCGGGGCGAGCAAGGTCTATCTATATACCAGCAATCCCGACAGCGCCTCGGGGGATGGCATCGCCATGGCCTGGCGCGCCGGCTGCCGGGTGGCCAACATGGAATTCAACCAGTTCCACCCCACCTGCCTGTATCACCCGCGGGCCAAGAGCTTCCTGATCACCGAGGCCCTGCGCGGCGAGGGCGCCCTGCTCAAGCTGCCGGACGGCAGCCGTTTCATGCCGCGCTTCGATGACCGTGCCGAACTGGCGCCCCGCGACATCGTCGCCCGGGCTATTGACCATGAGATGAAACGCCTGGGCCTGGATTGCGTGTACCTGGACATCAGCCACAAGCCCGCCGACTTCATCCGTGAGCACTTCCCCACCGTGCATGAGCGCTGCCTGAGCTTCGGCATCGATATCACCCGCGAACCCATCCCGGTGGTACCGGCGGCGCACTACACCTGCGGCGGGGTGATGGTGGACAGCACTGGCCTGACCGATGTTGACCATCTCTACGCCATCGGCGAAACCAGCTTCACCGGACTGCACGGCGCCAACCGCATGGCCAGCAACTCGCTGCTCGAATGCATCGTCTACGGTCGCGCCGCCAGCCGTGACATCCTGGACAAGCTGCCCGAGTCGGCGCTACCGGACCAACTGCCAACCTGGGACGAGAGCCTGGTCACCGACTCGGATGAGGATGTGATCATCTCGCACAACTGGGAGGAGCTGCGCCGCTTCATGTGGGACTATGTGGGCATAGTACGCACCACCAAGCGGTTGCAGCGGGCCAAGCACCGGGTCGATATGCTGCTGGCCGAGATCCATGAGTTCTACAGCAACTACACCGTCTCCCGCGACCTGCTGGAGCTGCGTAACCTGGCGCTGGTGGCCGACCTGATCATTCGCTCGGCCATGCTGCGCCAGGAAAGCCGCGGCCTGCACTACACCCTGGATTATCCGCAGCAGCTGGAGCAGGCGCAGGACACTATTCTGCAGCCGCCCAGCGCTGACGACTGAAACGCAGGCGTAGACGCAGGCGACGCAGCGAGTCTTCGGTGGCGGCATCCGCCGGCAGGATCACCGAGATCGGCAGCCAGCGCCCCGGCTGACGCAGGCGCACCACCGTCAGCAGCGCGCTGACATAGGTATCGGCGAGCAGCCGGGCGCCCATTTCCGTGCCATCACGGCGCAAGATATGCCAACCCTGGCTGTCGAAGCGCAACCCGGTGACCGAATCGGCATGCCGCAGGCTGACCTGACGCGGCCACACCCACAGACAATAGGCCCACAGCAGCACCGCGCACAGTGCCGCCGGAATCGGCGGCAAGGCACTACGGTACAGGGCCATGCAACCGAGCATGGTCAGCAATATGATCAGGCCGCCCAGCCAGCGTGATGGCTGGCGCTTGAGCAGCAGGGCATCAGTCGGGTTGGACACGATCCAGTATCATCCTCACAATGCGTTTCAGATCCGGGTCTTCCGGCTCGCCGCGCTGCATGAACCAGACGAACATGTCCTGGTCCTCGCATTCCAGCAGGCGACGGTAGCGAGCCTGATCCGCCTCATCCAGTGACGAATAGACCTCTTCCAGAAAAGGCAGTAGCAGAACATCCAGCTCGAGCATGCCGCGCCGGCTATGCCAGTACAATCGCTTTTTTTCCACCTCTGCCGACATCACTCTCTCCATTCAATGAAACCTGTTCGGGCACAAGCTGCAGTATAACCGTTACCGGAGTCTGTTGCCGGCGCATCTGTGGCAGAATGAATCCAGTTCAACATCCATCGATAGGGAGTCTGTCCGAACCATGCACGAGACCAACGATCTGTCCGCGCTGTTTCCGCAGCAGTCGCCTTCCCCCCTCCCCGCCACCGCACTGGCCCTGCTCGGTCATGAGCGCATCCTCAGTGTCAGCGGCGCGGATGCCAGCCGTTTCCTGCAGGGGCAGCTGACCTGCGATATCGCCGCGCTGCAAGCGGGCGACAGCACCCTGGGTGCACGCTGCAACCCCAAGGGGCGCATGCAGTCGAGCTTCCGCCTGCTCAAGCTCGACGAGCAGCATTACCTGCTGGCTATGGCCGCCGAGCTGCTGGAGCCCCAGCAGGCGGACCTGGCCAAGTACGCGGTGTTCTTCAAGGTGCAACTGGCCGATGTCAGCGACCAGTGGCTGCGCCTGGGGCTGTGGGGCGAGCAGCTCGACGCCAGCCTGGTAGCAGCCGGCATCGACCGCGAGAAGCTTGATGCTGCCCAGGGCCTGGCCCTGCCGGTGGGCGCATCGATGCTGGAAGTCTGGCTGCCGGCCAGCCGCGCCGGGTCCGCCGTCCAGGCAATGCTGCAGGAAGCCCAGCCGGCGGCGTTGAACGACTGGCAACTGCAGCAGATACACGCCGGCATCGGCCAGGTCTGCAGCCAGACCCGTGACAGCTTCATCCCGCAGATGCTCAACCTGCAACAACTGGGCGGCGTCAGTTTCCGGAAAGGTTGCTATACCGGACAGGAAATCGTCGCGCGGATGCAGTACCTGGGCAAGCTCAAGCGGCGCATGTATCGCCTGAGCTGGGCCGGTGACAAGCTGCCGGAACCGGCGACCCCGATCCTCGACAGCAACAGCGGCCAGGCCGTGGGCGAGGTGGTGATGGCGGCGCGTGGCGAGCAAGGTGTCGAACTGCTTGCGGTACTGCAGAACGAAGCGGCACAATCGACTACACTGAGCCTATCCAATATCACCGAGCCATCATTGAGTGTGGCAACACTACCCTACGAAGAGCAGATGGCTGCCGAGGCTGCCAAGCAATAATCAAGGAAGAATGTCATGACTGATCTGGCCCTGCGCGTGCAGGAAGAATTGATTCAGGCGATCGAGCGCGACCAGTTGGTGCTGCCGACGCTGCCCGAGGTCGCGCTGCGTATCCGCGAAGCCGCCGAGAACCCGGACATCAGCATCCCCGAACTGGTACGTCAGATCAGTACCGACACGGCCTTGAGCGCGCGCCTGATCAAGGTGGTGAACAGTCCGCTGCTGCGCTCGCGCCAGGAGATCACCGACCTGAGCATGGCGGTCAACCGCCTGGGCATCGTCTATACCGCCAACCTGGCCACCGGACTGGCGATGGCGCAGCTGTTCCAGGCCACCACCGACGTCATCGACCAGAAGATGCGCGAGGTCTGGGCGCGCAGCACCGAGGTAGCCGGCATCAGCCATGTGCTATGCCAACACTACACCCGGCTCAAACCCGACCAGGCGACCCTCGCCGGACTGGTACACCAGATCGGCGTGCTGCCGATCCTCAGTTACGCCGAGGAGCACAGCCAGTTGCTCGACGACTC
Source organism: Halopseudomonas xiamenensis (assembly GCF_014219065.1). GTDB lineage: Bacteria > Pseudomonadota > Gammaproteobacteria > Pseudomonadales > Pseudomonadaceae > Halopseudomonas > Halopseudomonas xiamenensis. The sequence continues at coordinate 84,614 of NZ_JACLGO010000005.1, forward strand.
CGTCAGCCTGGGCCTCATCATCGAGCGGATTCATCCGCTGCTTGGCGATCGCATCCTGGCCGCCTGGGATTTTCCCCAGCCTCTGCGCCACGTACCCAGCCAGCACCTGGACTTCCAGCGTGCCCCGGCAACGGTAGATTACGCCGATATAGTCCAGGTCGCCCTGCTGCAGAGCCTGACCGGCAGCGAACACCCTTATGCGCAGATGGACTGGAGCGATATTTCCTCGTTCGCCCGCCTCGGCCTCGACCCGGCCGCGGACCAGGAGCAGGAAGACCTGTCGGCGGAAATGGAAGCCGCCATGCTGCTGCTTGGCTGAACAGGTGTAGAATCGGGTGCCGGCGCTGTCCGGCACTCCACCATTCAGCAGCACAAGGAGCTTCCATGCACGGCACTCCCTCTTTCCTGACCCGTCTCGGCATCCAGTTGCCCATCATCCAGGCTCCCATGGCCGGTGTGTCCACGCCAGAGCTGGCGGCGGCAGTATCCAATGCCGGCGGGCTCGGCTCGCTGGGCATCGGGCCGAGCCCGGTCGAGCAGGCACGGCAGATGATCGAACAGACCCGCGCGCTGACCTCCCGACCGTTCAACGTCAATCTGTTCTGCCATGCTCCGGCGCAACCGGATGCGGCCCGCGAAGCGGCCTGGCTGCAGCACCTGGCACCGCTGTTCGCCGAGGCGGGGATGGCCCCACCCAGTACCATCAAGGCCGGTTACAAGAGCTTCATCGAAGATGAACAGGCATTCGACATGCTGCTGGAATTGCGCCCGGCGGTGGTCAGCTTCCACTTCGGCCTGCCCGCTGCCGAGCGCATAGACGCGCTGCGCCAGGCCGGCATCTGCCTGCTGGCCACGGCCACCAATCTGCGTGAAGCCAGGCAGGTCGAGCAGGCCGGGATCGACGCCATCGTCGCCCAGGGCATCGAAGCCGGCGGCCACCGCGGCATGTTCGACCCCATGGCCGCTGATGAGCAGTTGAGCACCTCGGTACTGGTCCGCTTGCTGGTGCGCCACACCAACCTGCCGGTTATCGCCGCCGGTGGCATCATGGATGGCGCCGGTATACGCGGCGCGCTGGAACTGGGCGCCGCCGCGGCCCAGCTCGGCACCGCCTTCATCCTGTGCCCGGAGTCATCGGCCAACGCCGCCTACCGTCAGGCCCTGCAGAGTGAGCGGGCCGGCACCACACGGCTGAGCGCCAGCCTCTCGGGCCGTCCGGCGCGGGGCATGCTCAACCGCCTGATCAGCCATGGCGCAGCCGCCGGCAGCCCGCCGCCGGCCGATTATCCGATCGCCTATGACGCCGCCAAGCAGCTGAATGCCGCCGCCAGCCAGCGCGGCAATCACGAGTTCGCCGCGCAATGGGCCGGTCAGGGCGCGCCGCTGGCCCGCGAACTACCGGCAGCCGAGCTGATGCAACGGCTGGTCGCGGAGTGGCGCGGCGCCTGAGCCGCGCCACTGCTTGCCCGGGTCAGCGGTTGGTCCACTGGGGTGGGCGTTTTTCCAGGAAGGCACTGACCCCCTCGCGGGTATCCTCCAGGTCGAACAGGTCGACGAAGCGTTCGCGCTCGCTCGCCAGCAGGCTGTTCAACGACTGGCTGCGCGCCCCCTGGATCAACTGCTTGCAGGCCCTGACCGCCTGCGGGCTCTGGCGGCTGACCTGGGCCGCCAGGCGCAACGCGGTAGCCAGCGCCTGGTCCTGCTCGACCACCTCCTCGACCAGCCCGATGCGCTCTGCCTTGACCCCGTCAATGCGCTCGCCACAGAGAATCATGCGCTTGGCCCAGCCCTCACCCACCAGCCAGGCCAGCGCCTGGGTACCACCGGCGCAGGGCAGCAGCCCGACACCGGCCTCCGGCAGGCCCAGTTGCACCTGACGCTCGGCAATGCGGATATCGCAGGCCAGCGCGCATTCCAGTCCACCACCCAGGGCGTAGCCGTTGAGCGCGGCTATGGTCACCCCGGAAAAATCCCGCAACGCCTCGAACGCCTGGCCGAACAGGCGCGCCACCAGGCGGGCGTAGGCCTTGTCGCCCTCGGCGAACATCTTCAGATCGGCGCCGGCGGAAAAGAACCGTTCGCCACGCCCGGTAATGACCAGTGCATAGATATCCGGGTCCGCGCTCAGATGACCGATCAGCTCATACAGGCCGTGAAGGGTATCGGTATCCCAGGTGTTGGCGGGCGGATTGTCGATGGTCAGCAAGGCGGTGTGCCCGGCCTTCTGCACCACCAGTTTGTCGGTACGCGGAACCAGCGCGGTATAGGGCTGCAGGGCGTGTTCCATGGCGAACTCCTTCGGATGATGGAGCCCTCATCATTGAACATCCCGGCGCCGGCTTCAACCCGACCGGCTATCAGTCATCCCCCTCTTTTCTGTTGCCGTTCAGGGGTGGCCAGCCTCCCCGTTACCAGGATTGCTCTGGATCAAGCCTGCTACATACCATTGCGCGCCTCGGCCAGCATCGACAAGCTGATCTTGCGGACTTCGATCTTGCTCTGCTCGATATGGGAGCGCAGCAGCATCTGTGCCTCATCGCGTTTGCGCGCTGCCAGGGCAGTCAGAATGCGTGCGTGTTCGTTGTAGGTTTCCTCGATGCGGGCGCTCTTGTAGAAATCCAGGCGCCGGACGATACGAATGCGATCACAGACCTCGGCATGCACACGCATCATTTCGCGATTGCCAGCCGCGGCCAGTAGACCACAGTGGAACGCCTCATCCAGATCGGCCACCTGTTTCATGCCGTGCTCACGCCGCTCCGGCGGCACCATCCATACTCGGTTGAGGTCGGCAAGCGCGCCGGCCAGGTCCGGCAGGCCGCACAAACGCTCGATGGCAACGCTCTCCAGCACAACGCGCAAATCGTAGAGCTCGTCGATCTGATCGAAGTCCAGTGGCTTGACCGTCCAGCCCCGGCGAAAACCCACTTCCATATAGCCCTCGCGCTCCAGGCGATAGAGCGCGTCACGCACCGGCGTGCGTGATACCTGGTAACGCGCGGCCAGTTCGGTCTCGCTGAAGCGATCATGGGGCAGCAGCTGGTAGTCGAAGATTTCCTGCTTCAACCGCTGATAGATCTGCTCGGCCAGGGCATTGGTCTGGGGCTTTAAAATGGCATCACCTGCTGTTCAAAGCGTACTGAGATCGACACTCACATGCGCGGAAACCACTTTCCAGCCAGCTGGAAAACGTACCCAGGTCTGCATTTGTCGGCCCGTACGACGGGTTTCACCGTCACTGAATTCCGTACTGACAGTGGCATAGTTTTCATCAAAAGTGGATATCACCGTATTGCGCAGTAGCCGGCCTTGGCCCACCGGCGTACAGACGCGCCGATAAGCGGCGATATCCCGGGCGCCGTAGAGATTTTCGGCAACGCCGTAACGCACGGTATGATCGGTGTTCCAGAAGTAGTCGTCCAGCACCTCCAGCTCGTTGGCCAGCAAGGCACGCTCGTAGTCTTCAAAGGCCAGGCGCACGGCCTCGACCACATGGGGCAGATTGATCTGCGGTTCCTTGTTCACGCTCGATCCTCGGTCATGGCGGCGCTCAGCGCCGACAGGTTAGCGGTGTGTCCGACGATGCCGCCCTGGGCAACGACCATCTCCAGTGTTGCCTGTTTGAAGGCCGGAAAATAGCTTTCGGTTGCGTCTTCTATCAGCAGGCAACGGTAGCCTCGGTCATTGGCTTCGCGCATGCTGGTCTGCACGCAGACTTCGGTGGTGACGCCGGCGAAAATCAGAGACTCGATGCCCTGCGCGACCAGCCTGTCCTCCAGGCCGGTCGCGTAGAACATCCCCTTGCCCGGTTTGTCGATCACCCACTCACCGGCAATCGGCGCCAGTGCCGGGATGATCTGATTGCCCGGCTCGCCGCGCACCAGAATGCGCCCCATCGGCCCAGGGTCACCGATGTGCAATCCGACCGCGCCCCCTTCGCGCTTGGCCGAAGGGCAGTCCGACAGATCCGCAAGATGCGATTCGCGGGTATGAAGCACCAGCATGCCCTGCTCCCGGGCCAGAGCCAGAGCCAGCAGTGAGGCTACCGCTGGAACAATGGCCTGCAGCAGCGTCACGTCGTTACCCAGGGCAGCACCGAAGCCGCCGGGCTCGAGAAAGTCCCGCTGCATATCGATAACGACCAGCGCCGTGCGCGTTGGCTCGAAGCTGAAAGTGGCCGGTCTGGCCGGCAGTCTGATCATGCTGCACCTGCCGCACGCTGATCTTCATGCCCCCCGCCGGCCATATAGTGGCCCAGCGTGGCACGATCCGCCTGGTCGGCGGCCACCTCGAAATTGATTTCGCCCTCGTGAATGACCAGGATGCGGTCGGACATTTCCAGCAGTTCGTCCAGATCCTCGCTCAGCAGCAATACGGCCGCGCCCTGGGCGCGAGCATCGCGCAGCCGCTGGTGGATGATCGCCACCGAGGCGAAATCCAGACCAAAAACCGGGTTGGACACGATCAGTGTGCGAACGTCGTCGGTCAGCTCACGGGCCAGTACTGCACGCTGCACGTTACCGCCGGACAACGTACCGATCGGCCGCAGCGGGTCCGCCGGACGCACGTTGAACTGCTGAATCAGCGCCGTAGCCTGGGTCTGAATAGCCCGCCGGTTGATCAGCCAACCCTGACGGCACAGCGGCGGCTGGTCGAAGTTGCGCAGTGCCAGGTTGTCCGCCACGCTCATGCCGGCGATGCAGGCATTGCGCAAGGGCTCTTCCGGCAGACTGAAGACCTTCTCGCGTTGCATTTCCCGACGGCTGGCCTGGTAGCGCGCGCCGTTGATGCGAATCTCGCCACTGGCTGACTGGCGCTGTCCCAACAACGCCTCGGTCAACTCGCGCTGGCCGTTGCCGGAGATGCCGGCAATACCGACGATCTCGCCAGGGCGCACAGCCAGCGACAGCTTGCTGACCGCCAGTGTGCCCTTGTCGTTGGCCACGCTCAGCTCACGCACATCCAACCGTGGCGCGGCCGATGGATCGACCGGCTTCTGGCTGACCGGATCGGCGGCCGATTCGGCGGCACCCATCATCCAGGTGGCCAGTTCTTCCTGGGAGGTAGCACTGACCTGAGTACTGCCGACCAGCCGGCCCTTGCGCAGCACGCTGACATCGTCAGCGAAGCGTGACACCTCGCCGAACTTGTGGGTGATCATCAGGACCGAGATATCGCCCTTGTGCGCCATGTCGCGCATCAGGCCCAACACCTCCTCGGCCTCCTGCGGCGTCAGTACCGAGGTGGGTTCGTCGAGGATGATCAGGTGACGATCCAGGTACAGCTGCTTGAGAATTTCCAGCTTCTGCTTTTCGCCCGCCGCCAGCGAGCTGACGGGGCGTTCGATATCCAGCCGGAACGGCATGCGCTGCATGAACTCGTTGAGGCGTTTGCGCTCCAGCGGCCAGTCGATGCGCCAGTTCAGGTCGCCGCGTGACAGTACCAGATTCTCTGCCACGCTCAGGCCCGGCGCCACGGTAAAGTGCTGATACACCATGCCGATGCCCAGCGCATGGGAGTCTCGCGGGGTACGGATCTGCTGTTGACGGTTGTTGACCAGCAGTTCGCCGTCGTCCAAAGGACCGTAACCCACGATCCCCTTGACCAGGGTGCTCTTGCCCGCGCCGTTCTCGCCCAGCAACGCATGGACAGTACCGGCCCGTACGGTCAGCGATACCTCCGCCAACGCCTGAAAGCTGCCGAAGGACTTGCTCGCGCCAATGATTTCCAGACTGAGCGCACGCATGATCAATGCTCGCTCAGCAGCTCGACGAGCGACGCCGAGTCGGACACCGCACCGAATACGCCGCCCTGCATCTTGACCATGTGCAGCGCCGCCAGGTGGTTACCGGGATCGGTGGCACCACAACAGTCCTCCAGCAACAGGCACTCGAAGCCGCGATCATTCGCCTCACGCATGGTGGTGTGCACACAGACGTCGGTGGTGATGCCGCACAGGATCAGATTCTCGATACCGCGAGTACGCAGGATCAGCTCCAGGTCGGTGGCGCAGAACGAACCTTTTCCGGGCTTGTCGATGATCACTTCGCCGGCCAGCGGCTGCAGCTCCGGAATCAGTTCCCAGCCCGGCTCGCCACGCACCAGAATACGCCCGCAGGGACCCGCATCGCCGATACCGGCACCGATGCGCTGGGATCGCCAGCGCTTGTTCGCCGGTAGATCAGACAGGTCCGGGCGGTGCCCTTCCCGGGTATGGATGATATGAAAGCCCTGCTCGCGCATGACCTTCAACACGCGGCTGATCGGCTCGATGGGCGCCCGTACGGCCGCCAGATCGTAGCCCATGGTATCCACGTAGCCGCCCTCACCGCAGAAGTCGGTCTGCATATCGATGATGATCAGCGCGGTGTTGGCCGGCTGCAACTGGCCGTTGTACGGCCAGGGATAGGGTTCGGAAACAAGAAAGCGCTCGCTCAAGGTCATTACTCCTGACTGTCCGGGTTGTAGAGTCGCTCGGGCGCGGCAAAACCGCAGCTGCTGCCATCGGTGTGGACCACCTCATCCTCCCAGGGCAGGCGGTACTGGCCAGCGGCCAGGTCGTGCATGTAGGTATAGGGGCAGTCCTGTGCTCCGCCCTTGACTGCCACATAACCACGGTGGCCGAACTGATAGATGTTGTTTTCCACACCCCAGTGCTTGCGCGCCTCGCGCACCAGGTCCGGACGCAGTTCGCAGGAGACGATCTCGTCCGCGCGGCCACCGCCTTCGGCCATTGGCGTGCCGTCGAAATCGACAAACATGGCTTCGCCCATCGAATCGAAGGTGCCATCAGAGCCACACATGCACACGCTGGCGGTCTGCATCAGGTTGGTGAACGAGTTGACCTGGTTGGTGATCTTCCACGAATGCCGAATCGGCGCGGTATAACCGGCGGTACGGATCATGATCTCTGCACCCTTGTAGGCGCACTCGCGGGCCATTTCCGGGAACATGCCGTCGTGGCAGATGATCAGCGCCAGCTTGCTACCGCGCGGACCATCGCACACCGGGATGCCGAGGTTGCCCGGTTCCCAGGGCTCGACCGGGACCCAGGGGTGCAGCTTGCGGTAGTACAGACGCACTTCACCGGTATCATCAACGATGATGCCGCTGTTGTAGGGATTACCGTGCGGGTTGGCTTCCATGATCGAAAAGCAGCCCCAGATGCTGTGATCGATGCAGGCCTGCTTGAGTGCCGCGACTTCCGGCCCATCCAGGGTACACATGATGTCGGGCGACGTATCCATCGACAGACCGTGCAGCGAGTACTCCGGAAACACGATCAGGTCCATGCTCGGCATGCTGCGTCGGGCCTTGCCGATCATCGCCACGACCTTCTGCGTCTGCACCCAGAGTTCATCGCGGGTATGCGGGTCGGGCAGGGTCAGCTGTGCCAGCCCGATTACGACGCCATTAGGTGATTTGTTCAGTCCACCAAGTCCACTTGCCATGTCAGTTACCTCTATCGATTGAGACTGAGCTCACCTGGAGCTCCCGTCAGTGTGCGGTTGGGACGACAGGTGGCGAGCATCACTGCCATCGTCAGGATGTAGGGCGCCGCGCTGTACAGGTAGTAGCCGGAGCTGATACCGACCGACTGAAGCGCCGGACCGATAGCGCCGGCCGCGCCGAATACCATCGATGCCCACAGGCAGTTCAGCGGTTGCCAGCGAGCAAAGATCACCAGTGCAACGGCCATCAGTCCCTGCCCGCTAGACAGCCCCTCGTTCCAGCTGCCGGGGTAATAGAGCGACAGGTAGGAGCCGCCGACGCCGGCCAGAAAGCCACCGACAGCCGTCGCCATGACGCGTACTCGCAGTGGGCGGTAACCCAGCGCCTGGGCCGACTCGGAGTGGTCACCGACCAGTCGCAGAACCAGCCCCCAGCGCGTGCTGCGCAGCCCCCAGTGCAGAAAGATCGCCAGCGCCACACCGATAAAGAACAGCATGTTGATGTTCAAGGCTGAACGAACGCGCCCGTCGTCGCTCCAGGCGCCGAGGGATATCGACGGCAGCATCGGAGCCTGGGGCTGAATAAAGGCCTTGCCAAGGAAGAACGCCAGTCCGGTCCCGAGCAGCATCAACGCGATACCAAAGGCAATATCATTGACCCTCGGCAGCGAACAGACGATGCCGTGCAACAGGCCCAGTAACAGCCCGGCGCCGCCCGCCGCCAGCACTCCGGTCCAGGCCGAACCGGACAGGTAGGCCACGGCGTAGCCGGTCATCGCCCCGGCCACTAGAATGCCCTCCAGACCCAGGTTGATGCGGCCACTTTTTTCCGTCAGACACTCGCCCAGACTGACGAACAGGAACGGCGTGCCGACCCGCACCGCACCCGCCAGCAGAGCCAGCAGGAAGGTCACCAAGTCCAGATCACCCATGTTGCACCTCGGCACCCTTTGATTTATTGGCGTGCTCTTCCAGTCTGATGCGCCATTGAGTAATACGACCCACCAGCGCCTCCCAGGCCAGCAGATTGGTGAACAGCAGGCCCTGCAGAATCAGCGTGGTGGCGTCGGGCAGATCCAGCCGGCGTTGCAGCAGGCTGCCGCTGGCCTCGATACCCCCGACCAGGGTCGCGCAGACGATGATTGCCAGCGGGTTATGCCGAGCGGCGAAGGACACCAGAATCCCGCTGATGCCATAGCCGACAATCAACGAAGCGTTGGCACTGCCCTGTACCGCGCTGACTTCGTACATGCCCGCCAGCCCGGCAGCCGCGCCACCCAGCACACAAGTCAGAATCACCAGGCGATTGACCGGCAGGCCCAGCATCCGCGCGGTGCGCACGTTGCCGCCGACAACGTCCAGCGCAAAGCCCTTGACGCTATGGCGCACCAGCACATAGGCCAGCACGCAGGCAACAATGCCAGCCACCAGCCCCCAGTGAACGCGAAAGGAGTCCTCGCTGATCATCCCGATCATCAGCGAATAATCCAGTCCGACAGTGGAGGGTTTGTTCAAGCTGGAGGGATCGCGCAGCGGCCCTTCTACCAGATGGTTGAACAGGGCAATGGCGATATAGGACAGCAGCAGACTGCCGATGGTCTCATTCAGACCGCGCTTCTGCCGAAGCCAGCCGTTGAGACCGATCCAGAACCCGCCAACCAGCATCGCCACCATGCCCATCGCAATCAACGTTGCCAGGGGCGGCAGACCGGTCAGCCATAGTGGTAGCGTTGCTGCGGCCAGACCACCCAGCACCAGCGCGCCTTCGCCACCGATGATGATCAGACCGGCACGCGCAGGCAGCGCTACACAGAGCGCAGTCAGCATCAGGGGAGCAGCCCGCTGCAAGGTGTTTTCCCAGGCAAAGGACGAACCGAATGCGCCCTCGAACACCAGGGCGAGGGCCTCGAACGCCGGCTTACCCTGAAAAGCCAGGAACAGCACGAACAGTGCGAAGGAGCTGATAATCGACAGCACGGTAGGCAGGCCGGGCAATGCCAGCCTGGCCAACCTGCTTGCAAGATAATGTGGATTCATGGATCAGATATCGCCGCGAACGCCTTCGACGAGGTAGTTCATCTGCTCCAGCACCACGTCGGTCTGCCCCAGCGCCTCGCCCTCGGCCAGCACCACATTGCCCTTGTTGTCCTTCAGCGGGCCCTTGAACAGGGTGAACTCGCCAGCAATCATGGATGCCTTGACAGCATCCGCCTGCTCACGCGCCTCGGCGCTGACGTTCGGGCCGTAATCAGACGCCTTGACGAAGCCTTCGGCCAGACCGCCGCGCAGGAAGTTGTTCATGGTCTCGCCCTTCTGGGCTGCCTCAACGTGTGCCCGGTAAGGCGTCTCCCAATTCCATTCGGCACCGGTCAGATAACCATTGGGGGCCAGGGCTGCCTGACTGGCGTGGTAACCGCAACTCATTACGCCACGGCGCTCGGCCGTTTCCACGATCACCTTGGGTCCATCAACGTGACAGGTCAGCACATCGCAGCCCTGGTCGATCAGGCCGTTGGCAGCTTCCGCTTCGCGCACCGGCAAGGACCAGTCACCGGTAAAGATCACGGTGGTGGTGATCTCCGGATCGACCGAGCGAGCGCCCAGAGTGAAGGCGTTGATATTACGCAACACCTGGGCCACCGGTTTGGCGGCGATAAAACCGATGCGCTTGGTCTTGCTCATGTGACCCGCGACCACGCCGTTGAGATACTGCCCCTCATCGATATAACCGAAAAAGCTGCCGACATTCTTCGGATGCTTGCTCTCGTCCCAGAGGCCACCACAGTGGGCGAAGCGCACGTCCGGGTAACGCTGAGCCACGCGCAACACGTGAGGATCGAAATAACCGAAGGACGTGGCGAAGATCAGCTCGGCCCCATCCTGGCGGATCATGGCTTCCATGGCCTGCTGCACGGCGGAGGTTTCCGGCACGTTCTCTTCTTCGATGACCTTGACGTTCGGCATGCTGCGAATGATGCGAGCCGCCTGGGCGTGGGCCTGGTTGTAACCGAAGTCGTCACGCGCCCCCACGTAGACGAAACCCACCACAAGGGGTTTGTCCGCTGCGCGGGCAAAGCTGAATGGCATGGCTGCAGTGATACCGATCAAGCCGGCCAGTTTGAGAAATTTACGACGATCTAAATCCGACATGGGCATCTTCCTGGTTGAGTATGTATTCATGTGTTCAATCATGTATACATGCTGCATAGCAGGATACGTGCCAGGCTTAATCCTTGGATCTAGGCTCTTTCATGCCACGTAGTGACTTATTTTGGGTCACACCCGCCCGCTTCGCACAAAGTTCGGGCCTATGCACATTGGGCCGGACATCTTTGCGCACATGAAAGCAGGGCTTGAACGGAGCATGGGTATCAATGCCCCTCGAGTTCAGGCAGGCTCCAGTCGATGGGCTCGCGACCCTGCTCGACCAGGTAGGCATTGGCCGCCGAGAAATGCCCGCAGCCGAGAAAGCCGCGGTGCGCCGACAGCGGCGAGGGATGCACGCTCTTGAGCACACAATGACGGGAGCGGTCGATCTGCTGGCCCTTCTTCTGCGCATAGCTGCCCCAGAGCATGAACACCAGGTGCTCGCACTGGGTGTTGAGGATATCGATGATGCGCGAGGTAAAGCGCTCCCAGCCCTGGTTGGCATGCGCGCCGGCCTGCCCCTGGACCACGGTCAGTACCGCATTGAGCATCAGCACACCCTGATTGGCCCAGTGCTGCAGGTAACCATGCGCGGGTATCGGATGGCCCAGGTCACGCTGAATTTCCTTGAGGATATTCTGCAGCGAGGGCGGCGTACGCACCCCCGGTGGCACGGAAAAGCTCAGGCCATGTGCCTGGCCCGGCCCGTGATAGGGGTCCTGGCCGATGATCACCACCTTGACCCGGTGCAATGGCGTGCTGTTCAGCGCATTGAAGATCAACGGGCCGGGCGGATAGACCTGCTTGCCGGCGGCCTTCTCCGCCAGCAGGAACTCACGCAGTTGCTGCATGTAGGGCTGCTCGAACTCGTCACCCAGCGCCTGCTTCCAGTCCTCGGCCAACTGTACGGGACGGCTGCTCATGGTCATCGCGCCAGCGGAACGGACTGGGCGCTGCAGCGCACCACGCGCTGGCGATTATCCACCAGCAGGCCGGACAGGCCATTGTGCCGGGTATCGTGCAGGATCATCACGCCATCCACGCATTCGGCGACATGGTTGGCTGCCTTGGCCTGCAGCTGGCCGGCCTCGGCCGAGCCGATGGTCACCAGGCTGAACTCGGCCACCAGCAAGCCCTCTTCCTCCCGGGCGAAGTTCAGGTAGCCATAGAAATGCAGCACGGCCATGGTCAGGAACAGCGTACCCAAGGCGGTGAAGATGAATGGCAGCTTGTTGACTTCCTGCTTCTCGCTCATGCGAAGAACTCCTTTGAATCAGAGAATATTGGCGTAGTCGGCCTCGATGCGGTCGAGACTGAGATTGGTCAGGAACCCGGAAAAGCACATCCAGGCGCTCAGGGCATTGAGGTCGGCGAAGGGTTCCGGCAGGTAGCGCGGCGGCACCACCAGCCCCTCCTCCACCAGTTGGCCGAGGGTACGCATGTCTTCCAGGGTGGTCTTGCCGCAGAACAGCAACGGAATCTGCTGCAGCTTGCCCTGGCGCACCGCCAGCTGGATATAGTTGTAGGTCAGGATGAAGCCCTTGAGGTAGGCCAGGTCCTTGGTGAAGGGCAGGCCATCGCTGCTGGAGCCGCGGAACACGCGGCTGGCATTGTTGTAGCTCTCCTCATCGCTGTAACCCTCGCCCTGGTAGAAGCCGAACACATCGAGAAAATCACCACCGGACTCGGCCAGCTGGATCGCCCGGGTGCGGTTGGTCAGCTTGCGCAGGCGCGACGGATAGGAGGCGAAGGTGATCACCTCCATGAGGATCGCCAACCCTTCCTGGGTCACGGTGGAGGACGGCGGCCCCTTGGCCAGGAAGGTGCAGATCGGCTGATGCTGGCCATTGAGGCTGGTGGCTACGTGCACCATACCCTCGTGCACCGCGAGGATCTTCAGGTCGCGCTGGTTGAACATGGCGTCACTGCGGATCTTGATATAGTCGGCGCCGGCCGCCGCATCGGCGACGATACCATCGGACTCGAAGACCCGCACCGCCTGGTCATCGGGGAATACCTTGTCCATCTGCTCCTGCAGGATGGCCACCGCCTCGGGGGCGGCGATGGTTTTCGGGTCGCGGCCCAGGTCATCACCGATATTGCTCAGCGACTCGCTGAGCATGATGCCCAGGTCGGTGATGGTCGGGTCGCCGGCATGGAAGGCATCCGAGGCCGAGCCGTACAGCTCCTGGGAAATGCGGCCCATCTCCGGGGTACCGCGCGCTTCGAGCATGCGCAGGACCATGCGGTATTCGCGACACATGCGCCGCATGATCTGGCCAACCGGGTTGAAGGTGCCGAGCTGGCGGGTGATATCGCGTTCTATGTCCTGGAACAGCTGCAGGCGCTCGGCCGGATCGAAGGCCATAGGCCGGCGCTTGTAGTAATCCGGGCCGACATCCGGGAGTTTCTTGCAGCCATCGCGGAAGAACTGGTCACGGATAGCGTCGTCCCACTTGATCGCATCCAGCACCCGAATCGGCGCCTGGGCCTCGACGATACGGTCGGACAGGCTGCGGATGACCAGTTGGTACTGCTCGCTCTGTTTTACCGCCATGCGCTGCTCCCTGTGTTGTCGCTGCTTGCTTCGTTGCTCGTTGCTCGTTGCTCGTTGCTCGTTGCTCGTTGCTCGTTGCTCGTTGCTCGTTGCCGTGCGAGGAAACATTGATCTGGCTGGGTTGTGGAGTGGCCAGGTCAGGTACCGTCCAGTCCAGACACGCCGTGAATACATCCCTGTAGGCTCGCGGTTGCCATCCATGGCAACCGACGGTCTGGACTGGACGGTACCTGACCCGGCTCGTGAGCCTCAGAGTGGATCAATGTTTCCGGCGAATTCGTTTTTCGGGGTGTAGCGCACCCGCGCTACGCCTTCGGCCTTGCCGCCAAATCAACCCTGTCGTCGCGCAGGCGCGCGACAACCCGACACCCTACCCAAGCCCCCGCGGATTCCCGCCTCAGACCTGTGGCCGCATATGCGGGAACAGGATCACATCGCGGATCGACGGCGAGTTGGTCAGCAGCATCACCAGGCGGTCGATGCCGATGCCTTCACCGGCGGTCGGCGGCATGCCGTATTCCAGGGCGCGGACGAAGTCGGCATCGAAGTGCATGGCCTCGTCGTCGCCGGCGTCCTTCTCGGCCACCTGGGCATGGAAGCGCTCGGCCTGGTCCTCGGCATCGTTCAACTCGGAATAGGCGTTGGCGATCTCGCGGCCACCGATGAACAACTCGAAGCGATCGGTGACGTTCGGGTCTTCATCATTGCGTCGCGCCAGCGGGGACACCTCGAACGGATAGCGGGTGATGAAGGTCGGCTGCTCCAGCAGATGCTCGACCAGCTCCTCGAAGATCATCACCTGCAGCTTGCCCAGGCCTTCATGGCCCAGCACCTTGGCCCCGGCCTTCTTCGCGATGTCCCGCGCCCGCTCGATATCATTCAGGTCATCGGCGCTGATGTCCGGGTTGAACTTGAGGATCGAATCGAACACCGACAGCCGGGCGAACGGCTCGCCGAAGTGGAACACCTTGTCGCCGTAGGGTACGTCGGTGCTGCCGAGCACCGCCTGGGCCAGCTCGCGCAGCAGTTCCTCGGTCAGGTCCATGTTGTCTTCGTAGTCGGCATAGGCCTGATAGAACTCAAGCATGGTGAACTCGGGGTTGTGCCGGGTCGAAACGCCTTCGTTACGGAAGTTGCGGTTGATCTCGAAGACCTTCTCGAAGCCGCCGACCACCAGCCGCTTGAGGTACAGCTCGGGAGCGATACGCAGGAACATGGGCAGGTCCAGCGCATTGTGATGGGTCTCGAACGGCTTGGCCGCGGCACCGCCGGGGATAGTCTGCAACATCGGCGTTTCCACTTCCAGGAAGCCCCGATCGGAGAGAAACCGGCGGATATGCGAAATGATCTGCGAGCGCACCAGGAAGGTATGCCGGGTGTCCTCGTTGACCATCAGGTCGACGTAGCGCTGGCGATAGCGCTGCTCGGTATCGGTCAGGCCGTGGTGCTTGTCCGGCAGCGGACGCAGGGACTTGGTCAGCAGCTTGACCGAGGTCATGTGCACGTACAGGTCACCCTTGCCGGAGCGCGCCAGGGTGCCCTCGGCGGCGATGATATCGCCCAGGTCCCAGCTCTTGATCGCTTCCAGTGTCTCGCTCGGCAGGCCCTTGCGGTCGACGTAGACCTGGATCCGCCCGCTCATGTCCTGCAGCACCATGAAGGCGCCACGGTTGAGCATGATGCGCCCGGCCACCTTGACCGCAATACCGGCCTCGGCCAGCTGTTCCTTGCTGCTGTCGGCATACTGTTTCTGCAGATCACCAGCCAGACTGTCACGGCGGAAATCGTTGGGGAAAGCCTGGCCCTTGGCCCGCTCTGCGGCAAGTTTTTCCTTGCGCAGCGCGATCAGGCTGTTCTCTTCCTCTTGCAGTGCATGCTCATTCAGCGGTTGTTCGCTCATTTCGGTGTCCTGGGTAAATCGCTTCGGTAGTCTGGCGCCGGATCGGCGGTTGGTCACAGGCCCTGTTTCAGGCTGGCCTCGAGAAATTCATTGATATCGCCATCCAGCACGCCATCGCAGTCACTGTCCTCGATGCCGGTGCGCAGGTCCTTGATCCTCGACTGGTCGAGTACATAGGAACGGATCTGGTGGCCCCAGCCGATATCCGACTTGGCGTCTTCCTGGGCCTGGGAGGCGGCGGTGCGCTTCTGCATCTCCTGCTCGTACAACTTGGCCCGCAGCATCTTCATCGCGGTGTCCTTGTTGGCGTGCTGGGAGCGCTCGTTCTGGCAACTGACCACGGTGTTGGTCGGCACGTGGGTGATCCGCACCGCCGAATCGGTGGTGTTGACGTGCTGACCACCGGCGCCGGAGGAACGGTAGGTGTCGATGCGCAGGTCGGACGGATTGATCTCGATCTCGATGTTGTCATCGATCTCCGGCGACACGAATACCGCGGTGAACGAGGTATGGCGACGGTTGCCCGAATCGAAGGGGCTCTTGCGCACCAGGCGGTGCACACCGATCTCGGTACGCAGCCAGCCGTAGGCGTACTCGCCCTTGACATGCACGGTCGCACCCTTGATCCCGGCCACTTCGCCTGCGGTCAACTCCATGATGGTCGCTTCAAAGCCGTTATGATCGGCCCAGCGCAGGTACATGCGCAGCAACATGTTGGCCCAGTCCTGGGCCTCGGTGCCGCCGGAGCCGGCCTGGATATCCAGGTAGGCGTTGTTCTGGTCCATCTCGCCGCTGAACATGCGGCGGAATTCCAGCGCTTCAAGACGGGTCTGCAGGCGCTCCAGTTCGCTGGTCACATCGGCAACGGCGCCTTCGTCATCTTCCTCGACGGCCATTTCCAGCAGCTCGGAGGCATCGTCCAGGCCAGTGTGCAATTCATCCAGCGTGCCGACGATCTCGGCCAGGGAGGCACGCTCACGGCCCAGGTTCTGCGCCCGTTCGGGCTCGTTCCAGACGCTCGGGTCTTCCAGCTCGCGCTCTACTTCGGTCAGCCGATCACGTTTGTGATCGTAGTCAAAGATACCCCCTGATGGTCTCGGAGCGGCCACGCAGGTCTTTGATGGTGTTCAGAATCGGATTGATTTCCATGGTGACAAATCCCGTCAGGAAAAAGGAGCTATTGTAACGGAAAACCCCGCCCCGGTGCAGTGACAAGGGTGCCGATTGACCCACGTCAGCTGTCGCTTCGACCAGCGGAGCTACACTGGGGAAATCTTCCAGACAATCTCAGCGGGGTTTCCTGTGAGCCAACTGTTTCCTCCCCAGACCACCCTCGACCAGCATGCCGAGCAGTGCCCGGCCTTCGCCCGCTGGCGCGCCGGGCATGGCGTACTGCAACATACACCGACAACCCAGGCCGCGGTCTACCGGCTGGCCCACCAGTTGCAACAGAGCCACCAGCAGCCCAGCCTGGAAAGTACCTATGACATGTTCAGCGCCCTGGACCGGCTGACCAGCGCCGGGCTCTGGCTGGTGGTACACATGACCTACGCCAAGCGCTGCCAGCCCGACGGTACGCCATTGCACGCGGAAGATTTCAAGCGCCAGCCCGAGGGCCATACCGGCGGCGCGCTGAACATGGTCCCCGCCTATGCCGCCTACCTGGCACTGAACAGCCTGACCGGCAGCACCCGCAGCTGGCTGATGGGCCAGGGCCATTGTGTGGCGGCGATCGACGCGATCAACGTGCTCACCGGCAACCTGCATCCGGAACAGGCCCAGCGCTATACCAGCCAGAACGGACTGAACCAATTGCTGCAGGACTTCTACGGTTACGCCCAGTTGCCTGACGGTCGCCCGGCGGCACCGCTGGGCAGCCATGTCAATCCGTGGACCGCCGGCGGCATCATCGAAGGCGGCTACCTGGGCTTTGCCGAACTGCAGTATGCGCACATGCCGCTGCCCGGCGAGACCCTGGTGGCCTTTCTCTCCGACGGCGCCGCCGAGGAGCAGCGCGGCAGCGACTGGATTCCACGCTGGTGGCGGGCCGAGGACTGCGGCGCCGCGCTGCCGGTGATGATCGCCAACGGCCGGCGCATCGAACAGCGCACCGAGCTGGGCACCCAGCACGGCCTGGATGGCTTCGTCGAGCACCTGAGTCGCTGCGGCTTCGACCCGATCCGCTTCGATGGCCGCGACCCGGCGGCCTTCGTCTGCACCCTGTACGAGATGGAGCAGCGCCTGGCCCGACGCGTCTACGAATATCAACGCGGACTGCTGCAGTATCCGCTGCCGGTGCCCTACGCCATCGCCGAGACCACCAAGGGCTTCGGTTTCTATGGAGCTGACGAGAACGCCGCGCACAACCTGCCGCTCCCGGGCAACCCACGGCATGATGAGGCCTCCCGTTCGCTGTTCAACGAGCATGCCGCCCGCCTGTGGGTAGCGCCGGAGGAACTGCGCCAGGCCTGCAGCACCCTGAACAATCATGCCGGGCAACGCCCACTGGAGCGCGACCATCCACTGGCGCTGCGCCACCCCGAGGAGCCGCAGCTGCCGCAGGTCGAGTGGAACAGCGAGCGTGTCTCGCCGATGCAGGCGGTGGATCGGTTCTTCGTCGAGCTGGTGGCGGCCAACCCCGAGCTGCGACCCCGGGTCGGCAACCCTGACGAGCTGGCTAGCAACCGCCTGACCGGCGTACTCAAGGCCCTCAAGCACCGCGTATCGGAACCGGAGAATGAACTCGAGGCCATCGACGGCCAGATCATCACCGCGCTCAATGAGGAGGCCGTGGTCTCGGCCTGCCTGGCGAACAAGGCCGGGCTCAACCTGGTGGCCAGCTACGAGGCGTTCTGCGTGAAGATGCTCGGTGCGATACGCCAGGAGGTCATCTTCGCCCGCCACCAGAAGGAAGTCGGCCGCCCCGCCGGCTGGCTGGGCTTCCCGCTGATCGCCACCTCGCACACCTGGGAAAACGGCAAGAACGAGCAGTCGCACCAGGACACCACCTTCTGCGAGGCACTGCTCGGCGAGATGCACGATGTGATGCGGGTGATCTTCCCCGCCGACTACAACAGCACCCTGGCGGTACTGCCCTCGGTCTACCGCGAGCGCGGCCGGCTCAGCTGCATGGTCATCCCCAAGCGCGACCAGCCCGGCCGGCTGAGCGCCGAGCAGGCCCGGCAACTGGCCGACCAGGGCGCCCTGCTGCTGGAGGAGTACCAGGGCAGCGGCGAACCGCTGCTGCTGATCGCCAATGGCGCCTACCAGTTGGGAGAGATGCAGCGTGCTGCCGAGCGGCTGCGCGAACGCGGGCAGAGCTGGCAACTGGTCTATCTGCAGGAACCGGGGCGCTTCCGCGTGCCGCGGGACGAGCATGAAGCGGCACTCTGCGCCAGCCAGGCCGAGATAGAGGCACTGTTCCCCAGCGCCGTCAGCCGCCGGGTGATGCTCACCCATATGCGCTCGGAAGTGGCCCACGGGCATCTGGCCAACCTTTTCCCCGAGCTGAACAGCAGCCGCGTGCTCGGCTACCGCAACCGCGGCGGCACCCTGGACGAGGCCGGCATGCTGTTCGCCAACCGTTGCAGTTGGGCCCATGCCGTGGCGGCGGCGGCCGAGGTCTGCGCGGTCGATCCGCTCAGCTGGTTGCACGAAGACGAACTGAGCGCGGTACGCGGCCAGTACAATCCGACCATCCTGCGCTGAACCCGGCTCAGCAGGCCTGCAGATGCCTGACCAGCAGCTGCAGGCTCTGCCGCCCGCGATACTCGTTGACGTCCAGGCTGTAGACCAGGCGCGCCCGGCGCACGTTCGGATCGGGCCAGACCTGTGGGTCGATATTGAAGGCAATGGCATCCAGCACCTCACTGCTGCCCGGCGGTTGCAGCACCATCTTCAGATGCCGCTCGCCGACCAGTCGCTGCTGGATCAGGGTGAATTCTCCATGGAAGCCCGGCTCGGGAAAATGCTGGCCCCAGGGCCCGGCCTCACGCAGCGCGGCTGCCAGTTGCAGATTGAACTCCTGCACTGCCAGCTCACCATCACAGACCAGCCGGCCGGTCAGGTCCTCGGCACACAGTTGCCGGCGTACCTCACGGTCGAAGGCCTGGCGGAACGCCTCGAAGTGCTCCGCCGGCAGTGACAGCCCGGCAGCCATGGCATGCCCACCGAACTTGCTGATCAGCCCCGGATTGCCCGCCGCCACCGCATCCAGCGCATCACGGATATGCAGACCGCTGACCGAGCGGGCCGAGCCCTTGATCTGCCCGTCCCCGGCATCGGCAAAGGCGATCACCGGACGGTGGTAGCGATCCTTAAGCCGCGAGGCGAGGATGCCGATCACCCCCTGGTGCCACTCGGCATCGAACAGGCACAGGCCGAAGGGCAGGTCGGCTTCCTGCAGCTCGGTGCTGTCGAGCATGGCCAGCGCCTGCTGCTGCATGTCCCGCTCGATGCTCTTGCGGTCACGGTTGAGGCTGTCCAGCTCCATGGCCATGTCCCGCGCCAGCTGCTCATCCCCGGTCAACAGGCATTCGATGCCCAGGCTCATGTCATCCAGCCGCCCGGCCGCATTCAGACGCGGCCCGATGATGAAACCCAGGTCGCTGGAAGCCAGGCGCTCAGCGGGACGCCGGGCGACTTCCAGCAGCGCGCGGATACCCGGCCGGCAGCGCCCGGCGCGAATCCGCGCCAGCCCCTGGTGCACCAGGATGCGGTTGTTGGCATCCAGCGGCACCACGTCGGCCACGGTGCCGAGCGCCACCAGATCGAGCAGCTCGCCAAGATTCGGCTGCGGCCGCTGGGCGGTGAACCAGCCGCTGTCGCGCAGCGCCACACGCAAGGCCATCAACACATAGAAGATCACCCCGACCCCGGCAATCGACTTGCTGGGAAAGTCGCAACCGGGCTGGCTGGGATTGACGATGGCATCGGCATCCGGCAACTGCTCGGCCGGCAGGTGATGGTCGGTCACCACTACCTTGAGTCCGGCGGCACGCGCCGCCGCCACGCCGTCGATGCTGGAGATGCCGTTATCCACGGTGACCAGCACATCGGGGCGCCGCGCCAGCGCCACCTCGACGATCTCCGGGGTCAGGCCGTAGCCGTATTCGAAGCGGTTGGGCACCAGGTAGTCGACCTGCGCCGCACCCAGCGCGCGCAGGCCGAGCACCGCGACGGTGCTGGCGGTGGCTCCGTCGCAATCGAAGTCGCCGACCACCAGGATCGACTGGCGCTGCTGCAGCGCTTCGCGCAATACCGCCACCGCCTGATCCATGCCCTTGAACAGTTGCCACGGCAACAGCGCCTGCAGGCTGCGATCCAGTTCCGCCGCGCTGCGCACGCCGCGCGCGGCATACAGACGGGTCAGCAGCGGTGGCAGGTCACCCAGGTCGGGCAGTTCATCAGGCAGGACACGGGACTCGATGCGCATGGGACTCAGCGTTCCCCCAACAGCCATTCGAGGGCCAATTCATGCTGGGTATCGGCATCGCTGACATAGAGCACGCCATCGCTGATCATCACGCTCCAGTCGATGCTGCGCCCCAGCTCGCCGGCCAGCGCATCCAGGGGCGCCTGGGGCAGCACGGCGATGCTCAGGTTGCTCAGCTGCGCCACCGTCGGCACCACCTTGCCGGCCCAGACGCGGTTGTTGCCATACACCAGCAACGAGCAGCGCTCGGCGCGGCGCGAGCCGGTGGTCAGCCGCTCCGCATCGGGCTGGCCGACATCGATCCAGTGCTCGATGCGATCATCCAGGCTCTTCTGCCACAGCGCCGGCTCATCCACCTCCGACAGACCGCGACCGAACGCCAGGCGCTCCTGATACCACAGCGCATAGGCGAGAATCCGCGCCGCCAGGCGCTGCCCGGTTTCCGACGGATGCCGCGCCACGGTCAGGCGCAGGTTCTCGTATACGCCGCGGTCGGTATCGGTGAGGTTCAGCTGGACCTTGCAGGGAATGGACTGGAGCGCCATGGCAGCGGATGTTCCTGATTCAGACGGGCCGGCAGTGTAACGCAAAACCACCGTGCCCGTCCGACTGCGGCACTCACCCGTCGTCACGCTCCTTGGGCTCGATGATGTGCGGCAGTACCTGGAGGATGAACAGCATCAACAGGGTCGCCAGTACCGCCGTGGCTTCCAGGCCCAGGCCGACACAGACGCCGACCGCGGCGGTCATCCACACCCCGGCGGCGGTGGTCAGGCCCTTGACCTCGTTCATCCTGCCACCCTTGATGATGGTACCGACGCCGAGAAAGCCGATGCCAGCGACTATACCCTGCACTACCCGGCTCAGGGCGTCGTCCTCCGCACCGATCAGCACGAAGCCGATCACGAACAGTGCCGAGCCGGTGCATACCAGCATGTGCGTGCGTATCCCCGCCGCCTTGCCGTGGGTTTCGCGCTCATAGCCGA
The DNA here is from genome assembly GCF_014219065.1 of Halopseudomonas xiamenensis. Taxonomy (GTDB): domain Bacteria; phylum Pseudomonadota; class Gammaproteobacteria; order Pseudomonadales; family Pseudomonadaceae; genus Halopseudomonas; species Halopseudomonas xiamenensis. The sequence continues at coordinate 106,089 of NZ_JACLGO010000005.1, forward strand.
GCAGCCCACCGAGCAGGGCCGCCAGCAGCAGGCGCAGGCTGACACGGGTCGCCTGCTCCACATCGGTGAGATCGGAAAACTCACTGACCAGGGTGGTCAGAATGACTTGTGAGACATCCATCGGCCGGTACCCGTGTTATCCGCTGTTTGCGCTGCCCATCGAGCAGCATGACCGGCGACACCGGACCAGCCGGGCCGCCTTGCACTTCCCGCACCGGGCGGCGCACTATCTGCTGCAACAGCAGGCGCCCCCATACCGATTGCGGCTGCGCCCGCCAGACCTGCCGATGCAGGTGCGCCATGGCCTCGCCATCCTGCGCCAGCAGGCTCAGTTCCTGATGCGTGAGACTATCCGGCCCGCGCTCCAGGCAATGCTGGCAGAGCGTATCCAGCCGTTGCCGGCGCAACCCGCCGCGCCCGCGACGGCCCAGCGCCACCTGCAGGGCATTGTGTCGCGGGTCGATCACCGACTCGCAGAAGCCGGGCTGCTGTGTACCGGCCAGCGGATTGTGCGCGAGTTCTTCCAGCAGCGTCGCGCCATGCACTTCCTCTGCGGTCATCAGCCAGCCATGGCGTTTCAGTCGCTGCCCCAGTTGTACCCTGCTCAACACCACGGAAATCGGCGCGGCGAAGATCAATGGCAACGCCACCGGCAACGACCAATAGAAGAACATGGGTTTCAGCCACAGCGCGAACAGCGCCCAACCCAGCCCGAGGATCGAGCCCGGTGCCTGGTAGATGAACGCCTTGAGCCAGCCGGTCTCGCTGGTGCGGTTCTGGCCGGCCCAGCGCAGGTTGATATTGAGCAGCGCCTCGGCGACATAGCGCGAATGCGAGAGCATGCGGATCGGCGCCAACAGCGCGGAAATCAGTATCTCCAGCAACACGCTGCCAAACAACCGCAGGAATCCGCCGAAGGCCCGCAACCGCCGGCTCAGGGCAGCATCGGCCAGGCCTAGGAACTTGGGCAGGAACAGCAGTGCCAGGGTACAGGCGACCAGGCTCCCCGCCCGGAACGGCTGCCATTGCGGCCACAGCGGATACAATTGGTGCGGGTCGGGAAAATAGTTGATCGGCCACAGCACCAGACGGGTGGTGGCGATGGTGGTCAACACCAGGAACGCCAGCCACAGCGGCGAGGCCAGGTAGGACATAATGCCGTTGAGCAGCGCCAGGCGGTGGGCGAACCTGAGCTTGCGGCTGCGCAGCAGCAGCCACAGATGCTGCATGTTGCCCTTGACCCAGCGCCGGTCGCGGGTCAGCTCGTCGACCAGCGAGGGCGGTGACTCCTCCCAGCTGTCGCGCAGCCCCGGCTCCAGCCAGACCTCGTAGCCGGCCCGCCCAAGGTAGGCCGCCTCGACGAAGTCATGACTCATGATCGGCCCGCGGAACAACCCCCAGCCTGGCAGCTTGCGCAGGCCGCAATGGGCCATGAACGGCTGGATACGCAGGATCGCGTTGTGGCCCCAGAAGGCCGCCTCGCCCAGTTGCACCGCCGCCAGGCCGGTGCTGAACAAGGGGCCGTACAGCTGGCTGGAGAATTGCTGCACCCGGGCGAACAGCGAGCGGCCGTTGAGCAGTTCCGGGCTACTCTGCAGGATGCCCACCGCCGGATGCCGCTGCATCAGCTGGACCATGCGCACCAGGGTATCGCCGGCCATCAGGCTGTCGGCGTCGAGCACCACCATGTACTGATAGCCCCGCCCCCAGCGGCGCAGGAAATCGGCGACATTGCCGCTCTTGTAGTTCAGGTTGACCTGGCGGCGACGATAGAACAGCCGTCCCGCCGCGCCCAGCTGCCGCACCAGACGAGACCAGGCGGCCTGTTCCTGCAGCCATATGTCCGGGTCGCGGCTGTCGGACAGGATGAAGAAATCGAAGTGCTCGAGCTGGCCAGTGCGCTCCAGGCTGCGGTACACCGCGCTCAGGCCGCCCAGGCTGCGTTCGATCGGCTCATGGTAGATCGGCATCAGGATGGCGGTACGTGCCAGCGGCGTTGCCGCCAGGGTGTCGGCATCCTGCTGGCGCAGCAGCGAATGCCGATCCCCACCCAGGCGGCGCAGGACGAATCCGGCCACGGCGATCCAGAAGCCGAAGGAGATCCAGGCAAACAGGATGGCGAACAGCACCAGCATGCCGATCTCCACCCCATTGCCACCCTGGTAGGGCAGCACCGAGAGCATGAACCAACTGGCCAGCAGCGTCTGCCCACCGACCAGCAACAACAGGATACTGCGGCGCAGCAGGGCGGCCAGTCGCCAACGGCGGCGGGAAGCGGCCAGATCGACCGTCTTGGCAACCCCGGTGCGGGTCAGCATCAGTAGTCTCCGTAGGCGATGCTGCCGCGCTGCAGCGCTGGTGCCAGCGGCGGGCAACGCAGCTGCGCGGGCGGGGGTTCCGGCAACATGCCGCGCTGGCGCAGCAGCTGCAGGCTGGCGCCGAACAAGTCCGCCTGCTGCGCGGCAATGCTGTCGGCCAGCGCCTGCAGCGCCGCCTGCTGCAGCTGCGGCGTCAGTGTCCAGCCGGCCCAGCGCAGCCAGGCCAGAATACGCCGCAGGGCTTGCTCAGAGGGGGTGGCGCGCATAGTGTTCGCTCATCATTGGATGACCTTCAGCACATCGCTGTCCGGCATCAATTGGTAGGTCCAGGTTTCGCTCAGGGTCTGCTCACCCTCGTGCAGGAAGGCGCGGATCGACAGCGGCCGGTTGGCCGCCGGACGCACCAGCATGGATAGCCGCCAGCGTTCGAGCGCGGGGATGTACTCGACGAAATGCTCCAGCAGTTCGCCCTCCTCCAGCGCCGTCACCTGCCCAGCCACCGGCGCATCCGCGGCCAGCTTGTCCAGCGGGCCACCGGCAAAATCGACGATCACCCGCACCGCTCCCTTGGCATTGCCGCCACCGATGCGGGTGCCGTCGCCGAGAAAGCTGTCCACCGCCTGGGCCATGGGGTTGCGCGCCAGCTCGGCATTGCCGAAGCGCACACGGTAAGCATAGCTGTAGGACTGCTGGTCCTGCAGTTTGCCCTCCGGGGTCCAGAACGCGACTATGTTGTCGTTGGTCTCGTCCGGGGTCGGCAGCTGGGTCAGCACCACATGGCCCTTGCCCCAGTCACCGCTGGGCTCGACCCAGGCACTGGGCCGCGTGCCATAGTGGGCTTCCGGATCCATGTAGCTGGCGAAGCCGGTATCGCGCTGCAGCAGGCCGAAGCCCTTCAGCTGCTGGGTGGCGAAGTAGTCCATGCTCAGTGCCGCCGGGTTGTTCAGCGGGCGCCACAGCCATTCGTCGCTGCTGCCATCATGCACCAGCAGGCCGTCGGAATCATGCACCTCCGGGCGCCACTCGCCATCCGGGCGCAGGGTGTTCTCACCGTAGTAGAACATGCTGGTCAAGGGCGCCACGCCGGCCAGCTCGATGCGCTGGCGCGGGAACAGCACCGACTTGACCTCCAGCACGGTTTCGTCACCTGGAGTGACCTCGAACTGGTAGGCCCCGGCCAGACTCTTGCCATCGAGCAGGCCGTAGAAGGTAAAACTCTTGGCGTCGGCCTTGGGCTTCTCCAGCCAGAACTCTACGAAGGCGGGAAACTCCTCACCACTGGGCAGGCCGGTATTGACCGCCACGCCGCGCCCGGACAGGCCGAAATTGTTGTGCCGACCGACCGCGCGGTAATAGCTGGCCCCGGCAAATACCAGGAACTGATTCTGCACATCCGGTGCGCTGAACGGGAAGGTCAGCTTGAACCCGGCATAACCCAGGTCGACCGGCAGCAGCTTCTCGATCTCGCTGTTGGGATAGCTGAACTGGTTCTTGTCGAAGCTCAGTGGCTCGGCCTGATCACCATCGACGATATGGATATCCACCGCATGCTGGTAGAACAGCCCCGGCGGGATCAGCATCAGGTTGAACGCCGCCCCCTCTTCACGCCACAGGCTGCTCTCGGGCTTGAAGCGGATACCCTGGTAGTCGTGATAGCTCAATTCCTGCAGGAACCGGGGCACCTGCTCCGGCGCCTGCCAGTCGCTGCCCGCCAGCCTCTCGGCCTTGTCGACCACCGTCTGGAAGTCGAACGGCTCAGCCCACGCCGTCATCGGCAACAGGCACAGCAGGGGATACACCAGGCGCTTCAGATCCATCGTCATTCTGCTATCTCCACAGGCGGTGAACAGTGGCGGTCGTTACGTAACGGCACTGAGTATTTAGTGTCACCAGGCGTGAAGACAGTTCCACCTAACGATCATGCCGCCATCGGCACCCCGAATCATGACAGTCCGCAGCGGCGTGATCGTTCCCTCTTCCGGCGCTGCGCGACTTTCACGCTAAAGGAGACCGTAGGCAATCACCCCGCCAATCCCGAGCGTGGCAGCGTAGGCGATCAGTACCAGAACACCATCATGGGCAATACGCGCCAACCCGAAACAGGTCAGCGACACGCCGGCACTGCTGGCGGCGAAGGGTATGGGTTCGAGCAGCGGCAGGGTGACTGCCAGCGCCAGGCAGACCAGGGCGATCGGCAGGCTGCCGGGACCATCCACCAGCAGCACCAGCCGCTGCTTCACGAACCTGTCGATAAAGCGGGCCGGGCGGCGCATCCAGGTCACTGCCTTGCTCAGCTTCTGCTGCTTGATCTTGCGCCGCAGGATCCAGCCCGGCAGCCAGATATGCCGTTTGTACACCAGCATCTGTATGGCGATCAGGAACACTGCCACCCCCATGGTGGACGGCAGGCCGGGAATGCCGCTCAGCGGCGATACCAGGATGAGGCCGATCAACAGCAACAACGGGCCGAAGGAGCGGGTACCCACGCCCTCCACCAGTTGGCCCATGGATACCGCCTGCTCCCCCTCGGCAGCTTGCTCCATACGGTCCAGCAGTTGTTCCAGGTTGCTCAGTTCCTGCGTCACCGCGCCGCCCTCCCCTGCTGTGCAAAGGCTCCTGCCAACGGCCCACCGATCTGCTTCAGATACATGGCGGCAGAAACAGTATGGGCATCGCCACCGCCAGGGTGGCCAGCGCTGACAGCAGATACAGGCAGGCAGCGCTGCGCGCCATGAAGCGCTTGAGCGAATCACTGTCGGCGTGCCCCTGCCAACACCAGCGCGCGGCCCAGGCGAGCAACGCCACCACCACCAGGGTCAGCGGCAGCAACAACATGTTGATCCAGCTCAGGGCGCCGGCGGCCGGGTCCGGTGGGGCCAGCTTGCAGGCCACCGACAGGCCGCCATACAGCACCACGAACCAGACCGCCCAGACGCTCAGGCCGAGAATCAGGTGCAGCGGATGCGTACGTGTTAATCCCATGTCGCGCTCCTACCAGGCCATCGGCAACAGGATGAAGGCAGCGAAGCCGAGCCAGAACACCCCCAGGGTATAGCTCCAGAACGGCTGCAGTACCTGCGGCTCATAGGGCAGCCGTACGCTGACATAGCCACGCTGCACACGCACCGCCTGCATGGCACTGAGCAATGCCGCCAACGCCCCGTGGAACAGCAGATAGCAGAGCATCACCGTCAGCACCGCGTCATAAGCCGAACCGGTCGGACTCAGTTCAGCCAGCAACAACACCCAGACCAGCAACAGCACATGCACCACGCCGAGTAATGCCACCAGCCACAGGCCACCCGCCAGCTGGCTGGTGCTGCCGCGCTGCAGTTGCCGGTTCAGCCAGTGATAGAGCGCCACCGCCAGGCTCAGGCCGAGACCGCTGGCAAGCAGCAATGGCACATCGAGCGGCCCCTGCTCCGGCGCCTGCCATTGCGGCGCGGCGGTCCACAGGTAGAACCAGCCGAACAGCAGCGAGGCGTACAGCGAGCCGTTGGCCATGAGCGTCAGCAACATGCCCCAGCGCCCCGGCCCATCCAGGGTACGCGAATGCAGTGGCGGATCGCAGGGATCATCCGCCCGCAGCGGTGCGGCGCGTGGATGCCCACCGTTGTGCCAGCTCCAGCGCAACATGATGACGGTGCTGACCAGCACCGCAGCCAGCGCCAACCAGTAGCTCTTGAGCAGCAGCCCCAGGCATACCACCGTCAGCGCCAGCCCGGCCTGCAGCGGAATCCATGAGTTGCTCGGCAGATGTACCCGCTCGCGCAGCCGACCGCTCACCGCATCTGAGCCCCAGGTTTCCCGCAGCCCATGGTGGATGGTCGCCAGCGAATGCTCGCCGCGCTCGATCTCGTCGGGCAGCTGCGGGTTGTCCCACAGCGGGTGGCGGCTGCGAATGGTCGGCAGGCTGATGAAATTGTAGGTGGTCACCGGCATGGCCACCGCCCATTCCAGCGTATCCGCCGCCCAGGGATTGCGCGGCGCGCGCCGACCGAAGCGAAAGTGCATGCCGATATCGAGCAGGAACATGGCAATGCCGATGGCCATGATGAAGCCACCGATGGTCGACAGCAGGTTCAACCAGTCCCAACCCAGCCCCGCCTCGTAGGTGTACACCCGCCGCGGCATGCCCAGCAGCCCGGTCAGGTGCATCAGCAGGAAGGTGACGTTGAAGCCGATGAACACCAGCCAGAACGCCCAGGCACCGAGCACATTCGATGGCATGCGCCCGGAAACGTGAGGCAACCAGTAATACAGACCGGCAATCAGCGGGAACAGCATGCCACCGACCAACACGTAATGCAGGTGGGCAACCACGAAGTGGGTGTCGTGCACCTGCCAGTTGAACGGCACCAGCGCCAGCATCACCCCAGTCAGGCCACCAGCGACGAAGATGATCAGAAAGCCCAGTATCCACAGCATCGGCAGGTTCCACACCACCCGCCCGGTCCACAGCGTGGCCAGCCAGGCGAAGACCTGGATGGTGGTGGGGATCGCCACCAGCATGCTGGCCATGGAGAAGAAGGCCTGTGCCAGCTGTGGAATGCCGACGGTGAACATGTGGTGTACCCAGAGGCCGAAACTGATGAAGCCCATGACGATGACCGCCAGCACTATCCAGCGATAGCCGACGATCGGCCGCCGGGCGAACACCGGGATCAGCGTCGAGACGATGCCCGCCGCCGGCAGGAAGATGATGTACACCTCGGGATGGCCGAACAGCCAGAACAGGTGCTGCCAGAGCAGCGGATCGCCGCCACCGGCGACTTCGAAGAACACCATGCCGGCGGCCCGCTCCAGTTCCAGCAGGATGCTGGCAAGGATCAGCGGCGGAAAGCCGAATACGATCATCAGCGCCATGGCCAGGATATACCAGCAGAACAGCGGCATCTGCCGTAGCGACATGCCGTTGGCACGGGTACGCAGGATCGACACGATCAGCTCGATGGCGCCGGTCATCGAGCTGATCTCGACGAAGGTGATGCCCAGCAGCCAGAAGTCCGACCCGGGGCCCGGCGAGAAGGTGCTGCTGCTCAGCGGCGTATACATGAACCAGCCCGAATCCGGGGCGATGTTCAGCAGCAGGCTGGAAAGGATGATCAGCCCGCCGAACAGGTAGCAGAAATAGCCCATGGCGCCGAGCCGCGGAAAGGCCAGGTCGCGCGCGCCGATCATCTTCGGCACCAGATACATCGCCACGCCCTCCAGGATCGGGATGGCGAACAGGAACATCATCAAGGTCCCGTGCATGGTGAACAGCTGGCTGTACAGGTCAGCGCCGATGATGCTCTGCTCCGGCAGGGCCAGCTGGGTGCGCAGCAGCATGGCCAGCAGCCCACCGACCAGGAAGAAGAACAGCCCGGTAACGATGAAACGCAGGCCGACCGAGGTGTGGTTGACCGCCGCCAGGGCGCCGATGCCCGGCAGGTTGCCCCACACCCGGTCGAACTGTGCGTGCAATTGTGCGTTGTCCTGCTGCTCACTCATCGCCAGTCGCTCCTTCCAGCCAGGCAGCGTACTCACTCGGCGCATGGGCCCGGACGGTGAATTTCATGTGTGCATGCCCGATACCGCAGAACTCCGCGCACTGGCCGTGGTACAGCCCCGGCTCGTCGGCCTGCAGACGCAGCACATTGGTGCGCCCCGGCAGCATGTCCAGCTTGCCGCCCAGGCGCGGCACCCAGAAGGAGTGAATGACGTCGTCGCTGGTCAGGTGCAGGTCCACCGGCGTGCCGGCCGGGATATGCAGCTCGTCGCGCAGGCGGATGCCACTGTCAGGATAGCTGACGTCCCACCACCATTGGCGGGCGGTGACGTCGATGCGCACCACCTCGCTATCAGCCAGCGGCAGGGGCAGCATGCGGTGGCCGATGGGAATGCCGAACGCCAGCAGCAGGGTGATGCTGGTCACCGGCAGAACCAGCCCACCACCGATGATCCAGCGGTTGTGCACCCGCCGCGCCTGCTCCTGCGACCACTGGCGCGGACGGCGACGCAGGGCATACAGCCACAGGCTTACCACCGCAATCAGGGTGACCGTGGCGAAGCCGACCATCGCCCACCACAATCCGGCCGCGCCGGCAGCGGAAGGCCCGGCCGGGTCGAGTGCGGAATAGGGTCCGCTGCAGCCGCCCAATAATGCTGCCAGGCCGGTCAGGCCAGTGGCTGCTACGCTTGAGGCATACCGCTTGTGTGCGTGTGACGCGGACCTTGGTTCAGGAGAGAGTCGTGCATGATGAATGAATCCATCGCCAGCAAGATGTCGATCGGTGGCCACCCGATCCATCCGATGCTGATCCACTTCCCGGTGGCCGCCCTGATCGGCCTGATCGGCACCGATCTGGCCTACGCCCTGACCGCGGATTATTTCTGGGCCCGTGCCGGCCTGTGGCTGGCTGGCGTGGGTACGCTCGGTGGCTGGCTGTCGGGCAGCGTCGGCCTGCTCGACCTGCTGATAGTCCCGCAGATTCGTCGGCTGATCACCGCCTGGTGCCACGCGGTACTGGCCGTCATGCTGTTGTCGCTGGCATCGCTGAACTGGTTGCTGCGCATCGGCGCAGCGGAGCAGGCCATCCTGCCCTGGGGGCTGTACCTGTCGCTGCTCAGCGGTCTGGCGATTGCCGCCACCAGTTTCCTCGGTGGGCAATTGGTGTACGACCATGCAATTGGCGTGGACTTCGAGGAAGCCCCCGAACCGCCTCAGCCCGAATGAGCGACGCCAGCGTGACACTGGCGGGCTCATAGCGGCAACTCCAGCATAGGCTTGGCCAGCACCAGCCAGAGAATCAGCACCAGCAAGCAACAAAGCACCGCCCCGGCGGCGAGGCACCAGCCCCGCAAGGGCTTCTCACCGCCGCGTTCCATCCGCAGCACCAGCAAACCGATCAGCACATGGCATAACACCAGCGCGGTCACCGCCGTCAGCTTGAGGATCAGCCAGCCATCGACGGTCCGGTCCACGACGAAGACCAGGGTGCCGGCAATGATCGCCAGCAGCGCCGCGGGGGTGGCAATCCGGGTGAAGACGAAACGCTCGATCGAGTTATGCGGATTGCTGCGCACTATCATGCTGGAACCACGACCACTGTGGCTGGCAATCAAGGCAGGCAGGTACAGCAACGCCGCTATCCAGAACACCAGCGCCATGATGTGCAATACCAGAAACCAGAGCATTCGGAGTCAACTCCTGTCATCTCACGAGGTGATCGCCCTGGCGACAGAGCGAAGCTAACAGTGGGACAACAGGAATCTGCGGTTTGCACAACCGATCTTGCACACAAGGACGGCATCACAAATGACAACGGCACCCGACTGTGGGTCGAGTGCCGTTGGCGTGGTGCTGTAGTGGGCCTCGCGGCCCGGCAGGGTTACAACGGCTTGCCGCGGTTGCCGTGGGCGGCAACGAACTGCTGGATATCGGTGAGGCTGTTGGGCAGCACCGTGCAGCGCTCCTCCCGCTCGAACAGGTCGGCCAGGTGCGCCGGCAGTTGCGGCTCCTGGACCTGCGCCTTGCGCACCGCCTCGGGGAACTTGACTGGATGCGCGGTGCCCAGGGTGATCATCGGTGTGACCATGCTGCGCCGGCACTCGCGGGCCGCCCGTACACCAATCGCGGTATGCGGGTCGAGCAGCTCGCCGCACTCGCGGTAGACCTCGGCGATGGTCGCGCAGGTGGCCTCGTCATCCACTGCCAGCGAGTCGAACAGACGCCGGGCTTCGGTCCAGCGCTCCGGCTCCACCGACAGCTTGCCGCTCTGGCGAAAGTTGTCCATCAGCTCCTTGACCAGCGCACCGTTGCGACCGTGCAGGTCGAACAGCAGGCGCTCGAAGTTGGACGACACCATGATATCCATCGACGGCGACAGCGACGGGTGCAGGGTGTCCTTGTCGTACTGGTTGCCGCTCATGAAGCGGTGCAGGATATCGTTGCGGTTGGTGGCCACCACCAGTTGGCTGATCGGCAGCCCCATGTTGCGCGCCAGGTAGCCGGCGAAGATATCGCCGAAGTTACCGGTCGGCACTGAGAACGCCATGGAGCGCTGCGGGCCGCCCAGCTGCAGGGCAGCATGGAAGTAGTAGACGATCTGCGCCATGATCCGCGCCCAGTTGATCGAGTTGACCGCGACCAGGCGGTTGCCCTTGAGGAAGCCCTGGTCGGCGAAGCTGGCCTTGACCATCTCCTGGCAGTCGTCGAAGTTGCCTTCGATGGCGATGTTGTGGATGTTGTCGCCGGCGATAGTGGTCATCTGTCGGCGCTGCACTTCCGACACCCGGTTGTGCGGGTGCAGGATGAAGATATCCACGCTGTCGCAACGGCGGCAGCCTTCGATGGCCGCTGAGCCAGTATCACCGGAGGTGGCCCCGAGGATCACCGCCCGTTCGCCGCGCTTGGTCAGGAAGTGATCCAGCAGGCGACCCAGCAGTTGCAGGGCAAAGTCCTTGAACGCCAGGGTCGGGCCGTGGAACAGCTCCAGCACCCACTCGTTGGCGTTCAGCTGGCGCAGCGGCGCCACCGCGTTGTGCGCGAAGACGCCGTAGGTATCCTGCAGGATGGCCTTGAAATCGGCATCGGAAATGCTCTCGGCAACGAACGGGCGCATCACGTTGAAGGCCAGTTCGTGGTACGGCAGGCCGGCCCAGGAGGCAATCTCTTCCTGGGTAAAGCGCGGCAGGTTCTCCGGCACATACAGGCCGCCGTCGGACGCCAGTCCGGCGAGCAGCACTTCTTCGAAATTGAGGGCCGGTGCCTGGCCGCGGGTACTTATATAACGCATCTGTTCAAACCTTCGGTCTGAGCTTCAAGCTCGGGTTAATCCAGGTGTTCCACACGGATCCGCATCAGCGGGCTGCTGACTTCATCCAGCGCTTCCAGCGCAGCGATAGCCTCGTTCATGCTCTTCTCGCGTACGCGGTGGGTGAGAATGATGATGGGTACCAGACCGTCCTGCTCTTCCACATCCTTCTGCATGATCGATTCGATATTGATGCCGCGCTCGGACAGGATGCTGGCCACCCGCGCCAGCACACCGGGACGATCCTGGGCATGCAGACGCAGGTAGTAGGCGGTTTCCACCTCGCCTACTGGCAGGACCGGCAGGTCCGACAGGGTCTCGGCGCGGAACGCCAGGTGCGGCACGCGGCTTTCCGGCTCGCAGGTCACCGCCCGTGCCACATCGATGATGTCGGCTACCACCGCCGAGGCGGTCGGCTCAGCGCCGGCGCCGGCGCCGTAGTACAGGGTCGAACCCACCGCATCGCCGTTGACCATCACCGCGTTCATTACGCCATGTACATTGGCCAGCAAGCGGTCCGCCGGGATCAGCGTCGGGTGCACGCGCAGCTCGACGCCCTTCCCGGTACGCCGGGCGATACCCAGGTGCTTGATGCGATAACCGAAGGCCTCGGCGTAGTGCACGTCCGCCGTGGTCAGCTGGGTGATGCCTTCGGTGTAGGCCTTGTCGAACTGCAGCGGGATACCGAAGGCGATGGAAGCCAGGATCGTCAGCTTGTGCGCCGCGTCGATGCCTTCCACGTCGAAGGTCGGATCAGCCTCGGCATAGCCCAGCGCCTGGGCTTCGGCCAGTACGTCCGGGAAGGCACGGCCCTTGTCGCGCATCTCGGTGAGGATGAAGTTGCCGGTACCGTTGATGATACCCGCCACCCACTGCACGCGGTTGGCCGCCAGGCCTTCGCGCAGCGCCTTGATGATCGGGATGCCACCGGCGACCGAGGCCTCGTAGGCAACCATGACACCCTTGTCCCGGGCGGCGGCGAAGATCTCGTTGCCATGTACGGCGATCAGCGCCTTGTTGGCGGTGACCACATGCTTGCCGTTGGCGATGGCCTGCATGACGATCTCCAGGGCCAGGCCGTAACCACCGATCAGCTCGACGATGATATCGATGTCGGGGTTGTTGACCAGTGCCAAGGCGTCGTCACAGACCTGGACGTTGTCACCGATGTTGCAGGATGGGTTCGGGTGCCGGGTGGCAATATGGGTCACCTCGATCGCCCGGCCTGCCCTGCGGGCAATCTCCTCGGCGTTGCGCTGCAGAACATTGAAGGTGCCACCGCCGACGGTGCCCAGACCACATATACCCACTTTGACCGGTTTCAAACCAAGCCCCCACGTTTATCCATGTTGTAGTAACTGTATGTTGTAACTGCGTTGCTCAGCCCACCAGCGGTGAGCCGCTACTTGTTGTTGGCAATGGCCTCTTGCGCCAGCGCCTGGGCCGGCTTGTAGCCGGGCACCAGGGTGCCATTGGCCATGAAGATCGCCGGCGTGCCCTGCACACCCACCTGGCCACCCAGTTGATACTGCTCGGCCACCGGGTCGTCGCAGGTGGCCGGGGTCACCGACTTGCCCTGCTTGGCGCGGGTCATGGCGCTCTGGCGGTCGTCCGCACACCAGATCGAGCGCATGACCTCGGCGGTCTTGCTGTCAGCCCCGGCACGCGGGAACGCCGCATAGCGCACCTCGATGCCCAGCGCGTTCAGATCGCCGATTTCCTCATGCAGCTTGCGGCAATAACCGCAATCCACATCGGTGAACACGGTGATGTGCGTTTTCGGCTGTTCGGGAGCAAAGACCACCAGCTCCTCGGTCGGGATACCATTGATCACCTCGCCAATGGCCTTGGCCTCGACCTCGGCGGTCAGGTTGCGCGGCTGGCCACCATTGACCGCGATCATCGCGCCCTGAAACAGATAACTACCATCGGCGCTGCCATACAGCACCCGTCCGTTCTGCAGCTGGATCTGATACAGACCGCTGACCGGCGTCTCGGAAATGCTCGAGACCGACATCGGAAAGTTCAGACTGTCCAGACTCTGGCGAATGTTCTGTTGTGCATCCGCCCAGGACTGGGCCGCGCACAGGGTCAGCAGGCCAACTGCCAAGTGTTTCAGTCGCATATATCGATCCCTAACAGATCCTGAAAGACTGGCAAGCTTAACATGAAACCCGCTTCTCACCCACGGGGATGATGACTGGCATGCAGCTCGCGCAAGCGGTGCCTGGCGACGTGGGTATAGATCTGCGTGGTGGACAGGTCACTGTGGCCGAGCAGCAGTTGCACCACGCGCAGATCGGCGCCGTGATTGAGCAGATGGGTGGCGAAGGCATGCCGTAACGTATGAGGCGACAACGGGCGACGAATGCCAGCCTGAGCGGCGTGCAGCTTGATCCGGTGCCAGAAGGTCTGCCGGGTCATCTCCCGGGCCTGCTGACTGGGAAACAGCACATCACTGGGCTTGCCCTTGAGCAGCGCCGGACGCGCCTCGGTACAGTAGCGCACGATCCACGCCAGCGCTTCCTCTCCCAGCGGCACCAGCCGCTCCTTGCTACCCTTGCCGACGATGCGCAACACACCCTGGCGCGGATTCAACTGGTCGAGCCGCAGCCCGACCAGCTCGCTGACCCGCAGGCCGCAGGCATACAGCACCTCCAGCATGCAGCGATCACGCAGCCCGAGACTGTCATCGATATCCGGCGCCGCCAGCAGCGCCTCCACATCCGCCTCGCTCAGCGTCTCGGGCAACGGCCGGCCCAGGCGGGGCATGGCGATATCCAGCGTCGGGTCTTCGCCAATCAGCCCCTCACGCAGGGCATGCCGATAGAAACCACGCAGACAGGACAGCAGGCGCGCGGTGGAACGCGCCTGATAGCCGGCATTGATGCGCCAGGCCAGGTGCTCCATCAGCAGGGGCCGCGAGGCCGCATACAGCCCGCCACGCCCCTGCAACCAGCCGGCCAGCAGGCTCAGGTCGGTGCGATAGGCCTCCAGGCTCTTGTCCGCCAGGCCACGCTCCAGCCACAGGGCATCGACAAAACGACCGATGGCCTGCTGATCGGCATCGCTGGGCGGGGGAAGTTCAGGTGCGTTCATGGCTGTCTCGGATCAACATGCCGAGGATGATAAAGGCTTTGGCCGAGCGGTTCGAGCACCAGGCCTGATGGAGGGTACGCTGCCGCTCTTCACGCCATCATCCTTCTCCCTGGGCGTTCTACCTGCCCTAGCGTTCCGCTTCGCCCCCAATCGTCATCCTTCGCGAAGGCGAAGGATCCAGGGCTCCGGCTGACTCGAAGTGATCTGTGGATCCTTCGCCTTCGCGAAGGATGACGGGGGTGGGGTGTGAAGGGTGACGAGGTCCCACATTGTGTTGGGTCAAGATCGGGATCTATTCGGCGTTTCCCAAGGGGAGAGGGAGTAGATGGTGCTTGCCGCCAGGGATGGCAGGCCACAAAAAACCGCCCGAAGGCGGTTTTTTGAGTACCAGGTAAAGACTCGATCAGCCGAGCTTTTCCTTGATACGTGCGGCCTTGCCGGACAGGGCGCGCAGGTAGTACAGCTTGGCTTTGCGCACGTCACCGCGACGCTTGACAGTGATGCTGTCAACCATCGGGGAATAGGTCTGGAAGGTACGCTCGACGCCGACACCGCTGGAGATCTTGCGCACGGTGAAAGCGGAGTTCAGACCACGATTACGCTTACCGATAACCACGCCTTCAAAGGCCTGCAGACGCTGACGGTCGCCTTCCTTCACTTTAACCTGGACGATGACAGTGTCACCCGGCGCGAACGCGGGGACTTCACGGGTCATTTGCTCTGCTTCGAGCTGGGCAATGATGTTGGACATTTCTAAAACTCCTACAAGCCGCCGGACTTGCTTCAATGGTTATCGGTTTCCTGCTCGCGGATGTATTCCGCCAGCAGTTGCTGCTGTTCTTTGCTCAACGTCAGTTCCGCAAGCAGGTCCGGGCGGCGTTGCCAGGTTCTGCCCAAGGACTGCTTGAGACGCCAGCGCCGGATCAGTGCATGATTACCACTGAGCAGCACCTCCGGTACGCGCTGCCCCGCAAACTCTTCCGGGCGGGTGTAATGCGGACAATCCAGCCACCCTTCCGAAAACGAATCCTCCACCGCCGAGTCCGCATGCCCGAGCACGCCGGGGATCAGGCGGGTTACCGCATCCAGGAGCACCATGGCTCCCAGCTCACCACCGGACAACACGTAGTCGCCGATGGAAACTTCCTCGTCGACGCACATCTCGATGATGCGTTCGTCGATCCCCTCGTAGCGGCCGCACAGCAACACCAGGCTGTCCAGTTGCGCCAGCTGCTCTGCCCGTTGCTGGGTCAGCGGCTGCCCCTGGGGCGACAGATAGATCACCCTGGGGGTTGAGGGAGCCTTCTCGCGGATGGCTTCAATCGCCTCCAGCAAGGGCTCGACCTTCATCAACATGCCCGGACCACCCCCGAAGGGTCGATCATCGACCGTACGGTGCCGGTCGTGGGCATACTCACGGGGATTGCTGTACTCGACAGTCAACTGGCCCCGCTTGACGGCCCGCCCAGTCACTCCGTGGTCGGTCAAGGCCGTGAACATCTCGGGAAACAGGGTTACCACACCGGCCCACACCGGTCAGAACTCCGGATCCCAGTCGACCTGCATGATACCCTCAGCCAGGTCGATGTGCTTTACGTACCGCTCCGGCAGATACGGCAGCAGCCGCTCACGCTGGTCGATACTGCCCGCACAGGGCTTTACCACCATGACATCATTGGAGCCGGTTTCCAGCAGGTGGTCGATACGACCAAGCAGTTGCCCATCCAGGGTCACTACCTGCAAACCTTCCAGCTGATACCAGTAGAACTCGCCATCGTCCAGCTCCGGCAGTTCGGATTGCGGCACGCAGATTTCCCAATCCACCAGTTCCAGCGCCTGATTCCGATCGGTCAGCCCCTTGAGCTGTACCACCAGAATGCGTCCCTGAACGCGCCCCGCAACAACGGACACCTGACGCTGTTCATTACCCCGGCGAATGGTCCACTCGGGATAGTCCAGCACGTTGTCCAGCGGATCGGTGTGCGAATACACCTTCACCGCTCCGCGTATGCCATGAACCGATACGATCTTGCCGAGGATCACCAACGGCGACCCAGCCGGCTCGGGCTGGCGAATCATATCAGGCAGAGGCCTGAGCTTCCTTCAGCAGAGAAGCAACGCGCTCGGACGGCTGTGCGCCCTGACCCAGCCAGTAGCTCACACGCTCCTGGTTGACGGACAGACGGGTTTCACCACCGGCGGCAACCGGGTTGAAGAAACCGACGCGCTCAACGAAGCGGCCGTCGCGGGAATTGCGGCTGTTGGCAACAGTCAGATGATAGAAGGGGCGCTTCTTGGAACCGCCACGAGCAAGACGAATAGTTACCATGTGAACATCGTTTCCTGTATTTGAGTAGCACTCATGGATTCATTACGGGCAAGTAGCCCGAAAGGTCGCGTATTCTACGGAATATCGCGGACAAATGAAACTCCTTTGTGAAGCGCCCCGGCAGCAGGCCGTCAGCGCTTCTGGATTGGGCCCTGCCGACACACCCGGCAGGCCTCAGAACCGGGGCATACCGCCGCCCGGCGGCAGCATCCCACCACCGCCGCCGCCCATACCACCCATGCCCCGCATGAGCTTGGCCATGCCGCCCTTGCCGCTGACCTTCTTCATCATCTTCTGCATCTGCTTGTGCTGCTTGATCACCCGGCCGATATCCTGGATCTGGGTGCCCGAGCCGGCGGCGATACGGCGCTTGCGCGAGCCACTGATGATGTCCGGGTTGCGCCGTTCGGCGGGGGTCATCGAGTTGATGATGGCTTCCATCTGCTTGAACTGCTTTTCCGCCTGGGTCTGGGCGGTTTCCATCTGTGCCGGGTTGATCTTGCCCATCATCGGCAGCTTGTCCATCAGCGAACCCAGCCCGCCCATGCCGCGCATCTGCTGCAACTGGTCGCGGAAGTCCTCCAGATCGAAGCCCTTGCCCTTCTTCAGCTTGTTCGCGAGCTTTTCGGCCTTGTCCTTGTCCAGCTTCTGCTCGGCCTGCTCGATCAGACTGAGCACGTCGCCCATGCCGAGGATGCGCGAGGCCACCCGGTCAGGATGGAAGGGCTCCAGGGCATCGGTCTTCTCGCCGACACCGAGGAACTTGATCGGCTTGCCGGTGATATGGCGCACCGACAGCGCCGCACCACCACGGGCATCACCATCGACCTTGGTCAGGATCACACCGGTCAGCGGCAGTGCCTCGTTGAACGCCTGGGCGGTATTGGCCGCATCCTGACCGGTCATGGCATCGACCACGAACAGGGTCTCGGCCGGCCTGGCGGCGGCATGCACCGCCTTGATCTCGTCCATCATGTCGGCATCGACGTGCAGGCGACCGGCGGTATCGACGATCAGCACGTCCATGAAGCGGCTTTTCGCTTCATTGATGGCGGCCTGGACGATGGCCACCGGCTTCTGCGTCAGATCCGAGGGGAAGAAGGTAACGTCCACTTCCGCCGCCAGGGTTTCCAGCTGCTTGATCGCCGCCGGACGGTAGACGTCGGCACTGACCACCATGACCTTTTTCTTCTGCCGCTCGCGCAGGGTCTTGGCCAGCTTGGCCACGCTGGTGGTCTTGCCCGCCCCCTGCAGGCCGGCCATCAGGATCACCGCCGGCGGTGTGACCGCCAGGTTCAGGCCCTCGGCCTGGCCCATGACCGCTTCCAGCTCGGCCTTAATGATCTTGACGAACACCTGCCCCGGCGACAGACTGCGGGATACCTCCTGACCCACGGCGCGATCACGCACCTGGTCGACGAAGGTCTTGACCACCGGCAGGGCAACGTCCGCCTCGAGCAACGCCATGCGCACTTCGCGCAGCGTATCCTTGATATTGTCTTCGGTCAGCTTGGCGCGACCGGTGACCCCGGCAAGGGTGCCGGACAGGCGTTCGGTAAGATTTTCAAACATCGACGAATTCTCCTTTGCCCCGCGTGCCCCGCTACGGGTTGAGGCGTTCTGGCCGGCAAGTATACATTGGGGTTTGTGTGGATGCAGCAAGCGCTTTATCCTCAGCACAGCTTGTGCGACACTCCCTTCTCAATTGATAAGCATTTGCAAGGACGTATGACAGCTCTGATATCCAGCCTGCTTGCCGCTGTGTTCTATCTCGGCGGCACGCTCTACCAGGTACGCTGCCTGCGGCAGCGGCAGATCGCCAGTCCCGGGCTGTTGCGTGGCATCGGGGCCATGGCGCTGGTCGCCCATGCGGTGAGTCTCTACGTCCAGCTGTTCACCGGCCATGGACTGTCGTTCGGCTTTTTCCACGTGTCCTCGCTGATCGCCTGGCTGGTCATCGCCGTGACCCTGGTATTCAGCCTGCGCGCCCCGGTGACCAGCCTGCTGCTGGTACTCTTCCCCCTGGCGCTGATCACCGAACTGCTGGCCTGGCTGTTCCCCGGCCATGGCGCGGCGACCATTCCCGGCAAGTCGAGCCTGCTGATCCACGTGCTGCTGTCGATCCTGGCCTACGGCATCCTGACCATCGCTGCGTTCCAGGCGACCCTGCTGGCGTTCCAGGACCACCAGCTCAAGCACCGCAACCCGGTGCGCTTCAACCGTACATTCCCACCGCTGCAGACCATGGAGGAGCTGCTGTTCCAGTTCCTGCTGTGTGGCGAGGTATTGCTGACCCTGTCGCTGATTTCCGGCTTCGTGTTCCTCGACAACATGTTCGATCAGAGCGTTGCGCACAAGACGCTGCTCTCGTGCCTGGCCTGGGTGGTCTTCGGCATCCTGCTGTGGGGCCGGCATTTCCGCGGCTGGCGTGGCAGCAATGCCATCCGCTGGACGCTGGGCGGCTTCATTCTGCTGATGCTGGCGTTCTTCGGCAGCAAGCTGGTCAGCGAATTCATCCTGCCAATGTGATGGCCAGCCCCACCAACCCGTGCCGAGGTAACTCTTGAGTGACACAAGCACCGGCGTACTGTTACTGATATTGGTCTTGCTCATCATCTGCTCGGCCTTCTTCTCCAGCTCCGAGACAGGGATGATGAGCCTCAACCGCTACCGTCTCAGGCACCTGAGCAAGAAGGGCCACCGCGCCGCCCAGCGCGCCGAACAGATGCTCGGTCGTCCCGACCGCCTGCTGGGCACCATCCTGGTGGGCAACAATATCGTCAATATCCTTGCCGCCTCGATCGCCACCGTGATCGCGGTGCAATTGTGGGGTGACGCGGGTATCGCCATCGCCACCGTGGTGCTGACCATCGTCATCCTCATCTTCGGTGAAATCACGCCAAAGACGCTGGCGGCACTGCATCCTGAGATGATCGCCTTCCGCGTCTGCGCCCCGCTGAACCTGTTGCAGCGCGTGCTCTACCCGGTGGTCTGGCTATGCAGCTCGATAAGCAATGCCCTGCTCCGCCTCATGGGAATCAATCCGACGGGCAGCAATGATGCCCAGCTCAGCACCGAGGAGCTGCGCACAGTGGTGAACGAGGCAAGCCTGGGCATCACCCGCAAACGCCAGAACATGCTGCTGAGCATCCTCGACCTGGAAAAGATGACCGTCAACGACATCATGGTGCCGCGCAACGAGGCCTATGGCATCGACCTGGACGATGACATGTCGATCATCCGCGACCAGTTGCAGACCAGCCATCACACCCGGCTACCGGTGTTTCGCGGGGATATCAACAATGTCACCGGGCTGCTGCACATGCGCGACATCGCCCGGCTGCTGAGCCGCGACGAGCTGACCAAGGAGGCCCTGATCGACGCCTGCAAGGACCCCTATTTCATCCCGGAAAATACCCCGCTGCACACCCAGTTGCTGAATTTCCAGGTGCATAAGCGGCGCATCGGCTTCGTGGTGGATGAATACGGTGATGTGATCGGGCTGGTGACCCTGGAAGACATTCTCGAAGAGATCGTCGGCGAGTTCACCACCGACCTGCTGCCGGCCAGCCACGACATCCACCCGCAGCCGGATGGGACCTATGTGATCGACGGCAGCGTGTACCTGCGCGACATCAATCGCCAATTGCACTGGCAACTACCCGAAGATGGCCCGAAGACCCTGAACGGGCTGATTACCGAGCGCCTGGAACATATTCCGGATAACAGCGTCGGCCTGAGCATCGGAGATTACCGGCTGGAAATCCTGCAGACCAAGGACAACATGATCAAGAGCGTGCGTATCTGGCGGCTCGGTGCCCAGCCGGTTGTCGGCAATACACCGGGCCGTTGACCGACGTGGACTGACTGCGTCGCCGGCAGCGCGGCAAACCCTGTCGTCGCGCAGGCGCGCGACAACCCTGGGATGTAGCGCGCCGGGCCGCGTTCAGGCGTTACGCCGCTCCGCCACGCAAGCTGGTCACTACAATTCCACCCGCACCGCCTGGGCCGCGCGCAGCGCTCGGGCCCTGGCCAGCTCGGTATCCTCGTCCCGTGCCAGCGTCACGCCCATGCGCCGCAGACCATCAACTCCCGGCTTGCCGAACAGGCGCAGCTGGGTATCCGGCTCGCTCAGCGCCTGCTGCAGATTGCCGTAGCCGACGCTGTCGGAACGTCCGTCAGCCATGATCACCGCTGATGCCGACGGCCCGAACTGGCGTATCTGCGGAATCGGCAGCCCGAGGATAGCCCGGGCGTGCAAGGCGAACTCGGACAGCTCCTGGGAGATCAGCGTCACCAGGCCGGTGTCATGCGGCCGTGGCGATACCTCGTTGAACCACACCTGATCGCCCTTGACGAACAGTTCGACGCCGAACACGCCACGCCCACCCAGCGCATCGGTAATGCGCCGGGCCACATCCTGCGCCCGCGCCAGGGCCTGCTCGCTCATCTGCTGCGGCTGCCAGGATTCGCGATAGTCGCCGCTTTCCTGGCGGTGACCGATGGGCGCGCAGAAGCTGGTGCCGCCGATATGCCGCACGGTGAGCAGGGTGATCTCGTAGTCGAAATCGACGAAGCCCTCGACGATCACCCGACCGCTGCCGGTACGCCCGCCCGACTGGGCATAGGCCCAGGCCGCCTCGATATCGTCCTCGCTGCGCAGCAGGCTCTGGCCCTTGCCGGAGGAACTCATCACCGGCTTGACCACGCAGGGCAGGCCGATCTCCCTGACCGCCGCCAGGTAGTCCGCATGACCATCGGCAAAGCGATAGGGCGAGGTGGGCAGCTGCAGTTCTTCACTGGCCAGGCGCCGGATGCCCTCGCGGTCCATGGTCAGCTGCGCGGCGCGGGCGGTGGGGATGACCGTATAGCCCTCCGCTTCCAGCTCCACCAGCACGGCGGTGGCGATGGCTTCGATCTCCGGCACGATATACGCTGGCCGCTCGGTTTCGATCACCTGACGCAGCGCCACGGCATCCAGCATGTTGATCACATGGCTGCGGTGCGCCACCTGCATCGCCGGGGCGTTGGCATAGCGGTCCACGGCAATGACCTCGCAGCCCAGTCGCTGCAGCTCGATGGTCACTTCCTTGCCCAGCTCACCTGAGCCGAGCAGCAGTACACGGGTAGCATTCCCGGTCAATGGCGTTCCGATACAGGGCATGCCGATCATCCTTCTACACTTCCAATATTCAACCACAGGCCCTGCTCGCGGGCCCGTTGCTCACACATACGCAGGATGTCCCGGCGCCGCTCATTGCTGGCACGCCCCCATTCGGTGATTTCCGCGCCGCTGCGCTGGCAGCCGGTGCAGATGTCGTTGTCATCCAGGCAGCAGACATGCACACAGGGGGACCGCACCGGTTGCTCCTGTTGCATCAGTCGTCCTGCGGCTGCAGGTCGCGGCGGTAGCGCTCGGCGTTGTGCACGTAATGCACGGCACCGGCGGCGACCGCCCGCTGTTGCTGTTCACTCAACTGGCGCACCACCTTGCCGGGCGACCCCATGACCAGCGAGCCGTCGGGGATTTCCTTGCCTTCGGGGACCAGCGCATTGGCGCCGATGATGCAGTTGCGTCCGATCTTCGCGCCATTGAGCACCACCGCATTGATACCGATCAGGCTGTCATCGCCCACGGTACAGCCATGCAGCATGGCCTTGTGGCCAACGGTGACACCCTTGCCCAGGGTCAGCGGAAAACCATAGTCGGTATGCATGATCGCGCCATCCTGGACGTTACTGTTCTCACCGATCAGGATCAATTCGCAATCGCCACGCAGCACGGCGTTGAACCAGACACTGGCCCCTTTTTCCAGGCGCACCTTGCCGATCACCGCTGCACTGTCGGCAATCCAGGCGTCATCGGCCATTTCCACACGGTCATTGCCCAGTCTGTACTTCATCACTGCTCCTTGGTTGGGTCGCTCCACTCGTCCGGGGGAGTGCGCAGCGGGATATTGGCATCGAAGGCGACGTTCATCAGGTCGACCAGGATCAGCGCGGTCAGCCCCCAGATACGGAAACCCTCATAGCGATAGCTGGGCACATACCAGCTGCGCCCTTCGTAGTCGATGCGGTGGGTCATTTCCCGGTTGTCTCCGAGAAAGTAGCTCACCGGTACCCGGAACACTTCCTGGATCTCGCTCTCGTTGGGGCGCAGGTCGAAGACATCCGGCACTATGCCGACGTAGGGCGTGACCTTGATGCCGAAACGCGACACCAGGCTGCCCAGCGGCCCCACCACCTCCACCAGGTCCGGCAGCAGGCCGATTTCCTCGTGGGCCTCGCGCAGCGCGGTATACGCCAGGTCGACATCTCCCGGATCGCGCCGCCCACCGGGCAGCGCCACTTCCCCGGAATGGGTCGACAGGCTGTTGGAACGCAAGGTGAGAATGATTTCCGGCTTGTCGTCTATACAGGTTACCGGCACCAGAACCCCCGCTTCCGGCAAACCGGCCGCCTCTACGGCTCGCGGTCGATACCCGGGAACCCGCGAGCGTACTTTGTCCAGCATGCAACCTACCTCGTCGTTTTTCCCAATCATGGCATGATCACCGTCACCGGGCCAGCATCTCCCAGCATCTCATATGCTACCGAAATAGGCCGTCATAGCGACCAACATGGCTGCGTCCCCCTTTACCGCCGGACCGTTGCAACGCAAGATAGCGGCATGCCAGAGCCGGGAGTATCCGCAACATGAAATTCTGTTGCCATTGTGGACAGGCCGTCACCGAGCGTATCCCGCAAGGTGACAATCGTCCCCGTTATGTGTGCGATCACTGTCAGGTCATCCATTACCAGAATCCACGCATCGTCGCCGGCTGCCTGGTCACCCAGGACCGGCATGTGCTGCTGTGTCGCCGCGCCATAGAACCGCGCCGGGGGTTCTGGACGCTGCCGGCGGGCTTCATGGAAAATGGCGAGACCACCGAGCAGGCAGCGCTGCGCGAGACCTGGGAAGAGGCCCGGGCCAGGGTGGCGGCGCAGCAACTGTACCTGCTGTTCAACCTGCCGCACATCAACCAGGTGTACATGTTCTTCCGCGGTCAGCTGGCCGAGCCACACTTCGCCGCCGGCGACGAGAGCCTGGAGGTCAGACTCTTCAGCGAGGCGGAAATTCCCTGGGATCAGTTGGCCTTCCCCACCATCGGCAAGACCCTGCGCCAGTATTTCCTCGATTACCCTACCCGGCATTTCCCGGTACGCATGAGCGATATCACCTGGCCCCCCGGCAAATCCGGCAGTCCGCGATGAGCCGCTGGCTGGCCACCCTGCTGCTCGGTCTGTTCGCTGCTGGCTGCCTGGCCGCGCCACCGCCCATCGATCAGTTGTTGATACACAAGCACGAGCGGCGCCTGGAGGTGATCAGCCAGGGCCAGGTGATCCGTCACTACCGTATCGCCCTGGGCAAGCAGCCGGTCGGGCACAAGCGGGAACGGGGCGACAATCGCACGCCGGAGGGGATCTACAGTATCGACTGGCGCCACCACAGCCCCAGCTACAACCTCAGCCTGCACCTGGACTATCCCAACCTCAAGGACCGGGCCGAAGCCTGGAAGCGCGGCACCGATCCCGGCAGCATGATCATGATCCACGGCACGCCGGTGGATGAGGAATATCCCGAGTGGTTCTTTACCGGGCTCGACTGGACCAACGGCTGCATCGCTCTGGACAACCGCAGCATGCAGGAACTCTGGGAACTGGTACCCGATGGAACCCTCGTTGAAATAAGACCTTGACCCAGATCAACACGCTCCCGGCGCGCCTGGTGAACACTATCACCATCAAGAACATGGCCACAGAACCATGTCTGTCGTGCTACATGTCAAGGAGCATTATCCGTGAAAAAACTACTGACTATCGCTATCGCAGCCGGGCTCGGTCTGAGCATGCATGCGCATGCCGACCGCCTGACCACCGAGCTGATCAAGCCGATTGAACCCTATGTCAGCGCCGAGCCGGAAAAGGTCGAACTGGGCAAGAAGCTGTGGTTCGATCCGCGCCTGTCCATGTCCGGGTTCATTTCCTGCAACTCCTGCCACAACCTGAGCACAGGCGGCAGTGACAACCTGCCGACCTCGATCGGCCACAACTGGCAGGAAGGGCCGATCAACTCGCCGACCGTGCTGAACTCCAGCCTGAACGTGGCGCAGTTCTGGGATGGCCGCGCCGCCAACCTGCAGGAACAGGCCGGCGGCCCGATCGCCAACCCGATGGAAATGGCCTCCAGTCACCTGCTGGCAATTGATGTGATCAACTCGATCCCGCAATACCGGGAAGAATTCGCCAAAGTCTATGGCAGCCCCGAGATCACCATCGAGAACATCACCGACGCCATTGCCGAGTTCGAGGAAACCCTGGTCACGCCGAACTCACGCTTCGACCTGTGGCTCAAGGGTGACGACGACGCCATCACCGCACAGGAACTGGCCGGTTACGAAACCTTCAAGTCCATCGGCTGCGTGGCCTGCCATAATGGCCCGGCGGCAGGCGGCACCTCGTTCCAACGCATGGGTGTGGTCGAGGCCTACCAGACCAGCAACCCGGCCGAGGGTCGTGTCGCGGTCACCGGCAAGGATGCGGACCGCTTCACCTTCAAGGTGCCGACGCTGCGTAACGTGGAACTGACCTACCCCTACTTCCACGATGGCGCCTACTGGACCCTGGAAGAGGCCACTGATGTCATGGCTCGCCTGCAGCTGGGCCGCCAGTTGGAAGAGGGGGAAATCAACAACGTGGTTGCCTTCCTCAAGACCCTGACCGGTCAACAGCCGACCTTCACCATGCCGATCCTGCCGCCGTCGACCAACGACACACCCCGGCCGCAGCCGTTCGGCGCCAAGTAACCAGCTCCGGCTGTCGAGCAAAGGCCACGCCCTGGCGGGCGTGGCCTTTTTTCATTCCATGCCCCTTGCTGCGGCCCGGATTCAGATATCCGCCAGTTGCCAGACATCAAACGCCGGCTCCTCATAGGGATGGGCTGCCCTCAGCGCGGCCACTACCTCGCGGATCAGCTCGTCCCGGCATACCAGCTCCACCCGGTACTCGGCCACCCGTTCCAGCTCACCCGTCTTGCCAATGAACGGATTGGCGCCCTGACGCGGGCGAAACTGCCCCTGGCCCAGCACCTGCCAGCAGCAGCTATCGTAATCACCGATCTGCCCGCCACCGGCGCTGAACACTGCCTGTTTGACCGGTTCCAGGTGGGGTTCGGGGACATAGAAACAGAGTTTGTACATGGCATAGGCTCCAGGCTGAACACGTGCCGCACAGTGTTACAGCCCGGAGCGCTTTGCTCAAATGCCGATCAGAAGCTCAGGCGCATACCCACCGTCAGGTTGCGCCCCGGCAACAACACCTCGTCCTTGATGTAGGAGGTGTGCTGCCGCGCCTTGTCATCCAGCAGGTTGTTGGCCCGAGCATATAGCAGGTAGTCCATACCGCCGGCGCTGTGGCCCCGGTAGCTCAACCCGGCATTGAGCATGCTGTAGCCACCGGTCGTGGTTTCATGGGCCGCGGTATTGTCCTGGCGCCGCACCCGATAGCTTTCCAGTTCGCCGGTCAACTGGCTGGTCAGGCGCTGCTCCAGACGCACACCATAGCGGTCCGCCGGGATCCGTGGCAGGTCGCCACCGCCATTGCGCAACTTGCCGCGCACGCTGTCGCCGAACAGGGTTATCTGCAACGCCTCGGTGGCACGCACCCCGACACTGGCCTCGAAGCCGCGCAGCAGCGCATCGTCCTGGCGGTACTCCACCACACGGTAGCCACCACCCGGATCGTAGCCGGCATCAGCGGCATAGATGAAATCATCCACCTGGTTACGGAAGGCGCTGAGGCTGTAGGTCAGGGTGCCGGCCAGCTTGCGCAGACCGACTTCCAGGTTGTAGCCGGTTTCTTCCTTCAGACTGGCATTGCCCAGTTCCACGGTGCGGGTCGCGGCATGCGGGCCATTGGCGTACAGTTCCTCGGCAGTCGGCAGGCGCTGGGAACGGGACAGGTTAGCGAACAGGGCGTGGTCCGCGACGAAGCGCCAGGTGGTGCCGGCAGCAATCGAGGTGCCGCGGTGGGACACATCGGCCGCCGTGCGTTTCACATCCACGTTCTGCCATTCATGACGCAGGCCGATCTCGTGGCGCCAGCCACCCATTTGCAGCTCCTCGACCAGAAAAACTGCATGGTTGTTGGTCAGTGTCGCCGGAACGTAGGCCTCCTCACCCAGCGCGGAAAAGTCCCGCCGCGTAGTCTGCCCGCCGATGACTCCACGCCAGCCGGCGACCGGCCGGTGGGTCAGCTCCACACGCGCCTCACTGCCCTGGTTGTCGAAACGGGTACCGACGTGACTGCCTTCGATTTCCTTGTGCTGGTAGTCGGTGTGGGCCATGCGCAACCGCACCTTCTCGAAGCCGGCAAAAGGATCACGGTATTCGCCACGCAGGTCCCAGCGCTTCTGGCGCATATCGATGAACGCCGCAGCGTGGTCATGATCGTGGTGGGGATGATCATCATCGTCGTCATGTCCGTGATCATGACCACCGCAATGCCAGGTGGGGCCATGGGTATGGCAATCGGCATGCTCGTGCGCCAGCAGGCCGTACTCCCGGTTCTGCTCGCTGTAGGCCAGCCCGAGGTAACCGCGCTCACCGATCCAGCTGAAGCCCAGGGCGGCCGAATCGGACTCGTTGAACGCGCCTTCCTGGCGTGACGGGCTACCCGGGATATCGTAGGGATCAGCCTCCAGCTTGCTGCCTTCCAGCCGCAACGCGAACTGACCGCTACCAGCCGTCACCCCGAAGGCACCGGCACGCTCATCGGCCACGGTATTGCCACGCAGTTCCACATCCGCCTCGAAGCCACGCTCGGGAACATAGGTCGGCACGCGCCGGTCGATCAGGTTGACCACCCCGCCGATGGCACCGCCACCATACATCAACGTCGCCGGCCCCTTGAGGACTTCCACCTGCTCGAGCAACTGCATCTCGCTGGTAACGGCGTGATCCGGGCTGCTGGTCGAGGCGTCCAGTACGCCCACCCCATCACTCAATACCCGTACCCGCGCACCATCCAGGCCACGGATGACCGGCCGGCCGACACCGGGGCCAAAGCCGCTGGAATGCACACCCGGCAGACCGGACAGGGTGTCGCCCAGGGTCGCCGACCTGCCGGTGACCAGATCATCACCACGCAGCACTTCGACCGAGGAGCTCAGCTCCCCCGCGCTGCTGCCGTGAGACGAGGCGCTGACAGTGGTATCCGGCAGGCTCAAGGAATCGGCCGCCAATGCAGGCAACCCGGAAAGACTGGCCAGGGCAACTGCCGCAGCCAATGGATGACGTAACCTTTTCATGCTTCCCCACAGATGCAATATCGATGTTCCGCAGCCCCACGCCACGGACAAGGGAAGCAATATGATTCGTTATATTATAACAATCAAGTATTTTCTGCCTCGAAGGTGATATGCACCGACGGCGCGCTGCGCCATGCCTCGCCGTGATAGACCGCCTCGATATTGTTGCCCTCCGGGTCCAGAACGAAGGCGGCGTAGTAATCGGGATGGTATGGACGCAACCCCGGAGCACCATTGTCCTTGCCGCCATTGGCCAGGGCCGCCTGATGGAAGGCCTCAACCATGGCCCGGTCGCGCGCCTGGAATGCCAGGTGCTGACGACCTGTCAGTTCGCCCCGGGCCGCCTCGGAGTTCGCGGTCGAGACAACCAGCTCATCCGCCCAGAAAAACCCGTCGCCAGCACCACCGAGAGGAATCTTCAATACATCGAAGATCGCGCTATAGAACTGCCTCGCAGCGGGCAGGTCCCGCACCACCAGTTGAACATGATCGATCAAACGCCCACGGTGCAACTCCATCGTCTCCATGTCGGTATCCTCGTAGTATGAAGGGGTATGCCTCCCGGACAGACTAGTCCTGCCCGGCCAGTAGCGCCAAGCGGCGCCAAACCGCGGGCAAACCTTCCAGCCTGCCGCTGGTCACAACAGTAACGAGCTAACGAGGGCAACAGCCATGAAGTTCAAGGTCCACGACCATGTCAGCTGGAATTCCGAAGCGGGCCGCGTCAGCGGCACCATCATCAAGGTGCATACCGCAGATACCACCTACAAGGGGCACCCGCGTCGGGCAAGCAAGGACTCACCACAATACGAGATCAAGAGCGACAAGACCGATCATATCGCCATGCACAAGGAAGAGGCCCTGACCAGGATAGACTGAACATGCCCCAGGCAGACACTATCTGGACCGTTGGGCATTCGAACTGGGCGGTCGCCGACAACCGGCAGCAGACTCGTCCAATATCGCCTGGCGCAATACCTCGTTCCGCGGCTATGCCGACCATATCGCCAGCCCGCCGTCACTCAAGCCACTGGGGATTCCAGACAACCTCCCACAGATGCCCGTCCGGGTCCTGGAAGTAGCCGGCATAACCGCCCCAGAAGGTATCCTGCGCCGGCTTGACGACCACCGCACCGGCGCTGCTCGCCCTAGCCATGACAGCATCGACTTCAGCGGCAGAGCTGACGTTATGCCCCAGGGTCATGTCCGTGGGGTTGGGTGAACCGATTACCAACCCGGTGTCATGCGCGATGCTCCGGCGCGGCCACAATGCCAGACGCAAACCCGGTTGCATATCGATGAACACCACAGCCCCATATTCGAACTCTTCGCCTACGATGCCCTCGGTCGCCAGACCCAGGCCATCGCGGTAGAAGCTCAGAGATCGTTGCAGATCGTCGACGCCGAGGGTAATCACTGTGATATGAGACTTCATCTTGCAGGCTCCTTGAACGGCAACACCATTCCCTCCAGCACCCCTCTCGCTCCACATATCCTGGTGCGACAGGGTGCATCGGAATCGTCTGACAAGGTCGCTTCCTGGTCGGCGAAGCGAACCGTGAACTGGCAGGCATCCGCACCGGTGCCTACGCTGACCAGCAGGCGTTCACCCGCCCAGGTTCCCACGGCACCCGCTGCGGAACAGGCGTGGCCATTGGTGAATACCATCTCCAGGTCGACCCGGGCCTCCCCTGACTCAAGAGGGGTGATCAACAGCGTATTGGACGCCTCTGCTTCACAGTCAAACCCTTCGGGGGTATGGAAACACACCGGGACCTTTTTCTCGTACAGCCCATAGGGTGGTTCTGCTGACCCGCATGCCGTCAGAACCGTGGGAAACGCAAGACAGACAAGAACGAGTCGCATGAAGATGACCTTTGCTTGAAGAACATTGCGCACCCGAACCAGCGGCACTGCACCAATCATATTCCCAGTCCTCGCAAACGGGCCACACAGAGCAGCTCCATCTCCCGCGCCCAGTGCTGCATGCGCCGCTCGTCCAGGTGCAGTTGCATGGCATAGCGGCGGCCACCCCATACGGCCAGGTGCAGTGCTTCGATCAGGCTGTCATCCGGCTGCTGCGGCAGATCGGTGCAGGCATCGAACACGCGCCGCCACATGGCCAGGAACTCGGCGCAGGCGCGCTGCTGGTGCTTGTGCTCGGCAACCAGCGGCTCCAGCTCCATCATGTCCGGATGGAACCATGATAGGTCATGCATGCCGCCAAGCAATTGCACAAGCAGATGGATTCGCTGTGGCCAGGCCAGGTCCGCTGGCTGGACGACCTGCTCTTGCACCGCCTGGATCAGCGTTTCAATACAGTGGCGCACATACGCCGAGTGCAGCGCTTCCTTGCTGGGAAAATAGTCGTACAGGGTACCCACCGCCACGCCCGCCTCCAGTGCCACCGCGCGGGTGGTGAGCCTGGCCCAGCCGTCACGCTGCCAAATCCGAACATAGGTGTCGAATATCGCCTGCACGGTAAAGCGGGCGCGGGCCTGGGTAGGTCGCTTCAGCGGTTTGCTGCGGGGTGCAGGGGTGAGTTTTCCGCTCATGCTTATCCGAACCCGTTCAAGCGGGAGCTGCCGTACAGTCTGGGTACCGCAAGATACTTTCCATGGGAACTCATCATGACTCAGATCCAAAGCCTGCAAACGGACAAACGCGATCTCGCGCGAACCCGCATCGTCACCCAAACCCTGGGCGCACTGCAAGCCGGGCAGGCGCTACTGAAGATCAGCCGCCTGGCACTGACCACCAACAACATCACCTATGCCGCCTTCGGCGATACCCCGCACCTGCGCTACTGGGACTTCTTCCCTACTGCGGATGCAGGCTGGGGGCACATGCCGGCCTGGGGCTTTGCCGAGGTGGTCAGCAGCACGGTGGAGGGCCTGAGCATCGGCGAGCGCTTCTATGGTTATTGGCCGATAGCCAGCCATCTTCTGGTGCAGCCGGTGCGGGTAACCGAGCGGGGTTTCTATGATGGCAGCGAACATCGTCTGGAGCTGACCTCGGCCTACAACCAGTACCAGCGCAACAGCACCGACGCGGCGTACCGCCCGGAGAACGAGGACTACCAGATGCTGCTGCGGCCGCTGTTCATCACCTCGTTCATGCTCGCCGACTATCTGCAGGACAACCGCTTCTTCGATGCCAGGCGCATCGTGGTTTCCAGCGCATCAAGCAAGACCGCGTTCGGCACGGTCTTCTGCCTGCAAGGTCACGATGAAGTGGAACTGGTGGGCCTCACCTCTGCCGGCAACCGCGAATATGTGCAAGGCCTGGGCTGCTATCAGCAAACCCTGAGCTATGACGAACTGGAGTCGCTGGATGCCGCTGTGCCCACCCTGTATGTCGACTTCTCCGGCAACGCCGGGCTGCGCCAGCGTATCCACGCACATTTCGGTGCATCGCTGATGCACGACTGCTATGCCGGTTCGGCGCACAGCCAGGACCATATCAGCGAACAGCAACTGAAACTGTCCGGCCCCAAGCCGCAGACCTACTTTGCGCCCAACCAGATCCGCAAGCGCAATGCCGACTGGGGCCCGGCGGAAGTGACGCGGCGTTTCAATGTCGCGCAACTGAGCTTTATCGAGCGTGTGCGTGAGCCCGGTTCACCTTGGATCACACTGCAGAATCATCAGGGACTCGATGCCGCCCCGACATTGGTCGACACCCTGGTCAACGGTCGCATCAACCCCAATGATGGACATGTGCTGATTCTCGATTGACTGCCGGCCTGCCGCTTTCAACCGACCGGTGGCGCTGCCGAAAGGAGCGGCGGCAGGCCTTCAGCGAAAATCGACAGCATCTGCATGAAGCTGTGCTCCGGCAAACCCTGCACCACCATCGGCTGCCCGGTCACCGGATGCCGGAAGGCCAGCTCGGTGGCTGCCAGCATCAACCGGCTGTAACCAAAGCGTTCGGCAAAATAATGGTTGTGGCGGGTGCGTCCGTAATTGGTATCACCAACGATCGGATGGCTGATGTGCTGCATGTGCCGGCGTATTTGGTGCTTGCGCCCCGTCTGCGGATTCAGCGCCAGCAGGCTGTAGCGGGTCTGCGGGTAACCTTCCACCGGCACCGGGATCTCGGTACTGGCCAGCCGCCGGAAATGCGTCAGCGCATCGCGCAACGGTTGCGGCTCATCCTTCAGGCGCCGGTCAGTGGCGTGTTCGCGCAGCGGATGATCGATGACACCCTGCTCCGCCGGCCAGCCACGCACCAGCGCCAGGTAGGTCTTGCCTACCTCACCGGCCATCAGCGCCTTGCCGAAGGCACTGGCGGTAGCCGGATCCCTGGCAAACAGCAGCACGCCCGAGGTCGGGCGATCCAGCCGGTGGCAGGGATAGACATGCTCGCCGCCATTGAGCTGGCGGGCATATTGCAGAGCGAACTCGGTGGCGTGGCGATCTATCGGACTGCGGTGCACCAGCAATCCGGCGGGCTTGTGCACGGCCAGCAGCCAGTCATCGCGATAGAGTTCGACCAGGGGATTGTCAGGCATGCTCGGCACCCGTTGCAGTGGGCGCCGAGCATAACACGCCTACACGCTGGCCAACTTGATGCCGACGATCCCGGCACCGATCAGCGCCAGGCTGATCAGGCGCAACGGGCTGGCCGGATCATCGAACAGCAGGATACCCAGGACCACGGTACCCACCGCGCCAATCCCGACCCAGACCGCATAAGCAGTACCCACCGGCAGGGTCTTCATGGCCAGACCCAGCAGCCAGACACTGATCAGCATGGACAAGGCGGTGGCGAGCGTCGGCCACAGACGGGTGAACCCCTCCGTGTACTTCAGGCCGATGGCCCAACCGATTTCGAACAGACCTGCGATAACAAGAATGACCCAATTCATATCTACCTCTGAATGGGGCCGTCCCCGCTCGAATGACGAAGTGAGGTCGTCCTCACTTCCATGGCGTTGGTAGTGCCTGCCGGAGCAGACTCGCTGATTATACACAAAACAGCAGATATCCAGCCCTCCACCGGTGCCTGTATCTGGTTTAAGCTGCAGCTTCATTCATCAGAAAAACAAAGGAAACGCCATGACCGCCCTGCAGCAGATCCCGCTTACCCGTATCGACGGCACCCCGGATACCCTCGCCAACCACAAAGGCAAGGTATTGCTGGTGGTGAACGTCGCCTCCAAGTGCGGGCTCACACCCCAGTACGCAGGGCTTGAAGCCTTGTACCAGGACAAGCGCGCGCAGGGCCTGGAAGTACTCGGTTTTCCGGCCAACAACTTCAAGGGCCAGGAACCGGGTACCGATGCGCAGATCCAGGATTTCTGCTCCACCGAGTACAACGTCCAGTTCCCGCTGTTTTCGAAGATCTCGGTAGTCGGCGCTGACCAGCACCCGCTGTATGCCCAGTTGACCGCCGCACAGCCCCAGGCCATCGGCGACGGTCCGTTCCGCGAGCGCCTGCAGGGCTTCGGCATCAATCCCGGCGAGCCGAAGGATGTGCTGTGGAACTTCGAGAAATTCCTGATCGGCCGCAACGGCGAGGTGGTGGCCCGCTTCGCACCGGATATGGCGGCAGATGACCCACGACTGGTTGCCGCGATCGAGGCGGAGCTGGCCAAGCAGGCCTGACGCTCTGCCCAGAGGCGTAGCGCCCCGGTTCGGGCGCTACGCCTGCAATACTTCGCCCCAGTGCATCACTTGAACAGCTGCTTACCGCGCCACCCACCCCAGCGGTAGTAGGCGAAGGAAAACCCGCAACTGATCAGGAAGCTGATGCCAATCCCCAGCGCCACGCCATTGTCTCCGTAAACGGAAGTGGCCCAGTAGGCCAGCGGCACACGCAGTACCCACAGGGAAATGATATTCAGCGCCAGCACCTGGAACATCGCCCCGGCGCCGCGTACCACCCCATTGAAGATGAAGTTCAGACCGATGAACGGATAGAAGAAGGCGATGGTCTTCAGGTATGAGGTGCCGAAGGCCACGCTGCCGGCGTCCTCGATGAACAGCCTGACCAGCGGCTCGGCCCAGATATACAGCACGCTGGCCATCAATAGCATGATGGTCACGTTGTAGAAGATGCCCGCCCTGGTAATCCGCCCCACGCGTGCCCACTGCTGAACGCCGATATTCTGCGCCGCCATCGCGGTGACCGCGGTACCCAGCGCCACTGCCGGCAACAGGATGATGTTGTCCAGCCGCTGGGCCGCGCCAAAACCCGCCACCGCGTCAGCGCCCAGGCTGTTGACCAGCGACAGGATGACCGTCGTCCCCGCATGGATGACGATCATCTGCACGCCGGAGGGAACCCCCAGCTGCAGGATGGTCATCACCTCCGCCCGCTTGGGCAGTTGCAGGCGGAAACCATGCCCCGGCAACTTCCTGGCCAGATAGAACAGGCTGTAGAGAAACACCACCGCCTGGGACAGCACCAGCGCCAGCGCCGCCCCGGCGATGCCCCACTGCAGCACTCCGATGAACAGCGGCGACAGCACGGCGGTCAGCAAGGTCGCCAGCAGGCCGAAGTACAGCGGCGTGCGGCTGTCGCCGAAGGCTCGCAGCACCGTGCTGATGAAGTTGTAGCCGACCAGCAGCAGGGTGCCGACGAAGTTGATGCGCAGATAGACCCGCGCCTCGTCGAGGATCGACGCCGGCGTGTTGAGCAACGCCAGCAGGGCATCGGCGAACACATAGCCAGCAATGCTGATACCCAGCGCCAGCAGCCCGAGGAGAATGACGAAAGCGCTCAGGTAGGAGCGGATCGCGTCATTATCGCCCTTGCCGCGCAACTGGGCGAAGACCGTCAGGGTCGCCTGGTTGACGCCCATCATGAAGGCCAGCACCAACATCATCAGGATGATACCGACCGTCACCGCGGCAAAGGCCGCGCTGCCCAACAGGTTGCCCACCCACAGGCCGTTGATCAGTTGCATGCCTACCTGCAGCAGACTGCTCAACACGATGGGCAGCGCAAACACACCCAGTTGCCGGGCGACAGGACCTTCAGTGAAGTTCTTCAATAATATGCCGCCAGATCAGTCGAAATGCTCATGGGAGTTGGCCTGCGACCGGCGCCAGTAACTGGCGGCGCGGATACGCCCCTTGTCCACCCCCAGACCGGTGGTCAGGTACTGACGAACCGCCTTGATATCGGTGTACTCCCCCGCTGCCCACACATATCCCTCGCCTTCCGGCAGCACCAGCTCACGCACCGCGGCCTCCAGCGCGCCGACTCCCTCGGCGGGCGTGGCAGCCTCGGTGACCCAACGTATATCCAGCGCGCACTGGCTGGCAAAGTCGAGCCTGGCCTGCTCGTTTGCGGTCTTGATGATGACGATCGCCCGGGCCGCCGCGGGCAACTCCTCCAGACGTCGGCCGATGGCCGGGATGGCGGTCTCATCGCCGATCAGCAGGTGCCAGTCGAACGCAGTAGGAATGATGAAGGAACCCCTCGGCCCGGCGATACCGATCAGGTGCCCCGGTTCGGCATGCGTGGCCCAGTCGGTCGCCGGGCCATCGTGGTGCAGAACGAAGTCGATATCCAGCTCGTTGGTCAACGGATCGTAGCGCCGCGGTGTGTAGTCACGCATCGCCGGCCGGGGCCCGTCCTCGGCGAACACCAGCCCCTGCTCACCCAGGGTCGGCATGTTCGGCCGGGCCCCGGCCCGCTCCGGTACCAGCAGCTTCAGGTGATCGTCGAAGGAGCCGGAATGGAAACCGGCCAGGTCCTCGCCGGTCAGGGTGATGCGGCGCATGGCTGGCGTCAGCTCGGTGACGCGCTTGACCTCCAGCAGGCGCACTTTGATCGGATGACGTACTTTCTGTACCGCAAGAAGATCGTTGCTCATGGTTATCCTCGACTCGAAAGGGTTATGGGTTGTCCGATACCGCCAGGATGTCCGCAGCGGCGCGTTGCAATATCTCGATGATGCGCCGCTGCTGGGCGTGATCCGCATCGCTGCCGGCCAGCAGCGCGGCACGCAGCGACTTGCGTGCCTGGATGAACTCCGGCAGCCAGCCGGTGGCGGCGGCCGCCTGTGCCTCGCTTTCACCGGCCAGGCTCAGCCACTGCATCTTCTTCGCCGCGTGGCGCAGGGTCGCGATCAGCAGTTCGGCCTGCTGGTGGTGCGCCTGCAGGTATTCTCGCCCCGCCGCGGTAAGGCGATAGCTCTTGCGCTTGCCGCTCTGCTCCACCTCAGCCAGCCCCCGGGCCTGCAACTGGGCCAATGCCGGGTACAACACGCCCGGACTGGGGCTGTAGTAGCCCTGCGACAATTCACTCAGGCTCTTGATCAACTGGTAGCCATGGGCAGGCGCATCGCGCAGGCACCACAGCAGCTTGAGCTGCAGCTCCTCGGCATTGAACTTGCGCCCGCGGGTCAATTGACTACCGCGCTGCACCGCGCCTCCCGCATCGTCCTGTTTCACGCCATTACGGCCTCATGATTTAAAGATGCATCGTAAGATATATCTTTACCAAGAAAACGTCAATGAGAATCAATCTTGAAAAATAGCCTGATTATTCTTCGCACAGCGAAGTTTATGCCCCAGATCGCAACGACGGTTCAGCCCGGTAGATGCCATCATCGAACTCCAGCAGGCAGAAACCATGGCCGAACGGGTCCGAAAAGGTAATGCATTTCGAGCCCATCCATTGCACACAGCCACTTTCGCGCAAGGCACCGGCCCGCAGCACCCTTTCTGTCGCCGTGGCCAGATCCTCCACGACGAAATCCATGTGCACCGGCGTCCAGTGCCGGGTATAGCGCCGGCCCTCCACTGCATCCGGCGAGCTGGGCGAACCGGCCTCGTTCTGCAGCAGATAGATGATGCTGGAGGCGCCGAGCAGTTCGGCAACAACGCCGTCCAGGGTTCGGCTGTGCCGCAGACCGAGCGCCCGACAGTAGAAATCGATGGCGCTTGCCAGATCCGGGACATCGATATTGATCACGACTCTCATCGGCTGCTCCGCATTTCTCGCTATACCTGACACTCACTCTAGCAGCGACTTGCACCATTCCATCTCGTGCCCTGCACCATTGCGGTACATGCCGCCTCGCCAATAGCGCCCCAGGCCCCCTTCCCGCATGTCAGAAAACTTACAAGCCATTGAATAATAAGGAATAACAAAATATGGCAAGCAAAATGCTATGGGACTTCATGCCAACACAGACATGGAGTAGCAATGATGATGAAGAAACTCGCAGGCACAATCGCCACCATCAGTACCCTGGGTTTTGCCAACCTGGCGCATACCGAGGAGTTCGACACCGCCATCGGCACGCTGGATGCCAGCATGAACGTCACGCTGGCCACTGACTACATCTGGCGCGGCCAGTCCCAGACCGCCGGGGCCGGCGCCATCCAGGGCGGCCTGGACATCGGCCACGAGAGCGGGCTGTACATCGGTGCCTGGGCCTCGAACGTGGACTCGGATGCCTTCGACGGGGGCAGTATCGAGATCGATTACTATGCCGGCTTTGCCGGGGATATCACCGACGAGATCAGCTACGACCTGCAATGGGCCACCTACACCTACCCCAAAGGTGTCCGCGCCACCGATGAGATTCTGGCCAGCATCCACCTGTACGGCCTGACCCTGGGCGCCAAGTATGCCTACGAGTCGGACAGCGCCCTGTACACCTATATCGGCTACGGCTTCGCCCTGCCCGCCGATTTCAGCCTGGACCTGCACTTTGGCCGGACCGACACCAAGGACCCGCTGAATGAGCCCACCGATACCAAGGAAAAGTACAACGACTGGGCCGTCACCCTGGGCAAGACCTTCCTGGATATCGACTGGGCACTGGCCTACACCGATACCAACCTGAAAGGCAGCACCTGTGCCGACTGGTATGGCAAGAGTAGCTACTGTGACTCCAATGTCACCTTCTCGGCCTCCAAGTCGTTTTAAACAGCGATAGGCGCTTTCGGGCGCCTACCCCTCTCCAACCAGCCCATCAGACGCGTGTTCCCTCTCCCCCCATCCCGGCGCAGTAAAATAGATTAGACTTGGGCATGAGCAACGGTACAGCATAGCCCCAGAGCCACTGCAAAAGGATCGCCGTGTGTCCAGCAAAGCCAGCCCTGCTGAGAATTACTGCATTGCCCTGCAGCCCATCTGCAATGCGCAATGGCAGCATGTGGCCGACGAGATGCTTTACCGCAATAACCAGCAGAGCGACCACGCACAGATCCACTGTGGCCTGACCGCCACCGTACGTGCCTGCAATACCGCCTTCTATGAAATCGGCCTGGAAGCCCTGGTCGGGCAGCGTACGCTGTTCTTCAACGCGCCCCGTGACTGGCTGATGAGCCCGGAGCTGCTCCCGCCCCGCAGCGAGCAGATCGTTATCGAGGTACTGGAGTCGGTCACCGTCGACCAACCCATCATCCAGGCTCTGCGACAGCTGCGTGAACAGGGCTACCGGCTGGCGCTGGACGATTTCGTGCTGACCCCGCAGACCCGCCCGCTACTGGAGCTGGCCGACATCATCAAGGTGGACATGCTGCAGCCGCTGGATGAAGCCAGTATCGAGCTGTATCACCAGCATGACCTGCAGCTGCTGGCGGAGAAGGTCGAGGACATGGGCACCTTCGAACGCTGCCAGGCGCTCGGCTTCACGCTGTTCCAGGGTTACTTCTATGCCCGGCCGGAGGTGCATGCACTGTCCGCACGCCAGCGCGGCAGCAATCATGCCGCACAGTTGCAATTGCTCAATGCGTTGTACAACAAGAGCCCGGACTTCCAGCGGCTGGCCTATCTGCTGGTGCAGGACCCGGAACTGTGCGTAGCGCTGATCAGGCAGGCCAACTCCGCCGCCTATCGGCGCAGCAGGGCGATCTCCAGTATCCACCAGGCACTGGTCATGCTCGGCATGCAGCGCCTGCAGCAACTGGTCACCACCCTGATGCTGGCCCGCAACGGACCGGCCAGTCTGTTGATGCTGCCGCAACTGCTGACCCGCGCCGCCATGTGCGAAACCCTGGCCCGGCAATTCAGCAAGGCCGCCCCGGACGAAGCCTTCACCGTCGGCATCTTCTCACTCATGCACGTGATGCTGGGGGAAAGCTGCGAACAACTGCTCGATACCCTGCCCCTCAGCGAGCAGATCAAGCAGGCCGTGCTTCAGGGCGAGGGCGAACTGGGGCGCCTGCTGCGGTTGGTGATCGCCCATGAGCAGGGCCGGCTGGAACATATCTCCAGCGAACTGCTGGAGCAGCTCAACCGTATCTACCTGCGCTCGCACAGCTGGGCGACGGGACAATTGCAGGGGCTGTAGCCAGCCGTCGGCTTGATGTCAGCCATCCCGCGCCGGGTGCACCGGCACCGGCCCGCCCAGTTGCTGGCGCAGCGACGCTGGCTATCCCGTTAGGGGCTGGGCCAGTGCCGGCATCGTCCAGGCGGGCGGCAACGGGCCATGTCGATACCGCCCATCGGTAATAAACGCATCTACCTCATATGGACGAGGCCGGGTCTGGATCGAGAGCCTAATCTTCGAAGCAATTGGAGAAATCCGGCATGGTGCCAAATAACACCCGACAAGAAGGGGCCAACCATGAAAATGAAAAGATGGCCGTTCTGGCCAGTGTTTGCCATGGGCTCGCTGATTGCCCTGGTGGCAGCGGTGGAGGTCAACAGCGCAACTGGAAGCCAGATCGCGCAGTGCTCCGTCAGTTCGGCCATATGTGGCACGCCGACGGTCACCATCAACCGGCTGTTCATTCCCTGAGCATCGGCAATGCCTGCATAGGTGTCCCTTTCCTTCAGCAACTGAGGCTACAATCCGTCCCCGAACGGATACTCACTTGTTAAGGTAATACCCATGCAACTTGCCATAGCAGCCATCATCGCCCTGCTGCCGATCATCAATCCATTCAGCACTGCCCCCATGTTCCTCGCTATTACCGAGGGCGACACCGACGCCGAGCGCCAGGAGCAGGCCCGCAAGGCGGTGATCTACATGGTGTGCATCCTGGTGGCGTTTCTGGTGGGCGGTACCTTCATCATGAAGTTCTTCGGCCTGTCGCTGCCGGGCCTGCGGATCGCCGGCGGCATCCTGGTCGCAGGCGTGGGCATGCGCATGCTCTACCCCAAGGACAACGGCCTGCAGACCAAGGCCGAGCACCTGGAGTCCAAACGCAAGCGGGATGTCTCCTTCACGCCCCTGGCCATGCCCAGCCTGGCCGGCCCGGGAGCCATTTCGGTGACCATCGGCCTGACCTCCCTGGCCACCGGCTGGCTGGACTTCGTCTCCATCATCGTCGGCATTCTGGCAGTGGCGGCCATCGTCTACCTCACCCTGCGCCTGTCCACCCGACTGGTGAAGATCCTGGGCGTGAATGGCCTGCACGCCATGACCAAGATCATGGGCTTCCTGATCCTGTGCGTGGGCGTGCAATTCATCGTCAATGGCGTGATCGACGTGGCCTCCAGCCCCGAGCTGATCCGCGCCATCCTGCAGGTGCTGGAGGAGGCGCGTTGAACGACGTAGGCGCCATGACAGCCAGTCGAGACTACTCCTGCCCGCGCTTTTCAGGCTCCATGCTCAATCCGCTAAGGCTATTCAGATCGGCTGGCCAGCACTCAAGCCTTGGCTATGCTGCCGTATGCGTTTCGCTTCAGCACCAGCGCGCCGCGCGAGCGCCAACGCTATCCGGCTGCTGTCACCCAAGTGGCTTGCCGGGTCGAGTGCGGCCTGAATCTCGGCAGCGGGCATGATGCTGTCGACTACCGGGTTATCGGTCAGCACCTGTCCTATCGGGCGCTGGGTCCGGACAGCGGTGATGGTCGCTTCGTGCACCACGTCATGCGCCAGCTGTCGGCCCAGCCCGGCGCCGGCGAGTTTCATCATCACGTTCTCGCAGTTGATCAGTCCGCCGGACAGCTCCAGGTTGCTGCGCATGCGCACCGGATTCAAACGCAATTTGCCCAGCAGGGCTTCCAGCTCACAGAGCATGTCGTTGGCCAGCGGGCAGGCCGTATCCACTGCAGCATAGAGGACCTTGCTTGAGACTGCATCGCCCTCGTGGCTACTCTGGCAAGCATCCATAGCCAGAACGACCTGGGCACGCAGCTGCGCCGCCAGCGCGATGACATTGACTGATAACTTGGGATTGACCTTCTGCGGCATGGTGCTGCTGCCGACCACCGCCTCGCCCAGGTCCTCATAGACCTCGCCCACTTCTTCGGACATGAGCACGTACAGCTCCTGCGCTATCTTGCTGCAGGTTGCGGCGAGCAGACCGAGCAGCAGAACGTATTCAACAATATGGTCGCTGGCCGAACGGCTGGGCACCTCAAAGCGGTGCAGAGCAAGATGGCTCGCCAGACGCTGACTCAGAGCCTCACCCTGCATGCCGAAGGAATGCATCGCACCCACGGCACCTCCGAAGATGAGCGTGAATACGCGGGGTTCGGCGCTGCGCAAGCGTTCTTCATGGCGCAGCAGTTCGTCGATCCAGGCCGCCACCTTGAAACCGAAGGTGATGGGCAATGCATGCCGGCGCTGGGTTCTGCCGGCCATGACCATGTCCGCGCTGATTTCGGCCAACACTGCCAGGACATCGAGGCAGTCGGCCAGCCGGTTCAGCAATTGCTGGTGGGCTTGACGAATGAGCAGGATTTCAGCGGTCTGCATGACGTTCTGTGTGGTCGCCCCCCAGTGCACATAATCACCTGCGTTACCTTCGCAAGCGCGGGCCAGAAAGCGCACCAAAGAAACGATCGGCGCCCTTGTCTGTCGTATGTCCTGCTGCAGCGCTGCCTGATCGATACATTCGACCTTGCCCTTACGGGCGATCTCCCTGGCCGCCTCTACCGGGATCATGCCGAGCTCGGCCTGACTGTTGGCCAGCGCTACCTCAACATCCAGCCAGGCCTGGATCTTCGAGGCCATGCTGAACAGTTCGCTTGCCGGTTGCCCTGAACTCATGCTGCTATCTCCTGCCCCCTACCCGTCAGGCTGATGCCAGAAAGTCCGCCAAGACCGCGTTGAACCGGCGCGGATCCTCCAGATAGGGCGCGTGCCCCAACCCGGACAACGCAACGTGGCGCACATCGGGAATCAGATCCAGCAGCGGCTGAGCCTTGGCCAAAGGTGCCACCGTATCCTGGTCACAGGTGATCACCAGCGTCGGTGCCTGGATACGCGCCAGCTCCGGTTTTAGATCGGCAGTCTGAATCGCCCAGGCCGCGGCAGCGACACCCTCCAGTCGTGACTGGGCCGCAATGTCGGCGATGCGCTGAAATACCGCTGCCGCGGTTCCGGCTGGCAACATGCCCCTGGCCCTGCGTTCGCCATAGACTTCAGGCGGCTGGTTACGCAACTCATCAAGACGGCGCTTGTAGCGCTCGTCCGCCTCGCCGTTACGGTCCAGGGCATGGCCTGGGTGGGTGCAGGACAGCACCAGACGCTTAACCAGCGCTGGTTCCATAATCGCCACCTTCATCGCCACCAACCCGCCCATGGAGTGACCGGCCAGGGTGACCGGCACGTCGGTCACCTGCCTGATGAAAGCAATAGCGACGCGGGCCAGGTCGGTGAGGTCGTCGCCTGCGACATCCGAATCGACATAACCGGGGGCGTCCCAGGCGATCACCCGCCTGGTGGCCGAGAAAGTGTCCAGCTGCAGCTCCCAACTGCTAGCATTGCCGTTGATGCCGTGCAACAGCACCAGGGGTTCGCCTGCGCCACGCTCGAGATAGCTGATGCGGCCATGCTTGAGCATGGTGCTGGAGCGCGCCGTCGGGCTGCCGATCTTGTTCGCTTGATGCATGTATGACTTCCTTGCTGACTGTGTGCTACCGACCTGGGCACCAGGCCGGTTAACGATTCAACTTCGCCCCGATTTACCGTTGCGTTAGTTGGCCGAGAACAGGGCACGTTCCCGTTTGTCCGCCAACAGCAGGCGTGC
Source organism: Halopseudomonas xiamenensis (assembly GCF_014219065.1). Taxonomy (GTDB): domain Bacteria; phylum Pseudomonadota; class Gammaproteobacteria; order Pseudomonadales; family Pseudomonadaceae; genus Halopseudomonas; species Halopseudomonas xiamenensis. Next base: position 148,877 of record NZ_JACLGO010000005.1, read on the forward strand.
CCCTGACGGCGCCATGCGCCGTGCATCGTGACCTACGTCGTAGACGGTCTCGACTTCCCAGTTGAATGCGGCGCCAAGTTCCTCGGCCTTGGCCCTGGAAGCGGCGTAGAAGTTCTTGCCACGCGCCAACCGATGCGGTCCCTGGGCCATTGCGACATCGGTGCGATTGAGGATGCGGTGATGGGGGTCGTCATCGGCTGTGCCCAGCATGATCACCAGACGGTGAGAGTAGGAACGCGCCAGACTCTGATCGTCGATACCGGTGTTCTGCAGGCCATAGCGCAGCGGCAGGCTGTCGTCGGGGAAGGTATAGTTACCGGCGTTGGCGGCCACCGCCGTACGGATACGCGCCTCAGGCCAGAGCATCACCATTCGGTGAACAAACTGGGCACCACCACCGTGGCCATAGATATCGTACTGCTCAGCTTCCAGGCCGAACTGCTGGCGCACCTGATCGAAGGCGCGCTCCAGCGCAGCGAAGGAGGACTGCTCGCGTGGAATCCGCTGCCCCCTGGAGGCATCCAGCGATGACGAGTCGCGGGTAACCCAATTGCCGGCCTGGTAGCCCCAGCCCGTTGGGAAGTTCTGTTCCGATATTTCCGGCGCCACCACCAGCACGTCATATTGCGCCGCGTAACGGCCCCAGATATCGCGGTATACCTCTGCGTCACGACGGCCGCCATGCATGACGATCACCACCGGCGTATCCGGGCGCATCTGCCGGGGCTGTGAATAGAAGATACGCATGGTCACCGGCTTGTCCGGTGTACCCGCCTCCACGTTGATGGAGCCGGCGCGATCGCCGAAACTCAGCGGAACATAAGGTGTATCTACCGAGACCGCCGAACAACCGGCAAGAAGAGAAAGGATACCGACGAACAACAAGACACGCATTTTCATGAAAAAGGTCCTCTGTATTATTGTTTGATCACGCTATGGGACGGTCGCTGGAGGGCTGCGCCTTCCAGCATCTGACCAGGCTGCTACCGATGATTTCCGGCGCCGGCGCACGCTCGCGGCACACCTGTTCGGCTATCGGGCAGCGCGGATTGAAGGCGCAGCCGGCAGGCCGATTCATCGGGTTGGGAAAGTCACCGGACAAGCCCAGGTCGGGCACTATCTCGCCCGGTGCGATACTCAGGGCCGAATCCATCAGGGCGCGGGTGTAGGGATGCCGCGGATTCAGCATCACGTCATCGCGATCGCCGCACTCGACGATTTCACCCAGGTACATCACCGCCACCCGGTCAGCCATGTGCTGGACCACGGAGAGGTTGTGGGTGACGAACAGATAGGTCAGATCCAGCTCATCACGCAGATCGAGGAGCAGATTGAGAATCTGCGCCTGCACCGACACGTCCAGCGCCGAAGTCGGCTCATCGCAGATCACCACCTCAGGCCGCATGATCAGCGCCCGACCAATTGCTGCACGCTGCCGCTGGCCGCCGGACAGCTGGTTCGGATAGCTGTTGAACACCCGACGCGGCAGGCCGACCAGCTCCATCATGCTGTAGGTCTTCGCCAATTGCTCCTGACGGCTGCCAAGCTTGTGCACCGCCAACGGTTTGCCGATGATCTCGCCAATGGTCTTGCGCGGATTCAGCGACGAATAGGGGTCCTGAAAAATCGGCTGGATCATCCGCGCCCGCTGCATCGCAGGCAGTGTCTCGATGCGCTGCCCATTAAGGACAACCGACCCGGTATCCGGCTGCTGCAAACCCATGATGGTACGGGTCAAGGTGGTCTTGCCGCAGCCGGACTCACCGACCAGCGCCAGCACCTCACCCTTATTGACCTGCAGGCTGATATCGTTCATCGCGCGCAGCGGTATGCGCTTGCCGAACATCCCTCGGCGTACCGAGAAAGTGCAACTGACCGAGTTCACCGACAGGATCGGCGTCTGACCCTGGCTCGGCGACACCAGCATGTCCTGGCTCAGGCCCGGTGCCGGGCTGGGCTGCCAGTCGCGGGTTTCCTGCGGGTCGTGGCAGACGTACATGCGCTGTGGGCTGATTTCCTGGCTAGGCGGCGTCTGCGTCCTGCAGGTGTCCACCGCACGTGGGCAGCGCGATGCAAAGGCGCACCCCTGAACGGTGCCGGTCATCGAGGGCACGATACCAGGGATGGAGCCGAGGCGTTTCAACGCACCATTGCGGTAGCCGGGCACACACTCGAGCAGCCCTTGGGTGTAGGGGTGGCGAGGGTTCAGCAGCACCTCTTCGGTGGTACCGGTCTCGACGATATCACCTGCGTACATCACGGCGATCTTGTCCGCTGCCCGTGACACCACACCCAGATCATGGGTGATGAGGATCATCGACATGCCCAGTTCCTGCTGCAGGTCACGGAGCAGGCGCAGGATCTGCGCCTGGATGGTCACGTCCAGCGCTGTGGTCGGCTCGTCGGCGATCAGCAGTTCGGGCTCGTTCATCAGCGCCATGGCGATCATCACGCGCTGACGCTGGCCACCGGAAAGTTCATGCGGATACTGTTTGAGTCGGCTGGCCGGGTCGGGCAGCCCGACCTTTTCCAGCAGATGAATGGCCCGCACCTCAGCCTCGGACTCCGAGACCTTGCGGTGCAACGTCATGGTTTCCTTCAGTTGCCGGCCGATGGTATACACCGGGTTCAGGCTGGTCATCGGCTCCTGGAAGATCATGCCGATGCGCTGCCCGCGTACCTGCACGGCAAAGTCATGCTCACTGGCCTGCATCAGGTCCGCACCATCGAAATTAATGCAGGCCGCAGAGCGCCGGGCGGCCGGTGGCAGCAGGCTCATCATGGCCAGCGCGGTCATGGATTTTCCCGAACCGGACTCACCGACAATACCAAGGGTTTCGCCGCGCTTGAGCTCCAGATCGACACCCCGGACCGCCTTGAGCGTGCTCGATTCGGTCGGAATCTCGACCGACAGATTGCGAATGTCCAACAGTGGCTGCGTGTTCATATCAGCTTCTCCGGTCCGTGACAGTGACGTCGCGCACGCCATCACCGAGCAAATTGACTGCAATCACCAGCATGAACAGCGCCAGGCCGGGCAGCACCACCAGCCAGGGCTGGAAGAACATCGAGGTCTTCCCCTCGGCGATCATCAGGCCCCAGGACGGCATCGGCGAGGGAATGCCCAGTCCGAGGAAGGACAGGGTCGCTTCGCTCAGAATCGCGATAGCCACTTCCAGGGTAAAGATCACCATGATCTGGTTGGACAAATTCGGCAGCACCTCGCGCACCGCCACCTGAAAGCGACTGCAGCCCATCGACCGCGCAGCAGCAACGAAGTCCATCTCGCGCAACCGCAGCGTCGCCGAGCGCGTCACCACCAGATAGAACACCCAGTGCGTGGCGCCGATCACGAAGATCACCACGGTGATCGATTGGCCGATCACAAATACCAGCGCCATGATCAGCAGCAGGCTGGGAATAGCCAGCTGGCAGGTCACCAGAAAGTTGACCGCCTGATCCAGCCAGCCGCCGAAGTAACCGGCCAGCAGGCCGAGTGTCACGCCGATGATGGCGCCCACGGTGGCCGCACCGATGCCGATGGCCAGGGAAATACGGGCGCCGTAGATGATCCGGCTCAGGTAGTCGCGGCCCAGGTGGTCGGTACCGAGCAGGTAACGCCACTCGCCGCCGTCGACCCAGGCCGGCGGCAGCAGGCGCATCGGCAGGTTCTGTACATAGGGGTCATGCGGCGCCAGCCAGGGTGCGAACAGCGCCAGGAAGACCATCAACAGAATGATGCCGAAACCGATCTTCAGCCCGGTGTGGCCACGTGCGCGCTTTAACGCCGCTTTTGCCGGGCTCAGGCCCAGACCGGTATCGACCTGTTCGCCGTCGGTCTGCGACTCGGCCACGAAACGCGGATTCTTTACTGTGTCAGTCGTCATCATTCACCCCATCCGGATCCGTGGGTCAAGCCAGGCGTTGATCAGATCAGCCGCCAGCGTGAGCAGTACAAAAGTCAGTACAAAGATCAGAATCAACGACTGCACTGTCGGAATATCCGAGTTGAAAATCGATTCCACGGCCAGGCGGCCGAGCCCATTCATACTGAACACCGACTCGGTCACCACCGACCCGCCCAGCTTATGGCCAAGCTGTACCGCGAGCACGCTGACCACCGGCAACAGCGCGTTGCGCAGCGCCTGGCGGAAGATCAGTTGATAGCCCATGAAGCCCTTGGCCCGGGCAGTGCGGATGTAGTCTGCGCCCAGCACTTCGAGCAGACCGGTACGGGTCAGGCGCATGACCGCCGGCACCGAGCTGGCGCCCAACACCAGGGCCGGCAACACGTAATGGCGCCAGGTCGCATCACCCGACACTGGGAAGATGGGGAACATCACCGCGAGCAGGATGATGACCATCAGGCCCAGCCAGAAATTGGGAATGGCCTGGGCCGAGACCGCCGTCGAGAGCGCGAACCGGTCCACCCAGCTATTAGGCTTGAGCGCCGCACCAATCCCCAGCGGCAGCGCGATCAGAATGGTCACCATCAGCGAGGACAGTGCCAGAATGATGGTCACCCCCGCATGCTCGCGGATCAGCTCGCCGACCGGCTGCTTCCAGAAGTAACTTTCACCGAAATCACCCTGGAACACGCCACCCAGCCAGGCCACATACTGCACCGACACCGGACGGTCGAAGCCGTACTCCTGGCGGATTTCCTCCACCATTTCCGGCGGGGCGTCCTCACCGGCGATCGTCTGTGCCGGATCGGTAGCGAAATAGAACAGCGCGAAGGTACCGAAGGACACCACCAGCGCTACCAGCAGAGCCAGCAGGCCCCTGCGAAGGATATAACTCGCCATAATCAATTACTCCAACGGGCCTGCCAGAGACGGGGAACACCGTCTCTGGGGACCGACAGGTCGAGGCCGGGCGCCAGCAGGAAATTCTGGCTGTAGGAGAACATCGGTACCCAGTAGGCCTGATCAGCAATGCGATCCAGGGCCTGACGGTAGAGTTCAAGACGTCGCTCGGGATCGATGGTGCGCTCGGCGGCCAGCACGGTTGCGGCCAGCTCTTCGTCGCCGGAATAGTTACGTGGGGTATTGGCCACGAAGTGCACGCCGGTGATCGCTGACGCATCAGCGGTGCCGCCGCCGCCATAGGAGGCGAAGAAGGCCGACATGTCGCGGTCGTTACGGACCTTGGAGAACACGTTCAACTTCACGTAGCGCAGGTTCGCATTGATGCCCACGACCCGAAGATCGTTGACGATGGCCTCACCCATGACCTTGTCACGGTAGGCCCACAGATCGAAGCTGAAGCCATTCGGATAACCGGCTTCCGTCAACAACGCGCGGGCCTTGCCCGGGTCGTAGGCATAAACCGGGCCAGTACCTTCGCAGCCGAACTGCAGCGGATGGCAGGCGAAGTCCAGAGCCTGGGCACTGCCGCGCACCAGATACTGGGTAATGGCCTGACGGTTGATCGCATGATTGAGTGCGCGGCGCACCCGCACGTCCTTGAACGGCGTATTGGGATCAGAGTAGCCGGCAGCATCCAGGGTGATGTAGCCGATGCGAATATCATCCCCTTCCAGGCGCTCGACGTTCGGCAGATGACGCACGTTATCCGCGACATCCGGCGGTACGTCCAGCATCAGATCGATACCGCCGCTGAGCAGCTCCGCCTGCTGCGTACCCTGATCGGGAATGACCCGGAAACGCATGTACTTGATTGCCGGATTGGCCTTGGGGCTGGCCTGATAGTAATCCTCGAAACGGGTCAGCTCGATCTCGCGTCCAGCGCGAAAGCCGGTGACCCGGTAAGGGCCGATGCCGTTGAGCTGCTGCTCGACTGCCCGGATGCCGGTGTGAGCATAGGTACCCTGCTTGCGCAACGGCACGCTCACGGCCATGTCGCGCAGCGCCATCGGGTAAGGCACCTTGAGATGGAAGGATACGCGGTGCTCGCCGATCTTCTCGACCCGATCCAGCCAGCCACGGATAACCGGGCCGCGGCTGGTACCCGAGTCGCGGTCCAGCACCCAATCAAAGGTGTAGACCACATCGTCGGCGGTCAGCGGGCTGCCGTCGTGAAACTTCACATCGTCACGCAGCACGACATCCAGACGTGTTTCGCCAACCCACTCGTAGGAGGCGGCAGCCAGCGGGACGAATTCCAGGGTATCGGGATCCACATGAAACAGACCGTCGTCGGTCAACTGGGCCAGAACCAGCCCTTCGCGCTGTACGGAATAGAGCCGGTCGACGGTCGTCAGCGGCATGGCCAGCGCCACGACCAGCGAATCGCTGCGGGCATCCGCATGAACGGACATCGACAGCGCCCAGGCAGCGAGCAAACTCGTCAGGCCGATACCAACCCGGCGTGGGTGGATGATCCTCATTTCTCCTCCTGTTGTAATTATTGGAAGATCAAGCAATGAGCCAAGTGTAGGGACGAGTTATAATTTTTAAAATTGCATATAGTCGATAGTCATATGCAATTAACGCATGAATTGATGAGGACGCCTCACGCGCCGCCGGTCATCGTCGCGTGATCGCCCAGCGCAGCCACCACTTCATCCCGCAGGCAACGCACCAGACTGGTCGTCGCTGGCGTCTCTTCAAACCCCGGCGGGAACAGCAAGACGAACTGCAGGCGATAGCGCGGCGCCAGGGGCCGCAGGCAGAACCGCGACGTGTCGACCGCCAGTGCGGTCAGTCGGTCGATGATGGTCACGCCCAACCCTTCGGCGACCATCTGGCAGGCCAGCACGCTGGAGGTCGTTTCGATCTTGCAGTTGAGCTCCACACCGGCCGCCTGAAAGATCTCCTCCATTTGCAGGCGGGGCCGCAACCCCGACGCCAGCGCGATGATGTCGTGTTCTGCCAGCTGTTGGGCAGAGACTGCGTCGGCCGCCTCCAGCGGATGGCCCCTGGGGATCATCGCCATCGCATCGGTATCGAAAAACGGCCGCTGGATGACGGCGGGATGATTACAGGGCTTGGTCAGCGCCACGGCGATATCGTAGTGCCGGCCGGCGACCCATTGTTCAATGTCCCGGTGCCCGCGGACATCCACACTGAAGCGCTGGTCGGGATGCTCCTTCACAAAGCGCGCCAGCGCCGGTGACACCAGACTGTTGGCCAACCTGGCCAGCGCCACGATGCGCAGGGTGCGCGTGCCGCCCTCCTTGATCTCACGCACAATGCGTGGCAGGTCCTCCAGGTTGGAGAGTATCTTTTCCGTCTCTCGATAGAACTCCTTACCCTCGGGCGTGAGTACCAAACGCCGCTTCTCGCGCTTGAACAGCTTCAGTTTCAGCTCGTCCTCCAGGGTGGAGATCAATCGGCTGGTGGCGGGCTGACTCAGATTCATGACCGAGGCCGCAGCGACCAGCGAGCCATGCACCACCACCGCCCTGAAGCACTTCAACTTCTTGATATTCAAACAATTCTCCAAAATACATGCAGAAAACGCATATATCTATCCAATGTTTCGAATTTACATAACCACCTATACTAGCCGATAAATTGCCCCAGGAAAGCCTCTTTCCCCATGCGTTCGCCTGAAGCTGCAACGCCAAAAATAAAAAACCGGAGGGAATATGAAACTGTCGAAAACGGGGCTCATCTCGAGCATCGCCTGCCTGTCGGCATTGTCGGTCATGCCGGCGATGGCACTCGAAATCAAGGTCGGCGGTCAAATAAACCGTGCGTTCATGCATGTTGACGACGGATACAGTGAAAACAGCCGTGGCCTCGGTTCGCGTTCAGAGTATTACCACGTCGACAACAGAAACAGTCCTACCCAAATCCACCTCAGAGCAACGCAGAAACTCCTTGAGGGCTGGACCGCAGGCGCCAATGTTGAACGCGGCTTTTACGAAGACTCTTCGGTAGACGTATCGCCCAGAGACAAAAGTATTTCCGGTGAACTGGTGCAACGTGTCACCGAAGGCTTTGTCGACTCCCCCTTTGGCAAAATCACCGTCGGCCGTGGAGAAGGTGCCGCCTACGGAGCCGGCAGGGCCGATTACTCGGGTACCGGGGTCATCAGCTTTCGCCATCCTGCGCTGATCGGTGGCGGGCTGTATTTCAACGAAACCAGAAAATCGCTGGTCACCAGCACCAACCGCGCCGGCGATATCACCAGCATCGAGCCACCGGAACCGGACAGCAATCCGAACAAGGTATCCATCATCGGCAGCATTCGCGACTTCAACTTCGAAGGCCGTCACGACCGGATCCGGTATGACAGCCCTCGTATTGGGCCAGTCACGCTGTCAGCGAGCGTCGGCAAAGGTGTTGACGATGCGAGCAGCGACGACATCTACGAAATCGGCGCCAGATCAGGCCTGCGCACACCGGGTGGCAGGGCGCTGATTCGGGTGGGCTATTCCCATGCGAAAAGAGACATGGAAGGTCCGAATGCGCCCCGTGATCCCGATGTAAGCAACTATGGTGGTTCTATCTCCTGGCTTGCCGATAACGGGATCAACATCACCTTCGCCGCGGTAAACCGCGTAGAGAAGCAGAGTGAAGCGTCCAAGACCGCCAACCTTACGCATAACCGCTCGGAGCTGGCCAAGTTCCGTTACGTGAAACTGGGCTATCGCCCCAGCCGTCAACATGCGTTTGATATTCACTGGGGTGTAACCAAAGACAGGAACAAGGTGGGCGATGTGGGCACTGTGGTGGGGGCAGGCTATGTCTGGAGCCCGAAGCCAATGCTTGATGTCTATGCCGGCGCGAAGATCCACAGCTTCGAGCGCAAGAGCTGGTCCACCTACAGCGGTCGTACTTCCTATGATCTGAAATACGATGACATCACCATTGTAACCACCGGTGTCAGATTCAAGTTTTGAGTAACCTTGCCAGCGACTCCAGCCGGGCCATGGTTTTCGGATCAAAGCGCTGCTTGATCAGCCCGGCAGAGTTGCCACCGACATCAGAATCCTTCATTTCATCACAGAAACCTGCCCGCACTGCCTGCACCTGATCCCATCCCGCACCGGGAACAGCGGAAAGTCCAGACCGATGAATACCAGAAATGCCCAGCGCCGCCCGATCTGCTGGTACTCCGTATCCTCGCTGCCGCAATGTGGACACACCACTGCGTCCACTCCCTGCTCCTCCAGCAGATCCTGTTCGCGATCCTCGGCCAGGACTGCCAGCGCCTTATCGACATGCGCCTGCGGCACCTGTAACCGCACGCCCCCCAACGCATCAGACAACAGCCATTGCATATTGATGGTGTGCTCATCGGCCACGAACGCCGGAATCCCTTCGGCATCCAGCCGGGATCTGGCGATATGCGCCTCGTAGGGCAGGCTGTAGCGTGCGATGGTGATGAGCATGACCGGACTCTCCCGTTGGTGTCTATAGCCTCTGCGCCGCCAGTGTCACACCCCGACCCGTAGCTTTGTTGATCCAGCTCAAGTCTAGGCTGAGCGCTGCGCTTATACTTGCCATTTTTCTCTCGGCAGGAAGCCCATGACTCGTAGTAACCTCTTCAACAGCCTGGCGCTGCTCCTGGCCCTGGGCACCGCCCCGCTCGTACAGGCCAGTCCCACGGACGACGCCATGCTGCAGCTCGACGCCATCATGGCGGATGAGAGCAGGCGGCAGGCCAGCTATGCTGCCGGGCATGAACGCATCCGCTTCTGCGGTTACTGCCATGGTGAAGATGGTAACAGCAAGCGCGACTACATCCCCAATCTGGCCGCCCAGCATCCACAGTATCTGTTCGAGCAATTCGAGAAGTTTGGCGATGGTCGGCGTGAGGATCACGTCATGTCGACCCTGGCCAAGGCACTGTCACTGAGCGAGCGCATCGATATCGCCGTCTATTACAGCCAGCAGACCGCCAACCCGCGCCAGGGTCACGCCCCTGCCCTGGCTGCCGCCGGCGAACCCCTGTACGAACGGCACTGCTCCGTCTGCCACGGCAATGAGGCCCAGGGCGTCAGGGACATGCCGCGACTGGCCGGCCAGCCCGCGCAGTATATCGAGATGGCACTGAAGCGATTCCAGCAAACCGACCCACAACAGAACGACTCGCCGATGATCGGTGTCGCGCGGATGCTGGGCGACAGCGACATCAGCGCGGTAGCCGCCTACCTGCAGGGCCGATAAGGCCCTGCATACCCACCAGGCGGACAGCTCCCTATCCAGCGAATGAGAATATGGATGGATGGCGCTGGACAGGACCGATCCGCCCGTTACAATGGCCTCCGCTTCACCCGGTCGCAGCCTACCCGGACAAAACAAGGACACCCCATGAATGCCTTACTGATCTGCTCCGGCGGATTCGACTCCGTGACCCTGGCCTACCGGCTGGCGGCGGAGCACTCCCTCGGCGCCCTGCTGACCTTCGACTACGGTCAGCGCCACCGCAAGGAAATCGACGCCGCCAAGCGCAGCGCCGAACAGCTCGCCGTGCCACACCTGGTCATGGACATCAGCACCATCGGTCGCCAGCTATCCGGCTCGGCCCTGACCGACGATATCGCCGTGCCTCACGGCCATTACAGCGAAGAGAGCATGAAGCTGACGGTGGTGCCCAACCGCAACGCCATCATGCTCACCATTGCCTTCGGCGTGGCCGCCGCCCGTGGTTTCGACAGCGTGGCGCTGGCGGTACATGGTGGCGATCACTTCATCTATCCCGACTGCCGCCCCGACTTCATCCGCCTGTTCGGCCAGATGCAGGCCAGGGCGCTGGAGGGCGTGGCTGACGTGGCCCTGCTGGCCCCCTACGTCGATGCCGACAAGACCGAGATCGCCCGCGATGCGGCGCGCTTCGCGGTGCCGGTGGCCGACACCTGGTCCTGCTACGAAGGCGGCGAGATCCACTGCGGTCGTTGCGGCACCTGCGTCGAGCGCATCGAGGCCATGGCCCTGGCCGGCATGGCCGATCCCACGCCCTACCAGGACCAACAGTACTGGCGCGAAGCCGTGGCGAGGGTCAACGCATGTACACCATAAGGAAAGAGTTTCACTTTTCCGCCTCCCACCAGCTCAAGCAGATGCCCGACTGGCACCCCTGCGCCCGCCTGCACGGCCACAACTACGTGGTGGAAATCGAATTGCAGAGTGAGGAGCTGGACCAGTACGGCTTCGTCCGCGACTACCTGGAGCTCAAGGCATTCAAGGAATACATCGACGCCGAGCTGGATCACCGCCACCTCAACGAGGTACTCGGCGACGAATGCACCACCGCCGAACGGCTGGCCAGGCACCTGTATGAATGGGCCCGGCAGCGCTGGCCCGAGGTAAGCGCAGTATCGGTATCGGAGACGCCTAAGACCTGGGCAGAGTACCGCCCATGATCGCCATCAGCGAGATCTTCGGCCCCACCATCCAGGGCGAGGGTGCATTGATTGGCATGCCTACGGTGTTCGTACGCACCGGCGGCTGCGACTTTCGCTGCAGCTGGTGCGACACCCTGTACGCCGTGGAACCACGCTTTCGGGCCGACTGGCAGAGCATGTCCGCCGCGGCGATCATGGCCGAGGTAAACCGGCTGAGCGGCGGCACCCCGATACTGGTGACACTCTCCGGCGGCAATCCGGCGCTGCAGCCACTCGACCCGTTGCTGCAGCTCGGCCACCAGCAGGGCCACAGCTTCGCCATGGAAACCCAGGGCAGCCGGGCGCAGACCTGGTTCGGGCAGCTCGACCACCTTACCCTCAGTCCCAAGCCGCCCTCCTCGGGCATGCCTTTTCGCCGGGAGCGTTTCGACGCCTGCCTGGCCGCTGCCGGAGTCGCTACCCAGGTCAGCCTCAAGCTGGTGATAGCCGACGAAACGGATTATCAATGGGCAAAAGCCCTGGCGGACGGCTACCCGCAACTGCCCCTGTACCTGCAGCCCTGCAATACCGCCCCGGCCACGCCCGAGCAGCCGGAACGGGAAACCGACCTGGCGGCGCTCAATAGCCAACTGCGCTGGCTGGTGGAACGGGTAACTACCGACCGCTGGTATCGGCCCCGGATACTGCCACAGCTGCATGTGCTGATCTGGAATAATGAGCGGGGCGTGTAATAGCTCGCAGCCCTCAGATTTCTGTCGCACTGCACTGGCATCTTCCTGAGTTCGGCAAGTCAAAATAGCCGATCAACCAGTCGCTATATATCCCTGGCTTATTTTGCGACATGAACAATCATTCGCATCTAGGGTGATTTTTGGCTTATCGAAGCCAAAAGGACTGTCTTGCCTTCTGTCCTCTGATAAAAATAATACTCAGGAGAAGCTCGATGTATCGTCGCGCAACTAGTAAGGCCCGCTCCACTTCACCGCAACGTCATCTTCTGGTTACCGCTGTCGCCCTGGCAACGGGTTCATTGCTACTGGCCGGCTGTCTTGGCGGTGGAGGAGGCTCCTCCAGCAAACCCAGCGATCGCGCGCAATTGACCCTCGGCAATGGCGAGATTGTCGGCTTGGCCACGGAGGATGTGCTGGTCTGGCATGGCATTCCCTACGCCCAACCGCCGGTCGATGAACTACGCTGGCACGCACCGCTGCCGCCGCAGGACTGGAGCGGCACCCTGGATGCCCGCGAGCGTGGTCCCGAATGCGTGCAGGCAGAAACCACTACCCAATGGCAACGCACCTCGAACATGGTCGGTGACGAGGACTGCCTGACGGTGGATATCTATCGCCCCAACCGCAGCGGTTTCCAGGATGAGGCCCTGCCCGTGTACGTCTGGATTCACGGTGGTTCGAACAACTTCGGCACTGCCAGACAGTATGACGGCAGCGCCCTGGCCACGCATTCGGACGTGATCGTCGTGGTCGTACAGTACCGCCTGGGCCCGCTGGGCTGGTTCTTCCACCCGGATGTGCAGACCGGCGGCGCCGATCCGCTCTCCGACTCCGGCAACTTCGGCACCCTGGACACCATTCGTGCACTGGAATGGGTGCAGGCCAATATTGCCGACTTCGGTGGTGATCCGAATAACGTCACCATCACCGGCGAATCCGCCGGCGCACACAACGTACTCAACCTGATGGTCTCACCGGAAGCGAGCGGGCTCTTCCACCGCGCCATGTCGCAGAGTGGCTCGATGAACACCCGCAGCCCCGCCTCGGCACGCAACTCGACCAACAGCCATATCGAATGGCTGATCCGTCTGCTGGAAGACCGCAAAACACCAGACTCCCCCATAACAGCCGACCAGGCCACGCAGATGCGTGAAGACATGGAGGCGGCCGGCACGTTGGGCGAATACCTGCGTGCAGCCGAAGGCAGAGACCTGTACCAGGCGGTCTTCAACTACAGCTCGCTGAGCGCCTATGGCGCCATCGAGGATGGCACGGTAATTCCCAGCGGTGGCTGGATTCCCAGCTTTACCAGTGGTGATTTCAACAACGTGCCACTGATCCTGGGCGCCAACGAGTATGAACAGAAGTCATTCATGCCGCTATACGGTGCGGCGGTGAAAGGCGCACTGCCTGACATACCCTCACCGCCGGACAAGACCTGGCTGGATCTGCTGGATGTCGCCTTTGAAGGCAACCAGACCCTGGACGATGTCCTGCCCACCGAGAAGGACAAGGATACCTACGAACTCACCGGCTACCACGGCAGCCGTGCCTGGCGAGCCAAATACGTGGATCAGTTGGCCCGCCTGATCAGCGAACATCAGCCAGCCACCTACGCCTACGATTTCCGTTGGGGCACCCAGTCCGGCCCATCGCCCTTCAACTTCATCTATGGCGCGGGCCACGCAGCGGATATCTCGTTCTTCTTCGGTGCAGGCGAGGGCCTGTTCGAATTGCCCTTCACCGAGCAGAACGAACCCGGCCGAGTCGCCCTGCAGGAGTCGATGATGAACTACCTGGCGGATTTCGCCCGTGACGGAGACCCCAACGGCAGCTACAGCGAGGCGCAACCCGAATGGGCCAAGTGGACACCGACTGCTGGGCAGAACAAGATAATCATCTTTGACGCCAGCAATACGGAAGCGCATATCAGTCTGTCTGCCGAAGAGCTGACCCTGGTCCAGGTCAATACCGCCTGGGCCGCAGCACTTACCACAGCGGGTCTGACGCCGACGGAAGTAGGCACATTGCCGGCTTTCTTCGGCCAATCAGCGAACTATTCCACCCCCTGAACGCCTTCAGAAAGGTGCTGAGCTTCCCCCGCTGTGTAACAGCAGCTGGGGAAGTTCATTAGCGGGGCGCAGCCAGATTCAACTGCCACGATACGCCAAAACGGTCGCTGACCCAGCCGAACCGCTGGCTGAAGCCGTAGTCATCCAACGGCATCAGAGTCACGGCTCACAGGTTGCTTCGTTTCTCCAGCAATGCGAGCGTCCGCCTATCACACTCCCCAGCAAAGAAGGCGTCAAGTGCGGCACGAAAAATCTGCTCGGACGGATCTGCAAGCGAGAACAGGGTAAGGCAGGAGCGGAACTTCAGGGCATCGATTTCGCCCAGCACTGAGCCAGCATCCCCGGCCTGATGCACCAGCATCGCTGCTGTCACTTCACGAAGCCGGGGGCCCAGGACCGGATGACCAAGATAGGCACGCGCCTCAGCCAAGCCGGTCAGGCCATACCGTTCAGCATTAGCGCTGCTCCCAAGCCCCCTGAGCTGAGGAAATACAAACCAGATCCAGTGCGTTCTCTTCCTGCCAGCACGGAGTTCGGCCAGAGCGGTGGCGTAGGAGGTTTCCTGCGCCTCGGTGAAACGCGAGAGCTGGAACGGATCTGTGTTCATGGACATTCCTCCAGTGCTGCAGGCCAGGGGCCAGCTTAGCCGCCCCGACGTACCCGGGTACTACAACCAGGTATTTTTCGGCGGACGGAGGGTACTGCCGAGCTTGTCTGGCAACGGCAACTGCAGGTTGGCCCTGACCCGCTGTTGCAACTGCGCCAGCAGACAAGGCGGAAGTTCGGACGACCGGCGTTTCTGCAGATCGATATGGATATCCACCTGCTCGGAAATAGCCGCCCGCACATTGCTCGACAGATTGAACACCTCATGGCAGAAGTGCAAGCGCTTGGCATCCACTGCCAGCAGCCACGAGCGAATCTCCAGCTCATCGCCCAGCGCCACCTCCCGCTCATAGATCATGTGGCTCTCCAATACTGCCTTGCCGCAGGCATATTTGCGCACATAGGACTCACCCATACCGATTTCCTCGGTCAGATTGACCTGAGCGTCATACACCGCCAGACCATAGCGAGTGGCATTCATATGCCCATTCACATCAATCCACTCCGGCGGAACCACCACCCGCAACCCGATAAACGGCACCTGCATATCCATTCCCCTGAACAGCAAAAACCCGCGACCACTGTAGCCGATGGCGGGTTTGCCGAACTCGTTGCTTTGCAGGTTGACGCGTATGGAGTTGAGCGCCCTCAAACCTGGTCACAGATGCCAAAGATCCATGAACTCGTTCACCGGCATATCTTCCAGCACCTGCTGACCATCACAGGCGGCCAGGATCGCCGCCGCCTGCTTGGGCCCGAAATGGCCGGCCACGGCCGTCTCGAACTTTTCCAGTAACAGCGGGATACCCTCTGCCCGGCGGCGGCGGTGGCCAATCGGATATTCCACCGCGACACGCTCGGTGCTGGTGCCGTCCTTGAAAAAGACCTGGATGGCATTGCCGATGGAACGTTTGGCGGGATCAAGGTAGTCCCTGCTGAAGGCAACGTTCTCAACCACCTCCATCTTGCTGCGCAGTGCATCGATGCGCGGATCGACGGCCACGGCGTCCTCATAGTGCTTCACCGTCAGGTCTCCGTAAATCAACGGAATGGCAATCATGTATTGCAGGCAGTGATCCCGGTCGGCCGGGTTGTCCAGCGGCCCGGTCTTGTTGATGATGCGCATGCCGGCTTCCTGGGTTTCGACCTTGATTCGGTCAACCAGATCGAGCCGGCCATGCACCTCGGGATACAAGGCCAAGGCACACTCAACGGCGGTTTGAGCATGAAATTCGGCTGGAAAGGCAATCTTGAACAGGATGTTCTCCATCACGTAACTGCCGTAGCCCTGCGTGAACCGCAGCTTGTTGCCCTGGAACAACACATCCTGGAACCCCCAGACCGGGGCCGACAACGCCGCCGGATAGCCGATCTCACCCTTGAGGGAAATCAGGGCCAGTCGCAGCCCCCGGCTGGATGCGTCCCCGGCTGCCCAGCTCTTGCGAGGTCCCGCCTGCGGTGCATGACGGTAGACTCGCAGCGCCGAGCCATCAATCCAGGCGTGGGAAACAGCGCCGAGAACCTCTTCTTCAGTCCCGCCGAGCAAAGCAGCGCATACAGCGGCAGAAGCGATGCGCACCAGCATCACATGATCCAGGCCAACCCGGTTGAAGGCATTTTCCAGCGCAATAACGCCCTGAATCTCATGGGCCTTGATCATGCCGGTAAGAACATCGCGCATCTTCAGCGGCGCTTTACCCTGAAGCACAGCCTTGCGGGAAAGGTAATCCGCCACCGCCAGGATTGCGCCCAGGTTATCGGATGGATGCCCCCACTCAGCGGCCAGCCAGGTATCGTTGAAATCCAACCAGCGAATCATGGCGCCGATATTCCAGGCAGCCTGGACCGGCTCGAGCTGGTAATGGGTACCAGGAATCCTTACCCCGTTCGGCATCTCCGCGCCTTCGACCACCGGGCCGAGCAACTTGGTACATGCCGGATACCGCAAAGCCAGAATGCCACAGGCCAGGCTGTCCAACAGACAGTAACGCGCGGTCTCATACGCTTCTGTGCTATCGATGGCATGCCTGACGACATACTCGGCGATATCGACCAGTTCCCGGTCAGGTGCGGGCCGTTTGGCACTACGGGGGTCCTGGGTATTCATGGCGATCTATCCTCCCAAGGTCAGAAACAACCGCAAATCCAGCTCCAACTGATGATAGTCCGGCTCCATATGCTGGCACAGCTGGTAGAAAGCCTTGTTGTGCTCCTTCTCGCGCAGGTGTGCCAGTTCATGCACTACGACCATGCGCAACAGAGGTTCGGGTAGGGTTTTGAAGATGGCGGAGACCTTGATTTCGTTCTTGCGCTTGAGCTTGCTGCCCTGCACGCGGCTGACAAACTGGTGCTGGCCCAAGGCATTGTCGATGACGTGCATGCGAGTATCAAAATACACTTTGCTGACCGGGTCGCTGCTACGCATGTACTGCTGCTTGAGCTGCTGGGTGTAGTCGTACAGTGCGGCGTCGGTCTGGATCAGGTGCGGGGCTTTTGGCGGGTAACGCTGCTCAAGCCAGGGACGAAGCTTGTTCGTGTCGATCAACTGCTGCACCCGATTCCGCAGGTCCTGGCTGTAACCGCTCAGGTATCTGAGTGCTGTCACTTCTGCGCTCCACTGTGATGATGCTAGGTCTTCAATCTACCCTGCCCAGCTCAAACCAACATATCTGATCTGACGACATGCACACCCGGCTGCGCGGCAATGGCTGCTTCCAACAGGGCCTGGGCAATATTATCAGCCGGGTTGATGCGCCAGCTCCGGGGCAGAAGTGGACCAAGGGTTTTCAATATCCCTTCCGCCACCCGCTCTCCCAGCCGAAACGCCTGACGTGGGCCGCTGATCAAGCCCGGCCTCACCAAGGTGAGCGAGGAGAACCCACAAGCAGCCAGATCCCGCTCCAACTCCCCTTTGACCCGGTTGTAGAAAAAACGCGATGCCGCATCGGCCCTTGTTGCGGAGTTGAGGACATAGGTCGGAGTGCCATGCTGCCTGGCCGGTTTTGCTACCGCCAGCGGATAGTCGTGGTCCACCCGCCTGAAGGCCTCCCTGGACCCGGCCAGCTTCATGGTGGTGCCGAGGGTACATATCACCGCATCGGCCTGCCACCAGGGGGCGTCAGCCGGAAGCTGATCGAAATCAACCAAGGGCGCGAACAGTTTCGGATGCTCCGCCAACGCGCGACGAACAGGTGCCACTACCTCACTGATACGCTCATCGGCCAGCGCCCGTTGCAGCACATGACTACCGACCAGGCCGCTTGCCCCTACCAACAGTAGCTTCATTCTGGGTTTCCCGTGCGATTAAGCAGTGTGGTGTTAACGCCGCGCGCCTTGCTATGCACTCTTGACTTCAATGAACCACTTGGGCTGCATAGCGTGAAAATCCTCACGAATATTGGAAGGCAAATAGCTCGCCGAATCCAGAACAAGGGGGCGACCATCAATACGCTTGAAGACAACCCAGTGCCAGAAGTTCCTGCCCTCTTCCTGATGGTGCTTGATGGATAATAGCGCCACATCAGGCAATGCATCCCAGGACTCGAAAGGCAGCTCATCAGCGGAAGTCTGGACGCCCGCGCTCGACAACATGCGCCGGACATATTGCGTATCCGACCACAGCGACTTGTCCGCAGCATGGATACCCATGGCGTTGGCTACGGCCTTCATCTCTGCGTATGTTTTGCCCAGAATATTGGCGACCGCCGCGATCCCGCATCCAGTGGTTTCTTCCTGTACTACGGGTTCGAGCATTGTTTTCCCCAGATGCATAACGAAAGTTCGGGCTGCAGTATTCAGATACTGATTTCGCCCTTGATAACATCAACAACTTCGCCCCCTACCCAGATGTCGCCGGCTGACTGGCGCAGATACACGCGCCCAGCACGCTGCAGGGCCGTGCCCTGGGAGGCAATATAGGGCGAGCGCAGCAGGCCAGCAGCTATGAGCCATTGTGCCAGGCTCGCGTTCAAACTGCCGGTTACCGGGTCCTCACAGCCCTCACTGCCTACAAATGCCCGAACCTCGACCGCGGTTTCGCAACCGGCATGGTAGGGGCCAACAACACCAAGGTTGAATGAGGAAAGCGCCACCCAGTTAGGCTTGATCGAAAGCACTTTCTCAGCCGAATCGAGCATCACAGCGCACCACCCCGGGCCATTGTCGACCCATTGATGATGCACTATGTCGGACACCGATAAACCCAGCGCACTGGCAATCTGTGCAAGGGCAATATCATCGATGGGACCTGACCGTATCAGTGGTGGCGCCGCAAACTCAAGCCGCCCCTCGTCTCTTCTGATACTCACCAGACCCACACCACATTGCTGCACGAAACGATCCGGGTTGATGGGAACCCCGCTTGCCGAAACCCAGGCATGACAAGAACCCAACGTCGGATGCCCGGCAAACGGCAACTCGCCGCCCGGAGTAAAGATACGCACCGAGTAATCCGCCTCCGGGTGCGTCGGCCGCATGAGAAAGGTGGTTTCCGAAAGGTTGGTCCAACGCGCCAATGTAATGACCCTGAATTACACCGGGTTTCATGGAGACCTCAACTCTTGAGAGAATGAGGCATGAAAAAATCCAACAGCTATTCCCCTGAAGTCCGTGAACGTGCCGTACGCATGGTTCTGGAGAACCTGAAAGACTACCCATCCGAATGGGCTGCGATCGAATCCATTGCGCCCAAGATCGGCTGTGTACCACAGACGCTGCACGGCTGGGTACGCAAGCACCAGACGGATAGCGGACACCGTCCCGGCCATACGACGGAGGAGCGGGAGCGCATAAAAGCGTTGGAACGGGAGAATCACGAGCTGCGCAAGGCGAATGAGATTCTTCGTTTAGCCAGCGCGTATTTTGCCCAGGCGGAGCTCGACCGCCGCAACAAGTTCTGAACGCCTTCGTCGATGAGTACCGTGACCGTTACGGAGTCGAGTCGATCTGTCGAGTGATACAGATTGCTCCGTCTGGTTACTACCATCGTGCAGCCCAGTCACGACACCCAGAGCGCCGGAGTGCCCGTGCCACGCGAGATGAGCTGTTGTGTGATGAAATCCAGCGCGTCTGGGATGACAACATGCAGTGCTACGGTATCGTGAAGGTGTGGAAGCAGCTCAGGCGGGAAGGCATTTATACGGCACGATGCACTGTACAACGGTTGATGCGCCGACTTGGGCTACAGGGCGTTCGACGCGGCCAGGTCATTCGTACAACGGTGCCTGATGGGAAAGTGGTATGCCCGCTGGACAGAGTCCATCGCCAATTCCATGCAGACCGCCCAAACCAGCTGTGGGTATCAGATTTCACCTACGTTTCCACATGGCAAGGCTGGCTGTATGTGGCGTTTGTCATTGACGTTTTCGCCCGCCGGATCGTTGGCTGGCGTGTGAGCAACAATATGAGAACAGAGTTTGTTCTGGATGCGCTGGAGCAAGCTCTGTATGCCCGTCAGCCGGAGCGTGAAGGGAGTCTGATTCACCATAGCGACCGCGGCAGCCAATACGTCTCTATCCGGTATACGGAGCGTCTCGCCGACGCCGGAATAGAGCCCTCTGTAGGTAGCAAAGGTGATAGTTACGATAATGCTTTAGCAGAAACCATCAACGGATTGTACAAGGCGGAGCTGATTCACCGACAATCCTGGAAGAACCGCGAAGCCGTTGAGATCGCCACGCTGGAATGGGTTCACTGGTACAACCACCGCCGCTTGCCGGGATCGATTGGATATATACCGCCGGCAGAAGCTGAGGCAAACTTCTACCAGCAGCACAGTGGTCAGGCTATCGCAGCCTGACTTAAACGAAATGGTCTCCTCGAAACCCGGTGTGATTCACATCAGTATGTGATGGGAAAAACGCATAGGTGAATTCGGTCTGCGCCAGTTCTTTGCCCAGCGCGGATACCAGTGGTTCCGCTGCTGTGAATAGCAGCGAGACCCAGCACACATGATCCGCGATAACTGCAACAACGCCCGGCCCTTCGGCACGCAGGTGGCTGGCTACCCCCTTGCACAGCCTGACCAGACGCTCAAAAGCCATTTGTTCATCCTGATCGCCGCTGTAACTATGACGCTCGAACGCGCTCAGATCGGTGGCACCGGTCGCCGTGTCGATCTGCGTCTGGCCGGTGGCAGCATTGGTGGTCATGATTGCTCCTCTGGGCTGATTGGGTCATGGCATGCTTCGTTGTTAGTCAGAATTGACTGATTCTCCAGCAACAGGCAAAAAATCCGGCGCGTGTTCGCGCGCCGGATGCAATCAATAGGAATTGGCGTGACTAGTGGATGACAGACACAAAGTCCGGGTCGTCAAAATACTGATCATAGGCATCCAGCGCGCCGAGCACCTGCACCGCACCTTCCCGTGGCGTGGCGCCGGCCGCCATTTTTTCCGAACCCGCCATGAGCTGGGCGATAACCATATGCAACTGAGCATCAGCCTCGGGTGGCAGTTCACAGTTGGCGATCATATGGGCGACACCGTCATTGACCTGATTGGCCAGAGGCATATAGTCCTCTGCCGGTAACCGGTCTTCATGGATGGCAGGCAGTGATTGGCGCATGGCCTCGCTTATATCGCCCATGGCTTGGCGCAGCGGAGCGTCAACAGCCCACTTCTCGCCATTGTTCAGTCGCATCTCGAAGGGCGCCTCGCCGTGGTCGTGGTCATGCATGACAGTGCTATCGGCAGCCAGGCTGGCGCCGGAGAACAGCAGGGCAGTCGCCAGAGCAAAAGGAACCGCAATACGGGGAATATTGATGGACATATGAATCTCCCTTTTCAGTGTTGGGGGTCACCTATGATGACCGTCTTCATATCTACTAACGAACCAGCCCATGTTTTGTTCCATTTATCGCTGAATTTATTCGTTATGCAGCATTTCCACGTCGGTTGGCAGTAATGATTGCTGGCTCAGCAGCTGTGCCAGACGCTGGCGCTGGGCCGTGTTGAGGATCTCGCGCTCACGTAATAATTGCTCGATGACCAGTTGTTGTTGTTGGTTCTGTTGTTCGGCCAGAGCGCGCTGTGCTGCGCTGATCCGTTCAGCATCCAACTGCTGGGCGAAGATGCTGTCGATCAACCGGTTGCGCTGTTGTTGAATGGCCAGCGTGGAGTGCTCCAGCTCCTTGAGGAAAAGCGTTTCGATATCCTGCCATTGCTGCTGCTGCTCGTCATCGAGCTGTAGCTCGCGTACCAGTAGCGGCGTATCAGATGCAGAAGTCCGGTCAGCGAGCTGCTGCCAGCCCAGAGCGCCCAGTACTCCAAGGTTGAACAGTACGGATACAAGCAGCGCCAGGCGTAAGCTGGAGGTATTCATCGTGGGCTCCTCTGGAGGTAGCAGAGTTCGGGTTGCCGGCAGAGGGCGCCCGGCGGTGTATTGTCGAGGATGGCCAGCGCAGCGAAGCTCGGCTCCCTGATGTCGACCGACGAATGCAGAGCAGTGCCAATAAACAATCCCAGCAATAACGAGGCCGCTGCGGCCGTTCCCGACAGGGCGCGTCGCCCGCGCTGCCGTCTGGCAACCGGCTGGCGCTCTGGCAACTGCCTCAACAACATGGGTAAATCCAGCCCGGACTCGAGCATTGGCAACTGGTGCATATCCTGGCTCAGCTCGCGCAGATCCCGGTACTGTCGCTGACAGATCGGGCAACTGAGCAGATGGCTGCTGGTCTGCGCCATATCTGCACTGCTCAGCTCGTTGTCCAGATGGGCGGATAGTTGAGTGATGTCTGGATGTTCAGTCATCTGATTCTCCTGTGGTGTCACGGCGTGCCTGCAGCACTGCTGTGCGGGCGCGGGCCAGGCGCGATTTCACTGTACCTTCACTGATGTCCAGCGCGGAGGCCATTTCCTGATAGGAAAAGCCCTCCAGTTCACGCAGCAGCAGTACTTCACGCTGGGCCAAAGGCAGCCGGGCCAGCAATGCTTCCAGTTGTGCGATGTCCCGGCTGTTTTGCAGCTGGCGTGAGGGCGTCGGCCCCGGGTCGGTGAGCAGGTAATCCTCGGGCAACGGGTCGGGTTCATGCCTGGCGCGGCGCAGGGCGTCAATAGCGGTATTGCGCGCGATGCGTAGCAGCCAAGTGGTGAAACGCGCATCCGGGCGCCAGCCCGGCAACGCTTGCCAGGCTTTGATAAAAGTCTCCTGGGTCAGATCCAGCGCGTTGTCAGGGTTGCCGCACAGACGACGGACGAAGGAGAACACCCGACCCTGGTGCAGCTGCACCAGTTCCCCAAACGCCTGGCGGTCACCCGCCCGCGCCCGGCGAATCAATTCACCGTCGGTAGTCTGCATGTTGTCCTGTGGAACCTGTCCTTTGCTAAACATAACGTCCGCAACACCGGCAAACTGGAGCGCAGCGTAAGTTTGTCCGAGTGCTTGCGTTTGTTAGCACTTTAGAACGGCTCATTGTTGTCTTCATACATGATGTTGCGCATTTCTTCTTCGAGGTCAATCTCAAAATACTCAACGGCATCATAATGATTAGTTGATACATATGTATTTCCTAAGTCGCATGCCACGAGCTTTGAATAGCCAGATATTTTTAGACCACAAGCACTACAGGCAAAGTTTGCAGGAAGCATTGTTTGTTTCTCAATAATTCCGTCTTCATCAACTGTGGTTTTCGGTGCGCCAACTGAGCGCCCCTGTATCAAAGCGACACTATTACATGCTGGGCATTGAACTCTGTGCCCATGATGCCTTGTTGAGAGCAATTCAGCTTGCTCTGAAAGTCTGGCCCTTTCTTCGTCAGATTTATCATTCCAGATCGTTCTATGCGCATTAATAGTTCCCTTAACCGACTTGGCACTTTCATCTTGCAAAGCAGAAATATGATGCTCGGCTTCCTCTGCTGCATCTTTGCCTAGTAAATTCTCTAATGTTTCCCCAATTGATGTCACCAGAACTTTGCATACAGAGTAAAACATCGGAAGCCAAGAGGAAGAGCCTACACCATCAAAAGGTAACGCCCCAGAATGCAATTCGCTATTTCTTTTGCTTATATGAGCGATGCTGAAATTCAACATCTCTCTCGTAAAATCCGGAAATAGGGTCTCAGCTCGTTTTAGTAGATCAGAAATGTCTGCTGATTTAGGAGTAAATTTTTGCTGATTGGGGTCGGTGCCAACTGCGTATAGAATATTATTCCAATCTTTTCCATCAGCAATCAAGGCGGGCGATATATTGGATATAGCTGCCCGAACCAAAATCTCGAGTGTTAGCGCAGACCAAAACCCAAACTCCCAATCCGAATGCTCCTTTTCCATCATCGTTTCGATGTATCGCTGAGATTTTGAAAACAATGCGTCTTTAGACCATTCGTGCGCTGTTCTTGTAGCGTTCAAATCATCACCTCGTCAAAATAAACTCTTTCTATTCTTCTACCCATTGACTTTTTGCTGACAGCGCTTCTGCCGTGGAGTATCCGCCAATTATCTATGAGTAAGCACTGACCGCTCCTATCAAGATTCAGGCTTATATATTTTGCGTTACTTATAGCATCTTGAATTTTCAACTTTAGCATTTCTGCATTACTATTTGCGGGCTCTATAAAAATCGAATCCCAGCGAAATATCTCACCCTGCTTGACTTTCAACAGGTTCGCCGCCTTATCCAATCTTTTCCTAGGCTTAAAGTGAGACCTGCTGAAAATATCAGCGTCAATATCGCCACATATATCTCTGCTATCGATAAGTTTCGTCGCCACATCAGGCCCAGGGACAATGCATCTTAGAAAGAGGTACCTTGGTGGAACGTACCAATGAGCCAAGTCAGTATGAAAAGGAAAATCGTCAAGCCCAAAGTTGCCACTATATGTGTTTTTCAGTTCATTCTCTTTTTGCCTTGGTGTCAGTGTCTGCACCAACGGCATCGTCGGAACCCTGAATATCTTTCCGATCTTCTGTGCCACTTCAATCATCGACACTGCTGTGTCACTTGAAAATGACATATACCCTTTTTCTCTCAGCTCTTTCCCCAATACTAGATCTCTCACTTTGTGGTGCTAACGCCCGGCTTTGGGGCGGGCTTGTAGCCGCTTAGCGGCGAAAAGACCGTCCCAGCCCCGAAGGGGCGACAACAGCCGATTGTTAGAAGGTAGCCGCAACATACCTATGCCTTAGTGCCTGAAATCTGATTTAGCTGATGCTCTAGGTCGGCCGCTAGCCTGACATATGAAAGTACGGCATCGGGATCAGGTGAAAAGTCCGGATCGTGAGCGGCGCGGTTTCTGAGTTCCTGTAGTTCGGAGAGTAGGCTTAGATGAGCCTCTGGAAGCAATCCAGATTTTCGGACCGCCTGTAAAGACGCGGGAGCATACCGTCTAGCCGTTGCGTTAGTGAGCCCTCGCTCCATAGCAAGATCGATAACTTTATCTTCTAGCTTGAGCCACGCTTCAAGCACAGTGCCACGAGGATTGGCGGTGGCGTCCTTCGCAGCAGAAGCTGGCGGCGGCAATGAAGGTAGATCTGGAACGCGTGCTTCAATAGCCTGCATCTCACGCTCGAACTCGAACTCAGCCGATCCAATCTTTCCTCGCTTGATGTTCCGAAGGAGCATGGCGACCTGGTCACGGAACAAAAGCGCGAGTACCACTGCCGTGACAGGCCATGCGAGCGCTTTTACTAGCTCAACCACTAGCACCAATGAATCCATGTGATGTCCTTCTAACGCCCGGCTTTGGGGCGGACTTGTAGCCGCGCAGCGGCGGAAAGGCCGTCCCAGCCCCGAAGGGGCGACAACAGCCGATTGTTAAATGCCCTTGCTCTCAACAGTCGTACCGATCCTTTATGTGTTGATGGTAGTACTGGCCAATAGAGCGGGCCCTAACAAAATCACAAAAGACTCTCTCTGGGACCCGACAAAAAGTGTACACAGGGTCGCTATCCTCAAAATCTATGTACATTCGCATGGTGCTGGCATCGTAGCCAATGCGCCGAATAGCCGTTGACCGAACATTAATCCACTCTGTCATGTGTCTGCCTATTTCCTTAACCAAGGCAACGTTTTTGATGGGCCATATATGTGACCATCATCAATCCAAAATTTCCCGCTGTCGGTAGGCCCCCAGATCCAGCCATCATCAATCCACCACTTGCCAGAGTTATATGGCCCCCAAATATACCCGCCACCAATCCAGAACCTTCCGGATTCTTCTGGACCCCAGATGTAGTTATTATCAATCCAAAACCCGGTATACATCTGGACTCCTTTTGGTATTTAACGCTGCCAGCAGCGGCCGAAAAGCCGCGCAGCGGGTTTGAGGTCCAGCGACCAACGGGAGCGTTGCTGACTGGCCTTGTTACGTTTTGCCTGCACTTGTACCAACCATTGATGCCAATAATGAATTGAGCTGATTTGTTAAAGTTTTAAGAGCTTCTTCTTGAGTATGCCCAGCAGCGCCTGGCTGCGGATTGGTTGCAATTTGATGAATCGCGTCTTGAATCCCTTTAGTCAACGACTGCGCAGCCTCGATTTTGGCGAGCGCCGCTTTACCTTCAATTACCTGTGGCATTGAATCCAAGATTCCAACTGTCGAAGCCATGATTTGTTTCTGCCAGCCTTCAATTGCAGTATTGACGTTATCAAGTACCAATTGTGCCTTTTGCGCATCATTTTTGGCAGAAGATGCAAACCAAATTGCAAGACCAACACTCACAAATGACAAAACAATACTCAAAATTGGCACTAGCCAATCTTTAAATAATTCAACAATGGTCATTTACACTCCTTGAAACGTAACGCCAATATTATGTGCTACCCGAAGAAACAGCCATTCTCGTCAGCATTCACGATAGCAAAAAATTCCTCGATGGAGCGTGATTCAGGTTCTGGCGTGTACGCATGCCACTTTAAATCGCTGCGCATCCAGTAGATTTTCCAGCGTTGAGATTTCTGGACGTAGGTAGCTTTTGCAACCGGCGACTCAATGCTCTTTGATGGTTCACGGAAATGCGGGCGAACCTCCACAATTTGTATGCTCTGGCCAGTAACCCGAACTTCTATATCAAGCTCGGGACGGATCGCGACCGGTGGACGCCGGACTTCCAGAAACTCCGAAGCAGCACGCTCAATTTTCTTTGCTTCAAACTCGCTGAATGCCATACGGATTCTCCATCGAAGCGCCCACATAACGCCCGGCACAGCGGCAGCCGTAACGGAGCGGTTTTGTGTTAATGTTTGAGCGACAGCGAGTAACACAAAACCGCGTAGTGTAGGCTGTCCGCCTGCTGCCGTTTGTTAGAGATTTTCACTGTTCAGCCGCGTCAATGATGAAAAGAACAGTGAAAAGCCAAAGAACCCAGAAACAAAGCCTAGCAGTAAATATGTAGTAAACTCTGTCCAAGTGCCCAAGCTTTCAGCAAAAAACTCAAGATCCAAATCCATGACCGTGACTCCTTTGTGAAGCATAAGGACACCAAATAGCACCAAAACCGAACCAATAGAAAGTTTAGCGATTACTCTTTTATCCATTCGGCCTCTCCCGTTCGTTCAAGATTAATCATGCGTGATTTTGGAATGGCAATATACTCTCGGATGTCTTCGCTCTCGACCTCAAACATTCGAATCGGGTCTACCTCTTGCTGCGCAATGAGAATAGCACACACAATAAAGGCAACGAGAGATGCAATAATTTTTACTTGCCTATGGTCTAGGTTCATTATTCTCTAACGTTTGGTTAAGGGGCCGGCTTTAGCCGGTCCCGAGTGAGCGAAGCGAACGGCTTGAAGCATTTGTTATGAGCAGCCACGCTTATATTCTGGCAAGCAATCTTCATATTGTTTTTGAATTGCAGGGATTTTTCCTCTTTGCCGAGGGTCGCCAGAGAGTATTACGAGCAGCATGCCTACCATTACCGAAACGCCATTAGATATTTTCAGCATCTGAACTAAAAGTGGTGCGGGATAGCCTTTACTGTGGCGATTGATTGCATGAATGCCGCTGTGAATGAAAGAGCTCAAGGGTTTCCAAGAATACTCCTTGAATTCAAGAAGCATTTCTAATGCTTCTTGAGGTGCCTTGCCTTCCAAGCTTTTGAGCATTTCGCTAAGCATGGGCAATTTATTGGCTTTATCTGCAGACTCGCTGGTGAGCTCGCACATGAGCTTTGAGATTGCATGGTCAGATGCGGAGTAAAGCAGCCACATTGCTCTTGTGAGAGCTTCATATTGAAGTCGAACCAGCCCTGTGGCGGATGTAAAATTCCCAGTTGCTATTAGCAATTTTGCACTTTCTGCGTGTTCAAAAGTGATGCTGCACATCACTCTGCTGGATACGATTCTTTCAGATCTATCGTAA
Organism: Halopseudomonas xiamenensis; assembly: GCF_014219065.1. Lineage (GTDB taxonomy): Bacteria > Pseudomonadota > Gammaproteobacteria > Pseudomonadales > Pseudomonadaceae > Halopseudomonas > Halopseudomonas xiamenensis. The sequence continues at coordinate 176,848 of NZ_JACLGO010000005.1, forward strand.
GGCGGCAGTGAGATAAATTGTAAAAGCGCACTCTCCAGTTCGGCTGATCTTGAGAGTAGTGGGTTGATCACAGTTCTACCTGCTGTTCATAACGCCTTGCTCAGCGGTGAGTTAAGCTGGCACTTGTTTTGCCTGACCTTGCAAAACAAATGACGGGTTGACGAATCCGTTGCAGCAACTTGTTATAAGCTAGCTTAACCAACCTCGGATCTCCTCTATCCATGAAGGCACATCATACTTGTCATCTATAGATTCAGTATATCTTTGAGAGAACCAGAATTTATTATTACCCATATCAAAAAATTGCTCAATTTGGTTCCACTGGCTAGCCTTTAAATCTAACGCTATTTTCGAACTTTCTTGCGAAATTTCATCTGTTATATCATTCAAGAAACTAAGTTGTTCAGGATAACTTTCGATAAAAGTACATAGAGTTTCAAAGAACAACTTACCATTCAAAGCATCTTCGATTTCTGTTGATGGAGAAACCGGGTTAGCTTGAATATTGACAAGCTTTGTTGACCGAGTTTGCATACAATTAACCATTCTCTTACAAAAAAGATTTGGGTAATTCTTCACATCATAATTAACCAATTGTGCGTCAGTATCTGAAAGTAAAATAATTTTTCCCGAAATTTCTTCTTGAAAGTCTTCATACGAGGTCGACAAGTGGTTGTACAATCTCTTGATCTCTTTCGCCCCGCCAACAGGGACAATCCTTAATCTCTTTGAGTCAATCAAATCTTTAAAGTAAGAGCTCAAATACACTTTTTCAGACGACCCTTCACATATAATCCAGTTAAATGGAGTTTCACCGATTGCACTAGTAATCACTGACTGCACGAAGTCATTAATGCTCTTTAGCCTTATATCGTAGGGTAAGCGCCCTCTAGATGAGGCAGTTAATTGCTTGATTTGCTCTCTGTAATTAGCCAAGTTAATCATGTCGAAAACATGCATCGAGTCATTTTTGGATATTACGGTTGCACTACCTGTTTCTATTGTTGGTAAAAAACCATACCAATGAGATGAAAAAATAACTTGCATAGCATCCCGACTAATCTCATATAGCGCATCAAATTGGTCGAAGCATGCGGACATATGCAAGGATGATTCTGGCTCATCGATTCCGATTATTAAATTTGCACCTGTATCTCGGTGCTTGTTAAGCAAGCTATGTGCAACATCAATTATGGCTTTTTGCTTCTCACCTGAACTTAATGAGCTAATTTCTAGCCAGTTTTCACCTTGCTTCTTGTGTAGTTTTCTTGTGCTAAAGAATGATTGAATTATTAGATTATATACGTCATTTTTCTTGAGATATTGCTGTCTATCAGTTGGCGTTCTATAAGAGTATATTTCCAGCTCTTGAGCAAGTTTATCGATGAAAGAGTTGAGGCTCGAGTTGATTTCGTTAATTTGTTTCTGTGGTACTCGCTCACTCAATATTTGTATTAAAGTCTCTCCCATAAGAACCTGAATTTCGTCGGTCTCTAGCTTTGTAAAAAGCTCCGGCTCAATCTCTCTAGGTATATAAATGTAATCAACGATTGCTTTTATTTTGTTTAGCAACGGTAGAAAAGATTCAAGCTCATCATCAGATAGCGAAGTCTTTCCTGGGTCTACTTCTTCACCTAAGAGCCTCTCTACTACCATGCGGTTGTTAAAGAGCGATATTGTCGTCCCCCCTTTATAATCAACCCCTAATGGGATAATTAGTAAATCAGACAAATCTACTCTTTGAATTAACCTCTCTCTATGTTCGACAAAAGCTTTAGCGTGACTTTTAAGTGAAGGTGATACATCGTTCTCACTAATATTAATAGCGACAGCATTTAATAATTCTGCTTTTTCAAGCTCATCGCCAGAAAAGTAACTCCGTTTAAGGAGAAAAACAGGAACTATCTGCGGTTTTGTTGAAGATTTACCGCTCTTTTTAGTAACAGTATTTAAATTCCAAGGCTTGGCATTAAAAAAAGTGTCAAGCGACTCCAAAACTGAGCTTTTCCCTATCCCATTGTTGCCGACCAATCCACAAAATTTATCTTCATCGGTAATTGGAATATAGTTAATTCCTTGATAAGTTTTGTAATATCTTAAAAATGTTCCAATTATCATTATTATCCTTGTTAACTAACAGTGAGGCTAATTTCTTAAATTAATTTTGTACGCGGCCTCTTGAGGCTTATAACGCCCGGCACAGCGGCAGCCGTAACGGAGTGGTTTTGTGTTAATGTTTGAGCGACAGTGAGTAACACAAAACTGCGTAGTGTAGGCTGTCCGCCTGCTGCCGTTGGTTAGGCTCATCCGGAGCCGCTTTAGATGTCGATTTATACCACATTAAAGCCAGCGCCTAACAGTTGCCATGTATTGCTCAAATTCCTTACCGAACTTGGCTTGTAAGGCCCGCTCCTCCGGCTTGATTTGATAAGTATTCATATAAATAACAAAGCACGGCAGCAAGAGTACGGTAATCATGTTAGACAGCCAGACCCCCCAAGCAATAAGGATAAGAAGGAATCCAAGATACATTGGATTGCGAGAGAGTCGATATATGCCATCTTGCACAATGGTCGAAGAATCGCCAGGCACAAGCGGATTTACTGTTGTGTGATGGCTGCGGAACGCCACTACACCAGATAAAACAATAAGAGCACCAAAGAGCGCAACAGTTACAGCAACAATGTCTCGCACCGAAATGTGAAGCGTGACGGCTGGAGCCAGAAGCGAAATCGCATACATAGCAAGAGCGAATAATATGACAAGCATCAAAGGTGGAATTTTGAGTTCAAGTATACTCATGCCATTTCTCCAGTGGCCTAACGCCGTTGTTCAGCGGTGCCCTTGTAGCGCAGCGAAAAGGGCATCCGGTGGAGGGCCGTCAGGCCCGGAACGAACTGGAACACTTGGTTAGATTTATTGGACCCTACCGCCTGAAACATGGGCTGCGAAACCGTCCCTTGCTTCCTGTGTAATGCCGGATAGATCTTTGGCCGGGACTCGCTCAACTTTAATCCCCATGGCCCTAGCAACTTTGACCAGATCATCCGCGTCGTACTCAGACGCTATGAACAATTTTTGCGGTCTTGAGCCAGATTGGCCTTCAGCGTCGGCCAGCAATTTCCTTGACAGAAATTCCGGCAAACCAGGCATGCTTACTTGAACAAGCTCCATACCAAAGATCATCCCCGTTGCCACCTCCATGATGGCCATAGCGTTGAAATCACCATCAGCCTCAGTCATCACCGGTGCTTCGTTCAACTGGAAAAGCAGCCAGGCTTCATTGTGGGCGAAATCAGACGGTTCAACTGCCAAGTTACTCTCCTATTTTCTTGAATCTAACGCCTCAATAACCGGCAGCCGAAATGCAGCGAAGCGAAATGTAGGCTGTCCGGCGCCGCAGGCGCGTAGTTGATTGATTTGTTAGGCATTGTAGCTACCTACAAACGATGCAGCATAATCAAGAAACGGGCCGAGACGCCAATATGCAGTTTTTGATTGAGCTATTTCTACATCAAGCTGTTTCGATGCCTCTGTTTCAATATGAGCTAGGTTCCTCAGCTCATAGGTACGCTTAATATCCTCAGCGTAAGTCGCTTCGAGAAATCCAATGCGTACGGCACAATCGACTTTATCTTTAAATGGTATTGAATTTTTTGGAGTTTTTGCGTCGCGATATACGCAGGTAAATATATCTTCGTCTCCATACTTAACCTTGGTTAAGCTGCCCAAGGCGTTAACTGGCTTATATGCCTTATGAGTTTGAAGCTGTATCACTTCTGGATGCTCTTTAAGCAACCCCCACAACAAGTTGGTTATCACAGCCTCGTATATTGAGGCGTATTGCATAATTTGAAATTTCACAAATGGATGCTGCTCATCATTTTGAACGAATGTAGCCTCCATTAGCTTGTAGACATAACGTGCAGAGTAAAAAGCTCTACCCAAGCGAAGCCTAAGCTCAGCATCGTCAATAAATGAAAATTCATCTATGTGCCAAGTCATATCTCCAGGGAGATCTCTTACACAATAATCATGGATGAGATTTCTAGTTTCTTCTTCTAAAGGCATGATCTTCCTTAGTGTTGCCTAACGTTTGGTTAAGGGGCGGGCTTTAGCCCGTCCCAGTGAGCGAAGCGAGCGATTTGAACCAGTTGTTATATTGCGGCCTCAATTTTATTTGGATAAATGAACCCTTCAATTGTCATAATCGGCGCATTAGCTGGACTGCACGTGATGTCGAGTTTTTCGATATTTTTTGAGGAGGTATATGATGAGTCAAGATCAATTACAGCCTGCTTGACTTTGAGCTCTTCAATTTCTCGGCACTTGTCGGCTATGGTGTTGGTGATGTTATATACAAATTTATACATATCAAACCCTAGCTCATAAATTTTGCCATCCAGTTTTAGGCTTGGTCTATTGCAGAATTTTTCTAGATTTTGTAAAAGCTCAGGGCCGTAGTCAAAACAGATAAACATTGAGCCTAGCTCGCTCTCGATAAATGCTTTTTTTCTTTTATGATCCCTGTGGCCCTCAGGAGCTGTATTGTTGTCTATAAATGACTTTAAGCTCTTAGCAAAGGTTTCCAGTGGAATTATCAGGTGCTGCGAGTGGCTAACGATAGTGTTTTCACCAGCTGATACATAGAGACGAATCTCATCCACGTCACCAATGTGATGAAAATAGTTTCTTACTGTTCTTAATATTTTGAACTCTGGCGTATCTTTTATATTGCAGCCAAAGAGCTCTTTTAGTTTGTCGGCAGTTGAGTGTAGGTTATTCAGGTATGTGAACAGCGTGTTGATATCTCTGTTCTGTGAAAATCTAAAATCCAGCAGTTCGTACTGGCTATGTAAGTAACGATCTATGAATGTGTATTTTTCCATGCGAAACCAGACTCAATATAACGCCGCGATAAACGGTGGTTTTTAAGTTGCACTTTTGCCATAAGATGAAGCGAAGCGGAATGGCAAAAGTGCAACTTAAAAACCATCCGTTTGATTGCTTTGTTAGAGGCCTTTTTTATAGTTTAGAATTTGCTTTGCTTTTTCCGTTGCTTGTTGCAACAGCGCCGGATTAGCCTTTATATCAAGTCTATAAGTTAGCCATGAAGCAAAAAAATGCTCCATCAGGTGATGAGCATTAATAAAAATAACGTCAGGAGATTTGTTTTCTGTACATACTGCGGAACCAGTAGTGTAATAGACTTTTTTAGCTTTTCCTTTTGCTGTGTCTCTAGATTCGGCGGTGGCAGTGTGAAGAAGAGCATTTCTAGCAGCCCACAAATCATCTACGGAGCACCCAAGATTTTGGGAAGGCTTGATGTATTTTTCAGCCCATACTTTGAAGTCAGCTCCTGAAGATTCTTGAGAGCTTACCGAAAGCCAAGCCATTTGATCAATGCCTGCAAAAGTAATCATTAATGCAGCTTCGATATATTGTTCTTTAGCCAAAACACTAATAGCACCGCCAATTCTTTCGTAAAATTGATCCAAATGATCCATGGCACATAATCCTCTAACGCTGCCATAAACCGCGCGAGCTTGCGAGCGTCGGGCGACCGAAGGGAGCGAATTTAATGGCTTTGTTAAATTTCATTTAGGAGTTACCAACTGAGACTCCGAGAATCCGCACTCGGTGCACTTATATTCTCTACGAATACCACCCAAACGGCCAAATTTCTGGTCAGGTTTGCTAGATTCAACTACCCAAGCTGGCTTGCGGCATTTCGGGCAAGGCTCGCCTTCGAAAGATTCCAGCCTTCTTACTCTCTCCTGAAGTTCGAGCACCTGATTTTTCAGGTTGATATTTTCTTCTTGAAGCTCCAGCGCAGACTCGCGCAGTTCCATGATTTTTTCTTGTGCCTCTATCGTGGCACCTTTTTTTATTAGTTCAGTAATGTCCTTGTAGCTTGGAAGTGCCATATGCTCTCCTAGAATTTAACGCCCGGCTTTGGGGCGGACTTGTAGCCGCGCAGCGGCGAAAAGGCCGTCCCAGCCCCACAGGGGCGACAACAGCCGATTGTTACATCCTATTCTCCCGCAAATAAGAAAATTCATTTTGAATAAAATAAAAAACCTGATCGATTTCAATATCATAAACTGCACAATTCCTGGCCCCACAAAAAAGATAAGCCAGCGAGCTATCATCAACGTTATTTTTTAATCGCACCGACTTAAACTGCCCCTCCTCAATACCTGACAGTAGCTCCTTCGCGGCATTCACACCCTGCCTTTCGAAGATAACTAGCGCCATAAATATTAGAAAAACTCCAGAAGCGACAGACCACCATATACACATTCTGCGGCCATACTTTCTTGCCATGATGCTTTTCTTCTTCGTTGCAAAGCGCAATTTCTTTTTTAAATTAACCAGTCGCCTCGCATTTGAAAATTTCTTTGAGACAAACTGACTCATCTCTATTTTATACGCAGCATGTATAGTAACCAATAACGCAACTATTAACGGAGCCAATATAAAAGACAATATATTCAGAATCATCCCATGGTAAATGATCTGATGAAAATTTCGATCTAAGACATTTCCGTCGAGCTCAAGCACGCCAAAGTAACCATAAGTGTACGCGGTACTTGACGCATATAAAAAAGCGGTAACCGCTGCAATAAAGAATGCACTATTAAATGACTTAAAATTCAATTAACACCTCATATGTAACAGTGATTAGACCGCACGCGGTACTAATACACAATATTGTGCTCGATATAACTCCGCTCGCACGATGCCATACCATCCAAGAAAAGCCTTAAAAATCATTGAATTGCTACCTCCGTCACAGATTGATCCGTATTCGCTTGACTTCGGCCTTTCACGCAACCATTACTACTGTATAAAAAAGGCTCTTCACCTTTTCTGGTGGGTAACCCTTTATTTCTCTGTCATTTTTGCTCACCATCGACCGGGTAAACTAGG
>NZ_JACLGO010000060.1 GCF_014219065.1 Halopseudomonas xiamenensis
GGTGACGGTGTTCGGCATTCTGAATCTCACCGAGGACTCCTTCTTCGATGAGAGCCGGCGGCTAGACCCCGCCGGCGCTGTCACCGCGGCGATCGAAATGCTGCGAGTCGGATCAGACGTCGTGGATGTCGGACCGGCCGCCAGCCATCCGGACGCGAGGCCTGTATCGCCGGCCGATGAGATCAGACGTATTGCGCCGCTCTTAGACGCCCTGTCCGATCAGATGCACCGTGTTTCAATCGACAGCTTCCAACCGGAAACCCAGCGCTATGCGCTCAAGCGCGGCGTGGGCTACCTGAACGATATCCAAGGATTTCCTGACCCTGCGCTCTATCCCGATATTGCTGAGGCGGACTGCAGGCTGGTGGTTATGCACTCAGCGCAGCGGGATGGCATCGCCACCCGCACCGGTCACCTTCGACCCGAAGACGCGCTCGACGAGATTGTGCGGTTCTTCGAGGCGCGGGTTTCCGCCTTGCGACGGAGCGGGGTCGCTGCCGACCGGCTCATCCTCGATCCGGGGATGGGATTTTTCTTGAGCCCCGCACCGGAAACATCGCTGCACGTGCTGTCGAACCTTCAAAAGCTGAAGTCGGCGTTGGGGCTTCCGCTATTGGTCTCGGTGTCGCGGAAATCCTTCTTGGGCGCCACCGTTGGCCTTCCTGTAAAGGATCTGGGTCCAGCGAGCCTTGCGGCGGAACTTCACGCGATCGGCAATGGCGCTGACTACGTCCGCACCCACGCGCCTGGAGATCTGCGAAGCGCAATCACCTTCTCGGAAACCCTCGCGAAATTTCGCAGTCGCGACGCCAGAGACCGAGGGTTAGATCATGCCTAGCATTCACCTTCCGGCCGCCCGCTAGCGGACCCTGGTCAGGTTCCGCGAAGGTGGGCGCAGACATGCTGGGCTCGTCAGGATCAAACTGCACTATGAGGCGGCGGTTCATACCGCGCCAGGGGAGCGAATGGACAGCGAGGAGCCTCCGAACGTTCGGGTCGCCTGCTCGGGTGATATCGACGAGGTTGTGCGGCTGATGCACGACGCTGCGGCGTGGATGTCCGCCAAGGGAACGCCCGCCTGGGACGTCGCGCGGATCGACCGGACATTCGCGGAGACCTTCGTCCTGAGATCCGAGCTCCTAGTCGCGAGTTGCAGCGACGGCATCGTCGGCTGTTGCACCTTGTCGGCCGAGGATCCCGAGTTCTGGCCCGACGCCCTCAAGGGGGAGGCCGCATATCTGCACAAGCTCGCGGTGCGACGGACACATGCGGGCCGGGGTGTCAGCTCCGCGCTGATCGAGGCTTGCCGCCATGCCGCGCGAACGCAGGGGTGCGCCAAGCTGCGGCTCGACTGCCACCCGAACCTGCGTGGCCTATACGAGCGGCTCGGATTCACCCACGTCGACACTTTCAATCCCGGCTGGGATCCAACCTTCATCGCAGAACGCCTAGAACTCGAAATCTAACGTCCGTTCGGGCATCGAGGTCCATGTCGGGGTGGGACGGGCCCGTGGCTTCAAGATCACTTGCAGTCCGACCGCGATGTCTTGGTTGCGCGAGAGGTTGTCGATAT
>NZ_JACLGO010000061.1 GCF_014219065.1 Halopseudomonas xiamenensis
CAGGGGTGTCGAAAGAGTCAACTGCGGTCCAAAGCTGTTGGACTTGGGTGAAAAGGGCGTTTATTCTTCCTATACGTCTGTCCCATCGGCCGACCCTTAAAAAAGGATGATCAACATGGAACCTTTTAGCTTGAATACGATTCTGATGGTGTTCGGCGGTGGTATCGTCGGTACCGCGCTGGGTGGACTCTGGGCAATCATTCTCTGTGCTTTGTTGGGTTTGATCGGTTGCGGCATTTTGCTGACCGGCGGCTCCGATTTCGTGCTGGCACAAATCGCTTTTGGTCCGATTTTCGGCCCGCATACCGGCGGTTACGGTGCCGGTCTTATGGCCGGATGCTATGCGGTTTGGAAGAAAAACCATCCGGGCGGTTCGGCCAAGGATATCCTGAGCCCGTTGCTGCATACCTCCGGTGACGTGCTGGTCGTCGGCGGCTTGCTGTCGGTGGCCGCGCACCTGTTGTTGCAGGTGGTTGTGAAGATTCCGATCGTCAACCAATCCGATGGGATTGCCGTGACCCTGGTGGTCATGACCTTATTAACCCGTCTGGTGTTCCAGAAGGAAGGACCTCTGGGGCAGTCGGCCTCGATCAAGGAGCATGGCCTTTTCGGTACCAACAACTATGCAATTTCCTGGGCCGGGTGGCAGTCGCCCATGGGGAAAAATATCCCCATCTCTTTCGGTATCGGTCTGTTGTCGGCCGGCCTCGCCTGGGGATTTAAAACCCAACTCGATCCGTTGGTTGCCGCCGGGCAGGTTACGGGGTTGGGCGGATTCCTGGCCCCGCTGGTTATCGGCTGGATACTCTGCATCTTGATTCTGATCCCCCTGCTGGTGTCCACCGGAACCATTCAACAGATGCCAATCATGCACTGCATGGCAATTATCGGGGCCTGGACTTTCATGTATACTGGATCGATCCTTGCCGCCGGCATTGCCGGCGTGATCGCCGGGATTGTGCAGGAAGTCTCCGCCCGCCTCTTCTACAATCACGGCACTACCCACATCGATCCTCCGGCCGTCGCGATTGCGATCTGCACCCTGCTCGTAAATCTTTTAATGAAGCCGGAATTCCTTAACATGGCAGCCCTGTTCAAGTAGGGGATTTCTATTAATCATAGCGCCGATGCGCTACTTACCGCAGAAAGGAACAAAGCAATGGCTCAAACGATGAAGGCAGCTGTATGGCATGGCAAGAAGGATATTCGCGTTGAAGACGTAGCCGTGCCGGCACCGCCCAAGGCCGACGAAGTACAGATCGAAGTATCTTACTGTGGCATTTGCGGGTCCGACCTGCATGAATACCTGGCCGGTCCGATCTTTATCCCCACCGCGCCCCATCCCCTGACCGGTCACAGCGGTAAAACTATTCTCGGTCATGAGTTCTCCGGCAAGGTCGTTGCCGTTGGCTCCGCTGTTACCAACGTAAGGGTCGGTGACCTAATCGAGCATGAGTCTCATACGGATGCTCGGGTCGAAAGGGAATCCCCAGGCGAGTAACCTGTTTGCGGTGATCC
>NZ_JACLGO010000062.1 GCF_014219065.1 Halopseudomonas xiamenensis
TTGTGCGCCAGGCATGGCGCGTTGCGCGTTAGCGCAACCCGCTTGGCTGTGGTGGCCAAGCAGGTGACTTGGAGGTGAAAGTCCTCTACACACCCGGCAAGGGGAAGTGTTAGCCAGAGGCAAGGGTGTCGCGGGTGACCGCGAATCTGAAGGAAGCCCGAGGCAAAATGCTGGCCTGACGAACAGAAAGCGGATAGAGGCGGCACAGCGGGGTGAGGTTGCAATGACTGCCAAAGCCCAATACTTGCACGGAACGCTGTGACGTAAATCCGACAGGCATAAGCAGGAAGGTCGCGCGAATTACCCTGGGAGATCTGCACGTTTGCCACTGTGCTACCGCGCGTCGAGAGGCGACGGGATGAACGTGCAGAAGTCAGCCGAGGCCGTAGTAAGTGGCGGTTAACCGCGCCACCAAGGGCCGAACAGGTTATGCCGCCAGTAGGCGTCAATGTCTCGTTGGTAGCCGTAATGCAGAAATTTCCCACAATGGAAACTGTCACCCAGAGTCCTGGCCAGAAGCCGAGGATGATGGCTGGCAGTGCAAAGGTATCGACGGCGTCATCGACGTGGACGAACGCGGAGCCGGACACGCTGATGGAGCGGGTGCTTGCACCGGCCAACCTCAGGCGTGCGTATAAACGTGTAGTCAGCAACAAGGGGGCGCCGGGTGCCGATGGTATGGCGGTCGCCGACTTGGCGGGCTACGTGAACCAGTATTGGCCGATCCTCCAAGCCCGGCTACATGCCGGTGAATACCATCCCCAAGCCGTGCGGGCGGTCGACATTCCCAAATCGCAGGGCGGTACCCGGCAACTGGGTATTCCCAGTGTCGTGGATCGCCTGATCCAGCAGGCTTTGCTGCAACAGCTTACGCCTGTCTTTGATCCACTGTTTTCGGACTACAGCTATGGCTTTCGTCCGGGCAGAAGTGCTCACCAAGCCGTCGAGATGGCCCGTGCCCATGTGGCATCGGGGCACCGGTGGTGCGTGGAAATCGATCTGGAGAAGTTCTTCGATCGGGTCAACCACGACATCCTGATGGCCTGTATCGAGCGCCGTATCGACGACAAGAGTGTGCTCAGACTGATCCGTCGCTACCTTGAAGCCGGGGTCATGTCGGGTGGGATCGTCAGTCCGCGGCAGGAGGGGACGCCGCAAGGCGGCCCGCTCTCGCCGTTGCTGTCGAACATCCTGCTCGATGAACTTGACCGAGAGCTTGAGCGCCGGGGCCACCGCTTCGTGCGCTATGCCGATGACGCGAACATTTATGTGCGTAGTCCTCGGTCTGGCGAACGGGTGCTGACCAGTGTGGAGCGCTTCTTGGGTCAGCGTCTGAAGTTGACGGTGAACCGGAAGAAGAGCCAAGTCGCAAGGGCCTGG
>NZ_JACLGO010000063.1 GCF_014219065.1 Halopseudomonas xiamenensis
CAGAATTGGTAGTTAGCGAAAAAACCAATAGGAAGGAGGAGGAGGAGTCATGAACAAGCATACGGTGATCAGCCTTGATCTGGCAAAGAGCGTTTTTCAGGCGTGCAACATAGACACGCGTAATCAACAGGTTCGCTCCAACAAGACACTCAGACGAAATCAGGTTCTCGATTATATGCGCCGCCAGCCACCCTGCCGGGTGTTCATGGAAGCCTGCGGTGGAGCACATTACTGGGCACGGCAGTTACACGCCATGGGGCATGAGGTGCATCTGATGGCGCCGCAGTTCGTCACGCCCTTTCGCAAGGGGCACAAGACCGACGCCAATGATGCGCTGGCCATCGCCGAGGCCGGACAACGCCCGAACATGCGCTTCGTACCGATCAAGAGCCTGGAGCAGCAGGATATCCAGAGCCTGCACCGGGTCCGTGAGGTGTGCATCAGGCAGCGTACCCAACTGATCAACCAGACCCATGGGTTGCTGCAGGAGTATGGCGTGGCCAGTGGTCGTGGGCAGAAGAGCCTGCGGCAGAGCGTCTGGCGCGCTCTGGAGGATGCAGACAACGAGTTGACCGTCTTGATGCGCGAGCTATTGACAGAGCAGATGATTGAACTGGCACGGCTGAATGGGCGCATTGATGCACTGGACAAGCGCGTGGAGCGGATGAGCCGTAGCGTTGCCGCCTGTCGAGCGCTGCTGGCTCTGGAGGGCGTTGGCCCCGTGGGGGCGACCATGCTGTATAGCGCGCTGGGTAACGGCCATGCCTTCAGCAAGGGACGACAGGCCTCGGCGTATCTGGGGCTCACACCCCGGCAGTACAGCAGTGGCGGTGAGGTAACGCTGACAGGGATTGGGCGTACCGGCCAGCCCCAGCTCAAGGCCACCTTGATCCGCGGAGCGCATGCGGTACTCAAGTCACTGGGTGATAAGCAGGATGCCAAGAGCCGCTGGCTACGGGCTCTGGTCAGTCGCACGGGCAAGAACAGGGCTGCCGTCGCGCTGGCCAACAAGACGGTACGCACCGCCTGGGCGATGCTACATCACGGACAGGCGTACCAGAAAGAGTGGATAAGTACCCCGACCTGATTCCCGGATAACAGGAGGCAGGTTAAACAGAGCATGTCGGCCTGAGGGCCACTACCACGTTGCCGAGCAACGAGAGATGAAAAACAGGTCAGACCGACCTTCTCCAAACCTGGTCATTGCGACGGCTGAAAGGTCTCACGCTCGCCGAGGAGAGAAGGTGCGCGACGTTCATCAGGGTCAGGGGATAGCTACCCCATTGAGAGACCGACTATACGCACGCATCGGCTTTATGTTTTTCAACCATCGGAGCTTGCAACCGGGGAGGAGTCCCTATACGCAATGAC
>NZ_JACLGO010000064.1 GCF_014219065.1 Halopseudomonas xiamenensis
AAGGCTCTTCACCTTTTCTGGTGGGTAACCCTTTATTTCTCTGTCATTTTTGCTCACCATCGACCGGGTAAACTAGGCCAGTCAGAGGCGGGTAACCTTGGATCAATGCAGCCTTTACGAACAGATTCTCGGGCTTTCCTCCCCATGGTTTGTTACAGGCGTTGAGCTGAACAAAAGCCAAGGGGAAGTCGTAGTCCAAGTGGACAGAGACAAGCATGAGCCCCTTACCTGTCCGCGTTGCGGGCGCGCCTGCCCAGGTTATGACTCTCGAGAACGGCGATGGCGCCATCTCGATACCTGTCAGTTCCGAACACAAGTGGTCGTTCAGGTCCCTCGTATTCAGTGCCCTGAACATGGCTGCCTTACGGTCAACGTGCCGTGGGCTGAACAGAACAGTCGATATACATTGCTGTTTGAAGCGTTCGTCATCAGCTGGCTGCGGGCTGCATCGATCTCTTCGGTGAGCAAACAACTTCGATTGAGCTGGACCGCCATCGACAACATCATGGCGCGTGCGGTTCAGCGGGGGCTGGCCAATACGCCTGAAAGAGAGTCATCACAGCTGGCAGTGGACGAGACGGCCTTCCGTAAAGGGCATGACTACATAACGATCGTTTCCAATCGCCTGGGCCAGGTACTCGCGGTAGAAGACGGTCGCTCCCAGCATAGCCTTGGGCGCTTTTACGACAGTTTGGAGGACAACCGCAAGAAGGCGATCAAGTCGATCTCGATGGATATGAGCCCCGCCTACTTACGCGCTACTTTTGATCATATTGAGAAAGCCCACCGCAAGATTGCTTTCGATCATTTCCATGTCGCTCAGATGCTGACCAAGCTACTCAACGAAACCCGCAAGGCTGATATGAAGCAAGCGGATCAATCGCTGCGCCAGGAGATCCATAGAAGCCGTTTCACCTGGCTCAGACACGGCGCCAGTCTTGAGCTTGAACAGATTCAGCAAATACAGCTGCTCTCCAACAGCCTTAAACATACGGGCCTGGTTTGGTACTTCAAGGAAAAGGCTCGGGAAATCTGGAAAGGCTATCGGGTAAAGGGGGCTCGTGCAGCTTGGAATGACTGGATACAGTTGGCGCAACTGACTGGTATACGCTCCTTGAGTGCCTTGGCTACTCAGCTTGAGAAAAGGCTATTTGGGATTCTTAATGCTATGCGTTTTCGGGCTTCGAACGGATTGGCTGAAGCAATCAATAGGCAAGTCCAAGCTTTGAAGGTTCGAGCCCGAGGCTTTCGCAATAAGGAGCGCTTCAAGAGGTCGATCCTGTTTCACTATGGTGGACTATGCATGGCACCTAACCCATACGAATAAGTGAAGAGCCATAAA
>NZ_JACLGO010000065.1 GCF_014219065.1 Halopseudomonas xiamenensis
CCCTGCTGCGTAACATCGTTGCTGCTCCATAACATCAAACATCGACCCACGGCGTAACGCGCTTGCTGCTTGGATGCCCGAGGCATAGACTGTACAAAAAAACAGTCATAACAAGCCATGAAAACCGCCACTGCGCCGTTACCACCGCTGCGTTCGGTCAAGGTTCTGGACCAGTTGCGTGAGCGCATACGCTACTTGCATTACAGTTTACGAACCGAACAGGCTTATGTCCACTGGGTTCGTGCCTTCATCCGTTTCCACGGTGTGCGTCACCCGGCAACCTTGGGCAGCAGCGAAGTCGAGGCATTTCTGTCCTGGCTGGCGAACGAGCGCAAGGTTTCGGTCTCCACGCATCGTCAGGCATTGGCGGCCTTGCTGTTCTTCTACGGCAAGGTGCTGTGCACGGATCTGCCCTGGCTTCAGGAGATCGGAAGACCTCGGCCGTCGCGGCGCTTGCCGGTGGTGCTGACCCCGGATGAAGTGGTTCGCATCCTCGGTTTTCTGGAAGGCGAGCATCGTTTGTTCGCCCAGCTTCTGTATGGAACGGGCATGCGGATCAGTGAGGGTTTGCAACTGCGGGTCAAGGATCTGGATTTCGATCACGGCACGATCATCGTGCGGGAGGGCAAGGGCTCCAAGGATCGGGCCTTGATGTTACCCGAGAGCTTGGCACCCAGCCTGCGCGAGCAGCTGTCGCGTGCACGGGCATGGTGGCTGAAGGACCAGGCCGAGGGCCGCAGCGGCGTTGCGCTTCCCGACGCCCTTGAGCGGAAGTATCCGCGCGCCGGGCATTCCTGGCCGTGGTTCTGGGTTTTTGCGCAGCACACGCATTCGACCGATCCACGGAGCGGTGTCGTGCGTCGCCATCACATGTATGACCAGACCTTTCAGCGCGCCTTCAAACGTGCCGTAGAACAAGCAGGCATCACGAAGCCCGCCACACCGCACACCCTCCGCCACTCGTTCGCGACGGCCTTGCTCCGCAGCGGTTACGACATTCGAACCGTGCAGGATCTGCTCGGCCATTCCGACGTCTCTACGACGATGATTTACACGCATGTGCTGAAAGTTGGCGGTGCCGGAGTGCGCTCACCGCTTGATGCGCTGCCGCCCCTCACTAGTGAGAGGTAGGGCAGCGCAAGTCAATCCTGGCGGATTCACTACCCCTGCGCGAAGGCCATCGGTGCCGCATCGAACGGCCGGTTGCGGAAAGTCCTCCCTGCGTCCGCTGATGGCCGGCAGCAGCCCGTCGTTGCCTGATGGATCCAACCCCTCCGCTGCTATAGTGCAGTCGGCTTCTGACGTTCAGTGCAGCCGTCTTCTGAAAACGACA
>NZ_JACLGO010000066.1 GCF_014219065.1 Halopseudomonas xiamenensis
TGCTGGGACACTCAATCTACTATGCTCTCGAACGTCAGCCCAATCTGACCCGTGCTGGGATTGGCTTGCTGGATTGCCTTTGCGTTGACCTGTCGATTGGTCACTGACGTTTCCTGGCATTGCTGGGCCCAGCGTCAGTGACCTAATAGGAGCTTTGTCTGCACCGTGAGTGTCCTGTCCTGCGATGGGGTTGGTGATGCACCCCTGCTTTGGAGACGCACATGAATAACCTGTCAGAGGCAAATGAAGTCATCTTGGGTGTCGATACCCATCTGGACGTACATGTCGGTGCTCTGATCAGCGGAACTGGCCGACTTCTCGGTACGTTTGCCGTCGAAACCAACATCGCTGGGTATCTAAAGCTGCTGATCTGGGGCCAATCGTTCGGCTCACTCAAGCGCGCTGGCGTCGAAGGTACTGGATCCTACGGAGCAGGATTGACACGAGTGTTACAGGAGCATGGGATCGAGGTGTTGGAGGTCAACCGTCCCGATCGATCCAAACGTAGACTGCAAGGCAAGTCTGATCCCACTGACGCCGAGAACGCAGCACGCTCTGTACTTGCCGGCACCTCAAGCGCGATCCCCAAAACCCACTTGGGCGCGGCTGAAGCGTTGCGCGAGGTTTCTCTCGTCAGGCGCAGTGCAGTGAAGGCCAAAACGCAAGCCATCAACCAGCTAAGAGCCTTACTGATCAGTGCTCCGCAGGAGGTCAGAGAGCGCCTCTGGAAGAGCAAGCCTGGCGACTGCGCAAAGCACTGTGCCCGCTTGCGCTCGTTGGGCGATACCCCATTGCTGGCTACCTTGACGATCACCTTGCGCCTGCTGGGTAAACGCTGGCTGGCACTGGCTGAAGAGATCAACGAGCTGGACAAAACCCTGGAGCACTTGACGCAGGAACATGCAACTCGGCTGCGTGGACAGTTCGGCATCGGCCCTCAAACAGCGGCCGTACTGCTTTCAGTCGCAGGCGACAACCCCGAGCGTCTGAGAAATGAGGCCGCTCTAGCTGCTCTCTGCGGCGTCAGCCCTTTGCAGGCCTCGTCGGGGAAGACCGTGCGGCATCGGCTGAATCGAGGTGGGGATCGAGCCGCCAACAATGCCTTGTGGACTATCACTATGGTACGCATGCGATCCGACACGAGAACACGAGCCTATGTGGCGCGGCGCACCCAGGAAGGCTTGTCTTCCAAGGAGATACAGCGCTGTCTTAAGCGCTATATCGTCAGGGAAATATATCCGCTCATTTTGGCCGATTTGGCGGAGTCAGCAGCTTGCAGTTGACATAGGAGCGTCAACGC
>NZ_JACLGO010000067.1 GCF_014219065.1 Halopseudomonas xiamenensis
CACCTGGTCAAGAAAGCGGGCCATACCCACCAAGTGGCCAAGACGGGCGCGGTCACCCTGATCCAGCGTTTTGGATCGGCGCTCAATCTGAATGTTCACTTCCACATGCTGTTTCTCGACGGTGTGTATGTCGAGCAATCCCACGGCTCAGCGCGTTTCCGCTGGGTCAAGGCGCCGACCAGCCCAGAGCTCACCCAGCTGACGCACACCATCGCCCACCGGGTGGGTCGCTATCTGGAACGGCAAGGCCTGCTGGAACGGGATGTCGAAAACAGCTATCTGGCCTCGGATGCGGTGGATGACGACCCGATGACACCCCTGCTGGGGCACTCGATCACTTACCGTATCGCTGTCGGTTCACAGGCGGGGCGAAAGGTGTTCACTTTGCAAACTCTGCCGACCAGTGGTGATCCGTTCGGTGACGGGATTGGCAAGGTAGCCGGGTCCAGCCTGCACGCCGGCGTGGCGGCCAGGGCCGATGAACGCAAGAAGCTCGAACGGCTGTGCCGGTACATCAGCCGCCCGGCGGTATCCGAGAAGCGGCTGTCGTTAACACGAGGCGGCAACGTGCGCTACCAGCTCAAGACGCCGTACCGGGACGGCACCACGCACGTCATTTTCGAACCATTGGATTTCATTGCAAGGCTGGCCGCCCTGGTACCGAAGCCCAGAGTCAACCTAACCCGCTTCCACGGGGTGTTCGCACCCAACAGTCGGCACCGGGCGTTGGTCACGCCGGCAAAACGGGGCAGGGGCAACAAGGTCAGGGTGGCTGATGAACCGGCAACACCAGCACAACGGCGAGCGTCGATGACATGGGCGCAACGGCTCAAGCGTGTTTTCAATATCGACATCGAGACCTGCAGCGGCTGCGGCGGCGCCATGAAAGTCATCGCCTGCATTGAAGACCCTATAGTGATCAAGCAGATCCTTGATCACCTGAAGCACAAAGCCGAAACCAGCGGGACCAGGGCGTTACCCGAAAGCCGGGCGCCACCGGCTGAGCTGCTCCTGGGTCTGTTTGACTGACGAGCCTGAAGGCCAACGATACCAATCAAAATGCTGCGTTCACAGCGCCGCGGCAGGGATCCGCCGTGCTGGTTGTCGGAAAAGGAGCCGCTAGTGGGAAAGAGGAGGGTAAATTTTCAGCGTTGCTGGCTCCCCGTCAGCCGGATTGGGTTGCATCGCAGGGGTGTCGAAAGAGTCAACTGCGGTCCAAAGCTGTTGGACTTGGGTGAAAAGGGCGTTTATTCTTCCTATACGT
>NZ_JACLGO010000068.1 GCF_014219065.1 Halopseudomonas xiamenensis
TGTGGGAGATTCTATGGTTCCAGGCAACCCTCAACCTGATGTTTTTGGTTGATAGGCTGTCTGGTGCTGCATCAGTGCAAATGCGATGCGGGCCAGTTTTCTCGCCAGCTTGACCAGAGCCTGGGTCGGCTTGAGACCCTGCGCCAGGTAGGTGTTGTACAGTCCCTTCCAGGCTGTAGTCTTGCGGGCGGCCATAGCCGCATTGTAGAGCAGCCGCCGCAACTCGGGATCACCTTTCTTGGTTAGTTTTCGGCGCCCTTTCTGTGTGCCTGAATCGCGTACTTTCACATCCATTCCAAGGTAGGCAATGAACGCATCACTGCTCCTGAAACGTCCTCGGTGAAAGGTATTGGCCAGGGCCATGGAGGTCAGTTCACCAATGCCTTCAATGGCATCGCAGCGCTGCGCGTCGCCATACCAACCTACCTCCGCCAGAGCCTGCTTGAGGCGCTGGACGATCAACTGCTCAACACGGCGGATATTCTGATCCAGCTGCTTGGCAACCTGCTTGAGCTGAGGGATATCCCGCAAGCTTTGATTCAACGCCACTCTGGTTTGCACCAGCGCTGCCCGGCGGCGCATCAGGCTTTGTATGCGGTAGAAGGCATCGTGGGGTGGTATCCAGGGCTTGAGCTCATCCCGTTCCCTGGTCAGATAGCGCAGGATGAGGCGGGCATCGGCCTGGTCTGTCTTGGCGCGGGTGCCCACGCCATCCCGATAATGACTCAGCTTGTACCCATCGAGTAGAAAGAGCGGGTGGCCAGCCTCATGGGCCAACTGGGTCAACAGCCGGTGATAGACCCCCGTTGCCTCCAGGGCAATCCTTGATCCAGCTGGCACAGATGTCAGCCACCGCTTGATGGCCGCTGCGGTGTTCTTGATCGTCTCGACTTGCTTCGTATCGTTGCGAGCGATGACCAGTTCAGCCTTGCTGACATCGATCCCTATCAGGATGGACTCTACAGACTTGGCCATGGGGCGTCCTCCAAGCTAAAGTGTTCTTTGACTTGTCAGGGCTCACCAGACGCTGGCTTGCAACATATCGTCGGTCCGAGCGGGCTTGGCTCTGCCGATGGATTCTCTATCGGCGTTTTGGTGAGAGTGGGGCGAAATCTCCCACGGTCCGTGCCGTAAGGCCGGAAGCCCCGATTGCCCCTCCACCCTGACAGGTCCATTTTGGACCTGTAGGAAAACCATACAAGCCCCG
>NZ_JACLGO010000069.1 GCF_014219065.1 Halopseudomonas xiamenensis
AAGCGCTGAGTGGGTTGAACAAAGTCAGGAAAAGTGTCCAGAATGCACTCAATAGACCCTTCTACCAGGTCATCAGGGCGCTGGGGCCTGTTGCACAGTGTAGTGGTCTAATGAAACCGGACACCCACTTAGGCGACAATGCTCGCCATTGAGAGGTGTTCGATGACAAGAAAGCGACGTACGTTTACCCCTGAATTCAAGCAGGAAACAGCCAGTCTGGTGCTCGACCAAGGCTACAGCATTGCCCAGGCCTGCTCATCCATGGGTGTTGGTGAATCAGCATTGCGTCGCTGGGTTCAGCAGCTCAGCGATGAACGGCAAGGTGTCACACCCAAAGGCAAAGCGATAACGCCCGAGCACCAACGAATTCAGGAGCTGGAAGATCGGTGCCGGCGGTTGGAAATGGAGAAATCCATACTAAAAAAGGCTACCGCTCTCTTGATGTCGGACGACTGGAAACGTACACGCTGATTGACCAGTTGAGAGAGCAGGCCCCAGTCGACATGGTGTGCACAGTCTTTGGTATCAACCGTTCGTGCTACTACGAGCATCGCCAGAGGATACAGCGTATTGATGCTGAACGTGTTGCCCTGAGAGCTCGGATTAACGAGCTGTTCAACAAGAGTCGCAGCTCTGCCGGTAGCCGCACCCTACAGGGCTTGCTGAACGACCAGGGTGTCGAGATCGGTCGATTCAAGGTGCGCCGACTGATGGGCGAATTGGGTTTGATCTGCAAGCAGCCAGGACCTCACGCTTATAAGCAAGCGACAGTGGAGCGGCTGGACATCCCAAACCGACTGGACCGTGAGTTTGATGTGCCACAGCCTGATCAGGTCTGGTGTGGTGATATTACCTACATCTGGACTGGCCAGCGTTGGAGTTATCTGGCGGTGGTGCTGGATCTATGTGCCCGTCGTGTGGTCGGTTGGGCGATGTCTGACACGGCAAATGCAGACTTGGTTGTTCAGGCCTTGGACCATGCCTGGGAGCAGCGAGGGCGCCCGGAGAAGGTCATGTTCCATTCTGATCAGGGTTCACAGTACGTGAGTCGCAAATTCCGGCAAAGGCTCTGGCGCTACCGAATGGTGCAGAGCATGAGCCGCCGAGGAAATTGCTGGGACACTCAATCTACTATGCTCTCGAACGTCAGCCCAATCTGACCCGTGCTGGGATTGGCTTGCTGGATTGC
>NZ_JACLGO010000006.1 GCF_014219065.1 Halopseudomonas xiamenensis
CAGTCTCTGCTCAACCAAGGCCGCGCATTCTACGCCAACCTTCTGATCTGTCAAGTGTTTTTGTGAGGCAATCTGCATTCTCACCACCTGAAGATCCGACCTGAAACCATCTTGCCGTTCCGGGCCAGGGAGGCGCATTCTACAGGACTACAAAGCCCTGTCAACGCCTCGAATCAAAATAGTTGGTTTCCATCCGGATTGCCAGTCGCAACCTTGGTTGATCGACCCTTTGGCACCTGTATCAGACGAGCGGCACCACCCTGCCCGACCACCCCATGACAGGGCGAATTGCCAAGCGACCACCAGACATTTTACGCACAGGCATGCTCAGCCAGAGTCGAAAGGCGTATGGTACGGTTTTCCCATACTGACAGACCTGCTCAGGAGGCAATATGGCAATGCAGAAGGTTTATACGGATCAGGCACCATCACGGGATGAGGTCGACGCGCTGCAAGGCACGACTGTCATCGAATTCGGCACCGACTGGTGTGGCCATTGCCAGGCGGCACAACCGCATCTGGAGAAAGCCTTCGACGAACACCCTCAGCTACGGCACCTCAAGATAGAAGATGGTCCCGGGCGCCCCCTCGGTCGGTCGTTTCGGGTCAAGCTGTGGCCGACGTTGATTTTTATGCGCGATGGCGAAGAAGTGGAACGACTGGTGCGACCGGTAGAGCTGCAGCCAATCCGGGACGCCATGAATAGACTCGCTGGCCAGGGATCCCGGCCTGGTCATGGACCATCATAGGCTGCACTGATAATTCCGCTCTGGCATAGCCTTTCCAGAGGATCGGGGGCAGACTGGCAGTCTTGATCCATGACACAAGAACAAGGCATACCATGACAGAAAGCGCACTGCAGGACCTTCTCGCGCCCCACGGCGTTTGCTATGGCTGTGGCGGCAGCAATCCACACGGATTGCATATCAAGAGTTACTGGGACACCGATGGCGTGCATGTAGTCGCCAGGCACCTGCCCGAGGCCAAGTATTGCGGCTGGCCGGACCTGGTGTATGGCGGGCTGTTGGCAATGTTGGTCGATTGCCACTCCAACTGGACGGCGATGGCCTACCACTTGCGCGCCGAACAGGCGGCCGGCAACGACCCGACGGCGGTCAACTGCGTAACCGGTGAGCTGGGCCTCAAGTACATCAAGCCGACCCCGATGGGCGTGGAGCTGACCCTGCGAGCCCGGGTCGAAGGTCCGCTGGGGCGCAAGAGCCGTATCATCTGCGAGATATATGCCGGCGACGTGCTGACCGCGATCGGTGATTCGACCTTCGTGCGGGTGGATGCCAGCAAGCTGGCCGACCAGGCGCATGGGCGCGAGGAATGATTCGGGAGTGTGAGGGTCTGCTGGCTACTCATCGAGCTGATACCTGACCTCTTGGGGATCAGCCCGCGACGGGCAGCCACCAGAGCAGCAGCACTGGTATGAGCAGGAACGACAACAGTGTCGAGCAGATGACCAGGCTGGCGACGGTTTCCGGTGAGCGGCCGGCCTTGACCGCGAACAGGTAGTTGAATACCGCTACCGGCATTGCCGACTGCATCACCAGAACACCCTGGGCCAGCGGTGGCAGATCCAGGGCCAGGGCAATAGCCCAGCCGATAGCGGCGCCGCAGAGAATGCGCAAGCCTCCCAGCCACATGCCGCGTCCGACCTGCTGCAGGCGGATGGTCGCCAGCGAGACGCCAAGGGTCAGCAACATCATCGGGATGCTCAGACTGCCGAGCAGATCGACGGTGTTGGCGATCCAGCGTGGCAGCTGCAGATCGAGCAGCAGTACCGCCAGGGCCACGCCGAGGCTGACAATCACCGGATTGAGCAGCAGACGCCGCCAGGACTGCACTGCCCCGGACAGCATCATGCCGACAGTGAAGTGCCCCACCGACAGCACCACAAAGAATGCCACCGCCAACGCCAGCCCCGGCTCGCCGAAGGCGTACAGACTGATCGGCAAGCCCATATTGCCGGTATTGGGGAACATGTAGGCCGGGACCAGCACCTTGGGATCGGAGCCGATAACGCGACTCAGCACCCAGCCTATCAGCGCCATGATCGCGCATATCACGACGCAAGCCGCCGCCATCTGGCCGAACACCTGCAGATCCACCTCAGCCCGGCTGAGCGTGGAAAGCACCAGGCAAGGGGTACTGATATTGAGTACCAGACGGGTAACGAACTCGGTGGGATAAGCCTGGCCGGAACGCGCCCAGCCGTAGCCGATCCCTGCCACGATGAGGACAGGTGCCATGACTGCAAACAGTTCGACAAGCATGCGGAATCCTTCTGGGTAAGACGGAAAACTCGGGATCAGCCCAACGAGCGCGCCCGCAGGTGCTCGTAACCCCTACGGGTCAACAACAGCAGGTGGCGAGTACTGGCGTAGATCTGCCCGGCGGAACGCAGTTGATCGATAAACGCCTGATGCCCGTCGGCCGGCAGATGAAAGTAGTCCAGGCCTTCGACCAGTTCGCCCTCGCACGCCTTGAACCAGCGGAAGCTGCTGCCCTTGGGCAGACCATTGAGCTCGTCGAGTTGACGCAGACTGAGGGTGTCAACACCCGCGAAGTGAATCGGTTCAACAGAAGCCATGCGGATCTTCATACTGCAGCAAGTGAGCGGATGGCAACCATAACAGAATCGCGCTGGTTTGGGGCCGCCCGGCGTAGTGTGCTTTACCCTGCACTTTGGCACTCTGCCCCGGTCTGAATTTTCATAACCTCGGAGTGGAGAAACGGCATGCCAAGCGAGAAGAGCAAGATGTTGGCGGGCGAGCTGTACAACGGACAGGATCCTGAGCTGGTAGCGGACCGATTGCGCGCCCGCGAGCTGACCCAGGCGCTGAATTGCCTTGCCCCAACGGCGCCTGACAGCGAGCGCGCGGCGCTGCAAGGCCAATTGTTCGGTGCACCGACCAATGTCTACGTCACCCCGCCCTTCTTCTGTGATTACGGCTGGAATATCCAACTGGGCCGCAATGTCTATTTCAATGCCAACTGCATCATTCTCGATGTGGCCCGGGTCAGTATCGGCGACAACGTACTGTTCGGCCCGGCGGTACAGATATATACCCCGCTGCACCCGATGGAGGCCGCACAGCGGCGCAGCGGACTCGAATACGCCAGGCCGGTGACCATCGGCGATGACGTATGGGTCGGTGGCGGAGCCATCATCTGCGCTGGCGTAAGCATCGGCCCACGCTCGGTCATCGGTGCCGGCAGCGTAATTGTGAAAGACGTACCGGCGGATGTACTGGTCGTCGGCAACCCTGGCCGCATCGTCCGCTCAATCGTGCAGCAATAACACAACAGCTGCTGGAAATTCCCCACGAGCAATCAGCATGAGCGGCGGGTCCGTCAATACGAACCAGTGCACTTTTTACAACGCAGCGAGTCTGAAGCTGGGTGAGTTCAAGATCCAGGAGAAGCATCATGGGAAACAACAAGTTGATAGGCATAGTGCTGCTGGTGGTGGGTCTGATTCTGCTGTACTTCGGCTGGCAATCATCGCAATCGGTCGGCGACCAGGTGGTCGAAACCTTCACTGGGCGCTTCACCGACAGCACCATGTGGTTCCTGATTATCGGCGCGGCAGCCGCAGTGGCCGGCATATTCATGGCCTTGTTGAAAAAGTGATCGCGCCGCGGCGGCGCCAACCTGTACCCCCCCAGGACCCAGTAAGGAGGCCTGTTGAAGACCGCCCTTATCCGAGTCATGAAATGGCTGTTGCTGTTGGCGATCATCGCTGCGGTGGTTCTGGGCAGGCCTTGGGAGCACATCCCCCCCGAATGGCATCCGTGGCAGCCGTTGTCCATCGAACATCCGATGACACTGGTCAGCAAATGGAAGCTGTCGCAACTCAAGGACGACCCGCAGCAATGCCTGCTGGTGCTGGAGACAGCGCCCGAGGGTGCCATTGACTACCTGGCACTGGATGACTACACCCCAGTCGCTGGCTGTCCACTGAGCAATGTGGTGCGCGTGCGGCGCAGTGGGGTGAGCTTCAGTTCCACCTTCACCGTCACCTGCCCGCTCGCCGTGGCCTGGGTCATGTTCGAGCGCCAGCAACTGCAGCCCCTGGCGCAACAGCATATGGGCAGCGAGCTGACGCGGATCGATCACCTCGGCAGTTTTGCCTGTCGCAATATCTACCACCGCGAGGGAGCGCGCCGCAGCCAGCATGCCACCGCCAATGCCTTCGATGTAGCCGGCTTTCGCTTCGCGAACGGACAGCAGGTCTCGGTACTCAGGCACTGGAGTGACGAGCAGGCACAGGACAAGTCGGCCTTTCTCAAGGAAACCCACCAGGCTGCCTGTCGCTATTTCGGCACCGTACTCGGCCCGGATTACAACCAACCGCATGAAAACCACTTTCACTTCGACGCCAGCGGCTTCGGATTCTGTCGTTGAGACAAGGACCGTCAGCAAAAATATTGTCAGCTCAAACTATCAAGGCCGACTCCATCACTGGAGCCGGCTTGTTTCTATCTACTCCCCCGATCAATAAGGGCAGTTACCACGGTATTCGGAAATCCTCCGGTCGCCAGTGTGGTTCGGACCACAGAGGAACTGACTGTAACGAGTGTCGTTATCCAGGAAGCGCTTCATCCAGGATACACCCAGGCGGCTAAGTACATCGTTGTTCAGACCTCCACCGTTGGCACAGTAGTGCGTTCCGCCACTGATCTCGACATAGGCCTTTTCGATATCGTTGGGCAACTGGTTATAGAAGGGAGAGGCATGCACGGCCACTGGCGCGATGACATCCGCCTGACAGGCGAAGATCAGTGTCGGAGCCTGGACGCCGCGGGCATTGGTGGTATCCCAGGGTGCCAGCGGGATGGCGGCCTTGATCCGCCCCTGGCTGGCTACACGCAATGTGCCACCGCCACCCATGGACCAACCGATAACACCCAGTCGATCAGTATCGATCATGCCGTTGACCGGGCTGGTCCTGCGCGAGTTCTGCTCCACCAGGTAATCCAGCGCATTATTGATCTGGCGGGCACGGCTCGGCGGCTGGTCGAAGCCGGTGTAGGTATCGATGGTCAGCACCACGAAGCCATGCGATGCCAGCTTCGGACCCCACCAATCGATGGAGGACTCCGCCGAGACGAACCCGGGAATCACCACGATGGCGGCCATGGTACCAGTAGTGCCGGTCGGGTAGTGAATGGTCCCGCCTCCAAAGCCACTGACCAGACTGGAGACCCGGCTGGTGCGGGTACTGTAGGGACCGCTGGAGGCCTCGAGCAAGGCCACGGTCGGGTCCGGTCCGCGGGCGTAGGCATCACCCGGATCGACAGGTTCATCCACTGGCGGGTTGGTCGCCATGACCGAAGTGGATAACAGCAGGGCTCCCGCTGCCAGCATGGACAGCAGCGAATTGGATAGAGTTTTATTTATCATTGTTACTCCAGAACATTGTTGGTTTTATTGTCAACTTGCAGATCGCACAGTCTCTGTTCGGCACGACTTTACCGACAGCGCCGGAGTATTTTGTTTATATAGAACAAGGTCAACAGGCAAACTAAAAGTCCACCCGAACGGGTGAATCAAATCCGTCGCTCAGTTATATATCCAACTGAAAAAACGAATTACCGGAAATAAACATCCACAACTTGATGACTTGAAATAACACTTTCGAGTTAATGGCACCCCAATATTGTTCACTGCACTTCCCTGCGCCCGCCCCTCCACGGGACAGTCGGCCGGCCTGCTACCGATTGACGTCAGCCCGAGGACAGCAGATCATTCCAACTGATTGATCACAGGGGAAAAACATGTTTGAGAATGTGGACTGGCTACCGGACAATTTCGTGATTTCCGATGCCGTGCTGAGCCTGCTGGCAAGTACGCTCATCCTGATCGTGGTGATCTTCATCCTGCGCGCCCTGACCACGCGTTTCATTCAGCGCACAGTGCAGTCACCGGAGTTGCGCGGCAAGTGGCTGGTCAACTCGCGTAATGGCTTCCTGCTACTGATGCTGCTCGGCCTGGTAATGATCTGGGGTGAGGAGCTGCGCACCCTGGCCCTGTCCATCGTCGCCATCGCGGTAGCCTTCGTGGTCGCAACCAAGGAACTGATCCTGTGTTTCACCGGTTCGATTCTCAAGAGTGGCTCGCGCTCCTTCGTGCTCGGCGATCGCATCCAGATCAAGGATCTGCGCGGCGATGTGATCGACCAGACCCTGCTGGCCACCACTATCCTCGAGGTCGGCCCCGGCAAGCATCTGCACCAGCGCACTGGACGGCGCATCGTCATCCCCAATGCGTTGTTCGTTTCCGAACCCGTGGTCAATGAGAGCTTCACCACCCATTACGACTTCCATGTGTTCACCGTGCCCTTCAAGCGGGAAGACAACTGGCAGGCGGCGCAAACCGCCCTGCTGGATTCGGCCAACCGTCATTGTCAGCCGTATCTGGAGCTGGTGCGGCGCTACATGAGCAAGATCGGCAACCAGCGTGGGCTGATGATGCCCTCGGTCGAGCCGCGGGTAACCATCCAGGTACCGGTCGCCGGCGAGATTCATCTGACCGTGCGCCTGCCGGTCAAGGTCGGCGAGCGCAACTTCATCGAGCAGGCGATTCTCGGTGAAGTGTTCACCGAAAACGACTTCTCGCCGCGCAGCCGCGAGCAGGCGGTGGGCAAGACAACCCCGAACGCCGTACCTGACGCCGCCGGGGACTGACACCCCGGGGGGGCTGGAACAGGATGCAGCGGGATGCTATGATTTCGATCAATTAGATTGAATTCAAATCATTTGCCATGCACCCATCATCCCCACGCAATCGCTTCGGTATCCGCTTCTCCATGCTTTCCCGGCTGTGGCGACGCACCATCGACCAGAACATGGCCGCCGTCGGCCTGGCCGATATCAGTTGGTCACCACTGATCCACCTGGATGAGTCCGGCGATGGCGTCAGCCAGAAAGAGCTGGCCTCACTGGTCGGCATCGACGGCTCCAGCCTGGTCCGACTGCTGGACACCCTGGAACAGCGCGGCCATATCCAGCGTCACCCCGATCCGGGCGACCGCCGCATCAAGCTGGTGATGCTCACCGACGCCGGGCGGCGCGCAGTGCGCGATATTCGCCGTCACCTGCGCACGATCGAGCAGCAGATGCTGCAGGACCTGACCGATGAACAACTGGCGGTCATGCTCGAGGCCTTCGAGATCATCCAGCAGCGTATCGGCTCGCTCGGGGAGCCTCGCCCATGAGCAAGCCGAGCGCCCTCGCTGGCAGGCTGACGCAGCTTGGCTTCGATGTGCCGCGTCTGGGCTTTGCCGGACGCACCGCCCTCGCCTCCTGCCTGGCCCTGGCCTGGCTGATCGGGCTGGAGCATCCGCAGTGGTCAGCCATGACCGTCTGGGCGGTATCCCAGCCGGTACGCGGCATGCTGGTGGAGAAAAGCCTGTTCCGCGCCCTGGGTACCCTGGTCGGCACGCTGTTCGGGGTATTGCTGGTGCTGTTCACTGGTGACAACCTTGCGCTCATGGTGATCGGCCTGTCGCTATGGATCGGCCTGTGCGTGGGTGTCGGCAATCTGCTCAGCGGGTTGGTGGCCTACGGTACGCTGCTGTCCGGCTACTCGGCGACCATGGTCGCCCTGCTCAATACCCAGCAGCCGGCGGGGCAGATATTCCTGCTCGGCACCGATCGTCTGCTTACCGTGCTCACCGGTATCCTGGTGGGGCTGCTGGTGGGCCTGCTGTTCACCCCACGCAGCGCCGAGGACACTCTATCGGGGCGGGTGCGCCGCAGCACGGCGCAGGTTCTCCAGGCCATGGCGGCGCGTTTTGCCGGCACCGACAGCACTCCTCGTGCTCAGCTGTCGCAACGACTGCTGCAAGACATCGCCATGACCGAGCAACTGTTCGACACCCACGCCGCCGGCTCGCTGCGCAGCCACCGCCATGTGCGGGCGCTGCGAGCACTGGTGCAGGCTCAGGTCGGCTGTGTGTACTGGATCAGGAGTTCGCGTAACCTGCCACCACACCAAGCCATGACGGCAGCGCTGGA
Organism: Halopseudomonas xiamenensis; assembly: GCF_014219065.1. Classification (GTDB taxonomy): domain Bacteria; phylum Pseudomonadota; class Gammaproteobacteria; order Pseudomonadales; family Pseudomonadaceae; genus Halopseudomonas; species Halopseudomonas xiamenensis. The sequence continues at coordinate 8,031 of NZ_JACLGO010000006.1, forward strand.
GCGCGCGGCACAGGCGCTGTTGGTCAATGCACCCGCGCAGGAAGTGCTCCCTGCCCTGGAAACTGCGCTGGTCCTGAGTGCGGATGACCAGGTCACCGCCGATACGCTGCGCCAGTTGCTCGACAGCCAGCGCGAATATTTCAGTGTGGAAGGCAGCGACCCTGGTCCAGCCCAGGTGCGCAACCGCGTGGTACTGCACCGGGACTGGATCGGTGCCCGACACGCCGCGCTACGCGCCACCGGCCTGCTGTTGCTGATAGGTGCGGCCTGGGTGGTCACCGGCTGGAGCGCAGGTGCCTACGTGATGCTCGGCGTGTCGGTGATGATCACCCTGTTTTCCACCTTCGAGACCCCCTCCCATATCATGGGGCACATTTTCATCTGGCAGTTGCTCGGTGCCGTCGCGGCGCTGGCCTGTCATTGGCTGGTGTGGCCGCTGGTCGCTGCCGAATGGCAACTGCTGGCCACCCTGATGCCCTTTGTACTGCTGGTGGTGCCGGTGGTCGCGCACCAGCGCACCACACTTGGCTCGATGGACTATGTGATGGTGCTGCTATTGCTGTCGCACCCGGTCTACCCACTCAGCCCGAGCTTCAGCCAATCGCTGAATCTGGCCCTGGCCGTGGTGGCCGGGCCCCTGCTGGCCTACATCACCTTCAAGACCGTGTGGCCGGCCGATGCACGCCGGCGGCGACTGCACCTGACCGATATGATGCTCGGCGAACTGACCGCCATGGCCGAACGGGCGCCGCCTCGCCAGCGGCAGGCGGTATGGCGCACGCGCCTGTATCACCGCCTGCTGAAGCTGATGCAGAGCGTAAGTCGCAGCGGCGAGTCACTGCAACCGGCGGCCAGCGGTAGTCTGGCGGTGCTCGCGGTGGGCAATGCCATAGTGCAACTGCATGGCATCACCGAAGATCAACGCCAGCCCGAGAGCGTACGGCGTCGGGCACGCCTGTGCCTGCAACGCCTGCAGCGGGTGCGCCGACAACCACAGGCAGCGGCGCGCAGCCTGCGACAGCTCGCCAGCCAGCTATCACGCCGCGATCATCCGGCGGCCTGGAATATGGAGAATGCGGCGCGCAGCCTGGATGCCAATGCGGCGTTCTTCAGCAATGGCATGTCAGTCTCATAGGGACGCCAGACATTCTCGCCCGCCTGTGTCTCGCCGCTTCGTTGTCCCGTCTATGCTTGAGTCTGACCAGTGGACAACAATGGGGCGAGATATGAGCGGGCGGTTTGCCGATGCATTGCGGGTATTACTGAGTTCCTACGTTACCACCGGGGTGTCCGCTGGCCTGGGATTGATGTTGATCTCCGGCAGTGCCTATCTGCTGCTGGGTCAGTTCGCCGCCTCGGTGGCGGCGGTCGGCGCCATCGTCTGCGTACCGCCGGACCATGCCATGCCGCGCCGCGGCAAGTTCCTCAGCCTGCTGCCGGCGGCATTGCTGGGCCTGCCGTTGTTCGCAGGCGTCCAGGCGCTGCATGATCAGCCACTGTATCTCGGCCTGCTGTTGGTACCGGCCACCTTCTTCGCCTTCCTCGCCGGCGCCTGGGGCCAGCGCGGCCTGCCGATCGTCATCTCGATCATGTTCGCCATGACCTTCTCCATGGCCGTGCCGCAGCACCTGAACAGCGGCGGCCTGCTGACCACCTGCCTGTATTTCGCCATGGGCTCGCTGAGCTACCTGGTCTTTGCCACGCTCTCCAACATCCTGCTCAACCGTCGCTATCGGGCGCAGATGCTGGCCCAGTCCATGCTGTCGCTGAGCCGCCTGATGCGCACCCAGGCCGACCGCTTCGATCCGACCACCGACACCCCGCTGATTGGCGAACTGATGCAACAGCAGGCTGCCCTGGCCGACCAACTGCAGGCGGCACGCGACCTGCTGCTGGAATCGCCGCGCACCCCGCGCCGGCAGCAACTGGCGGCGATGCTGATCAACGTGCTGGAGATACGCGACCATCTGCTGGCCAGCGAACTGGACCTGGACCTGGTCAAATCCCTCCCCGAGTCGGCGCCGGTGCTCACCGAAATGCACAAGGTGATCGACCAGATGGCCGACGAACTGGACCGCCAGGCCGATGCCCTGTTGCGGGGCATCCGGCCGGCGCGGCTGGTCGACCTGCGACCGGCCCTGGCCGAGCTGAACCGCCTGCCACTGGCCAGCACCAACTGGACGGCCGGCAATACCCCCTCGATCGCCACCCTGCTGCGCGGCCTGACCAACCGAGTCGGCAATGTCAATGACGAGATCCTGCGCCTGAATCGACTGGCCCGGGGCAAGGTCGAGCCGGACCTGGCAGCGGTCCGCCGCGCCTGGCAGCTGTTCGTCAGCCCGACCAGTTGGTCAACCCGACCGCTGCAGGTGCTGTGGCGCTGGGATGCCCCGCCATTGCGCCACGCCATACGCGCGGCGCTGGCGATTGGCACCGGCTATCTGCTGTCGCTGGCGCTACCCTGGGCCACGCATGGCTACTGGATCCTGGTGACCATAGTGGTGGTACTGCGTGGCAGCCTGTCGCAGACCCTGGAGCGACGCAACAGCCGGGTCGCCGGCACCATCGTCGGCTGCCTGCTGGCCGGCGCCATCCTGTCTACCCAGGCACCGACACTGGCGTTGCTGGTGATAGTGCCCATCGCCCAGGCGATCTCCCACGCCTTCGCCATCAAGCGTTACCTGATCACCGTCGTGGCGGCCACCGTGCTGAGCCTGGTGCAGGCGCACCTGATCAGCATCGTCGACGCCCCCGTGTTCAACGCCCTGGAGCGTATCGCCGACACCTTGATCGGCGTGGGCATCGCCTGGGCATTCAGCTATGTGCTGCCTTCCTGGGAGCGCAGCCAGATCCCTTCGCTGGTGCAGCGCACGCTGCAGGCCCAGGCGCGACACGCCCGGGTGGCACTGAGCCTGGGGCAACTGACGGCGGTGGACGATGAACCCGAGCTGGAGTGGCGACTGGCGCGCAAGGAGGCTTACGACAGCCTGTCGGCGCTGGTCCAGGCGACGCGCCGCTCGTTGTCCGAGCCCCGGGCGGTACGCCCGGCGCTGGAGCCGCTGGAGAACCTGCTGACCCATGGTTATCAACTGCTCGCCCAGCTGAGTACGGTCAAGACCATGCTGCTGATGCGCCGGCACCAGGATCAGGGGGATATTCAGGAAACACTGCAGATTGCCGCCGGCAAGATCGATGGCGCCTTGAGTGCCGGGGCGGCGGAAGACAGCAGCAGTCCGCTGGCGATGGTGACATGGGACGAGGAAGCGGCCTTTACCGACCCCTTCGTCTACGATCTGAAGCCGTGGATACTGCGCAGGCTGGATCTGGCCTGCGGCCTGGCCGAATGCATCAGGGCCGATGCCAGCGCAGCACTACAACAACCTGGCGGGGAGCCTGACAGCTCCCCGGACCCGGTTTGACAGGATTCACACCATGTCGGTATTGGTGCGCTTGGCCTCCCGGTAGTCGCGCAGCACCCTGTAGCTGATCATCCCCAGCATGCCCAAGGTGATGGCAGGCCAGACCAGGATGTAGGAACCATAGATAAGCGTTTGCATGATCATTCTCCGTTACTGTGAAAAGAGCGAGCAGCCCCATCGCCGGGGATGCTCAGCCGAGCCCTCAATGGGCAGTCACCGGGGCATCCAGCTCGTCGTCCGCCGGCGCGTTGTAGTCGACCACGCGCTGCTGGATGGTGTTGAAGTCGAAGCGCTCCTTGCTGGCCAGGCTGATAGCGATGCACACCAGGGTGCTCACCCCGTAGGCGGTGAGCGAAGACAGCAGCACGGTGAATTCCCGCAGTTGGCCAACGCCAATCCAGGCAATGACGGCGGTGGCGATGAAGAAGGCGATAACGCCCAGACGTTTGCCGAAGAAGCCGAAGATCATCAGCCCGCCCACCACACCAGCGCCAACCGAGGCCAGCAGTTCGAAGCCGACCGCCAGCATGCCGGTCATCGGCAGCAGCTCGAAGCGCACCACGCAGAACACCAGCAAGGCGACGATCACCGACCAGGTAAAGGCCGCGTTGGTCACCCGGTTCCAGAAACAGCTGGCGATGACCGGGAACACGATGGCCCCCCACAGCGCGCCGACGAACACCAGCATGACCAGGATATCCAGCGAGAAACTGGCGAAGATGATGCCGATCACCGTCGCGGTGATCATGGTCATGCGACCGATCAGCAGCATCTTCCGCGGGTCGGCCTTGTTCCTGGCGATGTTCTTGCCGTACACGTCGGCCATCATGATGGCCGACAGCGCCGACAGGTCGGAATCGGCGGTAGAGGACAGCGAGCCGATCACCAGGATGAAGAACAGCCCGATGAAGACTGGTGGCAGGTAGCTGGACACCATCTGTGGAATCAGGTTGTTCATGTTGCCATCCATCGGCTCCACACCCATGGTCAGCGCCATCAGGCCGATCATCCCCAGGCCGATGACAATGGCACCATAGCTGATGGTGGCAGTGATGAAGGTCGGTTTGATGTGTGACTCGTCCACTGCGAACAGGCGCTGGGAAATGGTCTGGTTACCGATGGCATAGGCCAGCACCGCGACGAAATAGGGCGCGCCCTGGTGCAGGAATGCCTCGCGGGAAAACAGATTGGCCTGCTCAGCACTCAGGTTCGACAGGTTGTCGACCATCACCGACGGCCCGCCCATGGCGAACAGCACCGCGGGAATGATCACCACGGCGATCGCCATCATCGCCACCAGCTGGGCGAAATCGGTGAATACCGAGGCGCGGAAGCCGGAATACAGGGTGTAACTGAGTACCCCTACCCCGGCAATGATGATCCCCGCCTGGAACGACAGCGGCGACAGCACCGAGACCAGCGCACCGGCGGCGGTCAGGTTGACCATCAGACTGATGACACTGCCGAGGATGTTGGAGAAAGCCAGGATCAACTGGCTGGATGCACCATGCCGGGCGTGGATCAGCTCACCAAGGGTATGCGCATTGGGTGCCAGCTCACGGAAACGCCGCCCGAAGGGGTAGATGAACAGGATCATCAACGCGCCCCAGAAGCCATAATGCAACGGGCCGGACACACCGTAGGTATAGCCGGAGGTGGCTGCGGCATAGAAGGACGCGGCCCAGACCCAGGTCGCGGTCATGCTCGCCGCACCCATGCCCAGGCCGATACGGCGGTTGGAGACCATGAAACCGTCGGCATCGTCGCCGTCGTGCCTGATCATCCTGGAGAGCCAGTAGGTGCCACCATAAAAAGCAAACAGCAACAGCAGTACCGTTGCCGTGGAAAATTGAAACAACTCGGAGTTCACTGCATAACCTCATGAATATCTGCGGACGCTGTCGACCACGCCAATAACCGGGAGGCCAGGCCGCAAAACAGGAATATGACTGTGCCGTTACGCGCAATGCCTGCGCATATTCAGCGACCGCTATGGAAGTTTGGAAAAGCGGGTAACTGCGAGAGTGCTAGGGGTAGCCTTTATAGGCGGCGTGATTGCGGATTACAGCCTTGATACAGATAAGGGAACTGAACTCGTGATTAAGATGGTTGAACATGAACATGTATTTATTCTCCGACGCCACTGCTGTCCATTGATATGACTGGCTTTACACACGTCTCCTGAAATGGGAAAAATCTGACGCACAAGCTTACAGCTCTAATGGATTTTCTTCAACATATCCTGTTACCAAGGCCGGCCAGAGGCACTGGACATGGGCGCTGAAGGCCCGAGACATCGGCTCTGAAATGGACAATGGAGGCCTGAAGTGCTATGGTCCGGGCCCTTCCGATCAGCCCGTACCGGGCTGGCGAGTCATTGACTTTGTTATAGGTGACATCATGAGCACGTTGCCCAACTGTCCGTCCTGCAATTCCGAATATACCTACGAAGACGGCTCCCTGTACGTCTGTCCCGAATGCGCCCATGAATGGCCGCAGGACAGCGCAGCGGACACAGCATCCGACGAACGCGTCATCAAGGACGCCCATGGCAACCTGCTGCAGGATGGCGACTCCGTCACCGTGATCAAGGACCTGAAGATCAAGGGCTCCTCCTCCGTGGTCAAGGTCGGCACCAAGGTCAAGAATATCCGCCTGGTCGATGGCGACCACGATATCGACTGCAAGATCGATGGCATCGGCGCGATGAAGCTCAAGTCCGAGTTCGTCAAGAAGAGCTGAAGCCAGACCCTAGTACGCCAGCACCAGCGTCGCGCTCCAGGCGACCAGCATCGAGGCGATGATCACCAGGCTGATCGGCCGGCGCAGGCTGGTGTACCAGGCCGGCGCCAGGCCATGCTTTACCGCCCATATGTCGGCAAAATACAGTGCCGCGAAGGCGAAGAAGAACACCGGGATGGCGAAGTTGATCGGCAGGCTCAGGGCGAACCAACCCAACAGCGGTGGAATCACCGACAGTCCCAATTGCATCGGCGCCCGGTCACTGGCCTCATCGGCACGCATAGCCAGCCCCCAGTGAATGGCCCCCATGAAGGCCAGAATCACCGCGGCAAAGGCCAGGAACTCCTCCATTACCCACTCGCGCCAGGCTTCCGGGGTCAGCCACATGCCCAACGCGCCAGTGACGAAGGGAGCCAGCCCGGCAAAGGTAAGCCCGACAGCCAGTGCCGGTGGGCGTGTGGCGTTGAAAGGATGCATCGAGGCTCCCGATTATTGTTCAGTGGTGAATGAATCCGCCCACATTACCGCCCCGATTCACCATCAGGCAAGCCCGCCAGGGTGATTGGCCGGGGTGGCCTGCTGCGCGGCAAGGCCCGCAGTAGCGCACACAATCTGCGCTCCAGTTGTGGCGAGCCGCCACCGCCTGGTTGCCTGCTCGCGTAGGCCAGGCGCACATATTCGTCGAAAAAGCGGCTGATTTCCACTCGCTGCCCAGGCAGGGCCAGCAGCAGCCGCTGCTCCCAGGCACGCGGCCCCTCGCCGGTCGCAGCCTGCAGTTGCAGTCGCGCCAGGCGGCGGTTGAGCTTGAGCCAGGCTCGGCCTTGCCGGTTCAGCTGCCGGCGTGCCGGACGCAGTATCCACCAGGCCATCGGCAGCATGCACAGCAAGATTATCACCAGCGATACCAGGCCGATCCGCTGCCAGTCGGCGGAGCCCAGCCAGCGGCGGAAGAACTCGGTCTGCCGGTCGCTCTGATAGCCCAGCACGCGCAACTGCCACTGGTAGTTCAGGTCGTCCCAGAACAGCCGCGCGTTGTTCAGCCAGCCGATATTGCGATAACGCACCGCCGTCAGCGGCGAACCCTCGAGGAAGCTGCCCTCCCCCTGCAACGCCTCCTGCAACCCCTGCTCGATGCGCTCGGGCGCCACCTGGAAGGTCGGGTCGACCGAGATCCAGCCCTGCCCCGGCAGCCAGGCCTCGACCCAGGCATGGGCATCGAACTGGTGCACCAGCACATAGTTGCCCCGCGGGTTGACTTCCCCACCCTGATAGCCGGCCACCACCCGCGCCGGGATACCAGCGGCGCGCAGGACGAAGGTCATGGCGCCGGCAAAATGGGCGCAGAAGCCGCGGCGACTGTCGAACAGGAACTCGTCATTGCTGTGCCGGCCCAGCGGCGCCGGACGCAAGGTGTAATGGAATGGCTCGCGGTTGAAGTGGCTCAGCAGTGCCTGCAGTAACTCGGCATCGTCCGGGTGCTGCTGCCGCAGCTCATCGGCGAAGGCGCGGCTGCGCGGGTCCATGCCCTCGGGCAATTGCAGGCTCAGCTGGCGTTGCAACGGCTCCAACTCCTGCGGCTCCAGCAGGCTGTCCGGATAGGACGTGGCCCGGTAGGCCATGCCCTGGCTCAGCGGCCGACGCGCCTGCAGAATGAAGTCCCGGTTCAGCAGCAGCCGCTCGTCATCGCTACTGGCCCCGCGCAGGCTGAATACCCAGGGTTGGTGACTCGCGCTGGTGATCACCTGGTAGCGGTATGGCTCGCCCTGCGGCACCCAGTTACGCGGCATGCTGCCCGAAGCGAGCGGCGACTGGCTCCAGCGGCGGCCATCGAAGCTTGTGAGGGTCATCGCCCGCCAGTACAGCTGCGGCTGCGCTGGCACTGCACCATCGAAGGCAACGCGAAAGGCCAGCTCAGCGGAACGTGCCAGCTCCGCCACATCCGCCGGTGCCATGCTTTCCGCCAGACCGGTACGTGCCTGCTGCCCGGGCGTGTTGACCGCCCACAGCGGCCCCATGCGCGGGAACAGTACGAACAGCACCAGCATCAGCGGCACCGCCTGCAGCAGCAGTATGCCACCGGTGCGCATGGCCCGCGCCGGATCATTGCGACCCGGCGTCTGCTGCAGGCCGACCAGCGCCGCCACCAGCACCAGCAGCGAGAAGCACTGGAACAGCGCCAGCGCTATGCTCTGGTCGAACAGAAAGGCGGTGGCGACGATGAACAACCCTAGGTAGATGACCACCAGCGCATCACGCGGTTTGCGCATCTCCAGCAGCTTGAGCATGAACAGCATCAGCAACAGCATCACCGCCGCGTCCAGCCCGATAAGCGTTCCCTGCGCCAGGTATACGCCCAGGGTCACCGCCGCCAGCGCCAGCATGCGCACCGGCAACCCCGGATACCCCCAGCGCATGCGCTGGATCTGTACGCGCCAGATCGCGCAGCCCAGCCACAATCCCGCCACCCACAGCGGCAGGCGCGGCAGGTGTGGCATCAGCGCCACTATCTGCGCGGTCAGCAGCCAGACCAGGCTGTTCCGCGGAATCAGCGCATGCCCGCTCATCCCGCCACCCCATGCAAAGCCAGCGCCCGCAGGCAGGCGTCGCGGTGCGCCTCACCCAGCGCCGGACCGATACGCTTGCCCGGCAGTTCCAGGCCGTAGGGTTGGCGCCGCTGCTCCAGTTGCAGCACCCAGCCGGTCAGGCAGCTCAGTTGCTGTTCCAGGGATTGCCCCGGCGCCTGCGCCAGCGTCAACCACTGGCTGGTGTGCCGGGGTTCGGCGAACACTTTGCTGTGCAACCCCTGGCCACGCGACCAGGCCCGCCAGTCCAGGCGCCTTTTCGAATCACCCGGCTGGTAACTGCGCAGGCCCTGGAAATCGTCCACGCCTTCGGCCAGCAATTGCTCGCCCTCGCCGACACCACCGGCGGCCAACCCCGGCAGCGGCAGGTTCAGCGGCCGGGGGTAGACCAGCACCTGCCAGTCCAGATCCACCAGGCTCCAGGCAACGAACCAGCCCAGCGGATAACGCGTTTCCACTCGCAGCCGGCCGGGGCGCAGCCAGCCACGCTGCGCAGTTGGGTAGTACAGCGACAATGGCGTGCTGAGGCGCGGCTCGACATCCACCTGGCGCGGCAGGCTGGACGGCCAGGACAACACCATGGCCTGGTGCTCACGACGTTCGGACAACAGGGTCAGGTTCAACGGAGCCTCCTCGCCGGCGAACACCGGCAGGCTACCGTTGGCCTGCAGTTCGAGACCGGCAAGATTGCGATAGGTATGGTGCAGCCCGACCCAGAACAGGCTGCCGAGCAGGAACACCACGGCATAGACCAGGCTGTTCTGGTAATTGATGGCACCAATCAGCATGATCACCAGTAGCAGCAGCAACCCCATCCCGGCACGGGTCGGCATGATGAAGATGCGCCGGTGATCCAGGCGCACCTGGCTGGCTGGCGGGATGCGCCTTTTCAGCCAGCGCTGGAACATGGCGCTGCCCTGCCCGCCGATACGGCTGATCAAACCGCCGACACCTCGTTCAGCAAACGCTGCGCCAGGCTGCCGCCACCGTGCCCGGCCGGATCATCGCTGGCGCGCAGGCGATGCCCAACCACCGCCGGCAGTACCGCCTGCACATCCTCGGGGATCACGTAGCCACGGTTCTCCAGCATGGCCCAGGCCCGTGCCGCCGCCAGCAAACCCAGGCTGGCACGCGGCGACAGGCCCCAGGCGCACAGATGACTTTCCCGGGTGCGGGTCACCAGCCGCAGGATATAGTCGATGATCGCCTCGCTGGCGGTGATCTGCGGCACCTGGGCCTGCAACGCCTGCAGTTGCGCGCGGCTCAACACCGGTGCCAGGGTATCCAGACGGGCACGCCCGGTATCGCCCTGCAACAGCACCTTTTCCGCCGCCGGCGCCGGGTAACCCAGCGACAGGCGCATCAGAAAGCGATCCAGCTGGGATTCCGGCAGGGAAAAGGTGCCGCCCTGCGACGCCGGGTTCTGCGTGGCGATGACGAAGAACGGCTCTGGCAGCGGCCGGGTGGCGCCATCCACGGTGACCTGGCCCTCTTCCATGGCCTCCAGTAACGCGCTCTGGCTCTTGGGCGTGGCGCGGTTGATCTCGTCGGCCAGCACCAGTTCGGCAAAGATCGGCCCCGGGTGGAATACGAAGGCACCGGTATTGCGATCGAACACCGAGGTGCCGAGGATATCGCCGGGCAGCAGGTCGCTGGTGAACTGGATCCGTTGGTAACTCAGGCCCATGACCCGGGCCAGCGCCTGGGACAGGGTGGTCTTGCCCATGCCTGGCAGATCCTCGATCAGCAGGTGCCCCTTGGCCAGGATGCAGGCGACCGCCAGCCTGACCGCCTGCTGCTTGCCCAGCAGCACCTGGTTGATCGCATCCGTTGCCTGTTTCAACACGTCCCTCATGTCCACCTCTTGTCTGCCCGTTAGCGCATAGTATGGCTCAGCCGGCGTACTGCAAACCCCGGCGCAATGCGCGGTCACAAAGCTGGCACATCCGTCCCGGCATCGTCCTCCTCCTGCATCTGCCGCAACCGGCTGATCATGTAGCTGACATGCAGGTGCAGGCTGTACAGCTCATGGGCGTAGGACAACGGCACATCGACCTGCGTCAGCTCGTCCTCCAGGGTCAGCAGGGCCTCGATCTCATGTTCCAGCACCTGATGGATGCCACCGTTGTGGATCAGCTTGTCCACCCGTCGCAGGTGCGCGTACCAGCGATAGACCCGGGCCCGCATGCGCCAGGCATACAGCGGGCCCATGCTCTTCAGCAGCGGCAGCATGATGGCGATGAAGGGGATCAGCAGCACCACGTAGCGGTCAACGATGGAAGCGATCCAGAACGGCAGGTAACGCTGCAGGAAAGGCACCCCGCGCTCATGGTAATAGGCGGCTTCGGCGCTGAGTTCCAGCTCCATGGGCGTCGCAGCCGGAAAGCTGCCCGGCGGATCGAGCAGGCTGCCCTGACGCAGCACGTCGCTGGTTGCCTGCAGTACCAGCGAAGCCAATGCCGGATGGAAGGCGTCATTGACCACCAGGGTGGCCACCGGCGACAGCAGCTCGGTGCGCTCGGCCGGGATGTTGCGCTGCAGGTCGAACAGCCCGGCGGGCACGCTCAGTTCTTCCAGGAACGGCAGGCGGGCCGCCAGCGCCTCGGTCTGGCTCAGGTTGACCAGCTCAAGATCCGGGTCGGCCAGCAGTTCGCGGACCATGTCATTGTCCACCGGCAGCACGAAGAACGCCGCCTCCAGCTCACCGGCATGCAGCGCCCTGGCCGAGGCGCTGCCCGACAGCTGCTGCCAGTTGCCGTCGGCCAGGTCCTGCGTACCGGCCTGCTCGTCCAGTTGATTGAATACGCTGCGCACCACCGCCCAGGTACCACTGCCGACGCTGCCCACCGAGACTGCCCGCCCCTGCAGGTCGCTGAGACGGGAGATACCCGCATCACGGCGCTGGAACAGCCACAGCGGCTCATGGTAGATGGCCCCCAGCGACTCCAGACCTTTCAGCCGCTGCGGCTCGACCAGGCTGGTGGTGCCACTCTGGATCAACCCCAGTTGCACCGCACCGGTGCCGTCGCTGAGCCGTTCCAGATTGTCCACCGAGCCACTGCTGGTACGCAGCTCCAGGGTCAACCCCTCTTCGGCCAGACGCTCCTGCAGCGCCAGCGCGAAATGATGATAGCCACCGCTCTGGCCGCCGGTGGTCATGACCAGGGTGCGTGGCGGTGCCGGATCGAGAAAACGGAACAATGCCCAGGCCAGCAACAGCGCCAGCGGCACTATCCAGAGGTTGGTACGAACGAACAGCGCCACCTGTTTCACCACATGCATGCGTCAATCTCCCTGTCTTCCACCAGAGTAGTCTAAACGGCCCGGCTCAGCGGGACCATGCCAGCCGGCATAGCGGCCAAATAGCGGGGGGATCTTGCAAGAAGATTACATTCTGGTACTGTCTACCTATGCCGGTGTTCTGTCGGCTTCCTTACATGTATTTCCCAACTACCGTTTTTTTTATTTTTTATTGTTTCGACAAGGAGTAATGCTGTTCGCCATGAGCAAATCACCCTCTATCGTGCTCACCCGTCTGGATGTTCAACGCCTGGACGAGGTGTTGAATACCCTGGACGGGCCGATCGACCTGCTGGAGGCACTCGAGAACGAGATGCTGCGCGCCAAGGTCGTGAGTCACAAGCGCGTTGATCCGGATGTGGTCACCATGAACTCCAAGGTGCGCTTCGTGGATGAGACCAGCGGTCGCGAACTGGTATTGACGCTGGTATACCCCGACAACGCCGGCAAGGAAGGCACCATCTCGGTACTGGCTCCGGTGGGCATTGCCCTGCTCGGCCTGAAGAAAGGCCAGAGCATCGACTGGACCGGCCCCAATGGTCGTCCGCTGAAGCTCAAGATCATCGACATCGAATACCAGCCGGAAGCCAGCGGCGACTTCCACCTGTAAAGCCCGGCGCTTAGCCGGGCCTTCCTCCTCACGTATTACCCTCAGGTTTCCAGTGTATCTGCAGTATCCGCGGACGCGTCGTGGCCGAGCTCAAGCTCGGCACGATCGGTCCAGCCATCCCCCAACTCCGCTTTAACAGATACACCCAACTCCTTGAAATCATTGACCTGCTTGACCAGGTTGCCACGCCCACTGACCAGCTGAGCACAGGCTCTGTGGTAGGCCTCGCTGGCCTTGTCCAAGCTGCTGCCGATGCTTTCCATGCTGCCGAGGAAGGTACGCAGCTTGTCATGCACCCGTGCAGCACGTTCGGCCAGCTCGGCGGTGTGGCGGTTCTGGTCCTCGAAGCGCCACAGCTGGCGCACGATATTCAGGCTGGTCAGCAGCGTGGTCGGCGTGGCCACCAGCACATTCTGCTCGATAGCTTTCTGGAACAGGGTTTCATCGGCCTTGAGCGCCTCGACGAAGGCCGACTCTATGGGCACGAACATGAACACCATCTCCGGCGCGTTCAGCCCCGGCAGTTCGAAATAGTTACGTTCGGAGAGTTCGCGGATGCGCTGTCCGAATGCCTGCACGTGCTCGGCCAGCGCCAGCCGGCGCTCGCTGTCGTCTTCGCTGTTGATGTAACGGGTGTAGGCATTCAGCGAGACCTTGGCATCGATAATCAGGTGCTTGCCCTGGGGCAGGTAGACCAGCGCGTCCGGACGCTGGCGCTGGCCCTCGGCGCTGGTCATGCTGACCTCGCGGCGAAAGTCGACATCGGCGCGCAGCCCGGAGCGCTCCAGTACGTTCTCCAGTATCAGCTCACCCCAGTTGCCCTGGGTCTTCTTCTGGCCGCGCAGCGCGGTACTCAGGTCATGGGCCTCCTGGGTGATCTGCTGGTTCAGTTGCTTGAGCTGCAACAGTTCCTGGGCCAGTGCCGCCTGCTGCTGGGTGTCCTTGTGATGGATGTCCTCGACCTTGCTGCGGAACTGTTCGATCTGCTCGCGAAACGGCTTGAGCAACGCATCCAGCGATTGCTGGCTGGTCTGAGTGAAGGTCTGACCCTTGGCCTCGAAGATGCGCCCGGCCAATTGCTCGAACTCCAGCTTGAGCTGTTCGCGGCTGTCCTTGAGCAATTGCTGCTGCTCATCGAAGTGCTGCTGGCGCTGCTCCAGGGTCGCCTGCACGGTCGAGTGCTCCACCCGTAGCTGCTCATGTGTCTGCTGCAACTGGTGCAGACGTTGCTCCAGGGTCTGGCGTTCGGCTTGCAGCTGTTCGCGCTGGCGCAGTTGCTCCTGCGCCAGGGTTTGGAAACGTTCGGCGCGGCGCTGCCATTCATGGCACTGGCGCTCGCTGTCGGCCAGCCGCGTATTCAGGGCTGCCTGTTCGGTGGTGCTGCGCTCCAGTGCCTGCTGCAGGTGTTCGATGCGGGTTTCCATGCTGAGCTGGCCAGCCAGTTGCTCATGCGCCTGCAGTTGTTGCTGCTGATACTGCACGGTCAGCTCATCGAGCCGATGCCTCAGCAGCGCCTCCCGGCGCAGCAGTATCCAGCCAGTGAGCATCCAGCCGCCGAACAATGCCAGGCTGAGCAGGGGTAACAGAAAGCGTGCTTCATTCAGGGGCATGGGTGTCTCCTTTGGCTTGCCGGTATTATCCCCACGTCAGGTCCATTATGTAACCGTTGGTCCGAATGTGCCGGCCGGATACGCGGCATCACCCGATGGTGGGGTGCAGACGTTGCAGCCCGGCGTGTTTCTGCTAGGTTACATAGATATTGCAGACAGCTCATTGAGCAAGGACTCTCATGCTGGATGTCTCTCCTATCCCACCTCGCCGCCTGCTGCTGGTCGACCCCTGTGACGAGTGCGCCGCATTGCGCGCCCATCTGGGCAGCGCTGGCTGGGAGGTGCACAGCGCGGCGCTGGATGACGTCGGACGTCCGACCTGTGACTTGGGCATGCTGCGACTGCACCCGAGCCATATCGCCAACCTGAAGAAGGTCAAGGTACTGATCAGCCGGACCGGCATCCAGTGGGTGGCGGCAGTACCCCAGGAGCTGCTCGGCCAGCCTGGTGTCGGCCAGTTCATCGCCGAATGGTTCCTCGACTATCACACCCTACCCTTCGACCAGAGTCGCACCCATATCGCCCTCGGTCGCGCCTGCGGCATGGCTCATCTTCAGCGCCAGCAGCAGCGCAGCGGGCCGGAGGAGGAGTTCCTGTTCGGCGACAGCGATCAGGCCCGGGCCCTGCGCAAGCTGATAGCCCGGGTCGCGCCCACCGACTCACCGGTGATGATCCGTGGCGAAAGCGGCTCGGGCAAGGAGCTGATCGCCCGCGCCCTGCATGCTCAATCCCGGCGCCAGGAGGCGCCTTTCGTCGCGGTCAACTGCGGTGCCATCCCCGAGCAGTTGATCCAGTCCGAGCTGTTCGGCCATGAAAAGGGCGCCTTCACCGGAGCTCATCAACGCAAGATCGGTCGTATCGAGTCAGCCCATGGCGGCACCCTGTTCCTCGATGAAATCGGCGATTTGCCGGCGGAGCTGCAGGCCAATCTGCTGCGTTTTCTGCAGGAGATGCAGATCGAGCGGGTGGGTGGCAACAGCACCATCGAGGTGGATGTACGGGTGCTGGCCGCAACCCATGTCGATCTGGAGGCGGCCATCCGCGAGGGGCGTTTCCGCGAGGACCTCTACTACCGGCTCAATGTACTGGAGGTGCGCACCACGCCATTGCGTGAACGCCACGCCGACATCGCGCCGATGGCCATGCATTTCGCCCGGCTGTACATGGCCGAGATCGGTCGCCGGCCACGCAGTTTCAGTACCGAAGCCATCAGCGCCATGCTGAGCCACAACTGGCCCGGCAATGCCCGCGAGCTGGCCAACCGGGTACGCCGGGGCATGGTGCTGGCCGATGGCCGGGAAATAGAGGCGGCGGATCTGGGGCTGAGCCAGCCGGTAGCAGTCGGTGCGGCTCGCATCGAGAGCCTGGAGACCAGCCTGCTGCGCGCCGAGCGTGAAGCTCTCAGCGTGGCGCTGGGTCATTATCCGGACAATATGCTCCAGGTTGCCCGGCAACTGAAGATTTCCCGCCCGACCCTTTATCGCCTGTTGCGCAAGCACCAGATCCGCTGAATTTAGCTGATCCGGTGCCAACAGCGACTCCGCTAGAAGTAATACGGAAACTTCAGGCTGACACTGAAATCCGGTGCATCCGGGGTCAGACCCATGGACAGGTTGGGCACCATGGTCAGCTTGTCACTGATCGCCCAGGTCATGCCGATATTGAAATAGGCTGCATTGGCGTCACTGCCGTTGACCGTTTGCCAGCCACCACCCTCATACCTGATCCGGCTATGCCGGCTGATCAGCTCGGAGAACGACATGGACATGCTCATCCGCTCGTTCAGGGCAAAGGCCATCCCCAGCCCGAACTGGAAGTAATCACCCAGGTTCACCGTACCCGGCACTCGCACGCCCTCCTGCGGGCTGATGTCACTGAAATCCCGGTCGAAATTGTGCGTGTAGGCCAGGTTGGCAAACACCACCGCCGGGTCCATGGTTTTCACTACCGCCAGGCCTGCGGTAGCCGACCAGACTCCGTTACCGGTAGGCAGGGTTTCAGGAACATTCAGGTTGTCGTTGTCCGCCTGGCGCTGCAGCTTGATGCCATAGGGATGCCGGCCGGTGGGGGCTTTTATCCGCAGGCTGACCACCGCGTCCGGTCGGGATATGCCTTCGTCGAGAAACTTGTAGGACACCCCGAAGCTGACATCACCTATGTCTGGATCCCCGGTCACGGTCGCCTCGCTGTAGGAGGTACTCGCCCCCCCTGCACCCGCCGATTGATAGGTTGTTTCCCGGTAGACGAAGGGTACGTTCACATCGAACTGCCAGCGCTGGCGCCAGTTGTAGCGCGCCGTCAGGTCGAAGGTGAAGGTGTCGGCGTTGATTTCATCCACGCCCAGGTTACCCAGGAAGATGGCATCCAGCGCCAGGAAGCCGTTGAGAAACAGCTGCCGCGTATCGTAATGACTGTAGGTGAAGCCAGGCTCGATACTGAAGCGTCCACCGCCGAAGAAGCCACTGGCCTCCTGATACAGTGCCTCGACACTGGGTGCCGGCTCCGCTTCATCGCGCAGCGACTGTCCATAACCGGCCCCAGCCCCTGAGCCGGCAGGCGCATTGCTGGCAACCTGGCGAACAGGGGCCGGCCGTTGTGCCGGTGGGGCAGCGCTACTGCTGCCCTCCAGCTGTCGCAGACGCTGTTCCAGAATCATCAATGCATTCTGCTGCGCCTCGTAACGTTGCCGTAGTACTTCCACCTCACGGCGCAACGCTTCTTCCTCACTGGTCTGGGCGATAACCGGGACACTGCTACCCAGTGCCAACAACAGCACCCATCCTGCTGATCTGCGCATGGTCCATCTTCCTTGTAGTAATGACGGGTTGTTCAGAACCCAATTGGGCGCAACGCGCGTAGTTGTTCCAGGGTACAGTGGGCAAAGTCCTGCCCAAGGGGCAGATCCCTGAGCCCGACACTCAGCGTCGTCAGGTTGCGTACGCTATTGAGGTCCCCGGTGAAGTTGGCCTGCTGCACCACATTGCCATTGCCGATCTGCTGCAGCGCCGCCCCCTGGGTGCCCGCATCCAGCAGAATCTTCAATCCGCCACCCTGGCGATCGACCAGCACCTTGCCCACCTCGTTGACGAAACGGGTGCTACCACTCCAGGGAGTTGAAGCCGTGGACGGTGCCATCTGTCCATCGCCACGGGAGACAATGATCTCCAGGTTGTTCAGGCCATCATTGAAATCCCCGGCACTGCGCACACTCTGCGAGATGCCCTGCACATCGGTCAGGCCGGCGCCACCGAGTACCAGGCCGGTACCCGGCATCACCGTGCTGCCATCGGCCTGTGACTGGCTGGACAGGTCGGTGATATGCAGGCTGGGTTGGGCCTTGCCATTCATTTCGAACGTCACTGCTGCACCGACGCTCTGCCCGGCGCCGTTTTCCCAGACAGTGCTCATGGTCACGCCAAAATGGATGATGCGACCCGGCATCACGTAGCGGCCGCGCAGGTCGCCCAGCTCGGCATCACTGAGTTCTGCAGCGCGGAAGGGGTTGGCCGCATGGGCGGGAAGACTGAACATGAGTAGCAGAGCCGTAAGCGACGCAAGGTTTTTCATGGCCTTTCTCCCGCAATTGCGTTGTTCTCAGAAAAAGTCGCTCTGCAGAAAACCAAACTCCATCAACTCGGCATCCTTGACTGGGCTGAACCTGTCCAGTCGATGTCTGGCAGTCAGTGGCTCCGGCGGCGTCAGGAGCGCATTCTCGCGGTTGTAGCCGGGGCCGATCACCGCGAACACGATGCCGTTCCAGCCCAGGGTGAATTCTTCAATGGGCATTTTCTTGTGTCCGAGTACCGGGTCACCGATATAGACCCAGTTGTCACTGCTTACCTGCATCACCACAAAATGCTTGTAGCCACGCACATCCAGCAGCACGATGGCCGGCACCTTCACTTCTGTCAGTTGCGCCGGTTGCAGACGGTAGCCTCGCGCCCTCAGCCCCAGGGTCTCGGCATAGCGCTTCATGTCCAGCATGGA
Organism: Halopseudomonas xiamenensis; assembly: GCF_014219065.1. GTDB lineage: Bacteria > Pseudomonadota > Gammaproteobacteria > Pseudomonadales > Pseudomonadaceae > Halopseudomonas > Halopseudomonas xiamenensis. The sequence goes on from NZ_JACLGO010000006.1 coordinate 26,281, forward strand.
AAAGCCCATTTGCTGAACCAGCTGCGGATCGGCGCCAGCCAGCATGCCTTCGATCACCTGTTCCTCACTGAAATCCCAGCCGTAGGCTTCGTTCAGCAGCGTAGCCATGGCGGCAGCGCCACAACTGAAATCGGTCCGTTGCTGCACCAGATTGGCAAAGCGTCGCTCGCGCATGCTCTGCAGGGGTTTGAACACCACCCCACCACCCGGCAGAATCGCCAGCGGTTTGGGGCTGGCCTGAACATTCAGCGGGCCCAGTAGCATCAGCGTGCTGATCAGCATCAGCCAAGGCAGGATCTGTTTCATGAGTGCGTGCTCGCATCGGCAAGAGCCCGGGGTTGCCCCCGGGCCCGCAACCCTTACGGGCAGCCAGTACAGCCTGACGCGATGGCCAGGGTGTTGCTCTGCTGGTTGGCACCACCCGCAGCAATGTTCACCCCGGCATTACCGGAGAAGCCATTAAGCGAGCTGACCATGCTTGCGTTGTTTTCCACATCCAGGTTCCTGGAGGGGGTTGGAGTGGGTTTCGGGCCTGGCTTCCAGCCAGTGGCCACCGCACCGAGGGAGTCGACATCCACACCGTTGATGGTGGAACCGCCCACAGCAACCTGCAGAACCTCGATGGAGGCGTCGGCATAGTGTGCTTCCGAGGCGTTGGCAATCGCCGCATCGTTTTTCTGCTGGTTGAAGGCGCCGGCAGCAACGTTCAGACCCAGGTTACCGGAGTAGCCATTGGCGACGCTGTCAACCGATGCATTGTTGGTGACATCCTGATTGAGCAGCTGGTTGCCAGCATTCACCTGCAGCACACCAACGCTGGCCTCGGTACCGAAAACGAAGTTGGCATCAGCATCGGCGGTCGAGATGGCCAACGCGTTGGCCTGCTGGTTGGTATCACCGGCAACCACGTTCACACCGGCGTTACCGCTGCCTCCATCCAGCGAGCTGTTGACCGCGGCATTATTCTCGGTACCGAGGTTGTCCACCGAGTTGTACAGACTGATCTGCGCGTCAGACACGCTGGCGCTCGACCAACCCTGCTGGGGCGGAGTCGGAGTCGGGTTCGGGTTGGGGCCGCCACCACCTTTGGCCATGGCCCCCATGGAAAGAGATGCTGCAACAACAAAGGCGATCGCTGTAATCTTATGCTTGGTATTCATGACCTGATTCCTTGTGTGGCTTTCTTTCATTTGGGTGTACTACTCCAGAATTCGGATGCCGAGGTTGTTGACCATGCGGTTGCCAACCCCGGCAGCCTGATTCAGCTGAACCACACCGCGACTGTCGATGAATGCCTGGTCATCGATATCGACCCGACGATCACCTGTCTGACGTGATTCTGCAGCTGAACTGAATGACGACCGCGCAGCGCTTTGCGCCAGGCTGCTGTCGTCCAGGCTTTCGGGGCGCACACCGGCACCCAGGCGAAAGCCATTGATCTGTTGATTGGCAGCGCCGGCGCTCTGGTTGATGCCCAGCACACCGCTGCCACCACTGAATGCATCACCGCTGATGCTGGCCTGCATGGTCGAAGGAATATGAGCCGCTGGCAGTTCTTCCCGATGTTGCTCAACCCTCACTCCAGGCATGCTGCCCGGCGAGATGGCGCGGGCATTGGCCTGCTGGTGCGCCTCCCCCGCCGCCTGGTTGAGCATCAGATTGCCCTGGTAGCCGCTACCGCTGGCGTCGATCAGCGCGCTGCTGTCACTGGCTACAGCCAGGCTGGACAGCAGGCAACCCAGGGCGAGCAGGTAATACACAGGCATGATCATTTCCCCAGGTTCTGCAAGGGGCGCAGCCCCTGCTGCACACTACGATTGACATCCCCTGCGACCCGCCCGGTGGCACCCGTTGCCCCGCCACCACCGGCGCTGTTGCCCGTGATGCCCAGGCCACCTCGGCCCGGCATATGGGCAGCTGGCGATTGATCGGCCGACTGGGAAAATATCTGCACACCATTCCCCAGGCTGGTGCCACTGGTCACACCGGCGAAATCGCTATCGGAGATTTCCAGTGGCCCGGTTCCGCCACGCAGGGAGTTCCTGATCTGGGTGGACTTGTCGGGATTGACCACATTCGGGTTGGGATCGGGTACCAGTTCCTGGCGTGCAGCGGCCCTGGGTTGTACTTCACGGGAAATGATGATGTCACCACCGGCGGCCTGCGCCTGAACCTGGGTCAGCACACAGATGATCAAGCCTGCGATGCAGACCAGCAGTGGTGTAACCAGAGAGGAGTGATAGCTGCCCATTGTCGTGTCCATGTGGTGGCTGTATCAGTTGCATCCGCTTGCATCGATACAGAGCAACGCCCATGCCACAACAAAAAACACTTTGATTTTCATTGCGTTAGGATAAAAACATGACTCAGCGGTACTGACGGTGTTTCAGACCTGTTACACCTGGCATGCTGGCTCCGAACCGAGCCGGGCGCGCTACCCCACGGAACATCGGGGTTTGCTGGGGAAAGCCGAGGGAGGCCGGGGCCTGATCCCTGTCTCAGAAATGAGAATGCACAGGGTGAGCACTGCAGAATCAATGACTTCGAGTGCTTGCAGTGTCTCAGAAATGATAAAAGGCGGAGAATACGCCCTGGAGAAGAGCCGGCAACCGGGGAAAACGGGACGGGAACAAGTCAGACGTGACGCTGCACCGGCACCGCCGATGCAGCGGGTGAATCATGTCAGCCGCACTTGCTGTCGCCACAGGCCAGGCAGGTCAGGCAACCATCCATCTGTACCGCGGCCTTGGTGTGGCACTTGCCGCACAGCTGAGCGCCGGACGGATAGGTCTCGGTACTGTCATCACAATCGGCAGCGGCCTGGTTCGGCGCCGTGACGCTATTGAACTCGGCGCGCTTCTGCTCCAGGTAGGCGCGCTGGTGCTCATCCATCTCATTCTTGATCAGGCCGATATGCTTGAGATGGCGCTCCAGTACGTCACCGATTTCCGCCACCAGCGACGGCATCCAGCGGCCGCCACGCTTCATGTAGCCGCCCTTGGGGTCGAATACGCTGTTCAGCTCCTCGACCAGGAAGGTGCAGTCGCCACCCTTGCGGAACACCGCGGAAATGATCAGCGTCAGCGCCGAGATCCACTGGTAGTGCTCCATGTTCTTCGAGTTGATGAAGATCTCGAAGGGCCGGCGGATCTCATGATCGCTGCCGGGGTTGAGCACCACATCATTGATGGTGACGTAGATCGCGTGCTCGGAGGTCGGCGTCTTGATCTTGTAGGTCGAGCCTTCCAGATGTTCCGGGCGCTTGAGTTTTTCATGCATCTCGACATAGGTGGGTGCAGGAGCTTCCGGCGCCTTGGCCGGCTCGTCCGGCTTGACCACCGCATAGTCGACGATCTTGCTGTCTATCTTGAGTGCCATATCCATCATCCTCGCCCCGCTGCATGGCGGGGCCGTGTCATTGTCTTCAGCCCGGTGCGTGCTCAGAACTTGCCGTAATAGCCTTCCTTAAGCGCATCGTACAGGTTGGCTGCGCTATGCGTTTCGCCGTCATACTCGATTTCATCACCGCCCCTGGCTTCGACAACGCTGCCGTCCGCCAGGGTGAAACGGTAGGTGGTATTGGCCAGGTCCTGTTCCTTCACCAGCACACCCTGGAATGCCTCGGGGTTGAAGCGGAAGGTAGTGCAACCTTTCAGTCCCTTGTGATAGGCATACAGGTAGATGTCCTTGAAGTCCTCGTAGGGATAGTCGGTCGGCACGTTGGCGGTCTTGGAGATCGACGAGTCGATCCACTTCTGCGCCGCGGCCTGCACATCCACATGCTGGGTCGGGGTGACGTCATCGGCGGCAATGAAGTAGTCCGGCAGGTTGCGCGACGCCGCTTCCATATCGGGCAATGCCTGCGGGTCGACGAACGCGCGGTAGGCGAGCAGCTCGAAGCTGAACACATCGACCTTTTCCTTGGACTTCTTGCCTTCGCGGATCACGTTGCGGAAGTAGTGATGGGCGAAGCTCGGTTCGATGCCATTGGAAGCGTTGTTGGCCAGCGACAGGGAAATGGTGCCGGTGGGTGCGATGGAGCTGTGATGGGTGAAGCGCGCACCCTTCTCCGCCAGCGCGGCAACCAGTTCGGCATCTTCCCCGGCGACCTGTTGCATATAGCGACTGTACCGGGCCCAGAGCACCTTGCCCTTGACCTTCTGCCCCACTTTGAAGCCGTCTTTTTTCATTTCCGGGCGCTTGGCCAGCATCGCGCCGGTGATGGTGAACTCCTCCTCCATGATCGGCGCAGGCCCCTTTTCCTCAGCCAGTTGCAAACCGGTGCGCCAGCCCTGCAGGGCCATTTCCCGGGAGACCCGCTCGGTGAACTCCAGTGACTGCGCATCACCGTACTGCATGCGCAGCATGGTCATGGCCGAGCCCAGGCCGAGAAAGCCCATGCCATGGCGACGCTTGCGGAAGATCTCGTTGCGCTGCTGCTCCAGCGGCAGGCCGTTGATCTCAACCACGTTGTCGAGCATACGGGTGAAGATGTCCACCACCTTGCGATACTCGTCCCAGTCGAAACGGGCGTTATCGGTGAAGGGCTCGCGTACGAACAGCGTCAGGTTGATCGAGCCCAGCAGACAGGCACCATAGGGCGGTAGAGGCTGCTCGCCGCAGGGGTTGGTGGCGCGGATTTCCTCGCAGAACCAGTTGTTGTTCATCTGGTTGACCCGGTCGATGAGGATGAACCCCGGTTCGGCGAAGTCGTAGGTGGACGTCATGATCATGTCCCAGATGCGCCGCGCCTTCATGGTACGGAATATACGACAGGCGACCAGCCCATCCTCGCGAGTGACATAACCTTCACTGCTCGGCCATTCGCGCCAGATCACCTGGCCGGCGTCGTTGACATCGATATTGTCCACCTCCGCCTCAGCCTGGCTCAGCGGAAACGCCAGTTTCCACTCGCTGTCGGACTCCACCGCGGCCATGAACTCCTCGGTGATCAACAGCGACAGGTTGAACTGGCGCAGGCGACCACCTTCGCGCTTGGCGCGGATGAAATCCGCCACATCCGGATGGCCGATATCGAAGGTGGCCATCTGTGCGCCACGCCGGCCACCGGCCGAGGACACGGTGAAGCACATCTTGTCGTAGATATCCATGAACGACAGCGGGCCGGACGTATAGGCGCCAGCACCGGAGACATAGGCGCCGCGCGGACGCAGGGTGGAGAATTCGTAACCGATGCCGCAACCGGCCTTGAGCGTCAGCCCGGCCTCGTGCAGCTTGGCCAGGATATCGTCCATGGAGTCGCCAATGGTCGCCGATACCGTGCAATTGATGGTCGAGGTGGCGGGCTTGTGCTCCAGCGCGCCGGCATTGGAGGTGATACGCCCGGCCGGAATGGCACCATGGCGCAGGGCCCAGAGAAAGCGCTCGTACCAGGTTTCACGCAGCTCCGGGGCCTCGACCTGCGCCAGCGCGCGGGCGACGCGCTGATAGGTCTCATCAACGGTCTGGTCGATGGCCACGCCATCCTTGGTCTTGAGTCGATATTTGCTGTCCCAGATATCTTCCGAGGCAGGCTGCATGGGAATGTTGGTGACCACATCATGCAAACGCTGCACTTTGGCTGATTGACTCATCATCTTCTCCTGAAAGCGTGCTTCCGCGCCGGAGCTGCCGATGGTCAAGCCCATCTACCCCGTCAGGGAATCACTACCTGTTGTGCGTGGAGATGATGCTATGCCCATATATGGTAAATATCAACCGCGCAGACTGTATTGTCTTGCGTCTGCGACATCTTGCCTCTCGCCGCTCCTGGCACCGTCAGGCTCCAGCGTCCAGGCCATCTATCGGGAAGAACATGCCGGCGCTCCAGACACCGGTACGCTGCACCCCATCGACTTCCTGCTCGATGGCCAGATCAGCCAACTGATAGAACACATTGCGATGAATCAGCGCCTGCAGGTTGGTGCGCAGCAGCACATAGGGTGAAGGCTGCCGAGTCTGCGCATCCACCTCGACCCTGATCGGATGTTCCTCGCCCGCCACGACCCGGTGTTCGAGACTGGTGAAGAAGGCCAGTCGCTGCTCCTTCCCCTGCCCCTCCACCTCCAGGCGCACCGCGACAAAGGGCACATCGTCGACTTTAATGGCCCAGCGCTCGACCGGCGTCACCAGGTAGTAGCGACCATCCTCGTCCAGCCGCAGGATGCCGGAGAACAGCTGTGCCAGCGCCTTGCGGGTAATCGGCCCACCCTGGTAGTACCAGGTGCCGTCGCGGGCGATATGCATGTCCAGCTCACCGCTGAACGGCGGCTGCCACAGGTGCACCGGGGCTGGCTCACGGGCATCCCCGCTGGCCGATTGCGGAAGGCTTTGCAGCAGCGATTGCGCTGGTGGTTGTCGATTGTCCATGAAATTCTCCGTACTCAGGGCCTGCCCAACAGTTGACGGGTATAGTCCTGCATCGGTTCCCGCAGCAGATCCTCCGGGCGCGACTTGTAGAAGGCCAGGAAGCCGGTGCGACTCTCGATGGTGACGAAGTCGATGACCCGCTCGGTGGCAGCCTCCATCAGCAGCAACTGCAGTACCACGCGGTCCCGCCCGACATGCCCGTCCTGGGCGGTCTGCTCGCCCTGTTGCGGGCCGGCGCTGCTCTGCGCGCTGGCGAAGCGGGTATACAGCAGATAATCCAGCCCCTGTTCGCGGGTGCGGGTCAACGCCTGATCCAAGCCCAGCGGCTGCTCGGCCCGCTGCACCATGGGAAACACCTGTACCGCTGCGGCGAAGGCTTCTTCGGCGAGGATGTTCGGCCTGGCATAGGTGTGTCCGACCGGGACGAAGTGGCTCTGGGCGATATACAGGTGCGAGTCGGCCTGCAACCGCCAGTTGCCACTGCGCTTGATCCGGTAGTTGTCCAGCAACCCGGCGTCGCTCAGGTAGTAGCGCCCCTCGTCACGCATCTGCGATGGGGTGCAGGCACTGAGCAGCAGCAATGCCAGCATCGTCATCAGCCCGGGAATCATTGCGGTCAGCTTCATAGTCCACGCATCCATTCCGGGCGCAGCCCGGCTTGCTCGGGTTGTTCGATGGCCTCGCGGACCTGCGCCAGCAGGCGTGGCTTGTCAGCGCCCAGGACGCCCTTGAGCACCAGATAATTGGACGCGTGATCGCTGCGAAACACCGTATTGTCCAGCTCCAGCGCCGAAAGCAGCTGCTCTGTCTCGCGAAACAGACCGGCCTGATCCAGCGGCTGGAAGTCCGTAAAGCGTGCCTGGTAACGCTCCAGGCCATGGGGAAAGCTGACCACCAGGGTGGACAGGTAATCGGGCTGGGTCAGGTTCATCAGCCTTGCCGAATTCGCCGCATGCTGCTCGGACAGGGAATGCCCGCCCAGGCCGTTGAGAATCATCACCGAGGTCTGCAACCCAGCCTCCCTGGCCTTGAGCAATGCCTCGGCCGTGGAATCGAAGGTCTCCCCCTTGTTCACCCGCTGCAGTACCTGGTCGTCGCCCGATTCGGCGCCGACATACAGCATTCGCAGTCCCGCCTCGCGCAGCTGCCGCAGATCATCCACCGACTTGCGCCGCAGGTTGCGCGGCAGGCAGTAGGAGGTGACCCGCTGCACCTCGGGCATATGCTCGCGTATCGCTTCCAGGATACGCAACAGGCGGTGGGTCGGCAGCACCATGGCATCGCCATCGGCGAGAAACACCCGCTGCACAATCAGTTGCTCCCCGCTGCGACGGATCTCCTCGAGCACCTGCTGCTCGTCCCGTGCCCGAAACTTCTTCTGCGGTGCGGTATACATGTCGCAGAAGGTGCACTGGTTCCACGAACAACCGTTGGTCACCGGCAGAATCAGCGAATGCGCCTCGCTCGGTGGCCGGAACACCGGTTCGATGTAGTCGATGGGAAAGCTGGCCAGGGCTGACATGAATCGCTCCATATGAAAGTCCGGCATGCAGTTTACCGGATAGCCAGGGCAAGGTGCTCGCCTGCATTGCGCCCTGCCCCTCATCACCCGTATGGGTTTAGCGCGTGCCGGGCAATTCTTTTAAGGTTTGCCTACCAACACAAGGCACTTTGCCAGTGCCGTCGGCTGGATCATCATACGGATAATAACAATGCAGAAAAGCCCCATTACCTCCCAGCGTTTCGTGCTCTCGTCACTTGCCACCCTGGTTCTGGCCGTCAGCCTCAGTGGCTGCCTGTCAGGTGGTGGCGGGAGTAGTTCTTCTACTTCAGAGCCACAAACACCCGCGGATCCGTTACAGATCGATACCGCTACCGGGGAGTTTCGAGGCATAGAACTGAACGGTCTGAGAGTCTTCCGGGGAATTCCTTATGCCGAGCCACCGGTAGGAAATCTGCGCTTGGCACCTACGGTAGCCGCAGTAAAACTCGAGGGTGTTCAGCAACTGAGTGAGGCGTTTTCCAGCGAATGTCCACAGACCAATGTAACCACTGGCGCCGTCACCGGTAACGAAGATTGCCTGTACCTGAATGTCTACGCTCCGGCTGAGGGCGAAGATCTGCCAGTCATGGTCTGGGTGCATGGCGGCGCCTTCATACTGGGAAATGGCGGCGGTGAATATGACCCTACCCGTCTGGTAGAGCAAGGCGTGATTGTCGTTACGCTCAACTATCGCCTGGGCCTTCTGGGTTTCATGGCACACCCGGGACTGGAGCACGACGGTGGCAACTTCGGTTTGATGGACCAACAGCAGGCGTTACGCTGGGTGAAGAACAACATCGCCGGTTTTGGCGGCAATCCTGACAATGTCACGCTGTTCGGCGAGTCGGCAGGTGGTCACAGCGTGCTCAGCCATATAGTGTCGCCCCGTGCCCAGGAAGAGAAACTCTTCAACAAGGCCATCATCCAGAGTGGCTCCTACGCCTCAGGTCAAATGCCCAAGGCGTACGCGCATCCGGCTGCATCCGCATTGCTGTCCACGCCCTGTGCAGATTTCGACTCAGTCCGTGAGTGCGTCAATGAGCTCAGCGTGGAGCAAATTCTCGCCATTCAGGGCGGAGAACAGTCCGTACCCACGGTAGACCCGGCTGGTGATCTGCTTCCGGTGTCGATTGCCGAGGCACTAAGTGCCGGTGAGTTCGATTCCGAGCTGAGCATCATGATTGGCAGCAATCAGGATGAAGGCACTCTCTTCGTCGCCCTCGATGAGTTAGGCGGAGGCATGGTGCCGCTGGAGGCTGGCGGTGAAACCGAATATCGAGCCCGTGTGCAAGCACTGCTGGCTCCCTTCGGTATCAACGGTGACGCTGTCGCCACTCACTACCTTAGCGAATTCGCTGGGCAGTCAAGCCCACTGTCCCTGGCCCTCTCGGCCATCTGGACCGACTATATGTTCGCCTGCAGCAGCCGTCTGCATGCTGGACTGTTTTCGCGACAGGGTGTGGATACCTACAATTACTGGTTCACTGACGAGAATGCCCCATGGACCATGGTGCCGCCGCAAATCCCTACCCCAGTAGGCAATATCCCGATCAGCTTCCCATTCGGTGCCACCCACGCCGGTGAAATTCCCTACATCCTGTATTCGGCGGACACCATGCGCCAGCGCTATGCCGGCTCGGAGGAAGATGTCGATCGCCTGGCCGGATACATGGTGGAATACTGGACTAATTTCGCCAAGCACGGCGATCCGAATGCCACAGACGGAGCTAGCCCCAGTTGGCCCACGTTCTCTACAGCAAGCCAGGCCCTGCGTCTCGATCTGCCGCAACCGCAAACCGAGCCTGCTACGGCCTTCAATGACTATCACCGCTGTGCCTACTGGGCAAACCCAACACTCAACCCACCGCTACTGTGATACCCAACCAACGGCGCCGGAACATACCGGCGCCGTTAGCGGGGCACTTCAATCAGCTTCCGCCACTTTCTGCTTCGGCAATATCGCCAGAAAATTGCTGCTTGCTACCTTGTGCGCTACCGCTTCCGGCAAGGCATCGAGGAACACATCGAAGCTGCGCATCTGCTCACCGAGATTCCTGAAGCGCCCCACCACGTCCGAGCCGATCATGAAACGATCGGGGAAGCGTTCGACCAGTTGCAGCCACTGCGGGTCCGGCTGGCCCTGCGCATCCAGCAGGTAGGGTTCGCGCATGGTCCAGGACAGGTCGATATACAGGTTCGGATACAACCCCAGCATCCGCTCGACCTCGGTAAACAGGAACTCCAGCTTCTCCTGGTGGCGGTGAATCTCCATGCTGGTACCGGCATGCGCCCAGATGAAACGCACCTGCGGATGGTCGCGCAGCGACTCCTCCAGCTCCGGCAGGTACAGCGGATTGCGCTCGCGCTTGGAGGTGATGTTGCTGTGGATCAGCACCGGCAGGTCATGCTCGGCGGCCAGGAAGTAGATATGGTCCATGGCCTCGCTGTTGGCCCTGGGCGTATCGCCGGCGGTCAGTGCGGTCAGGTCGTCGTGGCGGGTAAACACCTCGCCGATGCCCTGCCACATGCCCGGATACATCTCCAGCATGCGGCGTAGATGCTCATCGGCATTCTTGTCATTGGGGTTGAAGCCGGACAGAAATGGATGAAAGCGCTTGCGCTGTTCTGGATCGAGCTGTTCCAGGGCGTGCGCGACTATATTGTCGGTGGCGCTGAACCAGTACACACTGGCGTCGTCGCCAGCATAGTAGCGCGGTCGCCGCGGCTCGTTCTCATGCCACTTCTTGGCTACCGGCACGCCACTGATCATCACGTGCTCGATGGAATGCGCATCCATCTGTTCCAGCAGCGCGGCCATGCCATCGGTTTCCTGGAAGAAATCGACGTAGTGCAGGTGCATGTCGGTATAGCTGTAGTCGCGTGCCTGGACCGTCAGCGCGCACAGCGCAGCGACGATGCCCAGGACTGAACGGATTGTCTGCAAGATGGGGCAACTCCTGTGTGGATCGGTCGCCCCGGTAGACCTGACGGCGACCGGCAAAGTTCAGCTCAGACCGGGTCGCCCTCCCGTCGGCGCTTGGAACGGTTACCCATGCGTACGCCGATATCCATCAGGAACTGCATATAGCCTTCCTTGTCCTCGATGAACTCCTGCCAGAATGGCGAGTGGTACATGGACATGGCACCGTGAACCAGCGCCCAGGCCGCGCAGTAATGGAAGTAGGCAGGGACATCCTCCAGCTTGCCTTCATCGATGCGTTGCTGGATGACCCCGGTCAGGTGATTGAAGTTGGACGCACGAATCCCGTGCAATTGCTCCACCAGTTCCGGCATCTGGTTGGCCTTGACCACCTTCTCTTCCAGGCGGTCGAACAGACGATAGCGCTCGGGGTCACTCATGCGGAAGGCGAAGTATTCCCGCGACAAAGCCTCGCGGTCCTTTTCGATGGTTTCCGAGTGCAGCAGTTCGGCCAGATCGCGCTCATAGTCGAGCATCAGGCGAAGATAGATCTCGGCCTTGGATTTGAAATGCTTGTAGATGGTGCCCTTGCCGATGCCGACTTCATCGGCGATCATCTCGACCGTGACGCTGTCCTCTCCCTGCTCAAGGAACAGGCGCAATGCCGCTGCCAGAATTTCCTGTTCCCGGCGACGAAACTCCCGGATCTTGCGTGATTCTTTCTGCATTTGCCTACCTGCATGAGCGTGACGGTTAGAGCGCATTATGCCAACTTCATGACCGCTTGCACACTTCTGGTACCAATATGACCGGAAATTCATCACACAATCAGCATTCCCTGTCCTTTGCCCGCAGCCACGCTATCATCAATATCAACATCGACCCGGACAGGACCTGAGCATGCTCCACGACGCCATGTGGGATGACGAGTTTCCCCACGACCCGACCATCTGTTATCTGAACCACGCCGCCGTAGCACCCTGGCCAAAGCGCGCAGCGGACGCGGTGAGTGCTTTCGCCCGGGAAAACATCCATCAGGGCGCACGTGACTATCCCCGTTGGATCCAACTGGAGCATCGGCTGCGCGGGCAACTCCAGAGCCTGCTCAACGCACCGGGCAAGGGTGATATCGCGCTGGTGAAGAATACCTCCGAGGCGCTGTCGCTGGTAGCCATGGGCCTGGACTGGACGGAAGGTGACGAGGTACTGATCAGCGATCAGGAGTTTCCCTCAAACCGCATTCCCTGGCAGGCCCTGGAGGGGCGTGGCGTCACGGTACGCCAGGTGAACCTGGACGCCAGCGACCCGGAAGCGGCATTGATCGCCGCGATGGGTCCGGCTACCCGCCTGCTCAGCATCAGCTCGGTGCAGTATGCCAGCGGCCTGCGCATGGACCTGGAGCGCCTCGGCCGCGCCTGCCGCGAACGCAATATCCTGTTCTGCGTGGACGCCATCCAGTCGTTGGGCGCCCTGCCCTTCGATGTGCAGGCCATCGACTGCGACTTCGCCATGGCCGACGGGCACAAATGGCTGCTCGGCCCGGAAGGGCTCGGCGTATTCTATTGCCGGCGCGAGGCACGCGATCGCCTCAAGCTAACCCAGTTCGGCTGGCACATGGTCGAAGCCATGGGCGACTACGATCGGGAGGACTGGACCCCGGCCAGCACCGCGCGACGCTTCGAGCCAGGCAGTCCGAATACCCTGGCGCAGCACGCCCTGTCCGCCAGTCTAGAGCTGTTACTGGAAGTCGGCATCCAGCGCATCCAGGAAGCGCTGCAACAACGTACCGCCTACCTGTTGCAATCGATCTCCAGCATCCCCGGGGCACGCATCCTCAGCCCCAGCGCACCGGAGCGCCGCGCCGGCATCGTTACCTTTACCATCAGCGGCTGCCCCAACGCCTGGCTGTTCCAGCAACTGAAGGACGGCGGCATCGTCTGCGCCGAGCGTGGAGGCGGGATTCGCTGGTCTCCGCACTTCTACACTTCCCAGCAGGTACTCGACAATGCTCTGGCCATCCTGCGCAATGCCCTGCAGCACTACAACCGGTCACGATAAGCTCGCGCAAGTTATTCCAAATGAGTTTAACCAGAAACCATTTGCGGCTGGAAATGCGGCTAAAACCGGCAATACTTAGCACATCAGGTCTCGGCATCTCCCCCCAAGTGTCGGGCCTGACAGAAACGGGCTCCGCCCGTTTCTGTATCACTCCTAATGGTCTTGACCCGAATTTCTTCCCCCGGAGTTCGGGTTTTTTTATGGGCCGGCAAACCCAAAAACATCGAATTAATAGATGCATAAATCGCAAATTATGCGCTTTTTATCCCAACAAATCTGATTGATCATGTTTGTCATCGGTTCCCACCGCATCGGTGGTGAACAACCTGAATGTGAGGGAGAAACCATGATCGAATTACGTCCCTACGCCCAACTGGGCGCAGCACAGCACGGCTGGCTGGATGCTCGCCACCATTTCTCGTTCGCCGAATACCATGATCCCAAGCGCATGCACTGGGGTCACCTGCGGGTGTGGAACGATGACATCATCGCCCCCCACTCCGGGTTTCCACCGCACCCGCACCGGGACATGGAGATCATTACCTATGTTCGCAGCGGAGCGATCAGCCATGCCGACAACCTGGGCAACAAAGGCCGCACGGTAGCCGGCGATATTCAGGTGATGAGCGCCGGTACCGGTATCACCCATAGTGAATACAACCTGGAGGACGAGGAAACCCGCATTTTCCAGATATGGATCCTGCCCGATGAGAAAGGTCTGCCGCCATCCTGGGGCACCCGGCAATTCCCCAACGCCGAGCGTGCCGGGAGCTTCATCACCCTGGCCAGCGGTATGGCCGGTGATGACGAGGATGCCCTGCGGATACGCGCCAACGCCCGGCTGGCTGCTGCCACGCTGAACAGCGGGCAGGTTGCCGAATACCACATCGCCCCCGGACGCAAGCTGTACCTGGTACCCGCCAAGGGGCGGGTCGAAGTCAACGGCGTGGTGGCCCATGCCGGCGACGGCCTGGCCATCCGCGATGAGCAGCGGCTGCGGGTGACCACCAGCGAGGATAGCGAAGTGGTGCTGGTGGACGTCGCCTGAGGCGGCCGTGTCCTACACTGCTATAACCCCATGTGAACGCCAAAGCCGGCGCTCACCAACACAGAGGAAGACTGCAATGGTCAAACTGCTTGTGCTCTATCATTCCATGTACGGTCATATCGAGACCATGGCCCAGGCTGTCGCCGAAGGCGCAGGCAAGGTCGCTGGGGTCGATGTCACCATCAAGCGCGTTCCGGAAACCATGAATGCCGAGGCGTTTGCCGCGGCGGGCGGCAAGACCGAACAGGCGGCCGCCATAGCCAGTCCGGCCGAACTGGCCGACTATGACGCCATCATCTTCGGCACGCCGACCCGTTTCGGCAACATGTCCGGACAGATGCGCAACTTCCTCGACCAGACCGGCGGGTTGTGGGCCAAGGGTGCGCTGGCCGGCAAGGTCGCCAGTGTGTTCACCTCCACCGGTACCGGTGGCGGCCAGGAGATGACCATCACCTCGACCTGGACCACCCTGGCGCACCACGGCATGGTGATAGTACCGATCGGCTATACCACCCCGGCGCTGTTCGATGTATCCCAGGTAGGTGGCGGTACGCCCTACGGCGCCTCGACCATCGCCGGTGGTGACGGCTCACGTCAGCCCGACGAGCGCGAGCTGGGCATCGCCCGCCATCAGGGCGAGCATGTGGCGAAGATCGCCAGCAAGCTCAAGAGCTGAGGGTCAGTTGGCGGCCAGGGGGAACAGCCGGTGGAAGTTGGCCGTGGTGTTCTCCCACAGGGTCTGCTCCGACTCGCCACGCACCTCGGCCAGCGCCGCCGCCACTTCACGGACGAACTGCGGCTCGTTCGGCTTGCCGCGGTGCGGTACCGGCGCCAGGTAGGGTGAGTCGGTTTCCACCAGCAGGCGGTCTGCAGGCACCCGCCGGGCCACCTCGCGAAGCGCCTCGGCATTGCGGAAGGTGACGATGCCGGACAGGGAAATGTAGTAGCCCATGTCCAGGGCGGCCCGAGCCATGTCCCAGTCCTCGGTAAAGCAGTGCAACACCCCGGCCTGCGGCAGATCGGCCTCACGCAACAGCTGCAGGGTATCGGCGCGGGCTTCGCGGGTATGGATGATCACCGGCTTGCCGGTCTGGCGTGCCGCCTGCAGATGGCAGCGGAACGATTCCTGCTGCGCCTCGGCCATGTCCGGCTGGTAGTGATAATCCAGCCCGGTCTCACCGATCGCCACTACCCGAGGATGATCCAGCGCCTGCAGCAGCCAGGCAAGGTCGGTGGCCTGGTTGCGACTCAGGTCCAGCGGGTGGATACCCACGCTGCACCACACATCCGGGTAGCGCTCGGCCAGTTGCTTGACCACCGGAGCATTGGCCGCATCCACGCCGATACACAGGAACTTGCCTACCCCTCTGGCACGGGCGGCGTCCAGGGCGTTGTCAAGGCTGCCGTCATGGGCAGCGAGGTCGAGGCGGTCGAGATGGCAATGGGAATCTATCAGCATGGTCACATGGTATGGGTCGGGCGGTCGGACTTGAGCGCGCCGGCCAGGTAGGTTTCGATCTTGCTGCGGGCGGTGTTGTCCTGATCACTGAACTGCACACCGATACCCGCTGCGCGGTTGCCCTGCGCGCCCCTGGGCGTGATCCAGATGACCTTGCCGGCCACCGGGATCTTTTCCGGCTCTTCCATCAGATTGAGCAGGATGAACACTTCATCACCCAATCGGTAGGACTTGTTGGTGGGGATGAACATCCCACCATGCTTGACGAAAGGCATATAGGCGGCATACAGCACCGACTTGTCCTTGATGGTCAGTGACAGAATGCCGTTGCGGGGTCCTGGCGCAGTCGCGGTGTTCATAACGTGGTCCTTGTGTGTACTCGGCGGATTCAGGTTAGCGTCTTTCCATCAGCTGTTGCCAGCGGATCAGCAATGTCTCGATGAACAACACCCGATTCAGGTTGGCCTTGCCCAGCAGCATGCCGCGGTGCTCCAGCAACCAGCTCTGCCAGTCCAGCAGCGCCGGCACCTGTACCTGCCGCGCCATCCAGGGCAGCACCTTGTCCATATCGGCATTGGCCGGCGTGTCACAGGCGCCGGTCTTCAGCCGCAGCAGATCCAGCGTCCAGTCGCAGAACCAGTCGGCCAGCAGCTCCAGCGGCAGGTTCGGCCAACGCTCGGCCAGTTGCGAGGCCGACTGCTGGTTCTTCAGCAGCGCCTTGACGCCCTCTACCACCTGTTCGCGCAGGCTGGCGGCGTCCATCTCATGCAGTGCCAGCGCCCGCAGCGGTGCGCCACCGGCCATCAGCAGCAGGGCGGCGTGTTGCCCTGCGTCCAGCTGCGGCAGGTGCTCAGCCAGCCAGCCCATGGCCTGCTCATAACTCGGTGTCGGTAGTGCCTGTACCCGGCAACGACTGCGGATGGTCGGCAGCAGCCGGCTGGGCTGATCGCTGACCAGCAGCAGATAGGTCTCCGCCGAGGGCTCCTCCAGCGACTTGAGCAGCGCGTTGGCCGCGTTCAGGTTCATCGCCTCGGCCGGGTGCAGGATGATCACCTTGCGCCCGCCCTGCTGCGCCGTCTGCCCCATGAAGTCCGCCAGTCGCCGAACGGCGTCGATGCGAATGGCCTTGCCCTGCTCCTCCGGCTCGACCACCAGCCGGTCCGGATGGCTGCCGGCCTGGCGTAACTGACAACTGCGACAATGGCCGCAGGCACGTCCGGCATCCGGCTGCAGGCACAGCAGGCTGGCGGCGAAAGCCTCGGCGAACAGGCGCTTGCCGACACCCGGCAGGCCACCGAACAGGTAGGCGTGCGCATGCCGGGTCCGGGCGGTCAGTCCATCCCACACCGGCAGATGCCAGGGACAGGGCAATACCGCCGGCTCAGCCATGGCTGCGCTCCAGTACTTCGTCGATCAGCGGCTGCATGGCCTGGCGCACCTGATCCAGATCGCCACTGGCATCGATCACCCGGTAGCGCTGCGGGTCGGCTGCGGCGCGCTGCAGGTAGGTCTCCCTGACGCTTTCGAAGAAGCGCTGCTGCTCCTGCTCGAAGCGGTCCAGTTCACTGCGGGCCCGGGCCCGGGCCATGCCCAGCTCCACCGGCACATCGAACACGATGACCATGTCCGGGCGCAGATCGCCCTGCACCCAGTCCTCCAGCACCGCGATACGCTGCGGATCGATGCCGCGCCCGCCGCCCTGGTAGGCATAGGTGGCATCGGTGAAACGGTCACTGATGACCACCCTGCCCTGCGCCAGCGCCGGGCGGATCAGGCTGTTCAGATGCTGGGCACGGGCAGCGAACATCAGCAGCAGCTCGGCATCGGCGTGCATGGGCTCCTCGTGCATGCTCAGCAGCACATCGCGGATACGCTCGGCCACCGGAGTGCCGCCGGGCTCGCGGGTGATCAGCGGTGCACAGCCGCGCTCCGCCAGGGCCTGGGCGAACACCTTGAGGTTGGTCGATTTGCCGGCGCCTTCCGGGCCTTCGAAGGTGATGAACAGTCCGCTCATTCGGCAGCCTCGCTGTCTACTGGCACCGCCGGTGGCGGGCTGGAACGATAGTTGGGTGCCCGCCGCAGAATCTGGTAATGGCGCACCGCCCGGTTGTGCTGCTGCAAGGTCTCGGAAAACACATGGGAGCCGTCGCCGCGGGCAACGAAGAACAGCGTCTTGCCTGGCGTCGGATTGACCGCCGCCAGCAGCGAGTCGCGCCCGGGCATGGCAATCGGCGTCGGCGGCAGGCCGTCGATGGTGTAGGTATTGTACGGCGTCGCCTGGCGCAGGTCGCTGCGGCGGATATTGCCCTGCCAGCTTTCGCCCATGCCGTAGATCACCGTCGGGTCGGTCTGCAGGCGCATGCCCTTGTGCAGACGACGGGTGAACACCCCCGCGATCTCGCCGCGCTCGTGCGGCACCCCGGTCTCCTTCTCGATGATCGAGGCCAGGATCAGCGCTTCGTAGGGGCTGTTGATCGGCAACCCTTCGGCACGCTGCTCCCAGGCTTCGGCCAGCACCCGCTGCATGCGTTCATGGGCGCGCTTGAGAATATCCCGGTCGCTCATGCCCAGGGTATACAGATAGGTATCGGGGAAGAACAGTCCCTCCGGGTGACCCTCGGCCAACGCCAGCTCGGCTGCCACCTGATCGTTGCTCCACTCCCGCGGCAAGGTCTGTTCCAGGCGTTCGGCCCGGGCCAGGGCATCGCGGAACTGGCTGAAATTCCAGCCCTCCACCAGGGTGATGCTGCGCTGCACCACTTCCCCACGCTGCAGCACATCCAGCAGCCGGAGGACGGTCATGCCGGGTTCGAGCCGGTATTCGCCGGTGTGCAGCACGGTGTCAGGCATCTGCCATTGCCAGTAGCGCCTGATCCAGCCGGCACGCTGGATAACACCGCGGCTCTCCAGGCCACTGAGCACCCGTGCCGGCGTGCTGCCTGGCGGTACATCCAGGGTGTCGGCAACCTCGATCTGCAGCGGCTGGTTCAATGTCGCCTGCAGGGTGAAATAGCCCCACGCGCCAGCCCCGATAACGAGAACCGACATAAAAACAATAAGTAAGCTTACAAATTTGATAAAAGACTTCAACTAAAGACCTGCTTTGCCAGGGTTTGCGCGAGCCGCGTATGCGGGCCGACCGGCCAGCGATGTCCGTCCAACCCCACGATCGGCCAGACGCCGAACACGCTGTTGCAACAGAATACCTCCCGGGCCGCCAACAGCTCGTCGAGATCGATCCGGCGCTCGACAACCGGGTCTCCCCGGCCGGCCAGCTGCTGCATCAGGTAATCACGCATCACACCACGTACGCCACATCGATCGAGCACTGGCGTGACCCAGGCATCGTCGAGCCGAATGAACAGATTGCTCATGGTGCACTCGACCGGGTGACCGGCCAGATCGCACACCAGCCCTTCGGCATGTCCGGCATCCTGCCATTCGCTGCGCGCCAGCACCTGCTCCAGCCGATTGAGATGCTTGAGGCCGGCCAGCAGCGGCTGATAACCCAGGCGCGTGGCACAGGGATACAGGACGATGCCCTGCTCGGCATTGTGCGGCGGATAGTCGGGCAGCGGCGAGGATTGCAGGATGCGGGTCGGCGCTGACTGCGACGGCATGGCGTAACCGCGCTGGGATTCGCCACGGGTAATGGTCAGCTTGAGCAGTCCGCTGCCGATCTGCACAGCGCAGGCAGTGACCTCGTCACGCAGCAACTGCAGGTCCAGCGGCAGGCGCAGCACTGTCGCACCCTGCGCCAGGCGCTGAAAATGCAGATCCAGCAGCGGCGCAACCCCAGCACTTACCCGTATGGTTTCGAACAACCCGTCACCGTAGGCCAGGCCGCGATCCCGAACCGAGACCAGGCTACCTGGCATACCATTGACCAGGCAGTTGGTGTCGGTCGGGGTGGCCATCCGGCTATCCATCAGAGTCGGCGAAACACCAGGCTGCCGTTGGTGCCACCGAAGCCGAAGGAGTTGGATACGGCCACATCCAGCTTGCGCGACTGCGCCTCATGGGCGACGTAGTCGAGATTGCAGCCTTCACCCGGGTTGTCCAGGTTGATGGTCGGCGGTGCCGCCTGGTCGCGCAGGGCCAGCACACTGAAGATCGCCTCGACTGCACCGGCGGCACCGAGCAGGTGGCCGGTCATGGATTTGGTCGAACTCATCGCCAACGAGCGGGCATGCTCACCGAAGACACTTTCCACCGCGCGGGTCTCGGCCAGATCGCCGGCCAGGGTCGAGGTGCCGTGGGCATTGATGTAACCCACCTGTTCTACATCGATACCGGCGTCACGCAGGGCATTGCCCATGCACATCGCCGCTCCGCGGCCATCTTCCGGTGGTGCGGTCATGTGGTAACCGTCGCCACTCATGCCGAAACCGATCAGCTCGGCATGGATATGCGCGCCACGCGCCTTGGCGTGCTCGTACTCTTCCAGCACCATGGCGCCGGCGCCATCCGACAGTACGAAACCATCGCGCTCACTGTCCCAGGGACGACTGGCCTTCTGCGGCTCGTCATTGCGCGTCGACAGCGCGCGGGCAGCACTGAAGCCACCCAGGCCCAGGCCGCTGGTGGCCATTTCCGAACCACCGGCGATCATCACGTCCGCTTCGCCGTAGGCGATGTTGCGCGCCGCCATGCCGATGCTGTGCGTGCCCGTGGTGCAGGCCGTGGTCAGGGCATAGTTCGGACCACGCAGTCCGTACTGGATCGACAGGTAGCCGGCGACCATGTTGACGATCGAACCGGGTACGAAGAACGGGGAGATGCGCCGCGGACCGCTGTTGAGCAGCAATTCGTGGTTATGCTCGATATTGGTCAGCCCGCCGATACCCGACCCCATGGACACGCCGATGCGGTCGCGGTTGGCATCGCTGATTTCCAGGCCCGACTCGTTCAGCGCCTGCATGCAGGCCGCGATACCGTACTGGATGAACAGATCCAGCTTGCGCGCCTCCTTGGCGGTCATGTACGGCTCGATCTCGAAACCGCGGATCGAACCACCGAAGCGAGTGCTGAAGGCGCTCACGTCCATATGTTCAATGGGGGCGATGCCGCTTTTGCCTGCCAAAGCTGCCTGCCAGCTGCTTTCAACCGTATTGCCGAGCGGGCTCAACATACCCAGGCCGGTTACCACGACGCGTCTACGCGACAAAGGAGACTCCTTAATTCAACTCTTCTGACAGCGGGCTATTGTCCGCATAAAGGGCCGGCGCGGCAACTGAATGATGCTCCGACAACCGTCACCCCTTGTTTCCACCGGAGTGCAGGGCACCCACGGGATGACAGTCGGGGAATGGCAGGCCATAAAAAAAGCCGCAGTTCCGATACCAGGACTGCGGCTTCTTTCGACCTGCAAGCAGACTGCGTGATTACTTCTGATGCGCGTTCACGTAGTTGATTGCTTCTTGCACGGTGGTGATCTTCTCGGCTTCTTCATCCGGAATCTCGGTCTCGAATTCTTCTTCGAGAGCCATCACCAGCTCAACGGTGTCCAGGGAGTCAGCGCCAAGATCTTCAACAAAGGAAGCACTGTTGGTTACTTCTTCTTCTTTGACGCCGAGTTGTTCGGCAACAATTTTCTTGACGCGCTCTTCGATGGTACTCATACCTTGTTCTCACTCCTAATTTGCAGTTCCGAAAGCCGGACTGCGGGTAGTTTATAGAAAGAATTCCCGAGTTTTCAAGCTGGAAATGCTTCTGTGCTGAAACGGCCCGGCCCAGACAGCTCGCACCGGGTCGCTTCTCAACCAGTCAAACTCCATTGGCAACCCTAAGGTGCCGGAGTTTAACCCATGAACATACCGCCATTCACCGGAATGGTTGCCCCGGTGATATATCCAGCCGGCTCACCGGCAAGAAACGCCACCACTGCGGCAATTTCCTCGGCCTGGCCGAGGCGCCCCAGCGGAATCTGTTCGAGCATGACCGACCGCTGGTTGTCATTCAGTGCGCGGGTCATGTCGGTATCGATGAACCCGGGCGCCACCGCATTGACGGTGATACCGCGGGAACCCACCTCGCGGGCCAGTGCCCGGGCGAAGCCTTCCATGCCGGCCTTGGCGGCAGCATAGTTGGATTGCCCGCCATTGCCCATGCCGGCGACCACCGAACTGATGCAGATGATACGCCCCCAGCGGGCCTTGGTCATACCGCGCAGCACGGCCTTGGACAAACGGTAGACCGAGCCCAGGTTGGTGCTGATGACATCGTCCCACTCATCGTCTTTCATGCGCATAAGCAGGTTATCGGCGGTGATACCGGCATTATTGACCAGAATCGCCGGTGCAGCATACTCGCTGGCAATGCGCTCCAGCACCTCGCTCACCGAGGCCGGGTCACGTACATCCAGCTTCATGCCGGTACCCTGGCAGCCCGCCGCAGACAGCTTTTCGGCAATCGAGGCCGCACCCGCATCACTGGTGGCGGTACCGACCACGATGGCGCCCTGGGCTGCCAGGGCATGGGCGATGGCCTGCCCGATTCCGCGACTGGCACCGGTAACCAGCGCCACCTTTCCTTCCAGACTCATATCGATCTCCTTAGGCAAACTGGGCCAGAGCTGCGGCAAAGCCGTCCACACTGTCCAGGTTGTGAGTCGCAACACCTTTGGCGCAGCGCTTGTTCAGGCCCGACAACACCTTGCCGGGGCCACATTCGATCAGGTCGGTAACGCCCTGCGCAGCCATGTACTCGATACTCTCGACCCAGCGCACCGGACTGTACAGCTGCTCGACCAGCTGCTGGCGCAGCGCATCCAGATCCGCCGCCGGGCGGGCGCTGACGTTCTGCACCAGGGTGATCTGCGGCGCCTGCCAGCTCAGTTCGGCGAAGTCCCGAGCCAGTTGCTCGGCCGCCGGCTGCATCAGCGCGCAGTGCGACGGCACGCTGACCGGCAGACCGATTGCACGCTTGGCCCCAGCCGCCTTGCAGGCGTCGATGGCACGCTGCACCGCGGCCGCCTGACCGGCGATGACCACCTGCCCGGGAGCATTGAAGTTCACCGCACTGACCACCTCGCCCTGCGCCGCCTCGCCACACAGCTGGATGATCTGCTCATCGCTCAGCCCCAGGATCGCCGCCATGGCACCCTCACCTTCCGGCACCGCCTGCTGCATCAGCTGCCCGCGGCGCTCGACCAGGCGCAGCGCCTCGGCGAAACCAATCACCCCGGCGGCGACCAGAGCGGAGTACTCCCCCAGGCTGTGACCAGCGACAAATGCCGGACGCGCGGCGGAATTGGCCACCCACAGGCGCCATAGAGCAACGGAAGCAGCCAGGATCGCCGGCTGGGTGCGATCAGTCCGGTTCAGCTCAGCTTCCGGCCCATTCTGGCACAGCTGCCATAGATCGTATCCAAGCGCATCGGCGGCCTCGGCAAAGGTCTCGCCGATCAGGCTGTGCTGTTCGGCCAGCCCGGCGAGCATGCCGATCGCCTGGGAGCCCTGCCCGGGAAATACGAATGCGAGGGTTTGAGTCATGCAGCTTTCCTCATTTATCAATGAAATAATTCCGTCTAGGATGACCAGGCAGTCATGCAGGTCACAACAGTTCGTCCCGGCAACGCGCCAGCCGGGCGGCAATGCGCTGCGGCATATCCGACTCGCAGGCACGCACTGCCTGCCTGATAGCCACCTCGAAGGCGTGCTGGCCGGCATTGCCATGGCTCTTGACCACCACTCCCCGCAACCCCAGCAGACTGACGCCATTGTACTGGTGCGGATCCAGTCGTCGCCCCATGGGCTTGAGTGCGCGGCGCAGCAATGGCGCCATCAACCGCAGCAGCAGATTGCTGGCCAATGCCCGACGCATCTCGTCCTGCATGTAATCCGCCAGGCCTTCACTGGCCTTGAGCACCACGTTGCCGACAAAGCCGTCACAGACCACCACATCGGCCCGATCATGGAACAGCTCGTTACCTTCTATATGGCCAATGTAGTTCAACGAGCGACTGTCACGCAGTAGCTCGGACACCTCACGCACCCGCAACGAGCCCTTGTTGATCTCACTGCCGATATTCAGCAGGCCGACCCGGGGCCGTTCGATACCGGTCAGCTCAGACACCGCCTCGGAGCCCATCACCGCGAACTCGAACAACTGGCGCGCACTGCAGTCGACATTGGCACCCAGGTCCAGCACATGGCAGAACTTGCCAGCCACCGGCAACGCCGCCATGATCGCCGGCCGCTGGATACCTTCCACCGTACCCAGCAGGGTCTTGGCCAGCACCATCAGTGCCCCGGTATTGCCAGCGCTGAGACAGCCGTCGGCATGACCGTCGCGCACCTGCTCGATAGCCACGCGCATGGACGCATCGCGCTTGCTGCGCAGCACGCTGGCAGGCAGATCATCGGCAAGAATGGTTTCGGAAGTATGAACGAAGCTGACACGATCGCCAGGCATGGGATGTTCGGCGCAGAGGCTAGTCATGGGCTCGGGAGAACCGACCAGAATGACCTTGAACCCGGGAATCTGCTGGAGGCAGCGGGCAACAGCGGGGATAATGCAGCGGGGACCGAAGTCCCCGCCCATCACATCAATCGCTAAGCGGACTGACGTGGACAAGACTTATTCGTCGTTGTCCTTGTTGACCACCTGACGGCCACGATAGAAGCCATCCGGGGACACGTGGTGACGAAGATGAGTCTCGCCGGTAGTTTGATCTACGGACAGTGCCGCGCCGGTCAGTGCGTCATGCGAACGACGCATGCCACGTGCGGAACGAGACTTTTTGTTCTGCTGTACAGCCATGACTTTAAGCTCCTAAGCTCAGGTATCGCGTTTCAACTTGGCCAGCACACTAAAGGGGTTGGGCTTTTCAGCTTCTTCCTCAGGCTCCGCCGTATCAGGCTGATAGCCTGGCGGGTGCTGACATGTTCCCATCGGATGCATCGGAACCGCCGGCAGTGCCAGCAGCAGTTCATCCTCGATCAACGCATGCAGATCGAGCGCCTCTTCATCCACAATAACCGGTTCATAGTGCCGGGGCAGGTTTTTCGCCGCCTCGTCACTTGCCACAAATCCCACATCACATTCGGCATCCAGTGCCAGCACCACCTGTTCCAGGCAGCGCTGACAGATCTGCGCGACCTCGACCCGGTAATGCCCGTGCATGGCACTGACGCCCTGCTCGTCCCGCGCAAAGGACAGCTCCACCTGGACATCTCCAGCAGGAGCGTCAAGCAAGGCGCTGAGGCGGGGCATCTTGGCGGTGGGTACGATCCCTTTCAGGACGATTCCACGGTCAACCAGCCGACGCGGCTCTATGTGTGCAGGTATGGGTCCAGACATAAGCGCGCAATTCTAGGCACCAAGGGTGCCGCTGTCAAAACTATTTGCGGAAAAACCCTATCTTCGCCACGGCATGCCGCAGCCGGGATAGAATCCCGATCAACCACTTATATAAAGGACAGCAAAATGCCCGGTCTGGTTCTCGCCTCCAGCTCCCCCTACCGCCGTGTCCTGCTCGAACGCCTAGGGCTGGCCTTCGACTGCGCCGCACCGGATATCGACGAGTCGCCCCACACCGACGAAACCGCCCGCGAGCTGACCCGGCGCCTGGCGCTGGGCAAGGCACAGGCGCTGGCAGGCAGATTCACCGACCACCTGATCATCGGCTCCGACCAGGTAGTGCTGCTGGACGGGCAACCTGTGAGCAAACCCGGCAACCATGCAGCTGCACGACAGCAGCTACGGCGCTGTAGCGGCCGCACCGTCGAATTCACCACCTCGCTGTGCCTGCTCAACAGCCGTACCGGTGCCTACCAGCTGGCCAGCGAACCATTCCATGTCAGTTTTCGCGAACTGGACGAGGACAGCATCGAGCGCTACCTGCTGCGCGAACAGCCCTATGACTGCGCCGGCAGCTTCAAGATGGAAGGACTGGGCATAACCCTGTTTCGCGCGTTGCGCGGCGATGACCCGAACAGCCTGATCGGGCTACCGCTGATCAGGCTGTGCGAGATGCTGCGCCAGGAAGGCGTGCCGTTACCGTAACGCCGGGGCGGCCAGGCCGAGGTGGGTCGCCAGACTATTGCCGATGCTGGTGCCCAGCTGCCGAGAAAAGCGTTGGAAGGGTGATTCGCGATAAGTGAAGTCGACCAGTTCCTCGGTACCGACCACCTCGCGAGCCACCGCCGAGGCACTCGACAGGCCATCGACCAATCCCAGCTCCAGCGCCTGCTCACCCGACCATACCAAGCCACTGAACAGGTCGGGATGCTCCTTCAGGCGTTCTCCCCGCCCCTGCCTGACCTGGTCGATGAACTGCTGGTGGGTCGTCTCCAGCACCGTCTGCCAGAAAGCCCGCTCATCCGCACGCTCGGGCTGGAACGGATCGAGGAACGCCTTGTGCTCACCTGCGGTATAGGTGCGCCGCTCCACCCCCAGCTTGTCCAGGGTCTCGACAAAACCGAACCCGGCCGCGGTCACACCGATCGAACCGACCAGACTGGCCTTGTCGGCATAGATTTCATCGGCCGCAGCGGCAATGTAGTAGGCACCGGAGGCGCCGATATCGGCAATCACCGCATACAGCCTGGTATCCGGATGCAGCGTGCGCAGGCGCTTGATCTCGTCATACACATAACCTGCCTGCACCGGACTGCCACCGGGGCTGTTGATACGCAGTACCACCGCCTGGGTCTGCTCATCCTTGAAGGCTCGGCGCAGACTGGTAACCAGGTTGTCCGCACTGGCTTCCTGGCGATCGGCAATGGTGCCACGCACCTCGATCAGCGCGGTGTGCGGTTTGCCTGTGGCCGCGGTGCCTTCGAGACCGGCGAACGGCGAGAACAGGAACAGCGCGCCCAGCAGATAGAGGAAGGTCAGGCTCTTGAAGAAGATCCCCCAGCGCCGCGAACGCCGCTGTTCCTGCACCGATGCCAGCAGCGATTTCTCAAGCAGCTCCCAGGCCTTGCGATCTTCCTTCTGCGCCTTGGCCTGGCTACGCTCGATCATCGGCCCGTCGGTCCATTGGTCCTGTTGCATTTATTGCACCTCTATCATCTGGCTGGTCCGAAACTGGGGCAATACCCACCCATGAAATTCATCGAAGGAGTCCACGCAATGCACTGGCCGGCAGCGCAGCAGCTGCTCATGGGTCATGGCACCGTAGGTAACCGCCACCGGGCGCACCCCGGCATTGTGCCCCATCATGATGTCAAACTCGCTGTCACCGACCATGCAGGCATCGGCCGGGGTCACGCACAGCTCATCGAGAATCTCCTCGATCATCCGCGGGTTCGGCTTGCCGGCGGTCTCATCCGCACAGCGGGTGACATCGAAATAGTTTTCCAGATCGTGGGAGGCGAGCATGCGATCCAGCCCCCTGCGGCCCTTGCCGGTTGCCACGGCAAGGCGAAACCCCTGGGCACGCAGCGCCTCAAGCGCAACGTGCACCCCCTCGAACAGCGGCGAGGGCTCGCGCTCAAGCGCCAGGTAGTTGTCGGCATAGGCCTCGATCAATCGCCTCGCCAGCAGCGGCTCGTCCAGTTCGGGATACAGCACGGCAACCGCATCCGGCAGTGCCAGGCCGATGATGTCGCGCACCTCTCGTACCGAGCGGGCCGGCAGGCCCACATCCACCGCCGCGCGCTGCATGGCGGTCACTATATTGTTGATGGAGTCGGCCAGGGTGCCATCCCAGTCGAAGATCAGGGTATTCATGTCACTCCTTTTCAAGCTGGCGCAGCGTCATGTCCCAGACATTCCCGGGCTCGGCGCGAACCTGCAGGCGCTCACCGTCGGGCAGCTGCGCACTCAAAGATACTGCATGCAGAAACAACCGCTTACCGCCTTTTTCTCGAATAACTCTGGAAAACTCATCATCTCCGTACTTGGCATCTCCGGCAATCGGATGACCAGCGTGACGGGCATGGACACGAATCTGGTGGGTGCGGCCGGTAATGGGTCGCGCCTCGACCAGGGTGGCGAAATCACCGAAACGCTGCACCACGCGAAACTCGGTCAGCGACTCCTTACCCTCGGGATTGACCTCCACCATGCGCTCACCCGAGCGCAGGTTGTTCTTCAACAGCGGCGCGTGCACCTTCTTCACCTGCGACGGCCAGCGCCCACGCACCAGCGCCAGGTAGCACTTGTCCACGCCCTTGCCCGGGCCATCGCCGCGCAACTCGGCATGCAGATGCCGCAGCATGCTGCGCTTCTTGGCGATCATCAGACAGCCGGAGGTATCCCGGTCCAGGCGGTGCACCAGCTCCAGCTGCTGCGCCTCGCTCGGGCGCAGCTGGCGCATCGCCTCGATCACGCCGAAATTCAGCCCGCTACCGCCATGCACGGCCAGGCCGGCGGGTTTGTTGACCACGATCAGGCCTTTGTCCTCATACAGGATGCTTTGTTCCAGCGCATTCAGGATACCCTGCCCAACCAGTGCCGGCGCGTCCGCCTCAGGCAGGCGTACCGGCGGTATGCGAATGCTGTCGCCCGCCTTCAAGCGGTACTCGGGCTTGATGCGACCCTTGTTCACCCGCACCTCGCCCTTGCGCAGGATGCGGTAGATAAGCGTCCGGGGCGCGCCTTTGAGCCGTGTCAGCAGATAATTATCGATGCGCTGACCAGCCTGACCCTCGGAAATCAGGTCGGTCTGCACGCTGGAAGAGATAACGGATTGGTCGGTTTTCATGGGCGCATCATACATTTTTTCATTCAATTGAAGCACTTGAATAATGCTGCTATAGTCCGACGAGCTGCGCAAAAGGCAGCAGGAGGCCTTGGTAGTCGATCCGATTACCGCACCCCTCCCAGAAATATTGATGTAGAGCCTTCGTCAGGCCACTAATAGCAATGCCGGCGAATCTCGAGAAAACATGCTGTAGGCCACAGGCCGGCAGAATATTAACCCGCTCCGCGGAAGGCGACGAGCGGCACCCGATTCAGATGGGAAAGTGATTAGGTGGAGATGCACAGCTTCAGGATGATGTGACGAGCGTTGACATTTGCATTGACCGTGTCCCCGTCCCCAGTCCGGCTGATTCCTCCCTAAAAGTAAAGTTTCTCTGTACTCGCCATAGACAGACTGAACTGCAGCTGCCCAACGGCAACAGCAATGTGAACTCTGAACAAGGGCAAGGTTGGCCCAAGCAGAAACACGCCTGACACCTAACGGAAGAATCAGGTGCCGTACTCGTGTTCCGGGAAGCACTGGAAACACAACGGTACTTCATGAAAAGAATGCTGATCAACGCAACTCAGCCCGAAGAGTTGCGCGTAGCGCTGGTAGACGGCCAACGGCTGTATGACCTGGACATCGAATCAGGCGCGCGCGAGCAGAAGAAATCCAACATCTACAAGGGTCGCATCACTCGCATCGAACCCAGCCTCGAGGCCGCCTTCGTCGACTTCGGCTCCGAACGCCACGGCTTTCTGCCGCTGAAGGAAATCTCCCGCGAATACTTCACCAAGCAGCCTGAAGGCCGGGTCAACATCAAGGAAGTACTCAAGGAAGGCCAGGAAGTCATCGTCCAGGTCGACAAGGAAGAGCGCGGCAACAAGGGCGCTGCCCTGACCACCTTCATCAGCCTGGCCGGTCGCTACCTGGTACTGATGCCGAACAACCCCCGCGCCGGTGGCATCTCCCGCCGTATCGAGGGTGAGGAGCGCAACGAGCTGCGTGAAGCCCTGAACAGCCTCAACGTCCCTGCCGACATGGGCATGATCGTGCGTACCGCCGGCCTGGGCCGCAGCGCCGAGGAACTGCAGTGGGATCTGGATTACCTGCTGCAGCTGTGGGAAGCGATCAAGAGTGCCTCCAGCGAGCGCAACGGTACCTTCCTGATCTACCAGGAAAGCAACGTCATCATCCGCGCCATCCGCGACTACCTGCGCCAGGACATCGGCGAGGTACTGATCGACAATGAGACGGTCAAGGAAGAAGCACTCAACTTCATCAGCCAGGTCATGCCGCAGTACGCGAGCAAGGTCAAGCTGTACGAAGACAGCGTACCGCTGTTCAACCGTTTCCAGATCGAAAGCCAGATCGAGACCGCCTTCGACCGCCAGGTGAAACTGCCCTCCGGCGGCTCCATCGTGATCGACCATACCGAGGCACTGGTCTCCATCGACATCAACTCGGCGCGTGCCACCAAGGGTGGTGATATCGAGGAAACCGCGCTGCAGACCAACCTGGAGGCGGCCGAGGAAATCGCCCGCCAACTGCGCCTGCGCGACATCGGCGGCCTGATCGTCATCGACTTCATCGACATGACCCCGGCGAAGAACCAACGCGCCGTAGAAGAGCGTGTACGCGAGAGCCTCGAAGCCGACCGTGCCCGGGTCCAGGTGGGTCGTATTTCCCGCTTCGGCCTGCTGGAAATGTCCCGCCAGCGCCTGCGTCCCTCGCTGGGCGAGACCAGCGGCATCGTCTGCCCGCGCTGTAATGGCCGCGGCACCATTCGTGACGTCGAGTCGCTGTCGCTGTCGGTACTGCGCCTGATCGAGGAGGAAGCACTCAAGGATCGTACCGCCGAGGTGCGCGCCCACGTGCCGGTTTCCATCGCCACCTTCCTGCTCAACGAAAAGCGCGACGTGCTGGCCAAGACCGAGGCGCGCACCCAGGTTCGCCTGCTGGTATTGCCAAACGCGCACATGGATACGCCCCACTTCGAAGTCCAGCGCCTGCGCGATGACCAGGAAGCGGTACTGAACAGCGAATCCAGCTACACCATGAGTGCCGATGTCGAACACGAGGAGCCGGTCCAGGTCAGCCAGACCCGTGCCATCGTGCGCCAGGAAGCAGCGGTCAAGAGCATTGCTCCGTCCCGCCCTGCCCCGGCACCCGCCCCGGCGCCTGTCGTTGCGGCAACCAAGGCTATCCAGGAATCCCAGCCGGGTCTGATCAAATCGCTGATCAAGTCCCTGGTGGGCATGTTCTCCAGCGACAGCAGCCAGGCCGAGGCGGCCGAGCAGCAGCCAGCCACCAGCAGCGCGCAGAAGACCACCCGCGATGCCGGCCGCGGCGGCGAACGTCGTCCCAACCGTAACCGTCGTCAGCGCCCCGAGCGCGGTGAGCGCAGTGGTGAGCGTGGGGAGCGCAGCGGCGAACGCAGCGAGCGTCCCCAGGCCCAGCGCAACGAGCGCAAGAGCGCCGAACCGGCAGCCGAAGCCCAATCCAGCCAGGCCAGCACAGCAGCAGCCAGCAAGACCGAGGGCGGCACCACCAGCCGTCGTCGTCGCCGTAGCAGCAGCGCCAGCACTGAAAGCACAGAGCGTGCAGTGCAGACCGAAGACAGCGGTCGTCAGGAACGCCGTGCGCCACGCCAGGCGGAACCGGCCGTAGCACAGGACGAAGAACTGACCGACCTGAACCTGGAGCAGGCCGACAGCGAAGGCACCTCGGAAGAGGATCGTCCCAAGCGCCGGTCGCGCAACAGTCAGCGTCGTCGCAACAACCGTCGCAGCCGCAGTGCGACCCAGGACGACAACGCCGGCGATATCAGCGCCCAGGCAGACAACGCAGCCGAAGCGGCGGATACCGCCAAACCGGCTCGCCAGGACAGCACTGCAGCCGAGGTAATCATTCCGGCCAGTGTGGCAGTTGCAGCCACCCAGGCGGTTGCTGCCAGTGAAGGCAATGCACCGTCGGAGATGATCAACGAGCCGGCCGTGGAAGCGGCAGCGCCTGTCGTTGCCGAGCCCCTGGAAGAGGTCAAGCAGCCGGTCGAGCAAGCCCTGAACCAGGCGGTGTCGGATATCGAGCAATCGATCGAGAGTGCCGTCGAGGCCTTCAACCAGTCGCAGCGCGAAGAGGCTAGCGAGCCGCTTGCACCGCCGGCAGCAGCCAGTGCATCCGCAGAACCAGCTGCCGAGCCCCAGGCCGAGGCCGAGCCAGTCGCTGCCGAGCAGCCCGAGGCGCAAGCCGTCGCGGACACGGACAGCGCACCGGCTGCAGAGCAGGCTCCTGCCCAGCCAGAGGAAGCGGCCCAGGCCCCTGCCCCGGTAGCAGAACAGGTTGCCACCGAGCAGACCCCGGAAGTCGAGGTCGAGGCACCGGCTGCCGAACCAGAGCAGAAGGCCATTCCAGCTCTGACCGAGAGCGGCCGCGCGTTCAACGACCCGCGTGAAATCCGCAAGCGTCGTCTGGAAGCCAAGCGCCTGGCCGAGCAGCAAGCCGAGCAAGCCCAGGCCGAGGCGCAAGCCGAGCCCGAGGCCCCGGCCGCTGCAGCAGCCGATACGCAACAGCCCATCGAGCAGGCGGCAGCGCCGGCCGAGTCGGTGAGTGAGGCCATGGCCGAGGCCCAGGAGGTCATCGAGACCATCGAGCAGGCCCAGGCCGAGCCAAGCCCGGCAGCGGATGAAGCTGAGGAAGTGGTCAATACCGGTGAGCAGGCGGACATCCCTGAGCATCCGGGCACCAGCGTGGTGGAGCAGCAGGAAGATGACGAGCAGACTCCCAGAAGCTGATCGTTAACCGCAATAACGACAAAGGGGATGCCGATTGGCATCCCCTTTGTCGTTCATGGCCTTGAGCAACGCTACCAGGGCGCCGGAATCAACCGCCGATCAGTTGCGGCTCCATCTCCAGCTCGACGCCGAACTTCTCCGCCACATCCTGCTGGATAGCCCGCGCCAGCGTCATCACCTCAGCACCACGGGCACCGCCGTAGTTGACCAGCACTAACGCCTGCTCCCGGTGGACTCCTACCCTGCCCTGACAATGCCCCTTCCAGCCGGCCTGTTCGATCAGCCAACCGGCGGCGAGCTTGATACTGCCATCAGCCTGCGGATAATGCGGCATGGCTGGCCAGCGCAGCAGCAGCGCTCGCGCCTGCCCGGCTGGCAGCAGCGGATTCTTGAAGAAGCTACCGGCATTGCCCAGCTGTACCGGGTCCGGCAGTTTGGAACGGCGAATACGACATACCAGTTCGCTGATCACCCGGCTGTCAGGGCGCCGCAGACCGGTGGCCTGCCAGGCCGCTGCCAGCGGCGCATAGTCCAGCCGCGGTTGTGGGCACGTGCCCAGACGCAGACGCACCCGCAGAATGACGAAGCGCCCTGGCTGCTGCTTGAACAGACTGTCGCGGTAGGCGAAGCGACAGGCGCTGCGGTCCAGCCGGCAGAGCTGGCCGCTGCCGCGGTCCAGCGCCTCCAGGCTGTCGAACACCTCGCACAGCTCGACCCCGTAGGCGCCGATATTCTGTACCGGCGCGGCGCCCAGGGTACCGGGGATCAGCGACAGATTTTCCAGCCCGTGGAAACCATGGTCGAGGGTCCAGCCCACCAGTTGATGCCAGTTCTCCCCCGCCTCCGCCTCGATGAGCACGCTATCGGCGCTGCGCTCCAGCACCCGCCGGCCGCGGCTGCGCATGGCCACGGTCAGACCCGGCACCGGTCCGGCCAGTACCATGTTGCTACCGCCACCGAGCAGGGTTACCGGCCAGTCGTGCTGCCGGGCCAGAGCCAGGGCATCGCGCAGTTGCCCGTCGCTCTCGACCGCTACCAGCCGCTCGGCATGCTCACTGATGCCGAAGGTATTGAGCAGCCCCAGGTCCGCCTGGGAAACAACCGCCAACCCCATCAGCGTGAGGCCAGCAATTGACGCACCCGCTCCAGGTCTTCCGGCGTATCCACCCCTGGCGGCGGCATTTCGCAGGCATCGGCCACATGGATACGGCAGCCGAACCAGAGTGCGCGCAGTTGCTCGAGCGACTCGGCGATTTCCAGCGGACTGGCGGGCCAGCGCACATAGTCATGCAGGAAGCCGACCTTATAGGCATACAGGCCGATATGGCGGCGAAACGGGATATCCTGCGGCAGCTCGCTCGGACGCCCCTGCGCAAAGGCATCCCGGCACCAGGGCATCGGCGCGCGACTGAAATACAGGGCAAACCCCTGGTGATCGGTGACCAGCTTGACCGCGTTAGGGTTGAACAGGGTATCGACACCCTGCAACGGCTCGGCCAGGGTGGCGATGCTGGCAGCGGGAAAGGCCCGCAGGTTACTCGCCACCTGATCGATCAGCGCCGGCGGGATCATCGGCTCGTCGCCCTGCACATTGACCACATGCGCCTCGGCATCCAGTCCCAGCTGGCTGACAACCTCCTGCAGGCGATCGGTACCCGAGGGGTGATCGGCACGGGTCATCAGCGCATCCGCGCCGAAGCCGCGGCAGGCCTCGACGATACGTGGATCGTCGGTGGCGATGGTTACCGAAGCAGCGCCGCTCTTTTGGGCCTGCTCCCAGACGTGCCGGATCATCGGCTTGCCGGCGATGTCCTGCAACGGCTTGCCCGGCAGCCGGGTGGAGGCGTAACGAGCAGGAATGATGACGTGGAACATGGTCAGTGATCCAGCCTCTCGTCGGCGTCGAGGGCGCGCGCCTCGTTCTCCAGCATCACCGGGATGCCGTCGCGCACCGGGAAGGCCAGGCCATCGGCCCGGCACCACAGTTCGGTCTTGTCCTGATTCTGTACCAGCGGGCCCTTGCACAGGGGGCAGGCCAGGATATCGAGCAATTTGGGATCCATCGTCAGACTCCGATCAGGGGGAGGTTTTCCGGCTGGACGGCAGATGGCGGTCCAGTCTCGCATGCAGCGCCGTGATGAAGGCGGCGCTCAGTTGGGCATCTACACTCAGGTACCACCAGTTGTCACGCGCGAAGCCAGCGCATTTGACCGCGTCCTTCTCGGTCATGATCAGTGGCTCGCCATGATCGAACTCGGCGAAGCTGTCGGCATTGTACTGGGCATGATCGGCAAAGGCATGGATTTCCGGCAGGAAGCCGTGATTCTCCAGGGTCTTGCAAAAGCGCTCGGGGTTACCGATACCCGCCACCGCCTGCACCCGGGGTGGCGCTTTCCACTGCGCCGGGCTGATGCGCTCACCGGTCTTCAGATTGACCAGTTCGGTTGCCTGCAGCCGCATGGCGAAGGCGCCATCGGCATCGACAGCGGCGCCGGTACGCACCTGCAGATCCACCGAGGCCAGGCGACTGGCCGGCTCGCGCAGCGGCCCCTCGGGCAGGCAACGGGCATTGCCCAGCCCGCGTGCATGATCGATCATCACCACCTCCAGGGTGCGCCCCATGCGGTAGTGTTGCAGGCCGTCGTCACTGACAATCACATCCACCGGGGCGTGCTCCAGCAGATAGCGCCCGGCCCTGGCGCGGTCAGGGTCGATCACCACCGGCACCTGGCAGCGGCTGGCGATCAGCAGCGGCTCGTCGCCCACCTGCTCCGGACCGTCCTCGGTGGGACGGATACGCCATGGCCAGGAAGGTGGCTTGGCGCCATAGCCGCGACTGATGACACCCACGCGCAGCCCACGGCTACGCAAGTGTTCCACCAGCCAGAGGACCATCGGCGTCTTGCCGGTGCCGCCCAGGGTGATATTGCCCACCACGATCAGCGGTACCGGCGGTTGCCAACGGCTTGCCGGGCTGTCCAGATAGCGTTGCCGGCGACCCATGGCGACCCTCTGATACAGCTGCGACAGAGGCCGCAGCAGGATCAGCCAGCCATGCCGTTCGTACCAGGCACGCAGCATGAACCTCTCGAGGGAGAGCCGTTTCATGGCGCCGGGTTTTCCGGCTCGCTGGTGGTCAGCCGCAGGTGGGTGAAGCCCTGCTGGCCAGCGGCATCCATGGCGGTGATGACCGATTGATGTGGTGTCCTGGCATCAGCGGTGATCACCACTGGCAGGCTGTGATTGCCACCCGATTCGCGGGCCAGGGCCGCCTTCAGGGTATCCAGGCTCGGACTGATCAGCACATTGCCATTGATCGCCACCTCGCCGGTAGCGGAAATCAGCACTTCGATCTGCTGCGGATCGGTGTTATCGGCCCGCTC
The DNA here is from genome assembly GCF_014219065.1 of Halopseudomonas xiamenensis. Taxonomy (GTDB): domain Bacteria; phylum Pseudomonadota; class Gammaproteobacteria; order Pseudomonadales; family Pseudomonadaceae; genus Halopseudomonas; species Halopseudomonas xiamenensis. The sequence continues at coordinate 61,492 of NZ_JACLGO010000006.1, forward strand.
GCCGGAAACGGATTCCGGCAGGTCGACTTTCAACTGGGTTTCCCGGGTGAAGGTGGTCGACACCATGAAGAAGATCAGCAGCAGGAATACCACGTCGATCAGCGGCGTCAGGTTGATATCGGTCTCGACCCGTGTCCTGCGTCGAAAGTTCATCGATCAATTCCCTTTCGCCAGGCTGACGGGGCGTTTGTCCGTGGCTGACGGGGCGCTACCGTTGAAGTCGGCTTCACGCTGACCCTGCACCACTTCCACCAGCTTGGTCGCCTCCTGTTCCATGGCCACCACCAGCTCGTCTACCCGGCGCGACAGGAAGCGGTGGAAGAACAGCGCAGGAATCGCCACGGTCAGGCCCGCCGCGGTAGTGATCAGCGCCTTGGAGATGCCACCGGCCAGCACAGCGGTGTTGCCGGTCCCCTGCATCATCACCGCGGTGAACACGTCGATCATGCCGATCACGGTACCCAGCAGTCCAAGCAGCGGGGATACCGCAGCGATGGTACCCAGGGTACTGAGATAACGCTCCAGCCCATGGATGACCTTGGTCGCCGCCTCCTGGATGCATTCCTTCATGATCTCCCGACCATGATGGGTATTGGCCAGGCCGGCCGCCAGGACCTCGCCCAGCGGGGAATCGGCACGCAGGGCTTTCAGCCGGCTGGCATCGAGCTGCCCGTCCTTGATCCAGCGCCAGGCCTGGCCCACCAGGTTGGCCGGCGCAACACGGTTACTGCGCAGCGTCCACAGGCGCTCCAGCACGATGGCCGCAGCCACCACCGAGGACAATACGATCGGCAACATCAGCCAACCGCCGGCTTTGATCAGTTCCCACACAGGCGTTCCCTCCGAAATTTGTCTATTCTAGGGCTCGGAGGCATGTTCAGCCAACCGGCCCACAACTCGATCCGCATGCCAGAAGCGTTGTGCACGCTCACGCCAGGACCATTCCCGGCGGGCCTTCCCTGTGTCGTCCAGGACAAAGCGTATCGCTCCGGCGGTGGCAGTATAAACTGGTTCGGCCCCCAATTCGCGGTAACGTTCCACAACCCGGGGATGCGGATGACCGTATTGGCTGTGCCGGCCAGCACTGAACACCACCCAACGCGGACTGACCGCACGGATGAAGGCGTAGGATGACGAGCTGCGGCTGCCATGATGGGGCGCCAGCAGCAGATCGGCAGCCAGCGGTCGCTCCAACATCTGGTATTCGCCTCGAATCCCAACATCTCCGGGCAACAGCACGGCGCTTTCGCCCACCACCACCCGTAGCACGCAGGACTGCTCGTTGGCCGATGCCGGCGGAGGTGGGCTGTGCAGAACTTCGAAGCGTACCGCATCCCAGCTCCAGTGCTCACCGGGAATGCACGCCCGCGCCCGGAGCAAGGGGTCGAGTGCGGCAGATTGTCCAGCCAGCGTGCGCCGGACCGGCAGATTGGCGGTAATGAAAGCTGCGCCGCCAGCGTGGTCATTGTCGGCATGGCTGAGCAACAGCATGTCCAGCTTGCGCACCCCCAACGCCAGCAGCGCCGGATGCACCACCGCCTCGCCCAGGTCAAAGCCACTGGCAAAGCGCGCACCGGTGTCGTACAGCAGGTCATGATGCTGTGTCTGCACCAGCACCGACAGCCCCTGCCCCACGTCCAGCACGGTAACCCACAGCTGGCCGGCCTCCGGGCGTGGCTGTGCTGGCAACAACAGGACCAGAACGCAGGCCAACCCCGGCAGCCACAGCAGGCGTGCCAACGGACTCAACAGTGCGCCGACTCCGACCAACCCCAGCAGGAAGCCGGTCCAGCCGGGAAACGCCAGGCGCTCGGCCTCACGCCATTGCGCCACCCACGAGAGCCCCTCGAACAGCCAGTTCAGCGATACGGCCGCCGCCCTGACCAACCACGGGAAGTCGAACAACAGCTGCAGCAGGGTACCCAGTAAGGCCATCGGCACCACCAGCAGGCTGACCCAGGGAATCGCCAGCATATTGGCCAGTGGTGAACTCAGGCTTCCCGGCATGCACCATAGCAGCAGCCAGGGCCAGAGGCCGACGAACACCAGCCACTGGGCACGCCCCCACTTCCACCAGAGATTGGCCATACCCAACCGGGCGCCCATGCCATACAGCAGCAGGCCGACCGCGATGAACGACAACCAGAAGCCGGCGCGCAGCGGCGCCGCTGGATTGAACGCCACCACGGCAGCGAAGGCCACCAGCCAGAAGGTCCACAAGCCCGGCTGGCGATACAGCAACTGGATCAGCAGCCCCAGGGTGATCATTAGTAAGGCCCGTTGCACCGGCACATCGAAGCCTGCCAGCAATGCATACAGGGCAGCGACCACGATCACCAGCGGCATCGCCAGCCACAACCGAGGCCAGGGCCATATCAGGATGCCGCAACGCCCCAGCAAGGTCACCAGACCGAATACCGCTGCCGCCAGCATACCCACATGCAGTCCGGAAATGACCATCAGGTGGCTGGTGCCGGTAGCCTGCAGCACCTGCCAGTCATCACGCGCGAGAACACTCTTGTCGCCAACCACCAATGCAGTCAGCCGGTTACCACCGGGCTGATCCGCCAGCACCAGCTCCAGCTGCCGGCGAATCTGGCTGCGCAGGGCGGCGATCCCCAGCCCCGGCTGTGTCTCGTCGAGCCGTTGCCCACTGCGTACGCTGCCCAGCGCACCAATACCCTGCGCGTATAACCAGGCCTCGTAATCGAAACCGCCGGGATTGGCCATGCCCGCCGGGCGCCGCAGGGTCATCTCGAAGCGCCAGAGTTCACCCGGGTTGAGCGGCTGGCCGCCGAACCAGTGCGCTCGCACTGGCGGCAGCGGCTGTCCACTGTCGGCCAACCGCACTTGGTCCAGATCGAAGCGCCAACCACTCTCGGTCGGTTCGGGCAAGCCCTTGACCTGGGCCAGCAGTTGCACCCGAACCCCATCGAACTCCGGTGGCAAGCGCTGATCCAGCAGGCGCTGATGAAACAGGCAGGCCCACAGCAACCCCACAGTCAACGGCAACAGCCAGCGCAACCGGCGAATGCGCCACAGCGCCAATGCCAGGCCCAGTGACAGCGCAATCATCCAGAGCGGCGGCAGACTGCTCCAACCCAGCGGCAGCAACATGCCGGCAATCAACGCGGTCAGAAACAGCGGCACAACCATGTGCAAGATATCCAGTTATTTTCATTGTGCCGCTGATGGTGGCCGGGAGTAGTCATTAGGCGCATAATCGTCCTTTAGCCCGCCTACCGATCAGCCCGCGATGCCACGTCAGCTACTCAAGCGCTACATGCCCACTCCGGAACGAATCAGGAACAGCAAATCGCTGCGTTTCATGGGTACGGTGCTGCATGACCCCAACCTCTGGCACCTGACCCGGCACAGCGTGGCCCGGGCCATGGCCTGCGGTCTGTTCGCCGCCCTGCTGCCGATCCCCATGCAGATGCTGCTCGCCGCCTTCCTCGCCGTGCTTGTCAAAGCCAATCTGCCGATCTCGGTGAGCCTGGTATGGCTGACCAATCCGATCACCATGCCGCCGGTATTCTTCATGCAGTACAAGCTCGGCACCCTGCTGCTGGGCGCCCCGGAGCGCAGCATGCCGCTGGAACTGTCGATCACCTGGCTGACGGCTGAACTCCAGCATATCTGGCAACCGATGCTGGCCGGATCACTGGTGTCCGCCATCATCGCCGCGGCCATCGGCTACTTCGGCACCCTGTTGTATTGGCGTTTCTGGGTAGCACGCAACTGGAAGCGCCGCAAAATGCGACGCCGTCGTCAGTCTTGAGCGTCATACTGTTCAGCTGCACCTGGATAACCCCATAGTCTGCTCCCGGCACAAAGGTGCAAGCATTGGTGTGGCTGTGGGCTTAAACCATCAGCAGCTTGGAAGGTTCCGGAGCAGGTTGGTAGGCAGGGTTGGGCCGACCGTCTGCCGCCAGGGATGGCGGCAGCGAGCCTACAGGGATGTATTCACGGCGTGTCGGCACGGCCCTGCCTACCAACCTACTCCTTGCAGGACCTGACAGCCAACCTGGTTGAGAGCGATACACCCTACTAATGACCTCAGCGCGGCTGCGCCACCAGCCGCCCCTCATCCAGGGTCAACACCCGATCCATCTGCGCCGCCAGCGCCAGATCGTGGGTGACTACCAGAAAGGCGGTATGCAACCGCTGGCTGAGTTCCAGCATCAGTTGCTGCACGCTGCGGGCGGTGTGCTGGTCGAGGTTGCCGGTCGGTTCATCCAGCAGTACGCAAGCCGGCTCGTTGATCAGCGCCCGGGCGATCGCCACCCGCTGGCGCTCCCCCCCGGACAGCTCGGCCGGCTTGTGGCCGGCCCGGGCCGACAGGCCGACCCGCTCGAGCATCGCCATACCCCGCTCACGAGCCTGGTCGATCGGCGTTGCTCCGATCAGCAGAGGCATGCATACATTCTCCAGCGCGGTGAACTCGGCAAGCAGGTGGTGGAACTGGTAGACGAAGCCAAGATCGCTGTTGCGCAACTGGCCACGCTCGGACTCCTTGAGTGCTGACATCTGCCGCCCTGCCAGCCAGACCTCACCCGTGGTCGGGGTATCCAGACCGCCGAGCATGTTCAGCAAGGTGGTCTTGCCCGAGCCCGAACTGCCAACAATGGCGACCCGCTCGCCGGCCTGCAGCAGCAGGTCGACCCCATCCAGCACCTGCAGGCTTTGTGGCCCTACCGCGTAGCATTTGCTCAGTTTCCGGCATTCCAGTACTGCTTCAGTCATAACGCAAGGCCTCCGCCGGCTCGGTACGGGATGCACGCCAGGCCGGATAGAGCGTCGCCAGGAAGCTCATGCCCAACGCAGCAGTGCAGATGATCACGACATCCGTCCAGATCAACTGGGACGGCAGATAGCTGATGAAATACACGTCGGAACTGAGGAACTGGGTGCCCAGCAATTTCTCCAGCCCCGCCACCAGCGCCGACACATTGAGCGCCGCCAGCACCCCGAGAATACCGCCGGCCAGGGTGCCCACCACACCGATGACCGAGCCCTGGACCATGAAGACACCCATGATGGTGCCCGGCGAAGCCCCCAGCGTGCGCAGGATGGCGATATCCGCCTTCTTGTCGGTGACCACCATGACCAGGGTGGAAATGATATTGAATGCCGCCACAGCCACGATCAGCAGCAGCAACAGGCCGATCATGGTCTTCTCCATGCGGATCGCGGCGAACAGGTTACCGTGGCTGCGCGTCCAGTCCTGCGCGTAATAATCGCCCGGCAGCTGCGATACCAGATTCCAGGCCACCTGCGGCGCCTGGAACAGATCGACCAGCCGCAGCCGCACCCCCTGCACCTGGCCCGGCTCCCAGCGGCTCAGGCGGGCGGCATCGGCGGCGTGAATCAGCGCCATGGAGGCGTCCAGCTCGGCGCCGACCTTGAACACACCGGTCACATGGAAGCGCTTGAGCCGCGGGAACACCCCCGCCGGGGTAACCGACGCCTCGGGCATGACAAAAGTCAGCTTGTCGCCCACCTGGACATTGAAACGCTTGGCGATCAGCTCGCCGATGATGATTCCGAACTCACCCTCCTTCAGATCGTCGAGGGTTCCGGCCTGCATGTGCTGGTCGATGATCGATACCCGCGCCTCAGCCTCGGGAATGATGCCACTGACCAGCACCGGGGCTACACTACCGTTATGCGTCAGCATCCCCTGCATCTGGATGAACGGGGCGGCGGCAACCACCTGGGGATCAGCTTCCAACTGGCTGGCCAGGCTGCGCCAGTCCTCGATCGGCTGGTAGCCGTTGATGCTGGCATGCGGCACCATGCCGAGGATACGGGTGCGCAGTTCACGGTCGAAACCGTTCATCACCGACAACACCAGGATCATCACCAGCACCCCGAGGGTCAGCCCAAGCATGGAGATGAGTGAAATAAAGGATATGAAGTGGTTACGACGTTTGGCGCGCGTATAGCGCAACCCGATGAAAAACGGTAAGGGTCTGAACATGGAATACCAGTTACCTGATGGGAAAGGTCCCGATGAATGGCAGTTCGGGCTGACATGTTACACTGAAACCGGTTTCGGTAAACGGGCCTGAAACATGCAAACCAACAATCTCGATGGGGTTCACGCGGGTTACTTCCAGATCCAGGACCGGTTGGCCCTGGATTATCGGTTGATCGCTGTATCACCCGCCCGGCAGCCGCCCCAACCGGAACCATCCCCGCTGTTCGGCCTGCTCGGCGAATTGCACCTGTTGGACCACGAATCCCAGCATCTGTTGCGCCAGATAGGCGAACATGATCGCGGGCTGGCTGCCTATCTGAAGATCCTCAACAAGCGTGTCGACCTGATCGGCCGGGCGCTGTCGCTGCAGCTGGTCGAAGACATGGGCGCACCACAGCCAGTGACGCTCAGCGAGGCCGGCCTGACTTTCAGCGCCCAGCAGCCGTTGCCGGTGGGCGAGTGGATCGCCCTGCGCCTGCTGCTGCCGGACCCCATCGGGCTAGCGGCAAATGTCCAGATTGCCGACTGCGTCCGGGATGCCGCTTCCGGCCGCTATCTGATACAGGTAAGCTTCGCCCAGTGCAACGATGCCCAGCGCCAGCTGCTGGCCCGGCATATCGTGCAGAAACAGGCACAGGAAATCCGTGCCACGAAACATAACGAAAGGACATCGACATGAACCACCTTCTGCCCCTGGCCCTGGTCACCACCCTGTTTGCTACCACCGCGGTACAGGCCGATACCCTGGCCATCCCCCTGGGTCAACAGGCTGCCGCGCAACAGCTGGAACTGCCGCAGCGCGGCGCCAGCACCCAGAGCGTACAGCAGCGCCATGGCCAGCCGAGCACCCGTCACCCGGCGGTCGGCCAGCCGCCGATCAGCCGCTGGGACTACCCCGGCTTCAGCGTCTACTTCGAGCACGACAAGGTGATCCATAGCGTGCGCCAGCACATTCCCTCAGGTAACTGAAGACCCCACATGCTCATCTACGGCCATCGCGGTGCCCGCGGCGAAGCCCCGGAAAACACCCTGCCCAGCTTCCGCAAGGCGCTGCAGGCAGGTGTCACCCGGGTGGAGCTGGACCTGCATCTGTCCTCCGACCATCAGTTGATGGTCATCCATGACCCGACCCTCAAGCGCACCACCGGCATCAAGGGCAAGGTTGCCGCCCAGCGCGCCGCTGACCTGATGCGCATCGATGCCCGTCTCGGCCTGGCCGGCTGGCCGGAACCCTGCCCGATTCCCAGCCTGGAACAGCTGTTCCAGGCCTGCCCGGAATTCGAGCACTACCAGCTGGAAGTCAAGAGCGGGTCGGCGGCGCAGTCCCGTCGGGTGATCGATGCCATTACCCGGCTGGTCGACACCTACGACCTCGCGGACAAGGTGGTGATCACCTCGGCCAGCCGTGCCCTGCTGCGCCATGCCCGCGACAGCGGCTGCAGGCTGCCGACCGGATTGGTCGAGGAGTACGGGCTGCTGGACCCGGTCAAGAGTGCGCTGCGCTATAACTGCCGCTTCCTGGTGCTGAACTGGAAGCTGTGCACACCGGCGCGCATCGCCCAGGCCCACCGCCATGGCCTGCACGTCTCGGTGTGGACGGTGAACGAACCGCAGTTGATGCTGCAGTTGTGCGAGATGGGAGTCGACAGCCTGATTACCGATGTGCCGCAGTTGGCTGTCACCGTGTTGCAGGAGGAGACGCCCGGCTCGGTCGAGTGACCGTACCGGGCAAAGGAGACATCAGAACAGCCGGCCGAGGCCGTCCAGCGCCGCGACCCGGTAGGCCTCGGCCATGGTCGGGTAGTTGAAGGTGGTGTTGACGAAATACTTGATGGTATTGGCCTCACCTTTCTGGTTCATGATCGCCTGGCCGATATGCACGATTTCCGACGCCTGGTCACCGAAACAATGGATGCCCAGCACCTGCAGGGTCTCGCGGTGAAACAGGATTTTCAGCATACCTACCGGCTCGCCGCTGATCTGCGCCCGGGCGGTGTTCTTGAAGAACGCCTGGCCGATCTCATAGGGCACCTTCTCGCTGGTCAGTTCGCGTTCGGTCTTGCCCAGCGAACTGATCTCGGGAATGGTGTAGATACCTGTCGGCACATCGTCGACAAAGCGCCAGCTGTCATTCTCGATGATATTGCCTGCTGCCGACCGCCCCTGGTCGAACGCCGCGCTGGCCAGGCTCGGCCAGCCTATGACGTCACCAGCGGCGTAGACATTGGGCACCTCGGTACGGTAGTTCTCATCCACCGTTACCTGGCCGCGACTATTGGCAGTCAGGCCGATATTCTCCAACCCCAGGCCGTCGGTATTACCCGAACGCCCATTGCACCAGAGCAGCGCATCGGCGCGGATCTTCTTGCCGGATTTCAGGTGCAGCACCACACCGCTACCGTTCAGCCCTTCGATCTTGTCGTATTCCTCATTATTGCGGATGAGCACCGTATTGTTGCGCAGGTGGTAGCTCAGCGCATCGGAGATCTCATCATCGAGAAAGCTCAATAGCCGGTCGCGGTTGTGAATCAGGTCGACCTTGACCCCCAGCCCGCAGAAGATAGATGCATATTCGCAACCGATTACCCCTGCCCCATAGATGATCAGGGTGCGGGGCGTATGATTCAGCTGCAGGATGGTATCACTGTCGTAGATGCGCGGGTGGTTGAAGTCGATATCCGCCGGGCGGTACGGCCGCGAACCGGTGGCGATGATGATTTCCTGGGCCACCAGACGATCCACCGCACCTTCGGTGTTGACCAACTCGATGGTGTGCGCATCGGCAAAGCTGCCTTTGCCGAAAAATAGATCGATGCGGTTACGTGCATAATAACTGTTACGCGAGCGTACCTGACGCGAAATCACCTTCTCCGCGCTGGTGAGCACATCCGGGAAGGAAAAGTCCCGCGGCTCGCCAACCGCGCGGAAGATCGGATTGGTGTTGAACTGAATGATCTGTTTGACCGAATAACGCAGCGCCTTGGATGGGATGGTACCCAGGTGAACGCAATTGCCGCCCACCACGTTCCGCTCCTCGACCACTGCGACCCTGCGCCCGAGTTTCGCTGCATTGACCGCAGCGCCCTCTCCCGCCGGGCCTGCGCCCAGCACTACCACATCATAATTGTAAACAGCCATTCAATTCGGTCCTGTAGCAATCCTCAAATGATTCCTGCGCGGCCTGCGCCTCACTCCTTGCGAGTAGCGTCGTAGCCCAGCGTCTGTGTTGCCGTCGAACCAGTCCCCTGTTTCGATTCCTCGCATTTGTTCGGGTTGCCGCCGCACAGAGTGCAGCTGGCATCCACACCTGCAGCACCGATACCGCCACAGGAGCCGGCGATCGGCTTGCGGCCGGCCATGACACCAACCGCCATGCCAGCGACGCACAGCAGCATCACTGAAAAAGTCACGAGCCAAAGCATGCTTTACTCCTTGCCCTCTTGCAGGGCGATGAATCGGGGTGTGCTGCGCGATACGAAGCCGTCCCCCTGACGAATGACGAACAGCGCCGGAAGATCATGTTCCAGCGCATATTCCCAACCACGCTCCGAACCCATCACCAACAAGGTGGTGGAAAGCCCGTCGGCCCAGGCAGCGGACTCGTGGAGCACCGTCACCGCAGCCAGATCATGCATCACCGGCTTGCCGCTGACCGGATCGAAGGTATGCGAATAACGCTGACCCTCATGCTCGAAATAGTTGCGATAGTCACCAGAGGTGGACACACCATAGCCACGCAGCGGCAACACCAGCTGGGCCACCCGACTTTCATCCCGCGGTTCTTCCACGGCGATGCGCCAGGGACTACCACCCGGCTTCTCACCGTCTGCCTTCAGCTCGCCGGTAAGCTCTACCATATAGTCTTTGATGCCCATGGCTATCAGACGTTCGGCTACTTCGTCGACCATATAGCCGGCGGCAATGCCGCTGACATCCAGCTCCAGCTGGTTGTCCTTGCACAGTTGCTGGCCGCGGATATGCAGATGTTCATGGCCGGTACGCGCCATGGCCTCAGCCAACTGCCCGGGTTCAGGCAACTGCCGCGGCTCGCCAGCCCCATGAAAGCCCCACAGCCGCATCAGTGGCTCCAGGGTCAGGTCGAAGCTGCCGTCACTGTGCTGATGCAGCTGCTGCGCCAGTACGACCAGATCGAGAATGGGTTCCGGCATGTCCTGGCAGGTACCTGCCGGTGCCGCATTGAAGCGCGACAGGTCCGAGTCCGGACGCCAGGTGGAAGCGACACTTTCGAAATCTTCCAGCAACTGTTCTACCGTGGCCTGTACCTCGGCCGCGGGTGGCGTACCTTCCCTACCCACCCACTTGATCGAATAGGTGCTGCCCATGGTCAAGCCGGTTATTTCGGCAACCGGCTCGGCAGAATTGAAACAGCCCGTCAGGGCTGCTGCCAGGGCAGCAGCACAGACGGGCCGGACAAGGCGATGCAACATATCAACCGCCGAAGTCATCGAGCAGGATGTTCTCGGGCTCCACCCCCAGGTCCTCGAGCATCTTGATCACCGAAGCGTTCATCATCGGCGGCCCGCACATGTAGAACTCGCAGTCCTCCGGTGCCGGATGGTCCTTCAGATAGTTCTCATACAGCACGTTGTGGATGAAACCGGTGGGGCCTTCCCAGTTGTCCTCGGGCAGTGCATCCGACAACGCCAGGTGCCACTCGAAGTTCTCGTGTTCGGCAGCCAGCTTGTCGTATTCATCGACATAGAAGGCTTCGCGCAGCGAGCGAGCGCCATACCAGAAGGACATCTTGCGCGTGCTCTTGAGACGCAGCAGCTGGTCCATGATATGCGAACGCATCGGCGCCATACCTGCGCCACCACCGATGAACACCATTTCCGCATCGGTATCCTTGGCGAAGAATTCGCCGAAAGGCCCATACACAGTGATCTTGTCGCCCGGCTTCAGACTGAAGACATAGGAAGACATGATGCCCGGCGGGATGTGATCCTGCCCGGGCGGTGGCGTCGCCACGCGGATATTGAACTTGACGATACCCTTCTCTTCCGGGTAGTTGGCCATGGAATAAGCACGGATAACCGATTCATCGACCTTGGACACATAACGCCAGATATCGAACTTGTCCCAATCAGGATGGAATTCGGGCTGGATATCGAAATCCTTGTAGTGCAACGTGTGGGGTGGGCACTCCAGCTGCACATAGCCACCAGCACGGAAGTCGACGTTCTCGCCTTCCGGCAGGCGCAGGGTCAGCTCCTTGATGAAGGTCGCCACGTTGGGGTTGGACTCGACCACGCACTCCCATTTCTTGACCCCGAATACCTCCTCGGGAACCTCGATCTTCATGTCCTGCTTGACCGGGGTCTGACAGGACAGGCGCCAGCCCTCACGGGCTTCACGCTTGTTGAAGTGGCTCTCCTCGGTGGCCAGCATCTCGCCACCGCCGCTCTCCACAACGCACTTGCACTGGGCGCAGGTGCCACCGCCACCACAGGCGGAGGACAGGAAGATGCCATTATCCGCCAGGGTGCCCAGCAACTTGCCACCTGCCGGTACGGTAATGGTTCTTTCACCATTGATTTCAATATTCACATCACCGCTGGACACCAGCCGCATGCGCGCCAGCAGAATAATCACCACCAGCACCAGCACGATGCCGGTGAACATCGCGATGGGCAGCAATAAATCAAGAATCGACATGTCCACTCCCTTACAGTTGCACGCCAGAGAAGGACATAAAGCCCAGCGACATCAAACCGACAGTGATGAAGGTTATACCCAACCCACGCAGCCCCTCGGGCACATCACTGTACTTGAGCTTCTCGCGGATAGCTGCCAGCAGCACGATCGCCAGCGCCCAGGAGAACCCGGAGCCAACCCCATACACCACGCTTTCGCTGAAGTTGTAGTCCCGCTCGACCATGAACAGGGTGCCACCCATGATGGCGCAGTTCACGGTGATCAGCGGCAGGAAGATCCCGAGGGCGCCGTACAGTGCAGGGATATATTTATCCATGACCATCTCCATGATCTGCACCAGTGCGGCGATCAGGCCGATATAGCACAGCAGACCAAGGAAGCTCAGGTCGACATCCGGCAGGCCGGCCCAGCTCAGGGCGCCGTCCCGCAGCAGGTAGGTATACAGCAGATTGTTGGCCGGAACGGTAACCACCTGAACCACCACCACGGCGATCCCGAGCATGAGTGCCGTCTCGACCTTCTTCGAGATAGCCAGGAAGGTACACATGCCGAGGAAGAACGCCAGGGCCATGTTCTCGACGAATACGGCCTTCACGAACAGACTGATATAGTGTTCCATCAATAGGCCTCCTTGTTGGATACCTGCGGCGCCATCTTGAAGTCCGCTTTCTCCACCTGCTCGGTCTTCCAGCTACGTATCGCCCAGATGAACAGACCGATCAGGAAGAACGCCGATGGTGGCAACAGCAGCATGCCGTTGGGCTGATACCAGCCACCATTGTTGACAGAGGGGATGATCTCGTAGCCCATCAGCGTCCCGGCACCGAACAGCTCACGCACGATACCCAGGCCGATCAGCATGGCACTGTAGCCCAGACCGTTGCCGATGCCATCGAAGAACGACAGTACCGGCGGGTTCTGCATGGCGAAACCCTCGGCACGCCCCATCACGATACAGTTGGTGATGATCAGGCCGACGAATACCGACAGCTGCTTGCTCAGCGCATAGGCATAGGCCTTGAGCACCTGGTCTACCACGATTACCAGCGAGGCGATGATCACCACCTGGACGATCATGCGGATCGCACTGGGAATCTGGCTGCGGATCAGCGAGATGAACATGCTGGAAAAGCCGCACACCAGGGTCAGTGCGATACTCATCACCAGGGCGGTGTTCAGGTTCGAGGTAACCGCCAGCGCCGAGCAGATCCCGAGGATCTGCAGGCCGATGGGGTTGTTATTGAAGATCGGGTCCAGCAGGACCTGTCTGATTGTAGGCTGTGACATGCTCAAGCCTCCCCTGCGCGCAGGTTATCGATGAAGGGACCGAAGCCATTCTCGCCCAGCCAGTATTCCAGCAGACGGTTGACCCCGTTGACTGTCAGCGTGGCACCCGCCAGCCCGTCGACCTGGTGCTGGGCATTCGGGTTGCCGGGTTCGACACTCCCCTTGAGTATGCGGATGACCGGCCGGCCGTCTTCGTTGAATATCTGCTTGCCGGGCCACTGGCCACGCCAGTTCGGATTATCAACCTCGCCACCCAGTCCGGGGGTTTCAGCATGCTGATAGAAGCCGAAGCCCTGCACGGTATTCAGGTCGGCGCGCAGGGCGAGAAACCCGTGCAGCGTAGACCACAGGCCGTAGCCACGAACCGGCAGGATCAGGGTTTCCATCTGCTGGTCCTCGCCCTCGACGATATACGCCACGCTGTAGTTCTCGCGACGATTGATCGAGGCGATATCCTCGGCACCGGACAGGTTCCGCGACAGCGCCGGATCCTTGGCAGCGGCTGCCGGATCGAAGGTTTCAGCATCGTAAGCATCGCTGAAGCGGCCGCTTTCCAGGTCGACCAGCCGAGCGACGATGCGCTCGTCGAACAACGCCTTGACCTGCGCACCGGACATCGAGGCATCCCCCAGGCCGGCGATGGCGAGGATATTGCGCTGTTTGTCCAGCAGTGCGTTCTCGACCTGGGTCGGGCGCAACGCAACCGCCGCACCCGCGACAAACACGGAACAGACCAGGCACACCAGCAGCGCGACTACCAGCGTGCGGACGGTGGATTCTTTCTGACTAGACATGACGTGCCAGCCTCCGCTTGATATTAGCCTGGATGATGAAATGGTCGATCAGGGGCGCACACAGGTTGGCGAACAGGATGGCCAGCATCATGCCCTCCGGGAATGCCGGGTTGACCACCCGGATCAGCACCACCATGACCCCGATCAGCCCGCCGAAGATCCACTTGCCGAGATTGGTCATCGATGCCGACACTGGATCGGTGGCCATGAAGATCATGCCGAAGGCGAAGCCACCGGTGACCATGTGCCAGTACCAGGGCATGGAGAACATCGGATTGGTCTCCGAGCCAATGACGTTGAACAGGCTGCTCAACGCGATCATGCCGATCATGACCCCGGCAACGATGCGCCAGGAGGCGATCTTGGTCATCAGCAACACCGCACCGCCGATGAAGATGGCCAGGGTACTGGTTTCACCGATGGAACCCTGCATGGTGCCGATGAAGGCATCCATCCAGCTCAGCCCACCGTTGATCACCGCATCCATACCGCCCGCACCGATCATGCTCAGAGTGGTCGCACCGGAGAAGCCATCCACGGCAGTCCAGACACTGTCACCTGAAATCTGTGCCGGATAGGCAAAGAACAGAAAAGCACGTCCGGTCAACGCGGGGTTGAGGAAGTTTTTACCAGTACCGCCGAAGATTTCCTTGCCGATCACCACACCGAAGCTGATACCTATGGCCACCTGCCAGAGCGGAATGCTTGGCGGCAGTATCAGCGCGAACAACACCGAGGTGACGAAGAAACCCTCGTTGACCTCGTGCTTGCGCACGGTCGCGAACAATACCTCCCAGAAGCCACCGACGATGAAAGTCACCGCGTAGATGGGTACGAACCAGGTAGCACCGTGAATGATGTTGTCCCAGATGCTGCCCGGATCGAAGCCGGCGAGCATGCCGATGATCGCGAAGCGCCAGCCATCCTGGGCGGCCAGCAGTTCCGGGTTGGCCGCGAATACGCTGTTGGCCTGGTAGCCGACGTTCCACATACCGAAGAACATCGCCGGGAAGGTACACAACCAGACGGTGATCATCATGCGCTTGAGGTCGATGCCGTCACGCACATGCGCGGTGGTCCTGGTCACACTGGCCGGTTTGTACAGAAAGGTGTCGAGCGCCTCGTACAGGGCATACCACTTCTCGTACCTGCCGCCCTTCTCGAAATGGTGCTCGACCTTGTCAAGTAAACTGCGCAGCCCCATTGGTCAACCCTCCTTCTCGATGTGCGTGAGATTGTCACGCAGGATCGGGCCGTATTCGTATTTGCCGGCACACACGTAGCTGCACAGCGCCAGATCCTCTTCATCCAGTTCCAGACAACCCAGTTTCTGCGCCATGTCGGTATCGCCGACGATCAGCGAACGCAGCAGTTGGGTAGGCAGGATATCCAGCGGCATGATCTCTTCGTAGTTGCCGACCGGAACCATGGCGCGGGCGCTGCCATTGGTGCTGGTGGTGAAGTTGAACAACCTGGAGGGCGACAGTTTGGAGATGAAGATATTCAGGATGGAGTGCTTGTCGACACCGGCACGCAGGTAATGCAGCATTTCGCGCTGGGTACCTTCGAGCAGCACCGAGACCTGCAGGTGATAGCGCCCGAGGAACTCAGTAGCGCCCCGCGCCAGGCGACCACCCAGTACGGAGCCGGAAATGATGCGATTGTTACCCGGCTTCATTTCCCCTGCGGTCAGCTCGGCCAGGTTGGCACCGACGACGGTACGCAACAGGCGCGGCCGCTCGACCTGCGGACCACCGAGGGCGATCACGCGTTCGGTCGACAGATGACCGCTGGTGAACAGCCTGCCCACCGCGACAACATCCTGGTAATTGATGTGCCACACCTGGCGGCTCTCGCTGACCGGGTCCAGCATGTGTATATGGGTACCCACCAGACCGGCCGGATGCGGCCCGGCGAAGCTTTCGCTGCGCACCCCGGGAATATTCTCCCCGGGAACTGCCGAACCCTCGGCCTTGCACAGCCAGATACCGGACAGGCACGACAGCACCTTCAGTCCATTTTCGAAGTCGGCGGCACATTCCTGCAGCACCACCGCCGGGTCGGCCGACAATGGGTGCGTATCGATTGCTGTAACGAAGATCGACGAGGGAGTGGCATCCACTGCCGGCACCTTGCTGTAGGGCCTGGTACGCAGGGCGGTCCACAGACCGGAGCGGATCAGCTTGTCGCGTACCAGTTGCCCATCCAGGCTGCCCAGGGTATCGACGGCATGGCTGCCGAAGTCGATGGAGTCGTTGCCTTCGACATCGATCACCACCGACTGCAGAACCCGCTTCTCGCCGCGGTTGATGGCGCTGACCACGCCACTGGCGGGAGCGGTATAAAGCACACCGGGGGTTTTCTTGTCACTGAACAGGATCTGCCCTGCCTGCACCCGGTCACCGACCTGCACCTCCATCGTAGGCTTCATACCGTGGTAATCGAAACCTATGACCGCAACGCTTCTGACCGGACGTGCGTCCTCGATGCGCTGTTCAGGTGAGCCGGTGATTGGCAGATCCAAGCCCCGTTTGATCTTTATCATACGAATAGCCTAATCACATATGGAATTTGTGAAGGGCAATGGCGATGCACAGAGCGCAAATTGGCTCCGCTGAACTTAACAGGAAAAAATCAGACGATGCAGCCACGACCCCGATCGAAAAATCCCGTCAAGTATAAAGATCATGGCCTTTTAAAGCTACTCGGCCGCAGTCTTTTTCAGGTTTTTCCGTGGCATAGTGTCGCAGCACCAGAGAATCCCCTGCAGCGTCAGCAAGCGCATTGCAGAGCCGTTGCCAGCGCAGGATCGGCAGCCACAAAAAAGGCGCCGAAGCGCCTTTTTTGATTACCACATGTTACGCCGGGAAGGCCGGCGGGTTGACGTCCGCCATGTCTTCCAGGATACGCACGACCTGGCAGCTGTAACCGAACTCGTTGTCATACCAGACGTAGAGGATGACCCGATTGTCGTTGCAGATGGTCGCCTCGGCATCCACCACGCCAGCGTGACGCGAACCGACGAAATCGGTCGACACCACTTCCTGGCTGTTGGTGAAGTCGATCTGCTTGTGCAGCTCGGAGTGCAACGCCATGTGGCGCAGGTAGTCGTTCACTTCCTCGCGATTGGTCGACTTCTCCAGATTCAGGTTCAGAATCGCCATGGAGACGTTCGGCGTGGGCACGCGAATCGCATTACCGCTCAGCTTGCCGGCCAGCTCCGGCAGCGCCTTGGCTACCGCTTTGGCTGCCCCGGTCTCGGTGATGACCATATTCAGCGCAGCACTGCGGCCACGACGATTGCCCTTGTGGAAGTTGTCGATCAGGTTCTGGTCGTTGGTGTAGGAATGCACCGTCTCCACGTGACCATTGAGGATGCCGAACTTGTCATTGATCGCCTTGAGCACCGGCACGATGGCGTTGGTGGTACAGGAGGCAGCCGAGACGATCTTGTCTTCCGGGGTGATCCACGCATGGTTGATGCCATGCACGATATTCTTCAGGTTGCCCTTGCCCGGCGCGGTCAGCACCACCTGGCTCACACCCGGGCACTTCAGGTGCTGGGACAGGCCGGCTTCGTCACGCCAGACGCCGGTGTTGTCCACCAGGATGGCGTCCTGGATACCGTAGGCGGTGTAGTCGACGCTGGTCGGATCGCTGGCATAGATGAACTGGATCTGGTTGCCGTTGGCGGTCAGCGTGTTGTTTTCCTCGTCGATGGTGATGGTGCCCTGGAAGGAACCATGAACCGAATCGCGGCGCAGCAGGCTGGCGCGCTTGGACAGGTCGTTCTCAGCCCCCTTGCGGACCACCACCGCACGCAGGCGCAGACCATCACCGGCGCCGGCCTTCTCGACCAGGATGCGCGCCAGCAGACGACCGATACGGCCGAAGCCGTAGAGCACCACATCGCGCCCCTGACGCTTCTCGCCCTTGTGGCCGATGACGCTGGCCAGCTCCCTGCGCAGGAAGGCATCGAGATCGTTCCCGCCTTCCTTCTGGAACTTGACCACCAGACGCGCCAGGTCGATCGACGCCGGCCCCAGGTCCAGATCGACCAGAGCCTTGATTACCGGATAGGTATCGTGCACCGACAACTCGTTGTCATCGATCTGGCGGGCAAAGCGGTGGGATTTGAGCAGGCTGATGACGGAGCGATTGACCAGACCACGGCCATAGATGGAGGTGACCACATTGTGTTCACGGTACAGACGTCCAATCAACGGGATCATCGCTTCGGCAGTCGCTTCGCGATCGGTCCAGTTATCCAGACATTGCTCGTATTGGGCTTGAGTCACAGTTTTTCCTTCCAGGTCTTGGGAACTAAGAGGGCCGTTATTATGCGGCGAGTGGCCCTGGTAGGCAATCATCCGATGGCTAACGGAGTCCGGCCACAGACCCGGACTCCGTCAGCCCCGCGTCAGGCGGCGGATTTGCGCGTACTGTACAAGGACAGCAGCACGCCACCGGCCAGCAGACCGAAGGTCACTCCCAGCGAAATGCCAGCATGGATATGGATACCCAGACCGTGCGCCAGGATCTTGCAACCGATGAAGATCAGCACCAGCGACAGGGCGTACTTCAGGTAGACGAAGCGATGCATCAGCGCGGCCAGGGCAAAATACAGCGAACGCAGCCCGAGGATGGCGAAAATGTTTGATGTATAAACAATGAACGGGTCCTGAGTGATGGCGAAGATCGCCGGCACGCTATCCACGGCGAACACCAGGTCGGCCAGTTCGATCAGCACCAGGGCCAGGAACAGCGGCGTGGCGAACAGCACCACCTTGCCGGTCTTGTCCGGCAGGCGGACGAAGAAATGCGAGCCATGCAGATCATCGGTCACACGGAAATGCCGACGGATAAAGCCGACCATGCGATTCTGCGACAGATCCTTGTGCTCCTCCTCACCCTTGCTGAGGAACATCTTGACCCCGGAGAACAGCAGGAACACCCCGAACAGATAGAGAATCCACTCGAACTCCTGCACCAGCGCCGCTCCCAGGCCGATCATGATCGCCCGCAGCACTATCACCCCGAGAATGCCCCAGAACAGCACCCGGTGCTGATACAGCCGGGGAATGCCGAAGAAGCTGAGAATCATCGCCATGACGAACACGTTGTCCATCGACAACGACTGCTCGATCAGGAAGCCGGTATAGAACTCCAGCGCACTGGCCGACCCTCTGTCGAACCAGACCCAGACACCGAACAGGATACCCACGGTGAAATAACCGCTGTACAACAGCAGACTCTCGCGCACCTCGATTTCATGATCCTTGCGGTGCAGCACACCCAGGTCGAAGGCGAGAATGGCGAGAACGATGGTCAGGAAGGCGAACCACTGCCAGGCGGCGGTTCCGAGAAAGGGGGTGGTCAAAAAAGAGATCAGCGGCTCCATGGGGCCCTCCGGTCAAAGTTAAGAATCAACTTATGACTCCGACATCACGGTGGGACCAACCACCGCCAGAGGGGCCCGGCGTCACGCGGCAATCATGATATAGCTGCCTCGATACTCTGACAAGCGCAACCCCCGCAAGGTCCGATAAAAACATCGGCAATCACAACACGGCCCCCTGCTAAGGGTTAAACTGTGCGTTTTGCGCCACAAGATAAGCCCAACCGCATGTCCGATACTTCCATTCTGTTCACCGCACCGCAGCACAAAGGCCTTGGCAACAAGACCGCCTGGGGCAACCTGCCGGCGGCGGCCCGCGCCCTGGCCATCGCCGAAGCGGCGCTGCAGCATCCTGGCCTGAGCCTGGTCATCACCCGCGACACGGCCATGGCCGACCAACTGGAGCAGGAGCTGCGGTTTTTTGCCCCGCAGCTGCCGGTAACCAGCTTCCCGGACTGGGAGACCCTGCCCTACGACCGCTTCTCGCCACACCAGGACATCATCTCCCAGCGTCTGCAGACGCTGTTTCGCCTGCCCCAGGTCGAGCATGGCATTCTCGTGGTGCCGATGATCACCCTGCTGCACCGCATCCCGCCACGCTCCTTTCTCGGTGGCTCGGTATTGATGCTGGAGGTCGGCCAGCGGCTGGATATCGACCGCATGCGGCAGAACCTGGACGCAGCCGGCTATCGCTGCGTCGATACCGTATACGAACATGGCGACTATGCGGTGCGCGGCGCCCTGCTCGACCTGTTCCCCACCGGTTCGCGCCTGCCTTATCGCATCGACCTGTTCGATGAAGAGATCGAAACCCTGCGCACCTTCGACCCGGAAACCCAGCGCTCGATCGACAAGGTCGACAACATCCACCTGCTGCCGGCACGCGAGCTGCCGCTGGACAAGAGCGCCCTGACCGGCTTCCGTGCCCGCTTTCGCGAGCGCTTCGAGGTCGATCACCGGCGCTGCCCGATCTACCAGGATCTCAGCGATGGGCTGGTACCACCGGGCATCGAGTATTACCTGCCGCTGTTCTTCGAGGAACTCGGTACCCTGTTCGACTACCTGCCGGACAACACCCAGCTGTTCAGCCTGCCCGGCATCGAGGACAGCGCCAGTCAGTTCTGGAACGACGTACGCAACCGTTTCGAGGAGCACGGCATCGACCCGACCCGGCCGCTGCTGTCACCGGCCGAGCTGTTTCTGCCGGTTGAGGAATGCTTCTCGCTGATCAAGCGCTATCCGCGGGTAATCTGTCACGATACCCCCCTGCCCGCCGCTGCCGGCGTGATCAACTACGATTGCAGCCCACCGCCGGAACTGCCGCTGGACAACAAACAGGAACGCCCGCTGCAGCAGCTGGAACACTTCCTCGATGGTTTCCAGGGCCGCACCCTGTTCGTCGCCGAGACCGCCGGGCGCCGCGAGTCCCTACTGGAGCTGCTGGCCCGGGTACCACTGAAGCCCGAACCGGTGGACAGCTGGAACGCCTTCGTCGACAGCGACACCCGCTGCGCCATCACCATCGCCCCGGTGGACCAGGGCCTGCTGAGCAACGACCCGGCCATCGCCCTGATCGCCGAAAGCCAGCTGTTCGGCCAGCGCGTGATGCAGCGCCGCCGGCGCGGCAAGACCACGGACCTGGGCGACACCATCATCCGCAACCTGACCGAGCTGCGCGAAGGTGCGCCGGTGGTGCATATCGAGCATGGTGTGGGTCGCTATCACGGACTGGTCAACCTGAGCGTGGAAGGCCAGCAGGCGGAGTTTCTCAAGCTCGAGTACGCCGAGCAGGCCACGCTGTACGTGCCGGTCGCCAACCTGCACATGATCGCCCGCTACTCCGGCGCCGATGACGACCATGCACCGCTGCACCGGCTCGGCTCGGAGCAGTGGCAGAAGGCCCGGCGCAAGGCCGCGGAAAAGGTCCGCGACGTCGCCGCGGAACTGCTCGACGTCTACGCCCGCCGCGCGGCACGCAAGGGCTACAGCTTCAACGACCCGGACCAGGACTACCAGACCTTCGCCGAGGCCTTCCCGTTCGAGGAGACCGCCGACCAGCAGGCGGCCATCGATGCGGTGCTCAAGGACATGACCAGCGCGCAACCGATGGACCGTCTGGTTTGCGGCGACGTCGGTTTCGGCAAGACCGAGGTAGCCATGCGCGCCGCCTTCGTCGCGGTGCATAGCGGCAAGCAGGTTGCGGTGCTGGTACCCACCACCCTGCTCGCCCAGCAGCACTACAACAGCTTCAAGGACCGCTTTGCCGATTGGCCGGTGAAGGTCGAGGTAATGTCGCGCTTCAAGTCGGCCAAGGAAATCAAGTCCGCGACCCAGGAGCTGGCCGAGGGCAAGGTCGACATCATGATCGGCACCCACAAGCTGCTGCAGGGCGATGTGCAGTTCCAGGACCTCGGCCTGGTGATCATCGACGAGGAACACCGCTTCGGGGTCCGCCAGAAGGAACGCCTCAAGGCACTGCGCAGCGAGGTCGACATCCTCAACCTGACCGCCACGCCGATTCCACGGACGCTGAACATGGCCATGACCGGCATGCGCGACCTGTCGATCATCGCCACGCCACCGGCGCGTCGGCTGTCGGTGAAGACCTTCGTCATGCAGCAGCAGCCGGCGGTGATCAAGGAGGCGATCCTGCGCGAGCTGCTGCGTGGCGGCCAAGTGTACTTCCTGCACAACGAGGTGGAAACCATCGAGAAGTGCGCCGCCGACCTGGCCGAGCTGGTGCCCGAGGCGCGCATCGGCATCAGCCACGGCCAGATGCCCGAACGGGCGCTGGAACAGGTGATGCGCGATTTCTATCATCGCCGCTTCAATATCCTGGTGACCTCGACCATCATCGAGACCGGTATCGACGTGCCCAGCGCCAACACCATCATCATCGAGCGCGCCGACAAATTCGGCCTGGCCCAGCTGCACCAGTTGCGCGGCCGGGTCGGTCGCAGCCACCACCAGGCCTACGCCTATCTGCTGACCCCGGCCGGACGCAAGCTGACCGGCGATGCGGAAAAGCGCCTGGAGGCGATCGCCGCCGCTCAGGACCTGGGGGCCGGCTTCACCCTGGCCACCCACGACCTGGAAATCCGCGGCGCCGGCGAGTTGCTCGGCGAGGGCCAGAGCGGCCAGATCCAGGCGGTCGGCTTCAGCCTGTACATGGAGATGCTGGAACGGGCGATCAAGGCCATCCAGCAGGGCAAGGAGCCGGAACTGGAGAACCCGCTGAGTGGCGGTCCGGATATCAACCTGCGCCTGCCGGCGCTGATTCCCGATGATTACCTGCAGGACGTGCATGCACGCCTGACGCTGTACAAGCGCATTGCCAATGCCAGGGATGATGAGGAGCTGAAGGACCTGCAGGTGGAGATGATCGACCGCTTCGGCCTGCTGCCGGAGCCAGTGAAGAACTTGTTCCGGGTGACCTCGTTGAAACTGCGCTGCGCGCCTTTGGGCATCAGCAAGATCGACACCGGCCCGGAACACGGAAAGATCGAGTTCGCCGCCGATACCAGCATCGACCCGCTGGTGCTGATCAGGTTGATCCAGGACAGCCCGCAGCGCTATCGCCTGGAGGGCGGCAGCATATTGCGTTTCAGTGCGCCGATGGGCACCCACGGCTTGCGCCTGAATACGGTCGAGGCGCTGATCGAACGGCTGCAGCAGGTGCCGGCTGCTCCCAATGGCAAAGGAAGGCGTCCATAAAACTGCAGGCTCCGAGTGTCCTTTGCGCAAGCATTAGTGCCGCTGAGGTTTTAAAACCATCAGCAGCCTTGAAGCCTTCAGAACCGGTTGGCCGGCAGGGCTGGGCCGACCGTCTGCCGCCAGGGATGGCGGCAGCGAGCCTACAGGGATGTATTCACGGCGTGTCGGCACAGCCCTGCCGGCCAACCGGTTCCTCGCAGGAACCAACAAAAGACCCAGCCCCCTTGCCCTTCCCGTTACAGAAGCCCCGCGCCCTGCAGCACCTCGACCGACTGCCGCCAGCGCGGCTGAGCCTTGTAGTCGGTACCCACCACGCGCCGCGCGAGCAGGCGCTGCGCCCGTAGCGATGGCTGCATGCCGATGTGCTGAACATGCTGCAATGCCTGCTCGGCCGCTGCGCGGTCGTTGCACACCAGCAGCATGTCGCAGCCCGAGGCCAGCGCCGCATCCACCCGGCGGGTGATATCGCCCACGGCGTGGGCTCCAGCCATGGTCAGGTCGTCACTGAAGATGGCGCCGTCGAAGCCCAGCTCCGCGCGCAGGATGTCCTGCAACCAGCGCTGCGAGAAGCCTGCCGGCAGACTGTCCACCGCAGGATAGACCACATGCGCCGGCATGATGCCGTCCAGCAGTGGCGCCAGTGCGGCGAAGGGTTTCAGGTCGGTATCACGGATGCTCGCCTCGCTGCGCTCGTCCACGGGCAGGTCGGTGTGCGAGTCCGCCTCGGCCCAGCCGTGGCCGGGAAAGTGCTTGCCGGTGGCGGCCATGCCAGCCTGGTGCAGACCCTCGATATAGGCCCGACCCAGAAGCGCCACCTGCTGCGGATCGGCGCCCAGGGAGCGATCACCGATCACCTGGCTGCGGCCATGATCCAGGTCCAGCACCGGCGCGAAGCTGATATCGATACCGCAGGCGAGCATCTCCGTGGCCATCAGCCAGGCGGCCGCTTCGGCAACTGCAATGACATTTTTGGCGCCACAGCCGGCAATCCGGCCCAGCGCGGGTAGACGCAGCACCTCTCGACGCAGGCGCTGTACGCGACCGCCCTCCTGGTCGATGGCGATCAGCATTTCCGGGCGCAACGCACGGATACTGCGTATCAGCTCACGCACCTGGGCCGGAGATTCGGTATTGCGGGCGAACAGGATGATGCCGCCGACTTCGGGTTGCCTCAACAACTGGCGGTCTTCCGGGGTCAACCAGGTACCCGCCAGATCCAGCATCAATGTGCCTTGGGTCAAAGAATATGCTCCTGCGTCAGATTACTCGATGACCACGGCGCAACCGGCCGGGGTCATGTCAAAGAGGGCCAGCATGTCGGCATTGCGCAGACGGATACAGCCGTGGGACAGGGGAATACCCATCGGCTGATCGTCGCCGGTACCATGCAGATAGATATAGCGGCGCTGCGAATCGCGATCGCCACCACGATTGATCCCGGGCTGCTCACCACAGAGCCACAGGATGCGGGTCAGAATCCAGTCCCGCTGGGGGTTGGCCGCAGCCAGCTCAGGCGTCCACAATTCACCGGTCGGGCGCCGGCCGATGAATACCGCTGCCAGCGGCTGACCATCGCCGATACGCGCGCGTACCCGATGGCGTCCACGGGGAGTGCAGCCACTGCCGTTCAGCTCGCCGGGACCGTTCTTCGCGGTGGAAATCGGCCAGGTGCGCACCGGCCGACCGGCACTGAAACCGGTAAGCTGTTGCCGCTCAAGGGAAATGTGGATCAGATCCAGCTGCATGCTCGTCTCCGCCGCAAAGGCCACACGATAGCGGATACCGGGACCGGAGGTAAGTCCCGGCAAGATGCAATCACCGCCTGCTACAGTACCTGCAGGGCTTCCTGGGCATGCCTGTCGGTATCCACGGCGAGGGTGCCGGCGCGCATGCCGGCTGCCAGGAAGGGCACCATCTGCCGCAGCACCTCCTCGGTACCGGCGCGCTCACCGTGCTCGGCTTCGGCGATGGCCTTCAATGCCTTCATGCTCGACAGGGTGAACGCCGCGCTGCCGAGCATGAAGTGCACCCGCCAGAACAACACGTCCGGCGGCAGCTCGGGCGAGCTGCGCAGCACCAGTTCCATGTAGCGCTTGAATACCTTGCCATAGACCTCGGCGAGGTATTTGCGCAGGTGCCCCTGGCTCTGGCTGAACGCCAGCCCGAGCAAACGCATGAAGGTGGAAAGGTCATTACCACTGCGCGGTTTGACCGCCAGCACCAGGCGCACCAGCATCTCCAGCAATTGCTCCAGCGTCTGCTCGGGATTGCCGGCCTGTTCGTTGCGCTCCAGCTCCTGCTCCAGGCTGCTGACGAAGGGATTGAGAAAGCGGGTGAATACCGCCTGGATCAGCGACTTCTTCGAACCGAAGTGATAATTCACCGCCGCCAGGTTGACGCCCGCCTTGCTGGTAATCAGCCGCAGCGAAGTTTCAGCGAAACCCTTTTCGGCAAATAACTGCTCTGCAGCATCCAGAATGCGCTCAACTGTTTCAGACTGTGCCACAGACCACTCCAGGAGAAAAACACATGTTTGAAACATACGTTTCAAACAGACTTGCTGTCAACTCCGACGTTTTACCACACTCCGGCTGCGCTGCAAATATGCAGCGCCGGGCTTGCCCTTGGGCACAAGCTGTATATAATCACAGTCACTGTATAAAAACACAGGCAGACAAGAATGCAGAAACTCACGGCACGGCAACAGCAGGTACTTTCCTTCATCAGGGAATACATGAGCAGCAATGGCTATCCGCCTACCCGCGTGGATATCGCCAGGGAGCTGGGTTTCCGTTCGCCCAATGCCGCCGAGGACCATCTCAAGGCCCTGGCGCGCAAGGGAGCCATCGAGATGATTCCCGGCGCCTCACGCGGCATTCGCCTGCCGGCAGACGAGGACACGCCCGATGACAGCCTGCCGGTGATCGGCCAGGTCGCCGCCGGCGCGCCCATCCTGGCACTGGAGAACATCGAGAATCACTGCAAGATCGATCCGGCGTTCTTCAGCCCTCGTGCCGACTACCTGCTGCGCGTACGCGGCATGAGCATGAAGGATATCGGCATTCTCGATGGCGACCTGCTGGCCGTGCATCGCACCAGCGAAGCCCGCAATGGCCAGGTGGTGGTGGCCCGGATCGACGACGAGGTCACCGTCAAGCGTTTCCACAAACAGGGACGCAAGGTATCGCTGATCGCCGAAAACCCCGAGTTCGCCCCCATCGAAATCGATCTGGGCGAGCAGGAACTGATTATCGAAGGCTTGAGCGTTGGCGTGATACGCCACTGAAGGAGTACGCCATGCAGTATGCGCGAAACGAAGGTTCAGCGGTGCAACCCGACCTGTTGCATCAGGCCCTGATGTCTTCCCGTCTGGGCATGCGGCGACTGGCCTCGGCCAGTGTGCCGGAGTCGATGCCGGACGAGCATGTCGGATTCAGTGAAATCAGCCTGAACGGCGCACCTCGGCAATGCCTGCAGTGGCTGGCACCGGTGTTGCGGGACCTGAGCCAGGCCAATACACCCGGCTGGCTGAGCCTGATCGATCCGCCGCTGCCGGTCAGCCAGAAGTGGCTGCGTGCCTCCGGCCTGGACCCCCAGCGCATACTCATCATCCGCCCCAAGCACGGCATGGATGCACTGAAACTCTGCTGCGAAATACTCGAGCTGGGTTACAGCCACACCGTGGTCAGTTGGCTGCCCTCCTCTTCGCGTACCAGCCAACAGCTGGACAGGGCAGCACAGGCCGGGCATTGCGCCAGCTTGAACGTTCGCATGGGGAATGCAAGCAACAGTTGAACAAAGCGGAACAGTCGGGCGAACGCCCGACTGCATCAGTGCAGCACGCGCTGCTGATCCAGCTCCAGATCGGGGTCTTCTTCCATGATCTGCCCGGCCATCTGCATGCCGGCACCGATCATGGCCTTGGCCACCTCGACATAGTTGCCCTGCAGAAAATCCCTGGCTTCCTCGGAGAACTCGATGGTCAACAGCGGCTTGCCCTGCTCATCCGGACGGCGCAAGGCAACCGTGCCATCGGCAAGCTCAATGATCTCGAGAAAGGGTGAAGGCATGTGGCGTCTCCTGTCAGTCAAGCCGCGTAGTGTACCACAGCAACCACGTCAAACCCGACCTTCACCACTCCTGCATCGCCTGACGATAACGCTCTACCTGCGCAGCCAGTGCGTCCAGTGCCGTCTGCGCCTCGTCGATCTCCCACTGCGCCGCGCTGACCGCGGTAGTGGCGATCAGCTCGCTGCCAGCCACTGATGCGGCACCGGCAGCGGGCGCCAGCAATTGCTGCCAGGCCCGCAGCAGCCCGGCCAGCCAGCTCTGCGGATTCGCCGCCAATTGCACCAGCTCGCCCAGCTCCGGCCCGGGGAAACGCTCGGCAACGTCACTGTCGAGCACCTGCTCGACGCTGCGCACATCCAGCAGCGGCCAGCGATAACCTTCGGCCACCTCGTGAATCAACGCAAGAACGGTACGGTAGGCATGGAATATCACGTGCTCCCGGTGATAGCGCGCCTGGGTGAGCGCGCCCATCCCCGAGTCACCAGCCGCAGCCTCCCAGGAAGCCAGGGCCAGGCGGGCAAATGACAGCGCCTGATTGGTGCGGGTGTACACTTCATTCGCCATATCGCCTCCGCTCAGCGCTTGCCCTTGCGCCCGTCGTCCACCACCCAGTTCTTGCCGTCATGGAAAGCACGCCAGCCGCTGGGCTTGCCGTCGATCTCGCTCTGCACGTACTGCTCCTTGCTCTTGCGGCTATAGCGTACCACCGTCGGATTACCGTCAGGATCAGCCACCGGCGCACTCAGCAGGAAATGGTACTTGGGATCGATCGCCTCGGCGTGGGGCAACAGTTCCTTGACCAGCGGCGCTCGGGTCTCGCGGTTCTTCGGGAACTGGCTGGCGGCAAGGAACAGGCCCGAGGCACCATCACGCAGCACGTAGACGTCATCGACCTTTTCGCAGCGCAACTCCGGCATCAGTACCGGGTCCATCTTCGGCGGCGCCGCCTCGCCGCTTCGCAGCAGCTTGCGGGTATTCTTGCAGGCACTGTTGGTGCAACCGAAGTACTTGCCGAAGCGACCGGTCTTGAGTTGCATCTCGCTGCCACACTTGTCGCATTCGATCACCGGACCATCATAGCCCTTGATCTTGAACTGCCCCTCTTCCACTTCGAAGCCACTGCAATCGGGGTTGTTACCACACACATGCAGCTTGCGACGCTCGTCGACCAGATAGCTGTCCATGGCCGTCGAGCAGATCGGGCAGCGACGCTTGGCCCGCAATATGCGGGACTCGCCCTCTTCGTCATCTGCCGCCACCTCGTTACCGGGCACCAGGTTCACCGTGGCCTTGCAGCGCTCCTTCGGTGGCAGCGCATAACCCGAGCAACCCAGGAACACCCCGGTGGAGGCGGTGCGGATCATCATCGGACGACCGCATTCGACACAGGGGATATCCGTCAGGGTCGGTTGATTGGCGCGCATACCCTGCCCCTCCGCCGTTGCCCCGGCAGCCTCGAGCTTCTTCCTGAAATCGGCATAGAACTTGTCCAGCACCTCCTTCCAGAGGGTCTCTCCCTGGGCCACGTCATCCAGCGACTCTTCCATGCGCGCGGTGAAGCTGTAGTCCATCAGGTTGGGAAAGCTTTCGTTGAGCCGCTCGGTAACGATGTCGCCCATCTTCTCGGCATAGAAGCGCCGATTGTTCAGGGCGACATAGCCGCGCTCCTGGATGGTGGAGATGATCGAAGCGTAGGTCGACGGCCGGCCAATGCCGCGCTTTTCCAGCTCCTTGACCAGGCTGGCTTCGGAATAACGCGCCGGCGGCTTGGTGAAATGCTGTTTCGGGTCGAGCTTGACCAGGTCGAGAATCTGCTCGACCTGCATGTCGGGCAGCACCTCGTCCTCACCACCCTTGCCCAGCGGCGGCAGCACCTTGGTGTAACCATCAAACTGCAGGATGCGACCACGGGCGCGCAGCTCGAAGTCACCCGCCTGTACGCTGATGGTGGTGGACAGGTAGCGCGCCGGCGGCATCTGGCAGGCCACGAACTGACGCCAGATCAGCTCGTACAGGCGCTCGGCATCGCGCTCCATACCCTTGAGTTCAGTGGCCTTGAGCTTCACATCCGAGGGGCGAATGGCTTCGTGCGCCTCCTGGGCATTGGCCTTGCTGCCGTAGACATTCGGCGAATCAGGCAGGTACTGGCTACCGAAGTTCTTCTCGATGTAGCCGCGGGCCATGCTCACGGCATCGGCCGACAGGTTGGTCGAGTCGGTCCGCATGTAGGTGATGTAGCCCGCTTCGTACAAGCGCTGGGCCATCATCATGGTCTTCTTCACGCTGAAGCCCAGGCGCGTGCTCGCTGCCTGCTGCAGCGTGGAGGTGATGAAGGGGGCACCGGGCTTGGTGCTGGTCGGCCGGGCATCACGCTTGACCACCTGGTAGGTCGCGCCCTGCAGTTTGGCCAGCGCCTGGTCGGTCTGCTGCTTGTTCAGCGGACGGAAGGTCTCGCCGTTTTCCTTGACCACTTCGAAGCGCACCGCTTCGCTTTTGGGCGTGGTCAGGTTGGCGTGCACTTCCCAGAACTCTTCGGGAATGAAGGCACGGATCTCGCGCTCGCGATCCACGATCAGCTTGACCGCCACCGACTGCACACGACCGGCGGACAATCCACGGGCGATCTTCTGCCACAGCAGCGGCGAGACCATGTAGCCCACCACCCGGTCCAGGAAGCGGCGGGCCTGCTGGGCGTTGACCCGGTTCATGTCCAGCTCGCCCGGCTCGGAGAAGGCGTCCTGGATGGCTTTCTTGGTGATTTCGT
The DNA here is from genome assembly GCF_014219065.1 of Halopseudomonas xiamenensis. GTDB lineage: Bacteria > Pseudomonadota > Gammaproteobacteria > Pseudomonadales > Pseudomonadaceae > Halopseudomonas > Halopseudomonas xiamenensis. The sequence goes on from NZ_JACLGO010000006.1 coordinate 91,179, forward strand.
TGAACACCACCCGACGATAGCGGCTGTCGTCGCCACCGATGGATTCGCGCAGGTGCCAGGCAATGGCCTCCCCTTCGCGGTCCAAGTCCGTTGCCAGGTAGATGGTGTCGGCTTCCCGGGCCAGGCGACGCAGTTCGTCGATGACCTTTTCCTTGCCGGGCAGGATCTCGTAGTGCGCCTTCCAGCCGTTCTCCGGATCGACGCCCATACGGTTGACCAGTTGTATCCTGGCCTTGGTCTGCTTATCCACTTCCGGCGCCGATGCGGCCTTGCGCCCCTTGGGTTTACTCTCGGTCTTGCTGCTGCCGCTGGTGGGCAGATCGCGGATGTGTCCGATACTCGACTTCACCACGAAGTCATTGCCAAGATACTTGTTGATTGTCTTGGCCTTGGCTGGTGACTCCACAATGACCAGTGCTTTTCCCATGGGTAAAGGTATTCCTCAATCAAAAAATCCAGTTTGCCCTGTGGGCAAAGGGGCTCGGCTGCTGCTCGAAGTGGCGGGCAGTCCGGAGGGCCAGAGCCTACACGTCTTCGCTGATAAAGGTAAAGCGCGGATGTGTTTTGCCCTCCACCTCCACATTCCCGGTGAACATTTCCAGCGGACGCACCCAGAGGTCGTACTCGCCGTACAGGGTACGATAGACCACCAGGCGCTCTCCGGTTTCAGAATGGCGTGCAATATCAATGACCTGGTAGTCCTTGCCTTTATAGTGGCGATAGCGGCCGGGTTTCAGTGGCATAGGGTTTTCTCTGCTGATGCTGGTGTTATTCATGGTGGCATGTTGATAGCTGATGGCTGGTGGCTGCAGGTTCAGTGCAAGGTCGGAGCTTGTCGGCTGGCTCTGGTGGACACGCCGCAAGTACGTCCCTGTAGGCTCGTTGATGGCATCCCTGCCATCAAACGGTCCACCAGAGCCAGCCGCCAAACTCCGCCAAAGAGTCTGTGCATATCACAGGTTGCCCCTCCGCCACACCGACGTACCCAGCAGCGCTTGCCGGTCGGGGCAGGCAGACCGTCGGTTGTCATGGATGACAACCGCGAGCCTACATGGACGTACTTGCGGCGTGTCTGCATGGCCCGACCGGCAAATGCGGCCACTCAGACCATCAGCAACAAGCCAACAGCAGCGCTGGCCCCTCAGAAAGTCGACACTACCCAACAACCTACTTGCTCAGATACCGCATCCCCTGCTCCAACCCTTCCAGCGTCAACGGATACATATGATCTTCCATCAGATCCTGGATGATCCGCGTCGAGGTGGTGTAGCCCCAGGCGTCCTTCGGGTATGGGTTGATCCAGATCATCTTGGGGAATTTCTCCCGCAGGCGGGTGATCCAGACGTGACCGGCTTCTTCGTTCCAGTGCTCCACGCTACCGCCGGGCTGGGTGATCTCGTAGGGCGCCATGGCCGCGTCGCCGACGATCACCACCTTATAGTCCGCACCGTACTTGTGCAGCAGGTCCATGGTCGGGATGCGCTCGTTGGTACGGCGCATGTTGTCCTTCCATACCGACTCGTAGAGGCAGTTGTGGAAGTAGAAGTACTCCAGGTGCTTGAACTCGGTACGGCAGGCCGAGAACAGTTCCTCGCAAACCTTGATGTGCGCATCCATCGAACCGCCGATATCGAACAACAGCAGCAGCTTCACCGCGTTGCGCCGCTCCGGGCGCATCTGGATGTTCAGCAGCCCGCCATCACGTGCAGTGTGATCGATGGTACCGTCGATATCCAGCTCCTCGGCAGCACCGGTGCGGGCGAACTTGCGCAGGCGGCGCAGCGCTACCTTGATGTTGCGCGTGCCCAGTTCCACCTGGTCATCCAGGTTCTTGTACTCGCGCTGCTCCCAGACCTTGGCCGCCCGCCCCTGGCGTTTGCCGGCATCACCGACGCGAATGCCCATCGGGTTGTAGCCGCCGGAGCCGAAGGGACTGGTGCCGCCGGTGCCGATCCATTTATTGCCACCGGCATGCCGTTCCTTCTGTTCCTCAAGGCGCTTCTTGAACTCCTCGATCAGCTTGTCCAGCCCGCCGAGCGACTTGATCTGCTCGCGCTCCTCGTCGGTCAGCAGGCGCTCGAACTCCTTGCGCAGCCAATCCTCGGGAATCAGCGCCTCGAGCAGCTCGTTGAGATCCTGCAGACCATTGAAATAGGCGCTGAAGGCGCGATCGAACTTGTCGAAATGACGCTCGTCCTTGACCATCACCGTACGCGCCAGGTAATAGAACTCGTCCATGTCGGCGAATACCACATGGTTCTTCAGCGCATTGATCAGATCCAGCAGCTCACGCACCGACACCGGCACCTTGGCCGCGCGCATCTCATTGAATAGATTGAGTAACATTATTGCCTCTCGGAACTCTGATGCTCCCTCTCCCCTTGCGGGAGAGGGCTGGGGAGAGGGGGAGCGGGTTCAGCGATTCTGCCGCCGAGTCATGAACGCCAGGCGCTCCAGCAACTGCACATCCTGCTCGTTCTTCACCAGCGCGCCATACAGCGGCGGAATCGCCTTGGTTGGGTCGCGATCACGCAATACCGCTTCGGGGATGTCGTCGGCCATCAGCAGTTTCAGCCAGTCGACCAGTTCGGAAGTGGATGGCTTCTTCTTCAGGCCAGGCACCTTGCGCACGTCAAAGAAAATGTCCATCGCCTCGCTCAGCAATTCCTTCTTGATGCCCGGGTAATGCACATCGACGATACGCTGCATGGTCTCGCGATCGGGGAAGGCAATGTAGTGGAAGAAGCAACGGCGCAGGAAGGCGTCGGGCAGTTCCTTCTCGTTGTTGGAGGTGATGATGATGATCGGGCGCTGCCTGGCCTTGATGGTCTCATTGGTCTCGTAGACGTAGAACTCCATCTTGTCGAGCTCCTGCAGCAGATCGTTGGGGAACTCGATGTCGGCCTTGTCGATCTCATCGATCAGCAGGATGGCGCGTTCCTCGGACTCGAACGCCTCCCACAGCTTGCCCTTCTTGATGTAGTTGCGCACGTCGTGCACCTTGTCCACGCCCAGCTGGGAGTCGCGCAGGCGGCTGACCGCATCATATTCGTACAGCCCCTGATGGGCCTTGGTGGTGGACTTGATATGCCAGGTGATGAGCTTGGCGCCCATGGACTCGGCCAGCTGCTCGGCCAGCATGGTCTTGCCGGTGCCCGGCTCGCCCTTGATCAGCAGGGGGCGCTCCAGGGTAATGGCGGCGTTTACCGCAAGCTTGAGGTCGTCTGTGGCGACGTACGACTGGGTACCTTCGAACTTCATGGGGAATTCCTTGAGCCAGACCCGGACCGGCCGGGTATTCAAACCAATGGACAGCCCCGGACTATAGCTTGCGCCCCGAATGGGTGTAAACGCATGGGCAAGATTCAGTCAGTGAATGGCAAATTCACTCTTCTTCCAGTGCACGCTCGAAGCGGGGCGTGAATGCCTCGACAAAGGCATTGCGCAGGATCGCGATGAAAGCCTGGAAAGCGCTCATTTCCGCATTGTCCAGACTGCCGGAGAGTTCTATACGGGTGGCGAACTGGTCCTTGCGCTGGTTCTGCAGCACTTCCTGACCACCATGTACGATCGCCTCCCACAAGCCGCGGAAGAATCCCTTGTCCTCGTTGCGGATATCCTGATCCAGGTCGAACACGTCCACGTCACGCAGTAGCGGCTTGATATAGCCATCCAGTTGCCGCTCGCGCACTTCCAGCTCCAGGGTCAGGTCCCCTGCCCCCGCTCGGAAATCGAACTTGCCGTAGGCCGAGGCGAAGTCGTTGATGCGCGTCAGGTCCAGGCCAAGCATGCGGAACTGCAGGTCGGCATCATCCACCCGGCCCAACGGGTCGAAGTGGGCATTGGCCTCGATCGGCGCATGGCCGAGAAAGTCCGCGGTGCCGTTCATGCTGGCGCTGCGCTGGCCCTGGGCGTCCGGCGCGTTGGTCAGGTTGCGTATGGTCATCTCGATGGCGCTGGCACTGATGTTGACCGGGGGATCGCTGGAGAAGTTGCGAAAGGATACCGTGCCCTGGTGGATGTTCACCTGGTTCAGGCGCACCGGCACCATGTCCTCCAGCTGCGCACGCCAGTCCACGCCTTCACCGGTCTGCTTCTGTTCCCGGGTATTGCCGTCGACGAAATTGAGCTCCGGCTGGTGGATATCGACCACACCGATCAACACGCCTTCCTTCCATAGCGCGCGCATGCGGATGGCGATGTCCATGCTCGGTACGCTGAGAAAAGGCACCTGGACTTCCCCGTCGGTCTTGGTGATCTCCAGGCCGTTGATCCGGTAGGCGCCATTCCACCAGGTCATGTCCACGTCTTCTATATGGCCACGGTAGTCGCCCATGTCGGCGAGCTTGTCGTTGAGGTACTCGCGCACCAACCAGGGCAGCATCAGGTGCAGTATGATCAGCAGCAGAGCCAATACCGCTGCCACCAGCAGGGAAAGTCGCATCGTCTTGTTCATATTTAAAAGGACTGACCCGCTGCGTGGTAGTTCCACCGATTGACGCCCCCCTGCGCCGGGCATAGGCTGGTTCCCCGCAGGCAGATTACAAGGAGCCAACAATGAGTCATGTTTTCGCAGATTATTCGCAGTCCATTGGCAATACGCCGCTGGTCCGGATCAACCGCCTCGGGCCGCAGGGAGTCACCATCCTGGCCAAGGTCGAAGGACGCAACCCCTCGCACTCGGTCAAGTGCCGCATCGGTGCCAGCATGATCTGGAACGCCGAATCCCGGGGCCTGCTGAAGGAAGGCATGACCATAGTGGAGCCGACCTCCGGCAATACCGGCATCGGCCTGGCATTCGTCGCCGCCGCCCGTGGTTACCGGCTAATTCTGACCATGCCCGCCTCCATGAGCCTGGAGCGGCGCAAGGTACTCAAGGCGCTGGGCGCCGAGCTGGTGCTGACCGAGCCGGCCAAGGGTATGAAAGGCGCGATCGAGAAAGCCCAGGAGATCACCCAGAGCGCTCCCGACACGCACATACTGCTGCAGCAGTTCGAGAACCCGGCCAACCCGGAGATCCACGAGAAGACCACAGGCCCGGAAATCTGGAACGACACCGATGGCAGCGTGGATGTGCTGGTTTCGGGCGTTGGTACCGGCGGTACCCTGACCGGGGTGTCGCGCTACATCAAGCACACCTGTGGCAAGCCAATCACCGTGGTGGCAGTGGAGCCGGTGTTGTCGCCGGTGATTTCCCAGGCGCTGGCTGGCGAGGAACTGAAACCGGCGCCGCACAAGATCCAGGGTATCGGCGCCGGCTTCATCCCCGGCAACCTGGACCTGAGCCTGGTCGACCGGGTGGAGCAGACCACCGATGAGGAAGCCAAGGACATGGCACTGCGCATCATGCGCGAGGAAGGCATCCTCTGCGGCATCTCCTCCGGCGCCGCCATGGCCGCCGCGGTGCGCATCGCCGAGGAGCCGGAAATGCAGAACCGCACCATCGTCGTGATCCTGCCCGACTCCGGCGAGCGCTACCTGTCCAGCATGCTGTTCAGCGACCTGTTCACCGAGCAGGAGCTGGTTCCCTGAGGACCCAACCGCCAGTACCGTCCCGCATGGTCGGTACTGGCACTTCCGTCATTCTCTCTGACTGGCTATCCTGAGCACACCCGATACGCTACAGGTTGCCCCCATGCCCGATACTGCCGCGCACGTTGCCCGATGCCTGCTGGATGCCTTTGAAGACTACCGTACGACATTCCGGGATCTGACCCAGGGCGGTCGCGCCCGGTTCGAACAGGCCCAGTGGACCGAAATACAGGAAGCCTCCACCGCCCGCATCAACCTGTATGACGAGCGCGTCTACGAAACCAAGACCAGGCTCTCAGCCGACCCGCGCTGCAGTGATATTCTCGACGCCGACCGTTGGCCCGCGATCAAGCATGCATATATAGAACTGATCGAAGACCGTTTTGACGACGAACTGGCGGAAACCTGGTTCAACTCGGTGTTCTTCAAGATGCATCGGCACGATCAGATCAGTGATCGCACCATGTTCGTGCACAGTACACGCCCACCGGTACGCAAGCCTTCGCGGGTGCAGCTGACCCGCGGCTTCATTTCCGGTGGCTGCCTGACCAGCCTGGCCCGGCAGATCCTCGATGAATACGCCTTCGACGTACCCTGGGCAGATTTCGAGCGCGACTGCCAGTTGATTGTCGACTGTCTGCGACAGGGGTTGCCAGACTGGGCACAACTGGATCACGGCCTGACCGTGGAACTGATCCAGCCGGTGTTCTATCGCAACAAGGGTGCCTACCTGGTAGGCCGGGTGCTGAGCCAGGGCGAGCAGTGGCCCTTCGTACTGGCCCTGGTGCACAAGGACAATGAAGGTATCAGTGTCGACACGCTGATCATCGATGAGTCGGAAGTGTCCATCATCTTTTCCTTCACCCGCTCCTACTTCATGGTCGATGTTGCCGTACCGGCGGAGATGATCGGCTTTCTCAAGCGCCTGCTGCCCAGCAAGCAGATTGCCGAACTCTACACCGCCCTGGGCTTCTACAAGCAGGGCAAGTCCGAGTTCTACCGCGCCCTGATCGATTATATGGCACGCAACCCCGAGGACAGGTTCGTCATGGCCGCCGGGGTGCGCGGCATGGTCATGACGGTATTCACCCTGCCGGGGTTCAATACCGTGTTCAAGATCATCAAGGACAAATTCTCACCATCCAAGCACGTCAACCGGGCAACGGTGATCGAGAAATACCGACTGGTAAAACGCCACGACCGCGTCGGGCGCATGGCCGATACCCAGGATTTTGCCGATTTCCGCTTCGCCCGCGACAGCTTCGAGCCCGAATGCCTGCAGGAACTGCTCGAGGTCGCACCATCCATGGTCGAGCTGCAGGGCGACACCGTACTGATTCGTCAATGCTGGACCGAGCGGCGCATGACCCCGTTGAACATCTACCTTGAGACCGCCAGCGAGTCGCAGACCCGCGAGGCATTGATGGACTACGGCCTGGCGATCAAGCAACTGGCGGCAGCCAACATCTTCCCCGGCGACATGCTGCTGAAGAACTTCGGGGTTACCCGTCATGGCCGGGTGGTGTTCTATGACTACGACGAGATCAGCTACCTGACCGAAGTCAACTTCCGCCATATCCCCGAGCCCATGTATCCGGAACAGGAGATGGCTTCCGAACCCTGGTATTCGGTCGGCCCGAACGACGTGTTCCCCGAGGAATTTCCGGTGTTCCTGTTCGCCGATATAGGCCAGCGCAGAATGTTCGCCCGGATGCATGGCGAGCTGTTCGATGCCGATTACTGGAAAGGCCTGCAACAGCAGATTCGCGACGGCAAGGTGATCGATGTCTACCCCTATCATCGCCTGCAGGACAAGGCGGTCGAGGGCTGAAAACGGTACTGCAAATTTATCCGACGAAAGGCGTGCTATTTCCGCAAACTGACGTATACTGAATTTCGTTCGTTTTGTGCCGACGTCGATAAAAGTAATAACTTGACTTGGTCGATCTTCCGGGGCAAAGTGGGCGCGTAGGTTTTCAAGAGATAGAGTAGTAGGCTGCAAGCGCACTTTCAGTACGTAAGTTTGTCATTCTCGCAATCTTTGATTCCCACGCTTTAATTGAGCATTGCTCAAGTATTTCAATTTGATAGGAATTATCTGAAATGGCAACTGGTACAGTTAAGTGGTTCAACGACACCAAAGGCTTCGGCTTCATTACTCCGGACGGCGGCGGTGACGATCTGTTCGCCCACTTCTCCGAGATCAAGGTTCAGGGCTTCAAATCCCTTGCCGAGAACCAGAAGGTGTCTTTCGACATCACTACTGGTCCTAAGGGCAAGCAAGCTGCGAACATTCAGATCATCGGCTAATCCCGATTTCTGAACAGAAAACCCGGCCTTGGCCGGGTTTTCTTGTTTATGCCCTGCCCCAACCAAAAATCACTCGCCTGCACCGCCCCGACATCGTACCCTATGCTGCAATGACCCGAGGGCGACAGACCTATTCCCAAGCCATTCTGTTCGCAACCTCTATCCAGACGTCCAGATCAAGAGGTTCTCGCAGTGGACAGCACCAACCAGAAACAGACCAATTCACTTCACTTGAGCCTGTTCCGCGCCGCGGAAGCCATCGTCAGCGAACTCGGCGCCTCACAGCTGACCTTCGCCACGCTCAGCGAACGCACCGGCGTCGATGAGGCCACCCTGAGCACCCTGTTCCCCGACCGTGAAGCCCTGCTGACGGCGATGATCGAACACCGCCTGGAACGCTTCCGGGTACGCTGGGGTGCCTATGAGAGTGTTCTGCCCGATGAGCCCATGCGCGAACTCAAGGCCCTGCTGCTGAGCAACATGAGCGAATCCACCGAGGAGAAGAACCTCGACTCGGCGATCTTCGCCGCCGCGGCGAGCAACCCGGCACTGCTGCAGACCACCTCGGACGACGTCCAGGGGCTGTTCGACATTCTCGAGAAATCACCGCTGGGTCTGGCCCAGGCCGCCGTGCTGTTCTTTTCGGTGCGTGGCTACCGCCTGTTCGAGCAGGTCGGCATCTGCCCGATGACCGACAGCCAGCGGACCGAGTTCCAGGAGCAGATCATGCGCCTGGCGCGCATCATGTACGAGCAGAAGAACGAAGAGTAGAAACGCTCAGGTCGCGGAGCCGCTGCGGCTGCTCCGCCAGTGCCGCCAGCCCAGGCGCAGGCAGGCAAAACCGATATAGGCCAGGGCGGTCAACGCCATCACCAGTGTCAGCTCACCGAGCAGCTTGGCACCGTTGTCCCCGGTGTCCAGCAACGTATCCAGGGCCCAGCCGATTGCCGCCGGCGCCAGCCAGGGCTCCAGCGGATCGATCCGCGCCGGGGTGAACAGGATCACCGCCATCACCAGCCACAGCGGCTCGCGAATGAACCACCATCCGATCCAGCGGGTCAACTGTGTCCAGACCAACCAGCAACAGGCCGCAGCGGCAAGGTAGATCATCCACACTGTCTGGTATTCCGCCTCGTTGAACATGCTGTTAACCGGTTGCCAATGAACGAGCGGCTATAATAACTTTTTTGTCCCGGGAGTCCTACAGCCATGCCCCTATCAACTCGCCGTGATGCGACGCCTGACCCCTATGCCTGGCTGGAGCAGCGCGACCGCGACGAAGTGATCAGTCATCTGAATGCCGAGAACAGCCATACCGAGCAATGGCTGAGCACGCACAATGACCAGCGGGCACGCCTGTTCGAGGAAATTCGCGGACGCATACGCGAGACAGACCTGTCGCTGCCCGCGGTATGGGGAGCCTGGCTCTATTATCAGCGCACCGAAGCCGGTGCCGAGTATCCACGCTCCTATCGCTGCCCACGTCCGCAGGACGGCAGCCTGGAAACCGACACCGCACACGAAGAACTGCTGCTGGACATGAACGAGCTGGCCGGCGACGGCTTCCTGCAGCTCGGCGACTTCGCGGTCAGCCCGGACCATCAATGGCTGGCCTACAGTCTCGACCGCCAGGGTGACGAAGTGTACTGCCTGTACCTCAAGCACCTGGCCAGCGGCAATATCAGCGAATTGCCGCTGGACCAGGCCGACGGCAGCCTGGTCTGGGCCAATGACAGCGTCACCCTGTTCGCCATCAGCATGGACGAAGCCTCGCGCCCGGCCACGCTCTGGCGCCTGCAGCTGGGCACGCCACCGGTACGTGTCTACCACGAGGCCGACCAGCGTTTCTATCTGCATGCCTACCGCAGCAGTTCGGAACAGTGGCTGATCCTGGCCAGCGACAGCAAGAACACCAGCGAGGTGCGCGTGGTTCCGGCCGACCAGCCGGCGGCGGACTGGCAACTGCTCAGCCGCCGCTGCAACGGCCATGAATATCATGTCGATCACGGTCCACACGGCCTGCTGATCCGCAGCAACGACCGTGGCGAGAACTTTGCCCTGTACCGCACCGATCCCTGCCACCCACTGCGGCCGCACTGGGAACTCCTGATCGATGTCGACCCGCAGCGCACCCTGGAACATTTCAGCGTGCAGCAGCATGGTCTGCTGCTGCACTACCGCGATGCAGGCCTGACCCGCCTGGAAGTGCACCCGCTCGATGGCGAGGCTTACCAGGTGAGCATGCCCGATGCGGTCTACAGCCTGCATGTGCAAGGCGGTGAGGAATACACCAGCGAATCGATCCGCCTGCGCTACGAGTCGCTCAATCGCCCGGCCCAGGTGCGTGCGCTGCAGTTGGCCAGCGGCACCCAGACCATCCTCAAGCAGACCCCGGTCGAGGGCCACTTCGACCCCGAGGACTACGAAGTGCGCCGCGAGTGGGCCACCGCAGCGGATGGCACACGCATCCCCATCAGCCTGGTCGGACGAACGACAGCCCTGGCCGCTCCCGCCCCGCTCTACCTGTATGGCTACGGCGCCTACGGCGCCAGCATGGACCCCTGGTTCTCCCATGCCCGGCTGTCACTGCTCGACCGTGGCTGGGTATTCGCCATTGCCCATGTGCGCGGCGGCGCGGACATGGGCGAGGCCTGGTACCAGCAGGGCAAGCTGCAGCACAAGACCAATACCTTCGATGACTTCATCAGCTGCGCCGAACACCTGATCGACAACCAGTATACCGACAGCACCAGACTGGTGATTGCCGGCGGCAGTGCCGGTGGCCTGCTGATCGGCAACGTCATCAACCAGCGACCCGAACTGTTCGCCGCCGCGGTGGCCGACGTGCCCTTCGTCGATGTATGGAACACCATGAACAACCCGTCGCTGCCGCTGACCATCGGCGAGTACGAGGAATGGGGCGACCCGAACGAGCCGGAGGTGGCCGAACGCATCCGCAGCTATGCGCCCTACGAGCAGGTGCGCGAGCAGGCCTACCCGGCGATGTTCGTGACCAGTGGCTACCATGACATGCGTGTGCAGTACTGGGAAGCGGCCAAGTGGGTCGCCAAGTTGCGCCATAGCAAGACCGATGACCGCCCCCTGCTGTTGCGCACCCAGATGAGCGCCGGGCACGGCGGCGCCAGCGGTCGCTACCAGTCGATGAAGGAGCTGGCCGAGGAGTACAGCTTCCTGCTGGCGGTCATCGGCAAACACTAGCCATGGGGTGCCCATTGAAATAACCGCCAACAGGCACCACCTTGGTAGAGACTACAGTTCACACTAAGGGTGCTTCATGACTGATCACGACGCCGTGCCGGACTACATCGAACAGGACCGGGACGGCCAACCGGGAACCGGACTGGTGCTTCCCAGCCAGCGGCTGCCGGACAAGCTGTACCTTCTGCCGATCAACAACCGCCCGTTCTTCCCCGCCCAGGTCATGCCGGTGGTGGTCAACGAGCAACCATGGTCGGAAACCATCGAGCGGGTCGCCAATACCCCGCATCACGCCCTGTCGCTGTTCTGGGTGGATACCCCCTTGCCGGCCAGCGGCGAACTGGACCCGGCACAGCTGCCCAAGACCGGCTGCGCGGTGAAGATCCACCAGGCGGTGAAGGAAGACGGCAAGATCCAGTTCATCGCCCAGGGGCTGACCCGGGTCCGCATCACCCACTGGCTGAGCCGCAAGCCACCGTACCTGGTGGAGGTCGAGTATCCCGACTCCCCCGCCGATGAGCGGGACGAGGTGCGCGCCTACGCCATGGCACTGATCAATTCGATCAAGGAGCTGCTGCCCCTCAACCCGCTGTACAGCGAGGAACTGAAGAACTACCTGAACCGCTTCAACCCGAACCAGCCTTCCCCGCTGTCGGATTTCGCCGCCGCCCTGACTTCCGCCAAGGGCAGCGAACTGCAGGATGTGCTGGACACCATCCCGGTGTTGCGACGCATGCAGAAGGTGCTGGTGTTGCTCAAGCAGGAGATCGACGTGGCCCGCCTGCAGGGTGAGATCAGCGCCGAAGTCAATCGCACCATCAGCGAACAACAGCGCAAGTTCTTCCTCAAGGAGCAGCTGAAGGTCATCCAGAAGGAGCTGGGCCTGTCCAAGGACGATCGCACCGCCGATATCGAACAGTTCCGCGAACGCCTGGAGGGCAAGCAACTGCCCGAGGCGGCGCAGAACAAGATCGAGGAAGAGCTGAACAAACTGTCGATTCTCGAGACCGGCTCGCCCGAGTATGCCGTCACCCGCAATTACCTGGACTGGGCCACGGCGATGCCCTGGGGCCTGACCCATGACGACAAGCTCGACATTCAGCGTGCCCGGCGTATTCTCGACCGCGATCACGACGGCCTGGATGACGTCAAGCAGCGCATCCTGGAGTTCCTCGCCCTGGGTACCTTCAAGGGCTCGGTCGGCGGTTCGATCATCCTGCTGGTCGGCCCGCCGGGCGTGGGCAAGACCAGTATCGGCCACTCCATCGCCGAGAGCCTGGGCCGCCCGTTCTTCCGCTTCAGCGTTGGCGGTATGCGCGACGAGGCCGAGATCAAGGGCCACCGCCGCACCTATATCGGCGCCATGCCGGGCAAGTTCGTCCAGGCCTTCAAGGAGGTCAAGGTGATGAACCCGGTGATCATGCTCGACGAGATCGACAAGCTCGGCAGCAGTCACCAGGGCGATCCGGCGTCGGCCCTGCTGGAAACCCTGGACCCGGAGCAGAACAGCCAGTTCCTCGATCACTACCTGGACCTGCGCCTGGATCTGTCCAAGGTCCTGTTCATCTGTACCGCCAACACTCTGGACAGCATTCCCGGCCCGCTGCTCGACCGCATGGACGTGATCCGTCTGTCCGGCTATATCGCCGAGGAAAAGCTCGCCATCGCCAAGCACCATCTATGGCCGCGTCAACTCGAACGCGCCGGCCTGCGCAAGAGCCAGCTGCGCATCACCGACCGCGCCCTGCGCCAGGTGATCGAGGGCTATGCCCGCGAGGCCGGAGTGCGCAACCTGGAGAAGCAACTGGCCAAGCTGGTACGCAAGTCGGTGATGAAACTGCTGCAGGAGCCGGACCAGAAGCTGAGTATCAAGCCGGAGAACCTGCGCGAGCTGCTCGGCACACCGGCGTTCCGCACCGAGAAGACGCTCAAGGGTGTCGGCGTGATCACCGGCCTGGCCTGGACATCGATGGGTGGGGCGACCCTGCCGATCGAGGTCAACCGGGTGCATACCCTCAATCGCGGCTTCAAGCTCACCGGCAAGCTCGGCGAGGTGATGAAGGAGTCGGCGGAGATCGCCTACAGCTACATCTGCGCCCACCTCAAGGAGTTCAAGGCCGATCCGACGTTCTTCGACGAGGCCTTCGTACACATGCACGTGCCCGAGGGGGCCACGCCCAAGGACGGTCCCAGCGCCGGCGTGACCATGGCCAGCGCGCTGCTGTCGCTGGCGCGCAACCAGGCACCGAAACAGGACGTGGCAATGACCGGCGAGATCACCCTGACCGGCCAGGTCCTGCCGGTGGGTGGCATCCGCGAGAAGGTGATTGCCGCCCGGCGTCAGTCGATCTTCGAGTTGATCCTGCCGGAGGCCAACCGTGGCGACTACGAGGAGTTGCCAGACTATCTGAAGCAGGGCATGACCATCCACTTTGCCGCGCGCTACGCTGACGTGGCCAAGGTGCTATTCACCTGAATGCACAAGGGCGGCCCGCGGGCCGCCCTTGCTGCACTACCCTGCCGCCTGTCAGCTGTTGCTGCCGGGGTTCGATGCCGGTGCGAAATGATCGGCAAAGCCTTCGTCCAGCTCCCCGACCTCGGGGAAGTCCTTGAGGTTGCTTTCGAACGGCTCCGACAGCGCCACCTGTTCCGCCACCTGGGGCTTGGGATTATCGACATCCAGCTGATCGATCAAGTCCCAGTCCGCATCCAGCTCGAAACTGTCCAGGTCCAGCGCAACGCTATCGGCACTCTCGTCCAGCAGCGCCGCTGGCGCTTCCTGCAGCGGCTCGACCGGGCCCGACTGCCGGGGACGCTGCTGTTCCATCTGCGGGAAGCGCGCCTTCAACTGATCGACGCGAGCCCGGTCGCCGCCCATTTCCAGCACCAGCGCTTCCTGCTCAGCGAAGGCTGTGGCATCTCCCAGCTCAGCCAGCACTGCCAGTTGGCGCTGGCGCAGGTCGACACGCTGCGGCTCGGCATTGATCGCCTTGTCCAGCAGGTCCCGCGCCTCGACCAGCCGGCCATAGGTGATGTACAGCTCGACGCCTTCCAGCGGGTCCGCGGTCTTGCTGCCGGGCATGGCCACCGGTTCGGGCGTCGGGCTGCGGAGCGCTACCACCGGCTCGGGCTCCGGGCCGCGGCGCAGCCGCAGGATGATGGTCCCGGCAATGAGTACCAGCAGGGCCAGCAGGGCCGGCCACCAGTTCATGATGGACGGCTGCGGCTCGACGGCGGGCGGTGCCAGCTCCGCCGATGGCTGCTGCGCCTCGACGGCACCCGGTACTGCCGGGCCGTCGGCATCCGGCAGCAGCACGCCCGCCTGCGCCGAGGCGCTGGAGAAACGAGTAGCTTCATCCGCCTGCACCACGGCCGGTACGGCAGCAAGCTGGGCATCCCGCGCCCGGCGCATGACATCCAGCTCCGCCTGCAGGCTGGCGATCTGCCGGTCGCGGGTATCCAGCTCCGCCAGCAAGACGTTGAAACGCGACTCCAGCACGCCCAGGCGGTTCTTCAGTTCCTCGTTTTCCAGTGCCGCGGCCTGCAAGGCAGGCTCCTCGATGCGCAGGCGATCGGATTGCCCCGCGTGAGCCGGTAACGGCGCGGCGACAGCCGGCAGTACCTCGCGGCCAGTACTGACGGGGGCCACGGGAGTGCTGCCGGCAACGCTGGCGGGTGAGCCACCGACCTGCTCTACGGTAGGCAGGATCAGCGTCCGGCCGGTACGCAGGCGATCCATATCGCCATCGACGAAGGCATCCGGATTGAGCGCGCGGATGGCCAGCATCTGCGTGCGCACCGCTACCGACTCGTCAGGTCGGGTTGCCGAGGCGATCGACCACAGGCTGTCGCCGCTGGCGGTCTGGTACTGACCGGCTCCCACCTGCGGCTGCAACGCCGGCAGGCTTGGCTGGACGCGCGGCGACGGCGCAGGCGTGGCCACCACGGGCACCGCCACCGGCTGCGGCAGGACCGTCGCCTCCATGATCGGTGTCGGCTGGTACAGGGGCGGGTCCAGCAGCAGTGTGTACTCACGCAGCAACAGACCGCCGGGGCGATGCAGCTGGACCAGGAAGTTGAGGTAAGGCTCGTTGACCGGCCGGTTGGATTCCACCCGCACCGCCAGTTGCTGACCAAGCATCACCGGCGTGAAGCGCAGGTCAGTGAGAAAATGAGGACGCTCGATACCGACCCGGGAAAACGCCTCGGCATCCGCCAGGGAGATACGCACGTCGCCGGGCTGCAGCCCTTGCGCCCCGTTCAGACTGATGGTCGCCCTGAGCGGCTGGTGCAGCGCCGACTCCAGCTGCAACTCGCCGAGCCCCAGCGCATGACTGACGCCTGCATAGAGGACTGCAAGAGAAGTCATTCCCGCGATTATCTGCCGATGGACGTCCATTTCAGCCTTCCTTGTATTGGTTGATGACTGCGGGCTTGAGCGCAGGACAGCCTGCATCAAGCCATTATTATGCCACCACATTCGGCAATGCGAATACCGACCCGGCATATTATCGTCAAAGAAATCACGAACTTCCTGGAAAAATGGAAATAAGGTCATTTTATTGACAAGCGGTAGCCCCACCAGGCGAACGCGGCTGACCCTAAAACCCACTGCATTGATGTAAAATGACGACTTTGCCGACTCAGCCGGACCTCCCATGACCGATGTAGACAAGCTGTTCGCAGCACCGCTGCCGCAGGTAAGCGACTTCGTTTTCGATCACAACGTGGCGCGGGTGTTTCCCGACATGATCAAGCGTTCGATTCCGGGCTACCCGACCATCGTGGAGAACATCGGCGTGATCGCTGCCCAGTATGCCCAGCCGAATACGCTGATCTACGATCTGGGCTGCTCACTGGGCGCAGCGACCCAGTCCATGCGCCGGCATCTGCGCAGCGAAGGTTGCCGGATCATCGCGGTGGACAATGCCGAGGCCATGACCCAACGCTGCCAGGAGTATCTCAGCGCTCAGGATTCGATGATCGAGGAGCTGGTGCCGGCCAGTGTCGTGCATGGCGATATCCTCGAACTGGAGCTGCAACCCTGCTCGGTGGTGGTGATGAACTTCACCCTGCAATTCATTGCCCCGGAGCGTCGACTGAAACTGCTGAGCAGCATCCGTCAGGCGCTACTGCCCGGCGGCGTGCTGATCCTCTCGGAAAAGTTCCGTTTCACCGAGCCGGCCGTGCAACATCATCTGGAGCAGGTGCATTGGGCCTTCAAGCGCGCCAATGGCTACAGCGACCTGGAAATCGCCCAGAAGCGCAGCGCCATCGAGAACATCATGCTGCTGGATACGCCCCAGGCACACCTCGAACGCCTGCAGGCCGCCGGCTTCAGCCAGGCCTACAACTGGTTCCAGTGCTTCAACTTCGGCTCGATAATGGCCCACGCGTGATCGACTATACCCCTCTCTATCAGACCCTGAACGGCACCCCCCTGGAGCACTGGCTGGATGACCTGCCGCTCGCGCTGCAGCAGCGCCTCGAGCAGGCCCGCCGGCATGGCGACCTGCCCCGCTGGCAGGCCTGCCTGGAACAACTGCCCGATTGCCGGCCCGGCTTGATCGACCTGCACGCTGGCGTGCGTATCGGCCAGCCCGACGAGCTGGACAGCCAGCAACAGCAGCAGCTGCTGGCGGCACTGCAGGGCCTGCATCCCTGGCGCAAGGGACCGTTCGAGCTGTTCGGCGTGCATATCGATACCGAGTGGCGTTCCGACTGGAAGTGGCAGCGGGTCGCACCGCACCTCGACCTCGCCGGCAAGCGGATACTGGATGTGGGTTGCGGCAACGGCTATCACATGTGGCGCATGTGGCAGGACGGCGCCCAGCTGGTCATCGGCGTGGACCCGAACCTGCTGTTCCTGACCCAGTTCGAAGCCATCCGTCGCTATTTGCCAGAGGCGCCGGTATGGCAGTTGCCCTTTACCCTGGAGGACCTGCCCGAACCCAGCGCCGGCTTTGATTGCGTGTTTTCCATGGGCGTGCTGTACCACCGCCGCGCACCACTGGACCACCTGCTGCAGCTGAAGGCCTGCCTGCGCCCCGGCGGCCAACTGGTGCTGGAGACCCTGGTGATCGAGGGTGATGAGCAACAATGCCTGATCCCCGAGGACCGTTATGCACAGATGCGCAACGTCTGGTTCCTGCCCTCGGTGGCCATGCTCGAGCGCTTCCTGCGGCGCTGCGGCTATGCTGATGTACGCTGTGTCGATCTGAACCGCACCAGCGTGCAGGAACAACGCAGTACCGAATGGATGCGTTTCCAGTCCCTGCCGGAGTTTCTCGATGCGGACAATCCGGCGCTGACCTGTGAAGGTTATCCGGCGCCGCTGCGCGCCACCCTGCTGGCGACGCGCCCCTGAGTCACGGAAAGTTGCGGGGGCTCAGCCGAATACGGTGACGGTCTGCCGACTGATGGCCAGCAACTGATCGTCCTGGTTCCAGATCATCGCCGAGGTATGGCCGTAGCCGTCGCGGGCGTACTCGACCTCGGCGCGGTATTTCAGCCAGCCAGTATTGGCCACCACGGGCTGCGGCTGGATGAACTCGATGGTCCAGGTCAGCGAACTGGCCGGCGCCCGCCGCTGCAGGTGCGGCAGGATCGCCGGCGGCCAGACGTCCACCAATCCCAGGATATGTCCCTCATGGATCTCGCCCTCATCCCCGGCGAAGCGCATCCAGCCACCCATTTCCCGTTTACGGCTGTTGCTGAAGGGTAAGTCACCGATACCCCAGCGGGTTTCGAAATGCTGCAGGAAGATCGGGAACAGCCCTTCGATATAGGGGACCTGGGTGCACTCCTCGGGCGCCTTGATCACCGGTGCCGGTTCGGCATCCACCGCCACCACGGATTCACGCGCAGCGCCAAAACTGCCCTGCACCACGCACATCACCTCACCGTTCTGCGTGGCCATGCCCAGCATCTGGGTCACCGCCTTGCCCTGGCGCAGCACCCGGGCCTCGACCTGCATTTCCAGCTCGGTTGCCACCGGCCCGACGAAGGTGATCGCCAACGAGCGTACCGGACGCTCCGGCCCGGCCTTGGCCCGCATTCCCTCATATACCAGGGCCGCCACCAGGCCACCGTAGCCGGCGCGCCCCTGAGCCCAGTCGGCGGGCAGGGTAATGCTGTTGTCAGCAGAATCGGCAAGGGCAGCGAGAAGGTCAGCAAAAGTCATGGAATTGTCTCGTAAATCAGGATGTTGCCATCATATGGTATCCACCGGGCCAGACAACCCCGGCGCCAACGCATCATGGCGATGAATAGTTGGTCATGCCACCTCCGTCCGGTCCCGGCGCCTGAAACAATACGGGATCGCTCTGACCTCGTCATCCTTCGCGCAGGCGAAGGATCCACCGACCACTCCGAGTCAACCGGCACATCCTGGATCCTTCGCCTGCGCGAAGGATGACGGTGAGGAGAAAGGTGGCGGTGTCATGCGAACAGCATTACGGCGCAGGCCGCAGATCCAGCCCAGGGCAAACCAGCCCGGAGGGATATCCGGCCAGTCATCCTCGCCCAAGCCGGCCAGGTCGAAGCCCGGAACACCCGCACGAGCCAGCAACCGTTGCTGCCACCAGAGCAGGCAGGCACCAGCGCCCGGCGCATGCAGGTTGGCCATGTCGGTACGCAGGCGCATCGGCAGAGACTCGAACAACAGCGCATCGATAGCCGGAAAGATCTTGCGCTCGTTGTCCAGATAGGCGCTGCGGGCAGCCGGTTGCAACTCCAGCAACCGGGCGAGGATTTCCAGCTGGGCAGCGTATTCGTGGTGGCTGTGCAGCGGGTCCAGACGCTGGCGCCAATCCAGTTGCTGGCGCTCCACCGCCTCGGCCAGAGTCAACGCTCCTGCCGCTGGAGCGTCCAGCAGGCTGCCAAGCAACTGGCGTTGCTGCAGCGGTAAATCCTGCAGCAGCAGGACCAGTTCTGCGGTGCTGGAGCCAGGCTGTGGCTGCCAGCGGCTGGCATTGCCCTCGGCCAGTTGCCCTGTACGCTGGCAGCGCGCCGCCCAACCGGCCGGCAGCAATTGCTCGCGCAGCGCCAGCCAGTGCTCCTGCAGCTTGTCCTTGCGTCCGTTGAACCAGCGCTCCAGCTGCCAGCGCCGGCGCGATTTATACCCGGCCATCCGCTACCCCACCCAAGCGTTCCCTGATGCCCTGGATGATGCCGCGATTGTCCTCCGCCAGCACCTCCCGGTTGGCAAGCGGCACCGCGCGGCACAGGTCCAGGGTGAAATGCCCGAGGCGCGCACTGTACAGCCCTACGCCCACCCCCTGCCCGACCCGCGCCGCCAGTTTCTCCAGTACCCCGGACAACAGACTGTCGCTGAGTGCGCCTATGGCCATTTCCGTTCCTCCGGCCAGGGCGATATTGCGCAACACATGCCGGGCCAGCCGCCAACTGCTCAACTGGCTGATCGGCAATCCATAGCATACGGCGATACGCTGCATCATGCGGATATTGCGCCACACCACCAGCAGCAGGTCGACGCTTACCCAGGGGCTGGTCGCCACCAGCAGGCCGGTGCCTACCGCGTCGCGCTGCAACAGACGCCGTGCCTGCAAATCCAGCGGCTGATAGAACAACAGGTTCAGCCGCCGGCTGACCTCCTCGGCGCTATGTGATACATCCAGATCGGCACAGGCGGCATGCAGTCGCGCCGCCAGCGGAGTGTCCTGATACAGCGCCTGCAGTCGCTCCAGCCAATCCACCGCCAGACGCTCACGCGGATCGGCCAGCGCCGCCTGCATCTCCAGTCGCAGTTGCTCAAGATCGGTCAGACGCGCACGCTGCCGGCGGATATCCACCCAGGCCTTGAGCCCGGTACCGGCCAGCGCCAGCCCGAGCAGACCGGCCAGGGTCCCGGCCACCGGCTGCCAGTTCCAGGCCGCCAGCGTCCACTGCCCCCACTCATATGCTGCTGTGCCGAGCACCACTGCCAGCAGCAGCTTGCCCAGGCGGCTCGGCCAGCGGCTGCGCGGCGGTGCATTGAGCAGCCCTGGCTCGGGCAGCTCGGCGGTCACAGCCTGCTCACGGCCGCTGAGCGTGGCCTGGCCGAGGATGCGGGTACGCTGCAGTTCGTCCTCGCCCGGCGACTCGCTCAGGGTTTCCAGGATGCGTGTCTTGTGCTGCTCACTCATAGCGCATGGCCCTCCACCATCCAGCCGATCAGCTCGTCCATACGGTAATGCGGGAACGGCTCGTTACGATGCAGCCCGGCCGGCGGGCGCAGGTCCAGCAGCTCCGGGCCGCTGACCTGCAGGTCCAGCGGCAGGTGCTCGGGTATGCCGCCTGGTTGGTAGCGCACCCAACCACTCTGCCCCTGCAATCCGGCAACCAGCGCGTCACCCTCCTGCCGCGTCGCCCGTACCGCAGATAGCGGAAACCCCCGGACCTGGACGCCGCCATGACGTACCTCGGACAGGCTGTCGGTCAGCAGGTCCTCGAGACACTGCTGCACCGCCCGCTGCTGGGCCGGCGCCACCTGGTCGACCTTGGTGGCGCAGACCGCCAGGCGGCTGATGCGCGGTTGCCAGAAGCGGCTCAACAATGTGTTGCGGCCATGCCGGAAGCTCTGCAGCACTGACTCCAGCGCCGCCTTCAGGTCCGCCAGCGCGGCCTGCCCGGCATCCATCGGCGCCAGCATGTCGACCAGTAGTATCTGCCGGTCCAAGCGGCTGAAGTGCTCATCGTAGAAGCCCTTGGCCACGTAGTCCCGGTAATAGCGAAAGCGCGCCTCGCACTGACTCCACCAACTGCCCGCCTCACCCTTGGTGTGGCGGTTGGCCGCCAGCAGTGGTACGAACAACAGCATCTCGGCGGCAATCCCACTGCCAGGCAACAGGAAGCGCCCGGGCTGGTTGCGCGACAGCCCCGCCTCATGGCGGCTGCGCTGCAGGAATTCGGTCCAGGCGGCCGTCAGGCGCTGCAGTTGCTGCGCATCCTGCGGCGCCAGCGGGTCGATCGACGCCAGTTCGTCGCGCAGCGGCCCGGCAATGCTGCGCCGCGGCTCGGCATCCAGCCAGGCGCGCATCTGTTCGCACCATTGGCCGTAATCCAGCTCCAGCAATGGCAGGTCGAGCAGCCATTCGCCCGGGTAGTCGAGTATTTCGATGCGCAGCGAGCGGCTCTGCTGAACCCGTTTCAGCAGACCGGTCTGGCGAAAGCGCAGATCAATGACCACCCGCGACAGATCCCGGGTGGAGTCCGGCCAGCGCGCCGGCTCCCCCGCCAGCGCCTCCAGCGCCTGCAGATAGGCGAACGGCTGCTCGACACCGTCACGCTGCCAGCGCACCGCCTCCAGCCGGTCGAAGGGCGCCCGTCGCGCCAACAGGCCGCGTTGATGGTTCTCGAGCTGATTGATCAAGCCGGTGATGAAGGTGGTCTTGCCCGCCCGGCTGAGCCCGGTTACCCCGACCCGTAGCTGCTGGGTACCCAGGCTCACCGCCTGCTGCCGCAGTTGGGCGAACCACTGCGGGTTTTTAATTCCTGCCATGCAGGGCACTCCTGAGGTCATTCATGGTCTATGGGCAGTATTGCACAACCGGGACAGAGGATATCCAATGGCATACGCAGACACACACAGCAAGGCGATAGGCTACCTGCTGTGGATTTTTGGCTTCATGGGCGCCCATCGCTTCTATTACGGCAAGCCCTGGACCGGCACCCTGTACTTCTTCACCCTCGGCCTGTTCTTCATCGGCTGGATCGTCGACCTGTTCCTGATCCCGTCCATGGACAGGCAGGCCGACCAGCGCTTTCGCAGCGGACGGATCAACTTCAACCTGACCTGGATCCTGCTGACCTTCCTCGGCATATTCGGCGCTCACCGCCTGTACATGGGCAAGTGGATCACCGCGATCATCTACTTCTTCACCGGCGGGCTGTTCCTGCTCGGCGTGCTGTACGACTACTGGACGCTCAACGAGCAGATCTCGGTGAAGAACATGGAGAAGGCCTGGTAACCGGGGGCTGCAGCGCCCCACGGTAACCCCCGTACATCAAACCGGATCGTTGCGCGTCAACAGCTCATCCGGCAGATGCACGATCCAGTCTTCCTGTTGTGGTGGCATCTGCAGGTGGTAACCCTGGTTCTTCAGGTTGTCCAGCACCTGCAGGATGTCCTCCCTGGCCAGCTTGCGCTGCTCGGTCAGCACCATGTCCATGGCATGTTCGGGCTTGCCGAAGAGTTTCAGCAATGCTTCCGGCACGTCGCTGACGCCCTTTTCCCGCGGTACGTACAGATACATGCCCGGCTTGCGTGGGCTGCGGTAGATCGAGCACAACACCTTCATGCGGAGACCTCCTTGCTGGAGAACTGGTTGGCCAGCGCCAGCAGTTCCTCACCCATCAGTTCGCGCCGCCAGCCGGTCAGCTCCTCCGGCAGGCGGTAGGGGCCGCAGGGATAGCCGGTGCGGACCATGGCTTCGAGCACCTTCTTGCGCAGCATGAGTTCGCTGGCCATGCCCAGGCGCTCGGCGTGCCGCTGCCCGACCTTGCGCAGGGTCTTGAGCAATCGGTTGGCGTCGGCCGGCAGCGGTTCCGGCATTGGCTGCGGCCACTGCGCCGGCGGTACCGCCTGGCCCTGGCGGATCAGGTCGAGTATCGCCTGGCCATCCTGGCGCACGGTGCGCGGGTGCATGTCATCCAGGCGCGCCAGGGTCTGCAGCGAGTCGGGCTGACGCTGCGCCAGCGGGCACAGGGTGGCTTCGCGCACCAGGCGATTGCGCGCCACATCCCGCTGCCGTGCCGCACGCTCGCGCCACTCACACAGCACCTGCAGGATGGCCAGTTCGGCCGGCTTGAGCCGCCAGGCCTGCTTGACCCGGCGATAGGCCTGCTCCGGCTCCACCATCACATGGGCCGAGGCTACCAGCTCGGCGGTGTCCTCCAGCAGCCATTCGGTCTTGCCTGCCGCGGCAATGCGCGGTGCCAGCAGTTGGTAGATCTGCGCCAGATGCACGGTATCATCGGCGGCATATTGCAATTGCCGGGTACTGAGCGGGCGTTGCAACCAGTCGGAACGGGTCTCCTCCTTGGGCAACTCGATACCCAGCAGATCGTTCACCAGCCGTGAATAGGACATGGAGAAATCCATACCCAGGTAGGCAGCCGCCAGTTGCGTATCGAACAGTGGCGCCGGCAATGCGCCACACAGGTGCTGGAACACTTCCAGATCCTCGCTGCAGGCGTGCAGCACCTTGACCACGTCCGGGCTCTGCAGCAGCGCCACCAGCGGCGACCAGTCGGTGATGGTCAGCGGATCGATCAGGAAGGCGCGCTCACCATCACCGACCTGGATCAGACCGGCGATGGGAAAGAAGGTTTCGGTACGGACGAACTCGGTGTCCACCGCAACGAAGGGTAACTGCAGCCATTGGCGACAACAGTCCGCCAGAACGGAGTTCTGATCGATGATGAGAGGTTGAGCCTCGGTTGGCGTCATAAAATATCGGTTCCTTAACTGGGCCTGGCAGCCCCCAAGGCGAAGTATAACCGAGCAGCTTTGTGCCGCGGGCTGCAACTTTCGCCCAATGTGCACGACCGCCGTTTTTTATCGGCATGGCACAGCGCCACAGGTATTTCATCAAACAGGGTCAAGATTGACGGCTGTCAACCGATACAGAGCCAGAGGACATATAATCTGCACGGTCGCGACACTAGGAGCCCACATGGAGTTTTTTCAGCATCTGCAGCTCAAGTACAAGTTCTGGGCTGTCAACAGCGTCACCTTTGTCAGCACCATATTGCTGGTATTGGTCGCTCTCTGGGTGGAGCAGGACCGTATCCATCTGGTACGCCAGGACCTGGCGCGGGACATGATCCAGCTCTCCTCCACCAGTGCTGCTCCGTCCGGGCTACGCTGGCTGACCTCGACCTCCGCCGGCAGCCAGGCAACCGGCTCTGCACGTTGGATTCCGGCAAGCGAACTGGGTATTGCCGCTGCCGACGAGCTGACCGGTGCCTGGTCGCTGCAGAGTGAAGGCCAGCCCCGCTTACTGGCGGTGGAACGACAGCAGTACCTGGCCTTGCTGCTTGAGCGGGCCCCGCTGTATGCGCTGGTGGTGCTGGTGCTGATGCTCGGCGTGCTGGCCGTTTCCCAATTGTTGATTTCCTTCATCACCCGCAATATCCGCGCCCTGCGCGATGTCATGCTCACCGTCCAGGAGACCGGTGACCTGACCCTGCGCGCCAAGGTGGGCTCCCGTGACGAAGTCGGTGCCATGGCCCAGGCGTTCAATGCCATGCAGAGTGCCCAGCAGGAGGTGGTGGGCACCGTGCGCCTGGCCGCCAGCCAGCTGGAACAGGGTACCGATGAAATGGCCCGGCTGATGAGCGGGGTCAAGGACGGTATGGTGACCCAGCAGGGCGAGACCGATATGGTCGCTGCTGCGGTCAACGAGATGAGCGCCACGGTTCAGGACATCGCCGGTAACACCGCAGTGACCCGCGATCAGTCGAGCCAGGCGGATGCCCTGGCCCGCGAAGGTCGCGATCAGGTGGTACGCGTCAGCCAGACCATTACCGGTCTGGCCGCCAGCATCGAACGCTGCACGCGGCATATGCAGACACTGGAAGGCCACAGCCAGGAAATCAGCGGTGTGGTCCGGGTGATCCGCGACATCGCCGAGCAGACCAACCTGCTGGCGCTCAATGCTGCCATCGAGGCGGCGCGGGCCGGCGAATCGGGTCGCGGCTTCGCCGTGGTCGCCGATGAGGTGCGCGCGCTGGCACAGCGGGTGCAGAACTCCACCGATGAGATCCAGCGCATGATCGAGGCGCTGCAGGGCGGCACCCATGATGCGGTGGCGGACATGCAGGACAGCGCGCGGCTGACCCATGAATCGGTCGAGCAGGTGGAACAGGCGGGGCATTCGCTGACCGACATCACTACCTCGGTCAGTCAGATCAGCAATGGCAACAGCGAGATTGCCTCAGCGGTGGAACAGCAGAGTGTGGCCGCCGAAGCCATCACCCAGAGTGTCATTCAGATCCGTGACGTCACTGAACAAACCGTGATGCAGACAGTGCAGAGCGCTACCACCAGCGAGCAGCTTGCCGCACTGGCACACCAGCTCAATGCGGCCGTCGGTCGTCTGAAGACATGAAATGAGGGGGCTGCAGGTATCGCAGGCGTAGCGCAGGGGCGCTACCCCCCCAGGATGTTTACTCCAGGATGATACGCTCGCGGTTTCTTTCAATGGTCGCCGGGCCTATCCCCTTGACCACCTGCAGTTGCTCGACCGACTCGAACGAACCGTTGTCCTGTCGCCAGGCGACGATTGCCTCGGCCTTGGCCAACCCGATGCCCTTCAGCGTTTCGGCGATTTCCGCGGCGCTGGCGTCATTGATATTCACTGTGACCAGGGGCTCGGCGGTCGTCTCGGCAAACACCGGCATGGCGAGCCAGGCGGACAGACTGAGCACTACAGCAGCAATGATGGTTTTCATGGTTTCTCTCCTCGTTGAATTGGATGCACCGCACATCAAGGGAGAAAACCTCAACCAAATCGACTGACAACGCGCTTCCCTGCGGCGATGTTCAAGCTAGCGACAAGCTCAAGGCAACGAAAGCCGAGAATGTCGGATATGTGAAAAATGTCTCACAATCAGGGCAACTGTCATCCAATCAAGGTGGCATATTGCCTCACCTGGTGTCATTATGCCTTCAGGCAGGGATACCAAGAGGATAGTCTGTGGAGGATGCCATACCGCTGCTGGTATGCGACGACTCGAACATGGCTCGCAAGCAGCTGATTCGCTGCCTGCCCGCCCACTGGCCATTCCAGATCAGCCAGGCCGACAACGGCCTGGCCGGGCTGGAGGCGATTCGCGCTGGCCGTGGCCAGATAGTCCTGCTTGATCTGACCATGCCTGAACTGGACGGCTTCGGCCTGCTCGCACGCCTGCGCGAAGAAGGCCTCCAGGCCGATGTCATCGTGGTCTCCGGCGACGTCCAGGAAGAAGCCATACGCCGGGCCAAGGCCCTGGGTGCGCACAGTTTCATCAAGAAACCGGTGGACCCGCAGAAGCTGGAAGCCGCCCTGCTCGGCCTGAACCGGATGCGGCCGCCGGCCTCCACGGGTGCCCTGTCACCGCCGCACAAGCTGCCGTCGGTCAACTTCCGCGATGCGCTCCGCGAAGTGGCGAACATTGCCATGGGCCGCGCCGCCGAGCTGCTGGGGCGGGTGCTGGATGTGTTCATTCGCCTGCCGATACCCAACGTCAATATCCTCGAAGTCGGCGAGTTGCAGATGGCACTGGCCGATGCCCAGGGCAACCAGCGTGTTTCGGCAATCTGCCAGGGTTATATCGGCAGTGGCATCGCCGGGGAAGCCCTGCTGATCTTCCACGACTCCGAAATCAGCGATGTGGCCAGCCTGCTGAACAATCGACTGGACAGCAGTTCGCGCCTGGAGCTGCAGCTGGACCTGGCGACCATCATCATCGGTGCCTGCCTCAATGGCTTGTCCGAACAGCTGGACATGCAATTGTCCCAGGGGCATCCACTGGTACTCGGGCAGCACTGCACGATCGATGAGCTGATCCGCCTCAATCGCCCGCGCTGGAAGCGGACCCTGGCGGTGGAGATCAGCTATGCCCTGGAAAACCACGACATCCAGTTCGACCTGATGCTGCTGTTCACCGAGGATTCGGTGCCCAAGCTGCAGCAGCGGATCGAGCTGCTGATCAACTGACACCCTGCGCGAGACGATGAGCCACCATGTCCAACCTGTTTGATATCAGCGAACTGCACTGGCTGCTGGATGTGGTCCAGAGCATTGATGTCGGTGTGGTGGTACTGGACCGGGACTATCGGGTCCAGGTCTGGAACAGCTTCATGGAGAATCACTCCGGCAAGCCCGCCAGCCAGGTCGCCCAACAATCACTGCTCGAGCTGTTCCCGGAGATCGACCGCACCTGGTTCACCCACAAGGTCGAGACCGCCCTGCTGCTCGGTACCCGGGCCTTCACCATCTGGGAACAGCGCCCCTGGCTGGTGCGCTTCCAGAGTTATCAGCCGATCACCGGGCAGGCCGACGAGATGTACCAGAATGTCACCATCCTGCCCCTGCGCACGGTCAGTTCCAGCTCCGACCACGTCTGCCTGATCATCTACGATGTGACCAACGTGGCGATCAACAAGCTGCAACTGGAAACGGCCAATACCCAGTTGCAGGAGCTGGCACTGCGCGACGGCCTGACCGGCCTGCTCAACCGGCGTCACTGGGAAAGCTGCCTGGAACACGAATTCGCCCGGCATACCCGTTACAGCAGTCCGGCCAGCCTGGTGATGTTCGATATCGATCATTTCAAGTGCCTGAACGACACCCACGGTCACCGGGCCGGTGATGAGGTCATCCGCCGCGTCGCCGAAATAACCCGGCAGATGGCCCGTGAAACCGATTATGCAGGCCGCTACGGCGGTGAGGAGTTCGTCGTGCTGCTGCCCGATACCGGCCTGCAGGGCGCCGGCCAGTTCGCCGAGCGCCTGCGCAGTGGTATCGAGCGGTTGAGGATCGACCATGAGGGGCAGACGCTGTCGTGCACCATCAGTGTCGGCGTGGCCTGCCTGCGAGCAGATATGCCGGGCTATCCCATGCTGATCGAGGAAGCCGACCGCGCCCTGTATCAAGCCAAGGCCGGAGGCCGCAACCGCATCACGCTGAGTGAAGCCGGGGAGCGAATCAGCTAGCTCCCCAGGGCCTACTCAGCCGCGAGCGGCATCCAGTCCGCGCTGCAGATCGGCACGCAGGTCGGCGACCTCCTCCAGACCGACCGCCAGGCGAATCAGCCCTTCGCGAATGCCCGCCGCTTCTCGGGTTTCCGCGCTCAGGCGGCCATGGGTGGTACTGGCCGGGTGCGTGATGGTGCTCTTGGCGTCACCCAGGTTGGCGGTGATGGAGAGCAGGCGGGTGGCATCGATGAAACGCCATGCTGCCTCACGACCACCAGCCACCTCGAAACTGACCACCGCACCAAAGGCCGACTGCTGCGCCTTCGCCAGCTCGTGCTGCGGGTGGCTGGGCAAGCCGGCGTAGTAGACCCGCTCGACCTGCGGCTGCTGTTCCAGCCATTCGGCCAATTGCAGCGCTGCCGCACAGTGCGCCGCCATGCGCAGGCGCAACGTCTCCAGCCCCTTGAGGAATACCCAGGCGTTGAATGGACTCAGACTCGGCCCGGCGGTACGCAGGAAGCCAACCACCTCCTGCATGTGTTCCTTGCGGCCAGCCACCACCCCACCCAGGCAACGGCCCTGGCCGTCGATGTACTTGGTGGCCGAGTGGATGACGATATCCGCTCCCAGGTCCAGCGGCTTCTGCAGCGCCGGGGTACAGAAACAGTTATCCACCGCCAGCAGCGCGCCCTGCTCCCGGGCCACAGCGGCCAGGCCGCGGATATCCACCAGTTCGGCCAGCGGGTTGGAAGGCGACTCGACGAAGAACAGCCGGGTGTTCGGCTTGCAGGCCGCTCGCCACTGCTCCAGGTCGGCCAGGGTGACATAGTCCACCTCGACCCCGAAGCGCTGGAAGTACTTGTCGAACAGGCTGACCGTAGCGCCGAATACGCTGCGCGATACCAGGATGTGATCCCCGGCGCTGCACAGGCTCATCACCGTGGCCAGGATGGCCGCCATGCCGGACGCCGTGGCCACCGCCTGCTCGGCATTCTCCAGGGCAGCAATACGCTGCTCGAAGGTACGCACGGTCGGGTTCATATAGCGGGAATAGACATTGCCGGCGCGCTCGCCAGCAAAGCAGGCGGCGGCATCGCCGGCACTGCGGAATACGTAGCTGGAGGTGAGGAACAGCGCTTCGCCGTGCTCGCCCTCAGGTCCGCGCTGCTGGCCGGCACGTACCGCCAGGGTATCGAATCCCGCCTCGTCCAGATCGCTGTCCAGCCGCCCCGCTTGCCATTCGGATGTCATGTGCGCCTCCCCGGGCCAATCAGTTGTTGTGCAGGCCGATGACCGCGTTGTCGACATTGGTCAGCGCCTTGGCTGCGTCGTTGCGCGATTGCTCGATCCGGCCCAGGTACGCCTCGTTGATATCACCGGTCACGTACTCGCCGTCGAAGACCGAGCAGTCGAATTCGGAGATCGCCGGGTTGCCCTCGCGTACCGCCTCGACCAGGTCATCCAGATCCTGGTAGATCAGCCAGTCGGCACCGATCAGCTCGGCCACCTCATCGGTGCTGCGGTTATGCGCGATCAACTCGTGGGCCGAGGGCATGTCGATGCCATAGACGTTGGGGTAGCGAACCGCTGGCGCCGCCGAGCAGAAATAGACATTCTTCGCTCCGGCCTCGCGGGCCATCTGGATGATCTGCCGGCAGGTGGTGCCGCGCACGATCGAGTCATCTACCAGCAGCACGTTCTTGCCGCGGAACTCCAGTTCGATGGCATTGAGCTTCTGGCGCACCGACTTCTTGCGTGCGGCCTGGCCGGGCATGATGAAGGTACGGCCGATGTAGCGATTCTTGACGAAGCCCTCGCGGAACTTCACGCCCAGTCGGTTGGCCAGCTCGACCGCCGAGGTACGGCTGGTATCCGGAATCGGAATGACCACGTCGATGCCATGCTCGGGGCGCTCACGCAGGATCTTCTCCGCCAGCTTCTCGCCCATGCGCAGGCGCGCCTTGTACACCAGGATGCCATCAATCATGGAATCCGGGCGCGCCAGGTAGACGTGCTCGAAAATGCATGGTGCGTACTTGGGATTGTCGGCGCACTGGCGGGTGAAGAGTTCGCCGTCCACGGTGATGAACACCGCTTCGCCGGGGGCCAGGTCGCGGATGGTCTCGAACCCCAGCACGTCCAGCGCGACGCTTTCCGAGGCGATCATGTACTCGACGCCACTCTCGGTGTCACGCTTGCCATAGACGATCGGGCGGATGCCGTTGGGATCGCGGAAACCGACGATGCCATGGCCGGTGACCATGGCCAGTGCCGCATAGCCGCCACGGCAGCGCTTGTGCACCGCGCGTACGGCCTTGAAGATGTCTTCCTCGGTTGGCTTGAGCTTGCCTTCGCCGGCCAGCTCATGGGCGAATACGTTGAGCAGCACTTCCGAATCGGAGTTGGTGTTGATGTGACGCAGGTCCGACTCGTAGATCTCCTTGGACAGTTGCTCGACATTGGTCAGGTTGCCGTTGTGCGCAAGAGTGATGCCGTAGGGCGAGTTCACATAGAAGGGCTGTGCTTCGGCCGAGGTCGACGAGCCGGCGGTCGGGTAGCGAACGTGGCCCAGGCCCATGTTGCCAACCAGCCGCTGCATATGGCGCTGATGAAAGACATCCCGCACCAGGCCATTGTCCTTGCGCAGAAACAGACGGTCATTATCGCAGGTCACGATGCCGGCGGCGTCCTGGCCGCGATGCTGCAGGACGGTCAAGGCATCATAGAGCGCCTGATTGACGTTCGACTTGCCTACTATGCCAACAATGCCACACATGGCTAATCACCTTCTTTCGTTGAAATGGAAAACACCGGCAGCGGTGGAACGCACCGGCATCAGCGACCGAAGAGCCCGAGAATGAGATTCTTTGACCAATCCGCCACAAGGAGAAAATGAGGAATAAGCGTCGATTCGCGCCACCAGGTGTCTGCCTCCACCGGAGCCAGGCTCAGCAGGCCGACGGCCACGACCACCAGCAGCGCACCACGCGCCGCACCGAAAACCATACCCAGAAAACGGTCGGTACCGGTCAGCCCGGTCACCAGGACCAGTTGCCCGATCAGATAGTTGATCAGACCACCGAGAATCAGGGTCAGCACAAACAGAATGGCGCAAGCCGTAATGACACGAATGGATGGTGTGTCGATGTAGTCGACCAGCAGATCCGCCAGCGCGCCACCGAACAGCCAGGCCACCAGCCCGGCGATAACCCAGGTCAGCAGCGACAGCGCTTCCTTGACAAAGCCCCGGGTCAGACTGATCAGAGCGGAGACGGCAATTACAGCGATTATCGCCCAGTCAACGCCGGCTAGTGTCACGGTCAGGCACCCAATAACGAAAAGCGTATTCTACCAGAGGCAAGTACCACATCGAAACAGGCAATCTGCGCTAATGGCATCCATGCCGTATAGCTCAACGCGCCCCGGTACTGTCGTCATGGGCCACCACCAGCCCCTTGCTCTTGTGCCGCCGTTCCAGCTCGTCACGCACCCGGGTAGCGCCATCGCGGTTGGCCAGGGGGCCGACATAGACGCGCACTATGGTCTTGCCGCCCGACTGCGCCGAGCGTGTATAGGCGTTGTAGCCCTGGTCTGCCAGAGTCTTGCGGAAGCTCTCGGCATTCTCGGTACTGGAGAAGCTGGCCAGTTGGATCACCCAGCCGCCGGTCGCGGGCGCCGGCTCGCTGGTCGTCGGTGCCGGCTCGGCTGCCGGCGGCCTGGTGACAGGCTCGCTGGCCGGTGGCGCAACGGGTGCGCTGACCACGGCCGGGGGCACATCGTCCTCCACCGCGGGCGGCGGAATCTCCGGCACCACTGCCGGCTCGGGAAGCGTCGGCGGCAGCGCCGCGACAATCTCACCCTCGGACGGCACCGGCATGGCGGGCACCTCCACTTCGACCTGTACGGTCTCGTCCTGTCCGGATAGCAGCATCGGCAGGAATATCACCGCCGCCACCACCAGCACCAAGGCACCAATGATGCGCTGCTTGAGGCCTTCGTCCATCATTTGTCTCCGCTGGTTTGAGCATTCAGCCAGAGTATGGCCTCAGAGACACAGAAAAACGACCCGAAAATAACGATTTCCGCGTCACCGGGAGTATCATCCAGCTGCTGAGCGATAGCCTCACCTATGGAGCTGCAGGCACGGGCCTGCTCACCAGCGGCGCCCAGCTCCCGGGCAAGGGACTCGGCATCGCGGCTGCGCGGGCTCGGCAGCGGTGCTACCGCCCAGGACTGGAAATGGCCCTGCAGCGGCTGCACGATACCCGGCAGATCCTTGTCCGACAGCAGGCCGAATACCGCATGCCGGCGACCCGGCTCGGCCTGCAGGTGCGCGGCCAGAAAGGCTGCCGCCTGCGGATTGTGCCCGACATCCAGCAGCAGCCTGCGCGCCTGCCCCTTCCACTGCACCAGCCGCTGGTCCAGGCGCCCCGGCACGAACGCGGCCACCAGGGCAGTGCGGATCTGATCATCGGGCATGTCCAGGCCAGCTGCCCAGAATGCCTGCAGCGCCGAACACAGGTTGTCCCGCGGCAAACGCACCGGCGGCAACTCGATGTCCCGACGCTGGCGACCATCGTTGCCGAACAATCGCCATGCGCCCTGTGCAGCCGGTTGCCAAGCATAGTCCCGGCCGCGCTGCAGCATGCCGACCTCGAGCCGCCGTACCTGCCCGACAAAGCGTGGTGGCAGATCGGTTTCCGAGCATACCAGCGGGCGCCCGTGGCGCAGGATGCCAGCCTTCTCGTAGCCCACCGAGTCGCGTGAATCACCCAGGTAATCGCTGTGGTCCAGGCCAATGCTGGTGACCACCGCCACATCGGCGTCGACGATATTCACCGCGTCCAGGCGTCCACCCAGCCCAACCTCCAGCACCACCGCATCCAGTCCGGCACGCTGGAACAGCCATAAGGCGGCCAGCGTACCGAACTCGAAGTAGGTCAGGGAAATCTCCGCCCGGGCCTGATCTATGGCGGCGAACGCCTGGCACAGGTCAGCATCGCTGACCGGCTGGCCATCGATGGTGACGCGTTCGTTGTAGTGCACCAGGTGCGGTGAAGAGTAACAGCCGCTGCGCCGCCCGGACTGGCGCAGCAGGCTGTCCAGGGCGGCGCAGGTCGAACCCTTGCCATTGGTTCCGGTGACGGTGAAAACCAGCGGCGCGGGCGTGGTGATGGCCAGGCGCGAAGCCACTTCGGCGACCCGCCCCAGGCCCATGTCGATTTCCGCCGGATGCAGCCCTTCGAGCAGCCGCAACCAGGCGGCCAGGTCCAGGTCACGCATCAGGGCTGGCCAGCCAGTTCCTCGGCTGCGCCCGGCACATCCAGGTCACCCATGTCGCTGACAACCGGCGACGGCTGGCTGGTCAGCATGGCCAGGATAGAGGCCAGACGGTCACGCATTTCCGCGCGCGGAATGATCATGTCCAGGGCGCCGTGCTCCAGCAGGAACTCACTGCGCTGGAAACCGGCCGGCAGCTTCTCACGCACGGTCTGCTCGATCACCCGCGGGCCGGCGAAACCGATCAGCGCATTGGGCTCGGCCACGTTGAGATCACCCAGCATCGCCAGACTGGCCGAGACACCACCGTATACCGGATCGGTCATCACCGAGATGAAAGGGATGCCCTCTTCCTTCAGGCGTGCCAGCACCGCACTGGTCTTGGCCATCTGCATCAGCGAGAACAGCGCTTCCTGCATGCGTGCACCACCGGACGCGGGAAAGCACACATAGGGAATGCGCTCGCGCAGGGCAACTTCGGCGCCGCGCACGAAGCGCGCACCCACCACACTGCCCATGGAGCCGCCCATGAAGTTGAACTCGAAGGCACTGGCCACCAGCGGCATACCCTTGAGATAGCCCTGCATCACTACCAGCGCATCCTTCTCACCGGTTTCCTTCTGTGCCGCAGTCAGGCGATCCTTGTATTTCTTGGTGTCGCGGAACTTGAGCTTGTCGACCGGCTCCAGTTCAGCGGCGATCTCGCTGCGGCCATCGGCGTCCAGGAAGATGTCCAGGCGACGGCGCGCATTGATGCGCAGGTGATGGCTGCATTTGGGGCAGACATCCAGATTTTTTTCCAACTCGGGACGGTACAGCACCGCGTCGCAGGAGGGGCACTTGCGCCACAATCCTTCGGGTACACTGCTCTTCTGCGCCTCGGAACGCACGATGGAAGGAATCAGTTTATCCACCAGCCAGTTGCTCATTGCCAATCCTTATCTGTTGTCTGCTTTGACCAATATGTCCGATCGCTCAGCGATCCATGGCTGCCCGCATATCGCGAATGACCGCGGTGATGCCGGCACGGGCCTGTTCGAGATCACCGACATTGGCGGCAATCTGGTTGACCAGCACGGAGCCGACCACCACTCCATCGGCCACGCCGGCAATCGCAGCGGCAGAGGCGCCATCACGAATCCCGAAACCGACACCGATCGGCAGATCGGTGACGCTGCGCAGCTGTTCCAGTTTTTCTGCTACCTCGGTGACGTTCAGAGCAGCCGATCCGGTCACACCTTTCAATGAAACATAGTAGACATAGCCACTGGCATGCTCACAGATTCTGCGCGCACGCTCCAGGGTAGTGGTCGGTGCCAGCAGGAAGATGCAGTCAAGGCCGTGCCGGCGGAACAGCGGAGCCACCTGCTCGGCCTCTTCCGGCGGCAGGTCCACGGTCAGCACGCCGTCGACACCGGCCTGCGCCGCCTGCTCGGCGAATACCTCGTAGCCCATCTTCTCGATCGGGTTCAGATAGCCCATCAGCACCACCGGGGTGGTCTGGTTGGTGGTGCGGAACGCGCGCACCATATCCAGCACATCGCGCAGGCTGACGTTGTGCGCCAGGGCCCGTTCCATCGCCAGCTGGATCACCGGGCCGTCGGCCATCGGATCGGAAAACGGCACACCCAGCTCGATCACATCGACACCGGCCTCGACCAGCTCGTGCATCAACGGCAGCATCATCTCCGGGCTCGGGTCACCGGCGGTGACATAGGGAATCAATGCCTTGCGGCCTTCGGCACGCAGCGCGGCGAAACATTGTTCAATTCGGCTCATGTCTGATCCTTTAAATGCTGATGCCATCGATGCCGGCGACGGTATGGATGTCCTTGTCACCACGACCGGACAGGTTCACCACGATGATCTGGTCCGGACGCATGGTCGCCGCCAGCTTCATCGCATAGGCCACCGCATGGCTGGACTCCAGCGCCGGCATGATGCCTTCGATACGGGTCAGCTCACGGAACGCCGCCAGGGCTTCGGTATCGGTAGCATCCACATAGTTGACCCGACCGATATCCTTCAGCCAGCTGTGCTCCGGCCCGACACCGGGGTAATCCAGGCCGGCGGACACCGAGTGGGTCTCGATGATCTGGCCATTCTCGTCGGCCATCAGATAGGTGCGATTGCCATGCAGCACGCCCGGCTGGCCGGCAGCCAGCGGCGCCGCGTGACGCCCGGTCTCCACACCGTCACCACCGGCCTCGACACCATACATGGCAACATCCTGGTCCTCCAGGAACGGATGGAACAGGCCGATGGCATTGGAACCACCGCCGACACAGGCCACCAGTGCATCGGGCAGGCGACCGGCCTGCGCCAGGCACTGTTCCCGGGCCTCGCGGCCGATCACGCACTGGAAGTCACGCACCAGCTGCGGGTACGGGTGCGGGCCAGCCACGGTACCGATGATGTAGAAGGTGTCGTCGATATTGGTCACCCAGTCGCGCATCGCCTCGTTCATCGCATCCTTGAGGGTCTTCGAGCCTGAGGTCACCGGAATCACCTCGGCACCGAGCAGCTTCATGCGATAGACGTTCAGCGCCTGGCGCTTGACGTCCTCGGCGCCCATGTACACCTGGCACTTCAGGCCCAGACGTGCAGCCACCGTAGCCGTGGCCACACCGTGCTGGCCGGCACCAGTCTCGGCGATGACCCGCGGCTTGCCCATGTGCTTGGCCAGCAGCGCCTGGCCGATGGTGTTGTTGACCTTGTGCGCACCAGTGTGATTCAGGTCCTCGCGCTTGAGCCAGATCTGCGCACCACCGATCCTGGCGCTCAGGCGCTCGGCAAAGTACAGCGGCGAGGGGCGACCGACATAGTGCGCCAGGTCGCGATCGAACTCGGCCTGGAATTCCGGCTCCCCGGACAGCTTGTTGTACAACGCCTCCAGCTCATCGAGTGCATCCATCAGCGTCTCGGAGACGAAGCGGCCACCGTAGGGACCGAAGTGACCGTGCTGATCGGGCACGCTGGTGTAATCAATGGAATTTGAATCAGACACGCTTCACCTCTTGAATAAAAGCGTTGATTTTGGCGATATCCTTGATCCCCCTGGCGGCCTCGACACCACCACTGACGTCCACCGCCCAGGGCGCCGTGAGGTCGATGGCCTGGCGGACATTGTCCGCCTGCAGGCCACCGGCCAGAATCAGCGTCCAGCTGCGTTGGGCAGGAATCATGGACCAGTCGAAAGTCTCTCCGGTACCACCCGGCACGCCGGGCTTGTAGCTGTCCAGCAGGATGCCCTGAGCACCCGGCCAGCGGCTTGCCAGCACGTCCAGGTCGTCCCCGGCACGCACTCGCACGGCTTTCAGATAGGGGCGTGCGAACCGCTGGCAGAAGGCATCCGGCTCATCGCCATGGAATTGCAGCATGTCCAGCGGCACCTGCTCCAGCACTTGGCGGATGCGCTCTTCGCTGGCATCCACGAACAACCCGACGCTGGTAACGAAAGGCGGCAACGCCTGCACAATGGCCCTGGCCTGCTCGATGCTCACCGCCCGTGGGCTGGCGGCATGGAACACCAGGCCGATAGCATCAGCCCCGGCACGCGCAGCCGCCAGTGCATCCTCGATGCGGGTGATGCCACAGATTTTGACGCGCGCCATGGACAAGCTGGATACCTTGAATAATCAAAGCAGACGATAGTAGCAGATCGGGCTGCGCGGCGTCAGTCCAGCTCATTGAGCGGCGCGAGAAAATGCGGCCCCATGTAGCGCTGCGGCAACTCGAAGTGATCGGCGTAGGTCACATCCACCAGGTACAGGCCGAACGCCGGCGCGGTCAAGCCACCGGTGTGGCGATTACGCGCATGCAATATCTCCCCCGCCCACTCGATCGGCCGCTCGCCACAACCGATCTGCATCAGCACGCCGGCGATATTGCGCACCATGTGATGCAGGAAGGCATTGGCTCGGATATCCAGCACGATGAACTTGCCGAAACGGATCAACCTGAGATGGTGAATGGTCTTGACCGGCGACTTGGCCTGGCAGGCCGTGGCCCGGTAGGAGGTGAAGTCATGCTCCCCGACCAGTACCTGTGCCGCCTCCTGCATGCGTTCCACATCCAGTGGCCGGTAGTTCCAGGTCACCTCGCGATTGAGCTGGGCCGGACGCACCGGATCGTTGTAGATCACATAACGATAGCGCCGGGCCATTGCTGAAAAGCGCGCATGAAAGTCCATGCCCACCGGCTTGGCCCAGACCAGACTGATGTCGTGCGGCAGATTGGCATTGGCCCCATGGAACCAGTTGTCCGGCGAACGCCGGGCCGTGCTGTCGAAATGAATGATCTGGCAGGCGGCGTGCACTCCGGCGTCCGTACGCCCGGCACAGAACAGCTGGACAGGATGATTAGCCACCCGCGACAGCGCCTTCTCCACCTCTTCCTGGATGCTGCGCACCCCTGGCTGCTGGCGTTGCCAGCCGCGATAGGCCGTGCCGCTGTATTCGAGGCAGGCAGCCACCCGTGAAACAACAGCGGCCGCCCCGGGGGCGGCCGCATCTTCATTCGTACTACTCATGTATCAGCCAAGTTGCTCCATCATTTCGCGAGCGTCCTGCTGCTGTTGTTGACTCCCTTCCTCGACCACTTCGGCAAGGATATCACGCGCGCCCTCCTCGTCGCCCATATCGATGTAGGCGCGGGCCAGGTCGAGCTTGGTGGCACATTCATCGGTATCGGACAGGAAGTCGAAATCTTCATCCAGGCCATCGGCGCTCATCTGGTCCTCATTGGCGGTGGTGGCAAAGCCGGCAGGCACGGCATCCTCCTGCTCGACGCCCTGCTCGGCCTGCATGGCCGATTGCAGCTGCGCCTCGAAACCGGCCAGGTCATCATCGGTCAGGGTGAAGCTGTCATCCCCTGCCAGCGTCTCGACCGCGGCATCGTTGGCGGCACCCTGCTCTTCGGCATCCGCCAGACCCATCGCCTCGAACTCGGCAAGCAGGTTGTCCGCCTGCAACTCGTCATCCAGGGCCAGGTCGAAGTCATCGGTCGATGCCTCGGCCAGCGCCGGCGATTCCGGCTCTGGCTCTGGCTCTGGCTCTGGCATATCGAAAGTCTCTTCCAGAAGCTCCGCAGCAGGTGCAGGCAGCTCCTCGTCCAGGTCGAAATCCAGATCGAAGCCCAGTTCGTCTTCGACATTGCCATTGTCAGCCAGGGAAGCCGCGGTTTCCTCCTCCAGGCCGAAGTCGTTGAAATCGAACTCCTCGATCTCGGTATCCGGCAGCACCGGCTGCTCCATGCTGTCAGCGACGACATCGGCGTCGGACAGCTCTTCCAATTCATCTTCCTCGGCGTCCTCGGCAGCCTCACCGATATCCAGCAAGGCGGCACCGGTCATCAGGCCGGCGGCCATCAATGGATAGCGGGCATGCATCATTTCCACCGCAGCGCCGTCAACACCAAGGCTGCGCAGCGCCTGCGCCTGCTCGGCATAGCCTTGCGGGTTTTCCCGCAGCGCCTCGATCTCCATCATTTTCAGGCGCAGATCGGTACGCTGCGGCTCCAGCTCGATAGCCGAGCGCAACACCTCGGCCGCCTCATCCAGCTTGCCATAGGCGATCAACGCATCGGCCTCGGTCAGCGGATCGCGGTCGATATCCATACCATCCTGTTGCAGCGCCACGTTGAAGTCATCGCTTTCATCGGCAGCCGTATCAGCCACCGGCTGGGCCATGAAATTGTCCATCACTTCAGCTTCGCGGCGGGCATTGCGTCGCGCGATGGCCATCAGGATCAGCAACAGCACCAGCAGTGCTACCGCCCCGGTACCCAGCAACAGGCTCTGGTTCTGCATGAAGCGCTGCAGCAATGCCTCAGGCGAGCTGCTCTCAGCAGGCTGCACGACAGCCGGCGCGGCCGGCGTCGGCTCCACCGGTGCCGGACCGCCATTCGAGGAAGGCGGCGGTACCTCGCTGGCCGGCGCGACGGCAGGCACTACGGCAAGCTGTTCGTCGTTGTCGGCAGCGTCTTCATTCCCTTCGTCCCTCTCCGCGTCGGACCCGGCCGCAACATCCTCGCCCGGCAGGCCGTCGGTTTCCAGCGGCTGCTCCAGCAGGTCCAGCGCGATGGTCTCGTCGGCCGCCGGTTTCTCCTCCGGCACCGGCAGGATATCGGGCAGCTCGTCATTATTGCCGCTCAACTCCTGCTGCAGCGCCGCCAGCTGGGCATCCTTCAGCTCCAGCAGGCGTTGCAGCGTCTCCAGCTGGCCCTGGATATCCGCCATGCGCTCATTCAGCTCGGCCTTCTCGCGCTCGGCTGAATCCAGTTGCTCCTTGGTCCGATCCAGCGCATCGCGCAGGCCGCCATTCTGACCATCGGCAGCGTCGGTATTGTTGTCACTGGCCTCGTCCGTGCCAGCCACCAGGCGCAGGGAATCGCCGTTGCGGGTTTGCGCAGGGGCATCACCGGCAACGCTGCGCTCCCGCGCATCCAGCTGCCGCGGTGCCGGCTCGGCGGCTGGCTGGCGGTTCTGCCAGGCAGCCGTCTGGCTGCCGACCTGCGCTACCGCCTCGGCACGGCTGCGCACGGCGGCCTGCTCGGCAGTCGGCAGGGTCAGGGTCTGGCCGGCCTTGAGGTTATTGATATTGTTGCCGATGAAAGCATTGGGGTTCAGGTCCTGAATGGCCAGCATGGTCTGGTGCACGCTGGCACCCTGCGGCCGGGTCTGCAGCGCGATACCCCACAGGGTATCGGCGCGATTGGTTTGCCATTGTCCATCCCTCGCGGCGGCCGCCGGGGCTGCTGGCGCGGCGCGCTGAACCGGCGCGCTGGCAGACGGCGCCGGCGCAGGTGCCGAAGCGGTGGGTCGGTTCAAGGTACCTGAGGTGGTCGAGGCCGGTGGCGCTGCCGCGGCGCTGGCGGTGATTGGGGTCGGCTGGTACAGCGGCGGGTCCAGCAACAGCGTGAACTCGCGCAGTACCCGGCCCGAAGGCCAGCGCACTTCCATCAGGAAATTCAGGTAGGGTTCCTTGACCGGGCGACTGGAGGTGACCTTGATGAAGGCCTTGCCGTCCGGCCTGACCATGGGAGTGAAGGTCAGGTCGGTCAGAAAGAACGAGCGGTCGATGCCAGCCCTGCCGAAATCATCGGCCGAGGCCAGTACCGAACGAATTTCACTACTGGTCAGATCGCGGACCTGCAGCAGCTCAATTTCGGCATCCAGCGGCTGATTCAGCGCCGACCGCAGGTTGATTTCCCCAACCCCCAGCGCCTGGACCATATTGGATGACATCAGGGCACTAGCTGCGGCGACAGCCAAAACCAGTTTGCGAACCATAGCGAAGATCCTTTGCTTTTATCGTTTACACGCGTCCATGAACCCCATCACCGCACTACCGGCCTGAGCCCGGCAACCGGCAACCTGAAATCGGTCGGGCGCAAAATCAATGCTTACCCGGCCAATACCTGAACTGCCTGTTACAAATCAGCAGCAAGTATCGATTACAAATGGTCTTTTATCAATAACTCAGCGACAGCCAGACTGTTAAGTGCGACACCTTTTCGAAGATTATCAGACACCACCCACATGCTGATACTGAGCGGATCGAAAGAATCCTGGCGCAAGCGCCCCACCCAGACCTGGTCGCTGCCGGTAGCATCGCTGACCGGCGTCGGATAGCCGCCGGCGGCGGGCTTGTCGAGCAGCTTGACGCCGGAGGCCTTGCGCAGCAGGGTCGCGGCACGCTTGGCCGTCAGTGGATCACGGGTACGAATCTGCATCACCTGGGCGCTGCCGAAAAAGGTCGGCACCAGCACGCAGGTAGCCGATACCGGTAATTGCGGCAATTCGAGGATACGGCGGACATCGTCGGCAAGCTGCCGCTCCACCGTACTGCTGCCATCCTCATCGGCCTCACCGATACGCGGAATCAGGTTGAACGCCGCCTGCTTGTCGAACGTACCCTTCTCCGCCGGCTGGCCATTGAGCAGGCGGCCGGTCTGCAGCGCCAGGCCCTCGACTTCATCATTACCCTGGGTCGACATCGATTGGTAGGTCGCCACCGTCACCGACTGCAGGCCGGCCTCGCCGATCAGCGGCTGCAAGGCGACCAGGGTCTGTACCACCTGGGCATCGGGACAGGCGACGATGCCGCGTACGCCCACACCATCCAGCGCCTGCGGATTGACCTCGGCGACCACCAGCGGTACATCCGCCTCATGCCGGAACGCGCCACAGGCATCCACCACCAGGCAACCGGCATCCACGGCGGGCTGCGCCCAGGCGGCAGCCAGCTGCGCATCGGCGAACAGCACCAGGGCGACCCGGGAAAAGTCGAAGCGTTCCAGCACTTCCACCCGCTGGCTCTGCCCCTTGAGCATCGGCCGCCCACCGGCACGCTCCTCGGTATCCAGCAGATGGATCTGCCCGAAGGCGAACTCCTGCTCATCCAGCACATTGAGCAGTGTTTCCCCTGCCAGGCCACTCACTCCCACCAACGCTACATCACGGGTCTTGCTCATAGGGCATTTTCCAATCGAATCCGAATCCACAAAAAACAAGGGGCATCCCCGCCAGGCAGGGATGCCCCATTACCTCACCAGCCGAAACGACTCAACCCTCGAGCAGGATCCGCAGCATGCGGCGCAGCGGCTCAGCCGCGCCCCACAACAGCTGGTCGCCGACGGTGAAGGCCGACAGGTACTGCGAGCCCATGTTGAGCTTGCGCAGGCGCCCCACCGGCACCTTCAGGGTTCCGGTCACGGCGGTCGGAGTCAGGTCACGGACACTGGCTTCCTTCTCGTTCGGCACTACCTTGGACCAGGGATTGTGCGCGTCCAGCATGGCCTCGATATCCGCCAGCGGGACATCCTTGTTCAGCTTGATGGTCAGCGCCTGGCTGTGGCAGCGCATCGCGCCGATCCGCACGCAGATACCATCGACCGGGATCGGACGACCGCTGCGACCGATGATCTTGTTGGTCTCGGCCTGGGCCTTCCACTCTTCGCGGCTCTGGCCATTGGGCAGTTGCTTGTCGATCCACGGGATCAGGCTGCCAGCCAGCGGCACGCCGAAGTTCTCGGCCGGGAAGCCGTCGTCACGCAGGGTCGCCGCCACCTGGCGATCGATATCC
Source organism: Halopseudomonas xiamenensis (assembly GCF_014219065.1). GTDB lineage: Bacteria > Pseudomonadota > Gammaproteobacteria > Pseudomonadales > Pseudomonadaceae > Halopseudomonas > Halopseudomonas xiamenensis. The sequence goes on from NZ_JACLGO010000006.1 coordinate 133,290, forward strand.
AGGATGGCACTGGCCGGATCGGCCAACTGATCGGCCACCGCGCCGTGAATGCTGCCCATCTGGGTGATCAGCTCGCGCATGTTCTGCGCACCGGCGCCACTGGCCGCCTGGTAGGTCATGGCGGTCATCCATTCGACCAGGCCGTTCTCGAACAGCCCACCGAGCCCCATCAGCATCAGGCTGACGGTGCAGTTGCCACCGACGAAGGTCTTGATGCCATCACGCACCGCCTGGTCGATATTCCGGCGGTTGACCGGGTCCAGCACGATGACCGCTTCATCTTCCATGCGCAGCGCCGAGGCGGCGTCGATCCAGTAGCCTTTCCAGCCTTCGGCACGCAGCTTGGGATAGACCTCATGGGTGTAGTCGCCGCCCTGGCAGGTAATGATGACATCCATCGGCTTGAGGGCTTCAAGGTCGTAAGCATCCTTCAGCGCGGGAATATCCTTGCCGATATCGGGACCGGTGCCACCCACGTTGGAGGTGGTGAAGAAAACCGGATCAATGGAAGCAAAGTCATTCTCTTCACGCATACGTTGCATGAGCACCGAACCCACCATGCCCCGCCAGCCGATCAAACCAACTTGTTTCATAACTGCAGACCCCCATGGGGTGAAAATTCTCGACAAATGTACCCGGCAGCGCCGGGTACAAATAAGCAATACGACAGATTACAGGTTTTTCAGTGCCGCTACCACGGCGTCACCCATTTCCCGGGTGCTGACCTGACGGCAACCTGCAGCCATGATATCACCGGTGCGCAGGCCCTGATCCAGCACCTGACTGACGGCCTGCTCGATGGCATCAGCCGCAGTAGCCTCGGCGAAGCTGTAGCGCAGCATCATGGAGACCGACAGGATGGTCGCCAGCGGGTTGGCGATGCCCTGCCCCGCGATGTCCGGCGCACTGCCATGGCAGGGCTCGTACATACCCTTGTTCTGCTCGTTCAGCGAAGCCGACGGCAGCATGCCGATGGAGCCGGTAAGCATGGAGGCCTGGTCTGACAGGATATCGCCGAACATGTTGTCGGTGACGATCACGTCGAACTGCTTGGGCGCCCGCACCAGCTGCATGGCGGCATTGTCGACGTACATATGCGACAGCTCGACGTCCGGATAGTCCCTGGCCACCTCTTCCACCACTTCCCGCCACAACTGGCTGGAAGCCAGCACGTTGGCCTTGTCCACCGAGCACAGCTTCTTGCCGCGCAGGCGGGCCATGTCGAAACCGACGGTGGCGATGCGGCGAATCTCGCTCTCGCTGTAGGGCAGCGTGTCGTAGGCCTGGCGCTCGCCATTGTCCAGCACACGGCGCTCACGCGGCTGGCCGAAGTAGATGCCACCGGTCAGCTCACGGACGATGAGGATATCCAGCCCGGACACCACCTCGGGCTTGAGCGTGGAGGCCTCGGCCAGTTGCGGATACAGCAGTGCCGGACGCAGGTTGCCGAACAGCCCCAGCTGCGAGCGGATCTTCAGCAGACCGCGCTCGGGCCGCAGCGCCGGGTCGATGGTGTCCCACTTGGGACCACCCACCGCGCCGAGCAGGATGGCATCGACCTGACGCGCCCGCTCCAGGGTCTCGTCGGCCAGCGGCGTGCCGTAACGATCATAGGCTGCACCACCCAGGTCGTCGTAGCTCAACTCGACACCCAGATCATACTTGTCGCTGGCCAACTCCAGCACCTTGACTGCCTCGGCAACGATTTCCGGACCGATTCCATCGCCCGGGAGAACCAGAATTTTCTTGCTCATGTCTTTTCCTGTGAAAAAAGCCTCAAGCGCAAGCAACATCAAAGCCTGCTGATAGCTTGCCGCTGACAGCTGGTTTATTTGATGGCGTCAAACAGCCACGGCTGGGCCTGGCGGTGCTTTTCCTCGAACGCACGAACCGCGTCGGCGTCCTGCAGGGTCAGGCCGATATCGTCGAGGCCGTTGAGCAGGCAGTGCTTGCGGAACTCGTCGATCTCGAAGCCATAGCTCTTGCCATCGGGACGGGTAACGGTCTGCGCCTGAAGGTCGACGGTCAACTGGTAACCTTCCTGCGCTTCAGCCTGCTTGAACAGCTCATCGATATCTTCTTCAACCAAAACAATAGGTAACAAACCATTCTTGAAGCTGTTATTGAAGAAAATATCCGCAAAGCTCGGTGCCAGCACGGCACGGAAACCGTACTCATCCAAGGCCCAGGGCGCGTGTTCACGGCTGGAACCACAACCGAAGTTCTCCCGCGCCAGCAGCACGCTGGCACCCTGGTAACGCGGCTGGTTGAGCACGAAGTCGGGGTTCAGCGGACGATTGCTGTTGTCCTGGCCGGGATAACCCTCATCCAGGTAGCGCCATTCATCGAACAGGTTCGGGCCAAAGCCGGTACGCTTGATCGACTTGAGGAACTGCTTGGGAATGATCTGATCGGTATCCACATTGGCCCGATCCAGCGGTGCTACCAGGCCGGTGTGTTTGGTAAAGGCCTTCATGCTGTCGCCTCCTCTGCAAGCATCTCACGTACATCCACGAAATGACCGGCGATCGCCGCCGCCGCCGCCATGGCCGGGCTGACCAGGTGGGTACGCCCGCCATTGCCCTGCCGCCCCTCGAAGTTGCGGTTGGAGGTCGAGGCACAATGCTCGCCCGGCTGCAGCCGATCCGGGTTCATCGCCAGGCACATGGAGCAACCCGGGTCGCGCCATTCGAAACCGGCTGCCTTGAAGATCAGGTCCAGCCCTTCGCGCTCGGCCTGCTCCTTGACCAGCCCGGAACCCGGTACCACCATCGCCTGCTTGATAGTGGAGGCAACCTTGCGGCCCTTGGCCACGGCTGCCGCAGCGCGCAGGTCTTCGATCCGCGAGTTGGTGCAGGAACCGATGAATACCCGGTCCAGGGCAATCGAGGTGATCGGCTGGTTGGCTTCGAGGCCCATGTATTGCAAGGCACGCTGGTAACCACTGCGCTTGACCGCGTCGGCCTGCTGCTGCGGATCAGGTACGTTGGCATCCACCGCCGCCACCATTTCCGGCGAGGTTCCCCAGGACACTTGCGGCTTGATCTGCGCGGCATCCAGTTCGACCACGGTATCGAACCGGGCATCGGCATCGGAGACCAGATCCTGCCAGGCGGCAACGGCCTTGTCCCAGTCCTCGCCCTTGGGCGCGTAGGGGCGGTCCTTGACGTAGGCGATGGTCTTCTCGTCGCAGGCCACCAGGCCGACGCGGGCACCGGCCTCGATGGCCATGTTGCAGACGGTCATGCGCCCTTCCATCGACAGACTGCGAATCGCCGAACCGGCAAACTCGATGGCATGGCCATTGCCGCCGGCCGTACCGATCTTGCCGATCACCGCCAGCACTATGTCCTTGGCGGTGACGCCAAACCCGAGTTCACCCTCGACCTTGACCAGCATGTTCTTCATCTTCTTGGCCACCAGGCACTGGGTCGCCAGTACGTGTTCGACCTCGGAGGTGCCGATGCCATGGGCCAATGCACCGAAAGCGCCATGGGTAGCGGTGTGCGAGTCACCGCAGACGATGGTCATGCCCGGCAGGGTCGCGCCCTGCTCCGGCCCGACCACATGCACGATACCCTGGCGCCGGTCGGTCATCTTGAATTCCAGGATGCCGAAGTCGCGACAGTTGTCATCCAACGTAGTGACCTGCAGCTTCGAGACCTGGTCCTCAATACCCGCGACGCCTGCGGCGCGGTTATCGGTCGGCACGTTGTGGTCCGGCGTAGCCAGGTTGGCGTCGATGCGCCAGGGCTGGCGGCCAGCCAGGCGCAGACCTTCGAAGGCCTGCGGCGAGGTCACTTCATGCAACAGATGACGGTCGATATACAACAGGGCCGAACCATCGTCCCGTTGCTTGACGAGATGACTATCCCAGAGCTTGTCGTAGAGCGTCTTGGCGGACATGCTTGTCTCCTGAATCGGGCTATTGGCCATCCATCCCGGCGCCATGCCGGTGGGCAGCTTCTTTTGATCACGACTCGATGGTAAGAGCTGGCCAGCAATAAAACAAATTCATTATATTCATGCATTGGATAACCAACAGGAATCCATCATGGATACAGCCAATCTCGATGCCTTTCTCGCCGTGGCGGCCACCGGTTCCTTCTCCCGCGCCGCGGAACAGCTGCATCTGACCCAGCCGGCGGTGAGCAAGCGCATCGCCACACTGGAACAACAGCTCAATGTGCGCCTGTTCGACCGCATCGGCAAGCACGTCGACCTGACCGAGGCGGGACGTGCGCTCAAGCCTCGCGCCGAACTCATCATCAACGCCCTGAACGATACCCGCCGGGCACTCGGCAATCTGTCGGCCACCATCCAGGGACGCCTGCGCCTGGCAACCAGTCATCATATCGGCCTGCACCGCCTGCCGCCGATACTGCGCCGCTTCACCAAGGCCTACCCCGGCGTGGTGCTGGATATCGAGTTCCTCGACTCCGAGGTGGCCTATGAGAAGGTGCTGCACGGCGAGATCGAACTGGCGGTGATCACCCTGGCACCCGATGTGCAACCACCGATCGTGGCCACGCATATCTGGGATGATCCGCTGGAGTTCGTGGTCGCCCCGGAACATCCGCTGGCCGGCATGCCCCGCGTGCCCCTGCAGCGGCTGGCGGCCTATCCGGCAGTGTTTCCCGGGACCACCACCTTCACCCACCGGGTGGTCAATCAGCTGTTCGAGCAGCACCGCGTCACCCCGCAGGTGAGCATGAGCACCAACTATATGGAGACCATCAAGATGCTGGTGTCCATCGGCCTGGCCTGGAGCGTGTTGCCACGGACCATGGTCGATGCGCAGGTGCGCGTGCTGGACATTCCGCATACCCGACTGGTGCGCGAACTGGGCTGCATCCACCACAGCGGGCGCACCCTGTCCAATGCCGGCCAGGCGCTGATCGCGCTGCTGCAGGACGAGGCAGCCAGCCAGGCCAGGGCAATGAAAGACTGAACTTGCCCGCCGGGGCGTGGTCTCAGCATTACCACTTGCGGGTCGCCGCAGCAGATCAATCGTCATCAGGAAGTCAGGGAATCACCATGAACAAGTCAATGTTGTCAGGTATCGTCATCGGCGCCGTCGTGGCCACTGCCGGCGGAGCCATTGCCGGATACAATGCACTGTCCGACAAGACACCGACCCATGCCGAGGTGCTCAACGTTGTCGAGCTCAAGGAAAACGAGCGCATTCCCCGTGAAGTATGTCAGCAGGTTGCCGTGACCCGCCAGAAACCGGTGCAGGACCAGCACCAGGTGCTCGGCAGCGTGGCTGGCGCGGTGATTGGCGGTGTGCTGGGCAACCAGGTCGGCGGCGGCTCGGGCAAGAAGATCGCCACGGTAGCCGGTGCGGCCGCTGGCGGCTATGCCGGTAACAAGACCCAGGAACGCATGCAGCAGAACAATACCTACACCACCACCGAACAGCGCTGTGAAACCGTGTACGACAGCAAGGAGAAGGTCGTCGGTTACCAGGTGGACTACAGCATCGGCGAGCGTACCGGCAGCGTCAGGATGGATCGCCACCCCGGGGAGAAAATTCCGCTGCAGGATGGTGAACTGGTATTGAGTGCTACCAACTGAAATGGCGATATTGAAAGCTTATGCTGCCCTCCTCTTCCGCAGGGCAGCAGATCAATATAGAACAGCCCTACAGAGATACTGATTATCTGTCTGCCGGGCCAGCGGTTTGATCGCGCCTCTTGTCTAATAGGTGTGCTGCGCCCGTCAGAATGTCCGCAACCAGTTCAACATCTCCCATTCCTTGCTCAATCCACTGAGAAACCACAGCTTCGATATAGCCGATGCGCCCCCGACCATCCAAGCGCTCCAACAGGTCAAGCTCACTCCAGGGCCGCCCATACATGGACTCCACCATATGCCTACGACTCGACTGAACCAGTGAATCCAGGTCAGCATGCAGCTCGGAGGCACGCATCCAGACCTCATGCCCCCAAGGGGCGTCTTTCATTATCTGCAGATAAGAAGAAAAACGATTGCGCATGGGCTCTTTTGAGCCATTTCCCAGAAGTACCTTCTCCACCTCACCCATGATGTCTTGAGTAGCCGCTCTCAGCAAATCATCTGTGCTGCCAAAATAGTAGCGAGGCAACGTAGCGGCTACTCCTGCTTCCCGCGCCACAGCCTCCAGTGAAAACCCGTTCAGTCCTGATTGCGAAAGGATGCGCCTGGCGGTCTTCAGAATTTGCGCTTTCCTGGCCTCTGGCGAGAGTCTACGCGTCGCAGCGCTCTTCTTGTCCATCTATCCTCCCCTGGTTCATATTGAGGCTCGCCAACACAAGCCTCCATCCACTCCAGCACCATCTCTGGCCACCCCAGCGCGCAGGAGATAGCTCTCATCTCAGCATTGTATCCGCGTAGTCTAAAAGCAATGCCGTTTATTATGGGCCTACCAGCAAGTCTGAATCCAGCAGCCCAGATCATCACGAAGCATGCAACTGATTGCAAAAATCCAGACCTGCTCGCTATCTGATCAAAATACAACAAATCACCATATGCTCCCCCGGGATATAGAGAGCTCAGCCATCTCTCTCAGTATCCCATTCAGAAAAATGAATCGGCGCGTTTCCGCCTCGCCAGGAGCCTCTCTTCGCAAGTACAGGTTTCTAGTTATGCAAGCCTTTCTGAAGAGGCCCAGCACATAATAAAACACCACACTTTTCGTACATCTCCCGCTACCTTGCGCATAGCGTTCAACAATGTCCTGTCTACTCAACATCCCTGGAAGATGGCTGGGCTGCCACCGGACATTCTGCCACTTGGCGGGATCCCGTTGCTCAATCCAGTACGCCAGCATCACCCCCAGATCAAGTAAGGGGTCACCCACCGTCGCCATCTCCCAATCCAGTATGGCGGTGATCTCCGCAGGACGATCACTATGTACCAGGAGATTATCCAGTCTGAAATCGTTATGTACTATCGTAGGCGACTCTGTAGTCTGGGGTATGTTATCGGCAAGCCACTGCAGGACTTCATTCCAGGAAGCTGCCTCTTTGACTTCAGCGCTTTCATACTGCTTTTCCCAGTACTCCAACTGCCGCATCAGATAACTATTCGGACGCCCAATACCCTTGGCAAGGAACGGCGCAGGATCCAGGCCATGCAGCGCTATCAACTGGTCAATAAATTGTTTGCTGAGTGAGCGCGCACCGGCTGCATCAAGCGGCAACACATTTTGCGCCTCATCAAGAAGAGACTGGCCAGGGCAGCGCTCCATAATCAGCAATGCTGGCTCGCAGCTGCTGTCATGATAGGCAACAGGCGTCGGGGAGCACTGCAGCAGTGACTGTAGTTGCTCTAGAACAACGTACTCACGACGCAAGCCATGATCCCCATGTGCCTGGGGCTGATCCAAAGAAATCTTTACGACAAAATCATGTTCGGATGGGTAGCTTATCAAGTAGGTCAAGCGAGAGACCCCACCCAGCAATTGCCTGACACAAGGTCTCCCTTTGACACAGGATCTAGCAGTCTTTATCAATGAGTCAATAAGAGGGAGATTTAAACGCCACTCAGCAGGAGGCTGAGCACTCCTTTCATGGGTCACATGGAAATATTCTTCCGCAAGGTTATTACTCTTAACATGCATAACTTCTAGCCTTAACATACAACAGGCGGCTTGAAGACATCCTTGAATCAAGTGCCATCCAGGAGAACAAAAAAGTGCCCGGGCGATGCAGTGGGCTCTGCATTGCCCGGATAGCCAAGCTATGCCCTACCCTCCAATGCTTACCTTTGTCGGCGCAAGCGTATCGCCGGCGGTTACATCAAGCTGAGTTCCTGCAGCAGCCTTGAATCTGGCCACCCCATACCCATCGGTATACACCTCAACACCACTACCGGAGATGAGAGCATGCCGTACAGGCGAGGTGGAAACTTCAGTCTGATCCTGCCCCATTCTGCCAATACTGGCAGTTACCTTGACCTCATACTCGCCACCGCCAAGCGACTTCAACTGCGCATCCAGCTGGGGCAAGGTGGGCGTTTGCTGCTCAGGACAGTAACCACTGTCATCGTCCATCCAAATAGGCAAACCGGTAACGGTGGTGCCGTTATAGTTGACTACGGAACTGCCAACCGAGACTCGGGTATCATCTCCCGGATTACTGACGGTAACATCCAGATTCAGATAGCCAGTGTTCTTGCCCGTCATGGTCAAATCAGCGACATATTGCAGCTCACCAAAAAATGGCTTTCGGTGATCCACACTCATTGCTCCGTTTATGAAAGACTCACCATCTTCTGAGTAATTTTCATAAACTTGCGTCCACTTTCCTTGTAGGGGTCCACCTATACCAGAAGGGCTATAAGTGACAGTCACTGTCCCACCACCAGGGCCATCCAGCGTAACCGTACCGCTATAACTGAATGATGACTTGTACTCTCCAGGCCTGGGAGCCCAGTCTCCAACGACGGTTTCGACTACGGGCAAGGGCTCGCCAGCCTCTTTGGCAGGCAGATGAGCAAACAACAGGAAAGACGGTGCCTCGCCTCCGTAGACGCCACCACCGGGACCAACCACTGTGAGAGCAAGCCTATTGCTATCACGACTCCATGTGGGCGCCCCAAGCACATTCACTGTTACCCGAGCATCGTCATACTTCAGGTTGATGATTGGCTGTCCAGATAAACTGCCCCCCTCGTCACCTGTTGCAGGCAGTAGCCACTGCGGCCCGGCACAGTACAGGTTACCGGGGGAGTTGGTCAGCCTGGAAGTCATTGAAACCGCTGCAGCCGCATCGATAAAGCTGCGGAAGGGAAACAAGCCACCGGCCCATGTGTATACATCGTAGCCTCGACTACTCCAGACATTGAGCAGCTCGCCATCCGGCGTCATGGCCATGTCTTCATCCCAGTCCGGATGAGCTGTCAAACGGGTACGCTCCCCCGTTTTCAGATCAACCTCCCAGATATCTGGATTGAACGCATTGGCTCCACCGGCCTGAACGTAGACTGCTGCTGCCCCGCCTCGGGTAAAGGTTTTCAACTCATACAGTGCAGCACCCTCCGACCATCTTTCGATACTGGGATCATCTAACGAAAAAGGTCCCGGAGGATTGATTACACGAAGGTCCTCAACAATATATTTATCGTCTTGACGAACCAGCTTGCCGACCACCATTTCCAGAAGGCCATCAATAGTTACATTGGAATAGCCTACATGCTCACCATCTGGAGCGAGTTTCATCTGTGCGCCTATGTACGGCACAGGCGCGTTGTCAGGAAAGGGAAGCTCATATGGGAGAATTTTATATGCCTGGCAATCAATCAAGCTGGGAGCGCATTCAAATACCCTGTTAGTCAGGCCAAATAGCAACCGTTTGCCGTCGGGAAAAGGGTTTACTAACCCTACCCCTTGGAACACCTCACCTTCCGCAGTGGCAGTACAGGTCACACATTCGGTCTCGCCAGTTTCGACGTTACCAAGAATCAGATGGGGGGTGCTCCCTTGCATCGCTTGAGCTACCACATGCTCACCATCCGGAAGAAAAACGGCATTTCCCGCCGGGCCAAAACCTGGAGGCAAGTCCATCTTCTCCAGGAGAATAGGCTGAAACGCAAAGGGGGCATCCGGATCGACCTCATCATTACCGGACTTGGAACCGGAACCACCACTGCTCAGACAGCCAGACAGGCCAAGCAGAGAACACAGCAGTGCGGTGGATGCTGCCGACTTGAGAATAGGGGTGCGCATAACTTTCTCCTGATCATTATTCAAAACATATAAGAGTTATTACGGCGCCCACAATAAACCATTATTATGGCACCCGCAATATAAATTGCGTGCGCAAACCCTATGAACAATACGGTCGTGGTTACCGCTACCCTGGCGTACACTGCGCAGATAGCAGAGGCACAGCGTTTCGACGCTTATCGTCTGTAGGAATACCTACCCTTAGGAAACACCTCTATCATCGGAGCCGACCGTATCCTCTTCCCGACACAACTCCAACCACCGACGCATTCCCGCGCTGATGAACTTGTTGCGATGCCGCACGAAGTACAGCCCGCGCGTGAAGTCGCGGTGCGGAACCGGCAGCGGTACCAGGGTCCCGCGGCGGAAGGCATCGCCCAGGGTGATCGCCGACAGGCAGCCAACCCCCAGGCCGGCCTCCACCGCGCGCTTGATCGCCTCGGTATGCTGCAATTCCAGCTTGATGTTGAGCTGCGGTAACAGGCCGTGCAGCGCCCACTCGAAATTCTGCCGGGTGCCCGAGCCCTGTTCGCGCACTATCCACTCCGCCTGCACCAGGTCCTCATCGGTCAGCCAGGGCTTGCCCGCCAGCTCGTGATCCGGCGCGCAGAACACCACCAGCTCATCATCCCGCCAATACAGCATCTTCAGGTCGGGATGGCGGGTCTCGCCTTCGACCAGCCCCAGGTCCAGTTCGAAGTTGGCCAGCTTGCGCACGATGCTCGATGTATTGGCCACCTCCAGCTCGACCCGTGCGCCGGGCTGCTCCAGCATGTAGCGGGTCATGATGCCGACGGCAATATAGTTGCCCACGCTCATGGTCGCCCCGACCCGCAGATGGCCGGCTTCCTCGTGCCCCGCCAATGCCGCTTCCAGGCCACGGGCCTGCTCCAGCAGGGCCTGGGCCTTGGGTCGAATGTTCCTGCCCAGCTCGTTGAGCTGCAGGCGCTTGCCGACCCGGTCGAACAGTTGCACGTTGAACTGCCCCTCCAGATCGCGCAGGGCACTGCTCACCGCCGACTGCGACATCGCCAGGCTCTCTGCGGCGCGGGTCAGGTTCTCATGGAAGGCAGCGGCGAGAAACACTTCAAGCTGACGCAGGGTATATTTCATTATCGGTTTTCCCGGATATACAAATAAAAATAAATCACTTAACCGGTAGATTAGCCAAGCAGTAGAATAGCCGCAATTTCGAGGATCCCGACTGGAGGGAATAGATGTCCAAATTCAACACCGAGCGTGTTCTCAGCGTCCATCACTGGACCGACACCCTGTTCAGCTTCAAGACCACCCGCGACCCGGGTCTGCGCTTCAAGAACGGTCATTTCATCATGATCGGCCTGGAAGTCGAAGGTCGCCCGCTGATGCGCGCCTACAGTATCGCCAGTCCGAACTACGAAGACACCATGGAGTTCTACAGCATCAAGGTGCCGGATGGCCCGCTGACCTCGCGCCTGCAGCACATCAAGGAAGGCGACAACATCATCGTCAGCAGCAAGCCCACCGGCACCCTGGTATTGGACAACGTGCTGTCCGGCCGCAACCTGTACCTGCTCAGCACCGGTACCGGCCTGGCGCCCTTCATCAGCATCATCCAGGACCCGGAAACCTACGAACGCTTCGACAAGGTCATCCTCACCCACGGCTGCCGCTGGGTACGTGAACTGGCCTACCAGAAGCTGATCACCGAGGACCTGCCGAACCACGAGTACTTCGGCGAGCAGGTGCGCGAGCAACTGATCTACTACCCGACCGTGACCCGCGAGCCCTACCGCAACGAGGGCCGCCTGTCCGACCTGATGACCAGCGGCAAGCTGTTCGAGGATATCGGCCTGCCCAAGCCGAACCTGGAAGACGATCGCTTCATGCTGTGTGGCAGCCCGGCCATGCTCAAGGACCTGACCGCCATCCTGGATGATTGGGGTTTCGAGGAATCGCGCCAGGGTATCCAGGCGCACTACGCCATCGAGCGCGCCTTCGTCGAGAAATAAGGCTCCCCCGCCTCCCGGGTCGGTAACAGTAGTTGCCGACCCGCTTTCCCCACTATTCCCGATAGATCATCTGCCGGCTCATGCCACCATCGGCGATCAGGTTCTGGCCGGTGATGAAGGCTGCCGCCGGACTCAGCAGGAATGCCACCAGCTCACCGATATCCTCCGGTTGCCCTACCCGGCCCACGGCGTGCTGCTCGTGATCGACCTGACTCAGCGGGTCGCTGGCCTGCAATGCTTCGGAGCGGGTATCGATCCAGCCGGGGCTCACCGCATTGACCCGGACCTCCGGCCCCAGGCTGACCGCCATGGCATGGGTCAGCGCCACTAGGCCGCCCTTGCTCGCGGCATAGGCCTCGGTATGCGGTTCCGATTGCAGCGCCCGGGTCGAGGCGATGTTGACGATGGCCCCGCCGCTGTCGCGCAGCAGGCCGATGCATTGCCGGGACACCAGGAAGGCCCCGGTCAGGTTCACTGCCAGCCGGCGGTTCCAGGCCTCCAGGCTCAACTGCTCCAGCGGACCGTTGTCCGGATCGGCCAGCCCAGCATTGTTCACTACGCCATCGAGCCGCCCGAAGTCGCCCTCGATCTGCTCCAGCGCCGCCTGCACACTGGCCTCATCGGCCACATCCAGCGGCACGAACTCGACCGTGCCCAGGCGTGCCAGCTCCTCCGCGGCAAGCAGACCCTCGGCTTCGTCCACATCCCCCAGCACCACCGACCAGCCGGCGCGCAGCAGGCTGGCGGCGATGCCCTTGCCTATGCCGCGCGCCGCGCCGGTCACCAGCGCCACTCGTAGTTCATGCGGTTCGTTCATGCGCGCTTCGGCCCCTTGCCCAGCCAGATGGCCCAGCCGAGCAGTGGTAGCAATACCACCAGGACCATCCAGCGGGCCTTGGCGCCGCGGGCTGCACCACTCTGGGCGATGCTGCTGATCGCACTCAAGGCCAGCAGCAGCAACGCAATGCCGGCCATCACGATAATGAAATTGCTGTTCATCCACTCACCTCCGCTGCTCCCCCACTATAGACCATCAATGCGCCGGTTCCGCCGCGGGCTCCTGCATCCACCACCACAGCAGCAGCGCGGCCAGCGCCGCCGCCAGACTGGCCAGGGCAAAGGTCCAGCCGGCACCCAGGGAATTCCAGCTGTAGCCGGAGTACAGGGCGCCCAGGGCACCGCCACAACCGGCCAGGGTGGCATATAACGCCTGGCCCTGCCCCTGTTGGCGTTCACCGAAACTGCGCTGGACGAAATGCACCGCCACCACATGGAAGCAGCCGAAGGTCGCCGCATGCATCAGCTGGGCCAGCGTCAGCCATGCCAGGTTGTCCGCCTGCAACCCCAGCAACAACCAGCGCACCGCCGCCAGCAGGAAGCTGGCGATCAGCAACTGCTTGAGTGAGAAGCGCTGCAGCAGGCGACTCATCAGCATGAACAGAATGATCTCCGCCACCACGCCCAGCGCCCACATCGCGCCGATCAGCCCCCGCCCGTAGCCCAATGCCTCCAGATGCAGGGTCAGGAAGGTGTAGTACGGGCCGTGGGACAGCTGCATCAAGGCCACGCAGAGGAAGAACACCGGCACCCCGGGGCGCCGCAACTGGTCGAGGAAGCCGACGCTGGGCACCAGCCCGGGGCGCGAGGCGGCCAGCGGCGCCGGCGGCACCAACAGACTGCAACAGAAGATCCCCAGCATGATGGCGAGCATGACCTGCGGGTAGATGTCCGGGCTATAGCTGTCCAGCAACAGCCCCAGCACCACCACGGTGACGATGAAGCCCACCGAGCCCCACAGGCGGATCTGGCTGTAGCGCGCAGACTGCGCGCCCAGGTGCCCCAGGGTGATGGTTTCGAACTGCGGCAGCACGGCATGCCAGAAGAAGCTGTGCAGGGCCATGATCACGGCCAGCCACAGATAATCCTGGCGCCAGAGAATGGCGCTGAAGGTCAGCGCGGTGAGCAAGGCCCCGAGCCGCTCGATCAACAGCCGCTGCCCACTGCGGTCGCCCAGCCAGCCCCAGAGGTTGGGCGCCAGGCAACGCATCAGCATGGGAATGGCCACCAGCTCGCCGATCCGTGCCGCGGAAAAGCCCAGGTGATGGAAATACAGCGACAGGAACGGCGCTACCCCGCCGAGCAGCGCGAAATAACAGAAATAGAAGCCCGACAGGCGCCAGTAAGGCAGCCTAGCCATTAGCCGCAAGCTGCCAGCTGCAAGCAGTCACCTCTCATGCAGCCTGAAGCCTGGAGCTCACAGCTGTCCCAGCACCGGAGTGGTGACATGTACCTCGGCATTCTGTGCGCGATGGCGCAGCAGGTGGTCCATCAGTACCAGCGCCATCATGGCCTCGGCAATCGGCGTGGCGCGGATACCGACACAGGGATCGTGCCGCCCCTTGGTCACCACCTCGACCGGATTGCCATCGACATCGATGGAACGGCCCGGCGTGGTGATGCTGGAGGTCGGTTTCAGCGCCAGGTGCGCGATGATCGGCTGGCCGGAGGAAATACCACCCAGTACGCCGCCGGCATGGTTGCTCAGGAAACCCTCGGGGGTCAGCTCGTCCCGGTGCTCGGTACCGCGCTGGCCGACCGCGGCGAAACCGTCGCCGATCTCCACCCCCTTGACCGCGTTGATGCTCATCAGCGCATAGGCGAGCTCGGCGTCCAGGCGATCGAAGATCGGCTCGCCCAGCCCCGGCGGCACACCCTCGGCGACCACGGTGATCTTCGCGCCTACCGAATCCTGATCGCGACGCAGCTGGTCCATATAGGCCTCCAGCTCCGGCACCTTGTCCGGGTCAGGGCTGAAGAAGGCGTTCTGGCCGACCGCCTCCCAGTTCCTGAAGGGAATCTCGATCGGCCCCAACTGGCTCATGTAGCCGCGCACACTGATGCCCTGGCTGGCCAGGTACTTGCGGGCGATCGCCCCGGCGGCCACGCGCATGGCGGTTTCCCGGGCCGAGGAACGTCCGCCACCGCGGTAGTCGCGGATGCCGTACTTGTGGTGGTAGCTGTAGTCGGCATGCGCCGGGCGGAACAGGTCCTTGATCGCCGAGTAGTCCTTGGACTTCTGGTCGGTATTGCGGATCAGCAGGCCGATCGGGCAACCGGTGGTGCGCCCCTCGAACACCCCGGAGAGAATCTCCACCTCGTCCGGCTCCTGGCGCTGGGTGGTGTGCCGGCTGGTGCCGGGCTTGCGCCGGTCCAGATCGAGCTGCAGATCGGCGGCGGACAGTTCCAGCCCGGGCGGGCACCCATCGACGATGGCGACCAGGGCCGGACCATGGCTCTCGCCGGCGGTGGTGACGGTAAACAGGGTGCCAAGGGTATTTCCGGCCATGCGTGCCATCCAATGTCAGTTACGGGAAAGCCAGCAGTATAACGCCCGACCGGCACCGGTGACAGCACCCCGGCCCACTGCGGCCATGGCGCGAGCCAGACACCGTCCATTACTTTAGAATGCCGCGACAGGAAATGCCGACACACCCCAAGGAGCACAGCAATGCAGGCACTACTGGATCTTCTGCTGCCCGCCGCCCTGCCACCGCTGACCGCCGCGGCGCTGGTGGCAGCATCCGCGCTGACCTCAGCGGTTACCGCCTCGCTGGGCATCGGCGGCGGCGTGCTGTTGCTGGCGATCATGGCCATCGTCATGCCGCCGGCAGCCATCATTCCGGTGCACGGCATGGTCCAGCTGGGCTCCAATGCCGGCCGCGCGGCCATGACCCTGCGCCATATCAACCTGCGCCTGATCGCCTGGTTCGCCCCCGGGGCCCTGCTCGGCGCCTGGCTCGGCAGCCTGTTTCTGGTCGACCTGCCGCTGTCGCTGGTGCAGCTGAGCATTGCCGCCTTCATCCTGCTGCTGTGCTGGGGCCCGCCGATCCCGCGTCTCGCCACCGGCCCGACCGGCACCCTGCTGGCCGCCACGGCCACCACCTTCGTCAGCCTGTTCGTCGGTGCCACCGGGCCGCTGGTAGCAGCCTTCGTCAAGCAGCAGCAACGGGGCGAGCGCTTCTCCACGGTGGCCACCTTCGCCAGCGCCATGTGCCTGCAGCATGCGCCCAAGGCGATCGTATATGGCGCTGCGGGCTTCGTCTTCGCCGACTGGCTGGGCCTGATGCTGCTGATGATCGCCGCCGGTGCTGTCGGCACCTGGCTGGGTCTGCGGCTGCTCAGGCGCATGAGCGACAGCCGCTTCACCCTGATATTCAATGCCCTGCTGACAGTTCTTGCTCTACGCCTGATCTGGCAGGCGCTGCAAAGCTGGTAATATTCAAGAACGGCGGCAAGCGGCCGATAACGGGGTATTCAGCAAGGACCACCCGATGAGCGAAGAGCAACCTCACAGCGCAGCACCAGAACAGGCCCCGCCGCCGCGGGACCCGTTCGCCCATGCGCGGCCATCGGAACTCTACTGGATTCAGCTCAAGCCGGTATACAAGGGCCGGCTGATGCTGCATGGCGAACGCCTGGCGCAGATCGCCGTCACCCATGAGCGGGTGGCCAGCCTGGAGCTGCTGCGCCTGCAGTTGCGGATCGAGGATGAAAGCGTCCCGCCGGACACCAACGTCATGGAGTTGCTGGTCGACCACAAGCATCAGCGCATACGCTTCGGCCCGCTGCAGGGACTACGGATCTTTCCGCCCCAGCGCGGCGTGGCCGGCTTCATGCTGGCCCAGTTGATCGACTGGGCACAGCGCCACTGTGCCGACTACTCAGTGACTCCGGTCATGCTGCATGCCAGCGAAGTACCCAGCGAGGAAGCCCGGCAGATACGCGAGCGCCTGCTCAAGCGCGCCGGCTTCCACCTCAGCTACAACGACGACGCCCGCAGCGAGGGCAAGGCCCAGGCCAACCGGGTCAGCAACCTGATCGCCAGTTGGAACACCGAGCGGGTGCAGCGCTTGCATGTCGGCGAGATCCTGCACCAGTTGCGCGACCAGGAAACCCTGAATCGCCAGCAGCTGGCGCAACTGACCACCCTGCAGGCCACACTGGATGAATACAAGCGTAACGACATAGGTCACCGCTTCGCCATCGGCTGCCTGATCGTATTCTCGATCTTCCAGGCGCTGATGCTGCTCTGGGTGGTGCTGCGCTGAGCCAGTTCGCTGGGGATTAACCGCCAGTGCTGGTAAACTGCCCGCCTGTTCCACCACACTCAACATCCAGCCATGACCCAGGACAGCAACGACCCGGACGACCTGGAACTGTTCCGCCAGGCAACCAAGGGTGCCAAGCCGATCACCCATGACCGCGCCGATACCGGCAAACCGCGCAGCGACCGCGCGCAGTTGCAGGCCCGGCGCCAGCGTGCGACGCAAACCCAGAACCAGCTGCGGGTCGATGGCCTGTCCGATCAGTTCGTCATCGACGTGCTGCCCGAGGAAGAACTGGCCTGGGCCGCCAATGGCGTGCAGGAAGGCCAGCTGCGCAAGTTGAAGGCCGGGCAGATCGCCTTCGACGGCAGCATCGACCTGCACGGCATGAGCGTGGACAAGGCCCGCGAACTGCTATGGGAGTTCATCGCCGAGGCGACGCGCATCGAGGTGCGTTGCGTGCGTGTCACCCATGGCAAGGCGCAGCGCAAGGACGGGCGCACACCGATTCTCAAGAGCCACGTCAACACCTGGTTGCGCCAGCACCCCAAGGTACTGGGCTTCACCTCCTGCCTGCCGCGCCACGGCGGTACTGGCTCGGTCTATGTACTGCTGCGCCGGGACATGCTCGAAGGCCGGGACGACTAAGGCCTCTCCCCAGGGGGGGTAGCGCGCCTGCGCTACGCCGGCAAGGTCGCACCCACTCAACCCTGTCGTCGCGCAGGTGCGCGACAACCCGGGTATATGCAGTGTCAGTACGCGGTCTTGCCGCCATCGACCGGCAGGGCAACTCCGGTGGTGAAGGATGCAGCCTCCGAGCACAGGTACAGCACCGCAGCGGCGACTTCCTCGACCATCCCGACCCGCCCTACCGGGTGGATGGCGACAGCGCTGGCGGCCTTGCGCGGATCACCCGCCACGGCGCGGCGGAACATATCAGTATCGATGACACCGGGGCAGACTGCGTTGATACGCACGCCCTGCTTGCCGTAACCCACCGCCGCCGAACGGGTCAGCCCGAGCACGGCATGCTTGCTGGCACTGTAGATGCTCATGTTCGGCGCCGCACCCAGCGCTGCGACCGAGGCGGTGTTGACGATGGCGCCCCCACCATTCTTCAGCATCAGCGGGATCTCGAACCGCATGCATTGCCATACGCCCTTGACGTTGACATCCATGATGCGATCGAACACCTCTTCGTCACCGTCAGCCAACCTGCCCTGCTCGATATCGATACCGGCATTGTTGAAGGCACAGTCCAGACGGCCATGCTCGGCCTCGATCCGCTCGATCAGCGCCTTGACCTGGGCGCTATCGGCCACATCGCAGGCGAGGAACAGCGCATCGCCACCCGCAGCCCGTATGGCGCTGGCGACCGCCTCGCCACGGTCGGCATCCACATCGGAGACAATCAGGCGGGCGCCCGCCGCCGCGAAAGCCTGCGCCGTCGCTTCGCCGATCCCTGCTGCCGCGCCGGTCACCAGCACCACCTTGCCGGAAAAATCATTGGCCATGCCTGCTCTCCTTCACCTGGACAGAGGCGGTCCATTCCGCCTCGAAAGCCCGGAGCCTAGCAAGCGCTGCAGCCATGACTCCAGCATAGTCAGGGCCGTTATTCACACATCATTACATTCGCTTATGCCGCAGCCAGTCGATGACCGCCTGCTGGTCGCCGCTGAACACCACCCGCGCTTCCTTGCTCTGGCGCTGATAGGCATACATCGGATCGTAGTAGTGGGTCAGCAATCCCTCGATCCAGGCGCGGTGCGCCGTCACCTCACCGGTGCGCTGCTGGATATCCAGGGCCTCGCTCATCAGTCCGTGTAGTTCCTGATGACGCTCGCCGCCAAGGCGCTTGTAGATACGCTGCAGGCTGCCGAGCAGGTACTCCGAGAAGGCAGTGAAGGCTGCCTGCGGGTCATCCGGATGGAGTGCAGCGAACTCCTCGCGCATATCGATCACATAGTCGCCGAGGATGCGCGTGACCCGGTTGTCCAGTGGGTCTTCCAGCCAGACCAGCGGCGCAGTGCGCATCGCGTTGTACATTTCCAGGGGAACCGAGCAACTGCCGACCATACGCCCTTCATCCTCCAGCACCAGTTGGCTCGCTCCGCGGGCACGCCGCCTGAGCACATCTATCGCCAGACGGTTCTCGAAGTCGATCTGGGCGGGCTGCGGCGTGGCATGGCGGCCGAAGCTGGAGCCCCGGTGATGGGCCCAACCCTCCAGGTCCACGCCGTTGTCCAGGGCGTTGATGACCTCGGTCTTGCCGGTCCCGGTCATCCCGGCCACCAGTATCAGCGGGCAGTCACGCACCGCCTCATCCAGGCTATCGATGAGAAAACGGCGCATGGCCTTGTAGCCGCCGATCACCCGCGGATACCGGACGCCGGCCTCGGCCAGCCACTGCTGCACCAGTTGCGAACGCAGGCCACCGCGGAAGCAGTACAGATAACCCTGCGGATTGGCCTCGGCGAAGGCCTTCCAGGCTTCGATGCGCGCCTCCTTCAACGCACCGCTGACCAGCCGGTGGCCGAGGGCGATGGCTGCGGCCTGGCCGTGCTGCTTGTAACAGGTGCCGACCCGACGCCGCTCCTCGTCATCCATCAGCGGCAGGTTGATGCTGTGCGGGAAGGCCCCCTTGGCGAACTCGATCGGCGCGCGCGCATCCATCATCGGCACATCGCTCAGGAACAGACTGCGGTAGTCGTCGGTGTCCGCCCGCATCAGCGCACCTCGACCCAGGCACCGCCGCGATGCTCCAGCAACTCACCGATCGGCTGCAGCTGCAGGCCCTGCTCGGCGGCGATGGCGAGGAACTGCTGCTCACCGACCGGATCGACCGCCACCAGCAGGCCACCGCTGGTCTGCGGGTCGCACAACAGGTCGCGCCACTGCGCCGGCATCTCGGCCAGCTTGTGGCCATAGCTGGCAAAATTGCGACCGGTACCTCCCGGCACGCAACCGGCGTCCAGGTAGTGCTCGACACCCGCCAGGCGCGGTACCGCCGCCTCCTGTATGCGCGCCAGCACACCCGATCCCTCAGCCATTTCCGCCAGGTGGCCGAGCAGGCCGAAGCCGGTGACATCGGTCATCGCCTGCACCGCCTCCAACTGCGCGAAGCGTGCACCGATACGGTTGAGCTGGCACATCAGGTCACGCGCCACGCCGGCGTCCTCGGGGCGCAGCTTCTTGTGCTTTTCCGCAGTGGTGAGGATGCCGATGCCCAGCGGCTTGGTCAGGTACAGGCGCGCCCCGGGGCGCGCGGTATCATTGCGCTTGAGCTGGCGGCGCATGACCTGGCCGGTCACCGCCAGGCCGAAGATCGGCTCCGGCGCATCGATCGAGTGACCACCGGCCAGCGGCATGCCGGCCTCGGCACAGACCGCACGGGCACCGGCCATGACCTCGGCAGCCACCGATGCCGGCAGCACATTCACCGGCCAGCCGAGAATGGCGATGGCCATCAATGGTGTACCACCCATGGCGTAGATATCGCTGATGGCATTGGTCGCAGCGATGCGCCCGAAATCGTAGGCGTCATCGACAATCGGCATGAAGAAGTCGGTGGTACTGACGATGCCGCGCTCGTCATCCAGGCCGAATACCGCCGCATCGTCGCGACTGCCATTGCCGACCCACAACTGCGGATACTCGGGCATCGGCTGGCTGCTGGCGAGGATCTGGTCCAGCACCTTGGGGGAAATCTTGCAACCGCAGCCTGCACCGTGGCTGTATTCGGTCAAACGCACTGCATCGGCCATGTCTGTCTCCGGGTTGAAACTCAGCCCGGCATTCTAACAGGCCGATACGCCCTGCGCTGGTCAGTGATGCCGACGACGCCCCTCGAACCGATCGAGGGTATCGCTGGCCACCATGCGCCCCAGCTCGATCAGCTCAGGCGCGCGCTGGAATTCGAAGAACCGGCACAGGCGCTTGGGTACATCGAACACCACATCCGGCGGATAACCGGCGATCTTGTACTTGGTCAATGACGCCTGCATGGTCTCGAAGGACAGGTTGACCAGTTCCAGCATGCTCGCTGGGCCAACCTGGATATCCGTGCTCACCGGCTGCTCCTCGTCCTCCTGGCGATTTGCGGCCGCCTCGGCCGGTGACAGTTCTTCGGTCATGTAATCCAGCTTGCGCTGCTTATCGCCCTCTTCTTCCTCTTCTGAGTCATGCCAGCTGAGCAGGTTGCGCAGTCGCAACGATTCCATCCATTGCTCCAATTGATGACGGATCGGCGCCGGTCGCGGGATCACCGGCAACACATAGCCGTTGCTGTGGTTGGCATTGAGATTGACCGCCATGATCAGGTCACAATGCGCCGACACCACCGGAATGATCGGCAAGGGGTTGAGCAGCCCACCGTCGACCAGCACCCGACTGCCCTGGCGCACCGGCGAGAACAGACTGGGAATCGCCGCCGAGGCCCGCATCGCCTCATGCAGGCTGCCCTGCTGGAACCAGACCTCCTGCTGGTTGGTCAGGTCGGTGGCCACGGCGGTGAAGGGAATGCGCAGGTCCTCGATATTCACCTCACCGAGAATCTCGCGGATACGGCCGAAGATGCGCTCGCCGCGAATCGCGCCCAGATTGCCGAAACCGAAATCCAGCAGGCGCAGTACATCCAGATAGGCCAGCCCCGATACCCAGTCGCGATACGCCTGCAGTCCCCCGGCGGCATAGATCCCGCCGACCACCGCGCCCATCGAGCAACCGGCGATGCATTCGATGGAATAGCCACGCCGTTCGATTTCCTCGATCACACCGATGTGGGCATAGCCCCTGGCTCCGCCGCTACCCAGCACCAGCGCCACGCTTTGCGTCATTTTCACCTCTCCGTATTGAATGCCGATTGACGCCGGACCGCTCTCTCAGCATGATGCCCCGGTTCAATCACCATTCTCTGCTACAAGGCCAACCGTGATCCAGCGTCGCACCCTCTTTCGCCTGAAAATTCTCGCTGCCCTGCTCATCATCGCCGTTGCCCTGGCCGCCCTCGGCCATTGGCTGCTGCATAGCGCCGAAGCCCAGCGCAGCGGCACTCTGCGCCTGAATGGCCTGCAGCAGGAAGTGGCAGTGTACTTCGATGCCTGGGGCGTGCCGCATATCGACGCGCAGAACGATGCGGATGCCTACCGTGCGCTCGGCTACCTGCATGCCCAGGACCGACTGTTCCAGATGGATATCGTGCGACGTATCGGCGGTGGCCGGTTATCCGAACTGTTCGGCCAGGAAAGCTATGCCACCGACAAGTTCTTTCGCACCCTGGGCATCAGCCGTTACGCCAGGCAGTATGCGACCTACCTGGAGGAGAATGCGCAGCAGCCGCATGTGCAGCTGATCAAAGCCTATCAGGACGGCATCAACCAGTACATCGACCAGGGCCGCACCCCGGTGGAGTACCGCCTGCTGCTGACCCGGCCGGACTATTTCGCACTGGAAGATATCGCCCACGTGATGGGCTACATGGCCTATTCCTTCGCCGAGGCGTTCCGCACCGACGCCCTGGTCGACCATGTGCGCGGCACGCTGGGTGAACGCCATGCCCAGGACCTGGTGCCTGGCGCACCGGACGCCTCGCCACGCAGCATCAACGCACCACCGACCAGCGTGAGCCTGCTGCAACCCCTGCTGGAGCAACTCACCGAGATACAGGCACAGCTGCCCGCCGGGCAGTTCCACGGCAGCAACGCCTGGGTGGTCAAGGGCGCACTGAGCGCCAGCGGTCGCCCGTTGCTGGCCAACGACCCGCATATCGGTTTCTCCGTGCCGGCAGTATGGTACGAGGCGCATATCCGCACTCCCGAACACGAGGTCTACGGACATTTTCTCGCCGGGTTGCCGTTTCCGCTGCTGGGCCATACCGCGCATCACGCCTGGGGCCTGACCATGCTGATGAACGATGAAATCGACTTCTACCGCGAACGGCCGAACCCTGACAACCCGAACCAGGTACGGGTCGGTGATCGCTGGCAGAACCTGACCATACACGAGGAAGTGATCAAGGTACGCAACCAGGAGGATCGCCTGATCCGCCTGCGCAGCTCGCGCCACGGGCCGATCATCAATGATCACCTGGTCACCGCCGCCACCGACGCGGATACCCCGCCGACCCAGCCGGTCAGCCTGTTCTGGACCTTCCTTACCCCCGGTAGCGACTCCACCGAGGCCTTCTACCGCTACGCCAGGGCCACCAGCATGGCCGAGTTCGAGGCCGCCGCCGCGCTGCACTGGTCGCCGGGCCTGAACGTCATCTACGCGGATGTGGATGACAACATCGCCATGTGGGCCACCGGCCGGCTCAAGCGCTGGCCCAACAGCAACAACAGCTTCACCCTGCTCGATGGCAGCAACCGCCGCGATGACTTCCTCGGCTACCAGCCCTTCGCCTCCAACCCCCGGCTGATCAATCCGCGTGAAGGTTATATCTACAGCACCAACAACCCCTATCCCGGTGACAGCCCGCGCCGTACCCTGCCCGGCTACTACGCCCCCGGCGAACGCGCCGAGCAGCTCGCCACGCTGCTGGCCGGCAGGGACAACTTCGACTTCTCGATCTTCAAGGCCATGCAGCTGGACAGCCACCGCCCCCGCGCGGTGTCGATGGTCCAGGATGCGCTGCCGCTGTTCGACAGTGCCCTACTGCCCGAGACCCTGCGCTCATCAGCCGAGCGCGCCCGGCAGATTCTCGCCGAGTGGGATGGCCGCTTCACTCCCGACAGTACCGGGGCGGCACTGTTCCAGCGCTGGGAGGACAACCTGATGCAGACGCTGTTCGCCGACGAGCTGGGCGATCACTATACGCACTTCCGCGACACCTTCATGGCCCGCAAGACCCTCGACAGCCTGTTCTGGAAGCCCGCCTCACCATGGTGGGACAACCGCCAGCAACCGATCATGGATGGCCGCCAGTCGGCCATCGAGCAGGCCTGGATTCACAGCATAGAGGCACTGAGCGATGAACTGGGTGCCGACCCGGAGAACTGGACCTGGCAGAAACTCGCCAGCCTGCAGCACAAGCACCCGCTGGCGGACAGGATTCCCTTCGCCTGGCGCCTGAACAGCGCCAAGGTCGCGATCACCGGCACCAACGGCAGCCTGAACAACATGGTGTTCAACCGTGGAGGCCCGCGCTATGAAGTGATCGCCGGCCCCTCGACCCGGCGCCTGGTGGACCTGGCCGACCCGGCCATGACCCTGGGTATCAACCCGCTGGGCCAGTCCGGCAACCCCTTCGATCCGCACTATGACGACCAGGCGCAGCTGTTCGCCCAGGGCAACTACCGCGCCCAGCTGTTCGACTGGCTGGGCATCCGCGCCCTGCCCGACCAGTTGACCCTGCGACCGGGGCGGCGCAGGTAAGTTATAAGCTGACTTCCTGCAGGCGTAGCGCCCGATCCCACTCCCGATGAAAGCCCCACCCCGGGGCGATGACGCTATCGCGGCGGGGCGCCGCTCCTACCACAAACACACAGCCCACCTGTAGGAGCCCCGCCTCGGGGCGATGGCGGCGGTGCGGATAACCTGGCGATAATACTGCTCAGCGCTTTTCCAGCCGCACACCCGTCTCCGGCAGCGGCTCACCGATCTCCAGGCGCTGCTGGGCGATACCGCGCTCCTGCAGTTGCTGCACGAAGGCCGGCGCCTGGGCGCCATCGACCTGGATGCGCAGGCGGTTGTCCGAGCGTAGCATACGCGCGGTCAGGTCGATCCAGGCGTTGCTGGTAGCGTCCTCGCTATCCTCCGGTACCACCGCCGGTAGCAACAGCTCGCCTTCGGCATGCAGGATCTTGCCCAGCGTCGCCGGTGTCGGATACAGCACCTCAGTCACCGGTTGCGCCGGGGTCAGTTGATCCAGATGCAGGTAGACCCGCTGATTGCCACGGGTGATCGCGTACAGGCTGATGAAGCGTTGCGGCTGGTCATCCAGCCGCAGGGCCAGGTACAGCTGGTTCTCTTCCGGGCCGTAGAGCCGTGAATAGCCCAACACCTGGTTGGCCCACAGGCTGCTGCTGCCACATTCGCGGCCTTCACAGAAGAACAGCGTGGTGTGCGGATGCTGCTGCAACTGATTCACCGCATGCGCCATCGCCTCCCTGGCACCATGCCCCTCGGGAATACGCCAGGAGATGCGCACCAGCTCCCCCACCGCCTGCACTTCACGCTCGGCGCGCACCTGGTTGTTGATGCGCCGGATATTGCCGATCACCACGCTGTGTTCCGCATCCTGCTGTACCTGCTCTCGGGCCACCTCGGCCCGTGGGAATGGCTCTATGGCCAGGTTGGCCGCGGCACTGGCCAGCGGGGCGGCAAGCAACCCCAGCGCCAGCAGGGCGGGACGCAGCAGGTTCAGGCGGTTCTTGTGCAAATCCATCGATACTCCTTAACGACAGCCCGCCGGCGCTGGTTCGGCAGGACCTCTGACTGTAGGCAGACTCCGGCTCATCCGGATATAGCCCCAGCCTTGCCCAGCCGCCGCGCTGGGTCAAGCAAGGGTTTGGAAAAAGCTGTCGATAATTGTTGCAACGATTGGCGCCGGCTCCTCCAGATGCAGGTGATGGCCCCCTTCCACCCGGTGGGTCTGGATGTGCCCGAAGCGGTCGATCCGCTCCAGCAGCTGCGGATGCCTGGCCATCACACCCTGGCTGGCCAGCACCAGGCAGGTCGGCGTACTGATCGCCTCGGCGAAGGCGATGGCGTGTTCGAAGGTCAGGCGCACCGGCGAGGGCAGCATCAGTTGCGGGTCGGTACGCCAGGTCCAGCCACCCTGCTCCGGCATCAACCCGCGCTCGACCAGCATGGCCGCCGCATCGCGTGAGATGCTCGAGGTACCGCCCAGCACCCTGGCGCTGACCGCCTTGGCCGCACTGTCATAGACCGGCTTGCGCTTGCCGGCCAGCGCCTGGCTGGCTTCGAAGAAACGCGCCATCTGCCGTGGCGCGTCCTGCGCTTCGCCGGTGACCGGCAGCAGGCCATCGATCATTGCCGCACCGATCAGCCGCTGCGGCAATGTGCCGGAAAGGATGCAACTGATGATTCCACCCATCGAATGACCGAGCAGGGCGAAACGCTTCCAGCCCAGGTCGTTGGCCACCTGCAGCACGGTCGCCGCCTGCTGCCAGAGGCTGTAGCCACCGGCCGGCAGGTGATCGGACAGGCCATGACCGGGCAGGTCCAGCGCCACCAGATGAACATTGCTCAGCTGCGGTCCGATCAGATCGAAGGTCGCCGCGTTATCCAGCCAGCCATGCAGGCCGATGACCGGCAAGCCGCCAGGCTCTCCCCAGACCTTGCCGGCGATCTCGATCGACGGCAGGGTGAAACGTATTTCATGACTGTTGCGCATGCTGTTTCGCTGTTGCATATGGATGAGGCGTTGACTGTAAGGAAGGCCACGGACCGGCGACAAGCTGCTGGCGCGCCATGAATGGACGGATAT
Source organism: Halopseudomonas xiamenensis (assembly GCF_014219065.1). Taxonomy (GTDB): domain Bacteria; phylum Pseudomonadota; class Gammaproteobacteria; order Pseudomonadales; family Pseudomonadaceae; genus Halopseudomonas; species Halopseudomonas xiamenensis. Next base: position 159,543 of record NZ_JACLGO010000006.1, read on the forward strand.
AACAATCTCAGTCCTGCCAGACGATGCTGGTGCCCCTTACCGACCAGTCGCCGAGACGGTCCTGGTAGCGCGCCCGGATTACACCTCGGCGCAGCTGCATGGTGGCTGTGAGGCTGCCATCGTCCAGGGTCCAGGCATCGCTGCTCGCTACCAGGCAGCCCAGCTGCTCCCAGCGCTGCAGCTGACTGTTGACCTGCTGCAGCAGCACCTCCAGCTCCTTCTCCAGCTCATGCCGGGGCAGCACGCGGGCCTCCTCGGTCAACGCCAGCAATGCCAGCGGCTGGGCCAACCCTTCACCCAGCACACAGGCATGCTCGACCAGGGCATGCGCCAGCAACCGGTGTTCGATCGGCTGCGGCACGATCAGTCGCCCGTCGGCGTTATGGAACAGATCGCTGATCCGGCCACTGAGCCGGAGCAGGCCTTCCTGATCGATCTCGCCACGATCACCGGTATGCAGAAAGCCCTGCTCGTCGAGCTTGCGCGCGGTCTTCTGCGGATCCCGGAAATAGCCGAGCATGGTCGCCTGGCTGCGCACCAGCAGTTGCTGGTCCGGGTCCAGCCGGCACTCGACCCCAGGGTTGGGCAGGCCGCACCAGCCCGGGCGCAGGCGACCCGGACGGCCGACATGCGAATAGCCGCAATTCTCGGTCAGGCCGTAGATCTCGAACAGCCGCACACCGATGCGGTGATACCAGTCCATCAGCTCGCCCGGCATCACATCGCAGCTGGCCACGGCAAAACGCACCTGGTCCAGCCCCAGTTGCTCGAGCATGCCGCTCGCCAGGCGCTTGCCCAGCAGGGGGATCTTCAGCGCGGTGTCCAGCACCCGCTGCTGGGTACGACGCATCACTCCCTTGCGGATCTGCTGCCAGGTCGAGGGCGTACCGAGGAACAGCGTCGGCCGGGCACGGCGCAGATCGTCGATGAAGGTGGCGCGGCTGTGGACGAAATACAGGGTCATGCCCGACAGCAGCGACTGCATCTCGATGAACTGGCGCTCGGCCACATGGGACAGCGGCAGCCATGACAGAACCCGGTCCTGGTCGGTGGTCAGGAACAGCCGCAGGAAGCTGTTCGCCGCGAAATACATGCTGGCGAAGCTCAGCATGCAGCCCTTGGGCAGGCCAGTGGCACCGGCACTGTACATGATGGTGGCCATCTGCGCCGGGTCGCAGGCCCGCGCCTGCTGCAACGGGGCGCTGCCCTGCACCGATTGCCAGTCGAGCAGTTGCTCGTCGGTCTCGGCCAGCGGCAAACCGACCCAGGGCACCCCCGGTGGCAGCCCCGGACGCAGCTGCTGCCAGTCGTCCAGCTTGCCGACCACCACTACCCGCGATTCGGAGTGTTCGAGCATCTGCCGCAGGGCGTCGGCCGGCAGGGTTGGCGGCAGCGGCACCGATACGTGCCCGGCCATCCAGATCGCCAGGTCGGCGATGATCCAGTGGGCGCAGTTCTTCGAGATGATCGCTACCTGGCTGCGCTCAGGCAGGTTCTGCTGCACCAGCCACCCGGCAAAACGCCGGGCCTGGTCCGCCGCCTGCCGCCAGCTGAGTTCCAGCGTGCTGCCGTCGGCCAGCGGCTGGATCAACCAGATCCTGTCCGGATGCTGCCGTTCATGCCGGAAGAACGCCTCCAGCACCGGCACGACCGCCGCCCCTGTCGGATTGTCCATGCCTCACTCCGCGTGATCGTTATTATTATGTGCCCGACGCGCTGGCCGGATTGCTCAGGCTGAGCAACTGCGCCACCCCGGCGGCCGGCATGGACATTTCCAGGCAGGCCAGTCCGGCGGTGGGCATGGGGTAGTGCTGCTGGCGGTGACCATCCACCGCCAGGCTGATCAGCTGGCCGACCAGCGGCTGGTGGCTGACCAGCAGGATATTGCCCTCGGAGCGCTCGGCCAGACGATCCAGCGCCTCCAGCGGATCATCGTCGGGGGTCAGCCAGTCCACCGTGGTAATACTGCGGCGCATGCCCAGCTGCTGGCGCACCAGCTCCGCGGTCTGCTGGGCTCGCACGTAGGGGCTGGCCAGGATGATATCCAGCGGCTGGCCGGCGAGCCGCCGGGCCATCTGCAGCGCCTCCTGCCTGCCGGTCTCGGTCAGGCGCCGCTGCGGGTCGCTGGCGGCGCTGGGTTCGGCCTGGCCATGGCGCAGAACCCAGACTTTCATGGCTTCAACCTGCTGCCATCGCCAGCCGTGGCATCCGGATCATCGGTCTCCGCCGGCAACACTATCGGCGGTTCGGGTTGCGGCTCGTCTGCCGGCTGTGGCGCAACCGGTGGTTCAGGCTCAACCGCCGGGGCCGGCGCATCAGCCACCAGCGGTGCGGCGGCCGGATCGACCACCGGCGCCGAGGTCGCCGGCGCTACCGGTGTGACCGGCGGCACTGGCGCGGCCGTGTGCGGCTCGACGGTAACCGGGCCTTCAGCCGGCTTCGGTTGCCATTCGGCATCCTCGGCGGGCCATTCGATGAACGGCCAGGGCTTCACTTCGCTGGCGCCACTGACATAGCGTCCCATCTGCCAGGCGTACTGCGACAGGCTGTTGCCCAACCCGGCCAGCCGCGCATGCGGCTCGCCGGTGAACAGGCGAAAACCGATCTGCAGCACCAGGATCACCGCCAGCAGGAACTCGACCACCTGCCAGGCCAGGGCGAACAGCAGGGTGTAGAGCAGCCGCAGCCAGAAGTCGGCGCTGGTGATGTTGTCTTTGAATGTGTTCATTGCTGCTCCCCATTTTCCTTGTTCAAAGCGGTACAGGACATGAAGGCGGAAAACTCCACATCATGCTTCTGTTCGGCACTCATCAGTTTGCCGATGACCTCGGTCAAGGGCTGCTGCTCGAAGATGATCGCATGCAACCCGGCCACCAGCGGCATGTACACGCCCTCCTCCAGGGACTTCTGGCGCAGGACCTTGAGTGTGTTCACCCCCTCGGCCACCTGCCCCAGCCGGGCCACGCTCTGCTCCAGCGTCATGCCCTTGCCCAGCGCGTGGCCGACCTGGAAGTTGCGTGACATCGGCGAGGTACAGGTGACGATCAGATCACCCACCCCGGCCAGGCCGAGGAAGGTCAGCGGATTGGCCCCCATGTGCACGGCGAACCGGGTCATTTCCGCCAGCGCGCGGGTGATCAGCATGCTCTTGGTGTTCTCGCCCACGCCCATGGCGGCGGCCATGCCGGAGATGATGGCATAGACATTCTTCAGCGCACCGCCCAGCTCGACGCCGTAGCGGTCCTTGCTGGCATACACGCGCAGGCTCTGGCAACCGAGCACTGCCTGCACCTGGGCGCTGAGGGTCTCGTCGTCGCTGGCGACCACGGTGGCGGTGAGCGCGCCGGCGGCCATCTCGCGGGCCAGGTTGGGGCCGGACAATACCGCCACCCGCGCTTCGGGGACTTCCTGCTCGACGATCTGGCTCATCATCAGGAAGCCCGGCTGCTCGATGCCCTTGGTGGTGCTGATCACGCCCTTGCCGGCCAGGCCCGGACCGATCTGCTGCAGCACGCTGCGAAAGGCGCCACTGGGAATGGCCAGAAATACCAGTTCCGCCTGCTGCAGCGCAGCGGCCAGATCGCTGGTGATGGTCAGTCGCGGGTCAAGCCGGATGCCCGGCAGATAGCGGGTATTCTCTCCCTGGCGGCGCATGTCGGCGGCCTGCTGCTCATTGCGCAGCCACAGCGTGGCGGGCACACCATTGGCCGCCAGCAGGTTGGCCAGGGTGGTGCCAAAACTGCCGCCACCGAGGACGGTAACGGGGACCTTGAGGTCGGTCATGCAGATTCCTTGAAACAAATGAACAGCCGTCAGTATATGTCCGCGAACAATAACAGCGAAGCGGTGATGAAAAAACCGGGTATCACCGTTACCATGCGCACAACCCAAAATGGATTTTGACCGCACATGCCGATGCTCCCGCCGCGCTCCGCTGCCGTACTGGCAGCGCTCTGCCTGTACCCTGCCAGCGTCCTCGCCGCCAGCCTCGACCCGCTCGAACTGCCGGTGGTGCTGACCGCTACGCGGCTGAAACAGCCGCCCGCCGAGGTACCCGGCAGCATGACCGTACTGGATCGGCAACTGATCCGTGCCAGCGGTGCGCGCAGCATTCCCGAGCTGCTGCGCCTGGTGCCCGGCATGCATATAGGCTACCGGCGCGGCAACCAGATCAACGTCAACTACCACGGCACCAACGTCACCGAGGCCCGGCGCCTGCAGGTGCTGGTCGATGGCCGCTCGGTCTACCGGCCCGGCCTGGCTACGGTGGACTGGGCCGAATTGGCACTGGCGATCGAGGATATCGACCACATAGTAGTGTTCCGCGGCCCGAATACCGCCGCCTACGGCGCCAATGCGCTGATGGGCGTGGTCAATATCGTCACTCGGCTGCCGCTGGCAGAGCACGGCACCACGCTGAAATACACCGGGGGCGATCGCGGGGTGCGTGACTGGTACGCCAGCCATAGCGGCGGCTCCTTGCTGCACGGCTGGCGCCTGAGCCTGTCCGGCCAGCAGGACGACGGCTTCGATCACGACGACAGCGGCAGCGACTACCGTGACAGCCTGCGGGCCAGCCGTTTCAATCTGCGCCACGCCTGGCAACTGTCTCCCCGGCAGAGCCTGGACTGGCAACTGGCCGCCAGCGAAGCCAGCCGCCAGAGCTATTATGAATTCGGCACCTACTTCAACCACCGCAAGGGCAATTCACCGCTGGACCAGGCGATCACCGCCCATGCCCCCGATGCGGATATCCGCGGGCGGGACTTCTCCACCCTGGGGCTGTGGAAGCTGGATCTCGACGCCGAACACCAGGTTCAGGTGCAGGCCTATGCCCAGCACACCGAACGCCTGCGCGACTGGCGCATCTGCGATTCGCCGGTGGCCTTCACCCCCGCCCTGCGCCAGCTCAATGCGCTGAGCCAGCTGGCCGCACGCCGGGTCAGGAGCTATCTGGAGCTACCGGCACCGGCGCTGGGCATGGATGACTACATCCATACCTACATGGGCCTGGAAGGCCAGACCTACACCCCACGCATGCAGGAACTGGCGCACCAGGTACGCGACCTGGTAGCCCAGCACCGGGACTCCCAACCGGTATGCGGGGACATCAACGAGAATATCCGGGAAAACCGCTATCACATCGAGATCCAGGACGCGCTGCGCCTGACACCGCAACTGCGCCTGCTCAGCGGCGCCAGCTACCGCTATGATCGGGTCAGCTCCGACAGCTACTTCTCCGGCACCCTCGACAACCACGTCAGCCAGCTGTTCGGCAATCTGGAATACCGCCCCCATGAACGCTGGCTGTTCCAGGCCGGTGGCATGTACGAGCATGAAAAGCTGGTCGGCGACTCCTTCTCGCCGCGCCTGGCCGGCCACCTGTTCCTGGCCCCACAGCACAGCCTGCGCCTGGTGTATGCCGAGGCAGTACGTTCGCCTGACATGTACGAGAACCATGCCAACTGGCGCTACCGGCTGCGCAACGTCAGCGGGCCACTGACCGGCCCGCTGACCCACTACGCCTGGGCACAGGGCCCCGGCGACCTGCAGCAGGAGCGCATGCGTTCCCGGGAAATCGGCTATAACGGCCACTTCCATCAACTCGGCATACGCCTGGATGTCCGCGCCTTCCATGAGCGCATCACCGGCATGAACAGCCAGCCGCTGAAGGTCGACAACTTCCAGCCGAACAACGCCTCGCAGATTCGCTTCAAGGGCGTGGAAACCGAGCTGGACTGGCAACTGAGCGCCACCGACCGCCTGCGCCTGACCCATGCGCGCATCGATTTCGACGCCACCAGCAAGTACGACCAGCGCCTCACCGCCCGCCACTCGGGTAGCGCCGCCTGGCTCCGCCTGTGGCCGGGCGAGATCAGTACCAGCCTGATGTACTACGGCGCCGACCAGTTGAACGAGCATCGCTTCGAGCGCCTGGATACCCGTATCGAAAAGCGCCTGCGGCTGGGCCCGGACAACAGCCTGGCCCTGGCCCTGACCTGGCAGTACCGACTGGACGACGAGCCCCTGACCTGGCCGGAAAATTTACATGACAGCCGTAGTCACCTTTACCTCAGCGCTGAGTTAAACTTCTGAAGCCAATCGAGCTGACAAGGAATGTCACCATGCTGCCACCCTTCATGAACCGGGCCAGGCCATGCAACCGCTGCGCCTGAGCGCCATCGCCCTGCTGTGGCTGCTGAGCAGCTGCGCCTGGGCGGATATCGTGCTGGTGATCAAGCCGCGCGAAACCCAGCTGACCCTGGCCTTCGTCGACGCCCTGCAGCAGCGCCGGCCAGCGGATACCCTGCTGGTCCGGCTGCTCGGCGAACAGCCCGAGCCCGGCGCCGCGACCCTGGTCATCACCATGGGGCTGGAGGCGCTGGAGTGGCGCCTGCAGCAGGCGAGCACGGTGCCGACCATCGCCACCTTCATCACCCTCGACCAGTTGACGCCGCAATACCATGCCGGACACCCGCCCTTCGTGCAGGTCCTGCTGGCCAGTGCCAAGCCCGAGCGCCAGCTGATACTGGCGCAGCTGCTGATCCCCCGCCTGCACAGCGTCGGGCTGCTGCACAGCGATCAACAGCAGTGGCAACGATCCCTGTGGCAGACCGCGGCTCAGCGCCGGAAGCTGAAGCTGCAGGCGCGCTCGGTCGCCGACCAGCAGGATCTGCTGCGGCACCTGACCAGCCTGCTGGATGACAGCGAGGTGCTGATCGGGCTGGACGATCCACAGGTCTACAACGCCGCCAACCTCAAGCCGCTGCTGCTCAGTGCCTATAACCGCAACCGCGTACTGATCGGCCCCTCGGCACCCTTCATCGCTGCTGGCAGCCTGAGCACCACCTACAGTTCGGCGCAGGACATGGCTGACAGCCTCGAGGAAATCCTGCAGGATGACTGGCGCCCCGGCGCGGTGCGCTATCCCACGCATTTCTCGGTATTGAGCAACCCGCAGGTGGCACGCTCGCTCGGCCTGCCACCACCACGGGATGCCGAACTGCGACAGCGGATCCATGCAGAGGAACAAGCATCACCATGAATATCGTGCAACGCGGCAGCATCCATCGCCGGCTGATCATGATCGCGCTGCTGCCAGCCACCCTGCTCGGCGTCATGCTGCTCGCCTATTTCACCCATGTGCGCCTGGAGGCATTGGACCAGGAAATGCAGACCACCGGCCAGCTGATCGCCGACCAGTTGGCGCCGGCCACCGAGTATGCGGTGATCACCGGTAACCGCGCGCTGCTCGACAGTCTGATCACCAGCTCGCTGAACATCCCCCACGTGCAGCGCATTGAGGTATTCGACCGCGATGGCAGATCGCTGGCCATGCAACGCTCCAGTCGGGCGCCGACTACCCACCTGCACATGTTCAACGCCGAGATCCTGCGCCAGCGCGTGCCGCTGCACTATGACCTGTTCCTGCTCAACACCGATGACAACCTCAACGGCACCACGGAGAAGGTCGGCGTGGTCGAAGTCGGCCTCAGTTTCCAGGCATTCGTCGAGCGCCAGCGCAGCATCATGTGGCGCAGCCTGCAACTCGGCGCCCTGGTGTTGCTCGCCGCCCTGCTGCTGTCCTCCCGTCTGGCCCGGGCGCTGGCCACTCCGCTGGTGCAGATGAGCCAGGCGGTACAGGCGCTGCAGGACGGTCGCCTGCAAACCCGGCTGCAGGTCAATGAGGACAGCCAGATCGGCGAATTGATGAACAACATCAATCACCTGGCCGCCACCCTGCAACAGGCCGAGGCGCAACAGCGCGAGGCCATGGCCGCGCTGATCGCCGCGCGCGAACAGGCCGAGCAGGCCAGCCGGGCCAAGTCCGATTTCCTGGCGATGATGAGCCATGAATTGCGTACCCCGATGAACGGCGTCATGGGCATGCTGCAATTGCTGGAAACCACCGACCTGAGCGAAGAGCAGCAGGAATACGCGCGCATCGCCAGCGAATCCACCGACCACCTGCTCAAGGTGATCAACGATATCCTCGATCTGTCCCGCGTCGAGCGCGGCGCCCTGGAGCTGGAACATATCCGCTTCGACCTGGCCTCGCTGATCAGCCGCACCGCCATCGCCTTCGATTACGCCGCGGCACAGAAGGGCCTGCAGCTGATCGTCGAGCAGCACGGCGAACCATCCACCCCCCTGGTACTGGGCGACCCCACCCGGCTGCGGCAGATCCTGGTCAACCTGCTGGGCAATGCACTGAAGTTCACCGAGCAGGGCAGCATCCGCCTGCGCGTACACTGGCATGCGGATGCCAGCGGCCTGCTGCAACTGGTCTGCCAGGTAATCGACAGCGGCATCGGCATCGACAGCGCCCATCTGGAGCACATGTTCAATGCCTTCCAGCAGGGCGACAGCAGCACCTCGCGGCGCTTCGGCGGCACCGGCCTGGGCCTGGCGATTGCCCGTCACTTCGCCCGCCGGATGGGTGGTGACCTGCGCGCCAGCAGCGAACCCGGCGCCGGCTCCTGCTTCACCCTGAGCATTCCCCTGGAGCCGGCCGAGCAGAGCGCCAGCCAGGTACCACTCGCCACCCCGACGATGATCCGCCCGGGCTCATTGCCGGTCTTGCTGGTGGAGGACAACCCGGTCAACCAGATGGTCATGGAAGGCATGCTGCGCAGCCTGGCGCAATCGGTGGTGGTGGCCGAGGACGGGCACCAGGCACTGCAATTGCTGAAGGACCCACAGCAAGCCTTCTCTATCATCTTCATGGATATCCAGCTGCCGGACATCGACGGCTTCACCGTGTACCGCTGGTATACCCGCCACTGCGCCGACACCCGCGTCGCCCCACACCCCTGCATCGCCCTGACCGCCAGCGCTTCCCAGGAAGACCGGCAGCAGAGCGAGGCAGCCGGCATGCAGGGCTTTCTCGCCAAGCCGGTAACCCGCAAGGCATTGCAGCAGTTGCTCGAGCGTTGGGCCTGAGCGACAGCGCCCCGTGGCATCAACCAGGTTGATCGGCCATTATTCCGCAATGCCCCGGGCATGGATTCACAACATCAAAACAGCCACACTGGGGCACCATCATCATTCTCAGGGGCGCATCAGGAATGAGCGTTACAGCCAGTTATCCGATAACACTCGAATCACCCTTCACCACCCTGCCGGAGCTGCTGGCATTGCATGCCCGGCATCGGGCCGAGCACCCGGCGCTGATTCAGGATGATCGCCAGCTCAGCTATGCCGAACTGGAGGTCCAGGTCAACCGGGCTGCCGCGGCGCTGCAGCGCGATGGCCTGCAACCCGGCGACGCCATTGCCATCTGCGCTGCCAACTCGATTCCCTATGCCATCCTGTTCCTCGCCGCCCTGCGCGCCGGCATGGTGGTCGCGCCGCTGGCGCCCTCCTCCACGCCTGACAGCCTGCTGACCATGCTGAAGGATTCCGCCGCCAGGCTGTTCTTCGTCGATCAGGCGGTGGACCAGGCACTGCAGGCAGTCGCCGGGCAGATCCCGGTACCATTGCTGAGCCTGGATGACAGCCGCCCGCAAGCCGGCTTCAGCCAATGGCTGGCCGACGCCCAGCCCGCGCCGGTCGCGCTGACACCGGACACCCTGTTCAACGTCATCTATTCCTCGGGTACCACCGGCGAGCCGAAAGGCATAGTGCATGACCACCTGATGCGCTGGTCGCACATTCAACGGGGCCTGGCGTTCGGCTACGGCCCCGACTGCGTCACCCTGATGTCCACTCCGCTGTATTCCAACACCACGCTGGTGTCCTTCCTGCCGACCATCGGCCTGGGCGGTACCCTGGTGCTGATGAGCAAGTTCGACGCCAAGAGGTACCTGGAACTGGCCCAGCAACACCACGCCACCCACACCATGCTGGTGCCGGTGCAGTACCAGCGGATCATGGCCCGTGCCGACTTCGACCAGTACGACCTGTCTTGCTTCAGGATGAAATTCAGCACCAGTGCGCCCTTCCATGGCGAGCTGAAGGCCGACATCCTGGCGCGCTGGCCCGGCGGCCTGATGGAGTTCTACGGCATGACCGAAGGGGGTGGTTCCTGCATGCTGATCGCCCACGAGTTCGCCGACAAGCTGAACACCGTGGGCCGCCCGCTGGACGGTCATGACATGCGGGTGATCGACGAGGATGGCAACGAGTTGCCGACCGGCGAGATCGGCGAGGTGGTCGGTCATTCGGTAGCCATGATGACCGGCTACCTGAACAAGCCGGAAAAGACCGCCAAAGCCGAGTGGTATGACCACACCGGTAAACGCTTCATCCGTACCGGTGACGTCGGCCGCTTCGACCAGGATGGCTTCCTCACGCTGATGGACCGGCGCAAGGACATGATCATCAGCGGCGGCTTCAACATCTATCCCAGCGATCTGGAGGAAGTGCTGCGCAAGCATCCCGACCTGCTGGAGGTCACCGTCATCGGCGTGCAGTCCACCAGTTGGGGGGAGACCCCGGTCGGTTACGCGGTCCTCAAACCCGGCGCCGCCACCTCTGCCGAAAACATCTTGCAATGGTTCAATGGGCAGGTCGGCAAGACCCAGCGGCTGAACCGCGTCATTCTCACTGACGAACTGCCGCGCAGCGCCATCGGCAAGGTCCTCAAGCGTGAATTGCGTGACCAGTTCCAGCAGCAGTTCGGCGTACTGGACTGAGGCTGCGGGGGTGTAGCGCCCCGGTCCGCGTTCGGGCGCTACACCTGCGGCCTCCGAGCCACTGCGTCGTCGAGTCGAGCGCGACCCGGCCAGCGTGCCCCGGCCAGCGTGCCCCGGCCCGATCGCGGCCCGAGGCGCTCGACAACCCGATGGCGTGGGAGCGCCGCCCCGGCGCGAAGCGGACTACCAGCAACCGCGAAGCAAAAATTCACGCGGAAGTTTTGTTCTGGAACAGCATCGCGGGTATCCTCAACGCCTCATCTGTCCGGGTGTGACTTTCACCGCCCCAGGTCAGTCTGAGCTTACGCTGGCGGATACATCGTTCATCAACCCCCGCCATGCCGATACAATAGCGCCCCACCGAACGGGGAAGAGCAGGAGCTTCTAATGTCAAAACAAAATGCGTATAGCCGGGAAGAACTGCTTCAATGCAGTCGTGGCGAGTTGTTCGGCCCCGGTAACGCACAGTTGCCCGCCCCCAACATGCTGATGATCGACCGCATCACCCACATCAGCGAAACGGGCGGCCGCTTCGGCAAGGGCGAAATCGTTGCCGAACTGGATATCCATCCCGACCTGTGGTTCTTCGCCTGTCACTTCGAAGGTGACCCGGTGATGCCCGGTTGCCTGGGCCTAGACGCCATGTGGCAACTGGTCGGTTTCCATCTCGGCTGGCTGGGCTATCAGGGGCGCGGGCGCGCACTGGGCTCCGGCGAAGTGAAGTTTTTCGGCCAGGTCTTGCCGACCGCGAAGAAAGTCACCTATACCATACATATCAAACGCACCATCAACCGCGCCCTGACCCTGGGCATCGCCGACGGCACCATGGCGGTTGACGGCCGCGAGATCTACACCGCCGAAGGCCTGCGGGTAGGTCTGTTCACATCTACTGATAGCTTCTGAGGATCATCACTATGCGTCGCGTCGTGATTACCGGTATGGGCATTGTCTCCTGCCTCGGCCAGGACCTGGAAAGCGTGGCCGCCAGCCTGAAAGAAGGCAAGTCGGGCATTACCCACAACCCCGAATATGCAGAAATGGGCCTGCGCAGCCAGGTCTCCGGCAGCGTCAGGATCGATCTGGACGCCGCTATCGACCGCAAGGTCAAGCGTTTCATGGGCGATGCCGCAGCATTCGCCTACCTGTCCATGCAACAGGCGATTGCCGACTCGGGCCTGAGCGAAGAGCAGATCAGCAACCCGCGCACCGGCCTGATCGCCGGCAGCGGTGGCGCCTCCACGCTGAACCAGATGGAGTCGATCGACATCCTGCGCGAGAAAGGCGTGAAGAAGATCGGGCCGTACCGCGTGCCGCGCACCATGGGCAGCACCGTTTCCGCCTGTCTGGCCACGCCGTTCAAGATCAAGGGCATCAACTACTCGATCTCCTCCGCCTGCGCCACCAGTGCCCACTGCATCGGCAGCGCCATGGAACAGATCCAGATGGGCAAGCAGGACGTGATCTTCGCCGGCGGTGGTGAAGAGGAGCACTGGAGCCAGTCCATGCTGTTCGACGCCATGGGCGCACTGTCCACCCAGTACAACGACACGCCGGAAAAGGCCTCGCGCGCCTACGACGCCAAGCGTGACGGCTTCGTCATCGCCGGCGGTGGTGGCATGGTAGTGGTCGAGGAGCTGGAGCACGCTTTGGCCCGTGGCGCGAAGATCTACGCCGAAGTGGTCGGTTACGGCGCCACCTCGGATGGCTACGACATGGTCGCACCGAGCGGCGAAGGCGCCGTGCGCTGCATGCAGCAGGCCCTGGCCACCGTCGAAGGCAGCATCGACTACCTCAACACCCACGGCACCTCCACGCCGGTGGGCGATGTCGCCGAGCTCAAGGCGATCCGTGAAGTGTTCGGCGACAAGGCACCCAAGATCAGCTCGACCAAGAGCCTGTCCGGCCACTCGCTGGGCGCTGCCGGGGTCCAGGAAGCGATCTACTGCCTGCTGATGATGCGTGACAACTTCCTCGCCGCCTCGGCCAACATTGAGGAGCTGGACGAGAACGCAGCCGATCTGCCGATCCTGCGCGAGCGCCTGGACCAGGCGGTCGACCTGATGATGTCCAACAGCTTCGGCTTCGGTGGCACCAACGCCACTCTGATCCTCAAGCGCTGGTCCGGCGCCTGAGACTGACGGCGGGCAGATCTGCTCTGCCCGCCGCCTGTCACTTCCCTTCCCTCTGCCTCAAGCCAGCTTGCCCTGCGACACCCGCCGCGCCAGCAAGGCCATGCTCGCCGATACCACACCGCACAGCGTGATCATGCCGGTCATCGGCAACGCCGTACCATCATGCAGCACCCCGACCATGGCCGAGACCACCCCAGCGATGGCGAACTGCAGGGTGCCCATCAACGCCGAGGCCACCCCCGCCTGGTGACCATGCCCGGCCATGGCGCAGGCCGACGAGTTCGGCAGCACCAGAGCCAGCACCGCCATGCAGATGAACAGCGGCACCAGCAACGGCCACAGCGATGCCGGCTGGGCCAGCGCCACCAGCGACAGCGCCACGGTGCTGCACATGAACAGCAAGGTGGTGCTCTTGAGCAGCTTGAGCGGCGTACGACGGCGCAGCAGCCGACCGTTGAGCTGCGCTGCCAGCACGAAGCCCGCCGAGTTCATGCCGAAGAACCAGCCGTAATGTTCCACCGGCACGCCATACAACTCGATGAATACGAAGGGTGAGCCGGCGATATAGGCGAACATGCCGGCCATGGCGACGCCGCCGGTCAGTGCATGGAACATGAACTCCGGCTCCTTCAGCAACCGGCCATAACGCCCCAGCGCACTCGACAGCTGGCTGCGCGGCCCATCCACAGGAAGCGTCTCGGGCAGGCGGAAGAACACCAGGAAGCCAAAGGCGCCGGCGAATACCGCGAGGAAGGTGAAGATCAGCTCCCAACCGCCCAATAGCATCAGCCAGCCACCGGCCAGCGGCGCCAGGATCGGCGCCACGCCCATCACCAGCATCAATTGCGAGAAGGCCCTGGCCGCCTCGATCGGCGTGCACATATCACGGACGATGGCGCGGTTGACCACCATGCCGGCGCAGCCGCCGAGTGCCTGGGCGAAACGCGCGGCGATCAGCCACTCCAGGGTCGGCGCCAGGGCGCAGGCCACCGAGGCCAGGGTGAACAGGCCGATGCCGAACAGCAGCGGCTTGCGCCGTCCGAAACGATCGGCCACCGGACCATAGAACAGCTGCCCCAGTGCCAGCCCGATGAAGTAGGCCGACAGGCTCAGCTGGACATGCTCGGTATCGGTAGCGAAGCTCTGCGCAATGGCGGGAAAGGCAGGCAGATAGAGATCGATGGCCAAAGGACCAAAAGCACTCAGACCACCCAGGATGAGCAGTAAACGAAGGGTCATGTAGCATCCACGAAGCCGAAGCCGGACGGCAGGAGAGCCCGGCGGAATCGGTCATCATGCCAGATTCCGCCGCAACAAAAAAATAGCCGGGACGCAATAGCTGGTATTCGGGAGCTGTCAATACCCGACCTGGATGCCAGGGTTGGCAGGCCGGAGCTGTGGGAGATTCTATGGTTCCAGGCAACCCCTTATTCTGCTGTTTTTGGCTGGTAGGTTGTCTGGTTCTGCATCAGCGCAAAGGCAATACGTGCCAGCTTGCGCGCCAGTTTAACCAGCGCTTGAACCGGTTTCAGCCCCTGT
>NZ_JACLGO010000070.1 GCF_014219065.1 Halopseudomonas xiamenensis
CGCTTGTATGGTTTTCCTGCAGGTCCAAAATGGGACCTGTCAGGGTGGAGGGGCTAGCGTCGCTTCCGACCTTTCGGTACGGACTGTGGGAGAATCCGCCCCGCCCTCACCAAAACGCCAATAAAGAATCCATCGGCAGAGCACAGCACGCTCCGACCGACGATATGTTGCAAGCCAGCGTCTGGTGAGCCCTGACAAGTCAAAGACTACTTTAGCTTGGAGGAGTCATCATGGCCAAGAGCATAGAGCCCATCCTCGTCGGAATTGACGTCAGCAAGGCTGAGCTGGTTATTGCCCGTAGTGATACTGATCAGGTTGAGCCCATCCCCAACAACATCACAAGCATCCGCCGCTGGCTGAAGTCGATCCCAAGTGGCTCCAGAATGGCGATGGAGGCCACCGGCATCTATCACCGACAGCTGGCCAAGCTCGCTCATGAAGCAGGCCATCCGCTGTACTTGCTGGACGCCTACAAACTCAGCCATTACCGCGATGGGGTGGGCACACGAGCCAAGACCGACCTGGCCGATGCCCGGCTCATCCTGCGTTACCTGGTTCGCGAGCTCGATGAACTCAAGCGCTGGGTGCCCCCGCATGACGCCTTCTACCGTGTTCAGAGCCTGATGCGCCGCCGCGTCGCGCTGGTGCAGACCAGAGTAGCACTGAGCCAGAGCCTGAAGGATCTGCCAGAGCTCAGGCAGGCTGCCAAGCAACTGGACCAGCACATTCGCCGGATCGAGCTGCTGATCGCCCAGCGCATCAAGCAGGCCCTGGCTGATGTGGGCTGGCACGCCGATGCGCAGCGCTGCGATGCCATCGAAGGTGTGGGCGAGCTGACGTCCATGGCCCTGGCCAACACCTTCCATCGAGGTCGATTCAAGAACAGTGATGCCTTTATCGCCTACCTCGGGATGGACGTGAAGGTCCGTGACTCAGGGACAATGAGGGGGCGCAGAAAACTCACGAAGAAAGGTGACCCCGAGCTACGACGGCTGCTCTACACTGCTGCGATGGCTGCCCGTAAGACACCTGCTTGGAAAGAACTCTACGAGACATACCTGACACAGGGGCTGAAACCGGTTCAAGCGCTGGTTAAACTGGCGCGCAAGCTGGCACGTATTGCCTTTGCGCTGATGCAGA
>NZ_JACLGO010000071.1 GCF_014219065.1 Halopseudomonas xiamenensis
TGTAGAAGTTCAGACTTGATCTGACAGTTACCGAGTTTTCTGGCTGCGACTGTCAGGTCAAATTCAGCCTATCGATTTTTCCTGCCAGATTTTCTTTCCATCAGCGAAGGTGTCCACTGGCGTCCGTCCGCAGCACATTTTCCCCTGATGAGTTCGCTCATGATTGTAGTGTGCGAGCCATTCGTCAAGATCGGCCTGAAGTGCTTCCATGCTCTGGTAGATCTTCTTGCGGAAAGTGACCTGATAGAACTCCTGCAGGATGGTCTTATGGAAGCGCTCGCAGATCCCGTTGGTCTGGGGTGACGCTGCCTTCGTACGAGTATGCTCAATGTCGTTCATGGCCAGATAAAGCTGGTAATCATGCTGCTCCAGCTTGCCGCAATACTCCGTTCCTCGGTCGGTAAGGATTCGCAGCATCCCAACCCCTTCATCAGCAAAAAACGGCAGCACCTGATCATTCAGAAGATCAGCAGCAGTGATCGGTGTCTTGGTGTTATACAGCTTGGCGAACGCCACCTTGCTGTAGGTATCCACGAAGGTCTGCTGATAGATCCGTCCAACACCTTTCATGGTGCCGACATAGAAGGTGTCCTGAGAGCCGAGATAGCCCGGATGAGCCGTTTCGATCTCACCGCAGGCAATATCGTCATCCCGCTTCTTCTCCAGGGCGACAACTTGCGCCTCCGTCAGCACTGCGCCTGTCTCGGCAACATGCTTTTCCAGTGCATTAAGCCGCTGCTTGAAGTTCGCCAGTTCGTTACGCAGCCAGATCGAACGCACGCCAGACGGACTGACAAAGGTACCGCGCTTGCGCAGCTCATTGCTGACGCGAACTTGACCATGAGCAGGTTGCTCAAGGGCGTAAGCCAACACGGCTTGCTCAATGACTTCATCCACGCGGTTCTTGATATTGGGACGCTTGCGATCCTTCTGCAGCAACGCTTCTACACCACCACTGGCCTTGGCTTCCTGGTACCGATAGAAGGTGTCACGCGAGACGCCCATGATCTTGCAGGCCTGGGACACGTTACCCAATTCCTCGGCCAGGTTCAGCAGGCCCAGCTTGTGTTTGACGATCGGTTGATTTACAACATTCATGCGGGGTTACTCCTATGAGTGAGATGATTGGTCGCACAACC
>NZ_JACLGO010000072.1 GCF_014219065.1 Halopseudomonas xiamenensis
GGTGACCCAGGACGATATCGACAACGGCGTGATCGTCGAGGTACCGGTAGCGCCCGGTGATACCGATGTCAGCGTCAATGCCACCATCACCGACCCGGCGGGTAACTCCGGCAGCGACAGCGACAACAAACCGGTGGACAACACCGTGCCCACAGTTGAGGTGGAATTGCAGGGCGCCGGTCCGGACGGTGTGTATAACGAAGCCGAGATCGGCCCGGACGGCACCGTCCCGGCGCTGGTCACCCCTGGTCCGACCGTCGAGGTCGGCGACATCCTGGTGGTTACCGATAAAGACGGCAATACCCTGTGGAACCGCCCGGTGACCCAGGATGACCTGGACAACGGCGTGACCGTGCAGGTACCGGTAGCACCCGGTGATACCGATGTCAGCGTCAATGCCACCATCACCGACCCGGCGGGTAACTCCGGCAGCGACAGCGACAACAAACCGGTGGACAACACCGTGCCCACAGTTGAGGTGGAATTGCAGGGCGCCGGTCCGGACGGTGTGTATAACGAAGCCGAGATCGGCCCGGACGGCACCGTCCCGGCGCTGGTCACCCCTGGTCCGACCGTCGAGGTCGGCGACATCCTGGTGGTTACCGATAAAGACGGCAATACCCTGTGGAACCGCCCGGTGACCCAGGATGACCTGGACAACGGCGTGACCGTGCAGGTACCGGTAGCACCCGGTGATACCGATGTCAGCGTCAATGCCACCATCACCGACCCGGCGGGTAACTCCGGCAGCGACAGCGACAGCAAGCCGGTGGACAACACCGTGCCCACAGTTGAGGTGGAACTGCAGGGCGCCGGTCCGGATGGTGTATACAACGAAGCCGAGATCGGCCCGGATGGCAAAGTACCGGCACTGGTCACCCCCGGCCCGACCGTCGAGGTGGGCGATACTCTCAAGGTCACCGACAAGGACGGCAACACCCTGCTCGAACGCCTGGTGACCCAGGACGATATCGACAACGGCGTGATCGTCGAGGTACCGGTAGCGCCCGGTGATA
>NZ_JACLGO010000073.1 GCF_014219065.1 Halopseudomonas xiamenensis
GCCACGGTGTTCAGGGTGGCGGCATTCAGTTCGGCGTTGTTGTGTTCGGCAATAACCAGAATCGTCATGTCAGATCACCTTGGCTTCGTTCTTCAGTTTGTCGACCAGCTCGTCGACGGTCTTGACCTTGATACCGGCGCTGCGCGCGGCTGGGGCTTCGACCTTGACCACGCTCAGGCTGGAAGCGGTGCTGACGCCCAGCTCTTCCGGCTTGAGGGTTTCCAGCGGCTTCTTCTTGGCCTTCATGATGTTCGGCAAGGAGGCGTAGCGCGGCTCGTTCAGGCGCAGGTCGGTGGTGACGATGGCCGGCAGTTTCAGATCGACGGTCTGCAGACCGCCATCGATTTCGCGGGTGACCTTGACCCGGTCGCCTTCGACGTTGACGGCCGAGGCGAAGGTGCCCTGGGCGTAGCCGGACAGCGCCGCCAGCATCTGGCCGGTCTGGTTGTTGTCCGAATCGATGGCCTGCTTGCCGAGAATGACCAGCTGCGGCTGTTCCTTGTCGACCACGGCCTTGAGCAGCTTGGCGATGGCCAGGGAGTTCAGTTCGTCAGCGGATTCGACCAGCACGGCGCGGTCGGCACCCAGTGCCAGGGCGGTGCGCAGTTGCTCCTGGGCAGCGGTCGGGCCGACGGAGACGGCGACGATCTCGGTGGCGATGCCCTTCTCTTTCAGGCGCACTGCTTCTTCCACGGCGATTTCGCAGAAGGGGTTCATGGACATCTTGACGTTGGCGAGGTCGACACCGCTGTTGTCCGCCTTGACGCGAACCTTGACGTTGTAGTCAAC
>NZ_JACLGO010000074.1 GCF_014219065.1 Halopseudomonas xiamenensis
CATTTCAATCCTTATTTCCCAGAGCGGTTCAGATCCTCAGGAGTCCGCGGGAGACTCGACCGGAGTATACCTGTTGGTGTGACAAAAAATGTAGGTTCACAAATCGTAAGCGGGGTTCCACGGAAATTTATTAACTTTCGATTGTAAATGGTCAATCCATCAAGTTTTTTTTTTTATGGCTTAGATGGGTGGACGAGCTCACAGCCCACCTGGTGTTAAGTGGTTACTGGAGCCCATAGACATCTACAACGTAAATGCGCCACCCACCTTGAGATATAAGTTCTAAGGTCTCAGTATAGTTACAACGGCTGCCCCACCCTTCAAACCGAAACGCATTACTGCTTCACGGCAGAAATAGGCAGGGTGGTGGTACCTACCCGCGCGGACTCACAAGAGGTCCTACCACCAGTAATTACGCAAATTATAATTTTGCGGGTTTCATTTTTATTACACGATGTTATTCCTTCACCGTGGAAATCAATCGTGAACATTCGTTGAGTATGTATTTCATTAGAAAAATTGGTACCCGCCTGAGACACGAACACCGGAGCATTGATCAACACGAATGCACCGGACGTCTTATCCTTTAGGCCACGGCGACTTTTTCAAAAAGTCAAATTTTCATTTGAATCGCGCGACGCACATACCTACATACCTTTTTACTATTAGTGTTTTGTTTTCAGACCATATCAACATTCTTTGTCGATGAACAATAAATCAACAGACTCGCCAAAATAATGTGTTAAAAATGACATTTATTATAATGT
>NZ_JACLGO010000075.1 GCF_014219065.1 Halopseudomonas xiamenensis
GTCATAAACAACTTTCCTACTAGCAATGTGCTCAGCGAGCGACCACAGCGCCGCGCATTGCGCGCACCACCACCCACAAATATTATGCGCCACTTTTTTATCTATATATTAATACGTGAAGCAAAAACTTTGTATCCCTTTTTACGAAAATTGCGCGGACGGAGGAGTATGAAATTTCCCACACTTATAGAGAACTTAAAGGAGTACAGAATATTAATATTTTTTTTAAATAATGCATAATAGATACTTTAAATCAATAAAGAAAACATTACACACACTACATACTATATATTTGACCCACACACGCATGCATACTATTTATTGTCAAACTTTTGTTCTTGTCGTCTGTTGTCAGATTGTGAATAGATTAAATATTTTTTGTCTTTGTTAATATTTTTTATAGTGTAGTCTTGGCGAAATTTGTGATTATAGAAGTATAAAATACAATCATAATAGTGTACCAACTTACAATTCCAATTAATTATAGTCGAATTTCGACTACTGCGGGACCTCTACTTATAATTACTACACCAAATAAAATTTGTGACGTGCGAACTTTGACATTTGAATATTCATCCCTTATTGATTAGTTTGCACAGCGGCTTCCCATTAAGTGGAAGTTTGCATTGTCCTTGCAATTAGTGACCATCGATCATTATGTCGACACTGACACATGATATTTAGGCTTTAATCGTATTTCATCCTGAGCACATTACCGAAATGAACATGTTCGCAAGAAATTCATAGTTCATAGTT
>NZ_JACLGO010000076.1 GCF_014219065.1 Halopseudomonas xiamenensis
GGAAAAAACAAAATTGATGTTAGTTAAGAATAAAAACAAAATGATTATGGTTGTGAGTATTCAAAAAAAGAAAAAAATATTTTTCAATTGCATCGATATCATACATGCCCACAGCGCGTCGGTGTAATTCCGTTGGAATTCCATACCCGATCCTGTAGACCGAATGGTAAACAGTCGACGTCGCCCAAAACACGTCATTACGGATCCTCCCGATCCATTAACGGTGCTTTTAGGCACCACAAGCACCGGTCACCGTACTTGTCGAACCCGTCGCTTGCAACGAAGGGCTCGACGAGCGAATTGACTCACAGACACAGCCCACTGAGTTTCTCGCCGGATCTTCTCAGTGGGTCGCGTTTCCGATCCGGTGGTAGATTCTGCGAAGCACGACTCTTGCTAGGGTTCGTGTTAGCAACATCGTCAGGTTTGAGCCCCGTGAGCTCACCTACTAGTTAAGGTTACGCTGAAATAGCCTCTCAAGGCTATCAGCTTAGGTAGGAAAAAAGTAACATTACTGTTTTTTTAAGGGATTTTATGACCTGGTAACTAAGACATTTAGGTCAAATCTTAATTTAAATTATATTATTATTTTTGTGAAAAATGATAATAATATGAAGTGAAATGAAATCAGATGAGTTGATATGGTATGAAATATAATCTTAGTAAAAGGTGGTTATTTACTGGACTTTTTGGAGGATCTCGAGAAGCTACGTTC
>NZ_JACLGO010000077.1 GCF_014219065.1 Halopseudomonas xiamenensis
GGTGTGATTCATGACTGGGGTGAAGTCGTAACAAGGTAGCCGTAGGGGAACCTGCGGCTGGATCACCTCCTTAATCGATAGATCACGGCTGTTCTTCAAGCACTCACACGAATTACTTGATTCTGAAAGAAAGGCGATAGAGGTCTGTAGCCTGGCCAATGCGTTACAGGTTGCCCGAGACGATTGGGTCTGTAG
Source organism: Halopseudomonas xiamenensis (assembly GCF_014219065.1). Classification (GTDB taxonomy): domain Bacteria; phylum Pseudomonadota; class Gammaproteobacteria; order Pseudomonadales; family Pseudomonadaceae; genus Halopseudomonas; species Halopseudomonas xiamenensis. The sequence goes on from NZ_JACLGO010000077.1 coordinate 196, forward strand.
CTCAGTTGGTTAGAGCGCACCCCTGATAAGGGTGAGGTCGGCAGTTCGAATCTGCCCAGACCCACCAATTGTCGAGGTGTCAGGTCTGAACGGGGCCATAGCTCAGCTGGGAGAGCGCCTGCCTTGCACGCAGGAGGTCAGCGGTTCGATCCCGCTTGGCTCCACCAGGTCGCCGATGCTCTTGATGAGAGTTCATACATGAGTCATTCCCCGCAGTGGTTGTACTGTGGATGTTGAATGATTGATGTCTGATCTTTGATCAGTCGCTCTTTAACAATATGGAAAAGTGATAGAAGTAAGACAAGACATGAGGTGTGTTTCACTGCACAACTCATGGCTAAGGTAAATTGTAATCTCAAGTGCAAGTTCCGGATTGTCGTTTACATCATGTCAGACCATGGCGTCGAGCAGTCGGCCGCAAGGCAGATTGTTTGGGGTTATATGGTCAAGTGAATAAGCGCATACGGTGGATGCCTTGGCAGTCAGAGGCGATGAAAGAC
>NZ_JACLGO010000078.1 GCF_014219065.1 Halopseudomonas xiamenensis
GACCAGATCTCCGAGATCATCGCCGTGGAAAGCGCCGACACCTTCAAGCGCCCGATCTACGCCGGTAACGCCATTGCCACCGTCAAGTCCGACGCCCCGGTCAAGGTCATCACCGTGCGCGCCACCGGTTTCGACCCGGTTGCCGCCGAAGGCGGCAGTGCCGCCGTTGAAGCCGTGGCCGCGGCCCAGGACGCCGGTGTCTCCGCCTTCGTTGGCGAAGAACTGGCCAAGTCCGACCGTCCCGAGCTGGCCGGTGCCAAGATCGTCGTCTCCGGCGGTCGCGGCATGCAGAACGGTGACAACTTCCAGCTGCTGTACGGCCTGGCCGACAAGCTGGGCGCCGCAGTGGGCGCCTCCCGTGCTGCGGTTGACGCCGGCTTCGTGCCGAACGACATGCAGGTCGGCCAGACCGGCAAGATCGTTGCCCCGCAGCTGTACATCGCCGTCGGCATCTCCGGCGCGATCCAGCACCTGGCGGGTATGAAGGACTCCAAGGTCATTGTTGCCATCAACAAGGATGAGGAGGCACCGATCTTCCAGGTGGCTGATTATGGCCTGGTAGCCGACCTGTTCGAGGCGGTGCCGGAGCTGGCTGGCAAGCTGTAA
>NZ_JACLGO010000079.1 GCF_014219065.1 Halopseudomonas xiamenensis
GATCAAAACCTGTGGCTGAAGGACTTTCTGGGGCTAGCCTCCGAATGAGGTGTGTGGTTCTACCCCTGGCGTTTCCTATGGTGCTATTATAAAGACATATACTGATTCCTTCCAATCTATAGGCCCAGCTCGTGACTGCATTATCTATCTATATATTACTATATAAAAATGAATTGCTGTTCGTTAGTCTCGCTAAAACTCGAGAACGGCTGGACCGATTTGGCTAATTTTGGTCTTGAATTATTTGTGGAAGTCCAGAGAAGGTTTAAAAGGTAGATAAATATGAAAATGCTCGTAATTAAATAAAAATGACAATTTTGTTTTCTCTTTGATGTGTCTCCCGTCGGACGGATTCCTTTTGTTTGTTTTAAGTTTATTTTATACAAAAGTTTAGGTCTTTTATTTATCGATTGAGGCACTACGAAGTCTGCCGGGTCAGCTAGTCTTTAAAAAAAAACGTTAAATATAAAAATACACAACAATTTTAATTACAAAAAATCCAAAGTAGAGGTAGGTCATTAAACTTAATTCTAGTTGTACCTACCTAGCTCTACAGAACTTAA
>NZ_JACLGO010000007.1 GCF_014219065.1 Halopseudomonas xiamenensis
CCTGAACCGCCGTATACGGAACCGTACGTACGGTGGTGTGAGAGGACGGCGGCTGTGAAGCCGCCTCCTACTCGATTCCAGGCGCTTCTTTTACCCCTCCCTTCCTCCCTCCTCGCTGGTGCACTCCGTGCTTTGCTCTTTTGCCGCGCCGGCATCATGAGTGCGATGGATTTTCCATGAGCATCCAGCGTCAGGCCGACGATCAAAAGGGGATCGGGTCAATGTGATGCCGTCAGGTGCCAAGTTCCTGCCATGCAAGAGCTGTTGACGGCAGTAGAGTAGGGGCAGCGTACTCTGATAGAGGAAGTAGTAGGAGGATAGCGAAGGCTGGGGTACTGCTTGGGAGAAAGCTCAAGGGAGTGAGTCACTCCCTCTTAATATTTCTTGTTTTTGTTTTATGAGCTGTTTCTTGTTCTTGTCTTCGACGAACCCATTGGGTGGTCTAAAGCAAGCGGATTGCTTTGGATGCGCAGGAAACAGCAATAGTCGGATATGACATTGGGTCCGGTGGGTTGCTTGGGCAACTTTTATTCTTCTCGGCTCCAACCGAACACCTGGTCCGATTGCTGGTACTTCCCATTCTCCAAAAAAAATCAGTTTGCTGCACTCGCACGTTTTGTTGTTGTTATGTGTGGAGCTGAATCTTGTTTTTGTTATGGGGTCTTGCTGTGGTTTTTATTTTTGTTGTGCTCATAACAAAGCAGATGTCGTGCCATGTTTTGTATTTCTTTTAGAATCAATAGGTTATGTAAAATTTGGAATCGTGCGGAAAAGGCGGCGAAGGGGAGTGTTACCGTTTGCCCCGTTAAAGTGTTACCGCTGGCTGCCAGGCGGGTAGCAATCGGCTGGGTAACAGCCGCGTGGTAACACTCGGTTCGTAGTCGGTGATGCTCGGCACCCTGGCTGGCCAGGATGCCAAGCATGCTTCGATCAGTTGGAGGGTACAGGTACCGCCGCTACGGTATCAGTGGCCGCACGCCGGCGCCTGAGCAGCAGTGCACCCCATAGCAGGCCGAGCACGGCCGACAGCGCCGATCCCGCCAGCACACCCAGCTTGGCCGCACCGAGCAGATTGGGGTCGCTGAAGGCGAGCATGGCGATGAAGATCGACATGGTGAAGCCTACCCCAGCGAACAGGCCGATCAGCCAGATACTGGCCCAACTGACACCTGCTGGCAAAGTGCACCAGCCCAGGCGGACCACCAGCCAGCTCATGCCCACGATGCCCAGTGGTTTGCCGGCCAGCAGCGCCAGCATGATGCCGGTGGTGACCCAGAGTGCGCCGTCGACCGACAGATCCATACCTTCCAGGCTGATGCCGGCATTGGCCAGCGCGAACAGCGGCATGATGCCGAACGCGACCCAGGGATGCAGGAGCGATTGCATCCGGACTACCGGCGGCAGCAGTTCGCGCTGGGCCAGGCGCAGCTGGCGGAGGTGCTCGCTCATGTGCTCGAGGTCCTTGCTGGTCGACGAAGCACGCCCGGTTAGTTCGCCGGCGAGGCGCGCCAGCATGTCCAGCGGTCGCTCGCGCATGCGGATCGGGATGACCGGGGTCATCAGACCCAGCGCCACACCCGCCAGGGTGGGGTGGGCGCCGGTCATCAACAGGCCGACCCAGAGTATTGCGCCGGGCAGGACATAGGCATAGGCGGTGCCGATACCCATCTGCTGCAGACCCAATACCAGCAGCAGGCCGGCGCCGGCCACCAGGAAGCCGCTGTAGTCCAGCCCGCCGGAGTAGAACAGGGCGATAATCAATACCGCGACGATGTCATCGATGATCGCCAGCGCCAGCAGGAATACCCGGACATTGGCTGGGATCGAGCGGCCCAGCAGGGCCAGCAGGCCGAGGGCGAAGGCGATATCGGTGGCGGTCGGCACTGCCCAGCCATCCTGGCGCGGGGCGGCGCCGTTGAACAGCAGATAGACGATCGCTGGCAGCATGACCCCGCCGAACGCCGCAGCGATCGGCAGCCCGGCCTGGCGCAGGTTGCGCAGCGAGCCTTCATGGATCTCGCGCCGCACCTCCATGCCGACCACCAGGAAGAACACCGTCATCAGCGCATCGTTGATCCAGAAGTGCAATGGTTGGGAGAACGCCAGCTCACCCAGGCCGATCGACAGTGGCGTATGCCACAACGCATGGTAGGACGGTGCCCATGGGGAGTTGGCCCAGATCAGGGCCGTTGCGGCGGCGATCAGCAGTATCACGCCGCTGGCGGCCTGGATATGGATGAAGCGTTCGAAGGTGGCCAGGGCACGTTCGGCCAGAAGTTGGACACGAGGCAGTGCCTGCCCGGAAGTATGGCGAGTCATGTTCATTTTCCCGGCACAGGCGGCCCGACCTGTGCAATGAACCTGCCCGCCCGCGATATTGCGGCGACACACCTTGGCTGCCGAGTATAGACGGTGCCGGCATCGGGTCCAACCCCATTGGACCAAAGTCCAGTATCGGACAGCGGAGGCGGTTTATCAGCCCGCCGCCGAGCGTACGGTGCGCCGGACGCTATCGGCCAGCTGCAGCAGGCGCGGCAGGTAGTCCTGCTCCAGCACTTCGAGCGGTACGCGGGCCGCGTTGGTGCTGATGTTGATTGCGCCCAGCAGATCGCCATTGCCAGCGAACACTGGGGCTGCCACTGAGCGCAGCCCCAGGTCCAGCTCCTGATCGACGATGGAGTAGCCCTGCTGCCGGGTGCGGATGATCTCCGCGCGCAGTGCCTGGGTATCGGTCAGCGAATGGGGGGTATGCGCGTGCAGGGTGATCTGCGCCAGCCGCCGGTCCAGCTCGGCATCGCTCAACTGGGCCAGTAGCACCCGGCCCATGGAGGTATAGGCCGCCGGCAGGCGTGTGCCCACCGACAGGGTGATGGCCATCAGCCGATGGGGCGCCGCCGAGCGCACCACATAGACCACCTCGATACCATCCAGCACGCTGAGCGAGGAGGACTCGCCGATCTCGGCGGTGATGTCCTGCAGATAGTGCTGGATCACCGTGCGGTAGGTATTGGAAGTCTGGAACGCATGGCCCAGCTCCAGCACCCGTGGCGTCAGTTCGAAATAGCGTCCGCTGCGCCGCACATACCCCAGTGCATCCAGGGTCAGCAGGAAGCGGCGGGCCTTGGCCCGATCCATGTCCGTGCGGCTGGCCATCTCGGTCAGCGTCATGCGCGGATGCTCGGCATCGAAGGCGGTCAGGATCTGCAGGCCGGAGGCCAGGGCGGCGACATAGTCGCGGTCGCCGGGTTGAAGTTTGTTGTCCAGGGCGGTCTCTCCCGATGGTGAATAGACGGATTCTAGCATTGTTCGCATGCCGAACTTTGCAGCGTTATTTCGATTTCTACCAAGGCTGGTGTTGACGAGACAAAAACAATTGCGCCATTATGTTCGCATATAAAACATAAGTTCGTATAGCGAACAAGGCTCAACTACCTCACTGGAGGCATCCGATGGCTGAATTTCTCTCTCTCCGCGATGCGGTGAAGAACCACATCCAAGATGGTGACACCGTCGCCATGGAAGGCTTCACCCACCTGATTCCATTCGCCGCCGGGCATGAAATCATCCGTCAGGAAAAACGCGACCTGACCCTGATCCGCATGACCCCCGACCTGATCTATGACCAGATGATTGGTGCAGGCTGCGTGAAGAAACTGATCTTTTCCTGGGGTGGCAACCCCGGCGTGGGTTCATTGCATCGCATGCGTGACGCGGTACAGAAGGGCTGGCCGCGCAGTATCGAGCTGATCGAGCACAGCCATGCGGCCATGGCCAATGCCTATGAGGCCGGTGCCGCCGGCCTGCCGTTGGCGGTGTTGCGCGGCTATATCGGCAGTGACCTGCCCAAGGTCAATGAGCAGATCAAGTTCATCGAGTGCCCCTTTACCGGTGAGCGGCTGGCGGCGGTGCCGTCGGTACGCCCGGACGTGACGGTGATCCACGCCCAACGCGCCGACCGCAAGGGCAACGTGCTGGTGGAAGGCATTGTCGGCGTACAGAAGGAAGCCGTGCTGGCCGCCAAGCGCAGCATCGTCACCGTCGAAGAGATCGTCGATGACCTGGGCGCCTCGGTCAACGCCTGTGTCATTCCCGGCTGGGCGATCACCGCCATCGCGGTGGCCGAGAAGGGCGCCGCGCCTTCCTACGCGCTGGGCTACTACGAGCGCGACAACGCCTTCTACAAGGAATGGGACGCCATTGCCCGGGACCGTGAGGCGTTCCAGGCCTGGCTGAAAGACAACGTATTCGAGAACGGAGCGGCCTGAGATGACTATTGAATTCACCTCCTCGGAAATGATGAGCGTCACCGCGGCGCGCGCGCTGAACAACGACATGACCTGCTTCGTCGGCATTGGCCTGCCCAGTGAGGCGGCCAACCTGGCGCGCCTGACCCACGCTCCGGATATCACCCTGATCTACGAATCCGGCACACTGCAGACCAAGCCCGACGTGCTGCCGCTGTCGATCGGCGACGGCGAGCTGTGCGCCTCGGCGCTGACCACGGTGTCGGTACCGGAAATGTTCCGCTACTGGCTGCAGGGCGGCCATATCAGCGTGGGCTTTCTCGGCACTGCGCAGATCGACCGCTATGCCAACCTCAACACCACGCTGATCGGCGACTACCGCGACCCGCAGGTACGCCTGCCGGGTGGTGGCGGCGCGCCGGAGATCGCCACCAACGCCAGGGAAGTGTTCATCACCGTCAAGCACTCCAAGCGCACCTTCGTCAAGGATGTGGACTTCATCACCACCGTCGGCTTCGGGCGTGCTGGCAAGGCTCGTGACAACGTACCCAATATCGGTCGTGGCCCGAGCGTGGTGATCACTGACCTGTGCATCCTCAAGCCGGATGAGCAGAGCAAGGAGCTGGTGGTGACCTCACTGCATCCGGGCGTGACCCGCGAGCAGGTGATCGAGGCTACCGGCTGGGAGATCCGCTTCGCCGAGTCCCTGGAGACCACCCCAGCGCCGACCGAGCAGGAACTGACCGTGCTGCGCGAACTCAAGGCGCGTACCGCCGCCCATCACGCAGGCAACTGAGGAAGCGACATGACTGACGTATTCATCTGTCACCCGAAACGCTCGGCTATCGGCCGCTTCGGCGGCACCCTGTCCAGCGTGCGTCCCGACGACCTGGCGGCGCAGGTGTTCAAGGCGGTGCTGGAACAGGCACCGGAACTGGACCCGTCCGCCATCGACGAGGTGATCATGGGCTGCGCCAACCAGGCCGGCGAGGACAACCGCAACGTCGCGCGCATGTCGGCGCTGCTGGCCGGGCTGCCGGCCTCGGTGCCTGGCACCACCATCAACCGCCTGTGCGGCTCGGGCATGGATGCGGTGGGCAGCGCCTTCCGCGCGATCCGTGCCGGTGAGATGGAGCTGGTGCTGGCCGGTGGCGTCGAGTCCATGTCCCGCGCGCCCTATGTCATGGGCAAGGCCGACAGCGCATTCGCCCGTGGCCAGAAGATCGAGGACACCACCATCGGCTGGCGCTTCGTCAATCCGCAGATGAAGAAGCAGTACGGCATCGACTCCATGCCGGAAACCGCGGAAAACGTCGCCGAACAGTTCAACATCTCCCGCGAGGATCAGGACCTGTTCGCCCTGCGCTCCCAGGAAAAGACCGCCCGGGCCCAGGCCGACGGTATCTTTGCCGAGGAAATCGTCGCCGTGCAGATTCCGCGGCGCAAGCAGGAGCCGTTGATCTTCGATACCGATGAACACCCGCGTGCCTCCACGCTGGACAAGCTGGCCGCGCTACCGGCGCCGTTCCGTGACAACGGCACGGTCACCGCCGGCAACGCCTCCGGGGTCAACGACGGCGCCGCCGCCATGCTGGTCGCCAGCCAGGCAGCGGTACAAAAGCACGGCCTCCAGCCGGTCGCCAGGATCATCGGCATGGCCACCGCCGGCGTCGAGCCACGCATCATGGGCATCGGCCCGGTACCGGCGGTGCGCAAGTTGCTGGACAGGCAGGGCATCAGCATCGAACAGATCGATGTCATCGAGCTGAACGAAGCCTTCGCCGCCCAGGGCCTGGCGGTCATGCGCGAGCTGGGCGTCGCCGACGACGACCCGCGGGTCAACCCCAACGGCGGCGCCATCGCCCTGGGCCACCCGCTGGGCATGTCCGGCGCGCGCCTGCTGATGACCGCTGCTTTCCAGCTGCAGCGCAGTGGTGGCCGTTATGCGCTGTGCACCATGTGCGTGGGCGTTGGGCAGGGGATTGCGATGTTGATTGAGCGGGTGTAACCCCGTTACCTGGCAACCCCTGCACTCAGGGGTTGTCGAGCCCCTGCTCGACGACAAGTGACTTGTCGCAGCAACTTGGGGAGGTCCCTTGCTGGGTTTTGGGTATTAAAATGCCTATATAAGCCTGTACTGTGTTCTTTTTAAGCATTATATTGCCTTTTCGGCTCGAGCCAGAAAGGGCAGCAGACAATGAACAGCATATCCTTCGGCAACTATGTCCCGATGATGCCACTCAACTTCCTGTCAGTGACCTTCAAGAGCCGGGAGCTGGCATGAAAAAACTGGAAAACCGGGCGGACGTCTTTGCCGATATCTACCGTCAGCTGGATGAGCGCAGCATCAGCCTGGGCGAAACCATACACCAATTGCGTACCCGCATCACCGGCCTGACCCAGGCCGACTTCGCCCGGATGTGCAAGATCTCCCTGCGCACACTGCGGCAACTGGAGCAGGACAACGGCAACCCCACCCTGGAAACCGTCAACAGTGTACTGCGCGCCTTTGGCATGCAGCTTGGCGTAGTGCCGTTGCGGCGGCGCTGAGGCAGTATGAAGAAGAGCTCTTTCACCGCATACCTGCGGCGAATAACTTGTGCATGCGGAGATTGCGCCTCATAATCTCCGCATGAATCGCGGTGATTATAAATACATCTGGCAGTCCAACGATTGGCCGAACTGGCACTACGACCTGGCAGCACTGGCTGGGCCTTTGGCAGAGGTCAGTCGCGCCCAGGGGCTGTTGATGGGGCGCCTGGCCGACGTTGGTATGGCGCTGCGTGATCAGGCGAGCCTCGCCGCACTCACCGATGACGTGGTCAAGACCAGCGAGATCGAGGGAGAGCAACTCAATGTTGAATCTGTGCGCTCGTCCATCGCCTGCAGGCTGGGCGTAGACATCGGTACCCTGGCTCCGATCGATCGACATGTCGAAGGCGTGGTCGAAATGGTGCTGGATGCCACGGCCAACTGCCAGACACCGGTAACGCGGGAGCGTCTGCTCGGATGGCATGCTGCCCTGTTTCCCACCGGTTACTCTGGACTCTCCAGGATCAAGGTTGGCGGCTGGCGCGACGATGCCAGCGGGCCGATGCAAGCGGTCTCCGGCCCCATCGGTCGCCAGCAGGTTCATTTCGAGGCGCCACCGGCCGAACAGTTGGAGGCGGAAATCAGCCGCTTTCTTGACTGGTTCAATGGTGCGTCAGATGAACCTCTACTGATCAAGGCGGGGCTAGGCCATCTGTGGTTCGTCACACTGCACCCGTTCGACGACGGCAATGGTCGTATTGCACGGGCCATCGGCGATCTGCTCCTGGCGCGCGCTGATGGCAGCCCACAACGCCTCTACAGCCTTTCGGCGCAGATCCAGCGCGAACGCAAGGCTTACTACGACACCCTGGAGCGGACCCAGAAAGGGACGATGAACGTCACCGAGTGGCTTGCCTGGTTCCTCGACACGCTCCATCGCGCCGTCGAACAGGCGCAGCACATACTCGACGCTGTGCTGACCAAGGCGCGATTCTGGCAGCGCTGGGCGACCACGCCACTGAACGAGCGACAGCTGAAGGTGTTGAACAAGCTGCTCGACGGCTTTGAAGGCAAACTCACCAGCAGCAAGTGGGCGGTCATTGCCAAGTGCTCGTCCGACACAGCCCTGCGTGATATCAACGACCTGCTGGCGCGGGGTGTCCTGCGCAAGTCAGATGCGGGTGGGCGCAGCACAAGCTATGTGTTGGGTGATGCCCGAGATTGCGCTTTGGCAAAGGCAGGCCGATAATCATATGGTGTATTTAAAACCATATAGTGAGGGTCGCAAACATGACTCAGCGCTACATACCTACGCCACCCGATAGCGACATCCAGCGCTCTGGCATCATCAGCACCGCCATTCTCACGGAACTGGGGTTGGGCACCAGCGCCCAGGAGCTGCATCAGGCCGTGGAGTTGGGCCTGACCTGGAGCACCTTCCAGAAGTTGATGGACATCGTCAGTCACAACAAGAAACAGCTCTCAGCCATCCTGCACATCCCGCCCGCCACACTGGACAGGCGAGCTAAGGGGGGGCGGTTCAGCACCGAAGAAAGTGACCGAATTGTACGGTACGCGAAGGTGCTGATTGCGGCTGAATCCTTGTTCGAGGGTGATAGGGCGGCGGCAATTCTCTGGCTCGAAACACCGGCGAAGGCACTGGGAGGAGAGCGCCCCAGCGACTTGATATCAACCAGTGTCGGTACGAACGCAGTGCTGGATCTTATTGGGCGAATTGAGCACGGAATCATCACCTGATGAGCGAGGTTGCTACCTACTATCGAATTGTAAAAAGGCAGTATGTGGATGATGCCTTCTCAGGCGACGGCTCAATGAAGTTCGGTGGTCGGTGGAATCCCAAGGGCGTGCCCTGCGTATACGCGGCCGGTAGTGCTTCGCTTGCCACGCTGGAGACGCTGGTTCACCTGCAGGCTACCGGGCCGTTGCCGACATTCATCCTGCTCACCATCGATGTGCCAGTAGCTGAGGTTCGCTATCTGGCCGAGAAGGATCTACCCAGCGACTGGAGAGACGACCCGCCCCCGTTGAGCACAATGAGGCTGGGAAAGGGCTGGATAGATTCGGGTGACGGCGTTGCTCTGGTCATTCCCAGCACAATCATACCCATCGAGAGAAATGTGATCCTCAACGTGAGCCATCCGGCGTTCAAGGGTTGCTTGGGATCAGTCAAGCCTGCACCGTTTGAGCTGGACCAGCGTCTGCTCAAGTGATGGTTGGATAGACGTAACCGCCACCGAGCTGCGATCACATGCAGACATTCGTATCGGCGGGGAAAAAGGACTAACAATGGCAAGACCGGATTGGACACCGGCCAAACCCGTGCCCAGGTTGTTCAGCAACGCATAGGCCAAGCATTCTTTCGCCGAACTGCACTGTATGACCGTGCTTTTGACCAAGGACTGGTTACCCTGAATGAAGACTGGCGCGTGATACTGTCAACAACGCTGAAAAAGCCCGAACCACCACTACAAAAGCACTTCCATTCAGTTGAGGGCCGGAAGATAGAGTTGCCTGAGCGGTTCAACCCCGATCCGCAGCTGATGCAATACCACAGGGAACAGGTATTTGTAGGCTAAGTGGCAGCCTCTTACTCGTCTGCCCAGCGCGGTCGAGCAAGTCAACCATCGGCTGATGTCAGATGGCTTTATTGTTTACCTCTTCCATGCATAATGGGGTCGCCTGCAGTACGGAAACAAGATTTATCCGGGAGGAGCAATGGATGTCATCAGCTACCACACGCCGAAACCGCGCCAGCCAGCCGAGTGTGATGCTATGTGCCTGGTGGTGGAAGTTTGATGGGCGGATGTTTTTACGAGGAGCAGGCGGAGCCCTTTTTCCAGGAAACGGTTGCGGTCGATATGCAGCCTTTGTACGAGCGCTTTTTACAGTATGTACCCCAGGGGCAGCCTATTCTTGATGCAGGTTGTGGTTCGGGGCGTGATGCTCTGGCCTTCAAGCGACTTGGTTATCCCGTTCATGCGTTCGATGCCAGCACGGCTCTTGCTGCCAAGGCGAGCGACCTGCTCGGTCAACCGGTTGAGGTTCAGCGCTTTCAGGAGTTTGCAGGCGGAACTGAATACGCCGGTATTTGGGCGTGTGCCAGCCTGTTGCATGTAGCCGAAACTGATTTGCCTGATGCATTTTCCAAGCTCTGGCAGGCGTTGCTGGCGGGTGGCGTACTCTACTGCAGCTTCAAATATGGTGATTCGGAGCGCTGTAAGGATGGGCGCCATTTTACCGATGCTAACGAAGCGCGCTTTGGGCAATGGACAGGCGATCTTCCAGCTCTATCCCAGTCGATATATTGGATCACTGAAGACCGGCGTCCGGAGCGCACGGAGCAGTGGTTGAACGCATTGTTATTCAAGGCAGGTGTATGAGCAAAAAGCTCGTTGTAGGCGGTGACGACGATCCGTTCTTGCCCCATCTTTGCGCATCTATTCACCAGGCAGACGAAGTTGAGATGGCGGTGGCTTTTATCAAGAGCACCGGTCTACGTCTGCTGATGCCCGACTTGCTCCAAGCGTTGCGGCGTTCTGATGATATGCGGCCAGTGCGCATGCGTCTTATCACCAGTGATTACCTGGACGTGACCGATCCGGAAGCGCTGCGCCTGCTGGTGCTATTGCAGGAGCAGGGTGCCGAGGTAAAGGTATATGAGGCCGCCGATAGCAGCTTTCATATGAAAGCCTATCTGTTTGCCGGCTCCAGTGCGGACGGTCAGCAGTGGGGTAGGGCGTTTATAGGTTCAAGCAATATCAGCCGACAAGCGCTTCAGCATGGCTTGGAATGGAATTACCGCGTCGACCACCCCGGCGATGATGGTTATCTGGAGGCGCGCCAACGATTTGAGCAACTGTTCAACCATCCCGGAGCAGTTGTCCTGACTGATTCCTGGATTGATGATTATCAGAGCCGTCGGATCAAGCCTCTGCAGCCGTTTGAAGCCGGTAGCAATGAAGCTGATCCACCACCCGAACCTAGCCCGATTCAGCAACAAGCTCTACAGGCGCTGATGGACACCCGGCAGCAAGGTTACGTCCGGGGTTTGGTGGTGTTAGCAACGGGGTTAGGCAAGACCTGGCTGGCGGCTTTTGATGCGGTGCAAATGGGCGCGCGGCGGGTACTGTTTATCGCCCACCGGGAGGAAATACTCAACCAAGCGGCGAGTACCTTCGCCAGAATCAAACCTTCGGCGCGCATCGGGTTTTATCGAGGACAACAGCGGGATGCTCAGGTAGACATCCTTTGTGCATCCGTTCAGACCCTGGGCAAGATTGAGCACCTGGAGCGCTTTAAACCGCAGCACTTTGATTACATCGTTATTGATGAGTTTCACCATGCGGCTGCACCTACCTACCACCGCTTGTTGAACTATTTTGCCCCTGCCTTTCTGTTGGGGTTGACGGCTACCCCCGACCGAACCGATAGCGCCAATATCCTCGCACTGTGCGATGGCAATCTGGTATTCGAGCGGAACCTGTTTGCTGGCATCACCGCCAAGCTGTTGGTGCCTTTCCACTACTTCGGCATCTTCGATGATGACGTCGATTACCAGAGCATTCCATGGCGTAACGGGCGGTTCGATCCCGAGCTGCTGGCTAACAAGTTAGCAACGCAAGGGCGGGCACGTCATGCACTGACAACCTGGCGACTCAAGGCGCAGACGAAAACCCTGGCGTTTTGCATATCCACCCGCCATGCGGATTTCATGGCGCAGTATTTTATCCAGCAGGATATAAAAGCGGCGGCGGTATATGCCGACTCCAAACTGTCCAGGGGCGAAGCGCTGGAGCAGTTAGCCAGCGGTGAGCTACAGGTGCTTTTTTCCGTTGATCTATTCAACGAAGGAGTAGATTTGCCGGCTATTGATACGGTGATGATGCTGCGCCCAACGGAATCGAAAATCTTGTTTCTTCAGCAACTGGGTAGAGGATTACGCTGCTCGGATAACAAGGAAAAACTGGTGGTGCTGGACTTTGTTGCCAACCACAAAAGCTTTCTGCACAAGCCCATGGCGCTGATGAATGAGGCCATGAACCACCGTGAGTTAGCCAACTTTGCCCGAGCCGCTGAAGCGCAACAGCTGGAGCTGCCGGAAGGCTGCTACGTTAATTACGATCTGCAATTTATCGACTTCCTCAAGTCTCTGGACAGCGGCAGCGTCCAGACTGATTACCAAGCGTTACGTGACTCGTTAGGGCGGCCGCCCACCTTGACTGAGTTTTATCACTCTGGTGCCAGTATGGCCGATATGCGTAGGCAGTACGGCAGTTGGTTCGATTTGCTCCGCGCAGTGGAGCAGGAAATGACACCTGTCCAAACGGATCTGGCTACCCGATACGCTGACTTTCTTCGGGAAGTCGAAGTGACCGCCATGACTAAGAGTTACAAGGCGGTTTTACTGGAGGCGTTTTTGGAGCTGGGCGGTTGGCACCAGGCACCGGGTCTGGCGGCGCTGGCTTCACGTTCATGGCAGGTATTACAGCGACGGCGTGCTCTCCAATCAGATTTACCCGAAAATTATCAAGGCATAACGGAAGAACCTGCTGATTGGCGCGCCTACTGGAAAAAGAACCCAGTGGATGCCTGGACGAAGGGTAAGTTCTTCCACCTGGAGCAAGGGCTGTTTATTGCCAGCGTCAACATCGCCGAAGCAGAAGCGATCGAGTTCTCCGAGATGGTTCAAGAGCTGGTGGATTATCGTCTGGCTACTTATGTCGCCCGCCCCGGGGTGGTGCCTGCATCGGTGACGTCTATCCAAAGTGGCGCGAACAAGGTCGAGTTACCTTATTTCCCCAGTTTGAAAATTGCCTGCGGTCACTTTAGAACCGCCGATGCAGGTACTCCTGAATATAAGCTTGTCCCGAAGGAGTTGGGGCAGCTGGCGCCGGATAAGCATTTTATTGCTCGGGCATCTGGACGTTCGATGGACGGCGGTAAGTCGCCCATTCGGGATGGGGATTACCTGTTGTGTGAGCTTATTAGCGCGGCGAGTGCAGGCAAGCTCACTGGTGAGATTTTGGCAATTGAGCGACAAGACGAAGCAGGGGATAACCAATATCTACTGCGCAAAGTTCTGAAGGATGCCACAGGCCAATACACCTTGCGCGCCAATAACCCAGATTATGCGGACCTGATGGTAACAGATGAGTTACGGGCGCAGCTACGAACATTTGCGCGGTTAAAGCGCGTGCTGGACCCTCTAGCAATGATGGTGGGGCAGCGCTTTATGCGTGAAGATATTCCGCCGTTATTTGGTCAGGAATTTAACCCAGGCAGCTGGAATAGTGGCCATATTGTACTGCGCGATCCGGAGGTGCATGTTCTGCTAGTGACGCTCAATCAGCAGGGAAAAGCAGTGGATCTCCGTTACCTAAATCGCTGGGTAGATGAGCGGCATTTTCACTGGCAAACGCAGAACCAAACTTCGCCAAATAGCAGTCGGGGCAAGGCCATTATTGAGCACGAAAAAAACGGCTTGCCTATCCACCTATTTGTTAGAGATCACAAGCTGGAGCAAGGTAAGGCTGCGCCATTCACCTATTACGGCCGAGTGCGTTACCTGAAACACACCGGTAGCCTGCCGATGAGTATTGACTTCGAACTACTCGATATTTAGCTGAGCTCACCAACACCCACGCGGCGTGGGCGCCGCTCCCACAAAATGAGCGGGGAGCAGGATGGGGTGGGCGGGGCGGGGCGTGACGTGAGCTGAGAGGTGAGCCGTGTGTCTGGGTGTAGCTTGTTGCAGCAGCTCGGGTGGTGGGCTGCTGCTATGTTGGCTGTTATTTAGCCAGCGATTTAAACACTTCCACCAATCGCTCCGGACACTCCACCGCCGGCACATGCCCGACATTCTCCCACACCAGCGGTGCAGCCACGCCCAGCGCGCTGGACAGGGCTTCCAGTGAGCTGGGCGGGGTGGCCACGTCGTCAGTGCCGGCAATGACCTGCACCTTGGGCAGGATCTTACCCTTGAAGGCTTCTGTGAAGTTGCAACGCCCGAGCATCTCGCACAGCAGCGCGTAGCTGCGCTTGTCGGTGCGGCCCAGTTGCACGCGCCAGCCTTCTACCAGAGCTGGTTGTTGCTCGCAGGCAGTCGGGCCGAACCAGCGTGGGACGATATCCACGGCCATGGCTTCCAGGCCCTTGTCCATGATCATGGCCGAGCGTTGCTGCCAGCCGTCGGCAGTGCCGATCACCGGTCCGGTATTGGTCAGGGTGGCGGACAGCAGCTTGTCGGCATGCTGGCTGAGCAGTTGCTGGCCGACTACGCCGCCGATGGAGGTGCCGGCGAAGTGGAATTGCTCGGCACCGGCCAGCTTGGCCAGCATCAATGCTTCCTGGGCCAGGTCCTCGGCTTCGATGGCGGCGCTGGCCTGTGGCCAGGCGCTGCTGGCGCCGTGGCCGGGCAGGTCCCAGGTGAGCACGCGAAACTGGGTCAGCAATGCCGGCAACATGTCATCCCAGATGGCCTGGGTCATGCCCAGCGGGTGCGCCAGCACCAGCAGTGGCTTGTTGGCCTGGCCCAGCAGGCGATAGCTGATGGTACGGCCATTGTGTGTGCAGAACGCCATGAGAACTCCCGTCCGATTAAATAGTGTGCCGAAGTTCGCAGTGCGAACTTATGTTTTCAATGCGAACATCTTGCGGCGATTGGATTTGTTTCGTCAAGTGCAAAACGCCTGATGCTCCGAGTCTGTGGATTGCCGCGCCCTGCGGGCTCGCAAGGACGCTTGAGCAGGCGTGGCGGTGCGTGGTGTCACTGGCGGTGTGGGATGCCGGCTTTTTGAGTGATCAGGGATAGCGCCCGGTCAGTCGGTTTTCCACCAATTCGGCGAGGATGGTGTTGGTCAGGCGCATGATGGCGTTGGGGTTTTCGCCGCGGCGGCGGGAGGCGATTACCGGGATGGTGATGTTGTCGTCGGCCAGCGGCATGAAGGTGACCGCGTCGCGTTGCAGACGGCGCACCTGCTCTGGCACCAGGGTGAAGCCCATGTCCGAGGCGACCAGTGACAGGGCGGTCTGCAGGTCGTTGACCTGCTGGACGATATTGATCTTGAGTCCGCGCCGGCGAAACAGGCCCATGGTCAGGTCGGCGAAGTTGGGGCCAGTGCTGGCAGGGAAGGCGATCAACGGGACCTCGGCTAGCTCCTGCATGCTGGGTGGCTTGTCTGTCAGTGGGTGGGAGCTGGGCAGGGCGGCGATCAGAGGTTCGTCAAACAGTTTTTCCTGTTCCACGTCGGGGTCTTCGATGCTGATGCGGCCGAAGCCGATGTCGATCTTGCCGGCCTTGAGGGCTTCAACCTGCTCCCGGGTCTTGAGTTCGTGCAGGACGATCTCCAGGTTCCGGTTCTGCCGCAGGCGGCGCACCATCAGTGGTAGCTGACCATAGAACACCGAGGGCACGAAGCCGATCGAGAAAATGGTCTTGCGGTGCGAAGCGATGCGCCGGGTGTCGGCGACGGTTGCTTCCACCTTGTCGAGTATCTGCTGAGCGTGGGCCAGAAAGTAGATGCCAGCCGAGGTCAGCTCCAGGCCCCTGGCCTTGCGGATGAACAATTCCACGCCGATTTCCTCTTCCAGCTGTTTTATCGCCCTGGTCAGCGGTGGCTGGGCGATGAACAGCTTCTCGGCGGCGCGGGTGAAATTGCGCTGTTCCGCGACTGCGACGAAGTAACGCAGGTGTCTTAGCTCCATCCATACCTCCAGGGTATTGCTGATTACTTATTCAATATTGGTTCATACGGATGAAACTTCGTACTGTTCGAATCACAGCCTTTTTGCCTCGGATTCGGAGAACACATGTCCGCTACTATTCAGTCCATTGACGCCGTGCTGGTCGACATCCCGACCATCCGGCCGCACAAGCTGTCGATGACCACCATGGGTGTACAGACCATGGTAATCGTGCGCATCAAGGACTCGGACGGCCTCGAAGGGCTGGGCGAAGCGACCACCATCGGCGGCCTGGCCTACGGCCTGATGAGCCCCGAGAGCGTCAAACTTACCATCGACGCCTATTTCGCGCCACAGCTGCTGAATCAGCCGGCTGGCGACATCAATACCCTGAGGGTAATGCTCGACCGCTCTAGCCCGGGCAACAACCTGGCTAAATCGGCGATCGAGACTGCCCTGCTGGACCTGCTCGGCAAGCGCCTGAACCGCCCGCTGTCGGACCTGCTCGGGGGCGCCATTCACCAGCACATCCCGGTGCTCTGGACTCTGGCCAGTGGTGATACCGCCAAGGATATCGACGAGGCCAAGACCCTGATCGCCGCTCGCCGCCATTGTGACTTCAAACTGAAGATCGGCTCGCGCCCGGTGATGGATGACGTGCGCCACGTGGCGGCGATCAAGGAAGCGGTGGGTGAGCAGGCCAGTGTGCGGGTCGATGTCAACCAGGCCTGGGACGAGGCCACCGCCGCCAAGGGGATGGCCGAGTTGCAGGCGGCCGGTATCGACCTGGTCGAGCAGCCGACGCCGAAGAACAATCTCGCCGCATTGGCGCGGTTGTCCGCCAAGTTCCATATCCCGATTCTGGCCGACGAGGCGGTGGCCGATGCCAGCGACATGTTCCACCTGGCTGCCGCAGGCTTTTCCGGCGCGGTGGCGATGAAGATCGCCAAGGCCGGTGGCCCACTGCGGGTGCTGGAGCAGGCAGTGGTGGCCAAGGCCGCCGGCATCGGCCTGTATGGCGGCACCATGCTCGAAGGCACCATCGGCACCGCTGCTTCGTTGCACGCCTGGTCGACGCTGGACACGCTGCACTGGGGCAGCGAAATGTTCGGCCCGTTGCTGATGAAGGATGACATCGTGGTCCGGCCGCTCAACTTCCATGACAACGGTGTGGATCTGCCCCGTGGTCCGGGTCTGGGTGTCGAGATCGACGAAGACAAGCTGGCCGAATACCGCCGCAAATAACCGAGGAGAAGAACATGCTGTTCAAGGTCGAGATGAAGGTCAACATTCCCCACGACATGCCGGTGGAAGTGGCCAACGAAATCAAGGCGCGGGAGAAGGCTTACTCCCATGAGCTGCAGCGCCAGGGCAAGTGGCGGCACCTGTGGCGGGTAGCCGGCAGCTACGCCAACGTCAGCATCTTCGATGTGCAGGACAACGCCGAGCTGCAGGATCTGATCAGCAACCTGCCGCTGTTCCCCTATATGGATATCACCGTGGCGCCGCTGTGCCGCCACCCGTCCTCGATCCATGAGGACGACCGCTGAGCAGCAAGCTGCAGAACCAGGCGCCGTCAGGCAAACAGGCGCTCGTGAACAACATTGCCAACTTACAGAACGTGATCCGGCAACAAGAATAATGAGTGAGGAGTAACAACCATGACAATCAAGACTACCCATACTGCCGAAGTACAGGAACTGCTGAACAAGGTCGCCGGCTTCCATGTGGAAGCGGGTAACGAGCGGGTGAAGAAGATCGTTCACCGCTTCATGAGCGACGTGTTCCAGCTGATCGAGGATTTCGACGTCACCCCGGAGGAGTTCTGGACCGCCGTCTACTATGTCGGTGACCTGGGCAAGAATGGCGAAGCATCGCTGCTGGCTCCGGGACTGGGCATGGACAAGTACCTGGATATCCGCATGGATGCCGAGGATGAGGCCGCTGGCCTGGCCGGTGGCACTCCGCGCACTATCGAAGGCCCGCTGTACGTTGCCGGTGCGCCCATGGCCGACGGCTTCGCGCGCCTGGACGATGGTACCGACCAGAGCGCCGAAGTGATGCTGCTCAAGGGGCAGGTCACCGACGAGGATGGCAAGCCGCTGGCCAATGCCATCGTCGATGTCTGGCACGCCGACTCCAAGGGCAACTACTCCTACTTCGACCAGTCGCAGAGCGAATACAACCTGCGCCGCCGGATCAAGACCGATGAGAACGGCCGCTATGTTGCCCGCTCGATCATTCCCTCCGGCTACGGCTGCCCGCCCGAGGGTTCCACCCAGGCGCTGCTGAACCAGCTGGGCCGGCATGGTCAGCGTCCCGCGCATATCCACTTCTTCATCTCGGCGCCCGGTCACAAGCACCTGACCACCCAGATCAACCTGGCTGGTGACGAATACACCTACGACGACTTCGCCTTCGCCACCCGTGACGAGCTGGTGGTCGAGGCGCGCCCGGTCGAGCGGTCTGTCGAGGGTGAGCAGCATGGCGTGAGCGGCCCGGTCACCGAGGTGGAGTTCAACTTCCAGCTGGTATCCACCGACAAGGCCGAACTGCAGGCGCGCCACGAGCGCAAGCGCGCACTGGAAGACGCTGCCGCCGCCTGAAGCCCCCTTTAGCCCGTTGTAGTGAGCCGGCAGCCTGAAAACGGGCTGCTTAGGGGGCCCTGTGCGCCCGGTAATGCATCACCACAACAAGATGGAGTGACGAACATGACTCGCCAACTCGACCAACTTGAGAAGAAAATCCGCGGTGCGGTGGAAGCCGACCCGGTTACCGGGCAGTACCGGTGCGACCGCAGTATCTTTACCGACCAGCAGCTGTTCGACCTGGAGATGAAGCACATCTTCGAAGGCAACTGGGTGTTCCTGGCCCATGAAAGCCAGGTGCAGAACCCCGGTGACTACTTCACCCTGACCCTGGGTCGCCAGCCGGTGGTCATCACCCGCACCAAGGAAGGGGAACTGCAGGCGCTGCTCAATACCTGCTCGCATCGTGGCGCCACCCTGTGCCGCAAGAAGCGTGGCAACAAGGCCTCCTTCACCTGCCCGTTCCACGGTTGGACCTTCAAGAACGATGGCAAGCTGCTCAAGGCCCGCGATCAGAAGAAGGGTGGCTACCCGGACAGCTTCAATACCGATGGTTCGCATGACCTCAAGCGCCTGCCGCGCTTCGAGAACTACCGTGGTTTCCTGTTCGGTAGCCTGAATGCCGATGTCATGCCGCTCGAACAGTACCTGGGCGAGACCACCAAGGTCATCGACAACATCGTCGATCAGGCCGAGGACGGACTGGAAGTGCTGCGCGGCACCTCTACCTATACCTACGAGGGCAACTGGAAGCTGACCGCCGAGAACGGCGCTGACGGCTACCACGTTGGCACCGTGCACTGGAACTACCTGTCGACCATGGGCCAGCGCAACTACGAAAACGGCGGCACCGAGGCAGTGGACGCCAAGAGCTGGTCCAGCGATGGCGGTTTCTACTCCTTCGACAACGGCCACATGATGCTCTGGACCCGCCTGACCAACCCGCAGGTGCGCCCGGTGTACAAGCATCTTGAGCAGTTGCAGGCGCGTTTCGGGGAAGCCCGTGCCGATGCCATCGTCAACACCACCAAGAACCTGTGCCTGTACCCCAACGTCTACCTGATGGATCAGTTCTCCACGCAGATCCGCGTGCTGCGCCCGATCTCGGTGAACAAGACCGAGATCACCATCTACTGCTGGGCACCGAAGAACGAGCCGGCAGACGAGCGCGCCAAGCGCATTCGCCAGTACGAGGACTTCTTCAACGTCAGCGGCATGGGTACTCCGGACGACCTGGAAGAGTTCCGCGCCTGCCAGCAGGGCTACACCGCCGAAGGACTGAAGTGGAACGACATGAGCCGTGGTGCCGCACACTGGATCGAAGGGGCCGACGAGGGTGCCCAGCGCATCGACATGAAGCCCATCCTCAGTGGCGCCAAGCCTGAGGACGAGGGGCTGTATGTAACCCACCATCAACACTGGGTCGAGGAAATGCTGCGCGCGGTGGAAACCGAGCGGGCCCGCTTCGTCGCCCTCAGCGCACAGGAGACCTCGGCATGAGCATGAATTTTGAACAGATCCAGGCCTTCATCCACCGCGAAGCACGCCTGCTCGACGATCGCCAGTGGGACGAGTGGCTGACCTGCTATCACAAAGAGGTGGTGTACTGGATGCCCTGCTGGGATGACGAGGACACCCTCACCGAAGACCCGCAGACCGAGCTGTCGCTGATCTACTACCCCAGCCGTTGCGGCCTGGAGGATCGCATCTACCGGATCAAGACCGAGCGTTCCGGGGCCAGCTCGATGCCGGAGCCGCGCACCACGCACCTGCGCACCAATCTGGAGATCCTGGAGCGTAGTGAGGGGCAGGTTAAGCTGCGCTTCAACTGGCAGACCAACAGCCATCGCTACCACAGCACGCAGATGTTCTTCGGCACCGCCTTCTGCACCCTGGATATCACCGGCGAGCAGCCGCTGATCACCGAGAAGAAGGTCATTCTGAACAACGACTACATCAATCAGGTGATTGATATCTACCACCTGTGATTGATCGGGAGCCACCGACATGAGTTACAACATCGCACTCAACTTTGAAGACGGCGTGACCCGCTTCATCAACTGCAACGAAGGCGAAACGGTTCTGGATGCGGCCTATCGCAACCAGATCAACCTGCCGATGGATTGCTCCGATGGCGTCTGCGGCACCTGCAAGGGCAGCTGCCAGCAGGGCGACTACGACCTGGGTGACGAGTACATCGAGGATGCACTGACCGACGACGAAGCCGGGCAGGGCATGGTACTGACCTGCCAGATGGTGCCGTCCAGCGATTGCGTAGTGAATATCCCGGCGGCTTCCACGTTGTGCAAGACCGGCAACCTGCAGACCACGGGTACGGTTGCCGAAGTGAACCTGGTGTCGGCCACGGCCATCGAGCTGAAGGTCACCGCGGATGAGGATATTGCCTTCCTGCCGGGGCAGTATGTGAATATCCAGGTGCCGGGCAGCAGCGAAAGCCGCGCCTACTCCTTCAGCTCGCGGCCGGGCAGCCGCGAGTTGAGCTTCCTGATCCGCAACGTACCCGGTGGCCTGATGAGCTCCTGGCTGGTCGGCCAGGCCAAGACCGGTGACAAGGTCACCCTGAACGGCCCCATGGGTATCTTCTACCTGCGCCCGGTGGGTCGTCCGGTGCTGATGCTGGCCGGCGGTACCGGTCTGGCACCCTTCCTGTCGATGCTCGAGCACCTCAAGGCCAGCGGCAGCAGCCAGCCGGTGCACCTGATCTACGGGGTGACCAACAACGAAGACCTGGTCTCGGTGAAGGAGCTGGAAGCCTTCGCGGCGACCGTGGACAACTTCACCTTCAAGACGGTGATCGCCAACCCGGACAGCGGCCATCCGCGCACCGGCTATGTGACCAACCATATGGAAGACGCGCCGATCAATGACGGTGATGTGGATGTCTACCTGTGTGGTCCGCCGCCCATGGTCGATGCGGTGCTGGGGTACTTCCGCGAGCAGAGCATCGAGCCGGCGTCCTTCCACTACGAGCGCTTCACGCCCAGCGTGGCTGCCGAGGAGGCCGCATGAGCGCCCGCTTCACTGACAAGGTGCTGGTGATCACCGGCGCCGCCCAGGGCATCGGCAAGCGGGTTGCCGAACTGGCCGGCGCCGAGGGCGCACGGCTGCTGCTGGTGGATATCGCTGACTATGTCCAGGGCGTGGCGGCCGAGCTGCGTGAGCAGGGCGTCGCCGCGCTGGCGGTGCAGGCCGACCTGGAGACCTGGGAAGGTGCCGAGAGCGTCATGGCTCGCGCCCACCAGGAATACGGTCGCATCGATGTGCTGATCAACAATGTCGGGGGCACCATCTGGGCGCAACCCTACGAGCATTACCAGCCTGAACAGATCCAGAAGGAAATCCAGCGCTCGCTGTTCCCGACCCTGTGGTGCTGCCGTGCGGTACTGCCGTACATGCTGGAGCAGCGCGGTGGCGCCATCGTCAACGTCTCATCGGTAGCCACCCGCGGCCTGATGCGGGTGCCCTACGGCGCGGCCAAGGCCGGGGTCAACGGGCTGACGGTGAACCTGGCCTTCGAGTACGCCGAGCATGGCATCCGCGTCAACGCCACCGCCCCCGGCGGCACCGAGGCGCCGCCACGGCTGACGCCGCGCAATACCGAAGCGCAGGGCGAGCGCGAACAACAGTGGTACCAGACGCTGATCGAGCAGACCAACGCCAGCAGCTTCATGCACCGCTACGGCACGCTGGATGAGCAGGCAGAACCCATCCTGTTCCTGGCCTCGGATGCGGCCAGTTATATCACCGGCACCATACTGCCGGTCGCCGGCGGCGACCAGGGCTGACTGGCCCTGGAGTGTAGCGCGCCCGCGCTACACTCCGTTCAGATCCGCCAAGCCTCCAGCTGTTCGCGCAGCGCCGGCGGTATGTGCACCGGCCGGTTGGTGGCCGGATCGATCACCACCATCACGCTGCTGGCGGCAGCCTGTACCTCATCCTTGTGCAGCGCGCAGCCAGTGAACAGGAAGGAGCTGTTGCCGATACGGCTGATGCCGGCGGCCAGTTCCACCGGCGTCCAGCCCGCATGGAAATGCGCGAAGCTGATATCCACCGCAGCCACCAGCACACCAAGCCCAGCGAAATCCAGCTGCCGTATGGCACCCGAGCGCGCCTGTTCCATATACCGCGCCAGCGCGGCTTCGCTGCGCTGGCTGTCGGCGTCCAGGTCGGCGTAGCGCGGGGTCAACTGCTGGCGTACCGGAAAATTGTGCGCGTGGGCCAGCTGCTCGCGGTACTCGGCTGCCGGTAGCGCTATGGCATTGCCAGTGGTCACCGCGCTCAGCTCGCGCTGGATGGCTGATGGCAACAGCACTCGGTGGCCATGCTCGAAGGCGGCCATCTCGCACTCCTGGATGCCGACCAGCACACCGTTCTGGTACAGCTCGCTGTGCATCTGGAAGCTGTCATCGGTGCAATCGGTCACACTGATCTGTGCTTCGATATCGCTGTCGTACCAGGTGACCTGACGGTACTGGGTCAGGCTGCGCAGCGGGCGCAGGCGTACATCGTCAGAGAACCAGGCATCCTTGCCGAAGCGCTGGATATGCGCGCGTATGCGGGCTTCCTGATGCAGCTGGTAGAGGCGTGAGTTGTTGACGTGACGCCAGGTATCCAGGTCGGTGTAGCGCGGCGTAAAGGTGAAGCTCAGGGTGGCATTGTGGTTTTTGCTGTCGGTCATGGCTCGGCGAATCCGGGAGTGTCTGTTTCCCCCGAGCATCCGGTTTTCAGCGCACAGAAGCAAATGCAATCAACCGCATAAATGCAGGTGCATTGCCAACAGAGGCAAGCGCAAAAGGCTGAACTGTCCGGCTGCCGTCAGGGTCGAACGCCTTACATACCCGCAATCGAGAGGTTCATCATGCTCAAATTCCTAGCCAGCACCGTAGGTATCATCTTCATGGTCGGCCTGGTGGTCATCATCGGCCTGCTGATGCTGATTTTCTGATCCGCTCCCGCCAGCTGTCCCAGCGCAGATTCAGCCACAGCGACAGGCCGATCACCGCACCGCCGAGCAGCAGGCGGGTCAGGTCGGCCTGCTGGTTCCAGATCAGCAGGTTGACCACCAGCCCGGCGGGAATCAACGCGTTGTTCATGATGCCCAGGGTGCCGGCATCCACCTGGGTGGCGCCACGGTTCCAGAAGAAGAATCCCAGCCCGGAGGCGACCAGCCCCAGCCAGGCCAGCACGCCCCAGTGCAGCGGGGTCTGCGGCAGCCGGCTGTGATCGCCGAGCAGCAACCAGGCCGGCACCACCAGCAGCAGGGCACCGATGAAGAAGAAGCCGAAACCGGCCCACTGCTGGCGCACATCGGCCCCGCAGCGGCGTACCAGGTGGGCGTAACCGACCTGGCCCAGGGCGAACGCCAGGTTGGCCAGTTGCAGCAGCAGAAAGCCCTTCACATAGGCATCGCTGATGCCGTCATAGCGAATGATCGCCGCGCCGAGTACGGCGACCAGCGTGGCCACCACCGGTCCGGCGCTGAAGCGGCGGCGCAGGGCGTTGTCCACCAGCGCCACGTACAGCGGCGTGAAGATGGTGAACAGCAGCACCTCGGGCACCGTCAGCAGCTCGAAGGACAGGTACAGGCAGGTGTAGGTCAGCCCGAATTGCAGGGCACCGACCGCCAGCAGGCCGGGCGCCATGCCCCGGGGCAAGCGGCGTGGGCGCAACAGTGGCAGGAACAGCACGCAGGCCAGCAGGATGCGGGTCAGTACGGCGAAGTAGCTGTCCACCTGGCCGGCCAGATATTCCCCGATAAGACTGAAGGAAACGGCCCACAGCAGGGTGACGGCAATCAGATAAAACATGGGAGTCCTTGGTGAAGCGGCTGCTGCGAATGGCAGGGACGGCGGGCGATGATAATCGGCTTCATCGGCTGGATGCAATTTGCCGGCAGCTATGGCAGATTTGAGCGCCGCCACGTTGCGGCAATCAACCGCCGACTATTCAGAAGGAAGCAAGCATGAGTAAAGCAGGGATAGCGATCAGTGCATTGGTGGTACTCATCGGCGCTGGCACGGCCGGGGCCTGGTATACCGGCACCCGGCTGGAAGGGGTATTGCAGCAATCCATCGAGCAGGGCAACCAGCAGTTGGCCAACCAGCTTCCCGGCACCGATGTGGCGCTGGAGTTGGTGGCGTTCCAGCGCGGCCTGTTCTCCAGCCAGGCGCGCTATCGCCTGCTGTTGAGGGCTGCCCGGGATGACCAGCCGGCCATCGACCTGTTCATCAATGATCGCATCGAGCATGGCCCCATGCCGCTGTCGCGCCTGCGCTCGTTCAAGTGGCTGCCGGTGATGGCGGTCAGCCACGCGCAGCTGGAGCCGACCGCGGAGCTGAGCGAATTGTTCGCGGCCAGTGGCGGGCAGCCTCCGGTTACCCTGGTCAGCAGCATCGGTTATGGCCAGGGCATCAGCGGCGAGCTGCGGGTGGCGCCGCTGAGCTGGGCCGGGGCTGAGGTCGAGGGAGCGTTTTCCGGGCTATCCGCGCTGTATCGTACCGATACCGCCGGCGAGCGCTTCGTCGTCAGCGGGCGAGTCGACTCGCTGGAGCTGGAAGCGCCCGGGCGTATCGGCCTGGTCGGCATCGAGTTCACGCTGGACCGCCGCCAGGACGCCTCCGGCCTGTACCTGGGCAGCGGCCGGGTGGAGCTGGATCAACTGGCGGTACAGCTGGATGGGCAGCCGGCGCTGGTGATGAGCGATGTGCTGCAGACCGACCATACCCGCCTGGACGCCGACGGCATCACCGCCGAACTGAATTACCAGGTGGGTTCGCTCAGTTACGACGGCAAGCCGCTGGGCTCGATGAACATGAGCTGGAGCCTGAGCCGGCTCGATCCAGAGGCCACGGCGCTGCTTACCGGTCTGTACAACAGCCTGGCGCTGGGCAGCGAGGCGGATGACCCGGAGGCCCTGGGTGAGCAGTTCAAGGGAGCGCTGCTGCAGTTGCTCCAGCGCCAGCCACGGCTGGCGCTGAACAACTTCGCGATCAGGACCGCCAATGGCGAAAGTCGCTTCAGTCTCGACATGGAGCTGGGGAACCCCGGCTCATTGGAGCAGCCAGCCGAGCTGCTGGCGCGGCAACTGATCGGCAGCCTGGAAGCCAACCTGGTGCTATCCAAGCCGATGATGATGGATGTGTTCAGGTACCAGGCGCTGTTCCAGCCACAGAGCGATGCGGCGGCGCTGGAGCAGGAGGCGGCGCTGATGGTGGAAATGGCCGGTGGCATGGCCGAGATGATGCAACTGGGCAGGGTGGAGGGCGACAACATTCTTTCCAGCCTGCACTATGCTGATGGCATGATCGAACTCAATGGGCAGCGCATCCCGGTGGAGGACTTCGTCGGCTTGCTGGTCGGGTTGCAACAGGCGCAATAGAGCGCCGCAGGACTGTTGTGCGCCTTGGCACTGTCATGCCGGGCAAGTAACATGGGCCTCAACAATCCGCGACAGGCAGTCGCGGAGCGATAGCCAGAGAAGGGGATAGATGACTGCCATTGATGAAGTGCACGTGATGCTGGGCCTGCTGGTGCTTGGCTTTCTGATACTGGGTACGGGCTTCAGTTTTCGTGACAAGGGCTGGGGGGTGGCGCTGATGCTGGGCGGTGCCGCGATACTCTTGATCACCATCGCGGCGCGCATCATCGAGGCGGTCTCGCTGTAGCAGGACCGCTGGCGGCTGCCCGCCAGCGGCAAGTATTTCAGAAGTGCACCTTGACCAGCAGGTTGGTAACGCTCTGGTTGGTGTCGAAGGCGGCGGTATTCTCGATACCGTACTTGTCCTTCCAGTAGCTGTATTCGATGCCGGTATACAACTGCCTGGCTCTCCAGCCCAGTGCCTTGCCCAGGTCGTACTTGATCTGTGGGTTGAAGTGCAGGTTGGCGTGCTTGCCCGGGCCGTCATTGTCCACGATCCAGTCGATATAGCCGTCGATCAATACATCCGAGCGGCCCAGCGGCAGGGTGATGGCCCATACCGGGGTGATCTGCCAGGCGCCACGTACCCCTTCCGGGGTATCGGAGTGGCGGTAATAGGTATTCAGTTGCAGGTAGTCGAAACCCGGCACGGCCAGGTCCACGCCCGGGCCGAGCAGGTAGTTCTTGATATCGCCCCGCCCGAACTCATAGGTACCGGCCAGCAGCAGGTCGCGGATCGGGCCGAGATGCCATTCCCGGCCAGTCAGTTTGCCGAGCGACAGCCGCGGTGCGATCTCGCCATACCAGGTACTGTTATTGCCGTTGGCATCGGTGGCGCCGTTGTAATGGATGCTGTCAACGAACAGGAACAGGTCGCCGACGCTCCAGCCGCTCACGTGTTCGAAGGTCACCGCCTGCTGGGTCTTGGGATCGACCTCGAAGTCGTTGCCGTAGAGGTAGGTCAGGCTGTTGTCCTGCCATTGCAGGGGAGAGGCGGCGGCCAGGCCGCTGGCAATCGCCAGGCTGGTGACGGCGGCGCCTTTGATCAGTGTGCGCATTGGGGGTGGGTCCGGCTGCTGGGGTGGAGAGAGGGCGCAATATTAAAGGGTTTGCCAAAAAAGAAAACCGTATTCAATACGCCGCCCTGATCACCTCGATACCCTGCCTGAGCACCTTGCCCCAGGCGGCCAGGGTACGGACATCCAGTTCGTCGTCGTGCGCACCAATGGTATCCAGCAACGCCTTGAGCCAGTAGTCGTACAGGTGCGGCTGGATATCCAGCCGCTGGCGCGAGTGCGACTCGCCGAGCGCCTTGAGCTTGGTCGGCGGCAGGCCGCGGGCATACAGCACCAGATTGAGGATGCCGGCGCGCAGCAGATGCTTCTGTGCGCTCATGTCGGTATTGCTGAACTTGTCGCGCACTTCGGCGGAACTGGCCAGGAAGCGGGCATAGAAATCGTCGAAGAACGCTGTGCTCTTGCAGCAGCGGCCATAGCTCTGGAAGACCAGATCCTCATCAGTCATGTCGCGGGTCACCTTGACCCCTGCATCCTTGCCGGCGCGGGGCGTGCTTTGTGTGGAACAGGCTGCCGTTGAATACGGCATCAATGGTATTGTTTCGGCTGAGCGGCGGCAGGATACAGCAAACTCCGGCCGCTGGCATCGTACGGTGGCCCTGTCGGCTACCGTCGTTTCGATTGGGAATGATCGGATGTTGTTACGCGGATTGACCTGGCTGATCCTGTTTCAGTTGATCGGCACGGCATTGAATGTACTGTTTCTACCCTTTTTGCCCAGCCCCATCATCGGCATGCTGTTGCTGGTGGTGTTCCTGCGCCTGCGTGGCCGGGTCAGTGCCTCGCTGGAGACGGCGTCGAGCGGACTGCTGCGCTTTCTGCCGCTGCTGCTGACGCCACCGGCGGCCGGGGTGATGATGTATGGCAACGAGGTGGCCGCGGATGCGGCGGCGATCCTGGTCAGCCTGACCTTGTCATTCATCCTGGTGGTGCCGCTGGCCGGGCATCTGATGCAGTATCTGGTGGCCCGCCAGGCGCGCAAGGAGGATGCATGAACGCTTCGCTGCTGCTGGCCTGGAATGCGGTACTGAGCCATCCGCTGTTCCTGCTGGGCCTGACCCTGGGTGTCTATCAACTGGGACTGGGGCTCTACGAGCGCACCCGCATGGCCCTGCTGCACCCGCTGATCGTCTCGATCGTGCTGCTGATCGGCGCGCTGTGGCTGCTGGGTCTGGAGTATGAAGCCTATCGCGACGCGGTCCTGCCGCTGACCCTGCTGCTGGCGCCGGCCACGGTGGCGTTGGCTATACCGCTGTACCATAACCTGCGGCGCATCCGGCAGTTCTTCTGGCCGGTGCTGATCACCCTGCTGGTGGCCGGGGTGTTCGTTACCGCGGTGACCATACTGCTGGCCTGGCTGCTGGGTGCCGACTTCGCCATGCTGATGACCCTGGCGCCCAAGTCCCTGACCACGCCGATCGCCATGATGGTGGCCGAGCAGATGGGCGGGGTGGCGGCCATGGCGGCGGCCTTCGTCATGTACACCGCGGTGCTGGGCGCGCTGATGGGGCCGTGGCTGCTGAATGTTTCCGGGGTGACCCTGCCGGCCGCGCGCGGCATGGCGCTGGGGCTGGCGGCACATGCCGTGGGCACCTCGCGGGCACTGGAGGAGAATGACGAGGCCGGTGCCTTCGCCGCCCTGGCCATGAGCCTGATGGGCATTGGCACGGCGCTGCTGCTGCCACTGTGCGTTACTCTCTGGCTGCTGCTGTAGACGCCCGGGTTCCCGGTACAGATACCGGGAACACCCCCGCCTGGCCCCGGTCACAAGTGTACGCGCCTTAGGGTCTGAGGCCTGGCTGCGTCCGGCAGCCGCATTGCATCTCTGCTATACCTGTGGAACGATCCAGCCCTGCCGGCTTCACTTCCACCAGTCAAGGAGCTGCACAGATGGAACTCGATCCGCTGTTGCTATCCCGTCTGCAATTCGCTTTTGTAGTGTGCTTCCATGCCATCTTCCCGGTGTTCACCATTGGTCTGGCGACCTTTATCGCCTTTCTGGAAATGCTTGCCTTCAAGACCGGCAACCCAGCCTGGACGCGCCTGTCGCGCTTCTGGATCCAGGTATTCGGCGTGGCCTTCGCCATGGGCGTGGTGTCCGGCATCGTCATGTCCTTTCAGTTCGGTACCAACTGGAGCAATTTTTCCTATGCGGCGGCGAATTTCATCGGGCCGATGCTCAGCTACGAGGTGGTGACGGCCTTCTTCCTTGAAGCGGCCTTCCTGGGTGTGCTGCTGTTCGGTCGGGATAAAGTGCCGCAGGGCATGCATCTGTTCGCCGCCTGCATGGTGGCGCTGGGTACCTTCATTTCCGCGTTCTGGATCCTGGCGGCCAACAGCTGGATGCACACGCCCATGGGCACCGAGCTGGCGGATGGCGTATTCGGCGTCACCAGTTGGGGCCAGGCGATCTTCAATCCGTCCTTCCCGTACCGTTTTGCACACATGCTGCTGGCTTCTTTCCTGACCGGCTCCTTCGTGGTCGCCGGGGTCAGTGCCTGGTATCTGCTGGTCGGGCGCGAGGTGGAGGCCAACCGCCAGGCATTGTCCATGTGCCTGTGGCTGATCCTGTTCGCCGCGCCGACCCAGGCGGTGGTCGGTGACTACCACGGCCTCAACACCCTGGAGCACCAGCCGATCAAGGTCGCGGCCATCGAGGGCAACTGGGAGACCATGCGCGGCATGCCGTTGTTGCTGTTCGCCATTCCCGACCAGCAGGCCGAGACCAACCGTTTCGAGATTGGCATTCCCAAACTCGGCAGCCTGATCCTGACCCACGACCTGAACGGCGAGGTTCCCGGGCTCAAGGAGGTGGCGGCTGAGGAGCGGCCACCGGTATGGATAGTGTTCTGGTCGTTCCGCATCATGGTCGGTATCGGCCTGCTGATGATCGGCTGTGCCCTGGCCGGCCTGTTTCTGCGCGCGGGCGGGCGCTATTGGCGCCAGCCACTGTTTCTCAACGCCATGCGGCTGATGACCTTCGCACCCTTCGCCGCCGTGCTGTGCGGTTGGATCGTCACCGAGGTTGGGCGTTTCCCCTGGCTGGTGTATGGCCAGATGAGTCATATCGAGGGGCTGACACCTTCGTTGACCGGCCCCATGGTGCTGTTCACCCTGCTGGGCTACATCACAGTGTACGCGGTGATCTTCAGCGCCGGGCTGTACTACCTGATGCTGGTGCTGCGTGCCGGTATCGAAAGCATCGACCATGAGGAAACCCACGACGTCGAGCGGCCCAAGCGTCCGCTGTCGGCCAGCCACGTCAGTATCGAAGAGGGAGGGCACTGATATGCACGGCATCGACCTGAGTATCATCTGGGCGGGCATCATCGCCTTCGGCATCATGATGTACGTGCTGATGGACGGCTTCGACCTGGGTGTGGGCATCCTGTTTCCGTTCGCGCCGGACGAGGACGCGCGGGACGTGATGATGAACTCGGTAGCGCCGGTCTGGGATGGCAACGAGACCTGGCTGATCCTCGGCGGTGCCGGCCTGCTGGCGGCCTTCCCGCTGGTCTATTCGGTATTGATGCCGGCGTTGTACATCGGCGTGTTCCTGCTGCTGGCGGGGCTGATCTTCCGCGGCGTGGCCTTCGAGTTTCGTTTCAAGGCCAACACCTCGCGCTATCTGTGGAACTGGTCCTTTGCCGGCGGTTCGATGGTGGCGGCCTTCGCCCAGGGCGCGGTGGTGGGGGCCTATATTGAAGGTTTCAATACGGTTGGCCGGGTCTATGTCGGCGGTCCTTTCGACTGGATAACCCCCTTCTCGATGCTCACCGGTGTCGGTTTGCTGGCCGGCTATGCACTGTTGGGCAGTACCTGGCTGATTCTCAAGACCGAAGGCCATATCCAGGATTGGGCCTATCGGCTGGCACCCTGGTTGCTGGCCGTGGTGCTGGTGGTATTCGGTATCGTCAGCGTCTGGACGCCCTGGGTCGATCCATCGGCCTTCGAGCGCTGGTTCTCGGTGATCCGGCTGATCTGGATCCTGCCAGTGCTTGCGCTGTTCTGCGCCTGGCAGGTGTTGCGCGGCTTGCGCCGGCGGATGGCGGCGCGCCCCTTCATCGCCACCATGGGCATGTTCGCCTTTACCTACCTGGGGCTGCTGGTGACCAAGTGGCCGTACGTGGTGCCGCCCAACCACACCCTGTGGGACGCCGCCTCGGCCCCTGGTTCGCAACTGTTCCTGCTGATCGGCATGCTGTTCGTCATTCCGGTGATCCTGGCCTACACCGCCTGGACCTACTGGGTATTCCGCGGCAAGGTCAGGGTGGGGGAAGGCTATCACTGAGCGCGAGCGTAACCAGCGCAGTCGCGCCTGGCTGGCGCAGCAGCAGCGCCAGGTGCAGCCCTGGTTGTACGCGGCGGTAGCGGCCGGGGTGGTGGAAGGGCTGGCCCTGCTGGTGCAGATGGGGCTGCTGGCCTGGTTGATTCACAGCGCCCTGGTGCTGGCGCGCCCGATGGCTGAGCTGCTGCCGCTGCTGCTGGCCCTGCTGGCGGCTGCCGGGGTGCGGGCCGTGGCCCAGTACGCCCGCGACAGCCTGGCCCAGCTCGCCGGCAGCCGGGTGCGCCAGCGGGTGCGCCGGCAGTTGCTGGGTTACTGGGAGCGGCAGGGACCGGTACGGCTGGCCGGCCATTCCAGCGCCAGCCTGGCGAACCAGTGGGTGGAGCAGGTTGAAGCGCTGGATGGCTACTTTGCCCGTTACCTGCCGCAGCAATGGCTGGCGCTACTGGTGCCGGTACTGTTTCTGTTGGCGGTATTCTGGCTGGACTGGCTGGCGGCGCTGTTCCTGTTGATCTCAGCGCCGCTGATCCCCTTGTTCATGGCCCTGATCGGCATGCGTGCGGAAAGGATCAGCCAGCAGCACGTACTGGAGGCGGGGCGGCTGGCCGGGCATTTCCTCGACCGGGTGCGCCACCTGACCACCCTGCAGCTGTTCGGCCAGGTGCCGGCTGCGATCGACTCGGTGGCCCAGGCGGCCGAGCGTTATCGGGTGGTCAACATGCGTACCCTGCGCATTGCCTTCTTGTCCTCTGCGGTGCTGGAGTTCTTCGCCTCGGTGGCGATCGCGGTGGTCGCCATGTATATCGGCTTCGGCCTGCTGGGTTATATCAGTTACGGTCCCTCCGCCGAGCTGACGCTGTTCAGCGGGCTGTTCATCCTGCTGCTGGCACCGGAGTTCTTCCAGCCGCTGCGCAGTCTGGCCCAACATTACCACGACCGGGCGGCGGCGCTGGGGGCGGCGGCGGTGCTGTCGCGGTGTGGCGAGCTGGTGCCAGCGGCCGGCCCGGTGGCGACCCCGCCCAGTGGCGCGGCCGAGGTGGTCAGCCTGCACGGCGTCAGCCTTGGCTATCCCGGTCGTGGCCGGGTATTGCACGAGGTGCAGTTGCAGGTGCGCCGGGGTGAGGTGCTGGCGCTGATCGGAGCGTCCGGGTCGGGCAAGTCGTCGCTGCTGCATTGCCTGGCCGGTTTTATCGACGTCGATGCCGGCCAGATCAGCCTGTTCGGCCAGCCGCCCGGCGCGCTGCCGGTGGCCTGGCTGGGCCAGCGGCCATTTCTGATCCAGGGCAGCTGGGCCGATAACCTGCGGCTTACCGCGCCCCAGGCGGATGCCACTGCGATGCGGGCGGCGCTGCAGCAGGTGGGCCTGGGTGAGCTGCTGGCACAGCAGTCGCAGGGGCTGGACACGCCGCTGGGCGAGGGCGGCCGCGGCCTGTCCGGTGGTCAGGCGCAGCGCCTGGCGCTGGCGCGGGTGTGGCTGTCGGAGGCGCCCCTGGTGCTGCTGGACGAGCCGACCGCCAGCCTCGACCCCGACAGCGAGGCCGAGGTGGTGGCCGCGCTGGCCCGGCTGGCGGCCAGCGGTCGTACGCTGATCATGGCCACCCACCAGCCGGCGCTGATGGCGCTGGCCGGGCGTCGGGTGGCACTGCACAACGGCAGGCTGGTCGATGCGTGAGCTGCTGCCCTGGCTGAAGCTGCTCGATGAGCAGCGCCGGCGCCTGTTGCTGGGCGCCCTGCTCATGGCCTTCACCCTGCTCAGCGCGGTGGGTCTGCTCGGCCTGTCCGGCTGGTTCATCACCGCCACCGGCCTGACCGCGCTGGCGTGGGCGGCTGGCCAGCGGGTGATGTTCGATGTCTACGTGCCGGGCGGTGGTATCCGCTTCTTCGCTCTGAGCCGCACACTCTCGCGCTATGCCGAGCGGGTGGTCAACCATGACACCGTGCTGCGGCTGCTGGCGACACTGCGCAGCCGCCACTTCGCCGGGCTGGCACGGCTGGACGCGGCGACCCTGGGCCGGCTGCGCGCCGCCCAATGGCTCAACCGGCTCACCGCCGATATCGATACCCTCGACAGCCTCTACCTGCGCCTGTTGGCACCCCCGGTCGTGGCACTGGCCGGGGTGCTGGTGGTCTGTGCGCTGGTCGGCATCTTCCATCTGCCGTTGGCTGCGGCGCTGGCTGCCGCCCTGCTGGTGCTGCTCGCAGGGCTGACCTGGGGCATGGGGCGCTGGTGCCAACGGCTCAGTGCCGGTCAGGTCGGCCAGCTGGATGAACTGCGCCTGCGCAGTATCGAGCAATTGCAGGGGCTGGCGGAGCTGCGCGCCGCCGGCACCCTGGGCGGGCACCAGCAGCGGCTGCTGGCGAGCAGCGAGCAGATGCTCGATGAACAACTGACCCTGCAGCGGCGGGTGGCGCTGGCCCAAGCGCTGACCGGCTTGTTGCTGATGGCGAGTGTGCTGGCGGCGCTGTGGATGGCGCTGCAGTGGCAGCAGGCGGGTCTGCTGAGCGGGCCGGTGGCGGTGATGCTGGCACTGGCATTGCTGGCCCTGGGTGAGGGGCTGACGGTGCTGCCGGCGGCCTTCGCCCGCTTCGGCGCCACCCTGGCGGCGGCGCGGCGCTTGAACGAGCAGGTTGCCCTGGGCAGCCGCCTGGCCGAGCCTGCCCGGCCCCGTGACGTACCGGACCGGCTGGATATCCATTGGCAGCAGGTATCGGTGCGGCATGCCGGCATCGCCGGGCTGGATCTGCAATTGGAGGCCGGTACCCGGCTGGCGCTGATCGGCCGTTCCGGCTGCGGCAAGTCGACCCTGGCGGCGCTGCTGGCACGCCAGCTCGACCCCGATGCCGGTGAGGTGCGGGTCGCCGGCGTGACGCTGACCGAACTGGCACTGGCCGATTGGCATGCGCGCATCGCCTACCTGACCCAGCAGGCCGCGCTGCTGCATGACAGCGTCGCCGCCAACCTGCTGCTGGGCAAGGCCGATGCCAGCGATGCCGAACTGTGGCAGGTACTGGAAGCGGTCGGCCTGGCGGATCTGGTCGAGTCGCTGCCCCGGGGGCTGGATCACTGGGTCGGTGAGTCGGGGCGGCAACTGTCGGGTGGCGAAGGCCGACGGCTGGCGCTGGCCCGGGTGCTGCTGAAGGGAGCACCGCTGGTGATTCTCGACGAGCCCTTCAGCGGGCTGGACCAGGCGACCCGGGAGCGGGTAAGGCAGGGCATCGAGCCCTATCTGCGGGGGCGCACGGTGTTGCTGCTGGGCCATGCCCCGTTATTGCTGCCGGCGGCTGACCGGGTGGTGTATTGGAGGCAGTTGCAGTGAACGGCGGGAGGCCGCTTTCCCCCTCTCCCCCGGCCCCTCTCCCGCAAGGGGCGAGGGGTGACTCGCGCCTGGGATATTGTGTTTAACCGGCACGTATCAGTGATGAACAAACCTTCTACTGTCAGCTTGCACCACAGAAGGCCTTATTATCATTTCCATCGGCTATCGTTACCGCAAATAATCTCAGCCGGAATGCTCCCTGGCTTTCTATAAAAAACCAAGGAGAGCACACTTTGCATTTGCAGATGTTTACAGGATAAACATGATGTCCCAGGCGCGAGTCACCCCTCGCCCCTTGCGGGAGAGGGGCCGGGGGAGAGGGGGGATCCCGGCGTTGCAGATCACCAGGTATCAACAAACGGCCGCATCCCCCGCTGCAGTGACTCCGGCGGCGCCGAGCTCAGCCCGCGCAGCAACCAGTCACGGGTTTCCAACGGGTCGATCACCGCGTCGATCTCCAGGAAGCTGGCCATGCTCAGGCCCTTGCCCCGCGCATACAGCTCGCCCACCAGCTTGTCGAACAGCGCCTGCTGCTCCTGCGGGTCGTCCAGCGCCGCCAGTTCCTTGGCAAAGCCCAGGCGCACCGCCCCTTCCAGCCCCATGGCGCCGAACTCGCTGCTCGGCCAGCCGATGGTGAACATAGGTGCGTGGAAGCTGCCGGCGGCCATGGCCTGGGCGCCGAGGCCGTAGCCCTTGCGCAGCACCACGGTGAAGAACGGGATGCTCAGGCTGGCGGCGGTGACGAACATGCGTGACACATGGCGCACCGTGGCCTGTTGCTCGGACTCGGGGCCGACCATGAAGCCGGGGGTATCGCACAGTGACACCATCGGCAGGCCGTGGGCCTGGCACAGCTGCATGAAGCGCGCGGCCTTGTCGCCGGCCACGGCGTCGATGGCGCCGCCCAGGTGCATGGGGTTGTTGGCGATCAGGCCGAAGGGTTTGCCGCCGATGCGTACCAGTGCGGTGATCAGGCCGGGGGCGAACTGGCGCCGCAGCTCCAGTACCGAGCCGGTGTCGGCCAGGGTGTCGATGACCTCGCGGATGTCATACACCCGCAGGCGATTCTCCGGGATCAGGTGGCGCAGCAGGCGCTGGTCGGCACAATCGCCGCCGGGCAGGTCGCCCTGGAAGTAGGACAGGTACTGCTTGGCCACGCGGGTGGCTTCAGCCTCATCCTCCACCAGTACGTCGATTACCCCGTTGGGCCCCTGCATGCTGGTCGGCCCGACTTCTTCCGGGGTATAGCGACCCAGCCCGCCACCCTCGATCATCGCCGGGCCGGCCATGCCGATGCTGGCATTGCGGGTAGCGATGATCACATCGCAGCAGCCGAGCAGTGCGGCGTTGCCGGCAAAGCAGCGTCCCGAGACCACGCCGACCAGGGGTACCTGGCCGCTGAGTCGGGCCATGCGCATGAAGGTGGTGCAGTCCAGTCCGGCGACGCCGACCTTGTCCACATCACCGGGACGGCCGCCACCGCCTTCGGTGAAGAACACCAGCGGCAGGCGCCATTGCTCGGCCAGCTCCAGCATGCGGTCGGTCTTCTTGTGGTTCATCACGCCCTGGGTGCCGGCGAATACCGTGTAGTCGTAGCTCATGGCCATGCAGCGTGCGGCTTCGGCGCCGAACAGACCGGCGTTGACCGTGCCGATGCCGGCAATCAGCCCGTCCGCCGGGCTCATTTTCAGCAGTTCCTCATGGCTGCGGCGGGTGCGCTGGGCAGCCAGGGCGAAGCCGCCATATTCCATGAAGCTGCCCTCATCCAGCAGCTCGGCCAGGTTTTCGCGGGCGGTACGCTGGCCGGTCTTGCGGCGCCGGGCGACGGCGTCCGGGCGCTGCGCATCGGTCAACTGGGCCTGGCGATCGAGTACCTCGCGCAGGTCGGCGCGGATATGCTCCAGGTCGATCTGCTCTTCACTGAGCTGCTCGGTGCCAGACTCACCGGTCGGCTCGATGAACAGCAGCGGGCTGCCTTCGAACAGGTTGTCACCGGGGCTGGCGGCCAGGGTGCGGATAACGCCGCTGCAGTCGGCCTTGACCACGAATTCCATCTTCATGGCTTCCAGCACCGCGACCTGCTGGCCGGCGACCACATTGTCACCGGGTTGTACGTCGAGGCTGACCAGCACTCCCTGCACTGGGGTATTCAGCGGCTGGCTGCCGGCGGGTGCCAACTGCTGGGCCTGGGTGTGCTGCTGCGCAGTAGCGCTGCCCTGGGCATACAGGTGCGGATGCGCCTGGCCGCTGGCACCGGCCAGGTCAGCGGCATGGGTTTCGATGAAGCCGGTGGTGACGGCATTGGCCTGCACATCCGGGTGCTGCAGCAGGTTCTGCAGGAAATGCAGGTTGCTGGTCACGCCCTCCAGGCGGAACTCGCACAGCGCCCGGTAGGCGCGGCGCAGCACCGCCGGGTAATCGGCATCGGCGTGCACGATCAGCTTGGCCAGCAGCGAGTCGAAGGCCGGGTTGGTGGTATAGCCGCTGTAGCCGTAGCCATCGACCCGCACGCCGTGTCCGCCGGGGGCCTCATAGGCGTTCAGGGTGCCGCCGCTGGGGCGGGCGCTGCCGTCGGCCTGCATGGCCTCCAGGTTGATGCGCAGTTGTACCGCAAAGCCCCTGGGCGCCGGAATACGAGCCTGCTCCAGCCCCAATTCATCGAGGCTGGCGCCGGCGGCCAGGCGAATCTGCAATTGCGCAAGGTCCAGCCCGATGACCGCCTCGGTGACGGTGTGTTCGACCTGGATGCGCGGGTTGGCTTCCATGAACACGAATTCGCCGCTGTCGGCGTCGAGCAGAAACTCCACAGTGCACAGGCCGCGATAGCCGACCGCGCCGGTCAGGGTCAGTGCTGCCGCCAGCAGGCGCTCGCGCAATTGCGGATCGAGACCGGGGGCGGGCGCCACTTCGAGCAATTTCTGATGCCTGCGCTGCAGGGTGCAGTCGCGCTCCCACAGGTGGCTGACGTTGTCTCCGTCGCCGATGACCTGTACCTCGATATGCCGGGCGCGGCGGA
Organism: Halopseudomonas xiamenensis; assembly: GCF_014219065.1. Classification (GTDB taxonomy): domain Bacteria; phylum Pseudomonadota; class Gammaproteobacteria; order Pseudomonadales; family Pseudomonadaceae; genus Halopseudomonas; species Halopseudomonas xiamenensis. The sequence continues at coordinate 37,200 of NZ_JACLGO010000007.1, forward strand.
TCAATCGTTCGATATACAGGTCGCCATTGCCGAACGCGGCCTGGGCCTCGGAGCTGCAGCGGGCGAAGGCCTGTTCCAGTTCCTCCGGCCCCTGCACCACGCGCATGCCACGCCCACCGCCGCCGGCCAGCGCCTTGAGCATGACCGGCGTGCCTGCAGGCAGCCCGGCCATGAACTCGCGGGCCTGCTGCAGGCTGGTCGGCTGATTGGTGCCCTGCACCAGCGGTACATGGTGCTGCATGGCCAGTCGCCGGGCGCTGGCCTTGTCGCCGAACAATGCCAGTACCCTGGCATCCGGGCCGATGAAGGTGATGCCCTCGGCGGCGCATTGGCGGGCGAACTCGGCGTTCTCGCTGAGGAACCCGTAACCCGGGTGGATGGCGTCGCAGCCGTGCTCCCGGGCAATGCCGATCAGTTGCGCCGCATCCAGATAGGCTGGCGCGCCACGCCCGCGCAGGGCGACCGCGGCATCGGCCTTGCGCCGGTGCAGTGACTCGGCGTCATCCTCGGAATACACCGCCAGGCTGGGGATATCCAGCTCTGCGGCGGCCCGGGCCAGGCGGATGGCGATTTCGCCGCGGTTGGCGATCAGCAGTCGTTTGAAGGGCATCAGATCCATTCCTTGAGTTCGTTCTTCTTCACCTTGCCGGTGGCGGTCATCGGCAGTGACTCGACCAGCCGTACCTCCGGCACCTTGTATACGGCCATGGACTGGCGGCACCAGTCGGTCAGGCTGTCGGCCGTCAGCTCGCTGCCGGGCTTGGCGATGACGAAGGCCACCGGCTGCTCACCGCGCCGCTCGTCCGGTCGACCGATCACCGCCGATGCGAGGAGGTCAGGATGCTGGCCGAGCATGGCTTCCAGCTCCGCAGGGAACACGCTCATGCCATTGACCTTGAGCATTTCCTTGCGCCGCCCGAGGTAGCGGATGAAGCCCTGCTCGGTAATCACGCCGCTGTCGCCGGTGTGCAGCCAGCCATCGCGCAGGGCCTCGGCACTGGCCTCGGGTTTGTTCCAGTAGCCCTTGAGCAGGGATGGCGAGCGCACGCACAGCTCGCCCTCGCTGCCCAGCGGCAGCAGCTCGCCGGTATCGAAATCGCAGACCTTGAACTCGGTGCCGGGCACCGGCAGGCCGACGAAGGTGGGTGCCGACTTGAGGTCGAAATCATCCTCCTGCAGCCCGGCGGTGAAGGTGTCGCAGGTGTGGGTCTCGGTCATGCCGAAGCTGGTCTCGAACAGCGTGCAACCGGTCAGCTCGCGCCAGCGGCGGCGGTATTCCGGGGTCAGCTTCTTGATGAAGGACACGCAACTGGTGACCTCCAGCGAGCTGAGGTCGAAGCTATCGCGTTGCGGGTGATCGAGGATCTCGGCGGCGCTGTCGACCAGCAGGCCGCAGTGCTGGACCCGGTAATGCTGCACCGCACCCATGAACGCCAGGGCATCCCAGCGGGCCAGCAGTACCAGGGTGGTGCCGCTGAACACCGGGAACAGCAGCCCGGCATTCTCCCCGGCGATCCAGAATTCGGGCATGAAGTTCAGGCTGATGCGGTTGCTGTCCAGCCCCAGGGCGGCCGGTACGAAACTGGCGCAGGTATAGAGCATGTCGCCGTGGGTGTGGATGCAGCCCTTGGGCAGGCCGGTGGTACCGCCGGTGTAGTTGAGCGCGGCGATGGCATCCAGTGCCGGTTCCGGCAGAGTTGCCCGGGGCTCGGTCACCGCCAGGGCCGGCAGCAGGTCGATGCTGTCGCTGACCGGCAATTTGGGTGCCCGCAGCAGGTCCGGCACGGCGAACGGTGGCTCGGCAGGGCAGAGTTCGGACAGGCTGGTGCTGATCAGCACCCGCAGTTGGCTCTGGCCGGCGATCTCGCGTACCACCGGCAGCAGTTGGTCGAAGCAGACCATGACGCTGGCGCCGCAGTCGTTGAGCTGATAGGCCAGCTCCATGGGCATGGCCATCGGGCTGACCGGGGCATGTACAGCGCCGGCCTTGAGAATGCCATAGAAGACGATATGCAGTTGCGGACAATTGGGCATGAACACCGCGACCCGGTCGCCGGTTTGCACGCCCTGGTCCAGCAGCAGCGCGGCGCAGCGGTCACTCAGCTCATCCAGCTCGGCGTAGCTCAGGTCGTGGCCGTAATAGCGCACTGCCGGTTTGTCCGGTGATACCTGCGCCCAGTGCTGCAGATAACTGGTCAGTGGGCGCTGGCCCAGCGGATACTGCGGTTCGCTGGCATGGCCGGTAGGCCAGGCCTGACGCTGTAACTCGCGGAGCTGCTCGAGATAGTCACGCTCGTACATGATTGGCACCTGCATTGTTATTGTCGGTAGCAGGGTCAGGGTAGAGCGGTTCGCCAGGAAAAGCAGCAAGCTTGCCGCGGCGAATGGCTGGGCAGTACCGGTGCTTATGGGGGCGGTTACTTTGGAGGCGCGTGTTGTTCGCTTCGGGGTCGAAGTTACCTTTGCACCGGGAGCGGTCAACCTGCGACACGCCGTGAACCCATCCCTGGGGGCTCGTTGATGCCATCCCTGGCATCAAACGGTCGCAGGTTGACCGCTCCCGGCGCAAAGGTGCAAGCATTGGTGATGCTGAGGGTTTAAAACCATCAGCAGTATGGAGCGCCCCGGAGCAGGTTGGCCGGCAGGGTTGGGCCGACCGTCTGCCGCCAGGGATGGCGGCAGCGAGCCTACAGGGACGTATTTACGGCGTGTCGGCACGGCCCTGCCGGCCAACCTGCTCCTTGCAGACTCTGACAACAGCCAAAAAACGCGATAGCCGCTAGAACAACTCCAGCGGTGTCAACGCATCATCGCTGCTGTAGCCACCGGACTCCAACTCGCTGTAGGGCGGCGGCATATCTTCTTCCTTGAATATTTCCAGGAAGGCGCCGGGTGTACCTGGTCGGGCGCTGCGTCCGGTCTGGGGATCGATGCGGGTGGTTACCAGTCCTTCGGGCTGCGGCTGGCTGTGATCGGGGTGGCCTTCCAGCGCGGCGGCCATGAATTGGGTCCAGATCGGCAGCGCCGTGGTGCTGCCATACTCACGCCGTCCCAGTGGCGCCGGCTGGTCGAAGCCGACCCACACGGTGGTGACGTAATCGCCATTGTAGCCGGCGAACCAGCCATCCTTCTGGTCGTTGGTGGTGCCGGTCTTGCCGGCCAGGTCCTTGCGCCCGAGTTCGCGGGCGCGCGATGCGGTGCCGCGGGTGATGACATCCTGCAGCATGCTGTTCAATTGATAGGTGGTGCGCGGATCTATGATCTGTTCGGCGGTTTCGACCTGAGGCGTGGGCTGGCCGGGCTTCAGGCCGGCGTAGGCGTCGATACGCTGCTGCTGGTCGGCCAGGGCCTCGGGGGTGACTGCCGGGCGGTTGAAGTCGATCACCTGGTGTTCGCTGTTTTCGATACGCTCGATCAGCCAGGGCTTGACCGCATGCCCGCCATTGGCAATGACCGCATAGGCGGTGGCCATCTGCAGTGGTGTCAGCTCCGGGGTACCCAGCGAGGCGGACAGGTGGCGTGGCAGGTCACTGCGACTGAAACCGAACCGCTCGATGTAGGTCAGGGCCTCATCCACACCGATATCCATCATCAGGCGAATCGAGACCAGGTTGCGCGAACGGTACAGCGCTTCGCGCAGGCGAATCGGGCCGAGGAAGTCGCCACCGGAGTTGCGTGGACGCCAGTCCTCGCTCTGATGGCCATCATTGAACACCAGCGGGGCGTCGTTGGTCAGGCTGGCCGGGGTATAGCCGTGATCCAGTGCGGCGCTGTAGAGGAACGGCTTGAATGCCGAGCCGGGCTGGCGACGGGCCTGGGTGACGCGGTTGTAGTTGCTCTGGACGAAGGAGAAGCCGCCGGTCAGCGCCTGGATGCTGCCATCCTGGGGCGACAGGCTGACCAGCGCGCTCTGCGCCTGGGGCAACTGCGACAGTTTATAGGTGCCCGGCTGCTCCAGCGGCTGGACGCGGATGATGTCGCCACGCTGCAGTACGTCCGCCGGCCTGCGCGGGTTCGGGCCCATGCTGTTGGCGCTCAGGTAGGGACGTGCCCAGCGCATGGCCTCCCAGGCAATGCTGCCGCTGTCACCATTGCGTAGCAGGATGCTGACGCCGTCGGCGTCCACCTGGCTGACAATCGCCGGGCGCAGTCCGCCCATGCTGCGGTAGCTGCCAAGCAGTTCGGCCAGCCGCGCGGGGTCGGCATCGGCATGCCGCGCCTCGGGGCCGCGGTAGCCGTGGCGCTGGTCGTATGCCATCAGGCCGTCGCGCAGAGCCTGGTTAGCCAGTGCCTGCAGGCGACTGTCCACCGTGGTGTACACGTGGTACCCGTCGGTATAGGCGGCGGTGCCGAAGCGCTCGAGCATTTCCAGGCGCGCCATCTCGGCCACGTAGGGTGCTTCCAGTTCGGGGTTGGCGCCATGGTTGCGGGCGGTCACCGGACTGGCGACGGCCTCGTCGTAGGCGGCCTGGTCGATGCTGCCCAGGTACAGCATGCGCTGCAGGATCCAGTCCCGGCGGATGCGCGCACGCTCGGGGTTGGCGACCGGGTTATAGGCGGACGGGGCCTTGGGCAGGCCGGCGATCATCGCCAGCTCGGCCAGCGGCAGTTCGGCGATCGGCTTGCCATAGTACACGTGCGCCGCGGCCTCGATGCCATAGGCGCGGTTGCCGAGGTAGATCTTGTTGACATACAGCTCGAAGATTTCCCGCTTGCTGAGGTTGCGCTCGATCTGCAGCGCCAGCAGGATTTCGTTGAGCTTGCGCGAGAACACCCGGTCGCTGGTCAGGAAGTAGTTTTTTGCCACCTGCATGGTGATGGTGCTGCCGCCGGTCTGGATCTGCCCGGTACTGAGCAGCTCGCTGGTGGCGCGCAACAGGCTCTTGGGGTCCACGCCGTGATGATGCAGGAAGTTGTCATCCTCAGCCGCGAGAATGGCATCGATGAAGCCCTGCGGGATCTGTTCGAAAGCGATCGGCAGGCGCCGCATTTCGCCGAACTCGGCGATCAGCTTGTGATCTTTGCTGTAAACGCGCAAAGGAGTTTGCAATTTGACATCACGCAGTGTATCTACATCGGGTAGCGCCGGGCTGAGATACAGGGCTACGCCACTGAGGATGAGCAGCGGACCACTTGCTGCGGCGACCAGCAACCAGAACAGAACGATTAGAAAACGCATGAGGGATTGATCATTTCCCGGTTGAATAAAGCAGTTGATGGGAGATGGTGTTGAGAACGGGTTAACAGTCCGCATTATAAGCGTATTTTTTTCCCTTTAGCCATTTGCGCTGGAACAAGGACTGTTATTTAATGTGGTCAAATATAAACCACCCGTAAGTGGTGGATGCTGATAGGAAATTGGCTGTGCTAGGGCTCCTCAGGAAAAAAACGAACACGCTGCTGGGTATCGATATCAGTTCCACCACGGTGAAACTGCTGGAACTCAGCCGATCAGGGAACCGCTACAAGGTTGAAGCCTACGCGGTTGAACCACTACCCGCCGGTGCCGTGGCGGAAAAGAATATCGTCGAACTCGAAGGTGTGGGCCAGACCCTGGAAAAGGTTCTGGCGCGTTCGCGTACCTCGCTGAAACAGGCGGCGGTGGCGGTGGCCGGGTCTGCGGTGATCACCAAGATCATCGAGATGGACGGCGGCCTCGATGACGACGAGATGGAAGAGCAGATCAAGCTCGAAGCCGACCAGTACATTCCCTATCCGCTCGACGAAGTCTCCATCGACTTCGAGGTGCAGGGTGTGTCGCCGCGCAATCCGGATCGGGTCGAGGTGCTGCTGGCCGCCTGTCGCCGGGAGAACGTCGATATCCGCGAGGCCGCACTGGCGCTGGCCGGGATCGACACCAAGGTGGTCGAGGTGGAAGCCTACGCCATGGAGCGTGCCTGCGAACTGGTGGTCGACCAGCTCAGCGGTGACCACGGCGACCTGACCATCGCGGTGATCGACATCGGCGCCACCATGATGACGCTCAGCGTATTGAGCCAGGGGCGCACCATCTATACCCGCGAGCAGCTGTTCGGCGGCAAGCAGCTGACCGACGAGATCCAGCGTCGCTATGGCCTGGCCCAGGATGAGGCCGGCCTGGCGAAGAAGCAGGGCGGGCTGCCTGACGATTACGAAAGCGAAGTGCTGGGCCCGTTCAAGGACGCCGTGGTACAGCAGGTGTCCCGGTCGCTGCAGTTCTTCTTCGCCGGGGGCCAGTACAATGATGTCGACTACATCCTGCTGGCTGGCGGAACGGCATCGATCCCGGGACTGGATCAACTGATTCAGCAGAAGCTCGGGACCGCCACGCTGGTGGCCAACCCCTTTGCAAACATGACCCTGTCGAACAAGGTGAATGCGGTGGCGCTCAGCAATGACGCACCGGCGCTGATGATCGCCTGTGGTCTGGCAATGAGGAGTTTCGACTGATGGCTCGCATTAACCTGTTGCCCTGGCGCGAGCAGCTCAGGGAAGAGCGCAAGAAGCAGTTTCTCACCATCCTGGTACTGATCGTGCTGGCTGCCGGTCTGCTGGTCTTTCTCGGCGACCGCAACCTGAACGGCAAGATCGATCATCAGAATGCCCGTAATGAATTCCTGCGCAAGGAAATCCGCCTGCTGGATGGGCGCATCAAGGAAATCGAACAGTTGCAGGCGCAGCGCACGCAGCTGCTCGAGCGGATGAAGATCATCCAGGACCTGCAGGGCAACCGGCCGATCATCGTGCGGGTGTTCGACGAGCTGGCCCGCACCCTGCCCGACGGTGTGTATTTCACCTCGGTCGGCATGAAGGGGCCGGTGATCGCCATCAAGGGCGGCGCCGAATCGAACAGCCGGGTATCCAACCTGATGCGCCAGATGGACGCTTCCGACTGGCTCACCACGCCGAACCTGACCGCCGTCAAGGCCGTTACCCAGGGAGCATTGGATCAGGCCAACGTATTCGAGATGTCGGTCCGCCAGACCGAGCCGGGTACGCCAGCCGCTGAGGGAGAACAGCAGCAATGAGTTTTGCTCAATCCATGGAGAGTCTGAAGAAGGTCGATCTCAACGACCTCGACTTCAACAACATCGGTTCCTGGCCAGGGGCGCTCAAGGTCATCGTCGGCATCCTGGTGTTCGCCGTCCTGCTGTTCCTGGGCTACCACTTCCATCTCAAGGATCTGCAGAGCCAGCTCGAGCGCACAGAAGGCCAGGAAGTGACCCTGCGCAAGGAGTTTGCCGACAAGTCCTTCAAGGCCGCCAACCTGGAGGCCTACAAGGAGCAACTGGTCGAGATCGAAGATCGCTTCGGCACGCTGCTCAAGCAACTGCCCAGCGATACCGAGGTACCCGGTCTGCTCGAGGACATCACCCAGATGGGCCTGAACAGCGGCCTGGAGTTCGAGTCCATCACCCTGCAGCCGGAAGTGGCGCAGCAGTTCTACATCGAGTTGCCGATCCGCATCGTGGTGCAGGGCAACTATCACGACATCGCCACCTTCGTCAGCAGCGTGGCCAGCCTGCCGCGTATCGTGACCTTGCACGACTTCGATATCGTGCCGATCAGCGAGGGCAATCCCAACCTGCTGAAGATGAACATCCTGGCCAAGACCTACCGTTATCATGATGCGGGAGGCCAGCAATGAACATGTACAGACCCGTTGCCGGTGGCCTGGTGATGCTGGCTGCACTGGTGCTGAGCGGTTGTGGCGGCAGTGACTTCAGCGACCTGCAGGTATTCATGGAAGAAACCCGGGCACGCCCGGCGGGGAAGATCGAGCCATTGCCCCGGTTCAAGCCATACGAGGCTTTCACCTACAGCGCGACCTCCCTGCGCAGCCCCTTCCAGCCGCCGATTCGTATCGACCTGACGCAGCGGCAGAAAGGCTCGCAGGATATCCGGCCGGATGAGAACCGCGTCCGGCAGTTCCTCGAAGGCTTCAACATCGAAGGCTTCGATATGGTCGGTATCCTCAGCAACCAGCAGGGCATGCAGGCGCTCATCCGTGGCGCCGGCAGCGTGCATAGAGTCAAGATCGGCGACTACCTGGGCCGCAATCACGGCCGGATCACCAGCATCGAGGAAGGCCGTATCGATGTGGTCGAGATAGTCCCGGACGGTGAAGGTGGTTGGTTGGAGCGACCGCGTACCCTCAGCTTGCCTGAGCGCGGATAAGGTCAACCAGGGAGAGATAACATGAACTGTAAACAGTCGCGCGTGGAACGCAATCAAATGCCTCTAACCAGGAAGTTTTCATTCGCAGCCATGCTTGCGCTGCTCAGCCCGCTGGCCTTTGCCGCCGATCTCCAGCGCCTCGATGTGGCGTCGCTGCCCGGTGAGCGGGTGGAACTCAAACTGACCTTCGACGAGCCGGTGGCCGCAACGCCGAAAGGCTATACCATCGATCAGCCAGCGCGTATCGCCATCGATCTGCCGGGCGTCAAGAACCGCCTGGGTGAGCGTTCCCGCGAACTGGGGCTGGGCAATGCGCGCAGCCTGACCGTGGTCGAGGCCAACGATCGTACTCGCCTGATCATCAACCTGGCTGACCTGGCTCCGTACACCACGCGTGTGGAGGGCAACAACCTGTTCATCATGGTCGGTGCCAACAGTGCGCCAGGCTATGCAACGGCTCCGGCGCCTGCCGCTGCGGCCAACACCCCGGTCCAGGCCAGCGGCAGCGACGGGCGCAGCAACACCCAGCCCGCCGCCAGCAGCCCGATGGCCGCAGGTGGGGGACGTGCCATTCGCAGCCTGGACTTCCAGCGCGGCGAACAGGGTGAAGGCAATGTCATCATCGACCTGTCCGATCCGACCATTCGGGTGGATGTGCAGGAGCAGGGAGGGCGGGTACGCCTGACCTTCCCCGGCACCAGCCTGCCCGATGAGTTGCGCGTGCGTCTGGACGTCAAGGATTTCGCCACCCCGGTCAACTTCATCAGTGCCAGCAGCTCCGGCCAGGACGCCAGCATCAGCATCGAGCCGACCGGTTTCTACGAGCACCTGGTCTACCAGGCCGACAGCCGCCTGACCGTCAGCTTCAAGCCCATGACCCGTACCGAGATCGAGCAGCGGCGGGCTGACGAGTTCTCCTACTCCGGCGAGAAATTGTCGCTGAATTTCCAGGACATCGAGGTGCGCTCGGTACTGCAGCTGATCGCCGACTTCACCGACCTCAACCTGGTGGCCAGCGATACCGTACAGGGCAGCATCACCCTGCGTCTGCAGAACGTGCCCTGGGACCAGGCGCTGGACCTGGTGCTCAAGACCAAGGGGCTGGACAAGCGCCAGATCGGCAACGTGCTGCTGGTGGCGCCGGCTGACGAGATCGCCGCCCGTGAACGCCAGGAGCTGGAATCGCAGAAGCAGATCGCCGAACTGGCCCCGCTGCGCCGCGAGCTGATCCAGGTCAACTACGCCAAGGCATCGGACATCGCCACCCTGTTCGCTTCGGTTACCTCCGGCGATGGCGAGCAGCGCGGCTCGATCACCGTGGATGACCGCACCAACAGCATTATCGCCCTGGAAACCCAGGCCAAGCTCGACGAATTGCGACGCATCGTCACCCAGCTGGACATCCCGGTGCGCCAGGTGATGATCGAGGCGCGTATCGTCGAGGCCAACGTCGGTTTCGACAAGGCGCTGGGCGTGCGCTGGGGTGGTAACGTCAACCTGGGCAGACGCTTCAATGCCTATGGCAAGGACGACAACATCGGCATCACCGATGACCCGATCATGAGCCAGAACCCGGTCACCGGCGAATACGATGTGGAGAACTACCGTAATCCCGGCGGCATCTTCGGCAACCCGACCATTCCGTTCAACACTCCGTTCGTCGACATGGGTGTACTGGGCGCCACCTCGGGCATCGGCATCGGCTTCATCACCGACAACACCATCCTCGACCTGCAGCTGTCGGCGATGGAAAGCACCGGCAATGGCGAGATCATCTCCCAGCCCAAGGTGGTGACCTCGGACAAGGAAACGGCTCGTATCCTCAAGGGCGCGGAAATTCCCTATCAGGAAGCCAGCTCCAGCGGTGCCACCACCACGGCCTTCGCCGAGGCGGTGCTGTCGCTGGAAGTGACACCGCAGATCACCCCCGACAGCCAGGTAATCATGGAAGTGGTCGTCACCAAGGACGAGCCGGACTTCAGCCGTGAGGTCAACGGCGTGCCAATGATCCGTAAAAACGAAGTTACCGCGAAGATTCTGGTAGCTGATGGTGAAACCATCGTGATTGGTGGTGTATTCTCCAGTGAATCGCAGAAGAGTCAGGAAAAGGTGCCCTTCCTGGGTGACCTGCCGGTGGTCGGCAGAGCCTTCCGGCGTGACATCAGTTTCGAGAGCAAGACCGAGCTGCTGGTGTTCCTGACTCCTCGCATCATCAATAATGGAGCTATCAGTCTTGCCAGGTAATCGCGTTGCGTAATGTCTTTCTGGTAGGCCCGATGGGGGCAGGGAAAAGTACCATCGGGCGCCTGCTGGCAAAAGAGCTCAGATACCCATTCAAGGATTCAGACCGGGAAATCGAAGCCAGAACCGGAGCCGATATCCCCTGGATCTTCGATGTGGAGGGGGAGGAAGGCTTTCGTCAGCGCGAAGAAGCCATGATTGCCGAACTGGTGCAGGAGCAGGGCATAGTGCTTGCCACCGGTGGCGGCGTGGTGATGCGCGAGGCCAACCGTCGGGCGCTGGCCGATAACGGCCTGGTGGTCTACCTGCGGACCAGCGTCGAGCAGCAGTTGCAGCGTACCGCCAAGGATCGCCAGCGGCCACTGCTGCAGACCGCGGACCCGGAAAAGGTCTTGCGCGAGTTGATGGCGCGGCGTGACCCGCTGTATCGGGAGATCGCCCACCTGATCATCGATACCGACCAGCGCGGGCCCAAGGTGGTGGTCAGCACCATCGTCGCCCAGCTGACGCAAGAGCCGAACTGAAGACCCGGAAAGCGCGGGACTGATGTATCCTTGCCGGGTTCCCAGGGAGAGTTCCATGCAGCAATTGACCGTTAATCTCGATGATCGCAGTTACCCCATCCACATTGGCAGCGGCCTGCTCGGGCAGGTAGAACTGCTGGCGCCGCATATTGCCGGCCGGCAGGTATGCATCGTGACCGATGATACCGTCGCTCCGCTGTATCTGCAGCGGCTGTGCCAGACCCTGGCGGATTACGCGGTAGTACCGGTGGTGTTGCCTACCGGGGAAGCCTTCAAGAACTGGTCGACCCTGCAGCAGATCTTCGATGCCCTGCTCGCGGCACGGCATGATCGCCGTACCACGCTGATCGCGCTGGGTGGGGGCGTCATCGGTGACATGACCGGCTTTGCCGCCGCCTGCTATCAGCGGGGCGTCGACTTCATCCAGATTCCCACCACCCTGCTGTCCCAGGTCGACTCCTCGGTGGGCGGCAAGACCGGCATCAACCATCCGGCCGGCAAGAACATGATCGGTGCCTTCTACCAACCCAAGGCGGTACTGATCGATACCGACAGTCTGCGCACCCTGCCCGCGCGGGAGGTCAGCGCCGGGCTGGCGGAAATCATCAAGTACGGGCTGATCCGTGATCGCCAGTTCCTCGACTGGCTGGAGCAGCACATGCCAGCCCTGCGTGAACTGGAGCCGGCGCTGATCACCGAGGCGATCGCCCGCTCCTGCGCGATCAAGGCCGAGGTGGTGGCAGCAGACGAGCGCGAGGGGGGCGTGCGCGCCATCCTCAACCTGGGACATACCTTCGGCCATGCGATCGAGGCGCACCAGGGCTATGGCAACTGGCTGCATGGCGAGGCAGTGGGCGCGGGGATGGCCATGGCCCTGGAGTTGTCGCAGCGCCTGGGCTGGCTGAGCGAGGCCGAGCAACAGCGCGGCGTGACGCTGATCGCCGCTGCCGGCTTACCGGTGACACCGCCACGCGGCATGTTGGGCGAGGACTTCAAGCGCCTGATGGCGGTGGACAAGAAGGTACTCGACGGCCAGTTGCGTCTGGTGCTGCTCAAGCAGATGGGGGAGGCGGTGGTGACGGCTGATTTTGACGGCCAGGCGCTGCATTCGATGTTGGCGGTGGCCGGGCGATGAGCGAGCAACGGGAAGTGGATATGGGCGACTTGAGCAGCACCGAGGACTATCTCATACACTATCAGCTGCGCCATGATCCATTCATGGCGCGTGCGCCGGGCTTTCGTTTCTTCACGCCAAAGCGCAAGCCGGTGCTGGCGCAGTTGCATCACATGGCGCACTTTTCCGAGCAGTTGCAGGTAGTGGTCGGCCCCCCGGGTGCCGGCAAGACCCTGCTGCGCCAGGCGATGGTTGCCAGCTGCAACAAGGACAAGGTGCAGTGCGTCGTCACCTCGGGGCGCGAGCAGGCGGATGTCGGCGCGCTGACCAGGCTGCTGTGCCAGGCATTGAATGTTGCCGATACCCGGGCCCTGCTGGAGCGTGCCGAGCAGCTGCATGCCACCGGCATGCAGCTGTACCTGGTGGTGGACGACGCCCACTGTCTGGAGCCCGAGGCCATCCAGTTGCTGGCCGATCTCAGCCAGGCCGACAGCCGGGCGGCGCCACGGGTCTTCCTGTTTGCCGAAGAGTCCATCGGCGAAGCCCTGGAGGCGGTGGACATGCCGGCCGCCCGGGTGTGGCTGCAACTGCTGGAGCTGGCTCCCTTCAACCTGGAGGAAACCCGCGACTACCTGGCCCAGCGTCTGGAAGCGGCGGGGCAGGGCATCGAGTTGCTGGACGATGCGCAGGTCGGTCGGATTCACCAGGACAGTGGTGGTTGGCCCGGTGCGATCAATCGGGTAGCCAGGCAGGTAATGATGGAGGAAATCGAGGAACCGGTGCGTCCGGTACGTCAGCGGCAGGCGGTGGCCTTGCCGATGCGCTCGCTGGTGGCACTGGTGCTGGTGGGGATCGGCGTGACCATTGCCTGGATGATGGGAGGCGATGAGCCGGAGCCGACGCGGACGGTCATCAGCCTGCCTGATCAGGTCGCCAGCGTGGATGTGACAGGGGACGCGACGGATGGCCCCATGCTGCAGATGCCCAGCGAGACGAGCGGTACCCTGGAGCGTATTGCCGAGGAGCCGGACGCCGAGCCGCTGGTGGCGACCGAGGTCGCGCGTGAGCGCCGGGCGCCCGCAGCGGATGGTGATAATGGTCAGTTGCCCGAGCCTGTCGCCATGCCCGAACCGGTTCGGATCGAGGCGCCGCCAGTGGTTGCCGCGCCGGAGCCGATAGTGGCGGACACCCCTGCACCGTCGGCGGTACCGCAGCCGCCGACGGCAGCGCCGCAGGCCGCGCCTGCGACACCGAGCACGGCAAGCGCTCGACCCGCCGCATCCGGCGCGAATGCCGCGTATCGGCAGGCCGACTGGTACCGCCAGCGGGCTGCCAGCGAGTATGCCCTGCAATTGCTGGGTACCCGCTCACGCCAGGCGGCACTGGACTTCATCAATGCCCAGTCCGGAGTGGCGGACCTGGGGTATTTCGAAACCCAGCATGAAGGCCAGCCCTGGTTCGTCGTCACCCAGGGGCGTTATGCCGGGCGTGCCCAGGCCCAGCAAGGCGCTGGCCAGTTGCCTGAATCGCTGCGCAAGCTGCAACCCTGGCCGCGCAGCATGGGCAGCATCCAGCAGTCGTTGCGCTGATCCTGTCGCTCTTCTGCGGCTCCGATATTCCCCGGGAATGCGGAGCCGCAGCTTCCTTCTCCAACCCCTTCCCCTGAGCGGCCATGTCCTTTGGCCGTGGCTGCAGCGTGTCCTGTCCGCCGCTACGGCACTGTCACTGTTCTATAGTTATTTCTGCACTTTCATGGTGCATGATTTTCTTTAGTGCACTGCTTTGGTTCAAAAAATATAGTCATTTTAAAAAAATGCTTTCCTTGTTACGACATTTATATATGTTTTTGCGGCAAAAATAATTGTGGCTGCATGGCGTGCTGTGTACAATCAGGTCCTCTTCCGCAGCTGATACCTGGTCCGATCTGGTCCGTTTATTGACTGTAAGTAACTGAAATACATGGAAATAAATTGAGAGCGTGCCTATGAAAGCAGGTCTGTATCAGCCTGATCAGTTCAGGGATAACTGTGGCTTCGGTTTGATTGCCCATATGCAGGGCGAGGCCAGTCATCATCTGCTGAAAACCGCCATCGAGGCGCTGACCTGCATGACCCATCGTGGCGGCATCAATGCCGATGGCAAGACCGGCGATGGTTGCGGCTTGTTGCTGCAGATGCCCGATCGTTTCATGCGGGCGGTCGGCAAGGAGGAACTGGCCCTCGATCTGCCGGAGCAATATGCGGTGGGGATGGTTTTCACCGGGGTTGAGCCGGCAGCGCAGGCCCGCGCTCGCCAGGCGTTCGAAACAGCGCTGGCCGATCAGCAGCTGGGCCTGCTGGGATGGCGCAAGGTACCGGTGGACAGCAGTGTGCTGGGACCATTGGCCCTGAGTTGCCAACCGAACATCGAGCAGCTGTTCATTTCCGGGCAGGGCCTGGATGAGCAGCAGTTCGCCATCAAGCTGTTCTACGTTCGGCGCAAGGTGGAACTGGCCATGCAGGCCGATGCGGACTTCTATGTCTGCAGCCTGTCGGCCAAGGTGATTTCCTACAAGGGCCTGATGATGCCGGCGGACCTGGACAGCTTCTTCCCGGAGCTGGGAGATGCGCGCATGGAAACCGCGATCAGCGTGTTCCACCAGCGCTTCTCCACCAATACCCTGCCGCGCTGGCCGCTGGCCCAGCCGTTCCGCCTGCTGGCGCACAACGGCGAGATCAATACCATCACCGCCAACCGCAACTGGGCGCATGCGCGGCGCAACAAGTTCGTCAACGAGCTGCTGCCGGAGCTGGACAGCCTGGCACCGCTGGTGAATGTCACCGGTTCGGACTCCTCCAGCATGGACAACATGCTGGAACTGCTGCTGGCCGGCGGCATGGACCTGTTCCGCGCGGTGCGCATGGTGGTACCGCCGGCCTGGCAGAACATGGAAACCATGGATGCCGACCTGCGCGCCTTCTATGAATTCAACTCCATGCACATGGAGGCCTGGGATGGTCCGGCCGGCATCGTGCTGACCGAAGGCCGCTATGCGGTCTGCCTGCTGGACCGCAATGGCCTGCGCCCGGCGCGCTACGTGATTACCGCCAACGGCTATATCACCCTGGCCTCGGAAATCGGTGTGTGGAACTACCGCCCCGAGGATGTGATCAGCAAGGGCCGGGTCGGGCCCGGCCAGATCCTGGCGGTGGATACCCGCACCGGCGAGGTATTGCACACCGACGAGGTGGAAGGCCGCCTGAAGTCGCGCCATCCGTACCGCAAGTGGCTCAAGCAGCATGCCCTGCGTATCCAGGGCACGCTGGACGATCGCGACCAGCGCGACGAGTTCCTCACACCCGAGGCACTGCAGCAGTACATGAAGATGTTCCAGGTCAGCTTCGAGGAGCGTGACCAGGTGCTGCGCCCGCTCGGCGAGAACGGCCAGGAAGCGGTCGGCTCCATGGGTGACGATACCCCCATGGCGGTGCTGTCCAGCCGGGTACGCACGGTCTACGACTACTTCCGCCAGCAGTTCGCCCAGGTGACCAACCCGGCGATCGACCCGCTGCGCGAGGCGGTGGTCATGTCGCTGGAAACCTGCCTCGGCGCTGAGCGCAATGTCTTCGAGGAAACCCCGGACCACGCCAACCGGGCGATCCTCAGCAGCCCGATCATTTCCCCGGCCAAGTGGCGCACGCTGATGAACCTGCAGCGTCCCGGCTTCGAGCACCAGGTGATCGACCTCAACGTTGACCAGCAGGTGCCGCTGGCCGCGGCCGTGGCTGGCATCGTCGAGCAGGCCGAGACCGCGGTACGCGCCGGCAAGACCCTGCTGGTACTCAGCGACCGGGCGATTGCCAAGGGCAAGCTGCCGGTGCATGCGGCGCTGGCGGTGGGGGCGGTGCATCATCATCTGATTGCCTGCGGTCTGCGTTGCGACTGCAACATCCTGGTGGACACCGCGAGCGCCCGCGACCCCCACCACTTTGCGGTGCTGATCGGTTTCGGTGCGTCGGCGGTATACCCTTACCTGGCCTACGAAGTGCTGGCCGACCTGGTGCGTACCGGCGAGGTGATCGGTGACCTGTACGAGGTATTCAAGAGCTACCGCAAGGGCATATCCAAGGGCCTGCTGAAGATACTGTCGAAGATGGGAATCTCCACCGTGGCCTCCTACCGCGGCGCTCAGCTGTTCGAAGCCATCGGCCTGGCCGACGAGGTGGTCGAGCGGTGTTTCCGCGGCGTGCCCAGCCGTATCCAGGGTGCGGGTTTTGCCGATCTGCAGGCCGAGCAGGCACTGCTGGCCGCCGAGGCCTGGAGCCCGCGCAAGACCATCCAGCAGGGTGGTCTGCTCAAGTATGTGCATGGCGGTGAGTACCACGCCTACAACCCGGACATCGTCCGCGCGTTGCAGGACGCGGTGCAGGGTGACAGCTACGACAAGTATCTGGAGTACGCGGCGCTGGTCAACCAGCGCCCGGTGGCGACCCTGCGCGATCTGCTGCAACTGCGCCAGGACCTGACACCTATCGCGCTGGAGGAAGTGGAGCCGCTGGAGTCGCTGTTCAAGCGCTTCGACTCGGCCGGGATTTCGCTGGGTGCGCTGTCACCGGAAGCCCACGAGGCCATCGCCGAGGCGATGAACCGCCTGGGTGCCCGCTCCAACTCCGGGGAGGGCGGCGAGGACCCGGCGCGCTACGGCAGCATCCGCACCTCGAAGATCAAGCAGGTGGCCTCGGGCCGCTTCGGTGTCACCGCGGAGTACCTGGTCAACGCCGAGGTGCTGCAGATCAAGCTGGCCCAGGGCGCCAAGCCCGGTGAAGGCGGGCAGTTGCCCGGTGGCAAGGTCAACGAGCTGATCGCCCGGCTGCGCTATGCGGTGCCGGGGGTGACGCTGATTTCACCGCCGCCGCACCATGACATCTATTCGATCGAGGACCTGGCGCAGCTGATCTTCGACCTCAAGCAGGTCAATCCGCAGGCGCTGGTCTCGGTCAAGCTGGTGGCCGAGCCGGGCGTCGGTACCATCGCCGCCGGCGTGGCCAAGGCCTATGCTGACCTGATCACCATCTCCGGCTATGACGGTGGCACCGGCGCCTCGCCGCTGACCTCGATCAAGTATGCCGGTTCACCCTGGGAGCTGGGCCTGTCCGAGGCGCACCAGACCCTGCGCGGCAACGATCTGCGCGGCAAGGTGCGGGTGCAGACCGATGGCGGCCTGAAGACCGGCCTGGATGTGATCAAGGCGGCGATCCTCGGCGCCGAGAGCTTCGGCTTCGGTACCGCGCCGATGATCGCGTTGGGCTGCAAGTACCTGCGCATCTGCCACCTGAACAACTGCGCCACCGGCGTAGCCACGCAGAACCGGCAGTTGCGCGACCAGCACTACATCGGCACCGTGCAGATGGTGATGAACTTCTTCACCTATGTCGCCAGCGAGACCCGCGAGTGGATGGCCAAACTGGGCGTGCGCCGCCTGGAGGACCTGATCGGCCGCACCGACCTGCTGGAGATCCTGCCCGGCACTACCAGCAAGCAGCAGGGCCTGGACTTGCGCCCACTGCTGTTCAGCGATGCGGTACCGGCGGACAAGCCGCAGTACTGCCAGGTCGACCGCAACCCGCCATTCGACCAGGGCCTGACCGCCGAGCGCATGGTCAGCCTGGCGCTGCCGGCCATCGAAGGGCTGGCCGGTGGTGAGTTCGAGATGCCGCTGACCAACTGCGACCGTTCGATCGGTGCCCGGGTATCCGGTGAGATCGCCCGTCGCCATGGCAACCAGGGCATGAGCGAGGCGCCGATCACCTTCCGCTTCAGCGGTACCGCCGGACAGAGCTTCGGCGTATGGAACGTGGCTGGCCTGAATATGTATCTGCAGGGTGATGCCAACGACTATGTCGGCAAGGGCATGACCGGCGGCAAACTGGTGATAGTGCCGCCGGCGGGCAGCCCGTTCCGCTCCGAGCGGACCTCGATCATCGGCAATACCTGCCTGTATGGCGCCACCGGCGGCAAGCTGTTCGCCGCCGGGGTGGCCGGTGAGCGTTTCGCGGTGCGCAACTCCGGTTGCCATGCGGTGATCGAGGGTGCCGGTGACCACTGCTGCGAGTACATGACCGGCGGCATGGTCTGCGTGCTGGGCAAGACCGGCTACAACTTCGGCGCCGGGATGACTGGCGGCTTCGCCTATGTGCTGGATCAGGACAACAGCTTCTTCGACAAGCTCAACCACGAACTGGTGGAGCTGCAGCGCATCAGCGGCGAGTCGATGGAAGCCTATCGCAGCCACCTGATCCAGGTGCTGACCGAGTACGTCGCGGAAACCGGCAGTGCCTGGGGCGCCGAGGTGCTGGAGGATCTGGACAATTACATCCGCCGCTTCTGGCTGGTCAAACCCAAGGCCGCGAGCCTGCGCGCCCTGCTCAAGACCACGCTGGCGAACCCGCAATAAACCCGGGTTGCCGAGCACCTGCTCGACGACAGGTTTCAGCCGCAGCGGGCGTCGCGCCCGAATGCGGACCGGGGCGCTACGCCGCGGAGCAGGGACACGAATATATTTGAGAGGTAGAACATGGCAGAGCGTCTGAACAACGACTTCCAGTTTGTCGAAGTGGGTCGTCAGGAACCGAAGAAGCGGCCCCTGCGTCAGCGCAAGACCCGCTTTATCGAGATCAATGAACTGTTCAAACCGCAGGAGGCGGCAGAGCAGGCGCACCGTTGCCTGGAGTGCGGCAACCCCTATTGCGAATGGAAGTGCCCGGTGCACAACTACATTCCCAACTGGCTGAAGCTGGTCTCCGAGGGCAACATCATCGAGGCGGCGGAACTGTCGCACCAGACCAATACCCTGCCGGAGGTCTGCGGCCGGGTGTGCCCGCAGGATCGCCTGTGTGAAGGTGCATGTACGCTGAATGACGACTTCGGTGCGGTCACCATCGGCTCGGTGGAGAAGTACATCACCGATACCGCCTTCGCCATGGGCTGGCGCCCGGACATGTCGCAGGTGGTGCCGACCGGCAAGCGCGTGGCGGTGATCGGTGCCGGGCCTGCCGGCCTGGGCTGCGCCGATGTGCTGGTGCGCGCCGGGGTCACGCCGGTGGTGTTCGACCGCAACCCCGAGATCGGCGGGCTGCTGACCTTCGGTATCCCCGAGTTCAAGCTGGAAAAGACCGTGATGTCGCGCCGTCGCGAGGTGTTCACCGGCATGGGCGTGGAGTTCCGCCTGAATACCGAGATCGGTCGCGACGTGACCATCGAACAATTGCTGGACGAATACGATGCTGTGTTCATGGGCATGGGCACCTATACCTACATGAAAGGTGGCTTCCCCGGTGAGGAACTGCCCGGTGTGCATGATGCGCTGGATTTCCTGGTGGCCAACGTCAACCGCAACCTGGGCTTCGAGAAGTCGCCCGAGGACTTCGTCGACATGAAGGGCAAGAAAGTGGTGGTGCTCGGTGGTGGTGACACCGCCATGGACTGCAACCGCACCTCGATCCGCCAGGGGGCCGAAGCGGTCACCTGTGCCTACCGCCGCGATGCGCAGAACATGCCGGGCTCGCGCAAGGAAGTGAAGAACGCCAAGGACGAGGGTGTGAAGTTCCTGTTCAACCGCCAGCCAATCGCCATTGTCGGTGACGGCAAGGTGGAGGGCGTGAAGGTGATCGAGACCCGCCTGGGCGAGCCGGATGCCAAGGGTCGGCGCAGTCCCGAGCCGGTGCCGGGGTCGGAGCAGGTGCTGCCCGCAGATGCGGTGATCATCGCCTTCGGTTTCCGCCCCAGCCCGGCGCCCTGGTTCGCCGATGTGCAGGTGGAGGTCGACGGCCAGGGCCGGGTGGTCGCTCCTGAACAGGCGAAGTACAAGTTCCAGACCAGCAACCCCAAGGTATTTGCCGGCGGCGATATGGTGCGCGGCTCGGACCTGGTGGTGACGGCGATCTGGGAAGGACGGCAGGCGGCCGAGGGGATTCTGGATTATCTGGAAGTGTGAGTTGTTGGCTGGATTTGTTGTTCCGGCGTCTGGTTTTCGGTCTTACAGACTCTGATCCTGCACGGAGATGGTGGCAGTGGTTCCCGAGTCGGGTACGCTCGACCGTTTGATGCCAGGGATGGCATCAACGAGCCCCCAGGGATGGGTTCACGGCGTGTCGAGCGTACCCGACTCGGGAACTACAGTCCTTGCACTCTCTCCCATCCTCAAATATAGCCCGCGCCCCTTTGCCGCACCGCCCCTTATCTTCCTGGCGATAACGGTTACAATGGTTGCCATTTACGCCACTGGATGCCGATTTCATGTCTGAATTGAAGAATGACCGTTTTCTGCGTGCGCTGTTGCGCCAGCCTGTTGATGTCACTCCGGTATGGATGATGCGCCAAGCCGGCCGCTATCTGCCTGAATATCGCGCCTCCCGCGCTCGTGCCGGTGACTTCATGGGGTTGTGCATGAACCCGGAGATGGCCTGCGAGGTGACCCTGCAGCCGCTGGAGCGCTATCCGCTGGATGCGGCCATCCTGTTTTCCGACATTCTCACCATTCCCGACGCCATGGGCCTGGGTCTGCACTTCGAGACTGGCGAAGGCCCGCGCTTTCGCAAGCGCATCGACTCCCTGGCCGATATCGAAGCCCTGCCGATCCCTGATCCGCGCCAGGACCTGGGCTATGTCATGGACGCGGTCAGCACCATCCGCCGTGAACTCAATGGCCGGGTACCGCTGATCGGTTTCTCCGGCAGCCCCTGGACCCTGGCCACCTATATGGTCGAGGGTGGTTCTTCCAAGGATTTCCGCAAGATCAAGGCGATGATGTACGACCAGCCGGAAGCGGTGCACCTGCTGCTGGACAAGCTGGCGCAGTCGGTCACCAGCTACCTCAATGAGCAGATCAGGTCCGGCGCCCAGGCGGTGCAGATCTTCGATACCTGGGGTGGCAACCTGTCCGCCGATGCCTACCAGAAGTTCTCCCTGGCCTACATGCGCAAGATCGTTGCCGGGCTGATCCGTGAGAACGAGGGACGTCGCGTGCCGGTCATCGTATTCACCAAGAACGGCGGCCTATGGCTGGAGAGCATTGCCGAGTGCGGCGCCGATGGCGTCGGCCTGGACTGGACCATGGACATTGGCGTGGCCCGCTCGCGGGTCGGCTCCAAGGTGGCGCTGCAGGGCAATATGGACCCCACCGTGCTGTACGCCAACCCGCAGGCGATCCGTGACGAAGTGGCACGCATCCTCGCCAGCTACGGCAAGGGCACCGGGCATGTATTCAACCTCGGCCACGGCATCACCCCCGAGGTGGACCCGGCCCACGCCGGGGTATTCATCGAGGCGGTGCACGAACTGTCGGCGATCTATCATGATCCGAATGCGGTCGTGGCCCAGGGCTGACGACTGACCTGTCATACGGGAGAATAACAATGAAGCTCGAAACCCTGGCGGTACACGCCGGCTACAGTCCCGACCCGACTACCAAGGCGGTGGCGGTGCCGATCTACCAGACCACCTCCTATGCCTTCGACAGCACCCAGCACGGCGCTGACCTGTTCGATCTCAAGGTGCCCGGCAACATCTACACGCGCATCACCAACCCGACCAACGATGTGCTGGAGCAGCGGGTTGCCGCACTGGAAGGGGGCGTGGGCGCGCTGGCGGTGGCCTCCGGCATGGCGGCGATCACCTATGCGATCCAGACCATCGCCGGGGTGGGCGACAATATCGTATCCACCGCCAAATTGTACGGCGGCACCTACAACCTGTTCGCCCACACCTTCCCGCGCCAGGGCATCGAAGTGCGCTTCGCGCCGCATGATGATATCGCCGCCATGGAAGCGCTGATCGACGAAAACACCAAGGCGGTGTTCTGCGAGTCGATCGGTAACCCGGCGGGCAATATCGTCGATCTGCAGGCACTGGCCGATGCCGCGCATCGCCATGGCGTGCCACTGATCGTCGACAACACGGTGGCGACACCGGTGCTGTGCCGGCCCTTCGAGCATGGTGCGGATATCGTGGTACACGCGCTGACCAAGTACATCGGCGGCCATGGCAACAGCCTGGGCGGCATGGTGGTGGATTCCGGCAAGTTTCCCTGGGCAGAGCACAAGGATCGCTTCCCGCTGCTTAACACCCCCGACCCGTCCTACCACGGCGTGGTCTACACCGAAGCGTTCGGCCCGGCGGCCTTTATCGGTCGCTGCCGGGTGGTGCCGCTGCGCAACATGGGTGCCGCGCTGTCGCCGTTCAACACCTTCCTCATCCTGCAGGGATTGGAAACTCTGAGCCTGCGCATGGAGCGGCACTGCGAGAATGCGCAGAAGGTCGCCGAGTATCTGCAGCAGCATCCGCAGGTGGCCTGGGTCAAGTACGCCGGGCTCAAGGATAACCCCGAGCACCAGCTGGCCCAGCGCTACATGGGCGGCAAGCCGCCGGCGGCTATCCTGTCCTTCGGTATCAAGGGCGGCCAGGAGGCTGGGGCGCGTTTCATCGATGCACTGCAACTGGTGCTGCGGCTGGTGAATATCGGTGACGCCAAGTCACTGGCCTGCCATCCTGCCTCCACCACCCATCGTCAGCTGGATGACGAGGAACTGGAAAAGGCCGGGGTACCGCGGGACCTGATCAGGTTGTCGATCGGTATCGAGCATATCGACGATATCCTTGCCGACATCGAGCAGGCGCTGGAAGCGTCGAAGTAAGCGTCATTGCGAGGAGCAAGGGGGGAAGCCATCCGCCGACGTGGCAATCCACGGTGCCGGTTAACCCGGATGACCGGTTGCACAGCCTGACCCCCTCTCCCCTTGTGGGAGAGGGCTGGGGAGAGGGGAAAAGGGGCGGTGGCTGCTCACTCTCACACCGGGAATAGCGGCCAGATCAGCGGTATCACCAGGGTGGCTGCAGCCCACATCAGCAGGTTCAGCGGCATACCTATCCTCACGAAATCCATGAAGCGATAGCCGCCGGCGCTGTAGACGAAGGTGTTGGTCTGGTAGCCGATCGGCGTGGCGAAGCTGGCGCTGGCGGCGAACATCACCGCCACCACGAACGGACGCGGATCGGCGCCCAGTTGTGTGGCCACGCCGATGGCGATCGGTGTCAGCAGCACTCCGACTGCATTGTTACTGACGATCTCGGTGAGAATCGAGGTCAGCAGATAGATGAACGACAGCATGAACAGCGGACCGAGCAGCGGTGACAAGGTCATCACCTGGCCAACGATGCTGTCCACCAGCCCGACCTTGTTCATGGCGATGCTGATCGCCAGCATGCCGAAGATCAGCGCCAGGATTTTCCAGTCGATGGACTTGTAGGCGTCATCGACCTCCAGGCAGCCGGTGGCGACCACTACGGCAGCGGCGATGATCGCCAGGCCTTCGATCGGCATCACACCCAGTGCAGCCAGAACCATTACGCCGAGTACGGCGGCGATGGCAATCGGCGCCTTGTTGCGACGGTAGGCACGCTCCTGCACGGTATTCAGGCTGATCAGGTCACCATTGTCGGCGAATTTGCGGATCTGCGCCGGTGAACCCTCGACCAGCATCACATCGCCGAACTGCAACTCAAAATCGTCCAGGTTGTCCTGGATATGCTCGTCCTGGCGGTGCACGGCCAGCACGTGGATGCCGTAGCGCGCGGTCAGGTTGAGATCGCGCATCGGCCGGTTGATATAGCGCGAGCTGCGCGCCACCACGGCTTCAGCGAGCACCACATCGCGGGTGGAGATGGTCTCGAAACTCTGGTCGCGGTTGAACTCCAGCACGCCGGTATGGCGCAACTCGACGAAGTCGCGCATGCCGGCATGCAGTATCAGGCGGTCGCCGGCGCGCAGAGTGGTAGTGTTCAGCGGCGTGGACAGTTCGTCGTCGCCACGGAAGATCTTCAGCACCTGGATACCGCTGTCGCCGTTGAGTTGGGCCTCGGCGATGGTGCGGTCGATCACCGGGGAGCTTTGCGGCACCAGCAGTTCGGTCATGAAGGTACGACTGCGCTGCGGGCGCAGACGCTCGGACAGGCTGTCGCGATCGGGCAGCAGACGGTTGCCGAACAACATGATGAAGCCCAGGCCCAGGGCGGAAAAGATCGCCCCGGCCAGGGTGATCTCGAACATGCCGAACGGCGCCATGCCCTGCTGGCGGGCCACGCCGTCGACCAGGATATTGGTCGAGGTGCCGATCATGGTCATGGTGCCGCCGAGGATGGTCGCGTAGGACAGCGGGATCAGCATCTTCGACGCCTTGCTGCCAACCTTGGCGGCGAGGGTCACCGCCACCGGCGTCAGGATTGCCACCACCGGCGTGTTGTTGATGAAGGTCGACAGCAGCATGGCGGTGACCAGCAGGGCGAACAGCATGCGCGTCGGGCTGGTGCCGCCGATGCGCGCCAGCACACTGCCGAGCTTGTCGACACAGCCGGTGCGTTCGAGCGCCGCCGACAGGACGAACAGGCAGGCAATGGTGATCGGCGCGCTGTTGGATAGCACGCCGAGCACCTCTGCCGGCGTCAGCAGCGTGCTGGCCAGTAGCAGGGCCACGGCAATGCCGACCACCACATCGGGGCTGAGCTTTTCACGGACAAATGCGTACATCACCCAGCACAGCAGGGCGGCCACGCCCAGCATGGCGAGGGTATCCCAGTTCATCGGCAACCTGAATCTCGTATGAGGTATCGGTTCCGCAACTGGAACCAGACAGGGGCCTACCCTAGCTGGCTGCGCTTAGTCTGTCCAAGACCTGGAAATGATCTTGTTATTCTTCTTGGGTATAAGAAGGCCCCGCCCGGGTTGTCGGGCTCCTGCTCGACGACAGCACTGCTGAATCAGGACGAACAGCTGATCTCCAGCCGCCGCCCCCAATCCGGCGGCGGCGCGGCGTAGGCTTCCCGGCCTGGCTGGCGAGTGAACGGCTGGCGCAGCAATTGATGCAGGTGCCGCACCTCGGCGAAGTCATTCTGTTCGGCGGCCTCGATAGCCTGTTGGGCCAGGTAGTTGCGCAGCACATACACCGGGTTGCAGGCCAGCCGACCGGCCAGGGCGCTGGTATCCAGCGCCTGTCGCGCCTGATGCTGACGCAGCCAGCCATCGAAGGCCGCACGATCGATGAACTGGTCGCGGGCTGCCGGATCATCCTCGGCCAGCAGCCGCAGGGTGATGTGGTAATCACTGGCGCTGTCCTGCATCTGCTGCAGTAATTGTTGCAACAGCTGCTCATCCTCCGGTTGTGCACTGGCCCAGCCCAGTCGAGTGCGCATCAGGTGCAGGTATTGCGCCTGGTAGAGCGGTATCAGCGTCGCCAGTTCGGCTTTCAACTGGTCCACTTCGACAAAGGGCGTCAACGCCTGGGCCAGGCAGGCCAGGTTCCAGTGGGCAATGGCCGGTTGGCGATGGAAGGCGTAGCGCCCGGCGTGGTCGGAGTGGTTGCAGATATGCCCGGCATCGTAGTCATCGAGGAAGGCATAGGGACCGAAGTCGAAGGTGATGCCGAGGATCGACATGTTGTCGGTATTCATCACGCCATGACAGAAGCCATAGGCCTGCCAGCGGGCGATCATGTGCATGGTGCGGCGGGCCACCTCGCGGAACATCGCCAGTACCGGCTCGGCATCCTGCTGGCAGTGCGGGTAGCAGGTCTGCAGGGTGAAGTCGATCAACTGGCGCAGGGCGTCATGCTGGCGGGTGTAGTAGAAGTACTCGAAGTGCCCGAAGCGGATATGCGAGCGTGCCAGCCGCAGCAGCATGGCACCACGCTCCTGGCGTTCGCGGTAGACCGGATCATCGCCCACCGTGACGCACAGTGCGCGGCTGCTGGGGATGCCCAGCGCCGGTAGCGCCTCGGAAGCGAGGAATTCGCGGATCGATGAGCGCAATACCGCCCGGCCATCGCCCATCCGCGAATAAGGTGTGCTGCCGGCCCCCTTGAGGTGCAGGTCCCAATACTCGCCCCGGCTGTTGACCACCTCGCCCAGCAGCAGGCCGCGTCCGTCGCCCAACTGCGGGTTGTACACACCGAACTGATGGCCGGAATAGACCATCGCCCGCGGCTCGGCCGCGCTCCAGATCTGCCGGCCGGAAAACAGCTCGGTGAATATCTCGGTCTGGGCCTCGGCCGGGTCCAGGTCCAGCAGGGCCATGGCATCCTCGCTGCTCACCACCAGCCGCGGATTACTCAATGGCTCGGGTACCACCCGGGTTGAGAAGGTGTCACCGAGGCGGGCGAAACGATTGTCGAATTGCAGGTCAGCCAGGGAGGTCATGGGGGCGCCGTTGACAGTGATTGGAAGGTTCATGCTGCCTGCCTTATGCCCGCGTATCAAGCAATGTAATGGCTTGTCGTTTTCGTTGACTGGCCGGTCAGCGGCGCATTAGTGTCAAACGACTGTATGAATAAATCCAGCCGGAATCATCCTGCTGCCTCTGGAGACCCCAATGCCCGACTACAAAGCCCCGCTGCGCGATATGCGTTTCGTCATGGATGAAGTGTTCGATTTTGCCGCCGGTTACCAGACCCACGGTCTGACCGATGCGAGCCCTGACCTGGTGGATGCGATCCTGGAGGAAAGCGCCAAGTTCGCAGGGGAAGTACTCGCACCGCTGAACCGTACCGGTGACGAGGAAGGTTGCCACTTCGACGATGGCGTGGTGACCACGCCCAAGGGCTTCAAGGAAGCCTATCAGCAGTACGTGGACAACGGCTGGGCGGCGATGAGCGGTTCGGTCGAGTTCGGCGGCCAGGGCCTGCCGGCTTCGCTGGGGCTGGTGGTCAACGAAATGATCGCCTCGGCCAACTATGCCTGGAGCATGTACCCGGGGCTGACCCATGGTTGCGCTGCGGCGATCCGCGCCCACGGCAGCCAGGAGCAGAAGGAGCTGTACCTGAACAAGCTGGTGCCCGGCCACTGGACCGGCACCATGTGCCTGACCGAGCCGCATTGCGGTACCGACCTGGGGCTGATCAAGACCCGCGCGGTGCCCCAGGCCGATGGTACCTATTCGGTCACCGGCACCAAGATCTTCATTTCCTCCGGTGAGCACGACATGGCCGAGAACATCGTGCACCTGGTGCTGGCCAAGCTGCCTGACGCGCCGGCCGGCACCAAGGGTATCTCGCTGTTTATCGTGCCCAAGTTCCTGCCTGACGCCAATGGCGAGAAGGGCGAGCGCAACGCGGTCAAGTGTGGTTCGATCGAGCACAAGATGGGCATCAAGGCCTCGGCTACCTGCGTGATGAACTTCGATGGCGCCACTGGCTTCCTGATCGGCGAGGTCAACAAGGGTCTGGCCTGCATGTTCACCATGATGAACAGCGCCCGCCTGGGCACCGGTATGCAGGGGCTGTGTCATGGCGAGGCGTCCTACCAGAACGCGCTGGCCTATGCCAAGGATCGCCTGCAGATGCGTTCGCTGTCTGGCGCCGCGGAGCCGGACAAGGCGGCGGACCCGATCATAGTGCACCCGGATGTGCGCCGCATGCTGCTGACCATGAAGGCCTTCAACGAGGGCAACCGGGCACTGGCCTATTACACCGCGCAGTTGCTGGATAACGCGCACTATTCCAAGGATGAGGCGGTTCGCGCCAATGCCGAGGATCAACTGGCATTCCTGACGCCGATCTGCAAGGCATTCATGACCGAGACCGGTCTGGAGGCAACCCTGCTGGGCATGCAGGTGTTCGGCGGCCATGGTTACATCCGCGAATGGGGTCAGGAGCAGCAGGTGCGTGACTGCCGGATCGCGCCTATTTATGAAGGTACCAACGGCATCCAGGCGCTGGACCTGCTCGGCCGCAAGGTGCTGATGAGCCAGGGCAAACTGCTCGGGGCCTTCTCCCGTGAGGTACAGCAATTCTGTGAGGCCAATACGGGCAACGGTCAGTTGGCCGACTACTTCGGCAAGTTGGCAGCACTGAACACCCAGTGGGGCGAGTTGACCAAGCAGGTCATGGTCAAGTCTATGCAGAACCGCGAGGAAGTCGGGGCAGCATCGATGGACTTCCTGATGTTCTCCGGTTACGTCATCCATGCCTTCTTCTGGCTGAAGATGGCGGTGGTGGCGCAGCAGAAACTGGAGGCTGGCGCAGTTGATGCCGGCTTCTACCAGGCCAAGCTGGCGACCCAGGAGTTCTTCTTCAAGCGCCTGCTGCCGCGTGCCCAGGCACATGTGGAAGCGCTTGAGGCGGGGGCTGATACGCTGATGCAGCTGGGTGCCGATCAGTTCTGAGTGTTCTGCGGAAAATGCAGCAGCCCCGGATAATGGGGCTGCTGGCAGGTTGTGCCTCGGGCCGGTGCAGGCACCCTACGGCCAGAAGAGCGCGGCTCGCAGGGGCCGTGGTGTTCAGAAGCTTTTGCGCACAGACAGCTGCAGGCGGGTGTTATCGCCGTCACGTCCATCGACGAAGTCCCGGGTCGCATGCATGAGCTCTCCTCCGATCATGATGCTGTGCAGCGGATACCACCGGTAGTTCATGCGATAGGTGTTGACCTTCTCTGTGCCGAAGGCCGCGAAGTCGTCTTCATTATTGAAGTGGCCGATTGAGAAGGTAGACGCGGTTGTTGGTGTCCAACGCTGTTCGAGTGCGACCGAGGCGCCCCAACTGGTAATGGTCTCCACGCTGCCATCGGCATTCAGGCGCATGTCGTTCGCCCAGCCGTTGTTGATGTAGCGGCCAATACCGTCGCCGTAAACTGCGTTGGCCTTGAGGCTAGTGTTGGGGTTCAGTGCCCACATGCCGGCTACGTTGAAACCCCAGCCTGTTTTGCTGTCATCATAGTCCACCCCATTGACGGTACCGTCCACGCTCAGCTCGCGCAACACAGCGGCGACATGGTAGCTGCCCGCTGCGCCGCCCGGACCACCACGCCAGGCTGCGGTAAGGTCCGGCAATCGATCGCGACCGATACCACCCAGGCTCTCTCCGTGGTTCGTGGCGCCCAGAACAGGCTGGGTTTCCGGATTCTCCAGTGCGAGTGCGAACTGCCCGAGGTTCATCCTGACCTGTGCCTGGCGAACGAAGACGCGCCCTGCAGGACTGGAAACATCCAGTAGCGTCGGCAGGCCTACGTAGTCCTGAAAGTTACTCCAGTCCTGACCCGCCATGAAGCGGCCGTAGCGCACATAACCGTTGCGCAGGCGCAGGTTGTGGGAGTTGCCCATGACTTCGTTGCCTTGGCTACCCATGAAGTCGACTTCCAGATAGGTCTGCAGCGGAGTATCGGTGCCTACATCGGTGCTGGTGGCCATGCTCATCCGGCTCTGACGCGCCTGCAGGAAGGTATGGGATTGGTCATCCACTGCACTGTCCGGTGTGTTGCTGGCGTTGAAGTGCTCGCCGTTCTTGAAGCGCAGGTCGTACATCAGGTCGGCCTGGAGATAGCCGCCAAACTTGACTGTGGTGCTTGGGGCGACCTGAATGACGCCATTTTCTGCGGAGAGAATATGCCGGGCAGGACGGCTTGGCGGTTGAGCCTCGGCAGTTACGGTGGCTGTAGCCGGGGTGTGTTGCTGAGCCTTGAGCTGATTTTCAAGTGCTTCGATACGCTGCAGCAATTCCGCGAGGCGCTCGGAGGAAATGGCGGCATCAGAGGCGAACGTGGTGGTCGAGAACAGGCTGGCGGCCAGAACGGCACTGGCAAGCGAAGTTACTCTGATTTTCATGGGTTTGTCCTTGGGTTATGGGCAGAAGGGCCAATCGGTTGAAAGAGTGTCGATCGGTCAGGGTTGACGGTTCAGTTCCTCCCAGGTGTCGCGAATGAACCGGGCAATCGCTTCGTTCTGGCCAAGCAGCGAGAAGCGGGCATTGAGGGCATAGTCAGGCAGGGTGATCATTTCGGTGGTGATGTACTGCAGCCGGGAGTCCGCGTTGTCCCGGTGGAATCGCAACATCTTGCGTACCACTTCACGGGTCGGTTCCAGCAGGTAGGCGTGCCATGGTGAGTGCCATTCTCCTTCGGCGGGCCGGGTGAAGGGGTAGAGAATCCCGCGTCCCGGATCCCCCTCCGCCATGGGCATGCTGTTGTACAGGGATAACGCGGCGGCGGCCTGGCCAGGCTCATGTCGTGCCCAGATGTTGCGCGGGCCGTTGGGGGCGACGCTACGTACCTGGAACCAGCGCACCAGGTTCTGCTCCAGCCATTCGTCAACCAGGTTGCCGGATTCGAATGGATCGATGGTCAGTCGGTTTGCCTCGACATCCTGCTGGATGCCAGAGATGCTCAATTCCTCGGGGTTACCGATCTTGAAGATGACATGGCTGTAATCCAGCGTCAGATTGAACGGCACCCCCCGACGCCTGACAGCCTCGGCGACCGGCGTTATCCGGCGGGGATCCTCTGACCACATGTTCACGTGCAGTTCGAAGCAGGGTTCAACCCCGTAGGTCATCCCTTGGTCGTAAGCCCACAGGTAGGCGTCCACTACCTCCTGATCGCTCAGCATGTGACCGTCGGCATGCTGGGCATAAACCATCATGTTGTGCAGGCTGGCGCCAATCTCAGAGCTTATTCTCAGATTGCTTGCCAATTGATGGTCGCTATTCCCCAACTGGTATAGCCAACTGGTGGTGTGCACCGGGAGGTTGTATTTGTCCATGCATGCCAGGAACTGTTGCTGCTGGCCTTCCAGCGGAAGGCGGTCGAAGAAGTCGAATTCGCCGCTACTTCCTACCAGACGAAATTGCTCCTCGATGGGTGGTTCTTCTAGGGATACCGGTTTGTCGATTCCGGAATCCTGAACGCCGCGGCCATTACAGCCAATCAGCAGGGGTGAATGGTGTTTCATCTGATCACCTTTTTCAGCACGCAGGGGAGCTCAGCCAAGTGTTTTTCAGGCACCTGGTGTGCTCGGGTTCAGTGGGGGCGGCCTTGCGGCCGCGGTATCGGGCGGCGCTTTCCGTTGCGGTCATCTGCTCAACGATGCGGCGCATCTTCAGTGTTGATGCGTCGATGGCCAGCCGGACCTTGCGGAAATCGGGGTGTCGGTCTTCGTTCGCCTGGATGGCTTCCAACACCTGCTTGTCTTCATTGAAGGCAATCCTGAGTCCGGCCAGGAGACGAGCATCCGTGTCCGCATCCGCAGGGATGTTCTTGACCAGCAACCAGTGCTGTATACAGGTCTGCTCGTCCACGGGGGTAATGAAGTGGCAGGCCCACATCTGGATGCAGTCGGAGCGGTCGCCTAGCTCCGCACCAGTGCCGGCCGGCGCTGAACCGAAGTCGATCACCGCGATACAGGGGGCGTAATAATGGTAGTAATGCCAGCGGTCTACATTGCCCTCGTAGTCCTTCAGTCCTGCGAATATGGGGATCAGTGGCGAATTCATGATCCAGCGCCAGGTTGTTACCCGATTGCCGCTGACTTCATGGTGGACCGGCACATCGCCGTGCCCGGGCGCTGACAGGGTTGTGGTGTGGACGAAGGCCACGTGGGAGGGATCGCACAGATTGTCTGCCAGGTTGAGGTAGTTGGCTCGCAGGGGCAGACCGTCTCCTTCCAGTACGCTGTAGTTCGGATCATGGTATTGGGACAGATCGTAGACGCTGGAGGGGTCCGCCTTGTCTTCCTCGCCCATCCAGATCCAGACCATCCCCATGTTCTCGACGATGGGGTAAGCCTTGACTCGAATGCTCGCTGGAATACGGTCCTGTCCCGGAATATGTACGCACTTGCCGGTGCAGTCGAACTGCAGGCCGTGGTAGCCACACTGGATGGCATCACCTTGCAAGGTGCCAATGGAAAGAGGTGCCATGCGGTGCGGACACATATCTTCAAGGGCCACGACCTGCCCCTTGCTGTCGCGGTAGGCAACAATGTCTTCTTCAATGACTCGGTGCTTGCTGATCTGGTTATCCAGATCGCGCGACCATGTCAGGGGGTACCAGGTGTTGCGAACGTAATCAGCCATCATGTTCTCCTTCATTCATTGCCAATCGGGGGCAATAACTACATTTATGCCTGCCGGCAGGTTGGTTACGGGGATCTGGCAGGCGAGCCGTGAGTTCGCACGGACGTGATATGCCAGATCCAGTGTGCATTCCTCGTCTTCCGCCGGCGGCGGTAACAGAGGTAGTGCGCTTTCTTCGATATAAACGTGGCAAGTGGCGCAGACACAGCCGCCGGCGCATTCGGCACGAATGTTGATATTGGCGTCTGCGATGAGCTCCATCAGGTTGCTGGCGGTGCCATCCTGCGTTTCGACCTGATGCGCCTGGCCTTGCTGGTCAACAACTGTTATCAGCATGTTGTCTTCTCCTTGCCAAGCCTCAGTTGCATGGCTGTGGTGCTGTGTTGAAAGGTATTGCGTGCTTGCGGATGAATCCGCTGGATGGCGTGGTGCGCCATGAGTGCTGCTTCGTGGAAGCCTGAGAGGATGAGTTTGAGCTTGCCGGGGTAGTCGGTTATGTCGCCTATGGCGTAAACGCCTGGCAGACTGGTTTCGAAGTTGGATGTATCGACTGCGACCCGACCGTTGCGCATGGTCAGGCCGAAGGAGCTGACCTCTTCCAGGCTGGCGACCAGTCCGTAGAAGGCCAGCAGCTCATCGCATGGCAACTGAATGGCTCCGGCAGGCGTGTTCAGCTCAACACTCTGCAGATGATCCTCGCCGTGAAGGGCGAGGATGGTTCCGACCTGGACGTCGATCTGTCCTGCTTCCATCAGCGACTGCAGCTTGGCTAATGTCGCGGGGGCGGCGCGAAATTCACTGCGGCGGTGAACCAGAGTGACATGCGCGGCGCGTCCAGTGAGTGCAACAGCCCAGTCCACTGCGGAGTCACCTCCTCCGGCGATCACGACCCGCTTTCCTGAAAATGCCTGGGCGTCACGGACGGCGTAGGACAATCCCTTGCCATCTACGTACCTTCCGGCTTCGGCGAGCGGCAGTTTGCGTGGATTGAACGACCCCCCTCCTGCGGCAATGACCACGGCCCGGGTGATGAATTCGTCGCCTGTACTGGTGGTCAGCTTCCAGCGCCCGTCATCCATGGCTTCAAGAGCATCTGCTCGAGTATTCAGATGAAATACAGGATTGAAGGGCGCTGTCTGCTCAAGCAGGTTGTCGGTGAGCTCCTTCCCGGTCAGCGAGGGGATTGCTGGTATGTCGTAAATGGGTTTGTCCGGATATAACTCCGCGCACTGGCCGCCTGGCTTGTCCAGAATATCGATCAGGTGACACTGGGCATTGAGCATGCCCAGCTCGAACACGGCGAAGAGACCGCAGGGTCCCGCGCCGATAATCACCGCATCTGTTTCAGTAATCGCCATTGATATCTGCCTCTTGAATCTGGCTTCGAGCCGTTGTGTCTTGTCAGGACTTATTCAGAAAACATGCCAACTTTCAATATTGAAGGGGAGGCCCGGTTTAATAGGATATTTGTTGTATTTTTGAGTTTACACTCTTTAGTTTGGCTCCAGTTTGGTGCAAGTGGCTTGGTCGTGTGCTCCTCTTGGGCGCAGGATTGATGGGGTGGTTATGGATCTATATTCAGATTTTTATGCTTTTATATGTGTTTTTTTACTGATTATCGGGTACTTACCGGTTCGTCTGCGTATGGGTGTGTAAAGAGTTGCTCCAGACGTGTAGCTGTGAATCCTTGGGCTCTTAAAGTCGATACTCTATATATTGACTGGCGGGAACTGGGGCTTGCGAGCTTGCTTTCCCTCTCTTCTGATCCTGTCTGGAAACAGGGCAGACTCAGCAACTGGCATGCGCTTTGCTGTGGGTTGGTAGTGCAGAGCTGATTCTGCAGCTGATCAGGAGGTGGTTATGGGATTCAAGAAACTGGTGTTGGGGTTGTCCATGCTGTTCGCATTGACTGGTGCAGCCTTGGCAGACGAAAGCTTTCCACAAAAGGCGGTCTCGATGGTGGTCGTATGGCCAGCGGGAGGCGGGCATGATATTGCGGCCCGATTGGTGGCAGAACATGCAGCGGAGTATCTCGGCCAGCCGATCATGATCAACAATGTGACCGGCGCTGCCGGTTCCAACGGCATGCGCCACGTCGCGAATGCTGATCCTGATGGATATACGGTGGGCCTGATGGGGATGCACGCGCTGGTGCAGAGCTATATGAATCCCAACGCGCCCTCGTTGGACAAGTTCGACCCACTGGCGTTCCTGGCGTTTGAGCCCGGTTCGCTGCAGGTGCGGGCAGATTCGGGTATTGATTCGATTGAGGAGTACGTAGAGCAGTTGAGTCGGGACCCCGGATCGATCGTGCATGGTAATGATGCGCTGGGCGGCAACACCTTCGTCTATACGACATTGCTGGAGAAATATTTCGACGTTGAACTCACCCGGGTCCCCTATGCCGGTCATGCGCCGAATACTGGGGCTCTGGTGTCGGGAGAAATCACCTCTGCGGCAATGCCAATCCCGCAGATCGTTCAGCATTACCAGTCCGGTACGGTGAAGGTTCTGGGGGTCATGAGCGAGGAGCGCAATTACATGCTCCCGGATGTCCCGACTTTTCGCGAGCAGGGATATGACCTGGTCAGCGGTGACTACTTCATCTTCTTTACGCCCAAGGGTGTGCCGGCGGAAGTCCGCGCGAAACTCGAAGATGCTTTTCTCAAGGCGATGGATGCTCCTGAGTTGCGTGAGCGCGCTGCAGTGATCGGTATTGAAGTCCAGCCAGGTGGGCAGGAGCGCGCTGCGACCGTTCTGAAGGAGCAGGATGCGTTGATCTACCCGGTCCTGTTGGCGGAAGGGATGGTTCATGAATCGTTGGTCAAGTAACGGACGGAGGAGCAGGGGGCTGTCCCCCTGTACATATCCATGAGAGAACAAATGGCTGTCAATGATGAGAAGGGCGGAGGCTGCGAGGGATGGATTGACGTTGGCGCAGGGGGCTTTTTCCTTGCGTGGGCGGCTCTCGGTTGGATCGGCCTGTTAAGTAATGACCAATTACTGCAGACACAGCGTAGCTGGTTCGTCGTTGGTCCGGGGTTATTGCCCTTCTGGGGGCTGGTGATCTTGAGTATGGGTGGCCTGGTGATGATGCTCAAGGGCGGATGGAGTGTGCTGCGTCGGGCTGCAGAGCAGGGATCAATAGACTGGAAGCAGCACGGCTATGCGGTGGCCATGCTGGCGAGTCTTGTCGCTTTGGTGGGCAGTATGCAGGTGACTGGGTTCTTCATCTCTGCTCTGGTGTTCTGCTTAGTGTGGACTCTGACTCTCAGTCGTGGCGTGGTGCGCGAAGCCTATCGGGTCACGCTGACGGCGGTAGGCAGCTCCCTGTTGATCGCCGGCCTGCTGTATCTCGTTTTTGTTGAGTTGGTTAATGTTCCGCTGCCCTAGAGGGGTAAAATCATGGTCATAAATGAATTCCTGACAGCATTACTCGCAATTCTGGGGTCGCCTCAAGCGGTAATGCTGGTACTGATTGCTGTCGCCCTGGGGATAATCCTGGGTGC
Organism: Halopseudomonas xiamenensis; assembly: GCF_014219065.1. Classification (GTDB taxonomy): domain Bacteria; phylum Pseudomonadota; class Gammaproteobacteria; order Pseudomonadales; family Pseudomonadaceae; genus Halopseudomonas; species Halopseudomonas xiamenensis. The sequence continues at coordinate 72,610 of NZ_JACLGO010000007.1, forward strand.
GGTGCCGGGTATCAGTACAACCATGGCAATTGCGGTGCTTCTGCCTATCACCTTCGGAATGGAGATGGAGATGGCAATACTCTTCCTTCTGGGAGTGTTTATTGCCAGTGTGTACGGAGGCTCAATCAGTGCCATTCTGATCAATATCCCGGGTACGCCAGCCGCCATGGTCACCCAGTTGGATGGGTATCCCATGGCCCAGCGCGGACAGGGCGGGCAGGCACTCAAGCTGGCTCTGTACGCGTCTACAGTGGGTGGCCTGTTTGGCATCCTGCTGCTGATAGGCGTGTCGCCGCTCATGGCTGCTGCAGCCAATATGATGCAGAGTGCCGAGTTTGCGGCTATTGCGATTCTTGGTCTGGTCATGCTTGCCTTTGCCTCAAGCACATCCCCGGTTCGTGGCGTCATGGTCGGACTTATTGGCATCCTGTGCGGCATGGTGGGGTTCGATACCATGACCGATATCCCGCGTTTCGACTACAGCGTGCCTGCCCTGCAGGGAGGAGTGGACGTTGTCGCCATGATGTTGGGTATCTTCGGTCTGGCTGAAGTCATGAAGAACCTGTCCGGTGCGTCCAATCCTGATTTTCAGCGCCCGGTAATCGGGAATGCGGTATTGAGCCTGGCTTCGATATTCAAGCGTTGGGGCAGCATGCTGAGAGGCTCTGTCATCGGTGCAATTATTGGCTGTGTGCCGGCGGTTGGCTCGGCTATCGCTGTATCGGTTGCCTATGCGCAGGAAGTGCGCCTGGCCAGGGATAAGTCTGCTTTTGGTTCAGGTGAGCCCAGAGGCGTGGTCGCGCCGGAGGCAGCCAACAGTTCCAGTATCGGTGGTTCCCTGGTGCCGATGATGACCTTGGGGATACCGGGCGATACCATCACGGCGGTGCTGATGGGGGCGCTGCTGATGCATGGTCTCCGACCTGGCCCACTGTTGTACGTCAACAATCCGGAGTTTTTTGCCAGCGTCTACGCGGCTCTGTTCATCGGTGTCATGGCCACGCTGGTGGTGGGGCTGCTGTTGGTGCGGGCTGTGGTGCGGATCATGGGGATCCCGCCGCGCATTCTGCTCGTTGCCATCGCCGTCCTCTGCGTGGTGGGTGCCTTTGCGATCCGTAACAGTATCTCGGATATTTACGTGATGATCTTCTTCGGGTGCGTGGGGTATCTGTTGCATCTGCTGCGCCTGCCAGCCGCGCCATTGGCATTCGGCCTGATTCTCGGCCCGATTCTGGAAGAAAACCTGGGTCGTGCCTTGCTGCTCAGTAGGGGGGCATGGAGCGTGTTTCTCGATCGGCCCATTTCCCTTGCAATCCTTGTGCTGACCCTTGTGGTACTCCTGTTACCAGTGCTGTCGGGACTCTGGCGTCGGCTCAAGCGACCGCAGTTGGCTGGAGCAGCTGAATGAGGCTACCCGATGATCATGTGGACCTGCCTGGGACGGGGTCGTCGGCACCGTCAGCGGGTGGAATGTGAGTTTCTCGTCGAGATATCTGGCAATGGCAGGTTTGCTGTTCTGCGCACTGGCCTGGAGTGGCAACACCCTGGTAGCCCGAGGTGTGGTGGGCATGATGCCGCCTGTCAGTCTCGCATTCTGGCGCTGGGTCCTGGTCCTGGTTCTGCTGCTACCGTTTGCGGCCAGTGGTCTGTGGCGCCATCGCCAGGCGCTATGGCAATGTCGCTGGCAACTGCTGGTACTGTCCGCGCTGGGCATCACCGCCTTCAATACCCTGTTGTACCTGGCTGCTAGAAATACAACTGCCATCAATATCAGTCTGATCAATACCGGGTTGCCGGTGGCTGTGTTCATTGCCATGGTGGTGTTTTTGCGCCGATGGCCTGGGCGCCGGATGATGTACGGTGCGGCGCTGTCATTTCTGGGGTTGATCGTCATCCTGACCGGTGGCTCTGTGCAGCAATTGTTGACGGTAGGGTTCAATCGGGGTGATCTGCTGGTGCTGTTGGCGGTGATGTCGTGGGGTGGATACTCGGTCCTGCTCCAGAAGTGGCCTCTACCGGGACCGGGGTATGTCCAGCTGGCTGCCCTGGTGGTGTGTGGCGTGCCGTTGCTGTTGCCTGTCTATCTGTGGGAGGTGGCGTCTTCTGGATGGGTTGAAATAGGGTGGGAGGTCGTAGGTGCGGTGAGCTATACCGCGGTGGCCTCATCGTTGATGGCGCACCTTGCATGGACACATGGAATCAAGGTTGTCGGCCCCGCCACCGCATCCATGTTCACCTATCTGATCCCGGTATTCACAGCCGTGTTCGGTATTCTGATGCTGGGTGAAGAGCTGTACTGGTACCACTTGCTTGGGGGTGGTCTGGCCCTTTCGGGCATCATGCTGGCTGCAGGGAAGTAGCTTTTATTCATCACCTTTCAACATCTTCTCCAGCAGGAAGGACAAGGCCAGGCGCTCGGCCTGATTCAGGTTGCGGGAGGTCAGTTCGGTTATCCGGAGGGCGGCAGAGACCATGCGTTGATGCAGTTCGCGGCCCTGGCCGGTGATGTGGACTATCACCTTGCGCTTGTCATCTTCCGCTGCCCGCACTTCGATCAGTCCGCGCTTGCCCAGGCGTTCGATCAGGCCGCGAATGGTTCCCTGATCAATAGCGGTTGCCTTGATCAGCTCGGCCTGGGAGCTGGGGCCGTGGTCACAGAGTGCGCAAAGTGTGACGAATTGGGTACTGGTCAGTTGGGGGTCGGCCGAGTTCTGCAAAAAGATCTCGGTGTGCCGCTGATAGGCGCGGCGCAGGAGGTAGCCTACCTGCTGGGTAAAGTCGTATTCGCAAGTAGGCGAATCCTTATCCGGGGGGTGAGAGTTCACTGGTTTCTCCTGGGCTGACAACATGTTTTCTGATCCTTGATGGGCTGGACGATGGCGTTCCCCGGAGCGCCCGGGTAACGCCGGCCTGGTGCCTAGCTGTCCAATACCTTGCCTTTTTGTACCACGGTTTCACCATCCAGAATGACATCGCAGTGGCGCAGCGGAATGTCCATGTGGCAGGGGGTCTTGCGGGATCCGCCTACTTCCGTATTGGGGCCGGTTGAAAACAGGAAGTTGCCTTCGAATGCTCTGGCGTCCATGCACATGCCATCACTCTTGTCATACAGGCCCATGGCGGTCCACTGGGCGCGAGGCTGCAGGCCCCATCCGATATGGGATATACCATACACCTCGGGATCGTTGAAATAACGCATATAATCTTTCAGGTATTCGGCCTCGAATCCACCGAAGATGCCGGTGATGAATCCTTCTTCAATCTCCAGCGTTACCCGCTCTCTGCAATAGTTCTTGAACGGCAGGAGGATGTCGCCGATGTCCAATACCAGCGTTCCCTCGGCAGAGCGCTCGTCCGGCCAACTGAAGACGAAGCCGCTGGGCCAGTGATCCCAGCGCCCGGGTTCATCCGCAAATCCGTATTCCGAAACAACCGGGTACTGGCCCAGCGCAGCCCGGAAGTTGCTGCCGGCCTGGGAGGTTACCTGAATGGAACTGGCGTGGGATAGGCGATCTGCGGCAGCCATTACCCGATTTTTATCATGCTCTGTTGGCAGGATGCGCACGAGCACCTCGGGTGGCTCTACAGCGAGAAGGATACGAGTGCCGGTCTTGAGAATCTGTTCCTGTTCCGGGGAATGCAGCAACATCATGGTATCGATGATCAGGTCGGCAGCTTCGAGGGCCCTCTGCGCAGCGTGATTCCCTGTCAACGCGGTATCCCCGCAGTAGGCGGTCATATCGTTACCCATGGCCATGGGATGGTTGAACGAGGGTAGCTCCACCATGTACACCCGGGCACCAAGTCGCAGCGCCGCATTGGTCGCCGCCTTCACCGTGAGCGGGTTTGAGTAATGGCTTTTCAGGATGGCTACGCTTTGCGTGGCATCCACTCGGGACAGGCTGAGAACCTGTTCGAATTTGGCAGTGAATTCATATTCATTGATCGGCATTACGACCTCCTAATGCTCCAGCTTGGTGCAAAGGCACTTGGTTGTGTGCAAAATTAAAGCGTATAGACTTTAAATTTGCGGTGATTTCGATTGAGTTTTTATATAAGCAATTGCCTTGCCATTTTTCTTTTAATAGTATTTTTTGTGTGATTTTTGCGTATAATTTATGTTTTTAACGTCTTCTTTCACTAAGAGTCATGTTCTGGAATAAAAAGTGCATACACTCAAATTGGGTAAAAATGAGTCCCAAGGAGACAGTATTCATGAAAGACAGAATTGCGATTATCGGTGGAGGGTTGGGCGGGGCAGCGATGGCTGGGTTGCTGCAGAAGGCAGGTCATGACTGTGTGGTCTATGAGCAGGCCCCGGCATTTACGCGTCTGGGAGCGGGAATCCACATTGGACCCAACGTGATGCGTATCTTTCGACATCTGGGCATGGAGCAACAGTTGGCCGACTTCGCCTCGCATCCGGATTACTGGTTCAGCCGGGACGGCTTTACCGGCGATTATCTCTCCCGTATCAAGCTGGGTGAGTTTGCGGTAAAGGAATACGGCGCCCCGTACATCACCGTGCACCGGGGAGATCTGCATGAGCTGCAGTTGAAACTGCTTACACCCGGTACGGTACGTTTCAACAAATGCCTCGAGCATGTTGAGGACCGGGGGGACGATGTGCTTCTGACCTTCACCGACGGCAGTCAGGAGACCGCCTCGATTGTCATTGGTGCCGATGGCATCAACTCGCGTATTCGTGAGGCTCTGCTGGGTGTCGAGCCGCCACAGTACAGTGGTTGGGTGGGGCACAGGGCGCTGATTCGAGGCGACCAGCTACGTAGATACAATCTGGACTTTGAAAAATGTGTGAAGTGGTGGTCGGAAGACCGCCACATGATGGTGTATTACACCAGCGCCAAACAGGACGAATACTACTTCGTGACTGGTGTGCCGCATCCTGAACCGGATTTCGAAGGTGCCTTTATCGATAGCAGTAAGGAAGAACTGTTTGCGGCTTTCGAGGGCTACCACGAGACAGTCCAGGCCCTGATAGAAAGTGCCGAGACCATTACCAAATGGCCTTTCCGCAATCGTACTCCTTTGCCTCTGTGGAGCAGTGGCCGGATGGTGCTGCTGGGTGATGCCTGTCACCCGATGAAGCCGCACATGGCGCAGGGTGCCTGCATGGCAATCGAAGACGCTGTCATGCTGACCCGTTGCCTGGGTGAAACCGGTATCAGTGAATATGCTACCGCGTTTGCCCTATATGAGCAGAATCGCAAGGAGCGGGCATCCAGGGTGCAGGCTATTTCCAATGCCAATACCTGGCTACGCACTCAAGAAGACCCTGCCTGGCTGTTTGGGTACGACATCCTGAATGTGCCGCTGACAGAGGGTAGAGGCTGATGGAGACCTTTCTCTACGGCGCGCATGCGCCCACCCCGGGCTGTCGTCAGCATTATCTGCGCTATGGCGGCAAGGGCGAGCCGCTGATCCTGCTTCCCGGGATTACCAGCCCGGCGATCACCTGGGGCTTTGTTGCGCAATACCTGGGGCAGCACTTTGATACTTATGTGGTGGATATCCGAGGTCGCGGCCTGTCTTCCTGTGAGTCCGGCATGGATTACTCTGCGGACCGTTGCGCCGAAGACGTTATCGCTCTGGCGGACGCTCTGGGACTGTCCCGGTTCCACCTCATGGGGCATTCAATGGGCGCGCGTTTTGCGTTGCGGGCCAATGAGCTCGGCCTGGCTGACAAGCTGAGCAGTCTCTGCCTGATAGATCCGCCCGTGTCGGGGCCGGGACGGAGGCGCTACCCCAGCCAGCTTCCCTGGTATGTCGATTCGATCAGGCAGGCGCGGGAAGGCATGGATGCCGAGGCCATGCGCGCCTATTGCCCCACTTGGACCCCGGAGCAACTCGCCCTGCGCGCCGAATGGCTGCATACCTGTGATGAGCAGGCTGTGGTGCAGGCATTCAATGACTTCCATGAGATCGATATCCATCCCAGCTTCGCCTCGATCAGAACGCGCGCATTGTTGATCGTCGCGGGGTTGGGCGGCGTTATCGAACAGGCTGACATTGATGAGATCCGTGCCCTCGCCCCGCTGATTGAGGTGATGAAGGTCGCATCCGCAGGTCACATGATCCCCTGGGATGATCTACCGGGATTCCTGAAGGTGGTTGGCTCGTTCTACGACATTGATTTCGATTTCACTGAGGACAGTTGCAATGACTAAGAGCTTTCGCGTTGGCCAGATTGTGCCTAGTTCAAATACCACCATGGAAACGGAGATTCCGGCCATGCTCTTGGCCAGACAGCTGATTCGGCCGGAGCGCTTCACTTTTCATTCCAGCCGTATGCGGATGAAGCACGTGCGCAAGGAAGAGTTGGCCGCAATGGATGCAGAATCAGGGCGTTGCGCTCTGGAGTTATCGGATGCGCGTGTGGACGTGCTGGGGTACGCCTGCCTAGTGGCGATCATGGCAACCGGGCTCGGCTATCACCGCGAGTCGGAACGCAATCTGCGCCAGTTGACTGCATCCAACCAGTCAGATGCACCAGTCATTACCAGCGCCGGCGCGCTGGTTGAAGGACTGAAGGTGTTGGGAGCCAAGCGTATTGCGGTAGTGGCACCTTATATGAAGCCGCTTACCGAACTGGTAGTGGACTATATCAGGCACGAAGGCTTTGAAGTCGTGACATGGAAAGCGCTTGAAATCTCGGACAATCTGGAAGTCGGTCGGCATGACCCGGCCCGCCTGCCAGGGATCGTCAGTGAAATGGATCTGACCGATGTGGACGTGATTGTGCTCTCTGCCTGCGTGCAGATGCCCTCGTTGCCTGCTGTCGCCACGGTTGAGGCAATGACCGGCAAGCCGGTTATCACGGCGGCGATCGCCACCACCTACGCCATGCTTAAGACAATGGATCTCGAGCCCATCGTTCCGGGTGCCGGCGCGTTGCTCTCGGGGGCATACTGATCACCGGAGGGTACTACCCATGTCCATCAGTGCTGTAGAAAACTATCAGGGAGTGTGGGGCAACCGTATCGGGTTTGGGCGACGGACTGCGGTTCTGTTTATCGATTTCATGCAGGCCTACACTCAGCCCGGTGCTCCGCTTTTTGCTGAGGGTGTAGTGAGTGCCGTGGGCAGGGCGCAGGAGCTGCTTGCCTGGTCGCGGATGAATGAGGTGCCTATTGTGCACACCAATATCCGCTACTTTGCGGATGATTGTGCCGATGGGGGAGTCTGGGTCAGGAAAGCCCCGGTGATGAAGGGCATGGTGCAAGGCAATCCGCTTGCCGAGTTCTGTGCTGCCGTTATGCCTGAGCCTGGGGAGTTGGTGATTACCAAGCAGTACGCCAGTGCGTTCTTTGGCACCAGCCTCGGCCCGCATCTGTATGCCCAAGGGATTGATACTCTGGTTCTTGCAGGTTGCTCGACCAGTGGTTGCGTTCGGGCTACGGCGGTGGATGCTGTTCAGCATGGTTTTCATGTGGTGGTCGCAAGGGAATGTGTGGGTGACCGCCATGACGGACCGCACGAGGCGAACCTGTTCGACATCGACAGTAAGTATGGCGATGTTCTGTCGCTTGAGGACGTGTTTGCAGGTCTTGGCAAAGAGCGGGGCCTTTGAAGAGGAAGTCGAGGTGACGGCACGCGCGGGGAGCTGGGCGTGTCGTCTCTGACATGGATGATGCTGTATTTGTCGCCATAATATGACCTGGCTATTATTTAAAGTCATAACAAGACGCTTTTGTTTGAAATGTTCTAGGTCTACAATCAGGCCCACTGATCCGGCAGAGCCGGTTTACTGATTGCTGCTGAGGAGTTTCCATGGCCGAGTACCAAGCCCCCCTGCGTGATATCCGTTTCGTTCTGAATGAGACATTTGCGGCCGATCAGCTGTGGCAGAGCCTGCCAGGCCTGAACGGTGCGATCGACGCCGAGACAGCCGACGCTATGCTGGAAGAGGCCGGCAAGATCACCTCGCAGATCATCGCGCCGCTCAACCGTAACGGTGACGAAGAGGGTGCCCAGTGGAATGACGGCGTGGTAACCACTCCGGCCGGCTTCAAGCAAGCCTACGCTACCTATGCCGAAGGCGGCTGGGTGGGGCTGGCGGGCAACCCCGAGTACGGCGGACTGGGCATGCCCAAGGCCCTCGGCGTACAGGTCGAGGAAATGGTCTACGGTGCCAACAGCAGCTTCGCCCTGTATATCGCCCTGACCGCCGGCAGCACCTTGGCGCTGGATGCCCATGGTAGCGAAGAACTCAAGCAAACCTACCTGCCGAACATGTATGCCGGCACCTGGGCCGGGACCATGTGCCTGACCGAGCCGCATGCCGGTACCGATCTGGGCATCATCCGCACCAGGGCGGTCCCGCAGGACGACGGCAGCTACTCGGTGACCGGCACCAAGATCTTCATCACCGGCGGCGAGCACGACCTGACCGAGAACATCATCCATCTGGTGCTGGCCAAGCTGCCCGACGCGCCGGCCGGGCCCAAGGGTATCTCGCTGTTCCTGGTGCCCAAGTTCCTGGTCAACGAGGATGGCAGCCTGGGTGAACGCAATGCGGTCAGCTGTGGCTCGATCGAGCACAAGATGGGGATCAAGGGCTCGGCCACCTGCGTGATGAACTTCGACGGTGCCAGGGGCTACCTGATCGGGGAACTGAACAAGGGCCTGAATGCCATGTTCACCATGATGAACTATGAGCGCCTGTCGATCGGCATCCAGGGTATCGGTTGTGCAGAGGCGTCCTACCAGAGCGCGGTGGCCTATGCCCGCGAGCGCATCCAGAGTCGCGCTCCGACCGGCGCGGTGCAACCGGACAAGGCGGCCGACCCGATCATAGTGCATCCCGATGTGCGCCGCATGCTGCTGACCATGAAGGCCATGACCGAGGGTAGCCGGGCCTTCTCGACCTACGTCGGCATGCAACTGGATACCAGCAAGTTTGCTGAGGACGAGCAGATCCGCAAGAAGGGCGAGGATCTGGTCGCGCTGCTGACGCCGGTGGCCAAGGCCTTCTTCACCGATGTCGGCTTCGACAGCTGCGTGCATGGCCAGCAGGTGTTCGGTGGTCATGGCTACATCCGTGAATGGGGCCAGGAGCAGTTGGTGCGCGACGTGCGCATCGCGCAGATCTATGAAGGCACCAATGGCATCCAGGCGCTGGACCTGATGGGCCGCAAGACCGTGGCCAATGGCGGCGCCTTCTTCAAGGTGTTCGCGGACGAGATTCGGCAGTTTATTGCCGATAACGGTGCGCAGCCGATGGCCGAGTTCGTGCAGCCGCTGCAGGCCGCGCTGGATAACCTGGAGCAACTGACGGCGGAAGTGATCGAGCGCAGCCGAGCCAACCCCAATGAAGTGGGTGCTGCCTCGGTGGAATACCTGCACACCTTCGGCTACACCGCCTACGCCTACATGTGGGCGCGGATGGCCAAGGCAGCGCTGGCGGCAGTGGACAATGACAGCGATGGTTTCTACCAGGCCAAGCTGTCTACCGCGCGCTTCTACTTCAAGCGTCTGCTGCCGCGTATCCACGCGCTGAGCGCGTCGGTGCGTGCCGGCAGTGAGGTGTTGTTCGAGCTGGATGCGGCGCAGTTCTGAGACAGATCATGCAGGCGTAGGAAAAGGCTTACAGAGTGTGGTGGTAATAGCCTATGGGGCAACCCGCTGCGCCTGCGTATTATTGGTCTTGCAGGGATGCACCGCAGGAAGCGAGGCAACACCAACAGGGAGCAGGGAACACGCTACAGGAAGTGCCAGCATTAAGGATGATCAGGACGTTATTCTGCAAAACCCCCGCCTTGGCGTACGCTCTGGCGGGGTTTTTTATTTCACCATGACTCCAGCACCGAACTTTGCTGGACTACGCCGTAGCTCGTTGTGGCAGGTTTATCAATAACTTACGTGAGTTCATCCTATGCCGGTGCTTTCCGAAACTTGACCCGGCTTCCGACCGCTTGGCTCCCAAGAGGCTCCTGGAAACGGGTCTTTCCAAGGAGTCAGCTATGGCCAAGATCAAACTCACCAAGTCCGCAGTCGATGCGGCACAACCTCAGGCGCAGCCCATCGAGCTGCGCGACACCCTCGTTCCCGGCTTCCTGTGCAAGATCACGCCGGCCGGCCGCAAGGTGTTCATGCTCCAGTACCGGACGAACGCCGGCGAGCGTCGCAAGCCCGCGCTGGGCCAGTACGGCGAACTGACCGTCGAACAGGCCCGTTCGCTGGCGCAGGAATGGCTGGCCCAGGTGCGCCGGGGCGGCGATCCGGCAGCGGACAAGGCCGAAGCGCGCAAGGCGCCGACGGTCAAGGAACTGTGCGTGCAGTTCATGGAGGACTACTCCAAACAGCGCAACAAGCCCAGCACACAGAAAGGCTACCAGAGCGTCATCGACCGCAACATCATCCCGATGATCGGCCGCCTGAAAGTCCGGGACGTGAAGCGCCCGGACATCGCCGGGATGATGAAGAAGATGGCGCACAAGCCAGCCGACGCGAACCGCACGTTCGGCGTCATGCGTCGGATGTTCAACCTGGCCGAAGTGTGGGGCTACCGTTCCGACGGCACGAATCCATGCCGCCATGTCCCGATGTATCCCAACGGCAAAGCCACCCACCTCATCAGCGACGAGGACATGGGGCGAATCTTCCGCCAACTCGACAAGCTGGAGGCGGAGGGGCTGGAGAACTACGTCATTCCCCTAGCGATCCGCTTGCAGTTCGAGTTTGCCGGCCGCCGCTCCGAAATCGTCGGCCTGCAATGGGATTGGGTCGATCTGGAGAGCCGGCGGGTGGTCTGGCCCGACAGCAAGACCGGCTGCATGTCGAAGCCCATCAGCGAGGAAGCCTACCGACTTCTCTCGACGGCCCCACGGCTGGAAGACTGCCCGCACGTCCTGCCATCGCCGAGCCGTCCAGGGCAGCACCTGACCACGGGCGAGTATTACAACGGCTGGAGCCGCGTCCTCAAGGCGGCAGGTGCGACGCATGTGGGGACGCACGGCATTCGCCATCGCTCGGCCACTGACATTGCCAACTCCGGCATTCCGGTCAAGGTCGGCATGGCGCTCACTGCGCACAAGACCGTGGCGATGTTCATGCGCTACGTCCACACCGAGGATGATCCGGTGCGCCAGGCGGCCGAACTGGTGGCGAACCGTCGAAAGACCATCACCGGGGCGCGGCGTGCCGAGGAGGCAGCGGCATGAGCAAGAAGACGCCTCCGGCGGCGGGGAAAAGCCCCGCCGCCTTGCCGGCCGGCTATGCCGGCATCCACGGCGGCATCGTCGAATTGCTCGATGCTGCGCGCCAGTCGGCGGTCCGCAGCGTCAATGCGCTGATGACGGCCAGCTACTGGGAAATCGGCCGCCGCATCGTGGAGGCCGAACAGCAGGGCAAGCGGCGCGCGGGCTACGGCGAACAGTTGATTGCCCGGCTGTCCGCTGACCTGACCACGCGCTTCGGGCGTGGGTTCAGTGCGGACAATCTGGAGAACATGCGTCGGTTCTTCCTCGCGTACCCCTGGTCTGCAATTTCCGAGACACTGTCTCGGAAATCTGGCAACGAGCTGGCTGCGGTGAAATCCGAGGCAGTGTCTCGGAAATTAGCTCTCTCCGAACTGGCGCAGGTGTTCCCGCTGCCGTGGTCGGCTTACGTCCGGCTGCTGTCGGTCAAGGACGACCATGCCCGTCAGTTCTATGAGGCCGAAGCCCTACGCGGGGGCTGGAGCGTGCGCCAGCTTGACCGGCAGATCGGCAGCCAGTTCTACGAGCGCACGGCGCTGTCCAAGGACAAGGCAGCGATGCTGGCGAAAGGTGCGGTGCCCAAGCCGGCGGATGCCGTCACGCCCGACGACGCGATCAAAGACCCCTATGTGCTGGAGTTTTTGGACCTCAAGGACGAGTATTCGGAGTCCGATCTTGAGCAAGCCTTGATCCGGCGACTGGAATACTTTCTGCTGGAGCTGGGCGAAGGGTTCACCTTCGTGGGACGGCAGCGCCGGTTGCGCATCGACCAGACATGGTATCGGGTGGACCTGCTGTTCTTCCATCGCAAGCTGCGCTGCCTGGTCATCATCGACTTGAAGCTGGGCAGCCTGACCCACGCGGACGTGGGCCAGATGCACATGTACTGCAACTATGCCAAGGAGCACTGGGCGTATTCCGACGAGAATCCGCCCGTGGGCCTCATCCTCTGCGCCGACAAGGGCCACGCGTTGGCGCGGTACGCCTTGGAGGGGTTGCCTACCAAGGTCATGGCGGCCAACTATCGAACCGTGCTGCCGGATGCCGAATTGCTGCAACAAGAGCTTGAGCGCACGCGGCTCATACTGGAGTCTCGCAGCGGGATTCATCCTGAGACCGGTCAATGATAGCGGGCGCATCCCGGCGTACCGCCGTCGGGCTCGCGGGCTGCGCCTCGCGCTTCGTGCCGAATCCGCGGCCATCCGGCTTTGATCCCGATCCCTGATGCCTCCGGCCCTTGAGGGCTTACGCGCTTTGCTTGCGTGGGAGCGGAGCCATCTATCGAGGCCACAACCGCTGCCATCCCTAGCTCATCATCTTGTCTGCAATTGTCGCCCGCACCCGTGTGCCACCAATGCGTGCGCCCTTACACTTCGGTGCGTTTTGGTGCATTTCGGTGTAAGCTGGTGATCGAGTTCCATATTGGTTGATCCGCCGTTTATGCCTCAATTGCAACCGATCAAGCGCTTCACAGTCTCCCTTGATGTCGAGGACTACGAGGCTTTGCGCAAGCTGGCTGAGGCGCAACGTCCGCCGTTGCCGCTCCAGTACGTTGTGCGCTTGGCCATCCGGCGCTTTCTGGATCAGCCCGAGGGTACGGTTCTTCGGCGCATTGAGGACGACACACAGTGAAGCGAACAATGAAATTGGCTATGCCGATATAAAGGATGCGGTGCAGCGGGGGGGAGTATGACGGTCCTGCAAGAAATACTTGAATGGTCTCAAGGCCGCCCAGCGTGGCAACGCGACGCGCTACGTCGGCTCGTACTCAATGGCGAACTCTCCGACGATGACATCCGCGCACTCACCGAAGTTTGCAAAAGCGCGCATGGCCTCGCTGATCAGCAGGAAACCGCTCCCCTCGACACGGAACATGTACCCGACACAACAGCAGGTGCTGCCCCTGTTTCTCTGGTATCAATCTTCCATCATCGCGGCGTGAATGCGCTGGCCGAGAACCAGACGCTCAACTTCGCACCTGGTCTCACCGTGGTTTATGGTGATAACGGCGCAGGCAAGACGGGCTATATCCGAATCCTCAAGGGCGCTTGCCGGGCGCGCGGGCAGGAGCAAATCCTGGGCAATGTCGTCTCCGGCACAGCACCACTCGCCCCGGTGGTTGCGATTAAGTACAAGATCGGGACCGAACCTGAACCACGGGAATGGACCGGGGCCGGCGAGGATGAGTTTGTTTCGCGCGTGAGCGTATTCGACACGCAATGCGCTGCCGTCTACCTGACCGAAAAAACCGATGTTGCCTTCCGGCCCTTCGGCTTGGACCTGTTCGACAAGCTCGTGAAGGCGTGTAAGGCCGTTCGCGCAGAACTCGAAAGCGAACAGCGCGCGCTTGCGTCAAACGCTCTCGTCGCTGTTCAGGCGCAGGTTCCCGAAGGTACAGCAGTTGCGAAGTTTCTAACGAACATCAGCTCCCTTACCAAGCCGGATGCCGTAGAGGCACTCGCGCGTCTCTCCCCGGAGGACGAGACTCGGCTTGCGCTTCTGGAGAAGTCGCTGCTCGACTTGCAGGCCAATGATCCCGAGAAGCTGATCCGGCAACTGACCCTACGCGCGGGTCGGGTTCAGACACTGGCCCGGCACCTCAAGGAGGTGGAAGCGGCGCTTTCGGTGGAGGCCGTGGCTGCCGTGTTCGATGCACGGACAGAAGGCCGCCGCAAGAGCGAGGAAGCAAAACGGCTGCGGGAGGCAACGTTTCCCGAAAGGATGCTGCCTGGAACCGGCACTGATCCCTGGATCGCGCTTTGGGAAGCGGCGCGTCAGTTCTCGCAGGAGTTGGCCTATCCAGGCAAGGCATATCCGGTCGTAGAAGACCGCGCTCATTGCGTCCTGTGCCAGCAGGACCTCGATCACGCAGCGTCCCATAGGCTCAAGCAGTTTGAAGCGTTCGTGGCTTCGACGACCGAACGTGAACTCCGGCAGATTAGGGAGAAATTCGCGCGTTTGCGAAAGGGCTTCACCGATCTCAGGACAACAACCGAAGCTGTTGACGAGGCGCTCAAGGAAATCCGCATCGAGCATGAGGCTGTTGCGGACACCATAGCCGCAGCGCTTTCAGTCAACGAGAATCGCCGCAAGACTGTCGCCGCAGCCCTCGGCGAAGACAAGGACCTCTCCCCCGAGTGTCCCGCCCTCGTGTCGGCCTCTCGTGACGCCGAGATGTTGGCTCAGGAAATCGAGGCTCGGATCAAGACGCTGCGCACCAGCCCCACCGATGAAACCCGCAAGCGCATGACAGCCGAGGTGCAGGAACTGCGCGCTCGTAAGATTCTGGCGACACATCAGCAGACTGTTCTTGATGATATCGAGCGTCGGAAGAAATACGCCGCTTACGGACTGTGCATCGACGAAACCAAGACACAGACGATTACGCAGAAGAGCACTGCCGTCACGAAAACCGTCGTATCCCAGAAGCTCAAGCGGAGTTTCAAAGACGAACTGGTCAATCTGTCTTTCGGTCACGTCGAGGTCGAGTTAAAAGAACTTGGCGGTGCGGACGGCGTCTTCTATCACAAGCTTGCTCTTACGCGTGCGCCTGGCGTTGATTTGCCCAAAGTTGTAAGCGAGGGCGAGCAGCGCTGTCTCTCCATTGCTGCGTTCTTTGCGGAACTCAGCACCGCCGATGACCCCTCAGGCATCGTGTTCGATGATCCCGTTTCTTCGCTTGACTACCAGTGGCGCCAAGGTGTGGCGCGGCGCTTGGTGTTGGAGGCCAACACCCGACAGGTTATCGTCTTTACCCACGATGTCGTCTTCCTGCTTCTCCTCAAGCAATTCGCCGAGGAGTTGGGTGTCGATCAGTTTGACCAGCACGTCCGGTTCCTGTCCAAGGGTGCAGGTGTATGCACCGAGGAGCTTCCCTGGGTTGCGCTGCCGGTGAAGAAAAAAATCGGCTACCTGAAAAACGGCTGGCAAATAGCCGACAAACTTTCTCGCGAAGGTCATCAGGACGCCTACGAGAAAGACGCCAAGTATCTTTACGGTTTGCTGCGGGAAGCGTGGGAGCGCGCCCTCGAAGAGGTACTTTTGGGCGGAGTGGTCGAGCGCTACAGACCGAGTGTTCAGACACAACAAGTTGCCCAGATCGCCGACATCACTCCCGAAGACTGCAAAACTGTTGAGACGGCCATGACAAAATGCTCGAAATGGCTGCCTGGCCATGATCAAGCTGCGGCGGCCCGTGCGCCGATACCCGGTACGGCGGAACTCAAGGCCGACATCGAAGCACTAGAAAACTGGGTGACGGCAGTACGCAAACGCCGCAAGAAACCCGCGGAGGTGGCATCCGCATGAGCAATGTCAACATCAAACGTGCCGTCGAGAATATTCGGGCGAACACGACCGTTTATACGCCCGTCGTCGAGATGATCGTTAATGCGATTCAGGCGATTGACGAAGCTGGCCGCAAAGACGGGAAAGTTCAGGTCCGCGCGCAGCGGAGTGCCCAGATCGAACAGGATGGAAGCTTGCCCGAGGTTACGGGCTTCGATATTGAGGATAACGGCATCGGCTTTACTGACGCGAACCGTAACTCCTTCGACACGCTCTACACCGACCTCAAGATCGCCGAAGGCGGCAAAGGATTCGGCCGATTCACTGGACTCAAGTATTTCGAAGACCTGCATGTCAAGAGTGACTACCACGATGGCATTGCCTTCAAAGCCCGCAGCTTTTCAATGGGCAAGGAGCACGAGATTATCGTGCACGAGAAGGTCGCACCAAGCGACAAGCAGGACACTGGCACAGTGGTCACTCTGGCGCCTCTGAAGGCGGGGCGCTCCTTCGACAAGAAGCTTTCGACCATCGCCCGCAGCCTCGCGGAGCGGCTGCTGCCGTATTTCATCACGCAAGATTACGTTTGCCCGGACATTGTTCTTTCAGAGCAGGACGGAAGCGGTGCGATCCGCTTGAATGACTTTGTGAGCAACGAATTGTCTGCCGTTATCCGGGAGATCGGCGTTGATCGCAAAACCTTCACGATCAAGGCTTCCGATACGGAGGAGGAATTTCTGGTTCGTGTGTTCAAACTCTACTCCCCTCGCAACCAGAAAAGCCGAATCAGCCTTGTCGCGCACAAGCGGGAAGTCTCAGGGGCCGCGATCCACAAATATATCCCAGAGTTTGTGGACGAATTCTTCGAGAAAGACCGAGACGGAGAGATTGACAGCGCACGTAATTACATCATCAAAGCTTACGTTTTCGGGCCTTATCTGGACCGCAATGTTTCGCTGGAGCGTGGTGGGTTCGAGTTTCAAATGGAGAGCGACCTGATTCTCGGGATTGGGCAAACCCAGATCGAGCAGGACGCTGCCTCTATCGCCCGTGAGGCGATGGGCGCAGATATTACGTTCCGGCAGGAAAAGAAGAAAGAGCGTGTGCAGTCCTATGTCGATGAAGAAGCTCCGTGGCACAAGGCCATTCTGGAAAGGATCGACCTGAACGGGATGCCCTATAACCCAAGCAATGAAGAGATCGAAACACGGTTGCAAAAGGAGAAATTTGCACAAGAGATTGCCATCAAGCGCGATGTGGCGAAGCTAATGGCTGAGACGAATTTCGAGGATGTGCAGGATAGCGTGATCGAGATCGTCAATAAAATCTCCGGCACCAGCAAGAATGATCTGATTCACTACATCGCATTACGCCGAAAAATCCTAGACATCTTCGGCAAGAGTCTTGAAATAGATGAATCTGGAACGTATTCCTCCGAAGGAGTTGTTCACGACATCATCTTTCCACGCAAGGGCGATACCGATATCACGTCCTTTCACGATCACAATCTCTGGATCGTAGACGAACGCCTGAATTTCACTACCTACGTTTCCTCCGACCTTCCACTCAACGGTGGGAATACTGATCGCCCGGACCTGTTGGTCTACAACAAGCGGGTTCTGTTCCGAGGTGATAACGAAGCGAGCAACCCGATTACGATCTTCGAGTTCAAGAAGCCGCAGCGTGACGACTTCGTGAATCCGTCTTCCCGAGAGGACCCGATCCAGCAGATAGTGCGCTACGTGAACGATATCCGGGACGGCAAGTACAAGACACCCGAAGGCCGAAAGATTCTTGTTGCCGAGAACACGCCGTTCTACGGCTACGTTGTGTGCGATCTGACGGCTAAAGTAGAAACCTGGCTTGAACGCGAAAAAAACTTTACGCCCATGCCCGACCGGCTCGGCTGGTTCCAGTGGATGGGCAACATCAATCTCTATGTTGAGGTCATAAGCTGGGACAAAGTGCTGAAAGACGCGAAGATGCGCAGCCAGATTTTTTTCCAGAAGCTGGGAATCTAGCGTGGCCGTCATGTATCTCTGAGTTGCGCTGGCTCAATAACTAGAGCGTGAGCCGGAAGAAGCGTCATCGTCGGGCATCCACGTTGCCGAGTGCCTGACCACCTTGCCGCCGCGTGTGGTGCTGGTGGAACGTTGCAGCAGGCGACCCAGCGGGCGAAGTTGCAGATTGAGCAGCGACAGCCTGACGAGAAATCCTAACCGTAGCATCCGTGCATCCCGGCGTTCCGCCGTCGGGCTCGCGGGCTGTGCCCCGCGCTTCGTGCCGAATCGCGGCCATCCGGCTTTGATCCCTGGCGCCTCCGGCCCTTGAGGGCCTGCGCGCTCCGCTTGCCGACAGGCGGGTGTGTGCAGTGGGCGGGGTGTGGGCGGTCTTGCTGTTCCCTTCACCGTATCACGGCGTTCTCGCCGTCAAGGGCTGCGCGTGCCTTGCACGCTGGCGGCCGTGGCCGTCTTCGACCCTGTGACGGCTTGCGCTGCGCCGTGCTGGCGCCGGTTCCGGGCAATTCCGCCCGAGCAACCGGAGCACGATCATGACGCAACTGTCCTTTTCCTCGTTCGATTCCTCTCTGCTGGTGCGTGACGCGCAGGGGCGCTACCTGCCGGCGTCGGTGGATCAGATTCTTGATGCCGCGCGCCATGCCATCGACCAGAAAATGCAGCGGGGCATGTCCTTCACCTCACCAACCATCGTCAAGGAGTATCTGCGCACCAAGCTGGCTGGCTTCGAGCACGAAGTCTTCGCGGTGCTGTTCCTCGATTCGCAGCACTGCCTGATCGAATACATCGAGATGTTCCGGGGCACCATCGACAGTGCGTCGGTGTATCCGCGCGAGGTGGTCAAGGAAGCGCTGCGACTCAACGCGGCGGCGGTGATCTTCTCGCATAACCACCCCAGCGGGAATCCCGAGCCGAGCCAGGCTGACAGGCAGATAACCCAGCGGCTCAGAGATGCGCTTGCGCTGGTGGACGTGCGCACGTTGGATCACATCGTCGTCGGCGGTGAGTCCACAGAGTCCTTCGCCGAACGGGGGCTGCTTTAACCAAGGGGGGGCCTCGGCCCCCTTTTTGCTGCGCCTTGTGTCGAACTCTCCGGCCCTGCGGGCCTGCGCGCTGCGCTTGCGTCCGTGCCTTCGTTGGAGGTGGGGAGGCGGTCTTGCTGTTCCCTTCACCGTATCACGGCGTTCTCGCCGTCAAGGGCTGCGCGCGCCTTGCGCGCTGGTGTCCTGGCGGCCGTCTGGGACCCCTGACTGCTTGCGCTGCGCCGTGCTGGCGACGGTTCCGGGCAATTCCGCCCGAGTAACCGGAGATCGTCATCATGAACGACAAATCGCATGTTTCGCTGGAACGCCACGTCTGCCTGGTCTGCGGCACCGCTTACGACACCGGCAGCATCCTGCTCGACAAGCGCCTGCGCGCGAGCATGGAGCGCTACACGACGACGGGCTGGGGCCTGTGCGCCGAACACCAGAAGCTGTCCGATGACGGCTTTGTCGCCCTGGTCGAATGCGACCCCGAGCGCAGCGGCTCGCCGGCGGGCGGCGGTCGCGTGAAGCCGGAGCAGGCTTACCGGACGGGCCGGCTGGCGCATCTGAAGCGCAAGGTGTTCGCCGAGCTGTTCAACGTGCCGATTGCGGCCGAGCAGCCGTGCGTGTTCGTCGAACCCGGCGTGATCGAACAGTTGCAGGCGATGGTGTCGCCGGCGGTGAGCTGATCGCACGGCCAACATCCGGTGCGTCGCCCTGCGGGGCGGCGCACTTTTTTCTGCTGCGCCTGGTGTTGAGTCCTTCGGCCCTGCGGGCCTGCGCGCTGCGCTTGCACTCCAGGGGAACGGCTTGCAGCCGATCCCCGCCGCGCGTTGCTTGGCGCCCCTGACAGCCGCCGAACAGGTTGCACCTGATCGGCCTTCGCGCCTGCGGCGCTGCGCGCTTCGCTTGCGTGGGGGCGGCGCCATCTGCGGCCGTTGCCAACCACCGCCGTCTTCCCTCGCTCATCACCTTGTCCGCGACTGTAGCCCGCGCCCGTGTGCCGTCAAGGCGCGCCGGGCCGTGTCCTCGCTGCGCTGCGGGCCGCACCAACCCGGCGCTCGTTTCCTTGACCGCCCCCGTTCACGGACTCCCTGTCGTCGCGGGCGATGAACTCAGGAAAGACGGTGGCAACGAGGCCGGCCCAGGTCTCCGCGCCGACCCCACCGGAAAGCCGAAAGGCGGGCTCCGAATCTAGGAATCCGGTGTGCGGTTTCAACAGCAAACCCTTTTGTCAGGAGTAACACCATGAACGCGATTACCCAACCCGAAACCCTTGCCATCCACACCGCCAGCGCGCTGGAAGTGGCCGAGCCGGCCAAGAACCTGATTCTGGTCCCGCTGTCGCAGTTGCTGCCGCGCCAGTCCAAGCGCAACGCGCGCAAGGCCCCGCGCATGTCCATCCCGGAACTGGCCGCCAGCGTCGCGCGCGTCGGCCTGCTGCAAAACCTCGTCGTCATCCTCGCCGCCGATGGCGAGCATTACGAAGTCGTCGCCGGAGGTCGCAGGCTGGCCGCCTTGAAGCTGCTGGCGAAGAAGAAGCGCATCGCCAAGGATTGGAACGTGCCGTGCCTGTTGGTGGCGGACGGCAGCGCCCGCACCGCGAGCCTCACCGAGAACGTGCAGCGCGAGGCCATGCACCCCGCCGACCAGTTCGAGGCGTTCGCCGCGCTGGTCGCCGAAGGCCGCCCCATCGAGGACATTGCCGCCGATTTCAGCGTCACCCCGCTGGTGGTGCAGCGCCGCCTGAAACTCGCCAACGTCTCGCCGCGCCTGATGACCGACTACCGCGCCGGTGCCGTCACGCTGGAACAGTTGATGGCCCTTGCCATCACCGACGACCACGCCGCGCAGGAAGCCGCGTTCTACGGCGCGCCGCAGTGGCAGCGCAGCCCGTCCGCGCTGCGCGAGCACCTGACCGAACGCGAAATCGACGCACAGCACCCGCTGGCCTGCTTCGTCGGGCTGGACGCCTACACGGCGGCAGGCGGCAGCACCCGCCGTGACCTGTTCGCCGAGGACGACAGCGGCATTTACCTGAACGACGCCGCGCTACTGGAACGGCTGGTGCGCGACAAGCTGGACGCGCAGGCCGGAGACGTGCGCGCCGAAGGCTGGGCATGGGTGGAGGCCGTGCCGCACCTGAGCCACGCCGACCGGCAGGTGTTCCAGAACGCCCCGCGCCAGCGGCGCGAACCGAACGCCCGCGAGGCCAAGCGCATCGCCTCGCTGCAAGCACGCATCGACAAGGCCGACGCCGCGCTGGAAGACGCCTACGAGGCCGAGGACGAGGACAAGGCCGAAGCCCTGCACGAACAGCGCGAACGGCTGGCGGACGAACTGGACACCGTGCAGGCCGGCTTGCTGCGCTACGCCCCGGACGTGCTCGCGGTAGCCGGTGCCATCGTCACCATCGACCGCGACGGCGAGGCCGTGATTCATCGCGGCCTGCTGCGCGAGGCCGAGGCCAAGGCACTGCGCACGCTGGAAAAGCTGCGCCAAGGCTTCACCGGCGCGGAAGGCGCACACGACGACGAAGGCGAGGACGCCGAGCCGCCCCAAACCGCCAACCTGTCCGACCGGCTGGCGCAACGCCTGAGCGCGCACCGCACCGCCGCGCTGCAAATCGAAGTCGCCCGGCATCCGCAGGTGGCGCTGGCCGCGCTGGTGCATGGCATGGTGCAGAGCGTCTTGCAGGACAGCCGCTACGGCCACGACCTGCCGCTGGGCGTGAGCCTGAAAGTGCAAGACCGGCTGGAAGGCATGGCCCCGGACTGGCCGGAGTCGTCCGCTGCCGTTGCCCTGCGCGAACTGCAACAGGCATGGGGCGAACGGCTGCCGCAGGACAGCGCCGAACTGTTCGCCGCGCTGCTGGCGATGGAGCAAGGCGAGCTTGTGCGGCTGCTGGCCTCGTGCGTGGCCGCCAGCGTGGACGTGGTAACGCCCCGCGCCACGCCGCACCAGCCCGGCGCGGAACTGGCGCGAGCGGTCGGGCTGGACATGGCCGCATGGTGGCAGCCGAGCGCCGAAGGCTACTTCAACCACATCCCCAAGGCCGCGATTCTGGACGCCGTGCAGCAGTTCGCGCCGTCGCACGTCACCCGGCTGGCCAAGCTCAAGAAGGCCGACATTGCCAGCGAGGCCGAGCGGCTGGCCGATGGCACCGGCTGGATGCCCGCCGTGTTCAAGGCCGAGAACGAGGCCGTGCAGGCGAGCGAGCAGGAAACCGACGCAGAGGCCGAAGCGGAGGAAGCGGAAACGCTGGCGGCATGAGGTAGCCACGCGAAGCATGGCTCCGGCGCAGACCGCGCCGGGGCCTTTTGCCGTGGTGGCAAAAACCGGGCACGGCGGTGCCCGCCGCGCCCGGTTTCAACGGCCAAAAGCAAAACCGCCACGCCGCCGCCTTCGGTCAGGCGGCGGCGTGGCGACGCACAAGTGGCCTTGTGCGGGAACGGCTCAGAACTCAGCGACTGCCCACAGGACTGTCAGCCCAAGGGCTTGCCCGATTTATCTTCTTTGTGTGACAGTAGGTATGCCTTATCATGAGCAGACAGCCGCGTCACGCTGAACCTGCTGCCGGGTTAAACGACGTTTCCTCCTAGCTTTCTTCGTTGACCGTGCCTATTCCCGGTTGATGCGTAATCGGCAGACATCGACCTTGCATAGAGGAATCTGGCATGTCTGCATCTACGTTTTTTGTTTCCAAGTCCGCTGTACGCACCCTCAAACAGAGTGCCCAACGGCATGTTCGCGGTGTTTCTTCTTCCCATCTGAGTGAAGGTGTTGCGGCAGCTTTGGGCTTCAAGACCCATGCGGCGCTGCGAGCTGCGCTTGAGGGACGTGCAACCGCCGAAGCTCAAAAGCCCAGCAATGCTAAGTTGGTGCAGCGCCTGCGCCAGCTAGGTTATGCCCCGGTGCCTGATGATCTGCGGGTGCTGCCAGAGTTTGAGCACTCCTATTCCCCTTTCAGGAACTTTCCGCTCAGGAAAGGGCGCAGTGTGCGTTGGCACGCATGGCGCAATCTGCTCGTGGCTGCGATCAATGCAGGTCTTGAACAGCGCCTGTTTGGGCTTTCGCCAGGTGAGAACTGGTGGCCTGGCGGTGCGCCGGAAAGCCATGAGTGCGAACGCAGCTCCTACCGCTTCATGGTCGATGGTGAGATGGCTGCGATTGCCAGTGTGGACGCTATCAGTGGCGACGAGCTTTCCATCAGCGTCATTCTCAATCCCCGAAAAGTTGATGTTCAACCAGAGTGGTATTGCGGCTTGACTGATGGGGACGCGGTAGCGCACTGCTGGTTGGAGCGGCGCTTGGGTGCGTGGATTCAGGACGGTGGCGAGAACTTCCGCTGCAAGCGTGTCATGCAGTCACGGCTGGCAGATCTGACGATTGAGCCGAATGGTTATTCGGATCAGGGCAGTTTCTTCATGTAGTGACCTGTTGCGGCAGGGGCGCATTTCCAAAACAAGGCGTGTCGGCACATAGCGCCGCCGGGCTTTCGGGCTGCGCCCCGTGCCGACTTCGCTGTCACGGCCATTCGGCTTCAATCCCTCACGCCTTCGCGCCTGCGGCGCTGCGCGCTCCGCTTGCCTCCAGGGGAAAGCCCTCGGGCTATCCACGCCGCGCGATGCTTGGTGCCCCTCGATGCAGCCGAACCGGCTACGCCGGATCGGCCCAACCGACGCCCCACCACCAGGGCGGGACGCGGAGCTACGCCCCGGTTTGCTGCGGCAGGTTGTGCAGAAGCGTGCCGTCCTCAACGCTGGCGGTTCTTGCCCATCACGTCACGAAGGACGGTTCACGGACAACTCGCCCGGCATCGCTATGGAGCTTCCACACCACGCCTCAAGACCTGCACCGCAAGGTACGGCTGGGGCGTTCCCGCCAGTCGTCGGGTGGTTGACCTGGCCCGTGTCAGGGGGCGAGCCGGAGCAGCCTTCGTGCGGGGATGCCGAGCCGGCCATAGCGCCTTTCGGAGCGGTTCGGCCCAAGGCGTCCTTGGTTTGTTGTGAATCCTGGCGGTGGCGCGGCTGCGCCTCGGGCTTATGGCTGCAACCGTCCAGCGAAAACAATTTCCCCGCCGCTGCGCGGCTTCCTCGCGCAGCAAATTCTTTTCGCCTCCCGGTTCTCCACTGCGTTTCGACCGCAGGCGGTGCAGCCAGCCCGTCCCCCGCCGGCCGGATCACAACAAGGACGCGATGGGCGCGAACCTTGTTCAACCGAAAGGAGCAAACATCATGGCCAACATCGGCACCTTCACCGCAGAGAAAGACGGCTTCACCGGCTCGCTTCGCACCCTGACGCTCAACGTCAAGGTCAAGCTGCTTCCCAACGACAAGGGCAGCAGCGAGAACGCCCCCGACTTCCGCCTCCAGGCGGCCGGCCACGACATCGGCGCGGCGTGGAAGAAGACCAGCGAGGCCGGGCGGGACTACCTGTCCGTGACCCTCGACGATCCTTCGTTCCCGGCAACGGTCTATGCCCGGCTGATCGAGAACGAGGACGGCACGCACGACCTGATCTGGTCGCGCAGCAAGCCACAAGCGGCTTGACGCCGCCCACAGCGCCCCGCCAGTCGCGGCGGGGCGCTTCCCACTTTCAGCTTGGCCGAGATACTTCAGCTCCATATGGCAGCTTGACCTTGCCTCCAGACTTGATTGGTGTGTTGTAAACCACCTTCAGCAGTCGTTTCGGCACTAACATTTGCTGAGAAAGCTCATCCTCAAATTGCTCGCGCTCAAGAGTTTGATAGCGAACCTTCTTGTCATCACCATCATCAAATGGGTCATCTTCGTCATCAAGATAGTTTTTGCCGCTGATGCAAACGCCTTCAATTATTTTGTTATCCCCAATCTGTACGTCTGCGGTCACGGCTTGCCCTTTTCCTGGGATAGCAAACATACGGTTTGATTGGTTGGCTAGCGCTCCAGCAATAAAGTCGAAGCTATCTTTGAAATCTGGATACTGCTCCAGCTCGAAGACTTCATTAAAGAAGTTGATCTTAGGCTGTTTACGAAACTCACCTTTTGAGTCGAAGAAAATCTCAAAAAGAATTCCATCAAGAATAGCTTTCCGCTTCTCCGGCCTCATGCCATTGGTGTGCTTGTGGAATTTCTGAATCCAGTCTATAGCGGAATTTGCGGAGCCATTCGCCGCCTGCAAAATGTTGCGTCCAAGCACGAAAAGGCTATCTGCACTGGCTCCATTAAGTTTTTCCGATGTTAGTGCATCCAACGCAGGATTTTGGGTATACCAGTTATGACTTTTCAGGGCCTGGATTGTTCGGTGTGACAGCTTGCTCTCATCAATGACAAAGGTTTTGTCTTTGATTGCAGCCACACTGTAGTTTTCTATGCTGGCTGCTGCGCTAAGGTGAAAGTAGAATTCGCCTGCTAGTGATGTATGTTCCCAGGAAATCTGCTTTTGTTTCGTAGCGGCTCCCAGTGTATTCCGCACACGTTTAAACATTGCCTCTACTGGGAGGTCTGGCTCCTCAATGTGCTTCAGAAGTGCCTCTGTGTAAAGACCGTTACGGCGAGCGCCATCACTGGCAAACTGGCCCGGAGACGTAGCGAAAGCTATGAGTGTTCCACGAGGGGCATAGACCGGCGCCAAGCTGCGAGGTTTTCCGCGCCATTTACGCTCAAACGGATTATCCCGGCAAGCGTCAAGAATGATAATGTTGGTACGTGTGGCGCCATCTTTCGGCTCCATACGCTTTATTACTTCATCTAAGGACAGCGCCCCAGTTTCGATATCCGTTTTGTCTTCGGCTTCGGTATCCTTGGCGATCAGATAATTAACGCCATCTACCTCGACTCCGTGGCCAGCGAAGAAGAAAACTGAAACGGCCCCACCATCATTGGCAGATTTCTCGAAGGATTTGATCGCCTTTTTCATCTCCTTGAAGGTCGCATTAATCAGCTTTAAGACATTAAAGCCGCCATCGGTAAGAACTTTGGCAATATCTTCGGCGTCGTTGGTTGGGTTCTTTAAATTGCCGCCGGAGTCGTAGAGAGCATTACCAATAACAAGGGCATTTAGGCGTGGCATGGCGATAAGGCTCAGTTATTTGTTCTGAAAATGACTACCTCGATTCTTCGAGATAACGGATCGCCACATCAATGCCAGGAGATCATGGACACTGGCGTACCTTGGATATTTGGCGGGAGTATCTAGGTGTTAAATTCAGCTTTTTCTTGTCCACTACCCGGAGCGAAACACTCATACGCTACCCCCCCCGTAGAAATTTCTTCCAGCTCCCGCTTTACCTGTTCCAGTAGCTGGTCAGCCTTGCGCTCGCTGTCGCCGGCATACGCCAACGTCAGCAGCGTGAGCGGATGAACCTCCATGACCTCGCACAGCTCGGCCACCTTGTTCAAGGTCGGGCTTTTCAGGCTGCGCTCCAGCGAACTCATGTAGGTGCGGCTCGACACGTCGGAGAACGCTTCCTGGCTCAAGCCACGCGCTTTCCTGACCGTCTTCAACGCTGCCGCAAATGAGTTTTTCGCTGTCATCCAGTGGTTTCCCCAAAACCCAAGATGACATCCCATTGCGCCCTATAGAGCTACAATCTATAGTGTTCATTTGGCGATGCTCTCTGGAATAGTGCCTTTACGGAAATCCGTATCTACGACGGGTATCAAATCCACAGAACCGCATCCGTGTCTTTGCTGGCTTACGTCAATACGCCTTCGTATCTTTACGTGACTGCGGATGTATGAGTTTGCGTTTTTGAGCTTGTACTCAGACGCGCAGATGCGATTCGGTGGTTCCGTGCATCGGAGGGAAAGCGTGACCATGAACCCGCTCATCACTGACGAGCAACGCGCGCGGCTACTCGCCAACGGCGAGGCGCGTGCTGCCGGCCACGCCACCGATCTGCTGCCCGTCGTGCGCCTATTCACCCCGGACGCACACGCCACCTGGCTGCTGGCCTCGCTCGATCCAGCGGACGGTGACACGGCCCACGGCCTGATCGACCTGGGGATCGGGATGCCCACCTTGGGAACGGTGAAACTCTCCGATCTGGCGTCCATCGTCGGGCCGCATCGGCAGCCCGTGATGCGTGATCGCTACTTCCAGCCGACGCGGCTACTGTCGGAGTACCTGCGGCTGGCCGAGGACAACGGTTCGATCACCGACTGAACAACCATAGTCATCGGCTGCGCATTGTGTCTTTTTCAGTCAGATTCAAGACGCTACGGGTCTCAATCGGCAGTCTTGCACTGAAGCAGTGCGTGCCTGATCGAAACAGTCATGATGCCCGACACAGCTTTTGACAGGCTGCCCAATGCGGCACGCCATTTTGGGGCATACCGCCGTCGCATTCGGACGAAACTCGCAACGCATCAGAGCTAATCGGTCTTGATATGACAGTCTATTGCCTCACCCATGATGTTGCGATGATGGCTTCTTAGCACGCATTTTTCGCCGTGGCGACGTACCTCAAGCTAAAGGAGGTTGCGTCATGACTGATCGCAGCGCCGAGTCCTGGTACCCGACGGCTGCTTATCTCTACGTCCTACACCTGGATGGTCCGGCGCTGGCGTGGGAATACCTGCGCCGTCACCCCGATTACCGCCACGACTGGCTGCGCCGGCGTCGCCGACCAGAGGCGGCTGGGCGCTGGGGACTGCGCTTGCTGGAAGATC
The DNA here is from genome assembly GCF_014219065.1 of Halopseudomonas xiamenensis. Taxonomy (GTDB): domain Bacteria; phylum Pseudomonadota; class Gammaproteobacteria; order Pseudomonadales; family Pseudomonadaceae; genus Halopseudomonas; species Halopseudomonas xiamenensis. The sequence continues at coordinate 99,813 of NZ_JACLGO010000007.1, forward strand.
CAGCCTTGGATGCGCGCGAGGCGCATCCGGCCTGGTTTCCCGACCACGACGCCGTACTTCAGCTCTATCCGGACGCTGATCCACCGCCAGATGCCGACGCCTTCGAGTTCTGGCGCCTTCCTGGCCGCAAGCATCTGATCCACGATGGCAGGCGCTTGGTTCTGATTACACGGTGGCCAGGCTGCTGCTTGCGGCTGGTGATCGCTCCCGGTCTGAAGGATGGCCTGGCCTACGCCTATGCCATCCGGGCTTGCACCACGCTCTGCGAGCGTTATCAGGCGCTGACGGCCGAATTGGACAAGCTGACCGCTGCTGGCGATGAACCACCTTCGGCCACGGTACGGCCACGACCACCCCTGACGGCCTTGCTGGAACTGCACACTTTGCAGGCGCTCGACGCGACCCTGGCGGGCGCGTCCTTGCGTGAAGTGGCTGAAGGGCTGTTTGGTGTCGATGCCGTCGCCGATGACTGGCACGCCGACAGCGCCCTGCGCGCCCGCGTGCGGCGGCTGGTGCGCCGGGGTGATGCACTGATGCGTGACGGCTATCGCCGCCTGGCACAGCTTCCACCCGCTGAACAGGGACGTTCTGCTCTGGCAGCAAAACGTCCCTGAGCAAGCCCCCTGCGTTTCTTGAGACTGCCTCCATCCGGTCGCGTTGTGTGACCGGACGTTTTCAACCGATGGAGGCTCATCCTATGCGACCCGCTCCCTTGCGGCCTGCCGCCGCTGCTGCTGCCACGCCCGCGCAGCCCCAACGCTACCTGACCAACGACGAGGCCGCCGAGTACCTGCGCCTGTCGCCGCGCACGCTGGAGAAACAGCGCGTGATCGGCGGTGGCCCGAAGTTCCGCAAGTTCGGCCGCCGCGTGATGTACGCGGTGGCCGACCTCGATGCCTGGGCCGATGCGCGCAGTTACGAGGCCACGTCCGATCCCGAGTACGCCGAACGCCACGCGGGCGACTACCGTGATGGCCGCTGATCGTCGGCGCGCCGGTGGCCATCGTCATGTCCAGCCCATCGCTGCCGCTCCGGCAGCGGACAGCGCAGCAGCGGGAGCAGCTCGATCTGTTCCGCGCACTGCCGGGCGAGGACATGGCGCCGCGCGACGCCCAGGACCTGATGGCCTATCCATTCTTCTCGCTGGCGAAATCGCGGCGCACGGCGCCGATCGACTTCCGCAGCGGCAACATCAGCATTCGCGTGGAGGGTACCCAGGAACACGGCATCGCCACCATTTGGGACGCCGATATCCTGATCTGGGCCGCCAGCCAGATCGTGGAAGCCCGCGACGCGGGCATCCAGCCTTCGCGCAGGATGCAGGCTACGCCTTACGAGATCCTGCGCTTCATCGGGCGCGGTACGTCGCTGCGCGACTACCAACGCCTCAAAGCCGCGTTCGACCGGCTGCAATCGACCACCGTGGCCACCTCCATCCGCGAGACCACCGGGCGGCGGTTGCATCGCTTTTCCTGGATCAACGAGTGGAAGGAACTGGCCGATGCCAGCGGCAAACCGCTGGGCATCGAACTGATCCTGCCGGACTGGTTCTATGCGGGTGTGCTCGATGCGGCGCTGGTACTGACCATCGACCCGGCGTATTTCCGCCTGACCGGTGGCATCGAACGCTGGCTGTACCGGCTGGTGCGCAAGCACGGCGGGAAGCAGGAAGGCGGCTGGCAGTTCGACGTTCCCTACCTGTATCGCAAGTCCGGCAGCCTGGCGCAGCCGCGCGATTTTGCCCGCGACCTGCGCGTCCTGGTGGCGCGGCAGTCGCTGCCCGGTTACGAGCTGTCCATCGAGCGATGGCCCGGCGCACCGGAAATCCTCGCGTTCCGGCCCGTGCCGCAAACGGCACGGGGATAAGCCTGGGGATGGAAACGGGACAAGCTGTGAATGGGCTCGTGCTATCGGGCGCGCGAAGACTCGTGCTATCAGGCGCACCCGTATCGTGCTATCAGGCGCGCAAATCGCCCCTAACTTCAATGGCCACAAGCTTTTTTTCGGCCCTTAACTTTATATCTAACTTAAATACCTTACTAACGAAAGATAAAACCTTGTTATTGGGCCGGTGGATAACCACCGACCACCGACAGCACAAGCGTTTTTCAAGCCGTTCATCGCGTTGCTTTCCACCACGGAGGGCTGCGTCATGATCGTCGCCTTGCTCAACCAGAAAGGCGGCGTGGGCAAGACCACGCTCGCCACCCACATCGCCGGCGAACTGGCGATGCGCGGTCAGCACATCATCCTGCTGGATGCCGACCCGCAGGGTTCATCGCTGGACTGGACGCAGCGCAGAAGCCAGCAAGGCTTGCCCCGGCTGTTCAGCGCCGTGGGGCTCGCCCGCGAAACGCTGCACCAGGAAGCGCCGGAACTCGCCAGACGGGCCGATCACGTCATCATCGACGGCCCGCCGCGCATCGCCGCCCTGGCGCGCTCCGCGCTGCTGGCGGCCGAGCGCGTGCTGATTCCGATACAACCCAGCCCCTACGACCTGTGGGCCAGCGCCGAAATGGTCGCGCTGATCCGCGAAGCGCACGTCTTCCGGCCTGCGCTGCGCGCGGCCTTCGTCATCAATCGGCGCGTCAGCACCACGATCATAGGGCGTGAAGCCCGGCAGGCACTTGCTGAACAGCCGTTGCCGGCACTGCGCGCCGAGGTGCGCCAACGCATCGTGTTCGCCGACAGCGTGGCCGCTGGCCGACTCGCACGCGAGACGGCGCCGGACAGCGCCGCCGCGCGCGAGATCGCCGCACTGGTCGATGAACTGCTGCGGTGGCCGACATGAGCAAGGTTCGCAGCAAGCGTGTCGGCATTGGGGTGCGTCCGCCTGCGAATCCGCACGCCGAGGCGTGGATTCGCCAGGGCGATGCCGACGCGCTCAACAAGGGCGACCTCTACACCGCGCGCCTGACCCTCGACATCACGCCCGCGATGCGGGCGCGCATCAAGGTGTCGGCCTTCACGCAAGGCGTGACGGTGGCCGAACTGCTGCGCGGCCTGCTGGAACGGGAGTTCCCGGAGAACCTGCCATGAACGCATCTGCTTCGCCCGCCGAGAACGCGGCTGCGGCTGCGGCTGCGCCGCCGCCTTCGCCGCCGCCTTCGCTTTCGGTGCTGGCTGGCCAGGTCGGCAACGTGCCGCTGACCCACGTTTCACTGGCCTACATCGAACATCGCTTCAAGCTCTACCTGCGCTTCGGCGAACCGGCGCGTACGCTCCGGCTCGACCGCTGGCGGCGCTGCGCGGTGTTCCTGCCGGCGTCCCTGTTCTGCCGCATCCGCTGGCAGGCCAACGACTACGGCACGATCCGCTGGCAGCTCATGGTAATGCAAGCCTGCACGCCACTGGACGCCATGCAGCGCATTCCCGGCGTGCAGCCGGGCGCGCGCCTGCTGCTGCACGCTGAAGGCGAAAACCAAGTGCGCGCCGTACTGGAACGCATCGACGCCATCGAGGCGCTGGGCATCGCCGCCATCGACGTGTCGCCCGCGTACTGGCGCACGCTGGGCAACCGTCTGGCGGCACGTTTGCCGCTGCCTGAATACACCGCCGAGCGGCACGCCGCCTGGCTGGCCGGGAGGGCGCTGCCATGACGCACCCATCCGCCATGAGCGGCGCGGCCGGTATCCCGTCGCGTCCTCGCTCGCGCCGCCGCGCTCACCTCGTGCTGGCGGGGCTGACCGCCTGCGGCCTCGCTGCGCTGGCCTGGACATTCCTCGCGCAGCCGCAGCCGCGCCTGATCTACAACCCGTCCGACAGCGTGGCAGTTGGGTGGTATCGCGTGGAACCCCTTGACCACCGCGCTGACCTGCTGCCACGTCCGTTGTCCGTGGGCAGCATCGTGCTGACCACGCTGCCGCCAGATGTTGCCGCGCTGGCTGCACAGCGCGGCTACCTGCCGGTGCGCGTGCCACTGCTCAAGCGCGTGGGCGCCGTTGCGCCGCAGAAGGTGTGCATCGCTGGCGGCATCGTCCGCATCGACGGCGTGCCTTCAGCCGCCGTGCTGCCCGCTGACCGCTGGGGCCGGCCGCTGTCATCCTGGCAGCAATGCCGACAACTTCGTTCTGGCGAACTGTTCCTGCTCAGTGCGACCAATCCCGCGTCCTTCGACAGCCGTTATTTCGGCCCAATCAGCGCGTCTGCCGTGATCGGCGTCGCACATCCTGTCCGGCTGGAGACACGCCCATGATGGCCGCCGATTCGCTGCGCTTCAGCGTGCCATCCGGCGTGTCGTCCTGCTGGCCGTCACCGCGTCGTTGCGCGTGCAGTGCGGGCGCCGATCCTGCGTATCGAGCGCCGCACTTCGCGCTGTCTCCCCATGTGCAGGTGTCTTGCCTCGAACGTGCCCGGCCTGCGGCCGTTGCCGCGTTCGCCGGCGCGCTGGCTGCTTGTGCAGCAGCGCCGCCGGGCCGCCGCTGCCCGGAGCGACAGCGAGGGGCAAAGGCGGAAGGCAAGATAAAAGGTCGCGGCACTGCGTTGCGCGAAAAGCCAGTCTGCACAGGGGGGGGGCGCGGCACGCGCCGGGGAGCGGCACCGTGCCGCGAACAGCGCCAAGGCCGTATAGGCACTGGCGAAACCGGGTGCATCGCGCCCTCTGGCGCGCTGGACTGCGCCGGGGCCACCCCATGAGCCGGCGCAGCGGCGACGACGCCGACCGCTTCCGCATCCGCCCCGGCGCGTCCAAGGATCGCACGCAGTCGTTCGTCAACCGCGTGCTCAAGCAGGCCAGCAAGGCCGGCGCCAAGGTCGGCAAGGCAGGCCACCGTCCCGGTGCCCGGCTGGGGCGCGGGCACGTTGCCGCGCGCTTCGCCGGGCAGTCGCTGGGCGCCAATGCGCGGCGCGTCACCATCAAGACCCGGCTGGTGAATCTCGCCAAGGCCGGGCCGCGCTCGACCACCACCCATCTGCGCTACATCGAACGCGAAGGCGTAGACCGCCAGGGTGGGCGGGGCCGCGCCTACGGGCCGATGACCGACGACGCCGACCTGGCGACTTTCGAGGAGCGCGGCCGCGAAGATCGGCACCAGTTCCGCATCATTGTCTCGCCGGAAGACGCCGAACAGCTCGACGACCTGCGCACCTACAGCCGCCACCTGATGCAGCGCATGGAAGCCGACCTGGGCACGCAACTCGATTGGGTCGCCGTCGATCACTGGAACACCGACAACCCGCACACCCACATCGTGCTGCGCGGCAAGGACGATACCGGCAAAGACCTCATCATCGCCCGCGACTACATCGCCGAAGGAATGCGCCACCGCGCCGCCGAGCTGGCCACTGAATGGCTCGGCCCGCGCACCGAACTGGAGATCCAGCAGAGCATGGCCCGCGAGGTGGAGCAGGAACGCTGGACCGGGCTGGATCGCACCCTACAGCGCGAAGCGGTGAATGGCCGGATACGCATCGAGCGACTGGAAGCGCTGCCCCGTCTGCGCCGCCAGCGCCTGCTGCTGATCGGCCGCCTGCAACACTTGCAGCGCATGGGGCTGGTGCGCGAACCCGAGCCCGGCGTATGGGCCATTCACCCCAACGCCGAAGACACCCTGCGGGCGATGGGCGAGCGCGGCGACATCATTCGCACCATGCAGCGCGCAATGGGCGGCGGGCAGCGCGAGCTGGCGGTGTTCGAGCCGGACGAAGGCGCGCGCCCGGTTATCGGCCGCGTCGCCGCCAAGGGCCTGGCCGACGAGCTGTACGACAAGGGCTACCTGATCGTCGATGGCACCGACGGCAAGGCGCACTACGTCGCGCTGCCGCCCCGCACGGAGCTGGAGCAGTACCCCAGGGGCGCGGTGGTGGAAGTCAAAGGCGCGGCCGGCGTGCGAGCGGCGGACAAGACCATCGCCGCGCTGGCCGTCGATGGCCTGTACCACACCGACCAGCACCTGGCCCACGCCAAGGCGCAGGCCGTGCCCGGCCGCGACCCCGCCGAGGTGGTGGCCGCCCACGTCCGCCGGCTGGAAGCCCTGCGCCGCGCCGGCATCGTGGAACGCCTGGGCGAAGGTGTCTGGCAAATCCCGACCGACCTGCCCGAGCAGGGCCGACGGCACGACACCCAACGCCTGGGCGGCGGAGTGGCCGTGGAGATGAAATCGCACCTGTCCATCGAGCGCCAGGCCCGCGTGATCGGCGCCACCTGGCTGGACCAGCAGTTGATTGGCGGCGGCGAGGGCCTGGGCGAGTTGGGCTTTGGCAGCGACGTGCGGCAGGCGCTCCAGCAACGCGCTGACTTCCTCGCCGAACAGGGACTGGCCGAGCGCCGGGGGCAGCGCGTGATTCTGGCGCGCAATCTGCTGAGGACACTGCGCAACCGGGAACTGACGCAGGCTGCCAAGGACATCGCCACCGAAACCGGCCTGAAACACCGGCCCGTGGCCGACGGTCAGCGCGTGACTGGCATCTATCGGCGCTCCGTCATGCTCGCCAGCGGGCGCTACGCGATGCTTGATGATGGCATGGGCTTCTCGTTGGTGCCGTGGCGGCCAGTGATCGAGCGGCAGTTGGGGCGGCAGGTTTCCGCAGTCCTGCAAGGCGGTGCCGCGTCATGGCAAATCGGGCGTCAGCGAGGGGCTTCCATCACTTGACCGCGTACCGCAGATGCCTGGCTGAGGTGCCATCTTCGACACCACGGGGGCTAGGTTGCGAAGAAACCGATTGACGGTCGGTTTTTTGTGCGAGATACTTCATGCTCCAGTTAAGAGTTTGGGTTCAACAAGTTGACTAATCCCGATGTGCCGCCACTGGGCGACTTGGAAATTGCTGTGCTTGAAGACATCTGGCGCTTCGGTGCATCCGACGCCAAGACGGTCTATGAGCGCGTGGGGCGATCGCGCTCGATTGCGTTGAACACCGTGCAGTCCGCGTTGGAGCGCCTGTTTCGCAAACACATCCTGCAACGCGAGAAGATCAGTCATGCCTACGAATACTCGGCCAAACTGTCTCGCCCGGAGTTGATCCATAAATTGGTGGAGTCCACGGTGCGTCGCGTCGCAGGCCCTCAGCCGGATGCAGTGCTGTCAGCCTTCGCCGATCTCGCCGCGCGAGCGGACGACGACCAGCTCAAGCGACTGGAGGAAATGATTGCGCGGCGTCGCGCCGAACTGGATGAGAATTGATTGATGAGCCATGGGCAGCTACTTCAATTTGCGCTGCTGGCCGGATTCGTCCTGGCGATCACGCTCAGCCTGCTGATCGCTGTTTGTGAGCGTCCATTGCGCCGGTTGCTGTCCGGCAAGACACCCGCTCAACGGGCGCGGATAGCCTGGTGGATGCTGGTGACCCCTGCGCTGGCGGGTATTGCTTATGCGGCCATGACCGTCGCCATGCCATCGGTGTTCCATGGTTCGGATCGACTGGCCGAGGCTTGTTACCAGCACTCGGGCTCGCTCTTGCATTTGTGCATATGGCACCCGAGCGACAGTGGGCAAAGCCTCTTGTTATGGGGAGCGCTGGCGTTGTTGGCGGCGTATGCAGTCTGGCTGGCGACACGGGCGGCGCTGAGTCTTTGGCGTGCTCGACGGACCTTGACCGTGATGTTGCGCTTGAGCTGGCGCCCTGGACACCCGGACAAACTGCATGTACTTGAGGCCGATCAACCCATGGCGTTGGCCTGCGGTATCGGGCGTGGTCATATTCTGGTTTCGACCTCCTTGATGCAGCGGCTTGATCCAATGCAGTTGCGCGTCGTGCTGGCGCACGAGCAGGCGCACATCGCGCATCGCGATGTCCTGTACCGCTTGATTGCCATCGTGCTGTCGAGCATCCAGTTGCCCGGCACTCGCCGCCGGTTGCTGCGTAATCTGGAGCTTGCTCTGGAGCAGCGTTGTGACTTTGCCGCTGCAAATGCAGTGGGCTGTCCGCTGGTGGTGGCGGAAACCATTGTCGCGGTGGAGAAGATATTCAGGAACCATGCCAGGGAGCACAGGCCGCTGACGATGGCATTCTTCTCCGATTTCGTTCCCGAGCGCGTCGAGGCATTGCTGGCGCCTGAGCGCAAATCGGCGTCGTACCTGGGGGCGTTCCTCGGTTTTTGTGTGCTGGCGTTTTGCAGCCTGTCGACAGGCTGGCTGCACTCCTTGACCGAATCACTCATTTCCGTGCTGACAAGGTAGGCGCACATGGTTGCTTGTGGTGTTTTTTTGCTCAAAAAACCGATTGGTGATCGGTTTTTAGGTGTTTCTGCGCAAGCAAGACGGCATCACCGTCAGGCGGATTCATTTGTTCACTTATTGCTACTGTCGCGAGGGTTTTCATGAAGGTGCTTCGTTTAGTGGTGTGGGGGCTCGTCGGCATATGCGGCACATCCGTGGCCCAAGCTGCCGACCCCTTGCGACTGGAAGAGGCGGTCGCGCGCGCGCTGGCCTCCCATCCATCCATCGTCGCCGAAAGGGCTCAACTCCAGGCCGTGCAGGCTCGTGCGGATCGCGAGGGATTGCCGCCGCCCTACATCATTGGTGGCGAGGTTGAAAACGTCGCCGGTACGGGCAGTTTGCGCGGTGTCGATTCGGCCGAAACCACACTGCGCATTGGCCGGGTCATCGAACTCGGCGGCAAGCGTGAGGCCCGCCAGACGCTCGGCCGGGCCGAGGTCAGGGAGCAGGAGCACCGGGCCGATACGGTGCGAATCGACTTGGCCAGCCTGACCGCCACGCGCTTCATCGAAGTGCTCGCCAAGCAGCAGCGGTTGGAGTACGCCGAAGAACGTATCCAGCAGGCTGAGCATACCCGCCGCGAAGTCGCCGCTTGGGTCACGGCCGCTCGCAACCCCGAGTCGGATCTCCAGGCCGCCGAGATTGCCCTTGCCGAAGCGGAGCTGGATCGCGAGAGTGCGGAGCACGAACTCGCCAGTGCCAAGATGACGCTGGCAGCAAGTTGGGGCGCGCTGATGCCCGACTTTGGTGAGGTCGTCGGCGACCTCCAATTCTTGCCAACAGTGGAGCCGTTCGAGGCGTTGGCAGCCCGTCTGTCAATGACGCCCGAACTGCGGGCTGCACGCTTGCAGGCCGACACTATCGCTGCCCGAAGCCGGATTGCCGAGGCCAGTGCCAAGCCCGATATCGACGTCAGCCTGGGTGTGCGCCGCATGGAGGCTTTCAATGATCATGGTCTGGTGATGTCGGTGTCGGTGCCGCTGGGCAGTCGCACGCGCTCCGGGTACTCGGTGGCTCAAGCCAATGCGGAACTCGCCGCGCTGGAGGCCCGTCGCGACGCCGAGCGCTTCGAGCGTCATCAAGCGTTGTTCGAGCGTTACCAGGAACTGGTGCATGCGCGTCACGAACTGGAATCGTTGCGCACGAACATGATCCCCAAGGCTGAAAACGCGCTGGCGACCACCCGCCGCGGTTTCGAGGCCGGCCGCTTCTCCTTTATCTCACTGGCGCAAGCGCAGAAGACCCTATTCGATCTGCGCGCACGTGCCGTCGAAGCGTCCAGTCGTTATCACCTATTGCTGGTCGAGGTCGAACGCCTCACCGCCACCGTTGAGGACATGACCCTATGAACCGTCTGCTTGCCTTGTTTCTTCTCTGCCCGCTGTTATTGGCCGCTTGCAGCCCCAATGGCGACCACGCCCAGGATGCGGTGGGTATAGCCGCGAACGAAGACTATGAGCGCGGGCCGAACAATGGCCGGCTGTTGCGTGACGGCGATTTCGCGCTGGAGGTCACCATCTACGAGACCAATGCGCCGCCACACTATCGGCTCTACGCCTATCGGGGTGGCAGGCCGGTCGCACCCAACGAGGTCACCGCGATCGTTGAACTCTCCCGACTGGACGGTGAGGTCAACCGATTCACCTTCACACCGGAGAACGACTACCTGGCGGGTAGCGGCGAAGTAACCGAACCGCATTCGTTCGATGTCGCCGTGACTGCCGAGCAGGGTGGCAAGACCTCCACCTGGTCCTACGATTCCTACGAGGGGCGCGTGACCATCCCGGCCGCCATTGCCGAGGATGCCGGCATCAGGGTCGAGCCGGCCGGGCCGACCGCCATCCGCGATGTCGTGCGACTGATGGGCACCATTGAGCTGGATGCCAACCGGCACGCGGTGGTCAGGGCGCGCTTCCCCGGCATCGTGCGCTCCGTGAGCGTGCAGCAGGGTGAACGTGTCCAGCGCGGTCAGACACTGGCGGTCGTCGAAGGCAATGAGAGCCTGCGCACCTATTCCATCACCGCACCCTTCGATGGCGTGGTACTGGCGCGCAACACCAACGTCGGCGACGTGGCCGAAGCCGGCGCGCTGTTCGAGCTGGCCGACTTGTCGCAGGTGTGGATCGACCTGCGTGCCATCGGCACCGATGCCGACCTTCTGGAACCGGGGCAACCGGTGCGCATTCGCTCGGCGACGGGCGGCGCCACAACCGAGGCCACGATCGGAAGCCTGCTGCCAGTGGCCGGCACCGGCCAGAGTGTCATTGCCCGCGTCAGCATTCCCAACCCGGAAGGCCGGTGGCGTCCCGGCATGACCGTGGCGGCCGAGGTCACGGCGGGTTCGCGCGAGGTGCCGCTGGCGGTGAAAGAGTCGGGCTTGCAGCGTTTCCGCGATTTCACCGTGGTGTTCGCGCAGGTCGGCGAGACCTACGAGGTTCGCATGCTCGAACTCGGCGACCGTGACGGCGAATACGCCGAAGTGTTGGGTGGGCTCAAACCCGGTACGCCCTACGTGACCGAGCAGAGTTTTCTGATCCGCCAGGACATCGAAAAGTCCGGCGCCAGCCACGACCACTGAGGACGCAGATATGCTTGAACGCATCATTCGCGCGTCCATCGCGCATCGCTGGCTCGTCCTTCTCCTGGTGCTGGCCCTGTCAGCGCTGGGCATCTGGAACTACAACCGCCTGCCGATCGACGCGGTACCGGACATCACCAACGTCCAGGTGCAGATCAATACCGAGGCGCCGGGCTACTCGCCCATGGAGGCCGAGCAGCGCGTTACCTTCCCTATCGAGACCGCGCTCGCGGGCCTCGCCCGACTGGACTACACCCGCTCGATTTCCCGCTATGGGCTGTCGCAGGTGACCGTGGTCTTCGAGGACGGCACCGACATCTATTTCGCGCGGCAGCAGGTCGCCGAACGCTTGCAGCAGGCGTCCTCACAGATCCCGGTTGGCCTGAACCCCACGCTGGGTCCGGTGGCAACCGGGCTAGGCGAGATATTCATGTACACCCTGGAGCCGGAACCGGGCTACGAGGAAACATGGACGCCGACCGAATTACGCACGCTGCAAGACTGGGTGGTGCGCCCGCAGCTCCGGAATCTGCGGGGTGTCACCGAGATCAACACCATCGGCGGTTATGAACGCCAGTTTCACATCACACCCGATCCGGTCAGGCTGTTGGCTTATGGGCTGACCATGGGCGACCTGCTGGATGCAGTCGCGCGCAACAACGCCAATGTCGGCGCCGGCTACATCGAGCGCTTCGGCGAGCAATACCTGATCCGCGTCCCCGGCCAGGTGGCCGACATCCAGGGGCTGCGCCAGATCGTGGTGGCGACGCGCGACGGCCTGCCGTTGCGCATTGGCGATGTTGCCGACGTGATCGAGGGCAGCGACCTGCGGACCGGCGCGGCGACCAAGGACGGCGAAGAAATCGTGCTGGGCACCGTTTTCATGCTGATCGGCGAGAACAGCCGTGCCGTTGCCCAACGCGCTGCGGAGCGACTGGCGGAGATCGACGCCACATTGCCGGAAGGTGTGCGTGCGCACGCGGTCTATGACAGGACCAATCTGGTCGATCGCGCCATTGCCACTGTGCAGAAAAACCTTATGGAGGGGGCGCTGCTGGTGATCGCGGTGCTGTTCCTGCTGCTGGGCAACATCCGGGCCGCGCTGATTACCGCCGCAGTGATCCCGCTCGCCATGCTGATGACGATCACGGGCATGGTGCAGAACCGGGTCTCGGCCAACCTGATGAGCCTGGGGGCGCTGGACTTCGGCCTGATCGTCGATGGCGCGGTGATCATCGTGGAGAACTGTCTGCGCCGCTTCGGTGAGCGGCAACATCAGCTCGGTCGCCTGTTGACCCGCGACGAACGCTTCGATCTGGCGGCCAAGGCCGGTGCCGAAGTCATCAAGCCCGCCCTGTTCGGCATGTTCATCATCACCATCGTTTACCTGCCGATCTTTGCGCTGTCCGGTGTGGAAGGGAAGATGTTCCATCCGATGGCCCTGACCGTGGTAATGGCGCTGACCGCCGCGATGGCGCTGTCACTGACCTTCGTGCCGGCGGCCATCGCCATGATCGTCACCGGCAAGGTATCCGAGAAGGAAACCCGAGTGATGCGCGGCATCAGCCGCTTCTACGCGCCATTGCTCAAGCAGGTGATCAAGCTGCGTGTCGTAGTGGTCGCGGCGGCGGCAGTGCTGGTGGTGCTGTCGGCATTACTTGCAACACGCATGGGCACCGAGTTCATCCCGAACCTGGACGAGGGCGACATCGCCCTGCACGCCCTGCGCATCCCCGGCACCAGCCTGACCCAGGCGATTGGTATGCAACGTCAACTGGAGGACCGGCTCAAGATGTTTCCCGAGGTGGCGGAAGTGGTCTCCAAAATCGGTACCGCCGAGGTTGCCACCGATCCCATGCCGCCATCGGTAGCCGATACCTTCATCATGCTCAAGGATCGCAGCGACTGGCCCAATCCGCGCAAGCCGAAAGAGGAACTGCTCGCTGAACTGGAAGAAGCGGTCAGCGCGATCCCCGGCAGTAACTATGAGTTCCTGCAACCCGTGCAGATGCGCATGAACGAGTTGCTCGCCGGCGTACGTGCCGAGGTGGCGATCAAGGTGTTCGGCGACGACATGGAGCAACTGGCCGCGCTCGGCGCGCAGATCGAGGCCTTGGTCGAGAGCATTCCCGGAGCGGCGGACGTGGCGGTCGAACAGGTGACGGGCCTGCCGCTGATGACGGTCACGCCGAACCTGGAGGCGCTCGCCCGCTACGGCCTGGCGATCGACGACGTGCAACAGACCGTGGCGATCGCGTTGGGCGGGGCCGTCGCCGGCCAGGTGTTCGAGGGTGATCGCCGCTTCGACATCGTAGTGCGGCTGCCGGAAGCGCAACGTCAAGACCCGAAGGCGCTGGCTTCCCTGCCGATTCCGGTGCCGGCCGGTATCGCTGCGGGTTTGGGCCAGGCCGCCTACGTGCCACTCGGCCAGCTCGCGTCGATCGATGTGGCACCCGGCCCCAACCAGATCAGCCGGGAGAACGGCAAGCGCCGGGTGGTCGTCACCAGCAACGTGCGCGGGAGCGATCTGGGTTCGTTCGTGGAGGACGTACGCGAACAGGTGAACCGCCAGATCGAGCTGCCGGAGGGCTATTGGGTTGATTATGGCGGCACCTTCGAGCAACTCATCTCGGCCGGTCAACGCCTGTCGGTGGTGGTGCCCGTGGTGCTGGTCCTGATCTTCGGTCTGCTGTTCATGGCCTTCGGCTCGGGCCGGGATGCGGTGATCATCTTCAGCGGCGTGCCCCTGGCGCTGACGGGTGGCGTGGCCGCCTTGTGGCTGCGTGATATTCCGTTCTCGATCTCGGCGGGTGTTGGCTTTATCGCCCTCTCGGGCGTGGCGGTGCTCAACGGCTTGGTGATGGTGAGCTTCATCCGCAAGCTGCTCGACGACGGGCTGCCGTTGCAGGACGCCATCGTCAACGGGGCCATGACGCGCCTGCGCCCGGTACTGATGACCGCCCTGGTTGCGAGCCTTGGTTTCATACCCATGGCCATCAACGTCGGAACAGGCGCGGAAGTACAGCGACCGCTCGCCACGGTGGTCATCGGCGGCATCATCTCCTCGACACTGCTGACGCTGCTGGTGTTGCCGGCGCTGTATCGCCTCACACACCGAAACGCTGAGCGCGAGGAGGCGAAGCCGGCGTGACCTGGACGCCGATGGCGTCCGGCTCCGGCCCGGTCAGCCCGAACGACCGCCGGAGCCCGTTCGCCATGCGAGACACACGAGAACATCTGGAAATCAACATTGAGGTATGACATTCATGCACGAAAGACTTTTTGAAAGGGTGCCGGGCTGGTATCCATCCGCCTGGTACCGCGTGGCCCTGTTTCTTGCGGCCGTGGTGTTGCTTCTGTTTGCGAGCGCCAACGAGGCGTTGGCGCATGCTGTTGCCGAGGGTGACAAGGGTTATATCCAGGAGATCACAGGTGTCCACCTCATCTCCTTCGCTTACCTCGGCGCCAAGCACATGGCGACGGGTTACGACCACATCCTGTTCCTGCTGGGCGTTATCTTCTTCCTTTATCGGATGAAGCACATCGCCGTCTACGTCACGCTGTTCGCGATCGGTCATTCGACGACGATGTTGTTGGGCGTCTACTACAACATCGGCATCAACAGCTTTCTCATTGATGCAGTCATTGGCCTGTCCGTGGTCTACAAGGCACTCGACAACATGGGGGCTTTCCAGCGCTGGTTCGGATACCAGCCAAACACCAAGGCAGCCACCTTTATCTTCGGTCTTTTCCACGGTTTTGGCCTGTCCACCAAGATCATCGAATACGAAATTTCTCCAGACGGCCTGATACCTAACCTGTTGGCCTTCAATGTCGGTGTGGAAATCGGCCAGCTCCTTGCTCTGGGCGCGATCCTGATCGCGATGAGCTATTGGCGCCGCACGAGCAGTTTCTGGCGACATGCCTACACGGCGAATGCCGTGATGATGTCCGCAGGCTTCATTCTGGTCGGCATGCAGTTGACTGGTTACTTCGTTTCCTGATTTTTCTTAGAGAGGTTTTTACACATGCACAACTCCATGCCTACCCGTGCCGATCTTCCGAGTTCCCGCCAATTGCTGCGCTCCACGATCATCGCACTGATCGCAGCAACTGTCCTGCTGATAACGGTCGTCCTGCCGGCCGAATATGCGATCGACCCAACCGGTGTTGGGCGCGTACTGGGACTGACCGAGATGGGAGAGATCAAGGGACAGCTCGCCGAAGAAGCCGCTGCCGACGCCGCCAGGGATGCGGCCCTGGCCGCGGAGCAGTCGGCATTTGCCACAGCGCCGGCTACCGTCGCTGTCACATCACCCGCCCAGCCCGTGGAGGATGCCACCTGGCGCGATGAGATGCGCGTCGTACTCCAGCCCGGCCAAGGTGCCGAGGTGAAACTCAGCATGAAGACCGGCGAGCAGGCGCAGTTCAGTTGGGTTGCCGAAGGCGGCGTGGTGAATTTCGACACTCATGGCGATGGCGGCGGGCAGTCGATCAGCTACGAGAAAGGGCGTGCAGTGCCCGCCGATGACGGTGTACTCGAAGCCGCGTTTGACGGTAACCACGGCTGGTTCTGGCGCAACCGAGACAGTGCTGACGTGACCGTGATCATTCGTACCCGAGGCCAGTACACGGAAATGAAACGTGTCCTGTGATTCGGCAACTGACATGGACTCCAGTCCCATGTACTTCGGTATCCCTGCCACACGCCATGCGTCTGGCAGGAGCCGGGGTGTCTGTAAACCCGATCCCGGTGTGTACACCGGATTCAATTATCAGGAGATAGTGAAATGCAGATTCGTTCGTTATTGATCGTTGCTGTTGCTACCAGCGCCTCGCTGGCTTCGACGTTCGTCATGGCTCATCCCGGAGGACATGATTCTGATGACAACAAGCTGATACCCAAGACCTGCGAGCAATTGGCAAATACGGAGCGCTACATCACCGATGTGGCCTATCCCGAAGTCAGGGAACTGAAGGCGCGATGTGACGCCGCGAAGGAGAAAGAAGCACCTCAAGCGCGCTCATCCAACAACAGTAACTGACAGCCTGGACCGTAACCGCACTTCCTTGGTAGCGGTTACGTGCCTTTACCGCTATTTGCCAGGAGCCAGCCATGCTCGCGATTCTTCAACATGCCACGTTCCGCCGGTTATTTCTGGCGCAAGTCGTCGCGCTCGTCGGCACCGGGTTGGCGACCGTGGCGCTGGCGCTGCTGGCCTACGATCTGGCCGGTCCAGAGGCAGGAGCCGTTCTAGGCACGGCGCTGGCGATCAAGATGACGGTCTATATTCTGCTGGCCCCCGTGGCGGGTGCCATCGTGCCGCCGGCCAGGCGCAAGGCGGTACTGATTCTGCTCGATGTCGTCCGGGCGAGCGTCGTGCTGGCACTGCCGTTCGTCACCGAGATTTGGCAAATCTACCTGTTGATTGCGGTGTTGCAGTCAGCCTCGGCGGGCTTCACGCCGCTGTTCCAGTCCTTGATTCCCGAAGTGCTCACCGAAGAGCGCGACTACACCCGCGCCCTGTCCCTGTCGCGCATGGCCTACGATCTGGAAAGCCTGCTCAGCCCGATGCTCGCGGCGGCCCTGTTGGTCTGGGTCAGTTTTCATGTGCTGTTCGTCGGCACGGCCTTCGGCTTCGCGCTGTCAGCGGGCTTGATTCTGGCGACCGCACTGCCGGCAGTCGCCAGCGGCACGCGCAGCGATGGGTTGGGTGAGCGGATGCTGCGCGGCATGAGGATCTATCTGCGCACGCCACGGCTGCGCGGCCTGCTGGCATTGAATCTGTGCGCGGCAGCCGGTGGTGCGATGGTGTTCGTCAACACCATCGTGATCGTGCGGGATGTCCTCGGTGGTAGTGAACAACAGCTTGCGCTGGCGTTGGCGACCTTCGGTGGTGGTTCGATGATGGCCGCGCTGCTGTTGCCCAAGGTGCTCGATCGGGTCGCGGATCGCCGGGTGATGCTGTCGGCTGCCATCATGATGGTGGCAGTGCTGCTGATGACTACCGTGTTGTGGATCGCGTCGCCGTCCTGGCGTGGCTGGGCGATGCTGCTGCCTGCCTGGGGCCTGATGGGGATCGCCTATGCCGGCTTGGTGACACCGGGCGGGCGCCTGATACGTCGATCAGCGCACGAGGAAGACCTGTCGGCCGTGTTTGCTGCGCAGTTTTCCTTCTCGCATGTCTGCTGGCTGCTGGCCTATCCCCTGGCAGGCTGGGTGGGGCTGACGTTCGGTCTAGGCGTCGCACTGGCCGCCCTGAGCAGCCTTGCTCTGGTGGGGATAGTCATCGCAAGCAGGAGTTGGCCACAGGACGATCAGCCGGTGCTTATACATGACCATGGCGACCTGGCTGACGACCACGCGCATTTCAAGCTGCATGGTGCAGCACCCCATGCACATCCGTTTGTTATCGACATGCTGCATCGGCGCTGGCCCGGATGAGCAACAAATCCTGCCGCTGGCAATCACCAGGGAGCAGATTTTTCTCGGGTGTTGAGGAGTGAATATTCTATGGAGTTAAGGCATCTGAGATATTTTCTCGCGGTGGCGGAGGAACTTCACTTTGCGCGAGCCGCTGAAAAGCTGCACATCGAGCAATCACCACTGTCTCGTGCCATCAAAGACCTGGAAGAAGAACTGGGTGTTGTATTGTTTGCCCGTACTACGCGCAGCACCCGATTGACCCGTGCTGGCAAGTTGTTTCTGGAGCATGTCCCGCGAGTCTTCATTGTGCTGGAACAGGCCCGGGACAGCGTTAAGGCGGCGGCAAACGGTTTTCACGGTCAGTTGCGCATCGCGCTGTCCGATGGCATCACGCCCTCTCGCCTGCCGTCCTTGCTGGCACTTTGCCGACAAGAGGAGCCCGAGGTCGAAATCCGTTTGTTCGAGGTGCCTCTGTCGCAGCAGCTCAAGGGATTGTATGACGACCTGTACGACGTGGGTTTTGCACAGTCGGACGAAGTGGGCGACGGTATTGCGGTCAAGCCGATCTGGCGCGACCCGTTAATGGTTGCTGTTCCGGCGCGACATCCACTACTCAGGCACAAACGTATTCCACTGGACGAAGTATTGCGTTATCCACTGGTGCTGTGTGACCCGCAGGTATGTGAGGGTCATGCGCGCCAGGTCGAGCGGGTGCTGCGACGGTCGGAGCAGGAACCCATGATCGCCGAGCGCGTAGCGTCCTGTGACTTGATGATGGCGCTGGTGTCGGCGGGTTTTGCCCTTGGTCTGGCGGGTGCGCCGCATATCGCCTCCAGTCGCGAACCCGGTGTGGTGGCACGCCCGCTGGCGGGGCGTTCGCCGATGCTGACGACGTATCTGCTGCACCGGGAAGCGGAGACATCGGAAGTCCTGGCACGTTTCATCGAGCGGGTACAAGCCATCGAATCACTCGCAGGTGTCAGGTTAGTGCCGCCGACCGAACCGGGTCAGGAGGAGTGCGAGCTATGAAACGGGTCTTTCCATTACTGTTGTTCATGGTGCTCGCCGCCTGTGGTCAAGCAGAGGCGCCCACTCAGGTTGATGTGCCGACCGTGGATGAACTGGCCGCCGATCCCAAGCGGTTGAGGGAGCTTCGCCAGCAGTGCAGGACAGACCACGCCAATACGGGGCAGGTGTTGTGCAATCGCGTGGCCGAAGCGACCCGCAAACGGTTTTATGGCGATGGTGAAGTACCTTACACACCGCCGGAGAGTCCGCCCACATTCTGAGAGCAGGCGCTCAAGCGTTGGAAGTTCTGGCGAGTCTTCCTTGTCGAACCCGCCATAGGCCAATCGTCCATGACCTCTCCTTGTCGAGAGGAGAATTCAGCGGATTCCGCCTTTTTCTCCCGACACGACCCGGCGCGCCCGCACTTGCGACGTTTCTCTGTGCCTTGATCTTGCGCTAATTCTTTCTTTTTACTCGACCTTTCTGCTGAAAACGGTCTTTGACCGGCACCGAACCAGCACTGATCCTCGCCTGTGCGGCACGTCCTTGTGCCGCGCTTGAGCGAGGAAAAGCGCAGGAGAAATCGGAGGCCAGTCAATGCAGGGTCAGGGCGTACTGTTCGGACAGATCACCGCCGTTTTCGGCATCGTGATCGCCGGCATATGGAGTGCAACGCAATGGACAGCCGCCGCCCTGGGTTACCAACTACGCCTTGGCTCGCCCTGGTTCGACGTTTTCGGCACGCCGGTCTATCACCCCTGGCGGCTGTTCGAGTGGTGGTTCTTCTTCGGTGCCTACGCGCCGGAGGTCTTCAACATCGGCGGGGCGATTGCCGGCAGCAGCGGCCTGCTGGCCGTGTGCGTCGCCATCGGCATGTCGGTATGGCGTTCGCGGCAGTCCCGCCTGGTCACGACCTACGGTTCGGCGCGCTGGGCTGAACCTGCCGACATTCGCAGTGCTGGGCTGACGCAGCCGGTCGGTGTTTTCCTCGGCCAGCATGACGGCGAGTACCTGCGCCATGAAGGCCCGGAACACGTCCTGACCTTCGCACCCACCCGCTCTGGTAAAGGGGTCGGGCTGGTCGTGCCCACCTTGTTGAGCTGGCCCGCATCGGCCGTCATCCACGACATCAAGGGCGAGAACTGGCAGATCACCGCTGGCTGGCGCTCGCGCTTCTCGCACTGCCTGCTGTTCAACCCGACCGATGCGCAGTCGGCCGGCTACAACCCGCTGCTGGAAGTGCGGCGCGGCGCGCATGAGGTGCGCGACGTGCAGAACATCGCCGACATTCTGGTCGATCCCGAAGGCGCGCTGGAACGGCGCAATCACTGGGAAAAGACCAGCCATGCGCTGCTGGTCGGCGCCATCCTGCATGTGCTCTATGCCGGCGAGGACAAGACGCTGCGCGGCGTCGCCAATTGCCTGTCCGATCCGGCGTGCCCGTTCGAGCTGACCCTGCACCGTATGATGACGACGAAGCACCTGGGTGATGCGCCGCATCCCGTCGTCGCCTCCGCCGCGCGCGAAGTGCTCAACAAGGCGGACAACGAACGCTCCGGCGTGCTCTCCACCGCCATGTCCTTCCTGGGCCTGTACCGCGACCCGACGGTGGCGGAAGTCACCTCGCGCTGCGACTGGCGTATCGCCGACCTGATCGCCGCCGAGCATCCGGTGTCGCTGTATCTGGTGGTGCCGCCTTCGGACATCAGCCGCACCAAGCCGCTGATCCGGTTGATCCTCAACCAGATCGGGCGTCGGCTGACTGAATCGCTCGACGGTTCCGACGGCATCGAGCGCCGCCACAAGCTGCTGTTGATGCTCGACGAGTTCCCGGCGCTGGGCCGACTCGACTTCTTCGAGACGGCCCTGGCCTTCATGGCCGGCTACGGCATTCGCAGCTTCCTCATCGCGCAGTCGCTCAACCAGATCGACAAAGCCTACGGCCAGAACCATTCGATTCTGGACAACTGCCATGTGCGGGTGACGTTTGCCACCAACGACGAACGCACCGCCAAGCGCATTTCCGAAACGCTGGGCACCGCCACCGAGCTGCGCGCGCAGCGCAACTATGCCGGCCACCGGCTCGCGCCGTGGCTCGGCCACCTGATGGTGTCGCGCCAGGAAACCGCGCGCCCGCTGCTGACGCCGGGCGAGGTCATGCAGCTTCCTCCCGACGAATCCGTGGTGATGGTGTCGAGCGTGGCGCCGATCAAGGCGAAGAAGCTGCGCTATTACGCCGACGCGAACTTCCAGCAGCGCGTGCTCCTGCCACCGGCGCTCGCCGCTGGGCACTACGCCGATGCGCCGCCCTCGCGGCCGGATGACTGGAGCGGCCTGGCGATTCCCGCCGTGCCGTCCACACCTGTCGCACAGGCCGAGGGCTTCGCCGCCACCGCCGATGACGGCGGGCCGCGCCGCCAGCCCGAACTGTCCGAAACCGTCGCCTACGACCCCGAGCCGGAAATCCCGGCCAGCGACCTGTCGCTGCTCGATGACGACGATTCGCCGCCTCTCCCGAGCCAGCTCGACCCGTCCATACAGCGCGTGGCGCGGCTGGCTTCCCTCGACCCCAACGACGGAATCGAACTATGAGCCAATACCGCCTCAACCTGTTCATCCAGCCCGACCACGCCCGCCGTCTGGACGAGCTGGCCGCCAAGAAAGGCGTCTCCAAGTCGTCCATCGTCGCGGCGGCGCTCGCATCGTGGCTGTCGCCCGATGCCGCCGACCAGCGCGAAGCAGCGATCGCCAAGCGGCTGGATCGCCTGTCGCGTCAGTTCGAGAAGCTGGAGCGCGACCAGAACATCCAGATCGAGGCGCTGGCGCTGTTCATCCGCTACTTCCTGACCGTGAGCACACCGCTTCCCGAAGCGCATCAGGAGGCAGCCCGTGCCCAGGGCAAGGCGCGCTTCGAGCAGTTCGTGGAGCAGCTTGGCCGCCATCTGCTGCGCGGACGCAGCCTGGTGCGCAACGTGGTGGAGGAACTGCACCCCCAGGATCATGAGTTCGGGGGGCGGATGGAGGACGCGGCGGCGCTGGCCGAAGCGCGGGAGCGTGCCTCATGAGTGCCGTGCCGCAGTTCCCGGCTGAGCCGCGTTCGTCTGACGCCACTTCGCTGGATCGCCGCATCCAGATGCTGCGCACGGCGATGGGGCCGCTGATCGCCGCAGCGCTGGAAGACCCGGACGTGGTAGAGGTCATGCTCAACCCCGACCGCACCCTTTGGGTGGATCGGCTGTCGTCGGGACGCACGCCGCTGGGTGTGGAACTGCCCGAAGCCGACGGCGAGCGCATCATCCGGCTGGTGGCCGCCCATGTTGGCGCGGAAGTGCATCGCGGCCAGCCGTTGTTGACCGCCGAGCTGCCGGAGACGGGCGAGCGCTTCGAGGGTGTTCTGCCGCCAGCCGCTCCGGGGCCGGCCTTTGCGCTGCGCAAGCGGGCCGTGAACATCATCGACCTGGATCGCTATGTGGCCGACGGCATCCTGACGGCGTGTCAGGCGGACTTCCTGCGCCGTGCCGTGCGCGAGCGCCAGAACATCCTGATCGCGGGCGGCACCAGCACCGGCAAGACCACGCTCGCCAACGCCTTGCTCGCCGAGATTGCCGCCACTGGCGACCGCGTGCTAGTGCTCGAAGACACCATCGAGCTGCAATGCGCCGCCCGCGACCATGTGCCGCTGCGCACGCGGGCGGGCGTAGTGTCGATGACCGAGCTGGTGCGTGCCACGATGCGGCTGCGCCCCGACCGCGTGATCGTCGGCGAGGTGCGCGGCGGCGAAGCCCTGGACTTGGTGAAGGTGTGGGGCACCGGCCATCCCGGCGGCATCGCCACCATCCATGCCGGTTCCGCCTTGGGCGCACTGCTGCGCTTGGAGCAACTGATTCTCGAAGTGGCGGTGAACCCGCCCCGCGCGCTGATTGCCGAGGCGGTCAATGTCGTGATCCACATCGCCGGCCGTGGCCGCAAGCGCCACGTCGAAAGCATCACCCGCGTCGTCGGTCACGACGCCACGGGCTACCAACTGGCGGACGCGCCGGTAACGCCGTTTCCCGAGCTGTCGCCGGCTTCCGGTGCCGCATCCGACGCGGCCGCCTCCCACTCCCTCGGTCCTTCAGGAGAACCGTCATGACACACACCCATGCTTTCCGCTTTTCCGTAAATCCGCTTTTCAGCCTCGTGCGACTACGCTGCCTGGCCCGCCCTGCGGGGCAGGGACTGTTGCTGGCCGTGCTGATGCTGATGCTTGCCAGCACGGCGCAGGCCGCCGGTTCCTCGATGCCCTGGGAAGGGCCGCTGCAAGCCATCCTCGATTCCATCCAGGGGCCGGTCGCGCGCATCGTCGCCGTCATCATCATCATCGCCACCGGGCTGGCGCTGGCCTTCGGCGATACGTCGGGTGGCGCCCGCAAGATGATCCAGATCGTCTTCGGCCTGTCCATCGCCTTCGCGGCGTCGAGCTTCTTCCTGTCCTTCTTCAGCTTCTCCGGCGGGGCTGTCGTATGAGCGCGCCCGAGGAGTTCGCCGCCGGCTTCGAGGTGCCGCTGCATCGCTCGCTGACCGAGCTGATCCTGCTGGGCGGCGCGCCGCGCACGGTCGCCATCGCCAACGGCACTTTGGCCGCCGCCGTGGGCCTGGGCCTGCAACTGTGGATTGCCGGGGTCGTGCTCTGGGTGGTCGGCCACTCGCTGGCGGTATGGGGTGCGCGCGTCGATCCGCAGTTCATGCAGGTCTTCGCCCGGCACATCAAGCACAAGCCGCTGCTGGACGTGTAGGAGGTCGCCGCGATGCTGAACCTTTCCGAATACCGCCAACGACCGGCCTTGCTGGCCGATTGGCTGCCGTGGGCCGGGCTGGTGGCGCCTGGCGTCGTCCTGAACAAAGACGGGGCATTCCAGCGCACGGCCCGGTTTCGCGGCCCCGACCTGGACAGCGCGACGCAAGGAGAAATGATCGCCACCACGGCGCGGCTCAACAACGCGCTGCGCCGGCTGGGTTCGGGCTGGGCCTTGTTCATCGAAGCCGAGCGCCAACCGGCGGCGGCCTATCCGCATTCCGACTTTCCCGAGCCGCTGTCCTGGCTGGTGGAGGAAGAACGCCGGGCCGCGTTCGAGGAATCGGGCCATCACTTCGAGAGCGCCTATCGCCTGACGCTGGCCTACCTGCCGCCGGAGGAATCCCGTGCCCGCGCGGCCAAGATGCTCTATGAGAACGCGCCGGGCGATGGCGTGGATTGGCGTGGTCGGCTCGATGCCTTCGTGGCGGAAACCGATCGCGTGTTCGACCTGCTCGATGGCGTCATGCCGGAAATCGCCTGGCTGAACGACAGCGAGACGTTGACCTATCTGCATTCGACCGTTTCGACGCGGTGCTATCGGATCGGCGTGCCGGAGGTGCCGTTCCACCTCGATGCGCTGCTGGCAGACTGCCCGCTGGTCGGTGGCCTAGCGCCCATGCTGGGCGATGCGCACCTGCGTGTGGTGTCGGTGCGGGGTTTTCCGACTTCGACCTGGCCGGGTCTGCTGGACGACCTCAACCGGCTGGGCTTCGCCTATCGCTGGAGCACGCGCTTTCTCTGCATGGACAAGGCCGAGGCGGAAAAGGAACTCGGCCGCCTGCGCCGCCAATGGTTCGCCAAGCGCAAGAACGTCCTGGCCTTGCTGCGCGAAACCCTCTTCCAGCAGGAAAGCCCGCTGGTGGATACCGACGCCAGCAACAAGGCCGCCGATGCCGACGCCGCCATGCAGGAGCTGGGCAGCGATCAGGTCGCCTTCGGCTATCTCACCGCGACGGTGACGGTGCTCGACGCCGACCCGGCCGTGGCGGATGAGAAGCAGCGCTTGGTGGAGCGCGTCATCCAGGGACGCGGCTTCGTCACCATCCCCGAAACGCTCAACGCGGTGGATGCCTGGCTGTCCTCGATCCCCGGCAACGCCTACGCCAACGTTCGCCAGCCCATCGTGTCCACGCTGAACCTGGCGCACATGATGCCGGTGTCGGCGGTATGGGCCGGGCCGGAGAAAAACGACCATCTGGACGGCCCGCCGCTGATCGTCACGCGCACCGATGGCGCCACGCCGTTCCGGCTGGTGACGCACATCGGCGACGTGGGGCACACGCTGGTCGCCGGCCCGACCGGCATGGGCAAGTCGGTGCTGCTGGCCACGCTGGCGATGCAGTTCCGCCGCTATCCCGGTTCGCGGATATTCGCGTTCGATATGGGCCGGTCGATGCGGGCCACCATCCTCGGCCTGGGCGGCGAGCATTACGACCTCGGCGCCGATGGCGGCATCGCGTTCCAGCCGCTCGCACGCATCGACCGCGAGGGCTACCGCACCTGGGCGGCCGAATGGCTGGAAGGCCGCCTGCTGCACGAGGGCGTGACGGTCGGCCCCGACGAGAAGGCGGCCATCTGGTCAGCGCTGGTCAGTCTCGCCGGGGCGCCGGTGGAGCAGCGCACGCTGACCGGGTTTTCCGTACTGCTGCAATCGAACGTGCTGCGCCAGGCGCTGGCACCTTATGTACTCGGCGGCGCCCACGGCAAGCTGCTGGACGCCGAAAGTGACCGGCTGGGCAGCGGCGACGTGCAAGGCTTCGAGATGGAAGAACTGATGCACAGCCCCGCCGCGGTGCAGGCGGTGTTGCGCTACCTGTTCGCCCGCTTCGACGAGCGCTTCGATGGCGCGCCCACACTGCTGATCCTCGATGAAGCCTGGCTGTTCCTTGATGAGCCGGCCTTTGCCGCGCGCATCCGCCAGTGGCTCAAGACGCTGCGCAAGAAGAACGTGTCGGTGATCTTCGCCACGCAGAGTCTGGCGGATATCAAGGATTCGAGCATCGCGCCCGCGATCATCGAAAGCTGCGCCAGCCGCATCTTCCTGCCCAACCCGCAGGCGACCGAACCGCAGATTCGCACGATCTACCAGGGCTTCGGCCTCAACGGCCGGCAGATCGAGATCGTCGCCACCGCACAGCCCAAGCGCGACTACTACTACCAGTCGCGCCTGGGCAACCGCCTGTTCGACCTCGACCTGGGGCCGGCAACGCTGGCCTTCGCGGGTGCTTCCACACCGCAGGACCAGCGCGACATCGACCGCGTGCTGGCCGAGGCCGGATTGCCCGGCTTCGCCGGCGCATGGCTGCGCCATCGCGGCCTTGGCTGGGCCGCCGACCTGCTGCCGTCCGCACCGGCGGCCGCTTCCTTCCTTTCCCAACCACAGGAGAACCTGCCATGAAGCCCCGTGTGCTTTCCACGACCCTCGCCGCCGTACTGTCGGTGTCGCTGCTGACCACGCCGCCGGCATCGGCGTTCACCGTGTTCGATCCCTCGAACTTCGTGCAGAACACGCTGACCGCGATCCGCACGTTGGAGCAGATCAACAACCAGATCAACCAGCTCCAGAACGAAGCCCAGATGCTGACGAACCAGGCGCGCAACCTGACCCGCCTCGACTTCAACATCGTCAATCGGCTGCGCTCCACGCTGGCCACCACCGAACGCCTCATCGCCGAGGCGCAAGGGCTGGCCTACGACGTGCAGAACCTCGACCAGGAGTTCGCACGGCTTTACCCGGAGCAGTACGCCGCCACGGTCAGCGGCGATCAGATGTACCAGGATGCCCAGGAACGCTGGAAGCACACGCTCAATGGCCTGCACACCGCGATGCGGATGCAGGCGCAGGTGTCCGAGAATCTGCGCGAAGACGAAAGTGCGCTGGCCGATTTGGTCGGCCAGAGCCAGTCGGCGACCGGCGCCTTGCAGGCCATGCAGGCGACCAACCAGCTTCTCGCCCTGCAGGCCAAGCAGACCATCCAGGCGCAGCAACTCCAGTTGACGCAGGAGCGTGCCGCGTCGCTCGAACTGGCCCGCCAGGCGGCGGAGATCGAGCGATCCCGCGAAGTGCGGCGGCGTTTCCTCGGCGAAGGCACGCCGTACACGCCGCATCCGGTTCAGTTCTACGGCAACTGACGGAGGCCGCCATGCGATGCGTCCCCATGTTGCCGGTATTGCTGCTGGCCGCGCTGCTGGCGGCCTGTGGTCAGCCGCCCACCGAAGACCTGACCGAAACACTGGTCGCCGATCCCGTGCGGCTGAAAGCGCTGCGCGCGCAATGCGCGACCGACCGGCAGGCCGTGGGCGAGGACGCTTGCAGGGCCGCCGCCGAGGCGTTCCGGCGCCGCTTCTTCGCCGGTCATACCAGCCCGGACGAGTACGACGCCCAGGGCGAACTGCCACCGATTCCGCCCAGCTTCGATACACCTGGTTTCGACATGCCCATCGACGATGAAGCCGAGCGCGATGCACCTGACGCGGCGGCCCCGGAGGCGACCCCATGAACGACGTGACGGTCATCGACCGCTTCCTCAGTACGTTCTCGCAGTACATCGACTCGGGATTCGGTTTGCTGCAAGGCGAAGTCGCTTTCCTGACGGCCACCCTGATCGTCATCGACATCACGCTCGCCGGTCTGTACTGGGCGCTGGGACATGCCACCGGCCAGGGTGATGACGTGATGGCAAAGCTCATCCGCAAGGTGCTCTATGTCGGGGTGTTCGCCTACATCATCAGTAATTTCAACTGGCTGGCCGGCATCGTCTTCCGCTCCTTCGCCGGGCTGGGGCTGACCGCCACCGGCTCGCTCACGATGGAGACTTTCTTGCAGCCGGGGCGGCTGGCGAAGACCGGCATCGACGCCGGCGCGCCGATCATTGAGCAGATCGGCGAACTGACCGGGTTTCCCGCCGTGTTCGCCAATCTGGACATCATCGTCATCCTGTTCCTGGCTTGGCTGATCGTCATCGTCTGCTTCTTCGTGCTGGCGGTGCAGCTTTTCATCACCCTGATCGAGTTCAAGCTGACCACGCTCGCCGGCTTCGTGCTGGTGCCGTTCGCGCTCTGGAACAAGACCGCATTCCTAGCCGAGAAGGTGCTGGGCAACGTGGTGGCCTCGGGCGTCAAGGTGCTGGTGCTGGCTGTCATCGTCGGCATCGGCACCGGGATATTCGCCGAGTTCCAAACCGTACCGGATGAGCCGTCCATCGACCATGCGCTGGTGGTCATGCTGGCGTCGCTGGCCTTGCTCGCGCTGGGGATCTTCGGGCCGGGTATCGCTACCGGGCTGATTTCCGGTGGACCGCAGCTCGGTGCGGGTGCAATGGCGGGTGCCGCTGTCGGTGCTGCTGGGACGGCCGTTGCCGTCGGCGCTGCCGCCACTGGCGTAGGCGGCGCTGTCGCGGCCGGTGCGCGCATGGCACCAGCCGCCGCGAAGATGGCCGCCTCAACAGCCAGCAATGCGCGTTCGGCGTTCCAGGCCGGCTCCGCTGCTGCCGGTGGTGGCCTCAAGGGCGCAGCGGCGGGCCTGGGCAACGTCGCCAAGACCGGCGCGCAATCGCTCAAGGATCGCGCCGCTTCAACTTTCCAGACCGGAGGGGCCGGCGCCGCGTCTGGCGGCAGTACGGCGGCGGGTGCGACCGCCCAAGGCGCTGCGGCCCAAGAGCCGGCCACCGACGCCGGTTCGACAGCACAACCCGCATGGGCTAAGCGCCTGCATCGACGCCAGCAGATCAGCCATGCCGCGACCACCGCCGCGCACACGCTGCGCGGCGGCGATGGCGGTGGTTCGGGCAGCGCCCCGAGCCTGCGTGATTCAGATTCATAAGGAGGACTAACCATGCGATTCAAACGACCGCAGGTGCGCTACGCCGATACGCCGCAGCCTGCCACACCGTATCAATCCGCCGCTCAGGTTTGGGACGAGCGCATCGGCTCGGCCCGTGTACAGGCGAAGAACTGGCGCCTGATGGCCTTCGGCTGCCTGGTGCTGGCCTTGCTGATGGCCGGTGGCCTGGTCTGGCGCTCGGCGCAGTCCATCGTCACGCCCTATGTGGTGGAGGTAGACCAGAGCGGGCAGGTTCGCGCCGTGGGCGAGGCGGCCACATCGTACCGACCCGGCGACGCGCAGATTGCTCACCATCTGGCGCGCTTCGTGACGCTAGTGCGCTCGCTGTCCATCGACCCGATCGTGGTGCGACAGAACTGGCTCGATGCCTATGACTACACCACCGACCGGGGGGCAGCGGTGCTCAATGATTACGCCCGCAACAACGACCCCTTCGCCCGCATCGGCCGCGAGTCGGTGACGGTGCAGATCACCAGCGTTGTGCGTGCCAGCGAGTCGTCGTTCAACGTGCGCTGGACCGAACAGCGCTTCATCAATGGCGCGCCAGCGGGCACCGAACGCTGGACCGCCGTCATTTCCATCGTCCTGCAAACCCCGCACACCGAACAGCGCCTGCGCAAGAACCCGCTGGGCATTTACGTCAACGGGCTGTCGTGGAGCCGCGAACTGGATGCGTCCGAAGGAGCCAAGCCATGAAACTGTCCTATCGTCTTGTCACGTTGCCATTGATCCTGCTTGCCTTGGCCGGCTGCGCCACCCAGGGCAAGCCGCCGACCATCTCACTCGATGAGCCGGTGCAGGCACAGCCGCTACCGGAGCCGCCCAAGCCGCTGGCGGTGGTCGCGGTTCCCAGGCCCTTGCCGCTACCGGGGCAGTTGAAGCCGTTGCCCGACGCGGACGAAACCCCGTCCGTGCCGGAACCGGCCGATGAGACAAAGCGGGTATCGCGTGCCAACGAGGAAGCGCGTGTTGCGCCCACGCGCGAGGGCTATGTCAATGCGATTCAGGTCTGGCCCTACAGCGACGGTGCGCTGTATCAGGTCTATGCGGCGGTCGGGCGCGTGACGATGATTTCCTTGCAGCCGGGCGAGGAACTGGTGACGGTGGCGGCTGGCGATACCGTGCGCTGGATCGTCGGCGACACCTCCAGCGGCAGCGGTGACGAGCTGCGCGTCAATGTGCTGGTCAAGCCGATCCGCTCGGGCCTGAAAACCAATCTGGTCATCACCACCAGCCGCCGGACGTACTTGCTGGAGCTGACCTCGACCGAACGCGCCTGGATGGCGTCGGTGTCCTGGGACTACCCGCGCGACCGGATGCTGGCCTTGCAGCGCCAGGCGCGGGCGGCCAGCGTCGCCGCGCCGGTCGATACCGGCCTGTCGCTGGAGAACATCCGCTTCCGCTACGCCATCAGCGGCAGCAATCCGCCGTGGAAGCCGCTGCGCGCCTTCGACGATGGCGAGAAGGTCTACATCCAGTTCCCGGCCGGTATCGCCCAGGGCGAACTGCCGCCGCTGTTCGTCATCGGCACGCAGGGCGACGGGCAACTGGTCAACTACCGCTTCCGCCCGCCGTACTACATCGTCGATCGGCTGTTCGGCGCGGCCGAACTGCGCCTGGGCGGTGACAAGGGCGACGTGGTGCGCATCGAGCGCACGGATGGCGTAACGCGGAGGAATTGACCATGAGCCAGGACGATATCCCTGACCTTGGCGCACCGCAGGCCGGCAAGGTGGCGCCGGACACGGTGGCCTTGCGCGCCCAGCCGCGCCCGGTCACACGGTTAAACCGGCGTACCCTGGCCGCGCTCGCCGGCGGGCTTTCCGTCGCGGTGCTGGGCATCACCCTTTGGTCCTTGCAGCCGTCACAGCCCCGAAGCGGCAGCGATTCGACCGAGCTATACAACGTCGATCGCGTCTCGCGCTCAGAAGGACTCGACCAGCTCCCCACGGACTATTCCCAGTTGCCGCCACCGGCCTTGCCGTCCGGGGTGCCCGAACTGGGGCCGCCGCTGCCGGGCGACCTCGGCCCGGCCATCGTGCAGTCCCGGCAACCGGCGATGGCCAGCTATACGCCGCCCGGCCACGATACCGCCGAAGCCGAGCGGCTGGCGCTGGAGAAAGAGGCCGAGGAAGCCGCTGTCTCGTCGGTATTCTTCCGCACGGGCAACCAGGGGCAGGCCGCCGTTCCAGTGGCGCAGGCGTCGTCAGGCACACCCGGCATGGGCAATCCCTTGGCGGCCTTTGACCCGATGGCCGCCGGTCTGGCCTCGACGGCAGCGCAGTCGGCCGACCCGACCGTCATGCAGAACCGGCAAGAGCAGAAAGAGGCGTTCCTGCAATCCGGTTCTACGGAAACCCGTAATACCGGAAACCTGCAACTGCCCAGCTCGCCATATCAGGTCATGGCCGGCACGGTGATTGCCGGGGCGTTGGTGACAGGCATCAAGTCGGACTTGCCGGGCGACGTGATCGCCACAGTGACAGAGCCGGTCTATGACACGGCCACCGGCCAGCATCTGCTGATTCCACAGGGATCGCGCATCCTGGGCCGCTATAACAGCCAGGTCAGCTACGGGCAGACCCGCGTACAGGTGGTGTGGAACCGGGTGATCCTGCCGGATATGTCTTCGCTGACGCTGGACAACCTTGTGGGCACCGACCCGGCCGGGTATGCCGGCCTGGAGGATGGCGTCGATTGGCATTGGGATCGCATCTTCACCGGCGCCGTATTGACGACGCTGCTGGGCGTCGGCGCCGAACTGGCAGCGCCGGAGAACCGCCAGGACGGCGACCGCATCATCATCGCCGGCCGCGACAGCATGCAGGACACGGTGAACCAGATCGGCCAGGAAGTGACGCGCCGCAACCTCAACATCCAGCCCACGCTGACCAGCCGGCCCGGTTTGCCGGTGCGCATCATCGTCAACCGGGATCTGGTGCTGCGGCCCTACCAGCCAGTGATCTTCAACAGGGGAGCTTCGCAATGAGCACGACACGCAAACTGCGGCTGGGGCCGTTGCCCAAGACCGAGACCATCAAGCTGACCTTCGCATGTCCGGCCAGCCTGAAAGCCGACCTCGACCGCTACGCCGCTCTGCACGCGCAGACCTATGGCGAAGCGGTTGATGCCATGACACTGATTCCGCACATGCTGGAAGCGTTCATGGGGGCAGATCGAGGATTCAGAAAAGGTACGACAACACCGAAAGCGCCACCCGTGCCCCGACGCGATGCACCGCCCACATAGGTGCAGTGCCACCCACTGCAAAGCAAAAAGCGCAGGTCGATGGCCTGCGCTTTTTGCTTTGGGCTATGGCTCGGGGGAGCCTTGTCATATCATCGTCGCCAACGCTCAGTATGGATGCACGCTCGGACACGCCGGAGCCCGCAACCGCGTTGCCCTTATGTGGCTCCTAGCCTTTTTGCGCGGGGTTGCGCGAAGGGCCGGCGAGAAGACCCAAGTCCTTGTCCTATATAGGCTTCGGGCATCCCGCCTATCTTTCGATAGTGCTTGACAGGTGAAATTTTTTATGGGCGCTTGAGGATCAGCAAGGTTCCGGCCCCGGCCACCATACCCCAGAACGCCGCCGCGATACCCAGCAGTGATACCCCCGATGCGGTGACCAGAAAGGTTACCATCGCCGCCTCCCGATGCCGTTCCTCACGCAGCGCCGCCAGCAGACCGCTACCTATGGTATTGATCAGCGCGAAACCGGCCACCGCCAGTACCAGCTCCTGCGGGAAGGCCAGGAACAGGGCACCGATGCTTGCGGCGAAAACCCCCGCCAGCAGATAGAAAAAGCCCGAGGCCATGGCCGCGATATAGCGCCGGCGCGGATCATCGTGCGCTTCCGGGCCAGTACAGATGGCGGCGGAGATGGCGGCCAGGTTGACGGCATAGGCGCCAAAGGGCGCGAACACCAGGGTCGCCAGTCCGGTCCAACCAACCAGCGGTGAGGCAGGCGTCTGATAGCCGGCGGCCCGCAGCACCGCCAGCCCTGGCAGGTTCTGCGAGGCCATGGTCACGGCGAATAGCGGCAGCGCCACACCGGTCAGGGCCTGCAGGGTGAAGGACGGCGTTACCCATTGCGGCGTGGCGATGCTGAACCGCAGGTCGCTGAAATCCAGCAGACCGCCGGCCCAGGCGATGGCGCTGCCCAGCACCAGCGGGGCCAGTACCGCATAGCGCGGCAACAGTCGGCGTGCCAGCAGATAGGCCAGCAGCATGGGAAAGACCAGGGAGAAGGCGGTGTCCAGCGCGGCAAAGGCATCCATGCCGAAGCGCAGCAGCACGCCGGCCAGCATCCCTGCGGCAATCGCCGGCGGCACGCGTTGCATGATCCGCTCGAACCAGCCGCTGAAGCCGCAGATGGCGATCAGCAGGCCGCACAGGATGAAAGCGCCGCTGGCTTCCGCCAGGCTGGTACCGGAGGCGGCGGTTACCAGAACCGCTGCGCCAGGGGTGGACCAGGCGGTGACGATCGGTGCCTTGAAGCGGTAGGCGAGATAGATACCCGACAGGCCGATACCCAGGCACAGTGCCAGGATCCATGAAGCTATCTGCGCCGGCGTCGCGCCCAGCGCATGGGCGGCCTGGAATACCAGTGCGGCGGAACTGGTGAAACCCACCAGCACCGCGACGAAGCCGGCGCTGATAGCCGACAGCGAGGTGTCCCGGATCAGGCGCATGGGCACTCTGCCTGATAGCGGAACATGGACAGTGAATGGAGCATGCAGCAACTCCTGTGGTAATGGACGTCGGCTTCCGGGGGAATAGCCGCTGGTGGGCGTGGCGCGGCAACCGCACCGGGCCGCACATGCTAAGATGGCCCTGGCTCGGCTGCTGCCAGCCGGTCGATCATAGCAACAACGGGGAGGCGGCGTGTTTCTACTCAAGCGCAAGGGTGACTATCGTCTGCAGCTGACTCGTACCTTGAAGCAGCCGGGACGCTACCAGGTCGAGCTGTACCTGTTCACCCCGCATGAGGGCAACTTCTCTGCCTGGACGCTGGCCGAGCGGCAGTTCTTCTTCGGCTCCCTGTCGCACCGCTTCGGGCTGCTGGGGTTGCCGGACACCGATCGCATCAGCAAGGCCGACAGTTCCTTTGCGCTGCTCTCGCCGCATTACGAGATCATGTATGGCTCCTGGCTGTTCCAGTACCGCGCCTCGATGGATCGGTTGCGCCAGCAGATCCAGGCCTCGGAGCTGACCGAGGAGCCGCTCAAGCGGGCGCTGCGGCTGAGTCAGACCTTCGCCCAGCGCCTGCGCCGCTCGGTGCCGGCACAGAGCAGCCAGCAGCGTTATTTCCGCCAGCTGGATATCTACTTCTCCTGGTATGTCGAGCAGTTCCTGCTGGAGTGCATGACCCTGGACGGCTATCAGGAGCTGGATGCCGAGTTGAAGGATGACATCGAGGAATTTCTCCAGGAGGAATACCGGATTCGCAAGGATCGCGAGTACCTGAGCGACTTCCGCGGCTCCCCGACGCGGGTCTGGAATCGCATGAGCCTGTACCATCGGTTGCTGGAATACCCGGTACTGCTGCGCTCGAAGATCACCGAACTGGGGGAGGGCACGCGCAAGCTGGTCAAGGCGGTCTCGACCATGCTGATCATGTCGCTGTTCACCTACTTCCTGTTCAATGCGCGGGCCGGCACTCAGCAACTGTCACTGGCACTGCTGTTTATCATCGCGCTGACCTATGCCGTGCGTGACCTGTTGCGTGATGACATGATCACCGCCATCACCCGCCGTCTGCGCAAGGGCAAGCCGCGCTGGAAGATTCGCCTGCAGATGCCCTACACCAAGAAACTCATGGCTCAGCAACTGGTCTGGCTGGACTACCGCAAGCTGCCCAACCTGCCGCGGGAGGTGCTGGAACACTCCGGCAAGTGGGCGACCAACGAGGAGCGGCAGATCATCTGCTACCGCTCGGTGCTGCACCTGGAGAAGGGCGCTCTGGAGCGGGACAAGTTGCAGGAGCGCCTGAGCCTGGACTGTGAGCAACTGTGCGAGATGATCCAGGCCAGCCGCAACCAGCTGTTCGTCAGCGAGGACCAGGACAACCCCTTTGCCTCCATCCAGGCCCACCCCATCGACAAGCAGCATGACTACAACCTGCTGCTGGTGTACACCGAACCTGGCCAGCAGCACTCCTCGGCCCAGCGTTGGCGGCTGCGCCTGGGCGCCAGCGGCATAGTGCAATGCGAAAGCAAGCAGGCGCATTGGCCGGGCGCGGAGGAACAGCAACACCGCTCCCGCTATCGGCGTCTGCTCGAACGGTTATTCGGGGAGCGCTCTGCGGTGCGCTGAAACAGGGGCGGGTATTGCACCTGAATGGATATTTACCGGAGTGAAGGCTAGACTCATTCGCTTGTTCCCCTGGTTCCGGCAATGATGGGACTGCGGTGTTGCCCGCTGTTGAAAAAGGACGCTGAATGAACTGCAGACCCCGTACAGCTCATCGTCTGCGTACCGCAACTCTTCTTGTCATGGCGCTGTTGTCGAGCGCCTGCAGCGTCGCTCCGCCAGCGCAGCCCGAATTGCCGTTCACCCTGCCGGGCACCTTCGCCGCTGAACCCTCCAGCGCCTTTGCCGCCACTGAGCGCTGGTGGGCAGAGTTCGAGGACGAGCGTCTGAACCGCTTTGTCGACACCGCGCTGCGGGACAACCCCGGCCTGACGCAGGCGATTGCCCGCGCACGGATCGCCGAGGCCCGGGTCCGCTCCACCGGCGCCGATGCCTTGCCCCAGGTCGGCATCGGCCTGAACAGCACTCGCCAGCGCCAGAACCTGTCCGGGCTGGGACTGTCGGATCTGGCGGGGGATATGGCTATCCTCAGCAATAACCACAATGCGGCGCTGGATATCAGCTGGGAGCTGGATCTGTGGGGCCGGCTGTCGGCCCTGAGCGCAGCAGCCCGGGCCGACTTCCTGGCCAGCGGTGAACAGCTGCGGGCCATGCGTCAATCGGTGGCCGCGCAGATCACCCAGCTGTATTTCGATGTCGCCCATGCCCGCGCCCAGGTCGAGCTGTCGGAGCATACCGTCACCGCCCTGGAGGAAATGGCCCGGCAGATCAACAATCGGGTGCGGGTCGGCATTGCCTCGCCGGCGGACGGCATGCTCGCCGATGCCAACCTCGGTTCGGCCCGCGCTGGGCTGGAGCAACGCCGCGAGGCGTTGGCGATCAGCGTGCGTCAGCTGGAGGTGCTGATGGGCAATTACCCGGCAGGCAGCCTGCAGACCGCCGCCACACTGCCCGATGTCCCGCCAGCGCCGACTGCGGGTGTACCCGCGCAGCTGCTGGTCCGGCGTCCGGATGTGCGCGCGGCGGAGTTGGTGCTGCTGGGGGCCGGTTATCAGCTGGGCGCAGCCAGGCGCTCGTTTCTGCCGTCGCTGTCGCTGACCGGCTCGGGCGGCTACTCCGGCAGCGAGTTCTCCGAACTGTTCAACAGCAGCAACCTGGTCTGGTCGATCGGCGGGCGCATCGTGCAACCGATCTTCCAGGGTGGCCGGCTGGTCGCCCAGGTGGATATTGCCGAAGGCCAGCGCGATGAGATGCTTAACGCCTATGTCGAGACCGCGCTCAACGCCCTGGCGGAGGTGGAAAGCCGGCTGGCGGTGGAAAGCCTGCTGGCGCGCCGCGAACAGGTGCTGGATGGCTCGGCCAGTGCCGCTGAGGAGGCGGTGCGGGTGTCCTATAACCGCTATCTGCAAGGGATCGATCCCTTCCTCAATGTGCTGGAAAGCCAGCAACGCGCGCTGGATGGCCGCAGCGCCCATATCAGCGCCCGTCATGCGCGGATCGAAAACCGTATTGCCCTGCACCTGGCGCTGGGCGGCGGCTTCGAGTCCGACTCGCCGGCGTTACTGGAGGTGACGCCCGTCGCGGCCGGTAGCCTGTCCACCCACCCTGGAGAAGAGCCAAGATAATGCACAAGAGTCGTATCAGCGCCATCGGCATGGCTTTGCTGTTCGGTCTGCTGGGGTGTGGTGGTGCCCAGGAGCCGCAGGCCCAACACAACGGCCAGCCCGCCGAAGGGCAACAGGATGGCACGCAACTGGTCAGCGTCAAGGTGGTACCAGTTGAGCAGCGCAACCTGCAGGCCTGGGTTTACAGCCAGGGCACCGCCCGGTCGCGGCAGCGCGAATTCCTGACCTTCACCCAGCAGGGCATGGTCTCCCATGTCGATGAGCAGTTGCGGGTTGGTAGTCCGGTGAAAACCGGTCAACTGATCGCTCACCAGGCACCCGAACGGGTCCAGGCCGATCTGCAGGCAGCCAAGGCCGCGCTGGCCGAGGCGCAGGCCAATCTCGGTCTGGCGCAGGTGACCCGTCAACGCTACGAAACGCTGATCGAACAGCGCTCGGCCTCGCAGCAGGAGCTGGACCAGGCCGTGGTGCAGGTGGAGCAGGCCACGGCGGCACGGGACAACAGCCGGGCGCAGCTGGCGCAGGCGCAATTGACGGTGGATGAGTCGCGGCTGGTGTCCCCCATCGACGGGGTGCTGGCGCGCCTCAACATCGAGAAGGGACGCTACTTCATGCCCAGCGTGGTGCAGACCAACACAGAACAGAATGCCCTGCGCACGGTGCCCGCGCTGGTGATCGATCCGAACCGCTTCGAGGTACGGGTGGACCTGCCGTCCTATGACTTCCGCCAGGTCGAGAGCGGCGCCCGGGCGGTGATCGGCGGCGAACCGCCGCGCGATGGGCGCGATGTCGATCCGCTGATCGGTGACGATCGGGTGGCCGGCAGGGTGCACGCGGTCAGTCCCTCATTGGACCCGGAGACCCGTACCTTCGAAGTGATAGTGCATACCGAAGGGGAAAACCCCGGCCTGCAGGATGGCGAGTTCGTTGCTGTGTGGATTGCCCTGCCGGCGTTGCAGGACAGCCTGGCCGTGCCGCTGGAAGCGCTGCGTTTTCGCAATGATCAATCCTTCGTCTTCGTGGTGGATGAGGACAGTGGCAGGGTCAACGAGCGCCGGGTCGAACTGGGGCAGCAGGCCGGTGCCTACCGCGCCGTCAACAGCGGCCTGGAGCAGGGCGAACGGGTGGTGACCGACGGCCGTGCGGCGCTGTATGACGGTCAGCGGGTGCGTATCCTGGACAACGGGACTGCCCATGAGTAGCCCTGATACGTCGGAGCTGGCCGGCAACGGCACGCCGCACGAGAGCGACGAGGTTCGCCGGGCCCACCCGCTGGCGCGGTTCTTCTTCCTGCAGCCGATCTTCGGCATCCTGCTGCTGGTGACGCTGCTGCTGGGCGGGCTGATGGCCTATCTGCAGTTGGTCAAGGAATCGCTGCCCGACCTGAATATCCCGCAGGCCACCATTACCACCACCTGGCCGGGTGCCGACCCGCGTACCATGGAGGAGCAGGTGACCGACATCATCGAGGATGAGGTCACCACTCTGCAGGGTGTGCGCCGGGTCGACAGTGCTTCCTACGATTCCTTCTCGGTGATTTCCGTCGAGTTCGACGCCTCGGCCGACCCGGTGGACGCGATGACCCGCCTGCGTGCCGCGGTGGCCGATGCCGAGGCCGAGCTGCCGGCGGATGTGGAGCGGCCGGCGATCGAGCAGGCCTCGGTGGATGACATACCCATCTTTACCTTCGCCCTGCATGGCGAGGCCGGCTCGGCGACCATGAACCAGCAGGCCCGGCGTATACGCGATGTGCTGGAACGCCTGCCGGGCGTCAACGAGGTGAATATCGGCGGCGAGCGCGAGGAGATCGTGCAGATACTGCTGCGTCCCGACCGCCTGCTGGCGCTGGGCCTGTCGCCCTCCAGCCTGCGCAATGCGGTGCAGCAGGCCAATGTCGAGCAGCCCTTCGGCGAGATCCGCAGCGACGATATCGGCGCAGTGGTCCGCCTGGAAGGGCGTTTCCGTGATGCCGACGACCTGCGTGCCCTGCCCGTGGCGCGGCTCAGTGGCGTCGGCACTGGCCGCGCGGTGCGCCTGGATGAAGTAGCCTCGGTGCAGCGCATGCAGGAAACCGAAACCACCCGTGCCTTCTTCAGCAGCGAGGGTGGCAGCTATGCCGCCTCGCTGGAACTGTCGGTGCGCAAGACCCCGGGCGCCGACACGGTGAAGCTGGTCGAGACCCTGCGCGCCACCCTGGATCAACTGCGCAACGAAGGGGGCTGGCCCTCCGGTCTGGAGTACAGCGTCACCCAGGACGAGGCGGCGCAGATCTGGGACTCGCTGGCCGAGGTGTTCGTCAGCGCCCTGCAGACCATGGCCATCGTCTTCGTCATCCTGTTGCTGACCATCGCCTGGCGCGAGGCGATAGTGGCGGGCCTGTCGGTACCGGTGACCTTCGCCGGGGTGTTGCTGATCATCCTGCTGATGGGCTATTCGCTCAACGAGCTGGTGGTGATCGGCATGGTGATTGCGCTGGTGATGATCGTGGATGTGTTCATCATCCTGCTCGAAGGCCTGCACGATGAGATCTACAACGGCGGCAAGACCTTCGGCCAGGCCGTGCTGGCCACGGTCAAGCGCTACGCCATGCCGGCCTTCGCCGCACAGCTGACCACCATCCTGGCGCTGGCGCCGCTGATGTCGATCAGCGGGACCGTGGGCGAATTCATCCGCGTGCTGCCGACCACCACCGTGGTCTGCCTGATTCTGTCGTTCATCGTCGCCATGCTCTGTTCGTTGCCCCTGTCCCGGGCGCTGCTGGGCAAGCAGCGCAAACCCGACAATCCACGGCAGCAGGGCCTGTCCGACCGGGTGACCGGCAGGGCGATGGACAGCCTGGAGCGCTGGAATGCGCGCTGGGTGGTGCGCAGCCGCAAGCAGTCCTGGCTATGGGTGTTCGCCGCCATCGGCCTGTTCGTACTGTCGATGATGGCCTTCAGTCAGGCGCGGGTGGAGCTGTTCCCGCCGACCGACGGTGAGCGCCTGGGGATCAACATCGAGTTGCCACCTACCACGCAGCTGGCCAGCTCGCAGGCGGTGGCCGACGAAATCGGCAGCATGCTCAGGGACAAGCCGTATTTCCAGAGCGTGGTGAAACTGGTTGGCCTGAAGAGCCCCTTCGCCGGAGGCTCCATGGCCGCCAACCTGCAACCCAGCGAGGCGGAGAACTTCATCGGATTCTCGGCCATCTTCCGCCCGCGCGACGAGCGCGACGCCGAATCCTATGAGTTGGCCGACCAGCTACGCCAGGAGCTGTCGGCCTACCTTGAACAGCGCGTTGCCGCCGCCCAGTTGCTGGTGGTCGCCGAGTCCGCCAGCCCCAGCAGCGGCGACCCGATCGAGATCCAGCTGATCGGTGCCGACATGGACGAGCTGCAGCGGCTGTCGCGCCAGGTCCAGGCCCTGCTGGCCGCTACCGAGGGGGTGGTCGATGTGCGTGACAATATCGGTATGCTCAAGCCGCAGCTGGCATTGCAGCCCGATCGCGAGGCGGCCAACTTCTTCGGCATCGACCATGGCGACCTGGCCTCGCAACTGCGCATCGCCTTCAGTTCGGATGAGGTCGGCACCTTCATTACCGACGATGGCGACGACAATATCGACATCCGCCTCGGCACCGAATGGCCAAGCCGCCCGGGCGAGGCCGGTGGGCCGCGCAATACCGAGGAGCTGTCGCGGGTGCGGGTGTTCACCCAGGACGAGCGCTCCTTCGCCATGCAGCAACTGCTCAAGCCGACCCAGTCGGAAGCCGCCATTGCCATTTCCCACGTCAATGGCGAGCGGGCACTTACCGTCATGGCCAAGAACGAAAGCCGCACCGTCGGCGAGGTCATGGCCGAGGTGCAGCCCAGGCTGAAGGAGCTGCAACAGCAATGGCCCTCCGGCTATCGCAGCGTGATCGGCGGCGAGGCTGCCGACACCAGCGAAACCTTCGGCTCGGCGCTGGTGGCTCTGGTCATCGCCGTGGTGCTGGTGGTGGGCGTACTGGTCATCGTCTTCAGCAGCTTCCGTCAGGCCTTCATCATCTTCGCCACCATGCCGCTGGCGGTGATCGGCTCGGCCCTGGGGTTCTGGGCCTTCGGCATCACCTTCTCGTTCTTCGCCATGATCGGCCTGGTCTCGTTGATCGGCATCGCCATCAACAACGGCATCATCATGGTCGATACCATGAACAGCTACATCAAGGACGGCATGTCCATCCCCGCTGCTGCCGCCGCCGGCTCCGCCCGGCGCCTGCGCCCACTACTGAGCACCGCCATCACCACCATCGTCGGCCTGGTGCCGCTGGCGGTCAGCAGCGCCTTCTACCGGCCGCTGACCCTGGTGATCATCTTCGGACTGATCTCGGTTTCCATCCTCGCGCTGGTCGTGGTGCCGGCGCTGTATCTGCTGCTGACGCCGGCGGATGCGGGGCAGGCGAAGTCGCTGGATTGATGGGTAGCCCAGGCCGCTTGCAAGGCGGTATGAGCGTATGGGGCGCCTCGAAGACTAAAGGGCATCTCAACGAACCATGGGCTGATACCACGGTCACAGTTTAGGAACACCTCCAGTCACTCCGGAGAAGATCTTATGGACACCTTTGGGGACATGCTCGGCAACTGGGAATCCAGGTCCCGGGAAGCCAGTGAGCGGGTTGAATACACCCTGACGATGCACAAGCATGATCTGGTCAAAATCAAGGCCTTTGCGCAGGCATACGGCCTGGATGAAGCTACCATCACCCAGGATCTGATCCGCTGCGCTATCAAGGAAGCGGAACAAGCCATGCCCTACGTGAGGGGAACCCAGGTGATCCGCATCGAGGAAGGTGAAGAAATCTATGCCGATGCGGGCAAGACCCCTGCATACGTTGAGGCTGAACAGAAACTGTCCAAGCTCCTGTGAGTTCAAAGAGTGCTTTATCCGTTAGCCAGGCAGCGGTTGCTGTGGCGCGGCTGGACGATAATGGTAAGCTGACATCAAACCGGCCTATCATCAACCGCCATGACAACAGGAACGTTGTGTCTCGAGCAATATGATTTGCCAACTCCGGTCCACGCCTGCGGCCGTTTGGTACGGCTGCTGCTTTGCTGCTTGCTGGCCGTCGCCAGCAGCGTCCAGGCGAGCCAACCGCTGGTCCTGAAACTGGGCGGTTCGGCGGACTCCATGGCCTATGCCCGGCTGTTGCTGGAAAGCGCGCTGCAGGCCAGTGGGCATCAGGTGACTGTCGAAGAGCTGGCTGGTCAGGACTCCCTGCCGATGACCCGCCTGGAGGTCATGTTGAAACAGGGCGGTATCAGTGCCCTGATCCTCGGACGAACCGAGGAACGCGATCGCAAGTTCCTGCAGGTACCGGTTGGCATGACCGACAATCTGGTCAACCAGCGCATCCTCTTCATCCACAAGGGCAGCCAGCCGCGCTATGACGGCGTGCACAGCCTCGAGGATTTTCGCCAGTTGGGCAAGATCGCGGCCATGGGCGAGGCCTGGGCCGATCGGACAATCTGGCAAGCCAACGGCCTGGTGCTCGAAACCATCAGCGGTGACTGGCGCAGGCTGTACCGGATGGTCGCATCACCGGCGCGCCAGGTTGCCTATCTGCCCCGTGGCGCTCATGAAATGAGTCGGGAATGGCGGCTGCATCCCGAACTGGATGTGGAACGCAACCTGGTATTCGTCTACCAGCAGGACCATATCCTCTACGTCTCACCCACCCAACCCGAACTGCACCGGCTGTTGCACGAAGCCATGCTGGCTGCACAGGATACGGGACTGATCCGGCGGCTGGCTCGGGAGCATTATGCCGAGGTGTTCGAGCCACCGGTGAGTCTGCAGCAGCGGCGGGTTATCCAGCTTGAATCAGGCGCACCCTGAGCGGCTACCCTCTGTCTGTCCTCCGGATGGAGCACGACCCGCCGCTTTGGCGAGCCGGATCAACGGCTGGAGATGTATCCTGTTCAGTTGACAAAACTTACGTATCTCAAGGGCGCAGTGTGGACAGAGAACAACTGGAACAGAATCAGATTCCAATCTATTTCGCCGCCGTCATCCTGGCGGCTATCGGAGGCCTTGCATTCCCCACTGCCTCCCAGGCACTGAGCGTACTCGTGACTCCTGCCATTGCAGTACTCATGTACGCCATGTTCCTGCAGATCCCGTTTCTGGAGCTTCGAGAGGGGCTCAGTAATAAACGCTTCATGCTTGCGCTTCTGATAGCGAATTTCGTCCTCATCCCTTTGCTGGTGTGGGCTCTGACCAGGGGGCTCTCCGATCACCCGGCGATTCTGATGGGGGCTTTGCTGGTTTTGCTTACCCCCTGTATCGATTATGTCGTGGTGTTCACCCACCTGGGAAAGGGTGACGCCAGGCTGACGCTGGTTGCCACGCCGGTACTCCTTTTGCTGCAGTTTGTGTTACTGCCTCTATACCTGGCCTTCATGCTGGGTCCTGATTCAGCTGTTGTGATCTCTATTAGTCCATTCATCGAGGCCTTTCTGTTGTTGATCGTATTGCCCCTGATATTGGCGGTAGTCACCGCTGCGGGGGGCAAGGGATCCAGGGTTGTGAATCTCTGGAACCACGCCTGGGGGTGGGTGCCTGTCCCGGCCATGGCCACGGTATTGGTCGTGGTGATCGCGTCGCAGATGGCGTTTGTGGTGGGGGATATAGACCAACTGTTGCCTGTCTTTCCTGTGTACATCAGCTTCATGCTCCTGGCGCCGTTGATAGGGATGCTGGTTGCACGCGCCTTCAGATTGCCTGCGACAACGGTGAGATCGGTCGCCTTCAGTAGTGCGACACGTAACTCGTTAGTGGTTCTGCCCCTGGCATTGGCTCTTCCCGAAGAAATCCGAGGGCTCGCGGCGGCCGCAGTTATCACGCAGACACTGGTCGAGTTGGTCAGTGAGTTGATCTATATCCGCGCCATTCCCTCCTTGGTGCGGGAGAGGGTAGAGGTTCCGTTCCGGCGCTGATTTGGCAACCTGAGCTGCCTCACCGGCGCGCTAGGTCGACTATCTACCCCGCGGCATCTTTCATTTGCCTCCCGTCAGCGTGTTGTAGCTGTTGATCAGGTTGCGATAGTCAGGGATATGGTTGGAGAACAGCGTGCCCAGACCCTCGACATCATTGCGCCAATCGCGATGCAGCTCACAGGCCACGCCGAACCAGGTCATCGGCTGGGCACCGGCGGCGATCATGCGATCCAGCGCCGAGCTGCGTGTCAGTTCGTTGAAGGTGCCGGAGGCATCAGCCACGACGAATACGTCAAAACCTTCCGCCAAGGCCGAGAGGGCTGGGAAGGCCACGCAGACTTCGGTCACCACGCCAGCGATGATCAACTGTTTCTTGCCGGTTGCCTTTACCGCTGCGACGAAGTCTTCGTTATCCCAGGCATTGATCTGACCCGGGCGGGCGATATAGGGGGCGTCGGGGAAGAGTTGCTTCAGTTCCGGCACCAGCGGGCCGTTGGGGCCATCCTCGAAGCTGGTGGTCAGGATGGTGGGTAGCTCGAAGTATTTGGCCAGGTCGGCCAGGGCCAACACGTTATTCTTGAAGGTGTCGGGATGAATATCCCGTACCAGGGATAGCAGACCGGTCTGGTGATCGACCAGCAATACGGCGGCGTTGTTCTTGTCCAGGCGAACATAGGGCTTGCTCATGATCATCTCCTGTTAGCGATAAGCCAATGGGTGGCGCATGGCGATGTGTCGCTCCGTTGAATGATCGGTGCGAGTGCATGAAGCTTAGATTCAATACGTCAGGCCGGACAGGGCATCAGTCGGTTATTCAGCGTTTGCCTGGGCAGTACGCAGTTGGAGGGCTGTGACGAGAGAAGTCTTGTTGCCTGGACAGGCTTCAGGGAAATGGTGGGCCCAGCAGGACTTGAACCTGCGACCAATCGATTATGAGTCGACTGCTCTGACCAACTGAGCTATAGGCCCCCGAGCTGACATTGTGGCAGCCGGGGAATTATACGTATTGAGGTGCCGGGTGGCTAGGCTTGTGAGCATCCGGGGGTAAATCACTGCGCCACAACGAAAAACGCCCGGACAGGCCGGGCGTTTTCGATGCTGCAGGTGTTACTCGTCGAGGAAGCTGCGCAGGTGGTCGCTGCGGGTCGGGTGACGCAGCTTGCGCAGAGCCTTGGCTTCGATCTGACGAATCCGCTCGCGGGTGACGTCGAACTGCTTGCCGACTTCCTCCAGCGTGTGGTCGGTGTTCATGTCGATACCAAAGCGCATGCGCAGTACCTTGGCTTCACGCGCGGTGAGGCCGGAGAGCACTTCGCGGGTGGCTTCCTTGAGGCTTTCCACGGTGGCCGAGTCGATCGGCGATTCCATGGTGCTGTCCTCGATGAAGTCGCCCAGATGCGAGTCTTCGTCGTCGCCGATCGGGGTTTCCATGGAGATCGGTTCCTTGGCGATCTTCAATACCTTGCGGATCTTGTCCTCGGGCATTTCCATGCGCTCGCCAAGCTCTTCGGGCGTAGGTTCGCGGCCCATTTCCTGGAGCATCTGGCGGGAGATGCGGTTGAGCTTGTTGATCGTCTCGATCATGTGCACCGGGATGCGGATGGTGCGCGCCTGGTCGGCGATCGAGCGGGTGATCGCCTGGCGAATCCACCAGGTGGCGTAGGTAGAGAACTTGTAGCCGCGGCGGTATTCGAACTTGTCCACCGCCTTCATCAGGCCGATGTTGCCTTCCTGGATCAGGTCGAGGAACTGCAGGCCGCGGTTGGTGTACTTCTTGGCGATGGAGATCACCAGACGCAGGTTGGCCTCGACCATTTCCTTCTTGGCTCGGCGTGCGCGC
This sequence comes from Halopseudomonas xiamenensis, assembly GCF_014219065.1. Classification (GTDB taxonomy): domain Bacteria; phylum Pseudomonadota; class Gammaproteobacteria; order Pseudomonadales; family Pseudomonadaceae; genus Halopseudomonas; species Halopseudomonas xiamenensis. The sequence continues at coordinate 144,392 of NZ_JACLGO010000007.1, forward strand.
GCTTCACCAATGGACATGCGGCGGTTGATGTCCTTGACGTCGGCGATGCTCAGTTGGGCATCCTGCTCCAGGGCGATCAGTTGCTTCTGGGCGCGGAGGATGTCGGCCTTGACCGCTTGCAGGGCCTCGGCATAGGCGGGGCCTTTGGCCAGCAGGTCATCGATCCACTGCTCGTTGGTCTCGTTGCCAGGGAAGCTGCGCAGGAAGTCGGCACGCGGCATGCGTGCGTCGCGGACGCACAGTTGCATGATGGCGCGTTCCTGGGCGCGAATGTGATCCTGGGTGCTGCGTACGCGCTCGACCAGAGCGTCATACTGCTTGGGCACCAGCTTGATCGGCATGAACAGCAAGGCCAGGGCGTCCAGTTCGGCGACGACTTCCGGGCTGCTGCGCTCATGCTTCTTCAACGCCTTGTTGAGCTTGTCCAGCTGTTCCTGGATGGCACCGAAGCGCTGACGGGCGACTTCCGGGTCCGGACCGCCGTCGCTTTCCTCTTCGGCTTCGGTGTCGTCCTCTTCGTCTTCCTCGTCCTCATCCTCGTCGTCGGCGGAGGCTTTCTTGTCGCTCTTGGGCTTGGCTGCTTCGCCGGGAACGATGGCGTTGTCGGTGCCGGACATGCCGTCGTCATCCGGGTCGATGTAGCCGCTGAAAATGTCCGACAGGCGCCCGCCTTCCTCGGTGATGCGCTGGTAGTCGCCGAGGAAGCCGTCGACGGTGCCGGGGAACATGGAGATGGCAGCCATGACTTCGCGGATGCCTTCCTCGATGCGCTTGGCGATTTCGATCTCGCCTTCGCGGGTCAGCAGCTCGACGGTGCCCATTTCCCGCATGTACATGCGTACCGGGTCGGTGGTGCGGCCGATGTCGCTTTCGACGGCGGCCAGCGCGGCGGCGGCTTCTTCGGCGGCGGCTTCATCGGCGTCGCTGTCGGCCAGCAACAGGGCATCGGCATCGGGTGCAGTCTCGAAGACTGTGATTCCCATGTCGTTGATCATGCGAATGATGTCTTCAACCTGTTCCGGATCTGAGATATCCTCAGGCAGATGGTCGTTGACTTCCGCGTAGGTCAGGTAGCCTTGCTCGCGACCGCGGGCGATGAGCTCTTTGAGACGGGATTGCTGTTGCGCTTTTCCGGACATAACAACCCTATGTGGATGCCTTGGTGTGCAAAAAAGTAAGCTGCGGATTATACCCTGAAAACAGGGTGTCTTGCCAGTTTGCCTGATTGTCAGTGCCCGGCAGTTGGTGTATGCCGGTTGCTCAGGAGCTCTCGCAGCTGCTGTTTCTCCTCGGTGCTGAGTGGGGTCTGCGCCGACTTGTCGAGGAGGTGCTGAATCTGTCGGTCGGTCTGTCGTGCCATTAGTGTATTTATAGTGTCGAAAAACTGTTGTTCAAGGTTGGCGCTGGGAATATTCAGCAGCCACTCCTTCTCGGCCAGCCGGTTGAGCTGGTCTCCCAGGGCCGTTCCGTGCCATCTCGCCAGCAGTTCTATGGTCGACAGTTGCGGATTTTTCTGCAGCGCGTCGATCAGTGCGATCAGCAGCTGGGCCTCTTCGTCATCCTCGTTGGCCAACTGGCTGGCCTGCTTCACCAGGCCGGCCAGGTGCGGATGATGCAGCAGGGTGCGGGTGGCGCTCATGACCGGGCTTTCCACTGTGCTGCTATCGCGCTGGCGTGATGGCTGGCGTTGCGCGCGGCTGGGGCGAGTGATTGCCGGTTGGCTGGGCCAGTCGGGTGCCTCGTCATAGTCGCGCTCGTAGCCTTCCCAGGCGTCGTAGCCCTGTTCGACCGGCGGTGCTTCGGCCGGTGCGGCCGGTGCTGCGGGCAGGCTGTCCAGGTCCATGCCGGTGCGTTGCTCCAGGGACTGGCGCAGCAGGCGGCGCAGCAGGCTGCCGGGCACCTGTTCGATCAGCGGCAGCGCCAGTGTCGCCAGGTGCGCCTTGCCTTCCAGACTATTGGGCGGCGCTTCCTCGGCCAGATGGCGGAACAGGTAGTCGGTCAGCGGTTGCGCTTGTTGCTGCATGCGTGCGCGGAAGGCGTCATGGCCTTCGCTGCGGATCAGGCTGTCCGGGTCCTGGCCTTCGGGCAGGAACATGAAGCGCACGTGGCGGCCGTCCTCCAGTGCCGGCAGGCAGGACTGCAGGGCGCGCCAGGCGGCCTGGCGACCGGCGTTGTCGCCGTCGAAGCAGAACACCACGTTGTTGACGATGCGGAACAGCCGTTTCAGGTGCTCTTCGCTGGTGGCGGTGCCGAGGGTGGCTACCGCGTTGGTCACGCCGTGCTGGGCCAGGGCGATGACGTCCATGTAGCCCTCGACTACCAGGATGTCCTCCAGCTGGCGGTTCTGCCGGCGCGCCTCGTACAAACCATACAGCTCGCGGCCCTTGTGGAATACCGGGGTTTCGGGTGAGTTGAGGTACTTGGGTTTGTCGTCGCCCAGCACCCGGCCACCAAAACCGATGACCCGGCCGCGGCTGTCGCGGATGGGGAATACGATGCGATCGCGGAAGCGATCATAGCGCTTGCCGCTGTCGGGGTTCTCCACCACCAGTCCGGCCTCGATCAACACCTTCTGTTCGGTGTTGTCGGTGGCCAGGTGGCTCATCAGATTGTCCCAGCCGGGTGGGGCGAAGCCCAGGTCATAGGTCTTGGCGATCTGTCCGGTGAGGCCGCGTTGTTGCAGATAGTCCACCGCCCGCTTGCGCTGGGCATGCTGGCGCAGTTGCTGGCGATAATAGGCGGCGGCATTCTCCAGGACCGGGTACAGCGGGCTGTCCTGGCGCGAGGGGCGTGGGCCGCGGCGGTCGCTGCGTTCTTCGCGCGGTACCTCCACGCCGGCCTGACGGGCCAGTTCCTCCACGGCCTGGGGGAAGTCCAGGCGCTCGAAATCCATCAGGAAGCCGATCGCATTGCCGCCGGCGCCGCAGCCGAAACAGTAGTAGAACTGCTTGTCGGGGCTGACGCTGAAGGAGGGTGACTTCTCGTTGTGGAACGGGCAGAGTGCCGAGTAGTTCTTGCCGGTCTTCTTGAGCTTCACGCGCGAGCCGACTACCTCGACCACGTCTGTGCGTCCGAGAAGATCGTCGATGAAACCCTGCGGAATCAGCCCGGCCATGCATGCTGCCTTGCGAAGGTGAAATGGATGTCTGGGGTGTCGAGCCCTGGGTCGAGCGGCTTGGCATGGGTATATGCGCCGGGCTCGAGCCTGTCGGGGCGAGATGATAGCATACGCGAGCAACACGAAAATCCAGCCATTTCCAGTGAAACCGGAAGGCCGGACCAGTGCGTACGGTATATCTGTGCGTGTCCTGCCGCGATATTGGCGGGAGACTGGCTCGGCGGGCCTGCGATCAGGCCCGGCAGGACGCTACAGCTGAACTCAGTACAGGCGCTCGCGGCGACGATTTTCGCGCTGCAGCTTCTTGGCGTGACGCTTGACGGCAGCTGCTGCCTTGCGCTTGCGCTCGGTAGTGGGCTTCTCGTAAAACTCGCGACGGCGGACTTCAGCCAGGACGCCGGCTTTTTCGCAGGAGCGCTTGAAGCGGCGCAGGGCCACGTCGAAGGGTTCGTTCTCTTTTACTTTGACGGCAGGCATTTCGTACCTTTCTCAAAAAACTGTGGTTAATAGCCCCGATGAGGATCAGAGCAATCGCATTTCAAGGGGAGCGGATGTTACCGTCTTCGGCCGGGAAATGCAAAGGTGATTTGTCTCGACATCCGTGCATTACCCGCCGAGGTTTGCTGCGAATCGTGCCATTTACCCGTGCCGAGGCCGGATTCGGTCAGTAAAGGCTGGTCTGTGCCGGGTCGGGGGATTATCATGCACGCCTCTTTTTCAGCTGATCGGCCTTCCTGATTCCATGCGTGTTCTGGGTATTGAAACCTCCTGTGATGAAACCGGCATCGCGCTGTACGACAGCGAGCGCGGCCTGCTGGCCGATGCCCTGTTCAGCCAGATCGACCTGCATCGCGTCTACGGTGGCGTGGTGCCGGAGTTGGCCTCGCGGGACCATGTGAAGCGCCTGGTGCCGCTGATGCGCGAGGTGTTCGAGCGTGCCGGGGTGACACCGGGCGAGGTGGATGGAGTGGCCTACACGGCTGGTCCGGGGCTGGTCGGTGCGCTGCTGGTGGGTGGTGCCTTTGCCCGGGCGCTGGCTTTCGCCTGGCAGGTGCCGGCGCTGGGTGTACATCATATGGAGGGGCATCTGCTGGCCCCCATGCTGGAAGAGCGTCCTCCGCAGTTCCCGTTTGTCGCCCTGCTTGTGTCTGGCGGTCATACCCAACTGGTACGGGTCGAGGGCATCGGGCGGTACGAGCTACTGGGTGAGTCGCTGGATGACGCGGCGGGGGAGGCTTTCGACAAGACTGCCAAACTCATGGGGCTGCGCTACCCCGGCGGCCCGGAAATCGCCCGGCTGGCCGAGCAGGGGGAGGCGGGCCGGTTCGTGTTCCCGCGGCCGATGACCGATCGTCCCGGCCTGGACTTCAGCTTCAGCGGTCTCAAGACCTTTACCCTGAACACCTGGCAACGCTGTGTCGCCGCCGGCGATGACGGCGAGCAGACCCGCAGCGATATCGCCCTGGCCTTCGAACAGGCGGTGGTCGAGACGCTCACCATCAAGTGCCGTCGGGCGCTCAAGGCCACCGGTTACAAGCGACTGGTGATCGCCGGCGGGGTCAGCGCCAACCGCCGCCTGCGCGCTGCGCTGGAGCGCATGGCCGAGGGCCTCAAGGGTGAGCTGTTCTATGCCCGCACCGAATTCTGCACCGACAATGGTGCCATGATCGCCTACGCTGGCTGCCAGCGCTTGATGGCCGGGCAGCAGGATGAGCAGGGCCTGGCGCCACGGGCGCGCTGGCCACTGGAGCAGTTGCCGGCTATCGTCGGTTGATCAGAACCTGAAACGGTTTTCGTTGCCGGCCAGCAGGCGGCCGATGTTCACCCTGTGGCGCAGCAGAATGAACAACACCATCAGGCTGACCGGAATCTGCAGTTGCGGGCTGTGCCAGGCCAGCCAGGGCAGTACCGCGACACAGGCGGCCAGCGAGGCGAGGGACGCGATATTGCGCACGGCGAAGGCGCCGAGCCAGACCAGGGCCGCTATCGCAGCGGCGGGCCAGGACAACGCCAGCAGTACGCCGGCGGCGGTGGCCACGCCCTTGCCGCCCTGGAAACGATGGTACAGCGGCAGGATATGGCCAACCACCGCGGCCAGCCCGACCCAGGCCTGCTGTACCGGCTCCAGTCCGAGCTGGCGTGCCAGCCAGACGGCCAGAGCGCCCTTGCCCATGTCGCCCAGCAGGGTGGCCAGCGCCAGGGGACGGTTGCCCAGGCGCAGCATGTTGCTGGCCCCCGGGTTGCGCGAGCCGAAGCTGCGCGGATCAGGTTGATGGCGCAGCCGGGCGAGCAGTACGGCGAAGGAAATCGAGCCGAGTAAATAGGCTGCGCAGAGCAGCAGGTTGAATTCGACGGTCATGGTGCGTCTGGCCGGGCTGAGTGAAAGGCCATTGTAGTCGACATGGGAGAAAACAGTGGATCAGGTTTTTATCAGGGGGCTGGAAGTCGAGACGGTGATTGGCGTCTATGACTGGGAGCGAACCATCCGCCAGCGCCTGGTGTTCGATCTGGACATGGCCTGGGATATCCGCGCTGCGGCGGCGCAAGATGACCTGGACCAGGCGCTGGATTACGCGGCGGTCAGCCAGCGGGTGCTGGACTATGTGGGTGCCAGTCGTTTCGAACTGATCGAGAGCCTGGCCGAGCGGGTCGCCGAGCTGGTCATCGGTGAATTCGGCGTGCCCTGGCTGCGCCTGAGCATCACCAAGCCGGGCGCTGTCCCGGCAGCCACCGGCGGTGTCGGTGTGACCATCGAGCGCGGAGCGCGCCGCGCATGACCCGCATTTACCTGGGGGTGGGTAGCAATACCGACCGTGAGCACCATCTGCGGCGGGGGCTGGATGCACTGGAGCAGTTGCTCGGCCCCCTGCAGTTGTCACCGGTGTTCGAAAGTGATGCGGTGGGTATTCTCGCCACCCGTTTCTACAACATGGTGGTGGCGGCGGATTGTTCGTTGGAGTTGGGCGATCTGAATGCCGCGCTCAAGGCTATCGAGGCGGCCTGTGGCCGCCGCGAACAGAGCGTGGTTGGGCGTATCACCCTGGATATCGACATCCTGCTGTATGGCGATCTGTTTGGCCGGCACGAGGGCGTGCTGTTGCCGCGCCCGGAAATCGTCCGCAACGCCTTCGTGCTGTGGCCGCTGGCGCTGTTGGCGCCCGAGGTGCAGCTGCCGGGCAGCGGGCAGTCCATTGCCGGACTGTGGAGTGGCTGGCGTGGCGGGCAGAAAGTCTGGCCAGTGGCCTTCGACTGGCGCGGACAAGCATTGACGCCGGAATTGCTGTTGCGCCAGGGATTGCCCGCGGCCGATCCGACACCCGGTAGCGGCGCGGCCTAGATCCCGGGATAGAGCGGACTGCTCATGCCGTTGTGATGATGTGGCGATCCGGTTAACGCTTCGCTGTTCTCTCTCGCCTGACTGCCGTCATCCTTCGTTTCTCCCCCGTCATCCTTCGCGCAGGCGAAGGATCCAGGGTGCCGGCTGACTCAGAGTGGCCTGTGGATCCTTCGCCTGCGCGAAGGATGACGAGGTAGAGTGTGGGCTGCCTCGGCGCAATCAGCCAGCTATTCAAGCTCGACTGCGACAATACTCCGCCACCAGTCGCAGGCGTTCCTTTTCCATCTGTTCACCCAGCTCCGCGCCCTTGAAGCCCTGTTCCAGCAACCCCTGCACCTCCGCCGAGCGGGCGGCATCGGCTGCGCCGCGCAGGTAGTCGGCCTGCGGGTAGTCGCGTTGCTCCAGGCCGGTGCGGCCCCGGGCATCGGCCTCGCAGGCACCGAGAAACTGCTCGAAACGCTCTGGCCGGCGGTAGGTGTCGAAGGCCTTGAACAGCTTGAGCAGGGTGCCGGGCTTGAGCTCCATGGCGCGGTGGCAGTGGGTGTGGTATTCGCAGGTCAGCAGCGCCAGCTCCTGGCACTCGCGCGGTGCCTTGCAGCGCTGGTTGACCGCCTTGACCGCGGCCAGCCCCTTGCTTTCATGGCCATGGTGCTTGGGCCAGAAGCGCTCCGGGGTGCGGCCCTTGCCCAGGTCATGCATCAGGCAGGCCCAGCGTGCCGGCAGGGGCAGCTCCAGCTGCGCCGCCTGCTGCAGCACCAGCAATACATGCTCGCCGGTATCCACCTCCGGGTGGTGCGCCGCGGGTTGCGGCACGCCGAACAGGCAATCGACCTCTGGCAACAGCTCGGCCAGGGCGCCACAGTCGCGTAGCACACGAATGAACACATCCGGGCGCGGCTCCATCAGTGCGCGGCTGATCTCCTTCCAGCTGCGCTCGGCGGTCAGCGCCTGCAGCTCGCCCGACTGCGCCAGTTCGCGCATCAGTTGCAGGGTTTCATCAGCCACACGAAAGCCCAGCGGCGCATAGCGCGCGGCAAAGCGGGCTACACGCAGCACCCGCAGCGGATCTTCGGCGAACGCCGGGGAAACGTGGCGCAACAGGCGGTCGTGCAGGTCCTGCTGACCGCCGTAGGGGTCGATGACGGTTCCTTGGTCGTCCATGGCCATGGCGTTGATGGTCAGGTCGCGGCGCTGCAGGTCCTGCTCCAGGGTGACCTCGGCACTGGCGTGGAAAGTGAAGCCGCCATAACCGCGACCGCTCTTGCGCTCGGTACGGGCCAGGGCGTATTCATCACCGGTTTGCGGATGCAGGAACACCGGAAAGTCCTGGCCGACCGGGCGAAAGCCCGCCGCCAGCAGTTGTTCGGGGGTGGCGCCGACCACGACCCAGTCATGCTCGTGGTAGGGCACGCCCAGCAGTTGATCGCGGACGGCGCCGCCGACCAGGTAGGTCTTGAAGTCTGTTTTCATGGGCGAAGCTTAGGGCGGGCAGGGGGCGTGCTGCAAGGGGCTGGCGTAGCGCAGGGGCGCTACACCCCCAGGAAAGCGCGGTAGTTATCCCAGGGGTTGGCGTAGCGCAGGGGCGCTACACTCCCAGGGGAAACGCGGTACTCATCCCTGGGGTTGTCGAGCGCCTGCTCGACGACAGGGCTTCATATCGGGGGTATGTTCATGTCGAAACGCGGGATCGATTCCTCGCTGTTGCCTGGGCGCGGCGGCATGTGTGCCTCGGCCTTGATGGTATCGCCCTCCATGCTCAGCAGATGGATATCGAAGCCCCACAGCCGGTGCAGGTGCTTGAGCATGCGCTCGGTGGTCTTGCCCAGCGGTTTGCCCTCATGGCGCTGGTGGCGCAGGGTCAGCGAGCGGTCGCCACGCCGGTCGACTTCCCACACCTGGATATTCGGTTCGTTGTTGCCCAGGTTGTACTGCGCGGCGAGCAGTTCGCGCACCTTGCGGTAACCCGAGTCATCGTGGATCGCCGCCACCTGCAGATGGTCGTCCTTTTCGTCGTCGACGATGGCGAACAGCTTGAGATCGCGGATCACCTTGGGTGACAGGTACTGCAGGATGAAGCTCTCGTCCTTGAAGGTGCGCATGGCGAACTTGAGGGTTTCCAGCCAGTCACTGCCGGCAATGTCGGGGAACCAGCGGCGATCCTCCTCGGTTGGGTTCTCGCACATGCGGCGGATGTCCTGCATCATGGCGAACCCCAGGGTGTAGGGGTTGATGCCGCTGAACCACTCGCTGTCGAATGGCGGCTGGTAGATGACGCTGGTGTGCGACTGCAGAAATTCCATCATGAAGCCGTCGGAGACCTTGCCCTCGTCGTACAGGTGGTTGAGCAGGGTGTAGTGCCAGAAGGTGGCCCAGCCCTCGTTCATCACCTGGGTCTGGCGCTGGGGATAGAAGTACTGCGCCACCTTGCGCACGATGCGCACCACCTCGCGCTGCCAGGGCTCCAGCAAAGGCGCGTTCTTCTCGATGAAGTACAGCAGGTTCTCCTGCGGCTCGGCCGGATAGCGCGATTCCTCTTGGTGCTTGTTGTGGGCGTCCGGGTTGATCGGAATGGTGCGCCACAGGTCGTTGACCTGGCGTTGCAGGTATTCCTCACGTTCCTGCTGGCGGCGCCGTTCTTCCTCGGCGGAGACCGGGTAGGGGCGCTTGTAGCGGTCGACACCGTAGTTCATCAGCGCATGGCAGGAATCGAGCAGGTCTTCCACCGCATCGATGCCGTAACGCTCCTCGCACTGGCTGATGTACTGCTTGGCGAACACCAGATAGTCGATGATCGAGCCGGCATCGGTCCAGCTGCGGAACAGGTAGTTGCCCTTGAAGAAGGAGTTGTGGCCATAGCAGGCATGGGCGATCACCAGCGCCTGCATGGTCATGGTGTTCTCTTCCATCAGATAGGCGATACAGGGATCGGAGTTGATCACGATCTCGTAGGCCAGGCCCATCTGGCCGCGCTTGTAGTGCTTCTCGGTATGCAGAAAGTGCTTGCCGTAGGACCAGTGGTGATAGCCCAACGGCATGCCCACCGAGGCGTAGGCATCCATCATCTGCTCGGCGGTGATCACCTCGATCTGGTTCGGGTAGGTGTCCAGGCCGTAGATGTCATGGGCGATACGGGCGATCTCGCGGTCGTATTCGCGGATCAGCTCGAAGGTCCATTCCGATCCGCTGGAGATGGGCTGACGGGTCATGTGGCCATCCTCTTCTGGAACAGCTTGCGGAACACCGGATAGATATCCCCCGCATCGACGATCTGCTGCTGGGCGAAACTGTCGGGGAAGTGCTCGGCGACCTGTTCGTACTCGTACCATAGCGCCTGGTGCTCGCGCGGAGTGATCTCGACGTAGCAGTAGTACTGCATGGCCGGCATCAGCTGGCGGATCAGCAGTTCGCGGCAGATCGGCGAGTCGTCGTTCCAGTTGTCGCCATCGGAGGCCTGGGCGCAGTAGATGTTCCACTCGTTGGGCGAGTAGCGATCGGCAATGATCTGCTGCATCAGCCGCAGCGCGCTGGAGACGATGGTGCCGCCGGTTTCCCGCGAGTAGAAGAACTCCTCCTCGTCGACCTCCTTGGCGCTGGTGTGGTGACGGATGAAGACCACGTCGATACGTTCGTAATTACGCTGCAGGAACAGGTACAGCAGTATGTAGAAGCGCTTGGCGATGTCCTTGGTGGCCTGGGTCATCGAGCCGGAGACGTCCATCAGGCAGAACATCACCGCCCGCGAACTGGGGTCGGGCTGCTTGACCAGCAGGTTGTAGCGCAGGTCGAAGGTGTCGAGGAAGGGCACCCGGTCGATGCGCGCACGCAGTTGCTGGATTTCCAGCTCCAGGTCGTTGATGTCGATCAGGTTGTCCGGCTGCTGCTGGCGCAGCAGCTCCAGTTCGCGCAGGGCCTCGCGCAGGCGGGCGCGGCTGCCGCCGGACAGGGCGATGCGCCGGGCATGGGCCGAGCGCATCGAGCGGACGATATTGATGCGCGACGGGTTGCCCTGCTGGCTGATACCGGCGCGCACCGTACGGAAGGTGTCGGTGCCGGCCAGATGGCGCTTGATCAGGTTGGGCAGGGCCAGATCCTCGAACATGAAGTCGAGGAACTCTTCCTGGGTGATCTGGAAGACGAAATCATCCTCGCCTTCGCCGGTGTTGCCGGCCTGGCTGCCACCCCCGCCGCCTCCGCCGCCCCCCTCGGGGCGGGGAATACGGTCGCCGGTGGCGAACTCCCGGTTGCCGGGAAACACCCGGGTCTGCCGGCCTCCCGGGCCGTGATGAAATATCGGCTCATCGATATCCCGGCCGGGGATGCTGATCTGCTCCCCGTGCTCGATATCGGTGATGGAGCGGCGGCCGACCGCCTCTTCCACCGCTTTCTTGATATGCGCCTTGTAGCGGCGCAGAAAGCGTTGGCGGTTGACCGTGCTCTTGTTCTTCCCGTTCAGACGACGGTCGATCACATAACTCATAGGCCCCTCCGGGGTAGCTCGCGGCTGCCGTTACTGCGCTTTGCGCACCCGCAGATACCATTCTGACAGCAGGCGGACCTGCTTCTCGGTATACCCACGTTCGACCATTCGAGTGACGAAATCGTTGTGCTTTTTCTGGTCCTCGGTAGATGCCTTGGCGTTGAAACTGATCACCGGCAGCAGGTCCTCGGTGTTGGAGAACATCTTCTTCTCGATCACCATGCGCAGCTTCTCATAGGACAGCCAGCTCGGATTCTTGCCGTTGTTGTGGGCGCGGGCGCGCAGCACGAAGTTGACGATCTCGTTGCGGAAGTCCTTGGGGTTGCTGATGCCGGCCGGCTTCTCGATCTTCTCCAGCTCTTCGCTGAGTGCGCCGCGGTCGAGGATCTCGCCGGTATCCGGGTCGCGGTACTCCTGGTCCTGGATCCAGAAGTCGGCGTACAGCACGTAGCGGTCGAAGATGTTCTGCCCGTACTCGCTGTAGGACTCCAGGTAGGCGGTCTGGATTTCCTTGCCGATGAACTCGACATAGCGCGGCGCCAGGTACTCCTTGAGGAAGCGCAGGTAGCGCTCGCTGACCTCGGCCGAGAACTGTTCCTGCTCGATCTGCTGCTCCAGCACATACAGCAGGTGCACCGGGTTGGCCGCCACTTCGGTATTGTCGTAGTTGAACACCTTGGACAGGATCTTGAAGGCGAAGCGGGTCGACAGGCCGGTCATGCCCTCGTCGACACCAGCGGTATCGCGATACTCCTGGATCGACTTGGCCTTGGGATCGGTATCCTTGAGATTCTCGCCGTCGTAGATGCGCATCTTCGAATAGACGTTGGAGTTCTCCGGCTCCTTGAGCCGTGACAGCACGCTGAACTGGGCGAGCATCTTCAGCGTGTCGGGAGCGCAATGGGCATGGGCCAGTGAGCTGTTGGTCAGCAGCTTCTGGTAGATCTGGATCTCGTCATTGACGCGCAGGCAGTAGGGCACCTTGACGATGTAGATGCGATCAATGAAGGCTTCGTTGTTCTTGTTGTTGCGGAAGGTGTGCCACTCCGACTCGTTGGAGTGCGCCAGTACCACGCCGTTGAAGGGCAGGGCGCCGAGACCCTCGGTACTGTTGTAGTTGCCCTCCTGGGTCGCGGTCAGCAGCGGGTGCAGCACCTTGATCGGTGCCTTGAACATTTCGACGAACTCCATCAGACCCTGGTTGGCGCGGCACAGGGCGCCGGAATAGCTGTAGGCGTCCGGATCGTTCTGCGGGAACTCCTCCAGCTTGCGGATATCCACCTTGCCGACCAGCGCCGAGATGTCCTGGTTGTTCTCATCGCCCGGCTCGGTCTTGGCGATGGCGATCTGCTGCAGGATCGACGGGTACAGCTTGACCACGCGGAACTGGCTGATGTCTCCGTTGTACTCGTGCAGGCGCTTGACCGCCCAGGGCGACATGATGCTGGTCAGGTAGCGCCGGGGGATACCGTAGTCCTCCTCCAGGATGTGGCCATCCTCTGCAGCGTTGAACAGGCCCAGCGGCGACTCGAACACCGGCGAGCCCTTGATCGCGTAGAAGGGCACCTGCTGCATCAGCGCCTTGAGCTTCTCGGCGATGGACGACTTGCCGCCGCCGACCGGCCCGAGCAGATAGAGGATCTGTTTCTTCTCCTCCAGGCCCTGGGCGGCGTGCTTGAAGAAGGACACGATGCGCTCGATGGCATCTTCCATGCCATGGAAGTCGGCGAAGGCCGGGTAGCGCTTGATCACCTTGTTGGAGAATATGCGCGACAGCCGAGGGTCCGTGGAGGTGTCAATCAATTCCGGTTCGCCAATGGCCATCAGCAGGCGTTCGGCACTGGTGGCATAGGTCGAGGGCTCGGCCTTGCACAGTTCAAGGTACTCCTGCAGGGACATCTCCTCCTGCTGAGTGGTCTCGAAGCGGTTCTGGAAATGACTGAATATGCTCATGGCATGACCTCGCTGTTACCTGAAATGAGTTGCGGGACTTCCGGGTAGGAGCCCACCTGCCGTGCAGCGAAGGGCGAAGATGATGGCATGTGCAATCCCCCATTACCGCTTGTCAGACAAGGCTCGGGAGTACGTCGATGGCAGCGTGGTGTCGCGCTTCGACCTGCTCCCCTGTTTATCGGAAGCCAGCAGACCGGCTTGCTTCTTTAGAATTTGATTGCCTTGAATTGAGGATAGTTCGTTTGCGCGCAGGTGACAGGGGATGTGGGAAAAAATTTACCAGGTAGGGGCGGGGGCCGCGTCAGGCGCGGCGGACGCGGGAGGGAAACTGTTGCTGCCAGAGTTCGAAGCCGCCATCCAGGCTGTACACCTCGGCAAAGCCGACGCTGGCCAGCCAGGCGGCGGCCTGCTGGCTGGAATTGCCGTGATAGCAGCACACCACCAGCGGCCGCTGGCGGTCGGCGCTGGCGACGAACTGCTGCACGCTGTCGTTGTCCAGATGGCGGGCGCCGCTGATATGGCCGGCCTGATAGCTGTGCGGGTCACGGATATCCACGACAGTGGCATCGCTATCCAGCAACTGTGCGGCAGCATCGGGAGCAATGCGTTGGAAGTCAGTCATGTTCAGTCCTCTCGGTGTTGGCAATCGCACTGGTGTCTTTCGCCGGTATCCACGTTCATCAGGGTCAGGCGGTTGCCCCAGACGCAGCCGGTGTCCAGCGCATGGATGCCGGGGATGTCGACCTGGCCCTCCAGCGCTGCCCAGTGGCCGAAGATGATGCGTATCGCCGGATCGCGGCGCGGCAGGGTGAACCAGGGGGCAAAGCCCTTGGGTGCCTCGCCTGGGCCTTCCTTGGACTTCAGGTCCAGGGTGCCATCAGTGCGGCAGAAACGCATGCGGGTCAGGTAGTTGGTGATCACCCGCAGGCGCTTGATGCCGTCCAGCCCGGGTTTCCAGCGTGACGGCTCGTTGCCGTACATCTCGTCGAGAAACCACGGCAGTTGCCGGTCGCAGCGTAGGACCGCCTCGACTTCGGCGGCGTATTGCAGGGTCTGCTCGGTATTCCACACCGGTGGCACGCCGGCATGGGTCATGATGATGCCGCGCGCCGCGTCGAAGTGCGCCATCGGGCGGCGGCGCAGGTTGTCCAGCAGGCGGTCGCGGTCGGGCGCCTTGAGGATCGGCAGCAGGGTGTCGGACTTGCGCAGACGCTTGCGGTCATAGGCGCTGGCCAGCAGGTGCAGGTCGTGGTTGCCCAGCACACTGATGCAGGCGTTGCCCAGGTTGTCCAGGTAGCGCAGGGTCTCCAGCGAGGCCGGGCCGCGGTTGACCAGGTCACCCACCGCCCACAGGGTATCCCGCGACGGGCTGAAGTCCACCTCGCGCAGCAGGCACTGCAGCGGTTCGAGGCAGCCCTGGATATCACCAACGGCGTAGACGGCCATGCTGGACCTCAGTTCAGCGCGTTGGGCCGGGCCAGGCGGAAGACCTGGACCGGGGCGCGGAATGGCACGCCATCGGCGCGGCGCATGCCGAAGCTGCCCTGCATGCTGCCCACCGGCGTCTCCAGCAGGCAGCCGCTGGTATAGGTATGGCTGGCGCCGGGCTCGATCAGCGGTTGCTCACCGATCACACCCTCGCCGCGCACTTCCTGCACCTTGCCGTTGCCATCGGTGATGATCCAGTGACGGTCGAGCAACTGGGCGGCGAGCGTGCCGGTGTTGCGGATGGTGATGGTATAGGCGAAGGCGAAGCGGTTCTGCGCCGGGTCCGACTGTTCGCTGAGGTAGCGCGACTGGGTTTCGACGATGATGCTCTGCAGTGTCGGTTCAGGCATCGGCAGCGCTCCCTTGCCGCGCCAGGCGATTGGCCAGGCGCACGAAGCCGGCCAGGTCGACCTGTTCCGGACGGACGGTGGGGTCCAGGCCCTCGGCTTCGATGGCGTCGGCATCGAGCAGGCCCTTGAGGGTGTTGCGCAGGGTCTTGCGCCGCTGGTTGAAGGCCTCGCGTACCACCACTTCGAGCAGTTGCACATCCTCTGCCGGGTGCGGCAGGCTGGCATGCGGCGTCAGGCGCACGATCGCCGAGTCGACCTTGGGTGGCGGATTGAACGCACCGGGGCCGACGTCGAACAGGTGCTCCACCTCGCACCAGTACTGCACCATGATGCCGAGGCGACCATAGTGGTTCATGCCGGCGCCGGCGGCCAGGCGCTGCACCACTTCCTTCTGCAGCATGAAGTGCATGTCGGCGATGCAGTCGGCCTGGGACAGCAGATGGAACATCAATGGCGTGGAGATGTTGTAGGGCAGGTTGCCGACCACCCGCAGCTTCTCGCCGGGACCGGCCAACTGGCGGAAGTCGAACTTCAGCGCATCGCCCTTGTGCAGGGTGAACTGCGGATTGCCGCCGAAGCGGGCCAGCAGCAGCGGGTGCAGATCATGGTCGAGTTCGACCACGTCGAGCTTGCCGCCACCGGCCAGCAGGCCTTCGGTCAGCGCGCCCTGGCCGGGGCCGATCTCGACCAGGTGCTGGCCTTCGCGTGGGGCGATGGCACGCAGGATGCGGTTGATCACGCCATGATCATGCAGGAAGTTCTGGCCGAAGCGCTTGCGCGCCCGGTGTGGAGCGAATTGACTCATTGCTGGCCTCGGGCTTCGATCATGCTGATGGCGGTATGCAGGGCGACCCTGAGGCTGCCGACGTCGGCCCGTCCGGTGCCGGCCAGGTCCAGGGCGGTACCATGGTCGACCGAGGTGCGGATGATCGGCAGGCCCAGGGTGATATTCACCGCCTGGCCGAAGCCCTTGTGCTTGAGCACCGGCAGGCCCTGGTCGTGATACATCGCCAGCACCGCGTTGGTCTGTTCCAGGTGTCTGGGGGTGAACAGGGTATCGGCGGGCAGTGGACCGTCGAGCAGCATGCCCTCGGCGCGCAGGTGTTCGAGCAGCGGGATGATCACATCGATCTCTTCGCGCCCCAGGTGCCCGCCCTCGCCGGCATGCGGATTCAGGCCACAGACCAGGATGCGCGGCGCGGCGATGCCGAACTTGCTGCGCAGGTCCTGGTGCAGGGTGCGCACGACCCGTTCCAGCAGCGGCGCGGTGATGGCATCGGCCACCTCACGCAGCGGCAGGTGGGTGGTCGCCAGGGCCACGCGCAGGCCGGGGCAGGCGAGCATCATCACCACCTGCTCGGTGCCGGTCTGGTCGGCGAAGAACTCGGTGTGCCCGGAGAAGGGCACGCCGGCATCGTTGATCACGCCCTTGTGTACCGGGGCGGTGACCACCGCGCCGAAATGTCCGTCCAGGCAGCCCTGGCCACCCAGGCGCAGGGTCTCCAGCACGTAGCGGGCATTGGCCGGGTTGAGCTTGCCGGGCTGGCAACGGGTGGCCAGCGGCACCGGCAGCACACTGAGCTGGCCACCCGCCTGTGGCACCGGCGGGCGCGCCGGATCATAGGGCTGCAGCTCGACCTGCAGGCCGAGTTGGCGCGCCCGTTCAGCCAGCAGGTCCGGATCGGCGATGACCACACGTTGGTGGGCGCAGGGCTCGCTGGCCAGCTGCAGGCACAGATCGGGGCCGATACCGGCGGGTTCGCCGGCGGTCAGCGCTATTGCGGATACGCTCACTTAACTCTTGATCTCTACGTAGGCTTCGTCGCGGATTTCCAGCAGCCAGGTCTGCAGTTCCTCATCGAACTTGCGGTTCTGCAGCAGGTTGCGCGCCTGCTGTTCGCGCATTTCGTCGGTCATGTCGACCTGGCGCTGGTCCAGCACCTGCAGGATGTGCCAGCCGAACTGGCTCTGGAACGGAGCGGATACCTGTTCCATCGGGGTATCGAGCATGACTTCGCGGAACTCCGGCACCATGGCATCGGCGGTGACCCAGTTGAGCGATCCACCATTGAGCGCCGAGCCGGGGTCTTCCGAGAAGGAACGGGCCAGGTTGGCGAAGGACTCACCGGAGCGGATGCGCTCGTACAGGCGCCGGATCAGCTGGGCGGCCTCCGCCTCGCTACGGATTTCGCTGGGCTTGATCAGGATGTGGCGCACATTGAACTCGTCCACCATCAGGTTATCGCCGCCGCGCTTTTCCAGCAGCTTGAGGATGTGGTAGCCGGCCGGCGAGCGCAGTGGCTGGGTAACGCCACCGATCTCCAGATCGGCCACCGCATTGGCGAACACCGGCGGCAGCTGCGCCGCCTTGCGCCAACCCAGCTCGCCGCCCTCCAGGGCATGCTCGCCGCCGGAGCGGCTGACCGCCAGGCGGGTGAAGTCGGCGCCATCGCTGAGTTCGCGGAAGATCTCATCGGCCCGTTCGGCCTGCTGGCGGGCCTCGTCGTTGCTGGCGCTCTCCGGCACCGGCAGCACTATCATCGCCAACCGGTAGTCGGCGGAGGTCTGGTAGCGGCCCACTTCGGAGTTGAGGAAGTTGCGCACTTCCTGGTCGCTGACCTGGATGCGCTCGGCGACCCGGCGCTGGCGCACGCGGTTGATCAGCAGCTCGCGGCGTACCTGTTCACGGGCATGGGCATAGCCGATGCCGTCCTGCTCGAGGGCCGCCTGGAACTGTTCCAGGGTCACGCCGTTGCGTTCGGCCAACTGCTGCATGGTCTGGTTCAGGGTGGCATCGTCAATGCGGATGCCGGCCCGGTCGGCCATCTGCAGCTGGATGCTTTCCAGCACCAGCCGGTCCATGACCTGGGCGCGCAGCTCCTCATCCGGTGGCAAGTCGGTCGCGCCGCGCTCGCTCAATTGCTGGCGGATGGTGTTCATCCGCTCCGTGACCTGGCTGGCCATGATCACATCGTTGTCGACAATCGCCGCGACGCGGTCGAGTTCGACCATCTGGGCCTGCAGCCCGGTGCTGATCAGCAGACCGGCGCACAGGCCGATCAGCGTACGGTGTAGCTTAAAATGCATTGGTTTCACGCTCTCTGTAGCCAGGGATGCCCTCGTCCAGAAGGCTTTCGACACGATTGCCGGTGACGCTGCCCAGTCCTTTCAGGACCACCTGCAGGAAGATGCCGCGATTGCCCTCGTCCTGGGTGACCGACTCGAACTCGTTGTAGTCGACCCAGTAGCGGTTGATGAAGCGCAGCTTCCAGCAGCAGCTGTCATATTCAAGACCGCCGAAGGCCTCCAGGGTTCGGTCACCGGAGAAATCATGCTGCCAGCGACCGATCATGCTCCACTGCTGGGTCAGCGGCCAGATGAAGGACAGGTCGGACTGATCGATGCGGCGGTTTTCGTCGCGGATGAAGTTGCCGGTCAGGGCATTGAAGGTGTTGACCTCGTTACGGAAACGGTAGCCGGCATTGAACACCTTGCGTGGCTCCGGCTGGTAGTTGGCCATCAGGCTGCCGGCATTATCGGTACTGTTGTCCGGATTCCACAGCGCGTCGCCACGTACTTGCCAGGCATTGCTGATCCGGTACATGAACTCGGCGGCGTAGGCAGAGGTGGAGTCGTCGTCCCGCTCCCGGCGCTGGCCGAGGGTGTCGAGCAACTGCACTCGCTGGTCTTCGAAGTAGAAGATCTGGCCGAAGCTGGCGCGTGCGCGCTCCACGCCCCTGGTCGTCAGCGCGCGGCTGGTCAGGCCCAGCGCCAACTGGTTGGCATCACCGACGCGGTCATTGCCGCTGAACCGGTCATCGCGGAACAGCGCGTTGTAGCTGAAGGTGTTCTCGTTGGTGTCGAACAGCGGCTGGTCATCCTGGTTGCGGTGCGGCGCATACAGATAGAAGGCGCGAGGCTCCAGGGTCTGGCGCAGATCACGTCCAAACCAGCTGGTCTCGCGGTCGAAATACAGACCGGCATCCAGGCTGGCCACCGGGATGGTGCTCGATGGGTTGGTGTCGGCGGCGTCGTAGTCGAAGAACAGGTCCGGGTTGGTCGACAGGTCGGGATGCTGGCGCTTGTTGAAGTTCAGATCGTAGTAGGTCGACTGCAGGCGTGCCGCCGGGGTCACGTAAGCCCAGTTGTTCTGCCACGGATAGCTGATGCGTGGGCTGAGGCTGACGCGATGGCCGGTGGCGCGTTGCAGTCCGCGCAGGTTTTCATCCAGATTGCGAATGGGGTCGCCGAACGCATCGGTGTGAATGCCGTCCTTGCCAGTCAGGAAGCCCCGTCCCAGATCCCGGTCGAAGTAGCTGTACTCGGCGCGGTAATCGAACTTCAGCCCACTGTCACCCAGCCAGTGGCCGCCATCCAGGCGCAATTGCGGCAGTCGCTCGTAGGGTGTCACCGAGGTGATGGTAGCCAGCTCGTAGGCATGCAGGGCTGCCTCGAACTGCCAGCCATTACCGCGGTAGGTGACGGCGCCGCGCTGGTTGACGTAGGTGTCGCTGCGCGCATCCAGGGCGCTGTTCAGGTCCTGGAAGTAGAACGGATCGCTGATGTCGAAGTACTCGACCTCGGTGGTCCAGCGGTTCTGCAGTCCACCCAGGTGTTCCCAGCCATACAGCCAGCGGTTGTCGTCGAATTCCTTGTCATCCAGGAAGGAGGCGCTGATCTGGCCCTCATGCCCCGGCTGCATGTAGCGGAACTCGCCTTCCATCTGCAGGCCGCGCTTGCTCATCAGGCGCGGATACAGGGTGGCGTCGTAGTTCGGCGCGATGTTGATGTAGTAGGGCGTGACCAGCTCGGTGCCATTGTCGGTGGAGTTGCTGATGGACGGTGGCAGCAGACCGGTCTGGCGCCGGTCATCCAGCGGGAAGTAGATGTACGGGGTGTAGAACACCGGCACATCCTTGACCCGCAGGGTCACGTGCTTGGCCTCGCCCCAGCCCTTTTCCTGGTCCAGCTCGATGTCGTCACTGTGCAGACTCCAGGTATTGCGGCCCGGGTCGCAGGTGGTATAGGTGCCATTGGTCATGACGATGACCGCATCGTCGCGGCGCATCAGCTTGTCCGCGCTGCCGCGGGCGTTGGGCTCGTGCACCACGTAGCGCACCTGATCGATGCGGGTCTCGCCCGTGTCGATCTGCATCTGGGCGCTGTCGCCGAGGACCAGCAGGCCCTGGTCGCGCAGGCGCACATCGCCGTCCAGACGCACGATGTTGTTGGCCTGGTCGAAACTCGCCTGGGTGGCCTGGGCCTGGAGTCGGCCCTGGCGCAGCAGCACGTCCCCTTCCAGGGTGCCGGTCTGGCTACGTTGCTCGAAGCTGCTGGAGTCGGCGCTGGCATACACCGGCAACTGGTCGAAGGGCGTATCGTCATCGCGTCCGATGCGCGCGGGCTCGATATAGTCGCCGCTGCAATAGGGGGCAATGGCGGCGCGCTGGGCCTCGGTCAACTGCTCACGCGGCACCCAGTCCAGTTCGCTGAAGTCCACTGGCCGCGGCTGACTGGCGCTGCGCCGCGGCGCCTCGACGGTTTCCACCGGCTCCGCTTCAGCAGCGCGTACCACCGGCTTGCCGGGGCGCGGCGGCAGCTTGGCGGTCGACTGCAGTGGACTACAGGCCCAGCCACTGCCATCGCTGCTGGGGCGACATTCAACCTGACTGGCGGCCAGGCTGGATACGGGTTGCGCAAGCAGCAGTCCGCTGGCCAGCAACAGGGAAAATGAGGGGCGAAACGGAGGTTTTGGGTAGGCCATTTGTAGTTGTCCGGGCGTTCAGTCGGGCGTGCAGGCTCGCGATAACTCGGGAACTTGTGCGAGGCAATTGCAACATGCATGCTGCTTCTGCGTGTCGAGATCGTGGATAATAAAGCATTGTTAGGCGCCAGAGCCAGCGCCGTCCTGTTCGGGAAACCAATGATGGATGCAAGACAGAGATTACTGGAGGCCTGGTTGCCGCCAGCGCTGGGCCAGGCCCATGTGCACCAGGGCTGGGGGGAGGTCGGTGCGGGGCATCTGCAGCCGGCCAGCAGCGATGCCAGCTTTCGCCGCTATTTCCGCTGGAGCGATGGTCGGCACAGCCTGATCATCATGGACGCGCCGCCGGAGCAGGAGGATGTACGACCCTTCATGCGCATTGCCGGTCTGCTGGCCGCCGCCGGGGTGAAGACACCGCAAATCCTGGCGGCCGATCCCGAGCAGGGCTTCCTGCTGCTGGAAGACCTGGGTGCACGTACCTACCTGGAGAGTATCCAGGCCGGGGTCAGCGCGGCGCAGCTCGAGCGCATGTTCGCCGGTGCCATCACCACACTGGTGCGCTGGCAGGCCAGCAGCCGGCCCGGCGAGTTGCCGGACTACGACGAGGCGGTGCTGCGCCGCGAGCTGCAGCTGTTTCCCGACTGGTTCGTGGAGCGGCACCTGCAACGCGAGTGGAGTGCCGCGCAGCAGGCCGACTGGGATGCCCTGTGCCGGTTGCTGCTGGACAGCCATCTGGCCGAGAAGCGGCTATTCGTGCACCGTGACTACATGCCGCGCAACCTGATGACCGCCGAGGGTGAACCGGGGGTGCTGGATTTCCAGGATGCCTTGTACGGGCCGGCCAGCTACGACGTGACCTCGCTGTTCGCCGATGCCTTCTTCAACCTGCCGCTGGCCGAGCGCGAGAGCTGGATTCGCCGCTACTGGCAGCAGGCGCGGGCCGCCGGCATCGACTTGCCGGAACAGTTCGAGATGTTTCTCGGCCAGTCGCGGCTGATGGGTGTGCAGCGGCACCTGAAGGTGCTGGGCATCTTCGCTCGCATCCGCTACCGCGATGGCAAGCCGCGTTACCTGGGGGATGCGCCGCGCTTTATCCTCTATCTGCGCGAAGCCTGCGCCAGCGATGCCCGCCTGGCGCCGCTGACACGCCTGCTCGACAGCCTGGGATTATAGCGGTGAAGGCAATGATTCTCGCGGCGGGCAAGGGTGAACGCATGCGTCCGCTGACCCTGCATACCCCCAAGCCGCTGTTGCCGGTGGCCGGCAAGCCGCTGATCCAGTGGCATATCGAGGCGTTGGCGCGCGCCGGGCTGTCTCGCCTGGTGATAAACCATGCCTGGCTGGGCCAGCAGATCGAAGCGGCCTTCGGCGATGGCGCCTGTCTGGGGGTGCATATCGACTGGTCCGCCGAACAGCAGCCGCTGGAAACTGCCGGTGGCATTCTGCGCGCCCTGCCGCTGCTCGGTGACGCGCCTTTCGTGCTGGTCAATGGCGATATCTGGACCGATTTCGACTTCGCCGCGCTGCGCCTGCCCGCCGGGCGACTGGCGCATCTGGTGCTGGTCGACAACCCGCCGTTCAAGCCGGGTGGCGACTTCCTGCTGGCGGACGGCAGCGTGGCCAATCCGGCTGCTGGCCAGCAGTCCCTGGCGCTGACCTACAGCGGTATCGCGGTGCTGTCGCCGCGGCTGTTCGATGGCCTGGCCGAGGGTCCGCAGCCACTGGCCCCGCTGCTGCGTGCAGCGGCGCAGCAGAAGTTGGTCAGCGGCGAACATCATGCCGGGCGCTGGATCGACGTCGGTACACCCGAACGGCTGCAGCAGGCCGATCTGCAGGCGCGGGAGGGCTGAGGTGCTCTGGCCGGTGACTGTAACGGGATTGGTGCTGGGCGCAGTGGTCGCCGGGGTGCCGGGCGGCATCCTCGGCGGTGTGCTGGGGCATGCGCTGGATCGGCACTGGCGTCTGCAACGCTGGTCGGACCTGCCGCGACAACTGGGTTTGAAACCGCCATTCGAGCGGGTGCTGTTCCTCTGTCTCGGACGCATCGCCAAGGCTCACGGCCGGGTGACTGACGAACACCTGCAACTGGCCCGGGAACTGATGCGCCAGTACCGGCTGGACGAGGCACAGCGGCGCCAGGCGATGGACGACTTCAACCGTGGCAAGCTGCCGGCCAGCCGGGTCGAGCGGCAGTTACAGCGCCTGTGCCGGCAACAGCCCCAGCGCAATGCCGAATTGCTCGATTGCTGCTGGCGCATGGCCCTGGTGCACGAGCGCCCGAGCGCCGCAGCCCAGCAACTGCTGGATGCCTGGGCGCAGATGGCCGGCCTGGGCAAGGCCGAGCAGCAGCGGCTGCGCCAGCGTCACCAGCGCCGCCAGCCAGCCGGCGCGCCGGCGGCCACCGGCGGTGGCCTGCGCCAGGCTGCAGCAGTGCTGGGTATCGAACTCAACGCCGAGCCGGCGCAGATCAAGCGTGCCTATCGCCGGTTGCTCAGCCGCCACCATCCGGACAAGCTGATGGCCGGTGGTGCCAGCGAGGCTGAACTGGCTGCGGCTGGCGAGCAGGTGCATCGTATCCAGCTGGCCTATGACAAGCTGAAACGGTATCGCGGGTTTCGTTGATATTGCTGGCCCTCTATCGCGGCGAGCGGTGCGGCGATCCGACGCCGCTCTCATCAAACATTCCTGTATCAGCCCGCGAAATACCACGGGTTGGCGAGCGCCTGCTCGCCGACGGTTCTCGGCGGCTACAAGTCCGTCGGCGTAGCGCCTGCTCGCTACACCCCGTTCACACATCCCTGGCCCGCCAGGCGAGCCTTCCCGCGCGGCATTCCTACCTCATCGGCAACACGAGCCACGGCGGACGGGGTAGAATACCCCGGTTCCGATTACCGCAGAGGTCTGCCATGCCTGATTACGCCATCGCTCCGTCGATCCTGTCCGCCGACTTCGCCCGTCTCGGGGAAGAGGTGGATCGGGTGCTGGCGGCGGGCGCCGATATTGTCCATTTCGATGTGATGGACAACCACTACGTGCCCAACCTGACCATCGGCCCCATGGTCTGCAGCGCACTGCGCAAGTACGGTATCACTGCGCCGATCGACGTGCACCTGATGGTGCGCCCGGTGGACCGCATCATCGGTGACTTCCTCGAAGCCGGCGCCTCCTACATCACCTTCCATCCCGAAGCCAGCGACCATATCGACCGCTCCCTGCAGTTGATCCGCGATGGTGGCGCCAAGGCCGGCCTGGTGTTCAACCCGGCGACTTCATTGGACGCGCTGAAGTACGTGATGGACAAGGTCGATATGGTGCTGCTGATGAGCGTCAACCCCGGTTTCGGCGGCCAGAAGTTCATTCCCGGCACCCTCGACAAGCTGCGCGAGGCCCGCGCGCTGATCGATGCCAGTGGCCTCGATATCCGCCTGGAAATCGACGGCGGGGTGAATGTGCAGAATATCCGTGCCATCGCCGAGGCCGGTGCCGATACCTTTGTTGCCGGCTCGGCGATCTTCAATGCGCCCGACTACAAAACGGTCATTGACCAGATGCGCGCCGAGCTGGCCCAGGTGCAAGGCTGAGATGTCTGTCCTGGAGCGCCTGTTCGACGGCCAGTTGCCGCAACTGGTGATGTTCGACCTGGACGGCACCCTGGTCGACTCGGTACCGGACCTGGCCGCCGCGGTCGACCAGGTGCTGGCGCTGCGTGGCCGCCCGGCCGCCGGTATCGAGCGGGTCAGGGAATGGGTCGGCAATGGCGCCCTGATATTGGTGCGCCGCGCTCTGGCTGGCAGTATCGACCACGCCGAGGTGGATGACGCCGAGGCTCAGGCGGCCCTGGCGGATTTCCTGCACGCCTATGCCGGCGGGCATGCGGCGACCACCGTCTATCCCGGCGTACCGAAGCTGCTTGACTGGCTGCGGGCGCGGGACGTTGCCCTGGCGGTGATCACCAACAAGCCCGAACGCTTCGTTGCACCGCTGCTCGAGGAGAAGGGCCTGGGCCACTTTGACTGGATCATCGGTGGCGACACCCTGCCGCTGAAGAAGCCGGACCCGGCCGGGCTGCTGCAGGTCATGGCCAGTGCCGGGGCGACAGCGCAGCGCAGTCTGTTCATCGGTGACTCGCGTAACGATGTGCTGGCGGCCCGCGCCGCCGGTGTGCCGGTGGTGGCGGTCAGCTATGGCTATAACCATGGCCGCCCGGTAGCCATGGAGAACCCGGACCTGCTGGTTGATTCGCTCGATGCGCTCATATAGTCTTGCAGCGTTACCCGCTTGCAACATCAATGGATCAGCCGTGTTTGTCAGCAACCGTATACTGATGGGAATAATGAAGGCGCTCGCCCGCTGGCGTTGGCGTCCCTGATATTGTTCCGCCTGCGCCGCGCGCAGGCACCGGTTTGTGTATGACATCTACCCGCCCACGAGGCTGATCATGACCCAAGACGAATTTCGCCAGTTGGCGACCCGCGACTGCAATCGCATCCCGGTGGTACGTGAAGTGCTGGCCGACATGGACACGCCGCTGTCCACCTATCTGAAACTGGCCGACGGGCCTTATTCCTACCTGCTCGAATCGGTGCAGGGCGGCGAGAAATGGGGTCGCTACTCGATCATTGGCCTGCCGGCGCGCACGGTATTGAAGGTGCATGGCTACACTGCCAGCGTGCAGGTGGATGGCGTCGAGACCGAAACCCATGAGTGCCAGGACCCGCTGGCCTTCGTCGAGCAGTTCAAGGCCCGCTACCGTGTGGCGGATGTACCCGGCCTGCCGCGTTTCAATGGCGGGCTGGTGGGGTATTTCGGCTACGACTGCGTGCGCTATGTCGAGCGCCGCCTGGGTGCATCGCCGAACCCAGACCCGCTGGACAACCCGGATATCCTGCTGATGGTCTCCGACGAGGTGGTGGTGTTCGACAATCTGGCCGGCAAGCTGCATGTCATCGTGCTCGCCGATACCGCCAGCGAGGAAGCCCTGGCGCGGGCCAACCAGCGCCTGGATCAGCTGCTCGCGCAGCTGGCCGCGCCTTTCACGCCGCGCCCGGGGCTGAACCTTGCGGCGGTGGCCGCGCGCGAACTGGAGTACCGCGCCAGTTTCACCCGCGAGGACTACCAGAACGCGGTAAACACCATCAAGGAATACATCCTCGCCGGCGACTGCATGCAGGTGGTGCCCTCCCAGCGCATGAGCATCGACTTCCAGGCCGCGCCCATCGACCTGTACCGCGCCCTGCGCAGCCAGAACCCGACGCCCTACCTGTACTTCTTCAATCTGGCTGACTTCCACGTGGTCGGCAGCTCGCCCGAGGTACTGGTGCGGGTGGAGGAGGGCGAGGTCACGGTGCGGCCGATCGCCGGCACCCGCCCGCGTGGCGCCACCGAGGAGGCCGACCTGGCGCTGGAGCAGGATCTGCTGTCCGACGCCAAGGAGCTGGCCGAGCACCTGATGCTGATCGACCTGGGGCGCAACGATGTAGGGCGGGTGGCGGAGATCGGCCAGGTTCAGGTCACCGAGAAAATGGTCATCGAGCGCTATTCCAACGTCATGCACATCGTCTCCAACGTGCGCGGGCGGCTGCGCCCGGAGCTGACCGCCATGGACGCGCTGCGCGCCATCCTGCCGGCCGGCACCCTGTCCGGCGCGCCGAAGATCCGCGCCATGGAGATCATTGACGAGCTGGAGCCGGTCAAGCGCGGCGTGTACGGCGGTGCGGTAGGTTACTGGGCATGGAACGGCAACATGGATACCGCCATCGCCATCCGCACCGCGGTGATCAAGCACGGCGAGCTGCACGTGCAGGCCGGCGGCGGCATCGTCGCCGACTCGGTGCCGGAGCTGGAGTGGGAAGAAACCATCAACAAGCGCCGCGCCATGTTCCGTGCGGTGGCGCTGGCTGAACAGTCCGTGAAGTGAGGGAATCGGCATGCTATTGATGATCGACAACTACGATTCCTTCACCTGGAATCTGGTGCAGTATTTCGGTGAGCTGGGGGCCGAGGTCAAGGTGGTGCGCAACGATGAGCTGGGCATCGAGCAGATCGAGGCGTTGCAGCCCGAGCGCATCGTCGTCTCGCCCGGACCGTGCACGCCGAACGAGGCGGGGGTATCGGTGCCGGCGTTGCGACATTTCGCCGGCAAGCTGCCAATCCTTGGCGTGTGCCTGGGGCACCAGAGTATCGGCCAGGCCTTCGGTGGCGAGGTGGTACGCGCCCGCGAAGCCATGCACGGCAAGACCAGCCCGGTGTATCACCAGGACCAGGGTGTATTTGCCGGTCTGGCCAACCCGCTGACGGTGACCCGTTACCATTCGCTGGTGGTGCGTCGCGACAATCTGCCCGAGTGCCTGGAAGTCACTGCCTGGACCCAGCATGCCGACGGCTCGGTGGATGAGATCATGGGCCTGCGCCATCGCCAGTATATGATCGAAGGGGTGCAATTCCACCCCGAGTCCATTCTCAGTGAACAGGGCCATGAGCTGTTGGCCAATTTTCTCAAACAGCAGGGCGGCATGCGCAGCTGAACGAATTTCAGGAGAGTAATGATGGATATCACCACAGCACTGGCGCGGGTCGTCGAGAACATCGACCTGTCCACCGAGGAAATGCAGGATGTCATGCGCCAGATCATGACCGGCCAGTGCACTGACGCGCAGATCGGCGGCATGCTGGTGGCGCTGCGCATGAAGAGCGAGAGCCTGGACGAGATCACCGGTGCGGCGCTGGCGATGCGCGAGCTGGCTTCCGGCGTGGTGATTGCCGGGGACAATCTGGTCGATACCTGTGGTACCGGCGGTGATGGTGCGAATATCTTCAACGTCTCCTCCGCCGCCGCCTTCGTCGTTGCTGCTGCTGGTGGCAAGGTGGCCAAGCATGGCAACCGCGCGGTGTCCGGCAAGAGCGGCAGCGCCGACCTGCTGGAAGCGGCCGGTATCAACCTCGACCTGACCCCCGAGCAGGTGGCCCGCTGCGTGGAGAATGTCGGCGTCGGCTTCATGTTCGCCCCGGCGCACCATGGTGCGATGAAGTACGCTGTCGGCCCGCGTCGCGAGCTGGGCATGCGTACCCTGTTCAACATGCTCGGGCCGAT
This sequence comes from Halopseudomonas xiamenensis, assembly GCF_014219065.1. Classification (GTDB taxonomy): domain Bacteria; phylum Pseudomonadota; class Gammaproteobacteria; order Pseudomonadales; family Pseudomonadaceae; genus Halopseudomonas; species Halopseudomonas xiamenensis. Next base: position 171,969 of record NZ_JACLGO010000007.1, read on the forward strand.
GACCAACCCGGCCGGGGTCAGGCATCAGGTGATCGGCGTGTTCAGCAAGGCACTGTGCCGACCGATGGCCGAGGTGCTGGGTCGCCTGGGCAGCCAGCACGTGTTGATCGTGCATTCGCGTGATGGCCTGGACGAGATCAGTCTGGCCTCGCCGACGCATATCGCCGAACTCAAGGACGGCGCAATCCGCGAATACGAGATCAGCCCGGAGGAGTTGGGTATCAAGAGCCGTAGCCTGATCGGCCTGACCGTGGAAGGACCGGACGCCTCGCTGAAGCTGATCCGCGATGCGCTGGGCAAGCGCCAGACCGAGGAAGGGGAAAAGGCTGCGGACATGATCATCCTCAACGCCGGTGCCGCGCTGTACGCGGCCGACGTGGCCACTTCACTGAAGGAGGGCGTGGAGCTGGCCTCCGACGCGCTGTACTCGGGCATGGCCCGGGAGAAAATGGCCGAACTGGCCTCCTTTACCGAAATCTTCCGTGAGGAGGCACTGCAGAAATGAGCCTGCCGACCATTCTGGACAACATAGTCGCGCGCAAATATGAAGAGGTGCGGGAAAGCCGCGCCAAGGTTTCGCTGGACCAGCTGCAGCGCCTGGCCGCCAGCGCTGATGCGCCCCGCGGCTTTGCCAACGCCCTGCGCCGGCGGGCCGAGGCGCGCCAGCCGGCGGTGATCGCCGAGGTGAAGAAGGCCTCGCCGAGCAAGGGCGTGATCCGCGAGAACTTCAACCCGGCGGAGATCGCCGCCAGCTACCAGCAGGGTGGCGCGGTCTGCCTGTCGGTGCTGACCGATATCGACTTCTTCCAGGGCTGCCCGGAATACCTGCAACAGGCCAGGGCCGCCTGCAGCCTGCCGGTGATCCGCAAGGACTTTCTGGTCGATCCCTACCAGGTGGTCGAGGCCCGGGCGATGGGCGCCGACTGCGTGCTGCTGATCGTCGCCTCGCTGGAGGACGGGCAGATGGCGGAGCTGAACGCGACCGCCATCGAGCATGGCCTGGATGTGCTGGTCGAGGTGCATGACGGCGCCGAGCTGGACCGTGCGCTGCGCCTGGACACACCGCTGGTCGGCATCAACAACCGCAACCTGCACACCTTCGAGGTGTCGCTGGATACCACCCTGCAGCTGCTGCCGCAGATTCCCACCGACCGCCTGGCGGTCACCGAGAGCGGCATCCTCAGCCGGGATGATGTCCAGCTGATGCTGGATAATGGCGTGTACAGCTTCCTGGTCGGTGAGGCGTTCATGCGCGCAGCCGATCCGGGTGCGGAATTGAAGCGGCTGTTCTTCTGATCGATACCAAGGATAGCCCGGCGCACTGTGGTTTCGGGTTGTCGCGCCCCACTCCCCCGTCATTGCGTATAGGGACTCCTCCCCGGTTGCAAGCTCCGATGGTTGAAAAACATAAAGCCGATGCGTGCGTATA
>NZ_JACLGO010000080.1 GCF_014219065.1 Halopseudomonas xiamenensis
CCCAGAGGAATCCTCCTCTTAGTTTCTGAGTATTATATCTAAGTGTTATAGTCGCTAATTATGCTCTGAGGAATTGTTCGAGATGATATCTCGTTTTTACCATCGCACCGCCCGCCACCGGAGTAGAGTTCATCCATACTACCTGGAGCCACTGCGGTCATCCACAGTGCGTTTCCAGAGGTCTTTTTTGCCACGTACCATCCGGCTATGGAATGAGCTCCCCTCCACGGTGTTTCCCGAGCGCTATGACATGTCCTTCTTCAAACGAGGCTTGTGGAGAGTATTAAGCGGTAGGCAGCGGCTTGGCTCTGCCCCTGGCATTGCTGAAGTCCATGGGCGACGGTAACCACTCACCATCAGGTGGGCCGTACGCTCGTCTTCCTACAAGGGCAATAAAAAAAAAGCGCCCGCCGCGTCGATATTACACCCCTATTTCTGCCGCGAAGAAAGCATACGTTCTGTTGAATGTGCAGACACTATACACCTTCTTCGGGAAATTTCGACCTCAATGGTGGTGGCATTCACGTTTCAATACCTACGGATTCTGGTAACAAC
>NZ_JACLGO010000081.1 GCF_014219065.1 Halopseudomonas xiamenensis
GCTCAAAACATCGCCAAATAAACTATGTTTTTTTAGATATATAGACCCACCGACATACCCTATGTAATTGCCACCCTTATCATAAATAGGATGTGACAACAAAATAATCAAATTCCCAGCAACTGATTTTAACGGTGAAGATATGAATGGTTTCTTTTCCTCAACCGCCAATTTGCTGGCACTTGAATTCAAGCGGGTACCAACTAAATCAAGAGATTCTGGCGAAGTCGCCAGAACAACAGCATCATTACTAACAACAAGAACTGAATTAAACATACCAGACTGCAATCTTAACCTATCCGCCTCATCTTTAAGTGAGTCAATATCATTAGTTGATTTTATTTTTTTTGCTCCATATGCTAATTCACCTTGAGCCATTTCAATATAACCACTCATTACATCTGACATTTTCATAGCGTACGATGAATTAGCATAAAGCAAATCTTTTTCTATATTTTCGCGCTGAAAAACCATAATAACGGCAATCAGAAAAATAGAAGTTAACAAAAT
>NZ_JACLGO010000082.1 GCF_014219065.1 Halopseudomonas xiamenensis
TCCCCGCTCTTGGTAATGCTGCCGAGGATCGTTTTTCCTCCCGTGCTGTGTTGCCTGGGTACCAGTCCCAGGGCAGCGGCCGCGTCGCGACCACAGGCGAACTGTTGGCCATTGCCTATCCAGCTACGGAAGGCGCTGCTGCTGATGGGGCCAAAGCCAGGTACGCTTATCAGGTTCTGACAGACCTCATCCTGCTCGACTTGGCTCTCGATCTCCTGCTGGTACCACACGAGTTCCTTTTCCCAGGCACAGTATTGTTGGTACTGCCTATCCAGCAGTTGGCGCAAGCGCCAGGGCAGTCCGTTCTCGCCATCTTCCAGAAGAGCAGCGACCGTGCTGCCAAAGCGTGTCTTGCCTTTGGGTATGATGACGCCATGCTCGGCCAACAGTGCACGGGTACGGTTTATCAGGCGCGTCTGGTCCGCCACCAGAGCCTTGCGCAGGCGGTGCAGGTTCTGGTCCAGCAGTTGGTCCACCGTCTTCGGTGCCACAGGGCGAATGCGTCCGTG
>NZ_JACLGO010000008.1 GCF_014219065.1 Halopseudomonas xiamenensis
CCTGAACCGCCGTATACGGAACCGTACGTACGGTGGTGTGAGAGGACGGCGGCTGTGAAGCCGCCTCCTACTCGATTTCGGGCGGAGCCGTCTGGACCGCCGCTCTTGACCCGGATCAACGACATAAGCCGTTTGGACGATGTTTGCCAGGCGGCGCTGGAACAACATCAGGTCACTCTCTGTGCTGCCTTCTATGTCCCGGGCATGAACAGTTGCAGATTCATAAAAACAACAGGTGGCCTGCTACAGGGCACCCACAGGGTGGAATTGCGCCATGAGCAAATTGATCAGCTACTCCTTCTGTCTTGTCGTTGCGGCGTTGGTGGCCTATGCCTTCTCGCCACGCCATGAGCTTGCTGACCGGCAGGTGCAGCTCAACCTGGCGCGCCTGCAGATCAATGATCTGGTCCAGTTCGACGACCGGGTCATTGCGGTCGGTGAGCGCGGCACCATTATCGTCAGCGATGACAAGGGTGATTCCTGGCGTCAGACCCATGGTGACGCGGAACTGCCGGTGACGCTGACCGGCGTGAACTGGCTGGGTGGCAGCGAACTGCTGGCGGTCGGTCACGATGCGGTGCTGATGCACAGCGCCGACGCCGGTGAAACCTGGGAAGTGCTGATGCAGGACGACGAGCTGGGCGAGCCGCTGCTGGGCACCTGGAGCGCCGATGGGCAAAGGATTTTCGCCTACGGCAGCTTCGGCAAGTTCCTCAGCTCTGCGGACCAGGGCCGCAGTTGGCAGGAGCGCGAGCTGGATATCCATGGTGAGCATCTCAATGACCTGGATGGTGACGGCGAGCGGTTGCAGATCATGGTTGGCGAGATGGGCCTGGTGCTGCGCAGCGAGGACCATGGTGAAAGCTGGGAACGTATCGAGCCGTTCTATCGTGGCTCGCTGTTCGGTGTGGCGTACATGGGCAATGCGGTCTGGGTTACCTATGGCATGCGCGGCCACGTGTTCGTCAGCAAGGATGATGGAATGAACTGGACACAGGTCGATATTGCCCATCGCCTGCCGTTGTATGGCCATGCCAGGGATGATTCAGGCCTGGTGATCGTGGGTACCGGTGGTGCCTACGTCAACCTTTCGAACGAGGGAGAGCTTACCGATTCCGGCTACCTCAATGGGCTGGGAACCTTGACCTCGGCAGTGGTCCTGCCTGACGGCGACCTGTTTGTCGCCGGCCAGAGCGGCCTGCTGCAACAGGATCGCGGTTATCTCGCAGTCATTGGTCAATAAGGGGGATAACATGGCCACGCAAAATCGTCGTTGGGTGGATCGTTGGGTCGAGGCCATGGCCGACGGCCTGCTGAACAACCGCAGGTTGTTCCTGTCGATCTTCATCCTGATCACCCTGGGGCTGGGCTACAGCGCCACGCAGATCAAGCTGGACCCGGGTTTCAACAAGCAGATACCCATCACCCACCCGTACATGGAGAACTACCTCCACTACAGTGATACCTTCAGTGGCGCCAATACCATTCTGGTGAGCGTCAACTGGCGTGGTGAAGGGGACATCTATAACGCTGAATTCCTCGACGTGCTGCGTCAAGTCACCGACGAGGTGTTCTTCATCCCCGGTGTACGCCGTGCCAGTGTGCGTTCGCTGTTCACTCCGGACGTGCGCTACGTGGAGATATCCGAGGATGGCTTCGTCGGTGATGTGGTGATCCCGCCGCACTTTTCCGGTACACCCGAAGACCTCGATCAGGTGCGCAGCAATGCCGCCCGTTCCGGTGAGATCGGCCGCCTGGTGGCCAACGACCTCACCGCTGCCATCGTCAATGCCGAGCTGCAGGAGTTCAACCCGGAAACCGGCGAGCGGATTTCCTACACCGAGATCGCCGCCCAGCTGGAAGACATTCGCACGCGCTTCGAGAACGACAACATCCAGATCAATATCGTCGGCTTCTCCAAGCTGACCGGAGATGTCATTGACGGGCTGTTCATGGTGATGGGCTTCTTCGTCATCGCCTTCGTCATCACCGCGCTGATGCTGTGGTTCTACTCGCGCTCGATGGTGCAGACCGTGGTGGCGTTGCTGGTGGCGCTGGTGCCGGTGATCTGGCTGCTTGGGGTGCTGCCACTGATCGGCATGGGTATCGACCCGATGTCGATCCTGGTGCCGTTCCTGATCTTTTCCATCGGCGTGTCCCATGCGGTGCAGATGACCAATGCCTGGAAGCAGGACATCCTCGATGGGCATAACGCCTTCGAGGCGGCGCATGTGTCCTTCTGCAAGATCTTCATCCCCGGCGCACTGGCGCTGCTGATGAACGCGCTGGGGTTCGGGGTGATCATGCTGATCGATATTCCGATCGTGCATGAACTGGGTATCACCGCCTGTATTGGTGGCCTGCTGATGATCGCCACCAACAAGATGATGCTGCCGATCATTCTCTCCTACCTGCGGCTGGACAAGCGAGCCTACGAGCAGCGTGCGCGTACCGCCGATGGCAAGCACCGCCTGTGGTGGAGCCTGTCGATACTGGCCACGCCCAAGGCGGCGCTGGGTGTGTTCGCCATCAGCCTGGTGCTGCTGGTGGCCGGTTCCTGGAAGAGCCGCGACCTGATCGTCGGCGATGTGGGTGTCGGCGCGCCGGAGCTGCGCGAGACCTCACGCTACAACCAGGACAATGCGCAGATTTCCCGCAGCTATTCGATCGGCCTGGACGTGCTGTCGGTGTACATGGAAACCGATATCGAGGAGGCCTGCCTGGATGCCGACGTGATGCGTGCGGTCGAGGAACTGGACTTCCATGCGCGCAGTATCGAGGGTGTCAACTCGGTACACAGCGTGGCCGGGATGGGCAAGGTGTCGATTGCCGGTAATAACGAAGGCAACCCGCGCTGGGCGGCCATTCCGGGCTCGTCCCGTGGCCTGATGCCGGGCTCGCGCGCCTACTCCAGTTCCCATGGGCTGGTGGTCGATGGCTGCCAGACCATGCAGGTACTGTTGTTCCTGACTGACCATGAGGGGGACACCGTGGCCCGGGTGACCGACCAGGTCGAGCGCATCATCGCCAATATCGATGAGCCCAAGGTCGAGTTCAAGATGGCCGGTGGCAACATTGGCGTGATGGCCGCCTCCAACGAAGCGGTACAGAAGGCCGAGGTGCAGATGCACGGCTCGCTGCTGCTGGCGGTGGCGCTGTTCTGCTGGCTGACCTTCCGTTCCATACGGGCGGTGCTGTGCCTGCTGATCCCGCTGGCGATCGTCGCCACCCTGTGCAACGCGGTGATGGCGGTGTTCGGTATCGGCCTCAAGGTAGCGACCCTGCCGGTGATGGCGCTGGGCGTGGGTGTGGGTGTGGACTACGGCATCTACCTGTACGAGCGCATGCAACATGAGCTGGCCATGGGCAAGGATGTGCGCACCTCCTTCTACGAAGCCATGTGCCAGCGCGGTACCGCAGCACTGTTCACCGCCTTCACCATGTCGGTGGGGGTCGGCACCTGGGTGTTCGCGCCGCTGAAGTTCCAGGCGGACATGGGTGTGCTGCTGGCGTTCATGTTCCTGGTCAACGTGTTCGGTGCGATCTTCCTGCTGCCGGGACTGGCGGCCTGGTTCAATCGCAGCAAGCCGCTGGTACGGGTGCAGTCGGCGGATGCGCCGGCTGCTGGCCTGGCACCTGCCGGCAGCCATTGACAAGCCGATGAACGCTGACCGGCGCCGTCTGCAAATGGAAGCCTCATCCTTCGACCTGCTGTTGGGTGAGCTGTATGATGCGGCCATGGACGACCATAGCTGGAGCCGCTACCTGACGCGGCTCCAGCAGTTGTTCAAGGCCAACTACGTGACCCTGATCCTGCGTGCGCCGCAGGACTCGGACAAGGGCCTGATGCTGGTCATCGGTGATATCGAAGGGCAGGGCACCATCTCCTACATCACCTACCCGGGATCGGAAACGCCCTTCGTCAACTGCCCGGTCAACCAGGTATTCACCGTCACCGACCTGATGAGCCTGGACAGCTGGCGCGAGTCGGACTACTACCTGAGCTACTGCATCAAGCAGAACGTGTTCCATGTGATGGGGGTGGACCTGGTGCCACCCAGCGGCGGCGTGTTCCGCTTCCGGGTTACCCGGCCGCAGGGTCAGCCGGACTTCTCGGCGGCCGATCGGGCGCTGTGCGGCGCACTGATTCCGCATATGGGCCGGGCACTGCATATCCACAGCCTGCTCGGACACAAGCATTCCCTGAGTACGCTGTACGCCCAGGCGATGGGACGCTTGTCGATCGCCACCATAATCCTCGATGGCAACGGTCAACTGCTGGAAACCAATCAGGTGGCCAGGGAAATGCTGGCCGCCGGGGATGGTCTGAAGATCATCGGCGGCCGCCTGGAGGCCAGCTATCCGGGGGACAACAAGCGCCTGTACAAGTCCATCCGGTCGGCCGCCGGCAGTGCCGCCGAAGGCCGGGTAGCGCTGGCCGAGGCGCTGTCGATCGCGCGTCCTTCCGGGCAGGTCAGCCTCGGTATCGTGGTCGAGCCGGTGCCACAACAGGACTGGGATGAAGGTGAGAGCCAGGCGGCGGTGGTGATCTACTGCCGTGATGCGGTCGGCCAGTCGCTGTTGAGCACCGCGATCACTCGCCAGGTGTTCGGCTTCACTCCATCGGAGTCGGCCCTGGCGATGGAGCTGGCCAATGGCCTGTCGCTGGAGGAGGCGGCCAGTTCGCTGGGTATCCGGCGCAATACCGCGCGGGCACACCTGCGGGCGATCTTCTCCAAGACCGGAGTGCGTCGCCAGACCGAGTTGGTGCGCCTGATTCTCAATAGTGTGGTAACCCTGGGGCAGCCATGATCAGGGTAAAGGATTGTTTCAAATCAGATTGGCGTATGGATGCACAAGGCGCTGGCGCAAGGGGCTGGTACTGAGCAATATAGAGAGCCAGCCTGGGCAGCGCCTGATAACGATAACAACCCAGCTTCACTGAAGCCAAAGGCATGAGGTTGCAATAATGATGACAACAAGCACAACAACCGATTTTCCTTCGAGCCTGCAGCTGTCATTGGATGACTACGACCGCATCATTGGCCACATCCATGATGGTGGCCTGGAGACCGACCAACTGTCGGTCGCCCTGGAAGAGCTGCGCTGTCTGTTCCAAGCCAACTACGTGACCCTGATCCTGCGCATCCCCGGCGTCCAGGACGTCGGCCTGATGCTGGTCGCCGGTGACCTGGAGGGCAGTGGCAAGGTCACCTACTTCCGCTACCTGCACAGCGACACGCCCTTCTCCAACATGCCGGCGGACCGGGTGTTCACGGTGGACGATGTGATGACCTTCCAGGAGTGGGAAAGCAGCACCTACTACCGCGACTACAGCAGGGACAACGATGTCTACCATGTCATGGGTGCGGACATCTCCACCGCCGACGCCGGTGTGCTGCGCTTTCGCATTACCCGCGGCCAGCACCAGCCAGCCTTCACCGAACAGGACAAGACGCTGTGCTCGCGGCTGCTGCCGCATCTGCGGCGCAGCCTGCACGTGCACAACCTGCTGGGACGCAGCGAGTCGCTGGGCAACCTGTACGCCGAGGCGGTCAATCGACTGTCGGTGGCGACCCTGGTGCTGGACGAGTCGGGTGGCGTGTTGCAGCTCAACGACGTGGCCCGGGAGCTGCTCGGCCAGGCCGACGGCCTCAAGCTGGTCGGCTCGCGGCTGGAGGCCAGCTACCCCAGTGATAACCGCGAATTGCACAAGCTGATCCGTGATGCGGTGGAGTCCAAGGATGCGCCGCAGCCACGGGAGTCCCGTGAGGCGTTGTCGGTCACCCGGCCTTCGGGCGAGGTCAGCCTGGGCGTGGTGGTCGAGCCGATTCCCGGCGCTGAGTGGGCCGAGGGCCGGGGTCAGCCGGCGGTGATGATGTATATCCGCGATGCGGTGGGCAAGTCCCAGGTGGATAACCGGGTGGCCAAGGAACTGTTCAACTTCACCCCGGCGGAAACCCAGCTGGCACTGCAACTGGCCAACGGCCTGTCGCTGGAGGAGGCTGCGGAGAACCTGGGCATCATGCGCAATACCGCGCGAGCGCACCTGCGGGCGATCTTCTCCAAGACCGGGGTGCGGCGCCAGGCGGAACTGGTGCGGGTGATGCTCAACAGCGTGGTATCGCTGGGCCGCGGCAATATCATGCCGCTGGGCAGTCGTGCGGCGGTCATCCCCCGGCCTGAACTGCGTTCGCTGCACTGCCGCTGAGAACCAACAGCCAGCCAAAGACACGAGGTGCAACAGATGACAATAACAATGACCTCTGCGGTTACGGGGCTTCCCAGCAGTCAGCCACTGTCGCTGGATGACTACGATCGCATCATCGGCCAGATACAGGATGGCGCGCTGGAGACCGGGCAACTGGCGCTGGCGCTGGATGAACTGCGCGGCCTGTTCCAGGCCAACTACGTGACTCTGATCCTGCGCGTTCCCAGCGCCGAGAGCATGGGTATCACCCTGATCTCCGGGCAGTCGGAGTGGGCTGGCAAGCTGGCCTATTTCCGTGATTATCGCTGGGATGCACCGCTGGGAAACATGCCGCCCGACCAGGTATACAGCATGGATCAGCTGATGAGCCGCGAGGAGTGGGAAGGCAGTACCTATTATCGCGACTACAGCCAACCCAACGACGTCTATCACATCATGGGCGCCAACATCGCCACCACCGATGCCGGCGTACTGGGCTTTCGCATCACCCGCAGCCCGCGCCAGCCGGCGTTCTGCGAGCAGGACCGGGCGTTGTGCATGCGGCTGCTGCCGCATCTGCGGCGCAGCCTGCACGTGCACAACCTGCTGGGGCGCAGCGAGTCGCTGGGCAACCTGTATGCCGAGGCGGTCAATCGTCTGTCGGTAGCGAGCCTGGTGCTCGACGAGTCAGGCAGTGTATTGCAACTCAACGATGTGGCCCGGGAGCTGCTCGCGCAGGCCGACGGTCTCAAGCTGGTTGGCTCGCGGCTGGAGGCCAGCTACCCCAGTGATAACCGCGAATTGCACAAGCTGATCCGTGATGCGGTGGAGTCCAAGCAGATACCGCAGCCACGGGAAACCCGTGAAGCGCTGTCGGTCGCGCGGCCGTCGGGTGAGGTCAGCCTGGGCGTGGTAGTCGAGCCGATAGCGGCTGCCGAGTGGGCCGAAGGACATGGCCAGCCAGCGGTGATGCTGTATATCCGTGACGCGGTGGGCAAGTCCCAGGTGGATAATCGGGTGGCCAGGGAGTTGTTCAACTTCACTCCGGCGGAAACCGCACTGGCACTGCAACTGGCCAATGGCCTGTCGCTGGAGGAGGCCGCCGAGGAGCTGGGTATCATGCGCAACACCGCCCGGGCGCATCTGCGGGCGATCTTCTCCAAGACCGGGGTGCGCCGCCAGGCCGAGCTGGTGCGAGTGATGCTCAACAGCGTCGGCTCGCTGGGGCGTGGTGCCAGCATCAGCACGCTGGGCAAGCCAGTCCATGTGATCAGGCGGCCTTTGTTGCGGACTGTCTGAGCTGCCCTGCAGCTTCTAGTCTGCGCAGACGATGAGTCTTGCGCAGCACCCTCCGATACTGCTCCGACGAACAGCCTCAGGCAATCCAGGAGCAGAACATGAGCAAGGTGGTATTGGTTACCGGAGCCAGCCGTGGCATCGGGCGGGAAACCGCGCTGGCCTTCGCCCGGGCCGGATTCGATGTGGCTATCAGCGCACGGACGCTGGAGGAGGGCCAGCAGCACGAGCATGCCCTGACCGATGCCGACGGCAAGCCGCTACCGGGCAGTCTGGCCTCGGTCGCCGCCGAGATCAGGGCGCTGGGTCGCCAGGCCTGGTGCATACCCATGGACCTGCTGGATGCCGCCTCGGTACAGGCTGCGGCCGAACAGTTGCTGCGCGAGGCTGGCCGTATCGATGTACTGGTCAATAACGCGGTGTATCAAGGCAGCGATCTGAACGCCACCTTCCTGCAACTGACCCCCGAGACGCTGGAGCGCATGTATCGCGGCTATGTACTGGCACCGGTGCTGCTGACCCAGCGCCTGTTGCCGGCGATGCTGGAGCGGGGCGAGGGGGTGGTCATCAACGTCACCTCCGGTGCCGGCGAGAGTAATCCACCGGTAGCGGCCGACAAGGGTGGCTGGGGTTATGCCTACGGGGCCGGCAAGGCGGCGGTATCGCGCCTGTCGGGTGTGCTCAAGGCGGAGTTGGGTGGTCGTGGCCTGCGCAGCTATACGGTCAATCCCGGGGTGGTCACCACCGATGCACTGAAAGCCACCATCGGCGAGGCCGGGGTGCGGGCACTGGGGGCCGGTTCGGCGCCGCCACCGGTACCGGCCGCAGTGATCTGCTGGCTGGCGCTGAGCGATGTGCAGGGCCTGCACCAGAAGCGCACGATACACGCGCAACCATTTGCTCTGGAGCACGACATCATTGCGGATTGGAGTGCGGTCGAGTAGGTGAAGCTACCTAAATAAACAAGGTAATCCCCCGGCTTAGCCCGGGGGACTTCTTGCTGTCAGTCTTTCTTGGTTGATATCTGTAGACAGCCAAGCGCCATGGCTACCAGGCTGTTGAGGAATGCCTGTGACTCCAGCTTGTCCGGTACGTCTTCGAGAACAGATCGGATCAGGCCGCGCAAGCCTTTTCCCAGAAGATATGCCGCCAATTCCGGATCAGGCACATCGATTTCATGCTCATACATTCTCAGCAGCGGCAGCCACGTTGCATCGATGAACTCGCTTGCTGTTTTGTACGGGCCTCTCCACATGCCTAGATGGAAGGCTTCATGGTAGCGCAGGTGAAATGCCTGACACAGATGGAACAACCGTACTTCTACGCGAATGATATTGGCCAGGATTATGCGTAAGGAGTGAGCCAGCGACAAACCTACTAATGTCTCGCGCATCAGTAGTAACTTCTGAGATTCTTCATCAAGTATGCGTTCATACAGCAGAGCGACAATCGCATCTTTGTTGGGGAAATACTGATAAATCGACCCTACAGCAACCCCGGATATTTCAGAGATACGGGCTACTGTCAGGCCGTCTTCACCTGACTCCTCAAGTATATGTTGGCAAGCTTCTGTGACCGCATCTACCGCAGCGCGAGAGCGCGACTGGGAGGGTTTTTTTCGCAGAGTAGGCAGTATATGGGCTGGTGGCCAGGTATCTGAAGGAGAAGACTTTTCGGTCATGGCTTTAATCCGAGTGCTTGTTCATCTTTTGTCTTGACTTTTGTGAATGTCAATAAAAACAATTGGTTGCGTTTGATTTTTGTTTTCGGGAATGCGAATTCACCTGAACCTGTGATCTGTATACCATGAATTCGAAAGGCAGGAGAAATTTACACTATGCAGATTCGCAATTAACTGAATATAAGGGGATGACTATGTCGTCATTGCTTAAGGTAAAACCGTTAGGACCTCGTATTGGAGCGGAAGTCCGGGATTTCAAATTGGCCGCCTCATCCAAGACGGATATTCTAAAAGAGCTTGAGGTCGGGCTGGTCAAGCATGAAGCCATTGTGCTCCATGCTCCCGATCTTTCACCGGAAGACCATCTGGATATTGCGAAATATTTTGGTGAAGCAGAAGTACATACCTATTACCCAAACCTGGGGAAGGGTTTTGAGCAAATTACCATCATTGACTCGAAGTTGGGTGATCGAGCGGATATGTGGCATCACGATGAGAGCTTTTTACCGAGCCCTCCCATTGTGACAATGACTCATGCACAGGTTCTTCCTCCTTTTGGTGGTGATACCTGTTGGATCAGCATGACCTCTGCTTACGATGCTCTTTCCGAAAAAATGAAGCAATATCTCGAAGGCCTGCAGGCATGGCATGACATGAATGGGCCTATGACGGATGCCTTGCGCCACAATGTGGTTACCCATGAGCGTTATGTGCAAGTCATACAAAAGGAGCAGCGACATCTTCATCCGCTGGTCAAGGTACATCCCATAACCGGTCGGAAAGCGCTGTATATCAGCCCGACCTATACCACGCATATTGACGGTCTGCCGGTGAGCGAAAGCAATGCCATTCTGAACTTCCTGTTCAGTCACTGCCAGGATGTCAACTTCCTGTTCCGTCACCGTTGGAGTGTGGGGGATATGGTGATCTGGGACAACCGTAGCGTCATTCATAACGCCATTCTGGACTATAAGCCGCACCAGCGTCGCATGCACAGGGTTTCAGTTTTTCAACGACAAAGTGAAAAACCAAACTCAATCAATTCTGGTAACTGAGGCGCATGATGAATACTGATATCAATACTGAGCTTTTGAAGAAATATGCACCCATGAAGGGGCGCTATCAACTGCTGCCAGACTTGACCCCCCGGCAGAGCATGGCACTTCTCTGTCGGGTTCTGTATCGCGAAGGTTATAACGATCATATTGCCGGGCATATCACCTGTCGACAGCTCGATGGCTCCTACCTGGCGAATCCCTGGGAGCTGACTTGGGGTGAATTGACGGCCTCGGATATCTTGCGTCTCGATTCTGGGGGGCGGGTGATTGAGGGAGACTGGAATATCACTCCAGCCATCAACCTGCATATGGATATCCATGCCGCGCGACATGATGTCAATGTGGTGATTCATAATCACCCTAAATGGAGTTCTGTCTGGTCCGCAGTTGGCCGTATTCCACCAGTGTATGACCAGACCTCCGCCATGGTGGATAGTGATCCGGTGTTCTACGACGAATACCGGGGTACCGTCGAAGATGGGGCGGCGGGTCGTGCTGCAGCAAATGCATTGGGGTCGCATAAATGGGCGTTGTTGGCCAATCACGGTGTGTTGCTGGTGGCCAATGGCATACGCCAGGCGCATCTGCGAGCCGTCACGCTGGAATGGCGTGCCCGCCTGGCATGGCGTGTAGAAACACTGGGGGATGGCAGCCCGCTGCCCGCATCGGTCGCAGCGGACATTGGTCGCCGTACCGACTCCAATGGCTTCCCCTTCTTGTGGGAAGCCATGGCGCGGGAAGAGATCCGCCGCGATCCCAGCGTTCTGGAGTGAAGGCGATGGACATGCTGAGACGGATTGTTTGGGAGCACAGGTGATGGGAAAGCCTGATTTGTTGCTGGTTACGCCCCTGCCGCCTAGCTGGCATGACGGGCTCAGCCAACTGTTCGAATGTCATGATCTTGCCTTGCTTACTGCAGCTGAACTGGAAGGGGTGGCTCGTCGCGTGCGTGGTGTGGTGGCAAGTGCCAAGTCCGTAGTGACGGATGAGCTGATCGGTTATTTGCCAGCGCTGGAAATCATCGCCGTGATTGGAGTCGGCCTGGATGGTATCGATACTCGATCTGCGGCCAGGAGGGATATCCGAGTGTGCAACACCCCCTCTGTTTCCACGGAAGATATAGCGGATTTTGCATGGGCCTTATTATTGGCATCCGCGCGTCAGGTGGTACATGCGGATCAGTTTGTTCGCTGCGGCCAGTGGAGTCTCGGGCAGCATCCGCTCACGCTCCGGGTGTCCGGTCAGCGGCTGGGTATCGTTGGCCTGGGATGTATTGGACGGGCTGTGGCCGAGCGTGCCAAGGCCTTCGGTATGCAGATCGCTTATACGGGCCGTAACCGTAAAGAGGACGTGCCTTACCAATGGTACGACAGGGTAGCGACGCTGGCGCGAGACGTGGATTTCCTGGTGGTTTGCGTCTCAGGAGGAGAATCGACCCGTGCGTTGATCGATGCCGAGGTGCTGCTTGCGCTGGGGCCCAAAGGCGTCTTGGTCAACGTTGCTCGGGGGGCCGTGATCGACGAGCAGGCGCTTGTTGAAGCGCTGCAGCAACGTGTCCTTGCTGCGGCTGGGTTGGATGTGTTCTGGGATGAGCCGCAGGTGCCCGAGGCGTTGCTATCGCTAAGCAATGTTGTACTTGCCCCGCATATGGCCAGCATGACGGAACAGTCTTTGCGGGCGATGTTCGAGCAGACACTGACTGCATTGACCGAGAGTCTCTGTGACTAACGCTGATCATCAGACCCCTAGTCCAAGTGAGGGATGTAGGGCTGCCAGCATAGCGCGAAGATCCCCTATATCGGATGTGGTTTTCCGACAGGTTCATGCCGTCGCAGTGCAAGGGCGCAGACATAGTGGCTGGACCGAGCCGTGCAGAAAACTATAACAACGCTCAGTGAGGATCAGAATCATGAATCAGATGATCGAAATCAAACCGGTGGCGGAGACTGCGGAATACCGCTATGCCCGCGGCTGGCACTGCCTTGGCGAGGCCCAGAGCTATCGCGACGGCAAGTTGCATACCCTGAACATCTTCGGCACCCGGCTGCTGGCCTTCGTCGGCAAGAATGACGAGATCGCAGTGCTCGACGCCTACTGCCCGCACATGGGCGCGGACCTGTCCCAGGGTGAGCTGGTCGATGGCAAGGTGGTCTGTCCGTTCCACCATTGGGCCTTCGATGCCAGTGGCCGCTGCGCCGAGATCCCCTATTGCAAGCGTATCCCGCCCAAGGCCAAGACCCGCAAGTGGCTGACCTGCGAGGTCAACCGCCTGTTGTTCGTCTGGCACAACCCTGAAGGTCTGCCGCCGGCCGAAGGCGTCGAGATCCCCTACCTGCCGGAAATCGACAGCGACGAGTGGGACGATGACTGGCACCTGGACCTGATGATCATCGACACTCACCCTCGCGAGTTGGTGGACAACCTGGTCGATGCCCAGCATTTCGGCCCGGTGCATGGCGCGCCGACCAAGTACTTCCGCAATACCTTCCAGGGGCATATCGGTACCCAGGAGTTCCATGGCGATTCCGAGCGCCTGGGTGGTGATCTGGTGGCCGAGTCGGCCTACTACGGTCCGGCCACCCACTTCACGCGGATGCGTGCCGAGTATGACGGGCTGGTGGTGGAGTCGATCCTGCTCAACTGCCATGTGCCGATTGGCCCGCGCCAGTTCGAGCTGCGTTTTGGCGTGCTGGTCAAGAAGGTTCCCGGCTGGACCGAGGAGCAGAACAGGGCGCTGGCGCTGGAGTACGTGCAGAACAACCGCACCTCGTTCTACCAGGACGTGGATATCTGGAGCACCAAGCGGCCGGTGGACAACCCGGTGCTGGCCGAAGGGGATGGTCCCATCTACCAGTTGCGCGAGTGGTACGGCCAGTTCTACATCGACGAGGCAGAGGTGCCGCAGGAGATGAAGGAGTTCCGCGAGTTCATCGTGGTTGATGAGAAGTAAGATCCGCTGGCTACGCAAGAACCGCTCTTTCGGAGCGGTTTTTGCTTTTCTGCCGTCCAAACGGACGATGTGACTGCCCGGCGGCACCTCTACTCTGGGGCTTACCCTGTGACGGATCGGGAGTTGCCGATGATAACAATGAAAAAGTGGCTGGCCGGCGGTCTGCTGGTATCAGTTCTGTTCTGTAGCGCGCTGGTTGCCGCTACTGCCATCACCGCCAAGAGCGATGAAGAACGGGTCCGGGCCCTGCTGGAGCGGGCGGTGGCCTATTACCAGGAGCAGGGCGAGCGGGCCTTCGCCGCCTTCAGCCGGGTAGGCCAGTTTTCCGAGGACGACCTGTACGTATTCGTGGTTGATCGCAATGGCACCATGCTGGCCAGTGGCGGTCCCTCGCGCAAGCTGATCGGGCGGGATATATCACCGCTACTGGATGATCAACTGCAGCTGGGCTTCGAGGCGGTGCTGGCGCAACCGCAGACCGGCAGCATCCAGCAGGGCGAGTATCGCTGGACCAACTGGCGGCAGGGCCGGGTTGAGCGCAAGAAGGCTTTCTATCAGATCCTTGATGCCCACATCATTGCTGTCGGCTACTACCTGCCACGTGCCACGCCGGCTGATGCGCGCAATATGCTGGAGCGGGTGGTCGCCGCGCTGGGCGATGATGCCGAGCAGACCATAGGGCTGATAAACCAGCTGGATTCGCAGTTCTATCAGGACGACACCTATCCGGTGATCATCGATAGCGATACCGGGCGTTTCGTTGCCCATGGCTACAATCATGGCCTGGTCGGCAGTCGTTTCGACACTATCGATGATAATGCCGGTGAGCCTTTGGGAGCACCGCTGCTCAAACAGATGGAAAACCGCGATACCGGTGAATTCCAGTATCAATGGCGCAACCCAGCTACCCAGCAGGTGGAAAGCAAGACAGCCTTCATCCAGCGGGTGGGCCGTTATCTGGTGCTGGTGGGCTGGTATAGCGATACTGTGCAATGACAGCGGTGGCTGTCCAAGGACATACGATGAAAGCAGTTTCCCTGGTGACGCGGCGCGCCGGCCTGGATCGCGCCGGGTTTCGAGACTATTACGAAACCAGACATTGCTGGCTGGCCATGCAGCATTTTCCCTTTCTAGGTTACACCCGTAATCATCTGCTGGATCATCCGGAACTGGATTTTGATTGCATCAGCGAGTTCGAGGCGCCCGAGCAGATGGCCAAAATCGACGTAATGGCTTCCCGCTCCCGGCAACTGGTATCGGCTGACGAATTGCAATTCATGGACCCGCAGCGGATTCGGATAGCATCAGTCCGGCCCCACACCTTGATCGCAGCGACCGATGCCAGTACCGGGCAAGCACTGCACAGCCACGTGCTGTTGCTGGAACAGGAGCAGGATCAACTGCTGGAGAGATTACGGCAACTGGCTCGGAACCTGGCTGGCAAAGCTGATGCGCCCTGCGCGATGCGTCTGGACCTGCTGGACAATGACCCGCGTTGTCCGCTGCCGTGCAATGCGCTGCTGTGGCTGGATTGGCTTGATCAGGATGTAATATTGCCAGCCGCGCTGGAACAGCTGCCGGGATACAAGGTAGCACTGCGGATCGAGCGTTGCAGTACTCCGCTGGCTGAGTTGCAGGATAGATTCGTGGCGTTCCAGCCGTAACAATAAAGTGGGGAGAAACAATGATGTCTGGCATCACACGTCGACAGGTTCTACAGGGAGCTGCTGGCCTGGCCGCTGGCCTGGTGCTCAACTTGCGCGTTCCGGCGGCGATGGCCGCATCGGGTATGCGCTTTGACGAATACCGCCGCTGCGATGCGCTGGAGCTGGCGCGCCTGGTGCGTGAGGGGCAGGTCAGTGCCAGCGAGCTGCTGGAGCTGGCCATCGCCCGTACCGAGCAGGTCAACCCCAGCATCAACGCCGTGGTTACCAGACACTATGACGCCGCACGCAGGCTGGCCGGCTCGACCATCCCCGATGGTCCCTTCCGTGGCGTACCCTTCCTGCTCAAGGACCTGGGCATCAGCATGGCCGATACCGTCACCACCCATGGCTCGCGCTTTTTCCGCGAGGCCACGGCGGCAGCGGATGACCTGTATGTGCGCAGGGCACGGCAGGCCGGGTTGGTGATCTTCGGCAAGACCAACAGCCCGGAGTTCGGCAACAACCCGTCCACGGAGGGCACTCTGTTCGGTGATACGCGCAACCCATGGAACCTCGAGCACAGCGCCGGAGGTTCCTCCGGTGGCGCGGCGGCGGCAGTGGCGGCAGGTATCCTG
Source organism: Halopseudomonas xiamenensis (assembly GCF_014219065.1). GTDB lineage: Bacteria > Pseudomonadota > Gammaproteobacteria > Pseudomonadales > Pseudomonadaceae > Halopseudomonas > Halopseudomonas xiamenensis. The sequence goes on from NZ_JACLGO010000008.1 coordinate 15,457, forward strand.
CCGGTGGCCCACGCCACCGATGGCGGCGGCTCGATCCGCCTGCCGGCATCCTCCTGCGGCCTGTTCGGCCTCAAGCCGAGCCGCGACCTGGTGCCGATCGGCAAGGGTCCGGGGGAGGCAGCCGGGCTGCTGTCGGCACAGCATGTGATCAGCCGCAGCGTGAGGGACTCGGCGGCGATGCTCGACGTGCTGGCCTGGGACAACCTGGGGCACGGCTTCGCCGGTGCCGGGCAGGGCTCCTATGCCGGGCAGCTGCAGCAGGCGCCGGGGCGCTTGCGTATCGCGCTGATGCGCCGACCGCTGCTGGATATGCCGGTGGACCAGGTATGCCTGGACGCGCTGGAGGATACGGTTCGGTTGTGTGAGGAACTGGGCCACGAGGTGGTCGAGGCGGTTCCCGGGGTGGACATGCAGGCGGCCATGCAGGCCTCCGGTACCCTCAGTGTCGCCAGCCTGGCCGAACGCATCGCCAGGCGCGAGGCGCAACTGGGGCGGGCCGTCGGCGCCGATGACCTGGAGCCGGTGAACCTGGAGATGCTGGAGTGGGGACGGCAGGTCAGTGCGGTGGATTACATGCGCGCCCAGGAAGGGCTGCGCCAGACTGCGCGCGACATGGCCAGCTTCATGGAGGATTTCGACCTGGTACTCAGCCCGACCATGACCTGGGCGCCACCGCCGCTGGGCGTGGTGGACATGGATCTGCCGCTGCAGGAGTTCGGCCCGCTGGCCACCCGCAGCTCGGTATTCACCACCTTGTACAACATCACCGGCCAGCCGGCGATGTCGGTGCCGCTGTACTGGAGCACCGAGGGCCTGCCGATCGGCGTGATGTTCGCCGGCCGCTTCGGCGCTGAACGGACCCTGCTGCGGCTGGCCGGCCAGCTGGAACAGGCCCGGCCCTGGTTCGATCGCCTGCCTCCGGTCTGATACCGGCGCAGCGCATGCTTTACCCGCTATCCGGCTGGCAGTTGTGCGGCCAGCCGGACCCATCACAGTCATGACAGGAGTTTACCCATGCCCATTACCGCCGTTACCGGCGCGGCCTCCGGAATAGGTGCCGCGCTGAGTCAGCAACTGCGTGAAGCCGGTCACCAGGTGATCGGTATCGATCGCGCCAACAGTGACATCAATGTCGATCTTTCCACCCCGCAGGGCCGCCAGCAGGCGGTGAACGAGGTGCTGGAGCGCTGCAATGGGGTACTCGATCACCTGGTGCTGTGCGCTGGCGTGGGGATCACCGCGCCTAACTGCGGGTTGATCCTGGCGGTCAACTACTTCGCCGTCAGCAGCCTGCTCGACGGGCTGGCCGAGGCGCTCGGCAAGGGCAGCCAGCCGTCGGCGGTGGTGGTCGGTTCGGTCGCCTCGGTGCAACCCGGTGGTGACCAGCAGCCGATCATCGAGCTGATGCTGGGTGGTGATGAGGCGGCAGCGCTGGAGCTGGCCAATCGGGAAGTCTCGCCGAGCCTGGCCTATGCCGGTTCCAAGTATGCGGTCAGCGTGCTGGTGCGCCGCAAGGTGCACGAGTGGGCGAAGCGTGGCGTCCGGCTCAATGTGGTTGCCCCGGGCGTGGTCGAGACGCCGTTGTACCAGGCCTCCACCGAAGATCCACGTTACGGCGAGGCGACCCGTAATTTCGTCGCTCCGCTGGGCCGTGGCAGTCAGCCGCAGGAGCTGGCCGAGGTGATCCGCTTCCTGCTGTCGCCCCAGGCGAGCTTTATCCATGGCACGGTGCTGTTCGCCGATGGCGGCATGGATGCGATGATGCGCCCGAGCCGCTTCTGAACGGATCAGGTCGATGCTGAGGCTGGTGGCGATACCACCGGCCAGGGGTATAGCGCTCCAACCAGAATAATAGCGGGGCTTCTATCAAATGGAATGGCAGGGCGCTCTCACACTGACGACACTCTTCGCTGTCCTGTCGGTCTTGGTTCTGACTCGTCTTTCGGCCGATATGGTACTCATGTCGGCCCTCGCGTTCCTGTTGATCACCGGCGTTCTCGACCCTGCCCAGACCCTGGGCGGCTTCGCCAATCCCGGTGTCATCACCATCGCTACGCTCTATGTAGTCGCGGCAGGTCTGAAGGAGACTGGGGCGGTGCAATGGATCGCCCGGCATCTGCTGGGTCATCCCGTATCGGCCAGAGGTGCCCAACTGCGGATGATAATGCCGACAGGCATTCTCAGTGCCTTCATGAACAATACCGCGGTGGTGGCCATGTTCATTCCGGCTATCCAGGATTGGGGACAACGCCTGGGCATACCTGCATCCAAGCTGTTGTTGCCGCTGAGCTACGCTGCCATCCTGGGCGGCACCTGCACGCTGATCGGAACCAGTACCAACCTGGTAGTGGATGGCATGCTGCAATCCCAGGCCGGTATCCGTCTGGGGCTGTTCGACATCGCCTGGGTCGGGGTACCTTTGCTGGTGATAGGCGGAGGTTTCCTGGTGCTGTTCAGTTCCCGTCTGTTACCTGATCGTGCTGGTGTCAGCGAGGACTTGAACCAGGTTCGTGAATATGGAGTAGAAGTCGAGGTCATGGCCCGGGGTCCCCTGGTAGGCAGGACCATCACCGAGGCCGGGCTGCGCGCCTTGAATTTTGGCTACCTGGCTGAAATCGAACGTGGCGGACGCTTGATAACGGCGGTTGAGCCGAGCCGGGTGCTGGAAGGGCGTGATCGTTTGCAATTCATCGGTGCTCCGGAATGTGCCAGCGAATTACGCCGTATTCAGGGGCTGCGTCCGGCCAATGGCAATGTGCACAAACTGGCTGTGGCCAATCACCAGCGTTGTCTGGTTGAGGTGGTCCTGGGGCCGGAGTTTCCGGCGCTGGGCCAGACCATTCGTGACAGTCGTTTCCGAACACGCTTCAATGCGGTGATCTTTTCTCTGTCCCGCGAAGGCAGGCGTGTGCCGGGGAAGTTGGGGGACATCACCTTCCAGCTGGGCGATACCCTGCTGCTGGAAGCCAGTGAGCAGTTCGTCGAGCAGTACCGCTTCCGGCGTGATTTTCTGCTGGTCAGCGCCTTGAATGACTCGACGCCGCCGGATTTCCCCAAGGCGCCCAGGGCGCTGGTTATTCTCGGGCTCATGGTAGTGGCCAGCGCCTCCGGGCTGTTGCCGATCATGGAGGCGGCTTTCCTGGCTGCTGGCGCGATGATAGTGACAGGCTGCATAACCGCCAGCCGAGCCCGCAGCAGCATCGACCTGCCGGTATTGGTGGTCATCGCGGCATCCTTTGCCCTGGGTACTGCCATGACCGTGTCCGGGGCAGCCAGCTGGATTGCCGGCAACCTGCTTGGCGATGCGGAGATATCGCCCTGGCTGGCCCTGCTGCTGGTTTATGTGCTGACGGGCATATTCACCGAGGTGATCACCAACAATGCCGCGGCCGTGCTGATGTTCCCCATTGCCGTGGCCGTGGCTGAGCAGTTGGGAGTCAGCCTGTTGCCCTTCGCCATTGCGGTAATGTTTTCTGCCTCGGCCTCTTTCATTACTCCCCTGGGCTATCAGACCAACTTCATGGTGTATGGCCCGGGGCGCTACAGGTTCGTCGATTACCTGAGAATCGGAGTGCCACTGAATGTGCTGGCTGGCGCTGTCGCAGTGTTGCTGATTCCCCAGGTCTGGCCCTTTCACTTGCCTGGGCTGACGCCATGATCCCCGTGCCTCGACAACCCCGGGCGGCATACCCTACGCCGTCTGCAATGCCGGCTGAGGGGCGAATGCCTGCTGCCGGTACAGCTGCAGCAGCAGGAACATGGGTATCAGCAGACTCAGATGCACCAGCAGCAGGGCATGGCGCAGCGACTCTGTGCCGCTCCAAGGCAGCAACAGGTCACTCAACAGGCCGGTCAGGATCGGCCCCAGGCCGATACCTGCCAGGGTGGTGCAGATGGTTTGCAGGGCAACAGCGGTAGCCCTTTGCCGGGGGCTGACCATCTGTGTCAGCAGGTTGAAGCAGGGCGCCACCCACCACATGGTGAAAAAGCCCATGATCGCGCACCAGAACATGGCGGTCGGCACATCCACCTCGCCGATACTGAAGGCGATCGCCGGTGGCCAGAGGATGTACAGCAACAGGCTGAGCAGGGTGAAAACGGTACCGATCAGCGGCAACCCGAGCAACCAGGCCTGGCTGCGCAGGTTCAGCCGGTCGCTCAACCAGCCGCTGAACAGACCACCCAGCGCCGCGCTGCAACCGGTCACTACCCCGGCGAGGATACCGGCACTCTGCAGCGACAGACCGTGGGAACGGATCAGAAATGGGGTATTCCACATGGCGAAGGCCAGCCCGCTGAAACTGAACAGGGAGCAGGCAGCGACCAGTTTGCGATAGTGGCTGTTGCCCAGCAACTGGCGGGCCGAGCGCCACAGGCCCAGGGTCGGTGCGTTGCCATGCAGTGGGCTGTCGAAGCGGCCACGGACGGGCTCATGCACGGCAATGGCCAGTAGCAGCGAGATCAGCAGCGGCGGCGTGGCGATGATATGAAAGCCGGTACGCCAGCCGTAAGTGTCGATCACCCAGGCACCCAGGCTGAGCCCGACGATGGCCGAGAGTGTCGGCGCCGCAGTAAAGCAACTGATTGCCAGCGAGCGATTGCGCGCCGGGTACAGGTCGGCGATCAGCGACAGCGAGGCAGGGGTGACCGGCGCCTCGGTAATCGCCACCAGCATGCGGGCGATGACCAGCATGGGGAAGCTGACGGCAAAGCCACAGAACAGCGTGGTCAGCGCCCACAGCGCGGCGCACAGGGCCAGTAGCCGAACCCGCGAATGACGATCGGCCAAGCCGCCGGCGGGCAGCCCCATCAGTGCATAGGCGCCGGCGAACGCCAGCCCGGAGATCAGTCCCATGGCGGTATCGCTGGCGCCGAACTCCAGTTTGATCGGCTCGATCATCACCGCCATGATCTGCCGGCCGAGAAAGATACTCGCATAACCGCCTACCAGCAGGGCCAGTACCGCGTGGCTGGCCCGGCCGACCTTGCTATCGACTGCCGACATCGTGAATCTCCTTGAACATGGAAACACGTACAGACTGTGGGAGCCGCGCCTCGCGGCGAGGCGCTGTCGTCGAGCATTTGCAGGTCATGCTGAATGCCTCAGTCGCTGGTAGCCCGCTTCGCGCCGAGGCGGCGCTCCTACAGGTGATGAGGAGCCCGGGACTACACCCAGGGTTTCGGGTCGGCGAGCGCCTGCTCGCCGACAGTTCTCAGCGGCTGGGAGCTCGCGCTACACCCCCATAGGCTCAGCCCTGGCGCTGTTTGAGCAAGGTCAGCGCGGTATCCTCGATCATGTCCTCCTGACCACCGACCATACCGCGGCGGCCCATCTCGACGAGGATCTCCCGGGCCGGTACGCCGTATTTCTTCTCGGCGCGCTTGGCGAACAGCAGGAAGGAGCCGTAGACCCCGCCGTAGCCCATGGTCAGGGCGTCCTTGTCGCTGCGAATGGGGAAGTCCATGATCGGTACCACCAGATCGTCGGCCACATCCTGGATGCCGAAGACGTCCACGCCGGTCTCGATACCCATGCGTGCGCACACCGCGACCAGGATCTCCATCGGCGTATTGCCGGCCCCGGCGCCCAGGCCTGCTGCGGCGGCATCGACCCGGGTGGCGCCGGCGGCGACCGCGGCGATCGAGTTGGCCACGCCCATGGCCAGGTTGTGGTGGCCGTGGAAGCCGATCTCGGTACCCGGCTGCAGCGCCGCCCGTACCGCGCTGATCCGCGCGGTGACGTCATCGGGCAGCATGTAGCCGGCCGAGTCGGTGATGTACACGCAGTTGGCGCCGTAGCTTTCCATCAGCCTGGCCTGTTCGGCCAGACCTTCGGGGCTGTTCATGTGCGCCATCATCAGAAAGCCGACGGTGTCCATGTCCAGCTTGCGCGCCAGGTTGATGTGCTGCTCGGAGACATCCGCCTCGGTGCAGTGGGTGGCCACGCGAATGGTGTTGACGCCGATCTCCCGGGCCATTTTCAGGTGGTCGATGGTGCCGATGCCGGGCAGCAGCAGGGCGGAGACCTTGGCCTTCTTCAGCAGCGGTACCACCGCCGACAGGTATTCCTCGTCGGTGTGCGCCGGGAAGCCGTAGTTCACCGAGCTGCCGCCCAGGCCGTCACCGTGGGTCACCTCGATCAGCGGGATGCCGGCGGCATCCAGGCCCTGGGCGATGCTCTGCATCTGTTCCAGGCTGATCTGGTGGCGCTTGGGGTGCATGCCGTCGCGCAGGGTCATGTCATGCAGCGTGATCTTCTTGCCTTGCAGGTTCATGGGCGGCTCCTCACAGGTTGGCGGCAATGGCGTCGGGGTCGAAGCTGCCATCGAGCATCTTCTCGGCGAACAGTTCGGCGGTGCGGGCACCGGCGGCGGTCATGATGTCCAGATTGCCGGCGTACTTGGGCAGGAAATCGCCCAGGCCCTCGACCTCCATGAACACCGACACGCGGTTGCCGTCGAAGACCGGACCGTTGACCAGCTTGTAGCCGGGTACGTACTTCTGCACCTCGGCGATCATGCTGTGGATCGAATCGGTGATGCGCGCCTGGTCCGGGGTGCCTTCGGTCAGGCAGTGGATGGTGTCGCGCATGATCAGCGGCGGCTCGGCCGGATTGATGACGATGATCGCCTTGCCCTTCTTCGCGCCGCCGACCTGTTCGATGGCACCGGAGGTGGTACGGGTGAACTCGTCGATGTTCTTGCGCGTGCCCGGGCCGACCGAACGGGAGGACACGGTGGCGACGATCTCGCCGTACTCCACCGGCTGCACGCGGGATACCGCGGCGACCATGGGAATGGTCGCCTGGCCACCGCAGGTGACCATGTTGACGTTGAGGATCGGCTCGCCGGCATGCTGCTGCAGGTTCACCGGCGGCACTACGAAGGGGCCGATGGCAGCGGGTGTCAGGTCGATCATCAGCACGCCCAGCTCGTTGAGCTTGCGGCTGTTCTCGGCGTGTACATAGGCCGAGGTGGCGTCGAAGGCGATGCGGATGTCATCCTCGCGCACATGCGGCAGCAGCCCATCGACGCCGTCGCTGGTGGTCTTCAGGCCCATTTCCTCGGCGCGCTTCAAACCCTCGGAGGTGGGGTCGATACCGACCATCCATACCGGTTCCAGCACCTCGCTGCGTTGCAGCTTGTACAGCAGGTCGGTGCCGATATTGCCTGGCCCGATCAGGGCACAGCGGATTTTCTTGCTCATGGTGTTCTCCGGGCGTTATTCAACAAAACGCAGGCTGGCACTACCCAGTCCGCTGATGTGCATCTCGATCTGGTCTCCGGCGCCGACCGGCACCAGCGGCGCCAGGGCGCCGGACAGGATTACTTCGCCACGGCGGAACGGAATGCCCAGTTTGCCGAGGGTGTTGGCCAGCCAGGCTACCGCTTCGCAGGGGTGTCCCTGCACTGCTGAGCCCAGGCCGCTGCCGGCGGGCTGGCCATTGAGGGTCATGTTCAGTTCGACGGCGGCCAGATCCACCTGGCGCGGGTCGATGCGCGCCTCGCCGAGGGTGAAGACGCCGCAGGAGGCGTTGTCGGCGACGGTGTCCTCGATGCGGATCTGCCAGTTGGCGATGCGCGAATCGACGATCTCGAAGCAGGGCACCACCGATTCGGTGGCGGCCAGGACGTCGGCGGCGCTGACGCCGGGGCCGTTCAGGTCCTCGGCGAGGATGAAGGCGATCTCGCCCTCGGCGCGTGGCGCGATCAGCTTGTACTCGGCCAGGCTCACGCTGCTGCCATCGGCGACCTGCATGCGATCGGTGAGGAAGCCGAAGTCCGGCTGGTGCACATTGAGCATGTCCTGCACGGCCTTGCTGGTCACGCCGATCTTCTTGCCGATGACCCGCTCGCCCAGCGCCTCGCGGCGCTGCAGGAACTGCAGCGAGATGCGATAGGCATCGTCCAGGGTGATCTGCGGGTGGCGTTCGGTCAGGGGACTGAGTGCCCGGCGTTCGTGCAGGGCGGCATGTAGCTCATCGCCCAGCGCCTTGATCAGTTGTTGGTCCATCATGGGATTCCGTTCAGGTGGGGAAGACGCTGGATTCGGCGCCGCCATCGACTTCGATGACCTTGCCGGTCACCCAGCGCGACGCTGGAGTGGCCAGGTACAGCGCCGCGGCGGCGATATCCTCGACCTCGCCGAGGCAGCGTAGCGGGGTATTGGTTTCCATGATCTGGCGGATTTCTTCGGTCATCACCCCGGCCAGCGCGTCGGTCATGATCGGACCGGGGGCGATGGCGTTGATGCGAATCGCCGGGGCGAAGTCCTGGGCCAGCATCTTGCCCAGTTGGGTCAGCGCCGCCTTGGCCGCCGCATAGCGGCTGAAGTTGCGCTGGATATAGCGCGCCGCACCGGAGGTGATATTGATGACGTTGCCCTGGCCGGCCTCACGCATGTGCGGTACACAAAGCTGGATCAGGTGATAGGCACTGGTGACATTGAAGTGCATCGATTGGTCGAATTCTTCCCAGCTCAGCTTCAGCGGGCTGTTGGGGCCACCGCCGCCGGCATTGTTGACCAGGTGGGTCAGCTTGCCGAAGGCCTGCAGTGTGGCGTTGACCACGGCCTCGCGCTGGGCGGCATCGTTGACATCGCAACTGACCGCAATAGCCTGGCCGCCCCGGCTGCGAATCTGCTCGGCTACCGCTTCCACATCGGCCAGGGTGCGGGCCGCGCAGACCACGCTGGCGCCGGCCTCGGCATAGGTCAGGGCGATGGCCTGGCCGATGCCCTTGCCGGCGCCGGTGACCAGCGCGACGCTGCCGTGCAGGGTGAAACGTTCGAGTATGGACATGCTGGTGCTCCTCAAGCCTGCTGATGACTGTCGATGGTGGGCGCTTCGGTGGACCAGAGGTCGGGCAGGCCGGGATCGGTGGCCTGGATCAGGCGCTTGAGCAGGAACTTCAGCGCCTGGGTATCGCCAATACCGAGCTTCTCGGTCACTTCTTCCTCCACTGCCTTGGCCAGGGCTACGTGCTCCAGCGACACCTCCCGGCCTTCGCCGGTGAGAATGAAACGCTGCTGCCCGGACTGCTCATCAGCCACTATGTAGCCCTGCTTCTGCAGGAACAGCAGCATCGCCAGGCTCACCTCGCGCCCGGTGTAGGCAACAAAATGATTGATCTGCTGGAGTGTCAGGTTGTCCTGGATGCTCAGTACCGACAACACGAAGAAGGCATGCTCGTCGAGCTTATGGTTCTGCAACAAGGTACGGAGAAAGGCGACCAGTTGGTAATGCGCACGTCCGGCGAGGTAGCCCAGCAGATCTTCGGTATAGCTGCATTCGGGTGCCACCTGCTCGATCTGCGACAGCCGTACACCCTCGCGCGGCTTGCGCGCGGTCAGGGCATACTGGCCGCTCTGGAACGCCAGCGGCGGCAGGGCGCTCTTGTCGAAGCCGAGTACCTCGCCGACGAAGATCACGTGGTCACCGCCCTCGTACATGAAGGCGGTGCGGCACTGGAAGCGCGCGGTGCAGTTGTGCAGCAGCGGAACGTCGTTGATGCCACGGTCCAGTTCGATGCCGGAGAACTTGTCCTCGCCGCGCGAGGCGAAACGGCCGGACAGCGCCTCCTGTTCCACCGACAGCACATGCACGTTCCAGTGCTTGTTGCCGGAGAAGGCATCCAGGCTGTAGGCGGACTTGGCCAGGCTCCACAGCACCAGCGGCGGGTTGAGCGACACCGAGTTGAAACTGTTGGCGGTGATGCCAATGGGAGAGCCATCCGCCGCCCGGGTGGTGATGATGGTCACCCCGGTGGTGAAGGTACTCAGGGCGTCACGGAACGCCTTGGGGTTGAAGCTTGCCTGAGCAGTCATGTCTGCCTCGTATCATCCAGGTTCAGTGGCTGCAGTATTCGCCGGGGGGCAAGGGTGGGTCATCGTCTTAATGGACTAACGCGCGACGGGGCTACTGGTCCGAATGGACGAGGTGCGCGGCGGGATGCTTATCTATCGTGCGGACATCAGAAAAAAGCAATGGCAATGCCCGCCAGCGGTATTGATTCCGGCAAACAAGAACAAAGGAGAACGCGGCATGCGCGCCCACCTGCAATCCATCGATGAGTTACCCACACTGCTTGCTGCCCAACGCAGGGCTTTCGACCAGCAGGGGCCGGTCAGTGCCGAGCAGCGCCGTGGCCGTATCCAGCAGGTGATCGATCTGCTGGTGGAGCATCACCAGCAACTGGCCGAGGCGATGGACGCCGATTTCGGCGGCCGGCACCCCGGTTTTGGCCTGATGAACGACGTGCTGGGTTCCCTGGGTTCGCTCAAGCATGCCCGCGACCACCTGCATGAGTGGATGCCGAACGAGCCGCGCCAGGTATTCGCGCCTTACGACCAGCTGGGCGCACAGGGCTGGGTGCAGTACCAGCCCAAGGGTAGTGTCGGTATCATCGGTACCTGGAACGCGCCCCTGTTCACCCTGCTCAGCCCGCTGGCCTGCGCCTTTGCCGCCGGTAACCGGGCGGTGCTCAAGCCATCGGAAATCGTCCCGCGTACCGCCGAGCTGCTGGCACAGCTGGTGGGTCAGCGTTTCGATCCGCTGGAGCTGGCGATCATCACCGGCGGGGTAGAGGTGGGGCAGCCCTTCGCCAGCCAGCCGTTCAATCACCTGGTGTTCACCGGCAGCACCGAGGTCGGGCGTGACATCATGCGCCGCGCCGCGGAGAATCTGGTGCCGGTGACCCTGGAGCTGGGCGGCAAGTCGCCGGTGGTGATCGGCCAGAATGCCGATGTCGCCGAGGCGGCGCGGCGGCTGGCGATCGCCAAGGGCATGAATGGTGGACAGCTCTGTATCTCCCCGGATCGGGTGTTCGTACCGGTGGCCCTGCGCGAGCAGTTCCTTCGTCAGTTCGCGGAGACCTACAGTGGCCTGTACCCCAGCGTGACCGATAACCCGAACCAGGTCTGCGTGGTCAATGAGCGGCACCTGCAGCGCCTCGATGGCTATCTGCAGGAAGTGCGCGAGATGGGTGTGGAGGTGCTGCAGTGCCCGGACGTGCCGTTCGATGCCAGCCAGCGCAGGCGCCCCCTGAGCCTGGTGGTCAACCCGCCCCTGACCAGTCGCATCATGCGCGAGGAGATCTTCGGCCCGGCGCTGGTGGTGCTGACCTACAGCGATATCCGCCATGTGGTCGAGGAGATCAACCAGGGCGAGCGGCCGCTGGCACTGTACTACTTCGGTCAGGACCAGGCCGAGCAGGACCATGTGCTCGGGCATACGCTGTCCGGTGGCGTCACCATCAACGATGCGCTGATGCACGCGGCGATGGAAAACGCACCGTTCGGTGGCATCGGCGCTTCCGGCATGGGGCGCTACCATGGTCGTGAGGGCTTTCTGGAGTTCAGTCATGCGCGCACCGTGTTCCAGGCGGCAGCGGTTGACCCGCGTGCCGAGTGGGGCATGCTGCCGCCCTACCATGAGGGTTTCACCGCGGTGATGCAGTCGCAGATCAGCCGCTGAACCTGCCGTTTCGAACTTGCCAGCTCCCCCGGAAGGGGAGTATGCATGGCTGGGAGGCCGATCATGCCCCGAATCCATTTGCGTATGAGTATCGCTGCCCGCCTGTTGCTCTGGGCGGGTCTTGCCAGTGTGCTGTTCTACACCGCCGTGGCGTTGGGCTGGTATGGCCTGCAGTCATCCCGTGACAGCCTGCGTGCGGTGCAGGCTGAGCAATTGACGGTGATCAGTCGCACCACCGAGATCGAGCACCTGCTGGATGACAACCGGCGGCTGGTGCTGATCGCCTTCCAGTATGACCCCGAGGGCAAGTTGTCGATCGCCCATGACCGGGCCATGTCCATGTACCTGGAGGAGATTCGCGCCAACAGTGCACGGATCGAAGGGTTGCGGGGCGTCTTCACGCAGCGGCCGCTGGACGAGCAGGAGCAGCAACTGCTGGCCCGCTTCGAGGAGCACTACCAGTTCTGGCTGGAAGACCTGGATGCCATGCTGGCGTTGCTGGAGATCGAGGACTTCCGCGTCAATGGTATGCGCGCCTTTCTCCAGGTGGGTGCCGAGGAAGGGCGCCTGGCGCGGGTTGCGCTGGCGGAGCTGCGTACCCACCAGCAGCAGAAGGCCGAGGCCGGGTTCCTCCTGGCCGAGCGCCGCTATCGGCTGACGGTGGGCATCTATCTGACCCTGGCCATCGTCGGGCTGGTGCTGGGCAGTATCACCGGGATACTTACCCTGGCCCGTCTGCGGCGTGGCTTCGGCACTGTGTCGGAACACGCACGGGCGATTGCCGCCGGCGATCTGACCGCCGAGGTGCAGGTCAGCGGGCGCGATGAAATTGCCGACCTGTTGACCGAGTTTGCCCGCATGCAGGGCAACCTGCGCGAGTTGATCGGTGGCGTGCGTGGCCAGGTGAGTCTGCTTGGCAGCTCCTCGGCGCGGCTGTCGGCATTGTCCGAGGGCGCTTCACGCATGGCGCAGCAGCAGTCCGATGCGGTGATCAGCATGTCCTCGGCGGTGGAGGAGTTGTCGGTATCCATCGACGAGGTCGGCAGCCATGCCGAATCGACCCGACAGATCACCGAGCAGGCCGCGGCGCGCTCCACCCAGAGCGAGACGCTGATCCAGCGCATGACCGCGGAGATGACCGATATCGCCGGTGCGGTGCAGCAGACCGCCGAACACATGCAAGACCTGGAGCGCTTCTCGGCACAGATCGGCAGCGTGATCCAGGTGATCAACGAGGTTGCCGAGCAGACGAATTTGCTATCGCTGAATGCGGCTATCGAGGCGGCCAGGGCCGGCGAGATGGGGCGCGGCTTCGCCGTGGTGGCCACCGAAGTGCGGCAGTTGGCCGAGCGTACCTCGCAATCGACCCTGGAGATCGCCGAGACGGTCAAGCAGGTGCAGAGCGGCACCCGTGCCGTGGCTGCGGGCCTGCAGCAGACGGTCGGACGGGTGCAGGCCGGCGTCGAGCTGGCGCGGGAAGCCGATGGCTCGGTGGCGCAGATTCGTGCCGGTACCGGTGAGGTGATCGTCGCGGTGAACGAGATTACCGAAGTGCTCAAGGGTCAGGCTGCAGCCACTCGGGAGATCGCCCAACGGGTGGAAGGCGTCTCTGGCGGTGCCCAGGAAATGTCCGGCAGCGCCGCGGAGAGCGCGGCAGCCGCCGCCGAGCTGCAGGAACTGGCCGGCGAACTGGAGCGCATGGCCCAGCGTTTTCGCACCAGTTGATGACTGCGCAAGGGCGAGCGCCTGCTCGCCGACCGTCGACTTTCCAGTCTCTTTTCACTCCTGACCTGAACCATAGTCCGCTTTGACGATGAGTGCAGGGGAGTCACTCCAGATAATCAGATCAGCCGCGCATATGGGCGCTGCGGATAGTCTCTGGAGGACCAAAAGATGGGTGTCACTCGCGAACGAAGTGAAAAAGAACGCGAATTGCTGGAAAGCGCGCGGCAGATGATTCCGGCGCTGAAAGCGCGAGCTGAACAGGCCGATCGGGACCAGAAGGTGCCGGTCGAGACCGTCGCCGATATGCAGGAAGCAGGACTGTTCCGGGCCATGCAGCCGAAACGCTTTGGCGGTTTCGAGCTGGATCCGCGCGGATTCTTCGATATTCAGATGGCCCTGGCCGAGGGTTGCATGTCCACTGCCTGGATCTACGGCGTGATGGGGGTACACCCATGGCAGCTGGCACGTTATCCGTTGCAGGCGCAGGAAGACGTCTGGGGCGAGAACCCCGACACCCTGGTCGGCTCCACCTATATGCCGGTGGCCAAGGTGACACCGGTGGAAGGCGGTTATCGCATCAGCGGTCGCTGGGGCTTCTCCAGCGGCAGTGAGCATTGCAGCTGGACCCTGCTGGGCGGCATCATTCCGCCGGACGCCAATGGTGAGGGCGTGGAACACGGCACCTTCCTGGTGCCGGCCAGCGACTACCGCATCGAGCGTAACTGGGACGTGCTGGGCCTGCGCGGCACCGGCAGTCACGATATCGTGGTCGAGGACGCCTTCGTGCCCGCCCACCGCGTACAGCGTACCAACAATACCAGCATGGAGGCCACGCCGGGACGGCTGGTCAACACCAACCCACTGTATGGCATTCCCTTCGCCCAGGTCTTCACCCGGGCGGTATCCAGTTCCTGCCTGGGGGCGCTGCAGGGAGCGATCAACGAGTTCCGTGACAACGCCAAGCGGCATATCGGCAAGCATGGTGGCAAGACTGCCGAAGACCCCCTGGCGCAGGAAGTGGTGGCCGATGCGACCCTGACCCTGGACCAGCTCAAACTGGTGCTGGAGCGCAATTTCGCGCACCTGATGGATCTGGCGCAGCGCGACGAGTTCCCGGATGAGGAAACCCGCCTGCTGTACCGCTACCAGTCGGCCTACGTGACCAACATCTGCGCCGACAAGGCCGACCAGTTGCTGCGCTGCATGGCGGCGTCGGGGCTGTACAACACCAACCCGGTGGCGCGGATCTTCCGTGACCTGCACCAGGCCCGTGGCCATATCTCCAATAACGTGGCGGCCTTCGCCCGTGCCTATGGTGCCGTGCAGCTGGGCCTGCCCAACCCCGATCCCTACGTCTGAACCGATTCCTGTGTCTGAATCATGGCGCCGCCGCCGGTCGTCGGATCGGCGGTGCTCCCACGGACCGCAACAACGAGTATCGACATGCATAACAACAATGATTTCAACGCAGTATACGACCTGATAGTGGTGGGCTCGGGGGCCGGCGCGATGACTGCCGCGGTGGTTGCCGCCGACCAGGGGCTATCGGTGCTGGTGGTGGAAAAGGCAGCTCAGTACGGCGGCACTTCGGCCCTGTCGGGGGGCGGTATCTGGATTCCCAACAATCATTATTTCAAGGCCATTGGCGGCAAGGACAGCGAAGAGCTGGCCTGGACCTATCTCAAGGCTGCCGTGGGTGAGCGGGTAGACGAGAGCCGTCTGCGCACCTACCTGGACAAGGCTCCGGAAATGATCAGTTGGCTGGAGCAGCATAGCCGCGTCCGCTACGCCGTGGCCGACAAGTATCCGGACTATTACCAGCACCTGCCGGGCGCGCTGCCGGGCGGGCGCAGCCTGGATCCGGAGCTGTTCGATCTCAGCCAGCTTGGCGATGAGCTGGCAAACCTGCGTGAAGCCTCGCCGGGCAACCTGCTGATGGGACGTATTTCCTGGACTGCCCGGGATGCGCACAAGGCGATGGCCAAGACCCGGGGCTGGCGGTTGATGGTGTTGTGGATGATGTTGCGTTACAAGCTGGATTTCGGCTGGCGCAAGAAGACCAACAGCAAGCGTGATCGCCGGGCTGCGCTGGGTAACTCGTTGGTGGCCAGCCTGCGTGCCTCTTTGCTGGATCGGAAGGTGCCCCTGTGGCTGAACACCGACTTCCGCGAGCTGATCGAGGAAGATGGCCGGGTCTGCGGCGTGGTGGTCGAGCGCGATGGCCAGCTGCAGCGCCTGCAGGCGCGCAAGGGCGTGATCCTCGGCGCGGGTGGCTTCGAGCAGAACCAGGCGCTGCGCGAGAAATATCTGCCGCAGCCGACCAAGGTGGCCTGGAGTGCCACGCCCGCCGGCGCCAATACCGGTGCCGCGCTGGAAGCAGCTCAGCAACTGGGTGCCGCTACCGACCTGATGGACTGGGGCTGGTGGGCGCCGAGCCTGCTGGTGCCCGGCGAAGACCGCGCCCGTGGCGTGTTTGCCGAGCGCGCCTTCCCCGGCGCGATCGTGGTCAACCAGCAGGGTAAGCGCTTCGTCAACGAGGCGATAGCCTACCTGGAATTCGTCGATGCCATGTACCGCGATCAAGCTGAGACCGGCGGGCAGAGCATCCCCAGCTGGGTCGTTTTCGACAGCAAGTTCCGCTTCAACTATGCCATGGGGCCGCTGATGCCGGCACAGATCATGCCCGACAGCCGCCTGCGCAAGAACTGGCTGAACAACGTCTACTACAAGGCCGACTCGCTGGATGAGCTGGCCGGGCAGATCGGTGTCGATGCCGCCGGACTCAAGGCCACGGTGCAGCGGGTCAACGGTTTCGCCCGCAGTGGCAAGGACGAGGACTTCGATCGGGGTGGCAACGTGTTCGACCGCTACTACGGCGACAGCAATGTCAGCCCCAACCCCTGCCTGGCACCGCTGGAGAAAGGGCCGTTCTACGCCATGCCCATGTATGCCGGCGATATTGGCACCAAGGGCGGGCTGCTGACCAATGCCGATGCGCAGGTGCTGCATGAGTCGGGGCAGCCGATCGCCGGGCTGTACGCCATCGGCAATACCTCGGCCTCGGTGATGGGCACTACCTATCCCGGTGCCGGCGGCACCCTGGGCCCGGCCATGACCTTCGGTTACGTGGCTGCCCTGCACGCAGCGCAGCAATAGAGGAGGTGCAGATGAGCAATCGACTGACCAACAAGGTAGCGGTGGTGACCGGTGCCGCCAGTGGCATCGGCGAGGCCACGGTACGGCGTTTCGTCGCCGAGGGCGCACGGGTCATCATGACCGACCTGAATGCGTCGGATGGCGAGCGCATCGCTGCGGAACTGGGCGCTGGCGTGCTGTTCATGCGTCAGGATGTCAGTGATCCGGCCGGCTGGCAGGCGCTGGCCGGGCTGGTGCGCGAACGCTTCCAGCGGCTGGATGTGCTGGTCAACAACGCCGGCATCCTGATTCCCGGCAGCATCGAGGACGCGAGCCTGGAGCAGTGGCACAAGCTGCTGCGGGTCAATGCCGATAGTGTATTCCTTGGCTGCCAGACCGCCATCGCGCTGATGAAGGAAAGCGGTGGTGGCGGCTCGATCGTGAATATTTCCTCGATCGCTGCGCTGGCGGCCCGCGACGACTACATGGCCTACGGCGCCAGCAAGGGTGCGGTGGCGGCGCTGACGCGCAGCGTGGCGGTGCATTGCCGGCGGCAGAAGTACCGCATTCGCTGCAACTCGGTGCACCCCGACGGGGTGCTTACCGCCATGACCCGTGGTGGCTACCCCCAGGGTATCGACCCGGCCCGCCTGACCATCGACCACGACCCGATGAACCGCGCCTGCCTGCCCGAGGACGTGGCCGATGCGGTGCTGTACCTGGCTGCGGATGAATCGCGTGCGGTCAACGGCATCGAGCTGCGGGTCGACAGTGGTCAATTCGTGATGAGTATCTGATATGACGACGCCCGACTATATCTCGCTGGAGGTGGCCGCGGTCATCGCCGAAACCCATGACAGCTGCTCCTTCGAGTTCAAGGTGCCGCCGGAGCTGGCCGAGCGCTTCCATTACCGGCCCGGTCAGTTCCTGACCCTGCGTATTCCCAGTGGCGACGACTGGTTGCCGCGTTGCTATTCGCTGTCCAGCTCACCCTTTGCCCGGGAGAACCTGCGGGTCACCGTCAAGCGGGTCGAGGACGGGCGTGGTTCCAACTGGCTGTGTGACAACATCAAGCCCGGCGATCGGGTGCAGGTGCTGGTGCCGGCCGGGGTATTCGTGCCCAAGGGGCTGGATGGCGACTTCCTGCTGCTGGCCGGTGGTAGCGGCATCACCCCGGTGTTGTCGATCCTGCGCTCGGTGCTCAGCCAGGCCCAGGGTCGGGTGCGCCTGGTCTATGCCAACCGTGATGAGCGCTCGGTGATCTTCCAGGAGTTGCTGCAGGGGCTGGTGCGGGAGCACCCGGAGCGGTTGCAGGTCTTGCACTGGCTCGACAGCCTGCAGGGCAATCCGAGTGTACCGCAGCTGGCGCAACTGGCGACCGGTTTCGAGCATGCCCAGGCCTTTATCTGCGGGCCGGGGCCGTTCATGGATGCCAGTGTCGAGGCGCTCAAGCGTGCCGGCCTGCCAGCCCCGTCGATTCATGTCGAGCGTTTCGTTTCACTGCCCAGCGAGAGCGAGCAACCGGTCCTCTCGGTGGTCGAGCATGTGGGCGCGGCGGCCACCCGGCTGACCGTCGAGCTCGATGGTAGTACCCATGAAATCGACTGCCAGGAAGGCGAGGTACTGCTGGCGGCGATGCGTCGCGAGGGCCTGCCGGCACCGCACTCCTGCCTGGTCGGCTCCTGTGCCACCTGCATGTGTACGCTGGTCGAGGGCACGGTGGATCTGCTGCACAACGATGCGCTGGACCAGCAGGAACTGAACGAGGGCTGGACGCTGGCCTGCCAGGCGGTCGCCACCAGTGCCAGCGTGCACCTGCGTTTCCCTGAATGAATCAATGAGAGTGAAGCCGATGGCCAGTGTTTTCCCCAACCATGAACATCTGCCGGCATCGATTCCGGCGCTGGTGCTGCGCGCCGCCGAGCTGCACGGGGCATTGCCGGCGCTGGAGGATGGTGACCAGCGCATCAGCTATGCCGAGTTGCCGCAGCGTATGCTGGCCGTGGCGCGGGCGATCATCGCCGCTGGCATCGAGCCTGGTGACCGGGTAGTGCTGTGGGCACCGAACAGTATCGATTGGGTGCTGTTGGCGCTGGGGTTGCAGGCAGCCGGTGCGGTACTGGTGCCGCTCAACACCCGCATGAAGGGTGCCGAAGCCGCCGACATAGTGGCGCGCAGTGGTGCGCGTCTGGCCTTTGTCCAGGGCCGCTTCCTGGATACCGACTATCCGGCGATGCTCGATGCACACCGCCCGGCGACGCTGGAACGCATGGTGGTGATTGGCGCCGAAGCACCGCGGGCGACGGACCAGCGGCTGGAGGACTTTCTTGCCGATGGCCAGCGCATTCCCGAGCAGCAGGCACGGGAGCTGGCCGAGTCGCTCGGGCCGCAGGATCTGTCCGACCTGCTGTTCACCTCCGGCACCACCGGCAAGTCCAAGGGCGTGATGTGCGCCCATGGTCCGTCGCTGCGGGCCTTCAACGAGTATGTGCGGATCATCGGGCTGGTGCCGGGTGACCGCTACCTGATCGTCAATCCGTTCTTCCATTCCTTCGGCTACAAGGCCGGCTGGCTGACCTGCCTGCTGGGTGGCGCGACCATACTGCCGCAGCCAGTGTTCGATGCCGATGAGGTGTTTCGCCGGGTTGCCGAGGATCGCGTGACCATATTGCCGGGGCCGCCGACGCTGTACCTGTCGATGCTGGACCATCCACGCCTGGGCGATACCGACCTGTCCAGCCTGCGGGTCGCGGTGACCGGCGCTTCGACCATTCCGCCGGTGCTGATCCAGCGCATCCGTGACGAGTTGGGCTGCAGCGTGGTGACCACCGCCTATGGCCTGACCGAGTGCGGCGGGCTGGCGACCATCTGCGACCCGCAGGATTCAGCCGAGGTGATCGCCGCCACCAGCGGCCGGCCGATCCCCGGGACCGAGATGGCGATACTCGATGCCCAGGGCCAGCCGGTGGCGCAGGGTGCCAATGGGGAAATCTGCCTGCGCGGCTTCCATATCATGCAGGGCTACTTCGGTGATCCAGAGGGCACTGCCGCTGCCATCGACGAGAAGGGTTGGCTGCATACCGGTGATATCGGCAGCCTGGACGAACAGGGCAACCTGCGCATTACCGGACGGCTGAAGGACATGTTCATCGTTGGCGGCTTCAATTGCTATCCGGCGGAAATAGAGGCTGCGCTCAGTGAGCATCCGGCCATCGCCCAGGTGGCGGTGCTGGGCGTGCCCGACGAGCGCATGGGCGAGGTGGGCTGTGCCTGCGTGGTGCTGCGTCAGGGCGAGATGCTGGATCAGGCGCAGGTGATCGCCTGGAGCAGGGAGCGCATGGCCAACTACAAGGTGCCGCGCCGGGTGGTGTTCTTCGAGCAGTTGCCGACCAATGCCTCGAACAAGGTCGACAAGCTGGTGCTGGCCCGCGAACTGGCTGGCTGACAAAGGTGCCTGCATACTCTGTATGAGGTATGCGGGCAACTGTCGGCATTTCTGATACTGGCCATTCACCCACCGAGGGTGTGTGAATGACAACATCAGGAGCAGACAGTGAACAACAAAAGCAAAAAAACTGCGGGGCTGATGCTGCGGCATACGCCTCTGGCAGCAGCCATGCTGGCCGTGCTGGGTAGCCCGGCGGCCTTCGCCTTACCTTCGATCGAGTTCGATAACGGACTGGTCATCGACTCCCAGATCACCGCCAACTACACCTATTCGCTGCGTACCCGCAGTGCCGACAGTGAGTACCTGCAGAGCCTGAACAACGACGATGGCACTCGCAACTTCGACCGCTACGCGCCGATCAACAACCGGGTCAGCGTATTCGGTGAGATCATTGCCACCAAGGATAACTATGGTGCGGTAGTGCGTGGCAGTCATTTCTACGACGATGTGTACAAGAGCGACAATGACAACGATGCGGCCGACATGGTCAACCGTGTGGTCGCACAGCCCGGCGATCATCAGCGCTTTGTCAGCAAGACCCGCAACGACAGCGGCAGCCGCTTCCAGTTGCTGGATGCCTATGTCTACGGCAACTGGCCGATCGGCGATGACCAGTACCTGTCGCTGAACGCCGGCCGGCATCTGGTGGCCTGGGGCGAGAGCCTGTTCTGGCCGAACATCAGCCAGGGCCAGGCGCCGGTAGACGCGACCAAGTTCAACGTGCCGGGTACCGAGGCCAAGGATGCCTATCTGCCGGTCAACCAGCTGTCCTTTAGTTGGGCATTGAACGACCGTCTGGCCTTCACCGGCTTCTACCAGCTGGAGTGGGAAAAGACCCGACTCAACCCGGTGGGTGATTTCTTCAGTACCACTGATTTCTTTGGCCCTGGTGCACAGTTCATGCGCTTTGCGCCTGGAGTGATCAGCAATCTGCCCGATGGTGCCGTAGTCGCCAGCGCAGGCGACCGAGATCCTCGTGATTCGGGTCAATGGGGTCTGGGAGTGCGCTGGAATATCGACTTCAATACCGAGGTCGGACTCTACCACTATCGTTACCACGACCGCGTTGCTTCTATGTTCCTGGATATGACCGGTAACAGTCGCTATTCCTCGCTGGGTAGCATTGACAATCTGGACGCCGCGGGGCCGGTAATCAAATTCGGTTACTTCGAGGATATCAAGCTGACCGGTCTGAGCCTGAGCTCCAAGGTCGGTGACGTGCAGCTGGGTTCGGATATCAGCCTGCGTCAGGACGCTCCGGTCATGGTGGCCAGTGGGGCGCCCACCACGGGTGAGCTGCTGATGGCCAGCGCCAACTTCATGTACATGCTGGGGCCGAACAGCCTTGCCAGCCAGACCACGTTGATGGGTGAGCTGGTCAATCAACATATTCTCGATGCGGACACCCTGTCGGTGACCGCTGGCGGCATCACCACGACCGACGACGACTACGTCTTCGACGGCCAGACCCGCTCCAGTACCCTGCTGGGTCTGGGTGTCATTCTGGATTACCCGAGCATCTTTACCGGTTGGGACCTGAGCCTGTCCGGCACCTGGCAGCAGAATCTCGACGGCAGTGCCTATCAGGGCCTGGGCCGCGGCGAGAAGACTCTGACCCTGGGGGCGGACTTTGCCTACCTGGGCAACTTCGAGGTGGGCGCCACCTGGGTCAACTATCTGTCATCCGCGAATCTCGACAAACAGCGCTACATGGCCGACCGCGACTATGTGTCGTTCAACGTCAAATACACTTTCTGAGGAGCATGCCGCAATGCACAAGATCAAACCTGTCACGGGTGCCTTTATCATCGCTCAGGGGCTGTTGCTGGCCGGTCTGGCCCAGGCTGCCGCCACGCCCGAGGAAATCGCCCGGCTGGGCAACGACCTGACCTGCGTCGGTGCCGAGAAAGCCGGCAACGCTGATGGCAGCATCACCGCCTGGACCGGCAAGTGGCTGGGCGCGCCGGATGGCATGGAACTCAACACCACGGGTGCGCACCCGCAGAGTCCCTATGCCGATGACAAGCCGCTGTTCGTCATCACCGCCGCCAACATGGCCGAGCATGCCGATCGCCTGTCGGCGGGGCAGAAGGCGTTGTTCGAAACCTACCCCGATACCTTCCGTATCCCGGTCTATGAAACCCGGCGCGACTTCCGCTTCGCCGACACCGTCTGCCAGGCCACGCTGGAAAACGCCAAGTCCGCTCGCATCGTCAGTGACGGCGAAGGGGTGGAAGGCACTACCGGCGGCATCCTGTTCCCGTTCCCGAAAACCGGCCTGGAGCTGATGTGGACCTCGTCGTTCTTCACCTTCCGGCCCTGGACCGAAGAATATATCTCGGATAACGCCTACGTGCTGAACAATGGCCGAATCAACTGGGGGCGGGTGCATTCGCGCAACCTGGCACCGCCGCTGCAACCCGGCAAGATAGGTACCACCACGGGGCAATCCTCGTTCTACCTCAACGAGACCCTGCTGCCGCAGCGTGATCGTGGCGAGGTCAATACCGGTATGGAGTTCTTCGACCATGCCAAGGAGCCGCGCCAGAGCTGGCGCTACGATCCGGGCACGCGCCGGGTTCGCCAGTCGCCGGAATACGGCTACGACATGCAGTTCCCCGGTTCCGGTGGTTCGATCACGGTGGACGAGGTGCGTATCTTCAACGGCTCCGGCCAGCGCTACAACTGGAGCATCGTCGGCAAGCAGGAGATGTACATTCCCTCCAATGCCTACGCTATCCATTCACCGGACCTCACCTACAGCGAACTGCTGCCGCCGGGCCACGTCAACCCCGAGCATATGCGCTATGAGTTGAGGCGGGTGTGGGTGCTGGAGGCCAACATCAAGGACAACTATCGTCACCTGTACACCAAGCGGCACATGTACGTGGATGAGGACAGCTGGCTGATGATCATGGGTGACAACTACGATGCCCGTGGCGGCCTGTGGCGCACCTCGATGGTCAACTACTACTATGCGCCGGAAGCGCAGACCTGGCAGGCCGGCGTAGGCCTGTACCATGACCTGCAGGCGCGCAGCTACCTGGCGTTCAACCTGGTCAACGAGCAGCCCAAGGGCTATACCCTCAACCAGGGTGGTCTGTCGGCCCGCGATTTCGGTCCGGAGGCTGCACGCCGCGCCGGTCGTTGAGCCCGGCTGGCCGGTTGGCCAGCATTGCAAGTCCACAAAAAATCCCGCTTCGAACTGCTCGAAGCGGGATTTTTTCATGCATGCATGGGGGCGTCAGGCCGTCAGGCTACCCCCATTGAGTGGCAACACCTGGCCGGTAACCCAGCTCGCCTCGCGGGAGGCGAAGTAGGCCACGCCGGCACCGACATCCTGCGGCGAGCCGGCACGCGGGACGAAGCAGGTCTTCTTCGCCAGCTCCTCGGAATCCCAGTTGTTCATGGTGCCCAGTGACAGGGCATTGACGGTGATGCCCTTGCGTCCGGTTTCCGCCGCCAGGTGGCGGATGAAGCCGACGGCACCGGCCTTGGAAGCGGCATAGGCGGCGATGCCCATGGGTAGGCCGGCGCGCCAGGATTCCGAGGTGATGGCGATGATGCGCCCGTAGCCGCGCTCGATCATGCCAGGGACTATGCAGTGGCAGGCGTTCATCAGGCCGAACATGTTCAGGTTGACGAAGCGTTCCCAGTCCTCGCGGGATGATTCGATGAATTTGCAGTAGCCCATGCCATCTACGGGTACGCCGGCATTGGAGACGAAGATGTCCAGGCGGCCGAGCTGGGCTTCGATGTTCCCGACCATGTCCTGCACTGCCTGGTAATTGGTTACGTCGGCGGGTGCGGCGATGGCCTTGAGACCCTGCTCGGTCAATTGCCGTACCGCAGCTTCGGCCCGTTCGGGATAGAAGTCGTTGACCGCGACGGTGGCGCCCAGCCGGGCCAGGGTTTCGGCGATGCCCAGCCCCATGCCACGACCAGCACCGGTTACCAGGGCTACTTGCCCTTCAAGGGAAAACAGTTCGTTCATGGATCACCTCTGTGTGGTTGTCAGTTGCCGTTGAATTGCGGCCGGCGCTTCTCGATGAACGCCTGCATGCCTTCCTTCTGGTCGCGGGAGGCGAACAGCAGGGCGTTGGCCTTGCGTTCCAGTGCCAATGCAGCTTCCAGCGAGGCGTCCATGCCGGCGAGGATCACTTCCTTGATCTGCTCGGCTGCCAGGGGCGGCATGCCGGCGATCAGGGTGGCTTGTTCCAGAGCAGACGCCTGCACCTGTTCATCTTCCACCAGCTCACTGACCAGTCCGGCGATATGAGCTTCCTCGGCGCTGATAGGACGTCCGGTCAACGCCATCTGCATGGCCTTGGCCTTGCCTACGGCGCGCACCAGCCGCTGGGTGCCACCGATGCCGGGCATGATGCCAATGCGAATTTCCGGTTGGGAAAAGCGCGCGCTGCGCCCGGCAATGATGATGTCGGCGTGCATCGCCAACTCGCAGCCACCGCCGTAGGCATAGCCGCAGACCGCGGCGATCACCGGCTTGGGACAGTGCTGGATGGGTGCCCAGGTGCGCTCGGTATGCCGCTGATAGATGTCGATGGCGCCCACCCCGGCCATGCTGGAGATATCACCGCCGGCGGCGAACACCTTGTCGCCACCGGTGAGAATGATGCAGCGGACCTGCGGGTCGGCGGCCAGTCTGGTGAAGTGCTCGGCCAGCAATGCCTGCAACTCGAGGCTGAGCGCGTTGGTTACCGTCGGGCGGTTCAGGGTGAGCCTGGCGACGCCCGGCGCGGGCAGGTCGAGCAGGACGCAGGAAGAGTCGGATGAAGACATGGTGAGCCTATGCATATGAATGAGCGGGGATCGGGATCGATTGTTGGGCCGGTACCGGTGTGCTTCATCGTCCGTTCAGACGAAGTGGTGGTGAGGGTGAGCCAATAGAGTGACGGCATGACATCAAATGAGGGGTGGTGTATGCAGTCTCCCAGCCAACTGGATTACCGCGGCAAGGTGGTGCTCGTGACGGGCGGCACCAAGGGTATCGGTGCCGGTATCGCCAGTGCCTATCTTGCTGCCGGGGCGCAGGTGTTCGTCTGCGGTCGCCAGCAGCCGGAGCGGTTGCCCGAGGCCGATGGGCGCCAGGCGCAGTTTCTGGCCGCCGATGTGCGTGACGTGGAAGCCACCGCGGTGGTATTCGAGCGTATCCGTGAGCTGACCGGTCGGCTCGATGTACTGGTCAACAATGCCGGTGGCAGCCCAAATGCCGATGCCGCCACCGCCTCGCCGCGTTTCAGCGAGAGCATCATCCGCCTGAATCTGCTTGCGCCGCTGAACATTGCCCAGCAGGCCAACCAGTTGATGCAGCAGCAGACCGAGGGCGGGGTGATCATCTTCATTGGCTCGGTCAGCGCATCGCGTCCGTCGCCCGGCACCGCCGCCTATGGTGCGGCCAAGGCCGGCATCGTGGCGCTGGCCAGCTCGCTGGCGGTGGAGTGGGGGCCGAAGGTCAGGGTGATGAGTATCAGCCCCGGGCTGATCCGTACCGAACAATCCCATCTGCATTATGGCGACGAGGCCGGTATTGCCGCGGTCGGTGCGGGTATTCCCGCCGGCCGCATGGGCGAGCCGGAGGATATCGCCAATGCCTGTCTGTATGCCGCCTCGCCGATGGCGGCCTATTTCAGTGGTACCAACCTGCTGTTGCACGGTGGCGGTGAACGGCCGGCCTTTCTGGCTGCCTCCACCGCCGGCAAGGCGTGACTCAACCCGACGCTGCCAATGAGGACAGCGTCCAACGGAACGATCAGGAGACGAACTTGGCTGAACAAGAATTGGTAGACAAGATACAGGCCATGGTCGGACGCGAGTACGGTCGCGTCTACGCCTGGGATCGGGTGAACGCGCCCATGATCCGGCAATGGTGCGAGATCATGGGCATCGAGAATCCGCTGTATACCGACCCGGAATTCGCCCGCGCCCAGGGCCACGCCGATGTGGTCGCGCCGCCCGGCATGCTGCAGGTGTGGGGTATGGGCGGGTTGGATCAGGAGAACTTCCCGGAGGGTTCGAGCAAGGAGAACAACTTCGAGGTGCTCAAGGTCATCGAGCCCTACGGCTATCCGGCGGTGGTGGCGGTCAACTCCGACCTGCACTTCGACCGGCAGGTCATCGCCGGCGAGCGGCTGTATTTTTCCAGCAAGCTGGACAGCATCAGCGAGGAGAAGACCACCCCGCTGGGCACCGGCTTCTTCGTCACTGTGCTGATGACCTATTTCTCCCAGGGCGAGAACGGCGCTGTCGATGAAGAGGTGGGTCGCCAGCTGTTCCGCGTGTTCAAGTTCAGGCCGGCCCAGCGTCCCGAGGCCGCCAAACCTGCGGACAAGCAAGCGGAAGCGCCCAAGGCCAAGCGCCCCCTGCCGGGCAAGAGCGACGATACCCGCTTCTTCTGGGACGGTTGCGAGGCCGGCAAGCTGCTGATCCAGCGCTGCACCGACTGCCAGACCCTGCGCCATCCACCGGCGCCGGTATGCATCAAGTGCCACAGCTTCGAGTGGGACACGCTGGAGGCCAGCGGCAAGGCCAGCCTGTATTCCTTCGTGGTCATGCATTACCCGGAAGTGCCGCCGTTCGACTATCCCAACCCGATCGGCCTGATCGAGCTGGACGAAGGCGTACGCCTGATCGCCGGACTGGTGGGTGTGGAGCCGGAGCAATTGGAGATCGGCCAGCGCCTGCAGGTGGAATTCCACCGTTTCGACGACCGGCAGACCCTGCCGCAATTCCGCCCGGTGGGCTGACAGGAGGCGTGCCATGGACTTTTCATTGAGCGACGACCAGCGCGCCATCGCCGAGATGGCCGACAGCGTATTCCGCGACTACTGCACCGATGAACGCATGCGCGAGTTCGATCTGGATGATCAGCCGTTCATGTTGCCACTGTGGCAGACCTGTATCGAGACCGGTCTGCACGCATTGGCGATTCCGGAGGCCTTCGGTGGCAGCGGCATGGGTATCACCGATCTGTATTGCGTGCTCAAGGCGCAGGGCGCCGGCCTGGGCCTGGTGCCGCTGTGGCAGCACCAGTTGGCTGCCGCCTGCCTGGCTGAGCATGCAGCTGACAGCCAGGGCGAACTGGTCGAGCAGGCCGCCGCCGGCAGTCTGCTGTTGAGCCTGTCGTTGCAGGGCCTGGCGGCCAGCCGCGGGGTCAAGCTGCAGCTGGTCGGGCAGGGTGATCAACTGCAGCTGCAGGGCCAGGCCAATGCGGTGGATGTCGCGGCCCAGGCTGATCGGCTGTTGCTGGTGGCGGACAGCAGCGACGGCCCGCGCCTGGTGCTGCTCGATCCACGCAGCGAGGGTGTCGAGCTGCTGCCGGGCATTGCCAATCACGGTCTGGCGGTGGCGGATGTGCGTTGCAGCAATGTGCCGATCGATGCGGTCCAGCTGTTGCCGGTAGAGGCCCTGGCCTGGCTGGAGCAGCGTGCCATTGCCGCGGTGGCGGCGATGCAACTGGGTGTCAGTGGGGAACAGCTGCGGCGCACCGTCGAGTACGTCAACCAGCGTGAACAGTTCGGTCGGGCGATAGGTACCTTCCAGGCGGTGCAGATGAGCATGGCTGACTGCCATATCGCCATCGAGAGCCTGCGCACTTCCCTGTACCAGTTGTGCTACCGGCTGGACAGCGGCCTGCCCAGCGATTCGGAAGCCTTCGCTACTCGTTACCTGTGTACCGAGGCGGCACACCTGATCGGCCATAAGACCCAGCATGTGCATGGTGGTATCGGCGTCGACCTGACCTATCCGATCCACCGTTTTCTCTATTGGAGCCGCCACCTGAGTCTGGTGCTGGGCGGTTCCGCTGCCACTCTCGAGCGTCTCGGTGACTGGCTGGCCAACAATGACAAGCTTGGATGGAAATATGACCTCGATGAAAACAAGAACCTTTGCTGAAACCAGCCTCGGCGAGCAACTGCCCGAGCTGTCGATTCCGATCACCGTGACCCTGATCAACGGCGGTGCCATCGCCACCCGTGACTACTTCCCCGGCCACCATGATGTCGAGGCGGCCCGGGAGCTGGGCTCGCCACACATCTTCATGAACATCCTCACCACCACCGCGTTGGTGCAGCGGTTCATCGAAGGCTGGGCTGGGCCACTGGCCAGCTTCGGTGATATCCGCATCAAGCTGGGCGTGCCCAACTACCCCGGCGACAGCATGACCTTCAGTGGGGAAGTGACTGAGCGGGATGAGGCCACACGGTCGCTGACCATCACCCTCAAGGGCAGGAATTCCATGGGTAACCACGCGGCCGGGACGGTCAGCCTGGTTCTGCCCGCATAACGGAGAAGCAAAGATGAATGATGCATTGCTTTCCGGCAAGGCTGCGATTGCCGGGTTGGGCGCTACCGAGTTTTCCAAGAATTCCGGGCGCACCGAACTGCGCCTGGCAATGGAGGCAACCCTGGCGGCACTGGCCGACGCTGGTATCGACCCCAAGGACGTAGACGGTTTCAGCTCCTATTCCGTGGACAAGGTGCCGGAGTACGAGATTGCCCGGCTGCTGGGTTGTGAACAGGTCAAGTTCTTCTCCCAGGTGCCGCATGGCGGCGGCGCCGCCTGTGGTCCGGTGATGCACGCGGCGATGGCCGTGGCCACCGGCGTGGCCAAGACCGTGGTGGTCTACCGGGCGATGAACGAGCGCTCCTGGTACCGCTTCGGCACCGGCAGCTATGGTTTTGGTGATACGCCGCTGTTCGATAACGTCAACTACGGCTGGTACATGCCCCATGGTTTCCACACGCCGGCCTCTTGGGTCGGCATGTTCGCCCGCCGCTACATGCACACCTATGGCGCCACCACCGAGGACTTCGGCCGCATTGCGGTCGCGGTACGCGATTTTGCCGCGACCAACCCGGCGGCGTTTTTCTACGGCAAGCCGATCACCCTGGAAGATCACCAGAATTCGCGCTGGATCTGCGATCCGCTGCGCCTGCTCGATTGCTGCCAGGAATCCGACGGTGCGGTGGCCATGGTCATCACCTCGGTCGAGCGGGCGCGCGATCTCAAGCAGAAGCCGGTGATCATCAAGGGTGCTTCCCAGGGCATCGCCGATGGCCAGCAGAGCATGACCTCCTTCTACCGTGACGACATCACCGGCCTGCCGGAGATGGGCGTGGTGGCGAAAGAGATCTACCGCCAGTCCGGCCTGGGTCCGGATGCGATCCAGACCGCGGTGATCTATGACCATTTCACCCCCTTCGTGCTGCCGCAACTGGAGGAGTTCGGTTTCTGCGATCGTGGTGAAGCCAAGGAATTCATTCGCGCCGGTCACCATGCCCGTGGCGGTCGTCTACCGATCAACACCCACGGCGGTCAGTTGGGCGAAGCCTATATCCACGGCATGAACGGTATCGCCGAAGGTGTGCGCCAGGTGCGCGGCAGCTCGGTGAACCAGGTAGCCGATGTGGAAAACGTACTGGTTACCGCCGGCACCGGCGTGCCGACCAGTGGCCTGATTCTGGGCGTGGCCTGAGGAGCAGCGTATGTATGTCGACCTGACTGCGGAACAGAAGAAGCTGCGCCTCGAGGTGCGGGATTATTTCAACAACCTGATGACCGATGAACTGCGCTGTGAACTGCGTGGCTCGGAAGGCTCCGACTCGGCCAACCAACTGGTGCGGCAGATGGGCAGGGACGGCTGGCTGGCGGTTGGCTGGCCGAAGGAGTACGGCGGCCAGGGCTACGGCCCGACCGAGCAGTTGATCTTCTTCGAGGAGGCCAACATCGCTGGTGCGCCGCTGCCCTTCGTGACCATCAGCACGGTGGGCCCGGCCTTGATGCAGCATGGCTCGGCGGAGCAGAAGGAAACCTTCCTGCCGGGTATCGCCGCCGGGGAAATCAACTTCGCCATCGGCTATTCCGAGCCGGGGGCCGGTTCCGACCTGGCCACCCTGAAGACCACGGCGCGGGTCGAGGAGGATGGTTTCGTGGTCAACGGCAACAAGCTGTGGACCTCCGGAGCCCATTCCGCCGATTACATCTGGCTGGCGGCGCGAACCAACCCGGAGGAGGCGCGGCACAGGGGCATCTCCATCCTGATCGTCGATACCAAGGCCGAGGGCTTCTCGCACACCCTGATCCCGACCTGCAGCAATCCGACCGCGGCAACCTACTATGACAATGTGTTCGTACCGGGCAATCGCCTGGTCGGTGAGTTGAACAAGGGCTGGCACCTCGTCACCGCCCAGCTCAACCATGAGCGCCTGGGGCTGGGGTCTTGGTCGGACCGGGTGGTGGGCATCTTCCGCAAGGTCTATCTGTGGGCCAGGGCGCAGGACGAGCAGGGTCGTCGTGCGACGGATCAGCCTTGGGTGCGCAGTTTGCTGGCCGAATGCTACGCGAAGATCGAGGCCATGCGCCTGATCAACTTCCGCATCGCCGCGGATCTGGAACGGCAGCATATGGATGTGGCGTTGGCCTCGACCACCAAGGTGTTCGGCTCGGAGACTGTGGTGGACATCCTGCGCAAGCTCAGTGAAGTGGTCGGTGCCAATGGCCTGGTGCGCGAGGGCAGCGCAGCGGCCTTCCTGCTCGGCGAGCTGGAGTACGATGTACGCGCCTGCGTGACCCTGACCTTCGGTGGCGGTACCAACGAGATCCAGCGTGAGCTGATCGCGCAGTTCGGGTTGGGGATGCCGCGTTCGCGTTAGCGTGAAAGTCGCGCAGCGACGCCATCTGATGACCTTCTCCCGTCCTGGGAGGCGGCGCCCGCTCCCGGCGGGCCAGCCGCATTCACCACGTCCCTGTGGATCAAGGTGGCGCGCAGCGTCGGAAGAGGGAGCGATCACGCCGCTGCGGACTTTCATTATTCGGGGTGCCGGTGGCGGCATGATCGTTGAGCTGGCCAAGACCGTGATAGAACCGGTGGTGACCCACCGGTTTTCACGAGCTTTCAGGTTGTCGTCCGAGCAGACGATGTGGCCGGCGCCCCCAGGTCTTAAAAAGGAAACTGGATAAATTTCCTGGAGCGGAGCCATGTCTGAACAACCTGCAATTGCGGTGGTAACCGGAGCCAGTCGCGGCGTGGGGCGAGGAATCGCAGTGGCGTTGGGCTGTGCCGGCATGACCGTGTATGTGACCGGCCGTACCCTCAGTGGCCAAGGGCAGGAAGAGGTCAACGGCCAACTGCTGGGCGGTAGTCTGGACGAGACCGTGCAGTTGATCAATCGCGCCGGAGGCTGCGGCATCGCGGTGGCCTGCGACCATGCGGACGACACTCAGGTCGCCAACCTGTTCGGGCGGGTACAGCGGGAGCAGGGGCGGCTCGATCTGCTGGTCAACAATGCCACCTTCCTGCATTCCCAACTGGTCGCGCCTGGACCCTTCTGGACCAAGCCGCTGGACATGGTGGAGATGCTCAATGTGGGGCTGCGCTCGGCCTATGTGGCCAGTTACTACGCCGTCCCGCTGCTACTTGCGGCATCCCGCGGGCTGATTGTCTTTATTTCGTCCTACGGCGCCAACTGCTATATGCACGGCCCTGCCTACGGTGCGCAGAAGGCCGGCTGCGACAAGCTTGCTGCCGACATGGCGGTGGACCTGGAGGGCACCGGTGTTGCGGCCCTGTCCCTGTGGCTGGGTTTGCAGCACACCGAGCGCAGCGCCCTGGTCGGCGCCGCCAGCGGCGTGGATTACTCGGCCTTCCTGGCTCAGGCCGAAACCCCTGAATTCAATGGGCGGGTCATCCACGCCTTGCTGAATGACCCCGAACTGGAACAATTCAGTGGCCAGACCCTGATCAGTGCCGAGCATGCGCTGCGCTACGGGATTCTCGATAGCGAAGGTCGTCAGCCAGCATCGCTGCGTCAACAGCTGGGTGCGCCGGTACCGAGGCACCCGGCCCGGGTAGGATGAAGGAGACGTCAAGATGCAAGTGACAAGCCTGATGACGTTGGAGCAGCGTCTCTACCAGCTCGAAGCCCTTGAACAGATCCGACAGCTAAAATATCGATACCTGAATGCCTGCGACCTGAAGCAGGTAGAGGTGATCCGCGACTGTTTCGCGCCGGGGCCGATTCGAATTGATTACGGGGATCTGGGCGTGTTCCACGACCGCGACGACTTCCTCGCACTGTACACCCGGCTGGCCTGCCAGCCGGAGGTTGTCGATCTGCATCATGGCAGCAATCCAGAGCTGGTCCTCGAATCGGTGACCGAGGCGCGCGGTCGCTGGGCGCTATTCTATTTCAACTTGAACCCGCAAACGGGCATTACCCGCCAGCTGGGTGGGTTCTATGAAGACCGTTACCGCTTGACCGAAGCTGGCTGGCGCATCGTCGCGACCCGCTCGTGTATTCATTCTGTGGTAAATGGGCTCAGTCTTGACGGAGCGTCTACCCAGAGATAGCAGGCCACAAAAAATGGCCGGGAGCCATTATTGACGCCACGCAGTGGCGGCCCGCAGGGTGGCCGCCAAGGATGGCAGGCCACAAAAAAGGCTGACTTAAAAGTCAGCCTTTTTTACGCTGGAGCAGGGCGCTGCTATCAGCGCTCCAGATGCTCCAGCTTGTCCGCTACGCCATCCCACTCTTCGGCGTCGGGCAGGGCGTCCTTCTTCTCGGTGATGTTCGGCCATACGTCTGCCAGTTCGGCGTTCAGCTCGATGAAGCCCTGCTGCTCTTCCGGTACCTCATCCTCGGCGAAGATCGCGTTGGCCGGGCACTCGGGCTCGCACAGTGCGCAGTCGATGCACTCGTCGGGGTGGATCACCAGGAAGTTTGGACCTTCGTAGAAACAGTCGACAGGGCACACCTCAACGCAATCGGTATACTTGCATTTGATGCAGTTGTCGGTCACAACAAAGGTCATGGCAGGTCTCTCCCAGGAAGGCGCGTCACAAAGATGGCGCGCATTCTACCAGATGTTTCCATGTTGGTGCAGCGCGGGCGCGCAACTTTTGCCACGTTTGCGGCATATCCGAGCACGTTTAATGATAATGAATATCATTTGATGGGCGTCAAGCCATTTCCGCTTTCCATTGATATAGCAGCTCCAGCGCCTGCCGGGGTGTCAGTTCGTCCGGTTTGAGCTGTTGCAGTGCATCCACCAGCGGGTGGGCGGCAGTGGCGAACAGGTCGTTCTGCACCGGCTGGCTGCTGGCGGCGTGGCTGGCCGAGGACTGGTTCAGGCTCTGCTGCTCCAGGTTGGCCAGGTGCTGGCGTGCGCGCTCGATCACCGGGCGCGGCACGCCGGCCAGCTGCGCCACCTGCAGGCCGTAGCTCTGGCTCGCCGGGCCGGGCAGCACGGTGTGCAGGAACACGATGCGTTCATTGTGCTCGGTGGCGTTCAGGTGCACGTTGGCCACCGTTGGATCGGTGTCGGCCAGGGCGGTCAGTTCGAAATAGTGGGTGGCGAACAGGGTGAAGGCGCGTATCCGGGCCAGGTACTCGGCGGCGGACCAGGCCAGCGACAGGCCATCGAAGGTGCTGGTGCCACGCCCCACTTCGTCCATCAGCACCAGGCTGGCATCGGTGGCGTTATGCAGGATATTGGCGGTCTCGCTCATCTCGACCATGAAGGTCGAGCGGCCGCCGGCCAGGTCGTCGCTGGAACCGATGCGGGTGAAGATGCGATCCACCGGTGACAGCTCGACCCGCGCCGCCGGGACAAAGGCGCCGATATGTGCCAGCAGCACGATCAGCGCGGTCTGGCGCATGTAGGTCGATTTACCGCCCATGTTCGGGCCGGTGATGACCAGCATGCGGGTATCCTGGGTCAGGTTCAGGTCATTGGCGACGAAGGGGCTGTCCAGTACCTTCTCCACCACCGGGTGGCGGCCCTGCTCGATGCACAGCTGGCCACTGCCTTCACTGAACTGCGGGCGGCAGTAGTCCAGGCTGATGGCGCGCTCGGCCAGGCAGGCCAGTACATCCAGCTGCGCCAGGGCGGCGGCGCTGTCCTGCAGCCGTGCCAGGTCTTCGTTGAGGCGGTCGAGCAGTTCGTCGTACAGCTGCTTTTCCCGGGCCAGGGCGCGGCTGCGTGCCGACAGGGCCTTGTCCTCGAACTCCTTGAGTTCGGGGGTGATGAAGCGCTCGGCGCCCTTGAGCGTCTGCCGGCGGATATAGTCGGCGGGTGCCTGCTGCGACTGGCCGCGCGACAGCTCGATGAAGTAGCCGTGCACCCGGTTGTAGCCGACCTTGAGGGTGGACAGGCCGGTGCGCTCGCGCTCGCGGTTCTCCAGGTCGATCAGGTACTGGCCGGCGTTCTCGCTGATGTTCTGCAGCTCATCCAGTTCGCTGTCGTAACCGGCCTTGATCACGCCGCCATCGCGGATCACCGCCGGCGGATTGTCGATGATCGCCCGCTGCAGCAGTTCGGCCAGTTCGGGATAGGTCGATACGATCTCGCCCAGCTCACGGATATGCGGGCTGGCGACCGGCTCCAGCGTGGCCTGCAGTTCGGGCAGGGCAGCCAGCGCATCGCGCAGACGCGCCAGGTCCCGTGGCCGGGCCGAACGCAGGGCGACCCGGGCGAGAATGCGTTCGATGTCGCCGATGCCCTTGAGCACCGGATGGATGGTTTCGTAGTGATAGTCCTCGATCAGCCCGGCGATGCTGTCCTGGCGGGCCTGCAGGGTGGTCATCTTGCGCAGCGGACGGTTCAGCCAGCGGGCCAGTAGGCGGCTGCCCATCGCGGTGGCGGTGTGGTCCAGCACATCGAGCAGGGTGTTGTCGCGACCGCCGGCCAGGTTGCAGTCGATCTCCAGGTTGCGCCGGCTGGCGCTGTCGATCACCACGCTGTCCTCGAAGCGCTCCTGGGCAATGCTGCGCAGGTGCGGCAGCGCGGTGCGCTGGGTTTCCTTGGCATAGCCGAGCAGGGCGCCGGCGGCACCCAGGCCGAGGGTCAGGTCGGCGCAGCCGAAGCCGACCAGGTCCTTGGTGCCGAACTGCTGGGTCAGTGCCTTGTGCGCGCTGTCCTGGTCGAACTCCCAGGGTGCCCGGCGGCGTACCGAGCGCCGCCGCTCGATCGGCGTATTGGCTTCCCAGTCGTCGGGGATCAGCAGCTCGGCCGGGGCCAGGCGTTCCAGTTCACCGAGCAGGGTTTCCCAGCCACTCAGCTCCATGCTGGTGAAGCGACCACTGTTGATATCCAGGGTGGCCAGGCCGAAGGCACGTTCACTGCCGACCAGTGCCGCCAGCAGGTTGTCGCGGCGTTCGTCGAGCAGTGCTTCGTCGCTCACCGTGCCTGGGGTGAGGATGCGCACTACCTGGCGCTCGACTGGACCCTTGCTGGTGGCGGGATCGCCGATCTGTTCGCAGATCACCACCGACTCGCCGAGCTTGACCAGCTTGGCCAGATAGCCCTCGGCGGCGTGGAAGGGGATGCCGGCCATGGGGATTGGCTGGCCGCCGGAGTTGCCACGGGCGGTGAGAGTGATATCCAGCAGACGCGCGGCTTTTTTTGCATCATCATGGAACAACTCGTAGAAATCGCCCATCCGATAGAACAGCAACTGATCGGGGTGCTGCTGCTTGATGCCAAAGTACTGCATCATCATCGGCGTATGGGTAACGGATTTCTCGGCGCGGCTCATGAAGTTCCCTGATTCGATATTTCTGGTGGTGCGGCGCCGTAGTCTAACAAAGCGGCGCCGTATTTTGAGCGCAAGATACTGAAGGAGATGCAGATGTCGCAATATGATCCCCTGATCGATTCCGCCGCCGCCCGACTGGGCAATGCCCTGCGTCAGTTGGGCCTGCGTGTGACTACCGCCGAGTCCTGTACCGGAGGCGGCATTGCCGAGGCGATCACTCGCGTCAGCGGCAGCTCCGGCTGGTTCGATACCGGTTTCGTCACCTATGCCAACCACAGCAAGATGCGCTGGGTGGGGGTGCCCGAGGAGGACCTGCAGCAGTTCGGTGCGGTGAGCGAGCCGGTGGTGCGGTCCATGGCCGAAGGGGCGTTGGAGGCGGCCGGAGCAGACCTGGCGGTGGCTGTCAGCGGTATCGCTGGGCCGGAAGGTGGTACGCCGGAGAAACCGGTGGGCACCGTCTGGTTCGCCTGGGCGGTGCGCGATCGTGGCGTGTTGACCCAGTGCCGGCGTATCCAGGGCAACCGCCGCGACGTGCGTGCCCAGGCGGTACTGCACAGCCTGCAGGGGCTGATCGCCGAGACCGAGAAGCTGGCTGTGAACCGCTCGGCATAATGCATCAGCAGGGGGTAGGCGTGCCCGGACAACTGTGAAATAATACTGACCATATATACAGTATTAAATCTTATCCGGGGCGCTCGCGCACCCGCCATACCAAGAGGATGCACAATGGACGACAACAAGAAGAAGGCGCTGTCGGCGGCTTTGAGTCAGATTGAACGTCAATTTGGCAAGGGCGCGGTCATGCGCATGGGCGATCACGAGCGCCAGGCGATTCCGTCGATCTCCACCGGTTCGCTGGGGCTGGATATCGCACTGGGCCTGGGTGGCCTGCCCAAGGGCCGGATCGTCGAGATCTACGGCCCGGAGTCGTCCGGCAAGACCACGCTGACCCTGTCGGTGATTGCCCAGGCACAGAAGAATGGCGCCACCTGTGCCTTCGTCGACGCCGAGCACGCGCTGGACCCGGAGTACGCCGGCAAGCTGGGCGTGAACGTGGACGACCTGCTGGTGTCGCAGCCCGACACCGGTGAGCAGGCGCTGGAAATCACCGACATGCTGGTGCGCTCCAACGCGGTTGACGTGATCATCGTCGACTCGGTGGCGGCGCTGGTGCCCAAGGCCGAGATCGAAGGTGACATGGGCGACCACCACGTCGGGGTGCAGGCCCGCCTGATGTCCCAGGCGCTGCGCAAGATCACCGGCAACATCAAGAATGCCAACTGTCTGGTGATCTTCATCAACCAGATCCGCATGAAGATCGGCGTGATGTTCGGCAACCCGGAAACCACCACCGGCGGCAACGCGCTGAAGTTCTACTCCTCGGTGCGCCTGGACATTCGCCGCACCGGCGCGGTGAAGGAAGGCGACGAGGTGATCGGCAGCGAGACCCGGGTCAAGGTGGTGAAGAACAAGGTGGCGCCGCCGTTCCGCCAGGCCGAGTTCCAGATCCTCTATGGTACCGGTATCTACCACAACGCCGAGATCATCGACCTGGGTGTGCAGATCGGCCAGATCGAGAAGTCCGGCGCCTGGTACAGCTACAAGGGCAGCAAGATCGGTCAGGGCAAGGCCAACGCGGCCAAGTTCCTGGCGGATAATCCGGAGGTCGCCGACGAGATCGAGAAGGCCATTCGTGACGAGTTGCTGCCCAAGCCGAGTGGCAAGGCGGCAGCGGCTGTCGAAGAGAATGCCGATATCGACGGCTGAGCCGAGTCCCTGAGTCATGTTCGGCAAACGCAGTCTGGACACCCCGGCGGCCATCCGCCGGGCCGCCCTGGACCTGCTGGCCCGTCGCGAGCATTGCCATGGCGAGATGCTGCGCAAGCTGCGTCAGCGCGGTGCTGGCGCCGATATGGCGGAGATCGAGCTGGATCGGTTGCAAGCCGAGGGCCTGCTCAGTGACGCGCGCTTCTGCGAGGCCTATGTCTACTCACGCAGCCAGCGCGGCTACGGCCCGGTGCGCCTGCGTGAGGAGCTGCGCCAGCGCGGCGTCAGTGAAGGCCTGATCGACCAGGTGCTGCAGGATGCTGCCTGGGACTGGAGTGCACTGGCGCAAACCGCCTTTGCCAAACGCTTTCCTGAGGGGCCAGCCGAGGACCTGAAGGAGCGGGCCAGACAGCAGCGTTTCATGCAGTACCGCGGCTTTGGTGGTTACTTCCCACGCTGAGGGGGGTGCGACGACGCAAGCGGTTCGGGATTTGCTGGCGTAGCGCAGGCGCGCTACACCCCATCACCCATCACCCATCACCCATCACCCATCACCCATCACCTGGTTTACAGCAGGTTTTCCTTTACATTCACTGTATCGATCAGTGCCCGCAGTCGCCCCTGTGCGCGGCCGTTGAAGGGGAATGTCAGGCGGCACAGGTGGTGCAGTTCGGGTTCGTCGCCCTGAGGATCACCACACAGTTGCTGGATGAAACCGCTGCCGTCACAGATATCGGCGAAACTGTCGTTGATCCGTTCCAGCGCGGCGTCATTCAACGGGTGATTCAGGCGCAGGATGAACTGCTCGTTCAGCCAGCGTGAGGAGTGATAGTTGCTGTAGAAGGTCAGGATATGCTGCATGGCCTGCTGCGGGGAGCCGGCCAGCTGCAGCAGGTTCAGGTCCGCTTCCAGGATATACCCCTCGGCCAGCAGGTGGTCGTGGAAGAAGCGGGTCAATCCTTTCCAGTAGTTGCCACCGGGTTCGTCCAGCAGGATCACCGGTACCACGGGACTCTTGCCGGTCTGGATCAGGGTCAGTACTTCCAGCGTTTCATCCAGAGTGCCGAAGCCGCCGGGACACAGGATCAGCGCATCGGCCTCCTTGACGAA
Organism: Halopseudomonas xiamenensis; assembly: GCF_014219065.1. Classification (GTDB taxonomy): domain Bacteria; phylum Pseudomonadota; class Gammaproteobacteria; order Pseudomonadales; family Pseudomonadaceae; genus Halopseudomonas; species Halopseudomonas xiamenensis. The sequence continues at coordinate 53,672 of NZ_JACLGO010000008.1, forward strand.
GAACAGTTTGCGCAGGAAGAAGAAGCGGAACGACAGGTCATGGGTGGTCCCGCTGACCACCCGGTTGGCCTTCTGCTCGAAGGGCAGGGTGATGTTGAAGCCCAGGCTGTTGTCCAGCCCGGCGCCGACGTGGGCCGCCTCCATGATGCCGCCCCCACCACCGGTGATGGTCATGTAATCGTGCTCGGACAGCACCTTGCCCATGTCCCGGGCCAGTGCATACAGACTGCGGTCCAGGGGAGTGCGGGCAGAGCCGAACACGGTGACCTTGCGCCGGCGCTTGAACTGTTCCAGGCGCGAGAAGGCTTCCTCCAGTTCGTACAGGGTCTGACGCATGATCTTGGCGTCCCAGCGATTGCGATCGGCCTGGGCCATGCGCACCACGCTGAGCAGCATGTCGCGGTAGAGCTGGGTGTTTTCGCTGCTGCCATGGGCCAGGGCAAGCAATTCATCGACCTTGTGTTGCACGCCGCTGTCGCCGGTCTGCCAATGCCGGTTCAGATAGTCTGCGGCGCTGGTTTCCTCTGACATGCCTTTCTCCTCGTTTCAAACCACGGTGTACTGCCGGTGAGCCAGTCTACTATGGATCGGACGGAGCTTGGCGAAGGTGCGGGATTGCACCGGTAAGTGAGTACAGAGAAGTGCCTCGGTAGGAGCGCCGCCTCGGCGCGAAGCGGGCTACCAGATATCCAACTATCAACAGGCAGTAGGCGATCACATGGACTGGCAGTGCTCTGCCACGAAGCTCTGGGTCAGTACCGGTTGGCTGGAGTCGGCCAGCACGAAGTGGTAGGTCAGGGTTGCGCCCATATCCAGCAGCCGGCGGAAGCGCTGGTCGGCGCACACACTGCTCTGCAGTTGGCTGCGTACCACCAGCGGATCGCCCTGCATGCGCGCGGCGTACTCGGTGTCCACGGTCAGATGGTTGATCAGTTCCTTGCCCTGGGCGCTGAAGCCTTCGTCCACGATATTGGCATTGATCTGGCGCGGCGTATCCTGGCTGCTCTGTTGGGCGACGTTCTTCAGCGTTTCCTCGAGGCGGGTGTCACGCAGTGAAACAGCCTGGGTTGGCAGGGCGATCAATAGTGCGGTCAATACAATCAGGTAACGCATAGGGACTCCACGGTGCGGTGTGCATCTGTCAGGATTACATCTGTGACCATGGTTGCCGTCTCTGGTTCTGGGGTCACAAGGTTTTTTGTTCAGCGCCCGGGGGCGGCTGCTGCCGGGCCACGAGGCGCTGCCGTTCGATAAGTCCGGCGATGCATGCAAGCCTTTGTGGCGCCGGGGAAAAGGGCGAATTATGCGCGCTGCAGGCCGGGAAAGACAGAGTGGGCTGTACAAGGTGCCAGCAAACAAAATTGACTGATGCGGCTACCGGTGTCAGGCTGTATCGCTGCGTACATGACTCATCTCGATACACCTACACAGCAGCAGGAAGCAAGGCATGGGGCCAATCTACGAGATTCTGATCGCGGATGATCATCCGCTGTTTCGCAGCGCGTTGTTCCAGGCACTGAGTATTGGCCTGGACGCTGATATCAAGCTGACCGAAGCCGGATCCATTGCCGAACTGCAATCGTTGCTGGAGCAGCGCAGTGCCTGGGACCTGGTGCTGCTCGATCTGAACATGCCCGGCGCGCATGGTTTTTCCGGCCTGGTATTGTTGCGCAGCCAGTATCCGCACGTGCCGGTGATCGTCATCTCCGCCCAGGAAGAGGCAGCCGTGGTCCGGCGTGCACGGGACTTCGGTGCCAGTGGCTTCATTCCCAAGTCCTCCAGCCTGGAAGCGATCCAGCAATCGGTGCAGGATGTGCTCAATGGCGATGTCTGCTGGCCGGCACAGGTGAATGAGGATGTCACGCCGCTGAGCATGGAGCAGGAGGCCATCAGTGCCCAGCTGGCCAGCCTGACACCGCAGCAGTTCCGTGTGCTGAGCATGGTCTGCGACGGGCTGCTGAACAAGCAGATCGCCTATGAGCTGAATGTGTCCGAGGCCACCGTCAAGGCGCACGTGACCGCGATCTTCCGCAAGCTGGGGGTGCGCACGCGGACCCAGGCGGCGCTTGCGCTGCAGCACATGGAACTGGCCCAATCGGATCGCCAGGCGCCACAGCACTGACATGCAACCACCACCGGAAAACCCCTACAAGGGCGTGACCGGCATACGGCGCATCTGGTATGCCCTGGGTTATTCGCTGGCCGGGCTGAAGGTTGCCTATCGTGGTGAAGCGGCGTTCCGCCAACTGGTATGGCTGGCGCTGGTGCTCATCCCCATCGCCTGCGTGCTGCCGGTGTCTTCGGTGGCCAGGGCCCTGCTGATTGCCTGCGTGGTATTGTCGCTGGTGGTGGAGCTGCTCAATTCCGCCATCGAGGCGGCCATCGATCGGATTTCCCTGGAGCGACACCCGCTGTCCAAGGCGTCCAAGGACATGGGCAGCGCCGCCCAACTGTTCAGCCTCATTCTCATCGCCGTGGTCTGGAGCCTGGTACTGCTCGGCGGCTGAGCCGCCGCTTCGACTTAGGTATGACAGGCCGCATCTGTGCAAAGGCTGCGCCGCCTGCCAGACTATGCGCTCCTGCTAGCGAGATGAATGCCGTCGATGATGCTTTCCGGTGGACTGGTTGCGTCCACATTCCTTGTCTATATGGCCTGTCTGTTCGCTATCGCCTTCTGGGGCGATCGGCAGACCGGTGAATTCGGGCCGCGCCTGCGGGTCTGGGTGTACAGCCTGTCGCTTGCCGTCTGGTGTACCAGCTGGACCTTCTTCGGCGCGGTCGGCATGGCTGCGGGTCAGGTCTGGGATTTCCTGCCGATCTATATCGGCCCGATGATCCTGTTCATTCTCGGCTGGCGGCTGATTGCCCGCATGCTGGCCATCAGCAAGCAGGAAAACATCACCTCCATCGCCGACTTCATCGCCTCGCGCTACGGCAAGTCGCAGAGCCTGGGCGTGATCGTCGCTGCGCTGTGTCTGGTCAGTGTACTGCCGTATATCGCCCTGCAACTCAAGGGCATAGTGCTGGGCTTCAACCTGCTGACCGGGGCGGGCGCCGAGCCGCTGGTGGAAGGGGCGCACAGTGCCGAGGACACCGCGCTGGTAGTGACCCTGGTGCTGGCACTGTTCACCATCCTGTTCGGTACCCGCAGCCTGGATGCCACCGAGCACCACCGGGGCATGATGCTGGCGATCGCCTTCGAGTCGATGGTCAAGCTGCTGGCGTTTCTCGCGGTCGGTGTGTTCGTCACCTTCAGCCTGTTTGGCGGCATTACCGACCTGCTGGAGCGGGCCAGCAACAGCCCCGCGCTGGCCGATTACTGGCAGCGCGAAACCATGCACATCAACCTGCTGTTCCAGACCTTCATCGCCATCCTGGCGTTCATCTGCCTGCCGCGGCAGTTCCAGGTGGCGGTGGTGGAGAATATCCAGTCGGGAGATCTGCGGGTGGCGCGTTGGGTATTCCCCGCCTACCTGCTGCTGGCCGGCCTGTTCGTGATACCGATCAGCCTGGCCGGCCAGCTGAATTTCGGCACCACGTTGATGCCGGACTCCTATGTGATCAATCTGCCGCTGATGGAAGGCCGCCCGGTACTGGCATTGCTGGCGTTCCTCGGTGGCGCCTCGGCGGCGACCGGTATGGTCATCGTCGCGGCGATCGCGCTGAGCACCATGGTCTCCAATGATGTGGTGATGCCGCTGTTGCTGCGCAACAAGAACCAGCCGGAACGCTCCTACGAGGAATTCCGTGGCTGGATGCTGAATGTGCGGCGCAGCAGCATCCTGATCATCCTGCTGCTGGCCTACGTGGTGTATCGCATGATCGGCTCGGCCGGCAGCCTGGCCAATACCGGGCAGATCGCCTTTGCTGCCATCGCTCAGTTGGCGCCGGCGATGTTCGGCGCGCTGTTCTGGAAACAGGCCAATCGCAGCGGCGTGTTCGCCGGCTTGCTGGTAGGCATCAGCCTGTGGTTCTACCTGCTGATCCTGCCGTTGCTGGATATCGTCAGCGTGACCGACTGGCCGGTACTGGAGGGCATGTACGACAATGCCTTCGGCCTGCCGGTCGACAGCCTGACGCTGGGTAGCATTGCCGCGCTGAGCTGCAATTTCGTGGTCTTCGTACTGGTGTCCCTGTTCAGCCGCACCCGGGTGCTGGAGCACTGGCAGGCCAGCCGTTTTGTCAGCCTGGATGGCGATCAGTGGGCCGATGGCCCGAGCCGCTCCATGCTGCGGGTCACGGTGGACGACCTGCTGATGCTGGCGGCGCGCTTCGTCGGTGAAGAGCGTGCTCGGGCCGGTTTCGAGCGTTTCGCCGAGGCCCAGGAGACTACCTTCAACCCGACGCAGGTGGCCGACAGCAGCTGGATCACCCAGACCGAGCGCCTGCTGGCCGGGGTGTTGGGCGCGTCTTCGGCGCGGGTGGTGGTGAAGGCGGCGATCGAAGGGCGGGCCATGCACTTCGAGGATGTGGTGCGCATCGTCGACGAGGCTTCCGAGGTGCTGCAGTTCAACCGCGGACTGTTGCAGGGGGCGATCGAGAACATCACCCAGGGCATCAGCGTGGTGGACAAGGAGCTGCGCCTGGTGGCCTGGAATCAGCGCTATCTGGAGATGTTCCAGTACCCGGAGGGGCTGATCACCATCGGCCGGCCGATTGCCGACCTGATCCTGTGCAATGCACGGCGCGGGCTGTGTGGCCCGGGTGACCCGCAGATGCATATGGAAAAGCGCGTGAACTGGATGCGCCGGGGTACCGCGCACCGCTCGGAGCGGCTGTTTCCCAATGGCCGGGTGATCGAGATCATCGGCAACCCGATGCCCGGCGGCGGCTTCGTCATGAGTTTCACTGATATCACCGCCTTCCGCGAAGCTGAGCGTGCGCTCAAGGAATCCAACGAGGGCCTGGAACAGCGGGTGGTCGAGCGGACCCGTGAGTTGTCCGAACTGAACGAAGCATTGTTACAGGCCAAGGCCCAGACCGAGCAGACCAGCCAGTCGAAGAGCCGCTTCCTGACCGCGGTCAGCCACGACCTGATGCAGCCGATGAACGCCGCCCGGCTGTTCTCGGCGTCCCTGGCCCATCAGCCGAACCTGCCGGCGGAAGCCCAGGAGCTGGTACGCCACCTGGATACCTCGCTTCGTTCGGCCGAGGATCTGATCTCCGACCTGCTCGACCTGTCGCGCCTGGAATCCGGGCGGATCACCCCGGAATGGAGCGATCTCGTACTCACCGACCTGATCGAGCCGCTGCGCATCGAGTTCGGCGCACTGGCCGTCGAGCGTGGCGTGGACCTGCGGGTGCACAGTAGCCGACTGCGGGTGCGCAGTGATATCCGCCTGTTGCGCCGGGTGCTGCAGAACTTTCTCACCAATGCCTTCCGCTATGCCGGCAACTCCCGCGTGGTGCTGGGTATGCGTCGTCTGCCCGATGGTGTGCGTATCGAGGTCTGGGACCAGGGGCCGGGTATTCCGCGGGACAAGTTGCAGACCATCTTCGAGGAGTTCAAACGCCTGGACAACCACCGTACCCAGGCGGAGAAAGGCCTGGGTCTGGGGCTGGCCATCGCCGACGGCCTGTGCCGAGTACTGGGTCATGAATTGTCGGTGCGCTCCTGGCCAGGACGGGGCAGCGTGTTCAGTGTGATGGTGCCGGTGGTGCGCTACGATCGTCACTCGCGCACGGTCAGCCAGGTCCATGCGCCGATGCTCAGTGGCGCCCAGGTGTTGTGCATCGACAACGAGGCGACCATCCTCACCGGCATGCAGAGCCTGCTCAGCCGTTGGCAGTGCAATGTGGCGGTAGCCAGGGATCGCAGCGAGGTGCAGGCGGTGCTCGATTCGGGGTTCACGCCGGAGCTGGTGCTGGCCGACTACCACCTGGATGATGGCGATACCGGACTGGAGCTGGTGGCCTGGTTGCGCGAGCGGATCAACCCCGAGTTGCCGGGCGTGGTCATCAGCGCCGATGGGCGCAACGAGCTGATCACGCGGATTCGCCTGCACGGGCTGGATTACCTGCCCAAGCCGGTGAAGCCGGCGGCGCTGCGGGCGCTGATCAGTCGCTACGTCAGTCTCTGACCGCTGCTTGCTATGCCCGGGTCCAGCGGCGCGCCAGCATCAGACCCAGGGCAGCGAGCGAGATCAGTACGGTAAAGCCCAGCATGCTGTTGACCAGGCCCACATAGTCACTGGCAAATCCTATCCCCAGGACCACCGTGGCCATGGTCAGATAGGCCGCCAGGTAGAACGCTGAGGTCATGCTGCCACGCTCGGCCGGCGGGGCTGAACGGGCAATGGTGACGGTGGCGATCACGCCGATCGCGCCGGCACCCATGGCGGTGGCCAGGGTTGCCAGGCTGAACAGCCAGACCGAAGCCAGCAGCACCGCGGCAGCCATGGCCGCCAGGCCAAGGATCAACAGGCTTGGCCCGAGCAGCACCAGGCGGTTGAGTGGCTGGCGCTGGCAGGCGAACTGGCTGACGCCAGCGACCAGTTGCCAGCCGGCGGCAAACAGTCCGGCCAGTGCGCGATCACTGACCCCGGCCAGCTCCCGGGCCATGGACGGCCCCAGCGAGGAGTACAGGCTGCCGGTGGACCAGGCCAGGCAGATGGCCGCAGCGGCGAACAGGAAGGTGCCCAACAGCGCGCGCGGTACCTTGATCGGTGTCGGCCGCCAGGCGCGCAGGCGGAAGTCCTGCTGGCGCTGGCCCAGGCCTGCCGGCCAGGGAGCGCGCAGCAGCAGGATGATGCACAGCACGCAGAGCACCGCCACGACCAGGAAGGGCCAGCTTTCGGCATGGCTGGTCCAGCGTAGTGCCAGTGAACTGATGGTCGGGCCCGTGGCCGCGCCGAGGGTGAAGGCCAGGGCGGCCAGCGCAGCGCTGCGGGTCCAGTTGCCGTCGGGCTCCAGCTCGATCACCGCCGCGGTCGCTGCGCCGGTGACCATGCCGGTGCCGATGCCGGTCAGCAGGCGGGCCGCACCCAGTTGGTAGATATCGCTCGCCAGCATGAAGGCGATCGCCCCGAGCAGGATGGACAACAGCCCGGGGACCAGCATCTGCCGACGGCCCAGTTGGTCGGACAACGAGCCCATGCTCAGCAGGGTCAGCACCACCCCCAGCACGTATACTGAAAACACCGCTGTCAGTGCCGTATCGGAAAAGCCCCAGCTCTGTTGCCAGACCGCATACAGCGGCGTCGGCATATGGCTGGCAAGGATGGTAGTGAAAATCGCCAGCAGGCAGCTCCCCATGGCCAGGGGAATTCTATTTTGCGGGGTGGGAACTGCCATCGAACTCGGTATCCTGGGTGGGTAGACGGGGCAAACCGGGCCATTATTGCAGAGCCTGGGCCAGTATGCGCGCCATGGCAGATATCAATGGTATGTATGTTGGAGCGGCGTCTCGCCGCGATGGGCCGCTGATGCCGACGCTGCCAACCTTCGCACAATTCAGTAAAGCATTCCCCGCAGCGGGCGGTCTGCATGCTGTTATGATGGACTGATCGCCGACCCCCGGCCACATACGAAGGGAGCACATGAGTACAACGCCACCCCCATCGATTCTGCCATCGCATTCCGCGGCGCGCTGGTTGCTGTTCCTGGTGATCATCGCCGGGATCTATTTCTTCCACGGATTCATCGTTCCGGTGCTGGCGGCGCTGATCATCGCCTTTGCCAGCTGGACGCTATACCAGCGCCTGTTGCAGCTCTGCGGTGGGCGGCGGACGCTGGCGGCGGCGATAGCCATCATGCTGATCCTCGGCGTACTGATTGTACCGCTGACCATGGCCTTTTCCTTCGCCCTGGAGGAAGCCCAGAGCTGGATGGCCTGGTTGGTGGAGGCTAACCGCGATGGTGCCAGCGTGCCCGGATGGATCGCGGCATTGCCGTTGGTGGGGACCTGGCTGGCGGAGCAATGGAATGAATATCTGAATCATCCCCATGCGATCAGCGAAATCATCCAGATGGCCAGCGGTCAGCACCTGGGCAATATCTCCCGGGTGATCATGACCATGAGCGGCAAGGCCTTCTCCCTGGCCCTGGCGCTGTTGTTCATGCTGATCACGCTGTTCTTCCTGTACCGCGATGGACATCTGCTGGTAGCGCAGATCGACCGGGTGGGGGAGGAGGTGTTGCCGGCGCGCTGGCAACGGTTCTCGCGCATGGTGCCGGCGACCGTTACCTCCACGGTGATCGGCATGGGCCTGATCGCCATCGGTGAGGGTATCGTGCTGGGCATTGCCTACTGGGTGGCAGGAGTTCCGTCACCGGTGGCTCTGGGGCTGATCACCGGCGTCATGGCGCTGATTCCCGGCGGTGCACCACTGGCCTTTACCCTGGTCTCGCTGTACCTGGTGGGCAGTGGCAGTACCGTGGCCGGGGTCGGGTTGTTCGTCTGGGGCTCGGTCGAACTGTTCATCGTCGACAAGACCATCCGCCCTTCGCTGGTGGGCGGCCCGATCAAGCTGCCGTTCCTGCTGACCTTCTTCGGGCTGATCGGCGGAGTGACCACCATGGGCCTGGTCGGCCTGTTCGTTGGCCCGGTGCTGATGGCACTGCTGCTGGCCATCTGGCGCGAGTGGGTACACGAGGGCGACACCGCCACGGCATTGATCAGCAGCTATCAGCAACAGCGATCCCGCTAGACCGGGGTCGCTGGCTGGCGAGGCTCAGGGCTTGGTGGGCGACAGCACCAGGCTCTCGGCCAGACTTCCCATGGATACCGGGTAGCTTTCGTCCAGCGCCCGACGATGCAACAGGCCGAGCGAGGACAGGTCAGCCCTGGGCGCTGGCCACAGCTCGGTGACCTCGACCAGTTGGCTGGTCTGTTGCTGTTGCTGCAACTGCGCCAGGGCGAAGCGGAACGGATGATAGCCGGTCATGCCCAGGCGCAGATCGGTCACCACCCAATGATCATCGATCAGGTCATAGCGCAGCAGGTCACCACTGAACCAGCGCAGACGCTGGTGCTGGGGCGAGTCCTGCAAGGTGGCCTGCGCTTCGCTGGCGCGTCGCGGCAGGCGCTCCAGAACGGGAGGCTGGCTATCGAACCAGCTCACCAGGCCTTCGTAATAATCGTCACCATCCACCGCCACCACCCGCCATAATACGGTGTTGAAGGGCGTCGGCGAACTGAAGGTGGCTTGCGCCTGGATGCCGGTCTCGGCCAGTGCCTGCTCCAGACGCTGCTCGGCCATGTGCTTGCCGGCCAGGGTGCTGAGCAGATACAGGCTGCTGATCGCCAGGGCGACATACTGCAGGCGCACGCCGGCATGCTTGCGCAGGCCGATCAGCAGTCCAGCGGCCACCGCCAGTAGCAGCGGCAGGGTGTACAGCGGGTCGATGATGAAAATACTGGAGATCGCCACCGGTGGCGTCGGCAGCGGCCACAGCAACTGGGTGCCATAGCTGGTGAAGGCATCCAGTACGATATGGGTGGTCAGTACCAGCCAGATGCAAAACCACAGGCGCAGGGTGCTGTAGCCGGGATGCGGCCGCCAGCGTCGGATCAGCCAGGCCAGTACCACGCTGAACAGGCTGGTCACCAGCAGCGAGTGACTGAAGCCACGATGGTAGGTCATGTTGGCCACTGCGTCGCCGTAGTCCAACACCACGTCCAGATCTGGCAGCGTGCCTAACATCGCTCCGTAGAGCAGAGCCTTGCGGCCCTGCCAGCGACCCAGCAAGGCGCCCTGGACCGAAGCGCCGAGTACCGCCTGGGTGAGCGAGTCCATCAGAGATCGTGTTGCTTGTCTTCGGCGATGGACTGATCAAGCAGTTCCAGCAGTGCGCGCCGGGTTTTCAGCTTGGTGTTGCGGTGCGCGGTCATGTTCAGCTTGGTCAGTAGCGTGGCCATGGCCATTGCCTCGGCTTCCAGTTCCTCGGCCGCTACCACCCGGTCCAGGAAGCCGGCGGCAACCGCATCGGCCGGCGAGAACAGCTCGGCATTGATCACCGAGCGGGTGAAGGCGCTATGGGTCAGTCGTGCCCGGGCCAGTTCGATACCCACGTGGTGCATGGTCATGCCGATGGCGACTTCGTTGAGGCCAATCTTGAACGGGCCTTCCACGCCGATGCGATAATCGGCGGACAGCAACAGGAAAGCCCCCTTGGCAATCGCGTGCCCGGTACATACCGCCACCACCGGGTAGGGGTGGGACAGCAGGCGGCGCGACAGGGTAGAGCCGGTGGCCACCAGTTCCCGGGCGGCAGCGGGGCTGGAGGTCATCACCTGCAGGTCATAACCGCCGGAGAAGATGCCGGGCTTGCCGCTGATCACCACCACCGCCCGATCCTGCTCGGCCCGGTCCAGCGCCGCATCGAATGCCTCGAACAGCGCCGGCGAAAGGGCATTGACCTTGCCATTGTCCAGGCCCAGCCGGGCAATACCATCGGAAAAACTGTAGGAGACCAGCTCGCTCATCGAAGAGTCCTCATCGGTTGAAATCAGCCGGGCAGAAGCCGGCGCAGTCTGGCAGTGTATCAAGATAGCGATGACTGGCGAGTCTGCAAATAGGATTTGCCAAACCGCTCTGGTTTGGGTACATTAGCGCGCCTCGGAACTGGCAAGCCAGCTGCCGAGATCCGGAGAGCTGTCCGAGTGGTTGAAGGAGCACGCCTGGAAAGTGTGTATACGTTAATAGCGTATCGAGGGTTCGAATCCCTCGCTCTCCGCCAGATAGTGAGCAAAAAGCCCAGCTGAAAAGCTGGGCTTTTTGCGTTTCTGCAGTCGAGATTGGCAAGAACCCCCACTCCCACTCCCACTCCCCTCGCTCGCCCAGCCTCCGCTTCCCCGTTGCGTACTACCCGTCTTACCAGTCGTCACTTGTTGTTTTGTTATAGTATAACATGATAGTGTCTTGGCCCTTTCCTCACATGCCATCAGGACGGGCCCATGACGCCATCTCACTCTCTTCGTTTTCTGCTGTTGCCCTTGGCCGGCACACTGGCTGTGCTGCCGGCCTCAGCCGGTGCCGATGTACTCGATCTGCAGTCCCAGGTGGTAACCGCCACCATTACCGAGCGTTCGCTGCAGGATGCGCCGGCGAGTATCACGGTGATTTCCCGTGAGGATCTGGCCAATCGGCCGGTGCAGGATCTGGAGGATGCCCTGCGTGGCACGCCCGGCCTGCAGTTCACCGGTATTGGTCTGACCCGGCGCGGGGTCAGCATTCGCGGCATGGACGGCGAGCACACCCTGGTGCTGGTCAACGGCCAGCGCATCAATACCGCCGCCAGTGCCATTGCCCATGCCGACTTCGATCTGGGCTGGGTACCGGTGGAGGCCATCGAGCGCATCGAGGTGGTGCGTGGGCCGATGTCGGCGCTGTATGGCTCCGAGGCGCTGGGCGGGGTGGTCAATGTCATTACCCGCAAGGCCACCGATGAGTGGCGCGGCAGCCTGATGCTGAATGGCGGGATGCCGGATCACAGCCATGGCGGCCAGACCCATCAGTTGGGTGTGTATGCCGGTGGCCCGCTGATCGAGAATGTGCTGGGCCTGAGCTTCACCGGTGAAAACCGTAAACGTCAGGCCACTGCTGACCGGGACGATACGGCTCTGTCCGAGCTGGAAGGGCGCGAGTCGCAGAGTGCCAGCGCGACCCTGAGCTGGACGCCGGACTTGGCGCAGCAGATCGACCTGACCCTGGGCCGCGGCCGCGAGGATCGCTGGCGCAATGTGCGCAGTGCTGCGCCGACTGCGCCGGAGTACGAGTCCCGCGACGATATCGAGCGTGAGCAGTTTTCGTTGAGCCACACCGGCAACTGGGACTGGGGCAGAACCAGCGTGCGCGCCTACCGCAACACCCTGGAACGCGAACAAAGCTATACCCGTGGCCAGATTCCGACCAATCCCTGGCAGAAGATGACCGATGATATTGTCGACGGCACGCTAAGCCTGCCGCTGGGCGAGCGTCATCTGCTCAGCCTGGGTGGTGAGTGGCGTCGCGAGGAGCTGAAGGATGACAGCCTGGCCAGTGGCAAGGGCAAGGCAGTGCACCGGGCGGTATTCCTGCAGGATGAAATCCAGCTGCACGAGAACTGGTCGTTGCTGCTCGGCAGCCGCTTCGACAAGCATGAGGAATACGGCTGGCACAAGAGCCCGCGGGCCTATCTGGTGTACAACCACAGCGACGCCCTGACCATCAAGGGTGGTGGCGGGCGCGGCTTCAAGGCGCCGACATTGAAGCAGCTGTCGCCGGGCTATTCGGCCATTGGTGGGGGCGGTCAGTTCACCATCGTGGGCAACCCCGACCTCGATCCGGAACTTAACACCACCTATGAGCTGGTGGCCGACTATGTGGGTGAGGGCTGGTCACTCAACGCCGGGATTTTCCAGAACAACCTGAAGGGGCTGATCCAGACCGTTTGCGTTGCCGATTGCGGGATTCGCGGGCGTGAACTGCGCAACTACGAGAACGTTGACCGTGCCCGCATCCGCGGCCTGGAGCTGGGTGGAGAAATTGACCTGCCGGCCTCCCTGCACTGGGGTATCAACTACACCTATCTGGATGCCATCGATCGGGGTGCCGACCAGCGCCTGGCCGGACGCTCGCGGCATCTGGCCAATACCCACCTGAAGTGGGCACCGACACCGGCATTCAATGCACAGCTGCGTGGTGAGTATGTCGGCAGCCAGATCGGCTACAGCCGCAACGTAGCCTACGGGCTGCCGGCCTACAGCCTCTGGCACCTGGAGTTGAGCCAGCAACTGACGCCCGAGCTGACCCTGCGCGGTGGCATCGAGAACCTCGGCGATGAGCGGCTGGCCGATGACAATGTGCTGTTCAACTACCCTGAGCCGGGCCGCACCTACCACGTCGGCCTGAGCCTGAGTTTCTGAGCATGGCCAGGTTAGTGTTGATCCTGCTGGTGCTGCTGGGCGGTGCAGGCCTGGTACGGGCCGAGGCCGTGCCGGATGTCCGTGTGCTGAGCAATGACTTCGTGCTGCCGGGCAAGCTGGCGCGGTTGCAGCAATGGGCCGGGGAAGCCGGTCTGCGGCTGGAGAGCGGTTATATCGAAGGGCAGGCTGCGCCGGCAGACCTGCTGGCCGGCCTGCTGATTCTCGACACGCCCCGGCCCGGTGACCTGGCGCAGATGCAGGCGTTTCTCGGTGATCAGCTGGAGCACGGCAGCACCCCCTGGATTCGGGTAGGCGGTGGTGCCCCGGCGTTCGGCAATCTGCCAGCGCCGGCCGCCTGGCAACTAATTGGCTACTACGGCAACGGCGGGCAAAGCAATCTGCGCCGGCTGTTCGAGTTCTGGCAACTGCAACGCTCGGGCGGGGATGCCGTCGGCGTGGCGCCGCCCCAGCAACTGCCGGCCGCCGGTGTCTATCATCCCGCCGCCCCGGCACCGTTCGACAATGTACAGGACTACCTGCGCTGGGGCAGCGAGCGCTGGCCGCAGCAGGCGCCGCGCATCGGCTTCATCACCCACGGCAGCAGCCTGGCCGATGCCGAGTTGCAGCTGCTGGATGACCTGATCGCTGCCAGCGAACGGCACGGCCAGACTCCGCTGGTGTTCTGGGTCGATGCGCAGAACCCGCAGGCGCTGACCGAGGTGGTCGAGCCCGCCGGGGTGCGCGTGTTGGTCAACCTGACCCATATGCAGAATGGCGCGGCGCGCCAGGCCGAATTCCTGCAACTGGGCATTCCGGTCATCCAGAGCTTTATCCAGCGCACCAGCCTGGCGGACTGGCGCGAGTCCCCATCGGGTATCGCTACCCATTCCGTCGCGCCCCTGCTCGGCGTACCGGAAACCTGGGGCATGACCGACCCGCTGGTGATCGGCACACTGGAGCAGGGCGAGCCACAGTTGATCCCGGAACAGGCCGACGCCCTGCTGGGCAAGATCGACCGGCTGGTGCGTCTGCAGGATCTGCCGCCTGAAGACAAGCGGCTGGCCCTGCTGTTCTGGAATCACCCGGATGGCGAGCGCAACCTGTCGGCCTCGCACCTCAACGTACCGCGCAGCTTGGCGGTGCTGAGTGGCGCACTGGCCGACGCGGGTTACCCGATCCCGGCTACCGATGAGGAAAAGTTCATCCAGCTCGGCCAGCGCCTGCTGGCCGGTTACTACCGGCCCGAGACCCTGGATGCGCTGCATGACGACGGCCTGGCGGCAGCCCTGCCGCTGGCCGACTATCAGCAATGGCTGCATGACCTGCCCGCTCCGGTGCAACAGGCGTTGCAGCAGCGCTGGGGCGATCCGGCCAGCCACTGGGCGCTGCGCCAGATCGACGGTCAACCGCACTTCATCATTCCCCGGGCGCAGCTCGGCAGCCTGCTGCTGATGCCGCAGCCGCCCCGGGCCGGGCGACCGGGCGAGGCCTATCACGACACCGCCGTGCCGCCGGACCATATCTACCTGGCTGCCTATATGCTGCTGCGCTGCCAAGCCGATGCGCTGATCCACTTCGGCACCCATGGCACCCAGGAATGGCTGCCGGGCAAGGATCGTGGGCTGGCGGTGGATGATTATCCGTTTCTCGCACTGGGCGATCTGCCGGTGTTCTATCCCTATATCCAGGACAATATCGGCGAGGCCATGCAGGCTCGGCGCCGCGGGCGCGCGGTGGTGGTCAGTCACCAGACCCCACCGTTTGCCCCGGCCGGGCTGTATGACGAGTTGCGCGAGCTGCATGACCTGATCCACCAGTACCAGCAACTGGAAGAGGGCGCGGTACGCCAGCAGACCGCCGACGCTATTCTTGGGCAGGTGGCTGAACAGGGCATGCTCGCCGATCTGGGCTGGGACCAGGCGGGGGCGCAGCAGGATTTTTCCGGCTTCTTTGCCGCCCTGCATGACTACCTGCACGCGCTGGCGGCGGACAGCCTGCCGCTTGGCTTGCATACCTTCGGCCAGCCCGCTGCTGTAGAGCACCAGTTGAGCACGGTGATACAGCAGCTTGGCACGCCCTATCTGCAGGCGGTCGCAGCCGCCAGCGGCGAGCCTTTCGACAGCGATGAGCCCGCCGCGTTGGACTTTGCCGAGCTGCAGAACACCCCGGCCTACCAGTTGATCGAGCGCCATCTGCTGCACGGCGAGCCGGTCGAGCAACTGGCTGCTGGCGAGCTGCGTGACTGGCTGCACAAGGCCCGCGAGCAGCAGCATAACTTGGCCGAGACCGGCGAAATCGAGGCGCTGCTGGCCGGCCTGGCCGGTGGTTTTGTCGCGCCGGGGCCGGGCGGTGATCCGGTGCGCAATCCGCAGGTGCCCAGCGGTCGCAACCTGTATGCCTTCGAGGCTGACAAGCTGCCCACCGCCAACGCCTACGCCGCCGGTGAGCAGGCGCTGCAGCAATTGCTCGACGCCTACCGCGCCGAGCACGACGGGCAGATGCCGGAGAAGCTCGCCTTCAGCCTGTGGTCGTCCGAGGCCATGCGTCACCTGGGTATCCTGGAAAGCCAGGTGTTGCACGCTCTGGGTCTGCGTCCGGTATGGGACGCGGGTGGCAGAGTGCGGGCGCTGGAGATTATCCCGCGCAGCGAACTGGGGCGCCCGCGCATCGACGTGGTGCTGCAGGTCACCAGCGTCTACCGTGACCAGTTCGATGGCTTCATGCAACTGCTGGCCGAGGCCATCGAGAGGCTGGGCCAACTGGATGAGGAAGATAGCCCGCTGGTCGCCAACAACCGAGCACTGATCGAGCAATTGCAGGCGCAGGGGCTGGGTAGCGAGCAGGCCGCCAGTCTGGCCAATGTGCGCATCTTCAGCAATGCCCCCGGCGACTACGGCACGGGCGTCACCGCTCTGACGCTGGACTCAACCAGTTGGGAGGACGAGGCGGTACTGGCCGAGCAGTTCCTGCAACGCCTGCAGCATGGCTATGGCAGCAGCGGGCTGGTTGCACCGCCGCCCTCCGGCAACCTGTTCGCCGAACAGCTCAAGGGGGTTCAGGCTGCGGTGCTGGCGCGCTCTTCCACGGTCAACGGCCTGCTGTCCACCGACCATCCATTCGAATACCTCGGTGGTCTGTCCCAGGCGGTACGCCAGATCAATGGCCAGGCGCCGGCGTTGTATATCAGCGACCTGCGCCAGAACACCCCGCGCACCAGTGGCGCTGCACAGTTCCTTGCCGGCGAGCTGCGCAGCCGCTACCTCAACCCCCAGTGGATCGGTGCCATGCAGCAGGAAGGCTATGCCGGCACGCTGGAGCTGCTGAATATCGTTAACAACCTGTGGGGCTGGCAGGCCACCGACAGCAGCATGGTGCGTGACGACCAGTGGCAGGCGGTGCACGACAGCTATGTGATGGACAGCCGTGAACTGGGCCTGAGCCAGTGGTTCGAGCAGCACAACCCCACCGCCCAGGCGCAACTGATCGAACGCATGGTCGAGGCGATCCGCAAGCAGCACTGGGATGCCGATGAGCAGACCCGCCGCGAACTGGTCGAGCGCTGGCAGGAACTGACCGGACAGCATGGCGCCGATAGGGGGGCGGCGCTGACCGTCGAGTTCATCAGCGACATGGCCGCCGGTTTTGGCCTCGGCAGCGCCAGCGCCAGTCAGCCGCAGAGCCAGGACAACCCCGCTGAACCGAGCGGGCAGCAGGCCGCCGTGCGCGGTCAGGTCATGCAGGAGGTCACGCCGCAGGGCGAGCTGGAAACGCCCTGGCGCATCTGGGCCGGTCTGCTTGGCATGCTTGGCTGCATCCTCTTCGGTGTCTGGTGCCAGCAGCGGGCCAACCGCCATATCCCCATCAACACAACTGCAACGGAAACACCATGAACGCCCTGGAAGTCACCCTCTACGAACTCACCCGCTGGTTTCTCACCCCGGTGCTGCTGCTGATCGTTGCCGCGCTGATCTACTCGCTGATAGCCCTTGGCGGCTTTGCCATGGAGGCCTGGCAACGCCGCACCGGCCGCCATCGCTCGCCGTTGCTGGCCTGGCAGCAGCGCCATGGCGGCAGCAGCGATGATCTGGAGCTGCATATCATGCAGCGTCTGGAATGGCTGCGCATCACCTCGCGCAGCACCCCCATGCTCGGGCTGGTCGCCACCATGATCCCCATGGGCCCGGCCTTGCTGGCGCTGACCCGCAGCGATGCCCAGGGCATCGGCGACAATCTGGTGGTGGCCTTCTCGGCGGTGATCCTGGCGCTGCTGGCTGCTAGCATCAGTTATTTCATCCTGACCGTTCGGCGCCGTTGGCTGTTGCAGGAGCTGCGGGTCATTGAACGGACCGGGGAGGGCAACTGATGCGTTTTCTCGAACAGGACGAGGACGACCCGCTGCTATCGATGGTCAACCTGATCGATCTGTTTCTGGTGGTGATCGGTATCCTGCTGGTGATCATAGTGCAGAACCCGCTCAACCCCTTCACCCGGGACAACGTCATAGTGATCGAGAACCCCGGCCAGAGCGACATGCGCATGACCATCAAGGAGGGTGAGGAGCTGACCCGCTACGAGTCCAGTGGCGAGGTCGGTGAGGGGCAGGGCAGCCGCGCCGGTATCACCTACCGGCTGAATGACGGGCGCATGATCTATGTGCCGGAGGCGGCTTCGGACCAGTGAGCCGGAGCAGTCGGTCTCCCAGCCCAGGGTGTGGCGCCTTGCCACACCCTTGCAAATGATAAACAATATCATCTGTTCGCTATCTTCGTCCGGCCAAGGGAGAGCACGGCAATCGACCAGGCACATCAGTATTACCGGGCCTACGCCAGCAAGATCAACCGCTACATCCTGCTGAAAACCAACGATCCGGAGCTCAGTGCCGACCTGACCCACGAGAGCTTTGCCCGATTGTTCACCCTGCTGCAGCAGAAAGAGAGCGTGGAAAAGCCGCTGGCCTACCTGTACACCGTGGCCAACCACCTGGTCATCGACCATCTGCGCAGCCATGCCACCAGCCGCACCGACAGGGGTACTTGCCCAAGCTCAGCCTGTACGCCAGCACTCGCAAGACCAAGTCCGATTCGGAAACCAGCTTCAACCAGACCTATGACACCGACAGTATCGGCATCCAGCTGACTGTGCCGCTGTTTGCCGGGGGCGGCGTCAGCGGGCTGTCGCGCCAGGCCAGTTACCGGCTGGAGCAGGCCAGTCACGAACTGGATGCGCAGACCAGTAGCTTGCTCAACGAGTTGCGCCGCCAGTACAACCTGTACCAGACCAGCGCCACCCGCACCCGCGCCTATGAAATGGCGGTGCAGTCGGTCGATACCCTGGTCGAGGCCACACGGCAAAGCGTATTGGGCGGCGAACGGGTCAACCTCGACGTGCTCGACGCCCAACACCAACTCTACAGCGCCCGCCGCGACCTCGCCGATGCCCGGCATCAGGCGCGGTTGGCGCGGTTGCAACTGAAGTATCTGGCGGGGGTGGTGGAGCTGGCGGACCTGGAGTAGGAGTCTCTACCTCGTCATCCTTCGCCTGCGCGAAGGATGACGAGGTGGGGGCAAAGGATTACGAGGTGGGGCGAAGGATGATAGGAGTGCGGGGGGTGACGGGGTGACAAAAGCGGTCTTTCTCGCAGTTCATGAATTATTTTAAGAGGAATTATCATTTCGATTACCGGATTCATGTCGCTCATCCGTCATATACATAGAGAGTGATGCATTCCGCCCGGACGCATCAGCCAATTCATCCCCATCAGCCAGTTCCGCCTATCACCCGGATGGCTCGGATCAGCCAGGAGTCGACATGACCTCGGTAGTAGACAGCATTGCAGAACCGCTTTCCCTTCACCTCAAGAACGGCACCACCGCACTGCATGAGAGCCTTGACCAGCGGATCATGGCGCTGGCGCCTTTCTCCAGCCGGGAGCGGTTTGTCTGCTTTCTGCGCATGCAACTGCGCCTGCATCTGGTGACCTCGCCGCTGTACCAGAATGCCGAACTGCAGCAGCGCCTGCCGGGGTT
The DNA here is from genome assembly GCF_014219065.1 of Halopseudomonas xiamenensis. Taxonomy (GTDB): domain Bacteria; phylum Pseudomonadota; class Gammaproteobacteria; order Pseudomonadales; family Pseudomonadaceae; genus Halopseudomonas; species Halopseudomonas xiamenensis. Next base: position 72,545 of record NZ_JACLGO010000008.1, read on the forward strand.
GGGGGAGCGCAATCGGTTGGATGCGATCCTGCTGGACTGTGCTGATTTCGACGTGACCGAGGAGCAACTGGCCGAGGACCGCAGTGCGGCCGCCACGGTGTGGATCGAGCCGGGTGAAGCGGCGCTGGGCTGGCTGTATACCCATGAGGGATCGACCCTGGGCGCAGCCTTCCTGCTCAAGCATGCCCGCGACCAGCTGGGGCTGTCGGAAACCCATGGCGCTCGCCATCTGGCAGGTCATGCCGAGGGACGCGGCCTGCACTGGCGGCGTTTCAAGGAGGAGCTGGATGCCATCGAGCTGACCGCCGCACAGCGGGAGCAGGCACTGGTCGGTGCCCGCCAGGCATTCGCCTTCGTGCGTGCCTCGGTCGAGTCGCTGATGGCCGCTGAGCGAGCTGCGGACGCGGTCTGATGCGGGTGCTGGGCTGGCGTTTGCTGGCGCTGGTGTTCGTTGCCCTGGGATTGATCGGAGTGGTGCTGCCGGGCATGCCGACCACGGTGTTCATGCTGCTGGCCGCCTGGGCCTCGGGCAAGGGCTGGCCGGCGTTGAATGCCTGGTTGCTGGCCCATCCGCGTTTCGGCCCGCCGATCGACAACTGGTATCGGCATCGGGCGATTCCGCGCCGAGCCAAATGGCTGGCAGCGATCAGCATGCTGATAAGCATGCCGCTGGTGTGCATTACAGCCACTGCTCTGTGGGTGCAGTGGCTGGTGCCGTCGACCATGTGTGCGGTGTTGCTGTGGTTGTGTACCCGCCCCGAACTGGGCGTATCCCGCTCTTGAGGGCAACCGGTTGCACCGGCCGACAGTGCCCAGGTGTAGCTGAATCGAAGAGGTAAGCTGAGATGAAAGTTCAAACATGCGCCCTTGGCCTGTTGCTGGCCGTGCTGGCGCTGCCGGTGTTCGCCCAGGATAGCGGCAGTGTACAGGCCGAGATGCCGGCAACCATCGAGGTGCCCACCGCTCTGGTCGAGGGTGAGCAGGCCGTACTGGATGAAGCTGCAGCAGCGCAGTTGACCAGTGGGGAGGAGGCTCTGGCTACCGACGGGGAGCCGAGCGCCGAGACTGCCATGCTGGCGCACGACCTGTCGCCCTGGGGCATGTATCTGGCCGCCGACTGGGTGGTCAAATCGGTGATGATCGGCCTGCTGCTGGCGTCGGTGCTGACCTGGGCGATCTGGATCTTCAAGGTGCTGCAACTGCATGTGGCGCGCCACCGCGCACGCAGCATCCTGCAGATACTGGTGAATGCGGAGAACTTTGCCGATGCGCGCCAGTATTGTGCGGAGCAGCGCGGGGTCGGCCTGGACCTGCTGGGGGCGACCGCCCATGAGTTGCAGCTGTCGGCGCAGGGTCCGGCATCCGATGACGGCATCAAGGAGCGGGTGGCGGCGCGCCTGGATCGGGTGCAGGTATCGGCTGGCTCGCACATGAGCCGGGGTACCGGGGTGCTCGCCACCATTGGCGCGGTATCCCCCTTCGTCGGTCTGTTCGGCACGGTGTGGGGCATCATGAATGCCTTTATCGGTATTGCCCACTCGCAGACCACCAACCTGGCGGTGGTGGCGCCGGGTATCGCCGAGGCGCTGCTGGCCACTGCCTTCGGTCTGGTTGCGGCAATCCCGGCGGTGGTGATCTACAACCACTTCGCCCGCTCCATCGGTGTGTATCGTGCGGTCCTGGGGGATATCGCCACGGCGTTGCTGATCCTGGTCAGCCGTGATCTGGACCGCAAGCGCCCCGGTGGTAGAAGCCTGGGGGACGATCGACATACCGTGGTGCCCATGGCGCGGAGTGCCGGCTGATGGCGTTTCGCATGCAGGACACCAGCGCCGCCGATCTACCGGACAATCACGAGATCAACGTTACCCCGTTCATCGACGTGATGCTGGTGCTGCTGATCATCTTCATGGTCGCCGCGCCACTGGCCACGGTCAGCGTGCCAGTGGACCTGCCGGCCTCCTCGGCGACACCGCAACCGGCTCCGGACGAGCCGCTGTACCTGACGATACAGACCGACCTGTCCCTCACCCTCGGTGATGACTTGCGGGTGGAGCGTGACAGTCTGGCAGACCACATGCGCCAGCTGGCGCCCGATGAGGAGCAGCGCATCTTCCTGCGGGCCGACCAGACGGTGCCCTATGGAGAACTGATGGAGGTCATGAACGTGCTGGGTAGCGCTGGTTACCTGAAGGTCGCCCTGGTGGGGCTGGAGCGGCCAGCGGGTGATGCGCTGTGACACCTCTGGCAGGGCCGGGGGGAATGGCGAGCAGGCGCGGGCCGCTGTATTGGTCGCTGGCCGGGTTGTTTGCACTGTCCCTGCATGCTGCGGTGGCGGCATTCTATCTGTGGCATCCTGCAAGTCCACCGCCGCCGGACATACCTGCCGCCGCACCCTTCGTGGTTGAAATGGCCATGTTCATGGCTGCGCCGGAGGATGCCGCGAAGGAGATGCCGCCGGGGCCGGAGCAGGTCGAGTCGGTGAAGGCGCCGGTAACGCCACCCGACGTGGTCGAGCAGAAACTGCCCGAGTTGCCCAGGGTGGAGCGCCCAGCCGAAGTACCGATACACAAGCCGGTGGTGGCGGAACGACCCAGGCCTGAGCCTGAGCCGGAGGTCGAACCGGAGCCGGAGCAGCCGCCGGAGGAGTACAGCGAGGTCTCCGCACCGGAAACCACGGCGCCGCCGAGCATGAATGTGGCTCAGGTCAGCGATCAGGTGACGGCACCCATGCAGGGCGCATTCAGTCAGCAGCAGGTCATCGATGCGCAGCAGCAATGGCAACAGATCCTGCATGCGCATCTGGAGCGCCACAAGCGCTCACCCCGCGAGACAAGGCGCAAGGGCGTGAGCCTGGTGAGCATTGTCATCGACCGGCAAGGGCAGGTGTTGTCGGTCAACCTGAAACAGGGCAGTGGTGTGAATCTGTTCGACCGCGAGGCCCTGGCCACCATCCGCCGGGCCGATCCGCTGCCGCCGCTGCCGGCCGAGATGCGTGGGGAGACCCTCGCCCTGACTCTGCCGGTCCAGTTCAATATGTGAGCGCTAGCGATCCCAAGGGCGGGCATGTCCCGGTAGAAAAACCATACAGGCGGAGTAGCGCCCTTATTCCGATCGCTACAGATAATGCCCTACATAGGCGGCGGTAAAAGCCGCCTCCTGAAACTGCTTCAGGTCGGTATCGGCAAAGGGGATGGGCAGCGGATTGTCAGCCAGAATGGCCTTGCTCTGCGTCGCGGAGATCAGGCAGACCTCGATAGCCGGTTCAGCCATCAACTGAATCGCCGCCTCCAGCTTGAAGCTGATCGCACCGCCGGCGAACTTGCCCTTCTGCAAACGCTCCTTGATGACCACCCGCTGCACTTTGTAATCTCGCAGGAACTGTACGAGATCCTTCTGAAACCGCTGCAGATCGGCGCGGGTATGATCCTTCTTCAGTGACAGCTTGCGAATACGGCTGTCCGGCAGGCTGAACAGTTCCTGATCCTTGTGCAGCAGGCACACTACGGCATCGCTGCCGGTCAACTCGATACCACAAATACGCATACTGATACTCCTCCTTAATGTTCTTTATGAAACTGGATATGCAACTGATGCACCTGTGCGGACGGTTCCTCGTCCGGCCCCGCCACCGGGGTATCGGTGATTACCTCACCAATACGCAACGCCCGCCACAGCCTCGGCTGCCAGCTCCATGCACCGTTTCAGATATACGCGATCCTGTTCGCGGATCATGGGCGTTTCTCCAATCTGATTTTCTGTCCGACCTCCGGCAATCCGCAAGGCTGGCCCGGGAAGATGCGGCCAGCCATGTCCGAGGCAACGGCCGGGCTCGCGTAACGGGAAAGTGTGGGCATTATGGGCTGAGTGTTCGCCGGGGGCTACCAATTGAGCGACCGGGCCATGCAAGGTTTTGCTGATCTCTCCGAAAAGAGGTAATGTCGGTCGTGGCACTTTGATGTTGTGGCAAGGGAGCTTAGGGATGGGCCGCCGTAAACGTACTTCAGCCTTCGAAGATTTCATCACCATTCTGGCCCGATTGCCCTGGTGGGTGTGCCTGATCATCGGCTTGATCGCCTGGCTGATCCTTCACCCGATAGCCAGCAGTCTCACTGAAACTCCCCGGGTCGTCAGCCCCAGCGATCTGAGCGGCATACTCGTAGGCCAGATTCTCCGCACGCTCGCCTTCGGTGGCCAGTTTCTGATTCCCTTCGCCTGTGTATTGGCCGCCATCGGCTCAATCGCCTCCCGCAGCCGCCGCAAGAAACTCGTAGCAGACGTGCAAGCCGCCACCCAACCCGGCAAAGCCATCGACGGCCTCAGCTGGCGCCAGTTTGAACAATTGGTCGGCGAAGCCTTTCGCCGCCAGGGCTACAGCATCACCGAAACAGGCGGCAACGGCCCCGACGGTGGTATCGATCTGATCCTGCGCAAGGATCGGGAGAAATACCTGGTGCAGTGCAAACACTGGCGCTCGCTAAAGGTGGGTGTCGCGGTTATCCGCGAGTTCTTCGGAGCCATGGCGGTAGAAGGAGCTGCCGGCGGCTTTGTCGTCACCTCCGGCCAATTCACCAAAGAGGCCGAAGCCTTCGCATCCGGGCGCAATATCCAGTTGGTCGATGGCGCCGTGCTAAGACGGTGGATAGCGCAGCATCGGGATGCTGTCGTTCAGGCTGAACCTGTTATGGCAGCAGGTCAGCAGTCCCATGAGCCAAGCTGTCCCAAGTGCAATGCACCTATGGTTAAACGTGTCGCCAAGCGAGGTGCGAATGCGGGGAATGCTTTTTGGGGGTGTTCGGGGTATCCGGGATGTCGTGGGGTGGTGAGTTTGTGAGCGGCAGATGCTTTCGCAAGTTGGGCGGGCTGGTTGGGAGTAGTTCGGGGAATGTGAGTTTGCAACTGGCGGCTTTCGGCCAGAAGCAGCCACTCATACCTTGTCGCTTTCGCCCCATTGCGGCTGTTCTGGCTTGCGGTCCAGCCTTCCTGCTGAAATGGCATCTCCTGGTGGCCGTCTTAAGAGGCCTCTAGGGAGTCCTGGGGCGATTAACTTGGCTGCTCGCAGGTGATTTAGAATGGAGCGGGTTCACCACCCAGAAGCCGCGCCAAATCTGCGATCTGAGTTTCCAATGCTGCATTCAGGGAGGCTCTCAGTTTCTTGTCTACCTCCTTGTGCAGTCGGATTTTCTCGATGGCCAAGGCAATGATGAACTCCATCGCCGCTTCACCGCGCTCGTGTGAATAACCCATAGCCACGCGCAAGATGATATCTGCCATCGCAGCGCTGTACGTTTCGTGGGCGCTGTAATCCAGCTCTGTGGGCAGCGCAGCTCTCAGAAATGCTGCCTGGATGATCCCGTCGTCGTATCGCGAAAATACGTCCGGTGTCAGTAGCACCTGCTGCAACTCACCAGACTCCAACCGCTTCGCATCCTTGATTTTCGCGCCCTCCCGCGCGTTCTGCAAAATCCAGAGGATGGTCAGAAAAATGTCTACGGTCGACGCTTTTTTAACATCTTCCTTACCGTTTACGAAGGCGAAGCCATCGGTGAGTTTCATCTCTTTTTGGGTAAAACTGCTGGGCCAAAAAGCTTGAACAGACAGGCCGGAGCCTTTCTCGTCGGCAAGCTGAGCGGCACGATCTTTGATCAGTGCTGAACAGTCATCACCAAAGGCATCCAGCTTCATCAGCAAATCCTTTTCCCTTGTCCAATGATTGCTACACACAGCACTGCCGGCAGGAATCTCCATGTAGGCTTTAAAAACGTATCGGCGTTCACCTTTTGGTGGCTGCGTCAGATTGGAGATTAGGTCTTTCATCTGCTCATAGGTTCGACCGAAAAGTGCTCCTACGATGTACAGGCGGGTGCCCGTTTTTTGTGCGCTACGAAGTCTTCTGCTGATTCTCTGCAGCACGGTTCCACGCTCTGCTGCGGCGGCAACCACGATGACCGAGCCATGAAGCTCTTTATCTTGGTTGAAACTGTCTTCTCTGACTTTCGTGCAGCTCAGCCCTCGTTCAGTCAGGTAATTGAAGGCCTCAGTCGCGAGCTTCTCGCTTGCCGAGTCATTGTCATAGATGACTAGCTTTGTAGAGGCAGGCGACTCTTGGTCAAGGCACTTTGTGAACCAGTCTGTGAAACCCTTGGTTTCGACCAGTTTGTCCTTCTCGACATGCACAGTGCGGGGTCTTTCACGCTCTACGATGGGTTTAACACAGCTGAAGAGTCCCTTGCCTATGAAGGAGTCAAACTTCGTCTGAAGGCCATCCGGGAGATGATCCATGCTGATATTCAACAACCTGGTCTCCGTGTGCTCTGCGATGAAACGCTCGCCATGAATGCGGATAGTCTGTCTGAAATCCGCGGTTTCCGACTCAGCAGGTGCTTCGAAGTCTTGGGGGCGTTCCAGTGTATGCAAAATGGTGCAATTTTCAGACTTATCCAGGAAAGACAGAACCGTGGCTACGCGAGAGGGTGGTGCCCTGTTGATACGGATCCACTGATCAGCCAACCCGCAGCTTGTCGATGCGGATATCAAGCAGAGGGCCGTACTACCGCCAGGCAATGGCCCATCTTTCAAACCATCATGGGAGTGGAAGGATCTGATGGTCTGGATTGTTGGCTTCCCAAATCGCAACTGGTAAAGCTGCATCGACAGGGCAACAGGTAAGAATGCCATTGTATCGAGATAGACAGTGTCAGGCTCCCCCAACGTGTTGGTTGCGGCTTGCTTGAGCATCCTCAGGGCTGCAAATGCAATAAAGTGTGCATGCAGGGTTTCTGAAAGGAGGTTCTCAGCACGGATAAAATAGTTCGCGGAACGGGAGGAGGGCTTTGAAAACAAGAAACCCGCTGGAGCTTTGGTCAACACCGACGTACCTCTAACCAACTTCTCCATACCTGCAGTGACGATTGCCGAGGTACCGTTTTGCAACAGCTTTAAAAGGCCTTTTTTTTTCGCCCCAGAGATGTGTCGATACTTGGTAATGCTGCCGTGGCTATCGTAATACACAAAGCCATAGCTCAGTGAGGAACCCGCGTCACGACGCTGCAAAGCACTCGACAACGGGGAAGCTTTGTTTTGGTACTGCTTCTGAGTCTGATCTTCAAAGCATTGCGGTACGAGAAAAATGAGGTGATCAGGCAGAATGTAGCCAGGCAAACGCTTCTGCAGAGCGTCTGTCACTTGGATGGAGGTTATCGACTCAGGCCCTGTGAAAAAGACTACCACCTGTGCGGGCTCTGCTCCGGGAGCTGGTGTGAGGCATACCTCGAAATCGTAAAGATCAGACATGTCAGTTCACCGGGATGCAGATGGTGAAAACAGTCCCTTCGGCTGTGGCAAGCTTACCATCCCCACTCCATTCTTTGGGGTGGTAATCCACCTCGCCAGCGTGTCCTTGGAATGTCTGGGAGAGGCAGAGTCTGCCAGTGCGCAGGCGTACATAGGCCTGGAGTTTGTTGAAAGCCTGAACGGCGTTGTGTAAACCCATACCCGATTCCTTCGACGGCTTGGTTGTTACATGTTTTTTAAAGCAGTCGAGAGTGGCTTGAAGCTCATCCTCAAGTGACAACCTTTCCAAGGTTTCAAGCGGTTTGCCCTCTTTGATCGAGAGCCAGCGCCGGGCGAGGCCCGGTCCGCTATCGATGATGGAAATCTCCAAGAAGTCCAGAGCATCGATATTCTTGACCATATGTTTGATGACAAAACGAGCGAATTCAGGCTCCGTATGGGCATAATCCGATATGTCCGTTTTGTTGATGCGGCTCGCCTTGACCGTCATACCACGCAAACCCTTTTTGTATTTGTTGCCCTCTAGGTCGATTGATGCGTGTTCGTCGGCGTTTGCAAGTAGTTCCTCAAGAACCGTTCCTAGGGCGGGGAGTCCTCTTCGCATCAGGGCATCGCGCTCATGCCTGGTATGCATTAATAAGGACAAGTCTTCGATTAAGGTAGAAAAGGTCGGCCATTCATGCACTTTGGGCTCTTGCTCCCAGTGGTAGAATGGTTTGATGTATTCCCTTTGCGCATAGTTGATACAGAAGAGATTGATCATTCTGGGGCGTGCCCCTTTGCCACTTGAGGTGTGCTTTAGATCACCCTCAAACATTGCATCAATCAGCGGTCTAATTTCGCCCAGCGCAGCACGTCGCCCAATCGGATCATGAGTTTCTGACTCAATGTGAGAGCTCATCACGAGCGCCGCTAGACCTGCTGCTGTTCTGGCAAGTTGCGATACATGCTCGAGTGCGCCTGCGGTGTCAGAGTACAGATGCAGTGTGCTTTTTTCTTGGGTTTTTGCCCATGTAATCACAAGCTGAGCGAGAGAGGCATCGACTCCTAGAAGTCCTCCGTAGCTCATAGACACGGGTAACCTCAATTGCTGGTCGGTATGACACAAGGGGTACAGATCCTCAATGTCATACGTGTTCATGCTTCGGGTGATATTCATCAGCACCTCTGACATCCATCGATTGAGTGCTGGGCCGAGCTAAAAGCAAGGAGCACCGAAAACTGAAACCTGCCGAAGATTCCGGACTCATGATCGAGCAGGGAACACTGCGAGTACGGCGGCTCAGAGCTAAGCGAGTTTACGTAACCAAGCTCCCGCTTGGAAGGCTGCTTCTCGCTACAGCAACTGAATTGCCCTAGGAGTGACCTGCCCCCCGATTTCAGTACCACGCCGAACTTAGTAGAGTCCGTTTTCCGAGCAGGAGACGGTAGTGAAAAAGCGTTTTACAGAAGAACAGATTCTCGACTTTCTTAAGCAGGCAGAGGCCGGCGTGCCGGTGAAGGAGCTGTGCCGGCGGCATGGCTTCAGTGATGCATCCTTCTACACCTGGCGTGCCAAGTTCGGTGGCATGACCGTGCCGGACGCCAAGCGGCTCAAGGATCTCGAGCTGGAGAACAGCCGGCTAAAGAAGCTGCTAGCCGAAGCCCATCTGGATATCGAGGCACTTAAGGTGGTCGCCCGGGGAAAAGGGTAAGCCCGACAGCACGGCGGGAGGCGGTGCAGGAGATGCAGGCCAGAACCGGTATCTCCGAGCGCCGTGCCTGTCAGCTGATCGGGCTGTCTCGCTCGGTGCTGTGCTATCAACCCCGTTCCAGCGAGCAAAACACCAGGCTGCAATCCCAACTTGTGGAGCTGGCACAGGAGCGTCGGCGCTTTGGCTATCGGCGCCTGCATATCCTGCTGCGGCGGGCTGGCATGCAGGTCAACCATAAACGGATCTATCGCCTGTACCGGGCTGCCGGGTTGATGGTGAAGCGCCGGAGGCGCCGCCACGGTGTCGCCGTAGAGCGCGAGCGGCTGAGTCTGCCGAGCGCGCCGAATCAGGTATGGTCGATGGACTTCGTCTTCGATGCACTCAGTACGGGACGTAGGATCAAATGTCTGACGGTGGTCGATGATTTCACCAAGGAGGTGGTGGGTATCCTTGTGGATCACGGCATCAGCGGCTTCCGTGTTACTCGCGCATTAGATGAAATGGCCCGATTCCGCGGTTACCCCAAGGCAATCCGCACCGACCAGGGCCCCGAATTCACCGGCAAGGCTCTTGATCAATGGGCCTATCAGCGCGGCATCAAGCTGAAGCTGATTCAGCCTGGCAAGCCGACACAGAATGCGTTCATCGAATCATTCAATGGCAAGTTTCGGGATGAATGCCTGAATGAGCACTGGTTCTGCTCACTGGCCGAGGCCAGAATCCGCATCGCGGCCTGGCGAAGGGACTACAACGAACACCGACCGCACAGCGCTATCGGGAATCACACCCCGGCAGAATTCGCTGCGCATTGGAGGGCAAGCCAACAGCAACCCCGACATGAAAAACTAACATCAACCCCAGGGCCTACTAACTAGGAAACGGTACTAAAACTGGGGGCAGGTCAGGAGTTGTAGACACATCCCGTGTGGCTGATATTGGCCGAGCGCACGCCGGTACAGCCTGCTATCGACCGAGGGCGGAGAGGGAAATCAAGTCAACCTCCAAGATTACTTAGCGGGTAATCTATGATGCTTGCGCTCTTCCCATCGGGCGCCAGTCGTATAGGCCAGGGCTACGACCTGCGCTGACGTTGCCCTACCCGTGAATAGTGAAGCGAACCGCTGTGCCTGCAGCGAATGGGCGAGCGCCCAAGCAAATTGCTTGACTCCTGACTTACGAGCAATTCAAGAAGCAATCGCCAGCCAAAACTCAAAGACGAGACCCTTTACACGAAATTATTTTGATGTAAAATCGCGTTTAACGAAACTATATTGAGTGCGTACTATGCCGCAGTCTAGTCGTAAGGCCATTGCTGAACTGATCATGCAAAACCTCCCTCGTGATCTCCTGTTGGGCATTGAGGAAGGCTTGAACGTGGGTGCTGCTCGGGCTTTGTCAGCAGCCAAAGGCATGCACACTGGCCATGTCAAACATGCAGTTGGCCAAATGCGCAGCTTCCATATGAACGAGACGTTCAATGATGCACTGATCGCTGGCGGAGCGAACCCTACCCCGATCAAGGGTAACAGCCTCGTTATCGGGCGTTCCGGCATGCTGACATTGAGCCGTTTCAATGTATCCGCTCGCACTTGGAACAACGGTCGTCGTAGCGCAATGCGCCGTCAACTTGCCCAAGCAAATCAAGCCATTGAACAGCTGGTTCAGCCTGGCCTTTTCTCGCCGATGCCGATTACTGAGGCGACCGTTTTCTTTGTGGCATCGTTTAGTGGCTCTATGTCGTTTGAACCCGAAGCCCCACAAACGATCTACATTGCCGTGCCTGATAAGAACATGAAGTCCTGGATTTTCCAAGAGCCGCTTGACAGCTTCTGCTCTCGCTACTTTGAGGGCGAGAGCACTGTTCAACCAGACATGGCTCAACCCAAGCTCAAGCCAGCCGTCGCAGCGGAAACGCGGAAAAATCAATCATGAGTCGAGGAGTCAATGGGTTCCAACCGGGCCGCCTGAGTCAAGCTCTTGCGGCCCGTCGTCTTCCTCAAGTTCAGCTCGCTGCGATGATTGGCGTTTCGCCAGCGACTGTTAGCAAATGGCGCGGGGGACATCAGGATCCGGAAGCTGACGCGCTTGAGCGCCTTGCTGCCGTTATCAACGTAAGCCCCGAGTGGTTTACCCGCCCCCTTCCGGCCAAGTCATCTCTTCCCCTATTCCGAAGCAATGCTTCGGCGCATGTCGCTGCTCGGCAGATGTTGGAGGCGCGGCTGGAGTGGGCCCAAGACATCTCAATTGCCTTGGAAGAGTTCGTTGACTTCCCTGAGCTCAGCCTGCCAGTACGAAGTTTCGAGTCGCCTGAACAGATCAGCGCTTCGGATATCGAAGAGGCCGCTTGTGAATGCCGAGATTTGTGGGGCCTAGGTAGGCGAGCGATCCCTGATCTTGCACTAGCTGTTGAGGGAGCAGGGGTAATCGTCGTCCGCGAAGAGACAGGTATCGCGCCTATAGAAGGGCTATCAGCGTGGAGTGAAGCGTTGAAGAGGCCGATAGTTTTGCTATCTGCAGATAAGGCAAATGGATTCCGCAGCCGGTTCGACCTGGCTCATGAGCTCGGCCACTTGGTACTCCATAAGGGCATAGAGCGCTCCACCGATCCAGTTCGTTACAAGCAGATGGAAGATCAGGCGCATCGCTTTGCTGGGGCTTTCCTACTGCCTGCTGAGACATTTGCTGCTGAGGTGAAAACACCTGTCACCTTGGATAGCTTGCTGCTGCTCAAACAGCGCTGGGGAGTCTCGGTCGCTGCCATCATGATGCGCCTTCATGCTTTGGGAATCATCGACCAGGAAGAAAAGTCTCTCCTCTTCAAGCGCCGCTCTGCACGTTGGGGAGTGAAGTCTGAACCAGGTGACGAGGCTCGCGTTCCTGAGCAACCTCGGCTTCTCAAGAGAACCATCGAACTTCTCGCTTCGTCTGGTGTTATGCCTATCGAATCAGTCCCGAGTTACATCGGCTTGGCTGCATTTGATATCGAGCGTCTGACAGGCCTCCCTGAAGGTTACCTGTCTCAAAGTGGTGTTGTGTTGTCTCTGACAAAACTGAAGGCCAGCGTTGCCCGCGATGCATCCCCTGTTACGACTGACGGCAGCGCTACCATTTTGCCCTTCCATCGACACTGATGCATAGATAGGCATCTGACGTCATGTGGATGCCTTCTGTGTCATGCAGCAATGTACTGAATAGCCTCGTCGGCCAAGAACCGTTTCTCAGTTACCTTCGCGTCGTCGAGTCTGGCCACAAACCTTACAGTTGTACGTTCGGCACCAGTGCCCGCGAATACCAGGGAAGCGCATCTTCAGCGTCCGCTTTTGGCCGAAAGCAGTCTATCGACCTACTGCATTCAGCCTAAGCTCATGACGGGGCATTCTGGCTCTTCAACCTCACCACCCCTAACGCAATCAACGCCTGCCCCGCAAAGTAAATCGTCACAATCACCGGTACCGCATACGCAAACGGCATCGCAAACTTGTTCACTCCAATCAGCGAATCCGCGATCACAAACAGCATCGCGCCCAGCCACAGCAGCCCCGGTTTGTCTTCCACCCGGCAGGCCATGAAGGCCATGGCATACAGGCACAGCAGATAGATGGCGACGGGCACCTGATAGGCACCGGCGGCGGGCACCAGCCATACGGCGAGCAGCAGGCTGTAGAGGGTGACGGGGAGCATGCGCCAGCGTAGCCAGGGTTTGCCTTTGGCCATGAGGGCGAAGGCGGCGACGAAGGCGAGTTGGTTGACCAGAAAGGAGCACAGCGCCTGGATGAACAGGCCGTCGCGATCGCCGTAGTCGAGGAAGAAGTCGCCAGCTGCGGCGCCGATAAATCCCACGCCCAGCAGGACGCCGGTGATGCCAGGCCAGGCGCGCCAGGCGAGCAGGGCGAAGATCAGCATGGGGATGGGTTTGAGCAGCCAGCTCAGTGGGTAGGGTTTGAACGGTATCAGAGCAAGGTAGATCAGCCCCAGTACGACGGCCACAGCAAAATAACGGCGCTCGAAGGTGGACATGCGTTACTCCTGAACATTGTTATTGTTTTGCCGGCATGCTCGCGCGTCCCGTGCCGAGGGTCACGTCGAGGGAATGATAAAGGTCTCGCGCCTCAATACCGTACTGAAGGTACGTCTAGCTACTTCCCATAACTCCGACTGACAAACTCTGGCTCCTTCACCCCACGCCGCTGGTTGATCACCAGTGTCAGTACAAAGAAGAAGTTGCACAGCATGTTGCACATGCGTGGCAGCAGCATGGGTACTTCCTTGCCTTCCTGATCGACCTTGACCATCACGCGGATGGCTTTCTTGCAGGCGGAGCGGGCCAGGTGCAGTTGCGGGATCGGTGGGGTGCCGCGGGGGAGGACGAAGCCGCCCAAGCGGTCGGCGACTTCTTCCTTGTAGTGGTTCAGGCGCGCTTGCAGCCAGGCCTGATCCTCTTCGCTGACGGCCAGCCGGCCGCGGATCGAGCCGTTGATGTGGAAGGCCAGCGGCTGGATGTGTTCCAGGTCGGCGGTGATGTCCGGCATATCATCCGGCATATGGGAAATGATGGCGCCGATATGGCCGCACAGCTCATCGGTGATGACCTCGAAGTCGCACAGCGATGCGCTTTCGTACATGAAGGGATAGCACATTTCGTCAAAATTCTTGCCGAACTTGAAGGCCATGACACTTACCTCGGGATGATGGGATTATCTGACAACTTCGATACGTACCTTCAGCAAGCCGGCGGAGGTGTCACCGATACTGGCGAAGGAAGAACGGGACAGATCGATAACCCGGCCGCGCACAAAGGGGCCACGGTCGTTGATGCGCACCACCACGCTTTTACCATTGCGCACGTTGGTCACCCTTACCTTCGAGCCGAAGGGTAGCGTGCGGTGTGCTGCGGTATTCCGGCCGGCTTTATAGAGCTCGCCGCTGGCGGTTTTTCTATTCTGGAATTTGTCTGCGTAGTACGACGCCTGTCCTGCTTCCGTGTGCCCCACCCATTGGCCGCCGGCGCCGGGTTTGAAAGGGGTGCTGCAGGCGGATAGGGCTGTCAGGCACAGCAGCAGGATGAATGCCTTGATCGTGTGGTGCATTGATTACCTTCATGTTCATCTGGTTGCCCGCCACAGGTTCCGGTGCCCGCCTCTAACGGACGGCAAGGGACCTCTGCGGTTCGGCTACTTGGGCACTATGATCGGCGGATGGTTCTCCAGGTCGATATGCACGTCGATATGAAAGGCTTCTTGCAGGTGCTCCTTGGTCAGTACATCCTTCGGTGGGCCGACGGCAATCACGCGGCCCTGGTGCAGCAGGCACAGGCGGTCGCAATAACGTGCCGCCAGCGACAGATCGTGGATCGACAGCATCACGCCACGTCCGCTCTGGGCATAGCGGCGCAGCAGGCGCAGCACATTCTGCTGCTGGTACAGATCGAGGCTGGCGACCGGCTCGTCGGCCAGCAGTACTCGGGGTTGGCCGGCCAGTACCCGGGCCAGCCAGACGCGGGCCTGCTGGCCACCCGAGAGCTGGTCCACCTGGCGCTCCAGCCAGTCCTCGACCTGGGCCGCCGCGGCCGCCTGGGCAATGGCCTTGGCATCGCTATCGCCCCAGGGCAGCCGGCCGAGCGCAATCACATCGCGCACCGACAGGGCCCAGGCACTCTGGCTGCTCTGCGGCAGGAAGCCGAGCTGCTGCGCCCGTTGCCGCTCGGGGATGGCGGCCAGTGCGCTGCCGGCCAGGCGGATGCTGCCCTGATACGCCTGGATGCCGGCCAGGCAGTGCAGCAGGGTGGACTTGCCGGCGCCATTGGCACCGATGACGCCGAGCATTTCACCGGGAGCCAGATTCAGGCTGACATTCACCAGACGCTGGCCGACGTTCAACTCATGGATGTCGATCAGATCCACCGTTTGCGCTCCTTCCACACCAGCCAGATGAACAGCGGCGCGCCGAGCAGCGAGGTCAGCACGCCGAGCTTGAGTTCACGCCCCGGCGGCAGCAGGCGCACGCCGATATCCGCCAGGCAGACCAGCATGGCACCGGCCAGCGCCGCCGGGATCAGCAGCCGCTCCGGGCGGTGGCGGACCAGCGGGCGCAGCAGGTGCGGCACCAGCAGGCCGACGAAGCCGATGCTGCCGGCCACCGCCACCGAGCTGCCGACCAGTATGGCCGCGCCCAGTACGATCATGATGCTGCCATTGCGATAATTCAGGCCCATGCTGCGCGCCACCTGGTCGCCCAGGCTCAGGCCGCTGAGCAGGCGGCGCTGACTGAGGATCAGCGCGCTGCCCAGCAGCAGTGCCGGTAGCAGCAGCCACAGATGCTCCAGGCCGCGCTCGGCGACCGAGCCGAGCAACCAGAACACCAGCTCCTGCATGGCATAGGGGTTGGGTGCGAAATTCAGCACGGTGGCCAGCGCCGCGCCGCACAGGGTGGAGATGGCCAGGCCGGCCATGATCACCATATGCGAGCGGGCCGAGCCGGCCAGGGCCAGCATCAGCATCAGCGCGATGGCCGCGCCGATCAGCCCGGCCACGCCCGGTGCTGCGGCACCGAGACTGGGGAACAGGCCGAAATAGAACACACTGGCCGCCCCCAACGCCGCGCCCTGGCTGGCTCCGGTCAGGCTGGGCTCGGCCAGCGGGTTGCGCAGCAGGCCCTGCAACGCAGCCCCGCTCAGCCCCAACGCCGCACCGACGGCCAGGGCGATCAGCGTACGAGGCAGGCGGATTTCGCCGATGACGATGGCGTCCAGGCTGCTCTGGCCGCCGAGAAAGTCGAGCAGGCCGGGCAGTACCGCCACCGAGGTCGAGCCGACTGCCAGCGAGGCCAGGGTCGTGGCCAGCAGCAGGACCAGCAGGGCGGGGGTTATCAGTCTAGCCATTGGTTGAGTTGCCTTATCAGATCCCAGGTCCAGGGGCCGGGACATTGCCAGCGCCAGTAGTCGGTACTCAGCCAGCCGCCTTCCGGGATACTGCGACGCAGCACCGGATGCTCGGCAAAGCGGTTGGCCAGGGCCTGGTGCTCGGGCGCGGCAAACAGGATGGCATCCGGAGGATCGCTGGCGATGCGTTCCAGATCAAGCTGCACATGCCCCGAATCGGTCAGGTAGTTGCGCCAGCCGGCCTGTTCGATGATCTGGTGCTCGAAGGTATCGCGGCCGGTGCCGATGGCATTGGAGCCGAGCAGCAGCAGGCGCTTGGCGTCGGGTTGTGGCGTACGGGGTACCGGCGCTGGCTGGGCCAGCTGCGGGTCACGTCCCATCAATTCGAGCAGGCGTCGCTCGTAGGATTCCACCTGCGCCAGGGTGCTGGGCAGGGGCAGCACCTCGACCCTGTGGCCCAGGCTGCGCAGGCGTTCGCGCAGCATCAGGGCGCTGTACTGGCCGGTCAGTACCAGGTCGGGTTGCAGGCCTACCACCTGTTCCAGCGAGCCGTCGTGGGACGGCCAGTGATCGTCGATCCAGTGGATCGGATAGCGCAGATGCAAGGGGGAAAGGGCGGCCACGCGGGCCGGATCGGCATGCTGGGCCAGTGCCCAGTCCATGCACAGGTCGAGGGAGACGATGCGTTGCGGTGGTTCGGCGGCCGCGGTTGATGCTGCAGGACCGCCGAGCAGCAAGGCTACAGTCAGGCAAGACACCCCCCAGCGCAGCCGACCCCGCGCCCCGGCACGAACCGGGGTAGGGAGGTTGGGTTCAGCTGGTGGCTGATGACGGAGGTGTTTGCTCATTCCATTCAGAGGTTGGGGGTCCAGGTTACGCCAAGCATGGCGGTGAAGGGCGTTTCGCGGTACCCGTACTCCTGCCAGTCTTGGCTGTAGCTGTACACCAGACGACTGTAGTCCTTGTCCAAAACGTTGGCCAGCTTCACATCGAAAGCCAGTTCACTGCTGGCCTGCCAGCTGGCGCGCAGATCCAGAACGCCGTAGCCGGGCAGCTCGGAGGTGTTTGCGGCGTTGGCATAGCTGCTGCTGACTGCGGTAAAGGTCGCCCCCAGACCGATATCACCAAACTGACGATCAAGATTCAGATTCAGAGTGCGTCTGGCGCGGTTGGGCAGTGTGCGGCCGGTGCCACGATCACGGGGATCAATCACGCTGATACCGAGATCACTATGCCAACCGAACAACTCCTGTTGAAGAGTGGCCTCGAAACCGTTGACCCGGGCGCGGTTGACGTTTGCCGTAGTGCCTTCCCAAGGAAAGTCATTAGTCGTTACGGTAGTAATCAGGTCGCGGAAATCGGTTCGATACAGCGAGGCCTCCAGTCGGGTACTCGGTGCCAGTTGGCTGCGCCATTGCAATTCATAGCTACGAGACTTTTCCGGCTTCAGGTCCGGGTTGCCTTGGTAGCCATCATACAGCGGCCAATAGAGGTCGGCGAAAGTAGGTACGCGAAAACCTTCCGAATAGGACAGGATCAGTTGGTTGGCCGAGTCTAGCTGGTAGCTCAGTGCACCATTGAAGGTGTTTTCGCTGCCGAACTGCTGGTTGTCATCGTGACGCATGCCCAGCTCGGTGCCAAAGCGTTCGCCCTGAAAACTGTGCTGAATAAAAGCGGCCTTGTTGTCGCGGTTGCTGACGGCAAAATCGTTGCTGCTGCGCACCTTGTCATTCAGATAGTCGAGGCCCAGACGCAGGCTGTGTCCGTTGCCCAGTGCCAGGGTATTGAGCCAGTTGGCCGAGTCACGGTAGGTATTGTTCACACTGCTGCCGGGGAACAGCTTGTCGAAGTTTTCCTGTTTGTCTTCGCTATGGCCCAGTTCGATACGACTGTGCCACATCTCATTGATGCGGCCGTCCAGCCACAGGGTGCTGGTGCTGATGCTGTATTCGTCATAAGGCTTGGTCGGATTATAGATCCACGACCCGGGTGGATCTTCGCGACCAAAGGGGTTGTCGGTTTCCGTTTTGCCGCGCTGATCTAGTATGGTGAACCCACCCTCTAAAGTATCGTTGAAGCTGTGGCTCAGACTCAGTGCGAGGGAACGGTTGCGGTAGGCATCATGGTCAGCGTCGCTGGCAAAGGAGGTGTGGGTGCGGTCGATACCGGCGGTTTCTTCCAGCCCGGCGGACAGATTGAAGCGCGTGCGTTCGTTGCCGCCGGACAGGCCCAGGTTACGCTCCCAGGTGCTGTCGCTACCGCCGGCGATGCGCACATAGGGGCGCAGACCTTCACCATCGCCACGGCGGGTGAAAATCTGGATTACCCCACCCATGGCGTCGGCGCCGTGGATCGCCGAACGCGAGCCACGCAGCACTTCGATGCGTTCGATCTGATCGACGCTGAGAAATTGCAGGGCGGCACTGCCGGCGGTGGCCGAGCCGGCACGCACACCGTCGATCAGCACCAGGGTCTGGGCGGTGCTGGTACCGCGTACATTCAGACCAAACAGCGCGCCCCGGCCACCATAGTTTGAAACCTGCACGCCCGGCACCTGGGTCAGCAGCGCTGGCACGCTGGCCGGGCGCAGACGCTCGATATCGGCACGGGTAAACACCGTGCTGGCGGCGCTGCTGTCACTGCGCTGCTCGACAGCGCGGTTGGCAGTAATCAGGGTATCGGACAACTTCAGTGCCTGTTCATGGGACGCAGGCTGGGCGGCCAGCGCCAGGCTCGGGGCCAGGGCGATGCTCAGGGCAAGACGGGACAGTTTCATCATGAATCCTCAAAAGGTCGGAGTGACTTTCGAGGAGGGCAGGTAAGCAAGTGCGCACGGGGCGGATGGGCAGACGGACCAGCACGGCACTTGACGGTGATGCCCTCCGCAACACCAGTCGAGATTGCATGCGGGCCGGTCTCCGGACTCTCGACGCCCATCCGCTCACCTTCCCATGCCATGGCACAGTGGTTATTGAGCGAACGCCGATCCGTGATCGGGGTCGATTACCGTTGCGGGGGCAGTGCCGGGATTGTTCTCTGTATCGATGGGGAACGCACCGGCTTTCCGTTTCATGCCTGCTGGTCAGGCACACCTGCATGAATAACGCGGCGAATGGTATGCCGACGGCAGGGCAAACACAAGCGCGGTCATGGCACGGAGCCGCCATGCGCTGGAGCATTGGCGTTGATCGCGGCATACTCGACGCACCCTGTTCACGTGTGTGTCCTCATGTTGCCGCTCGATGTTACTGTCTGATCCCGATCTGCCCTTTGCCGAGACCACGGCCACGCAGCTGCGCGATTATCCCGAATGGCACCGTGGTCGCGACCGCTATGCCATCTGGATGATCCCCATCAACTGTCCACGGGTGCTGGCGCATATCGAGCATATGACAAGGCAATTGGCGGACCTGCTGCACCCGACCCGCCGCCAACCGCATATCACACTGTTCGTCTGTGGTTTCGAGCAGGATCGCCGGATTCACGATGATGACTTCACTGCCGGGCAATTGCGGCAGCAACTGCTCGATCTGGAGCAACTGAGCCTGCCGCCGTGCACCCTGCAGATCGGCCCGCCGGACAGTTTTGCCAGTGCCGCCATCCTGTCGGTGGGCGATCCGCAGGGGCAGCTGCAGAACTGGCGCGAGGTGCTGGGCAGACAGTGTAGCGAGGTCCGCCAGGCGGCTTACGTGCCGCATATCACCCTGGGGTTGTATCGGCGCAGTATCGACGTCCGGCTGCTGCGCCAGCGCCTGGCTCAACTGTCGGTGGCGGACGATCTCTATCTGCCAGTTGAACAGCTGCAGTACGCCACCTACAGTAGTAATGATATGTTTGGGCCGCTTGAGTGTCGGCAGTGGGTGATATACGGATCAGCACATAAAAGGAGCATCAGATGAAAACCGTGGCACAGGTTATCCAGACCAAGAAGATCCAGCAGGTACATACCATCGATGCGGAAAGTACTGTGTTGAAGGCGCTGCAGGTGATGGCCGATAACAATATCGGTGCACTGCCGGTGACCGAGAATGGCAAGGTCGTCGGTGTCATCAGCGAGCGTGACTACGCGCGCAAGTGTGTACTGAGAGGGCGAGCCTCGGTTGGCACCATGGTACGTGAAATCATGAGCAGTCCGGTGATTACCGTGACACCGCAGCAGAGCGTGCAGGAGTGCCTGTCACTGATCACTGCCCGCCACCTGCGTCACCTGCCGGTGGTCGATAATGATCAACTGGTGGGCCTGGTATCGATCGGTGACCTGGTCAAGGAAACCATTGCTGAGCAGGAACAGCTGATCCAGCAACTGGAGCAATATATTCGCGGCGAAGTGTGAATCACGGAGGGGTATACTCGCGTGCTTCAGGCTTTCGAACGCAGGGTAGATAGTATGCCAATGAAAAAGAATGTAGTGGTTCTGAATCGCCTGGCGCCGGATCTGGTGGAGCGCCTGGCCGAACATTTCAATGTCGTCCAGTTCGAGTCAGGGCAGGATCTGCAGAGCGTGCTGACCTCGGTTCCGGTGCATGGGGTGATCGGCGCGGGCCGTCAGCTTGGCCGCCGGGAGTTGGAGAATGTCAGCGAGCTTGAGGTGATCTCGACCATCTCGGTGGGCTATGACAACTACGACCTCGATTATCTGAATGAGCGTAGCATCCTGCTGACCAATACCCCCGATGTGCTGACCGAAACCACTGCCGACCTGGCCTTCACCCTGATGCTGGCCACGGCGCGGCGCATCGTCGAGCTGGACAACTGGTTGCGTGCCGGCAACTGGCGTGCCGGGCTTGGCTCGAAGTATTTCGGTTGCGATGTGCACGGCAAGACCCTGGGCATTCTCGGGCTGGGCAATATCGGCGCGGCGATCGCCCGGCGTGGGCGGCTCGGTTTCGGCATGCGGGTGCTGTACACCGCCAACAGCCGCAAGCCGGCACTGGAACAGGAATTGGATGCCGAGTTCCGCGAACTCGATGGGCTATTGGCCGAGGCGGACTTTCTCTGCGTGGTGGTGCCGCTCAGTGAGCAGACCCGCAAGCTGATCGGCCAGCGCGAGCTGGAGCGGATGAAGTCCAGTGCGATCCTGGTGAATATCGCCCGCGGCCCGGTGGTCGACGAGGCGGCGCTGGTCGAGGCGCTACGCAGTGGCCAGATTCGGGGCGCGGGGCTGGATGTGTTCGAGCGCGAGCCGCTGACCGAGTCGCCGCTGTTCGCATTGGACAATGTGGTTGCCGTGCCGCACATAGGTTCGGCCACCCACGAGACGCGCCGGGCCATGGCCGAGCTGGCGGTGCGTAATCTGGAGCTGGCACTGCTTGGCGGCACCCCGTTGCATATGGTCAACCCGCAGGTGAGAGCCGGCTGACAGTGCCGGGCGGCACCCTGCGGTGCCGCTCAGGACCGCCCTCAGAAGTCCAGGGTGGTGGACAGGATGAAGGTGCGCGGCGCACCGATCATCAGTGAACCGTCACCGGGATAGCCGCCCGCCGTCGCCCAGTACTCCTTGTCCGCCAGGTTCTCGACCCTGGCCCGTAGCGTCAGTTGCTGGTCGCCATCGAGCAGCATGTTGTAGCGCAGGCCGGCGTCGAAGCGGGTCCAGGATGGCAGTTTCTGCTGGTTCTCGGCATCGGCGTACTGGCTGCCGGTGTGAATGGCGCGGGCATCCAGCGACAACCCGCTGAGCGCCGGCACCATCCAGTCGAAGCCGACATTGGCCTGCAGCCTTGGCGCGCCGATGGCATCGTTGCCTTCGACATCACTGTCCAGCAGGCTGACGCCGCCCAGCACCGCCAGGCCTGGGGTGGCCTGGCCGAACAGCGACAGCTCCAGACCACGGTTGCGCTGGTGGCCGATCACGCCATAGATGCCATCTTCCACCCCGGCGATCTGCTTGCGGCTCTGGTACAGACCGAGGCTGGCGCCGAGGCGTCCGCCGTCATACTTCATGCCCACTTCATTCTGCCGGGTCTTGTATGGCGCCAGTATCTCGCCGACATTGATGACCGGATTGCCGCCGGCGTTGGCCGGCGCCACATCACCCTTGACCAGACCTTCGATATGGTTGGCGTAGACCGACACCTGAGGTGTCAGTTGGTAGAGCACGCCCGCTACCGGCGTGATCGCACTTTCCGAATAGGCCCCGTTGCGCGCACCGTTATTGTAGTCGTAGCTGTAACTGCGGATCTTCTGGTAACGCGCGCCGAGGGTGATCAGCAGCCGCTCGTCCATGAACGACAGCACATCGGCCAGGGCCAGGCTGGAGGTGCGGGTTTCATCGGTGACCAGGGGGTGATCGAAACTGCCGCCAACCAAGGCGGTTGGGGGCGAGGGCACATCGATCGGCTGATAGATATTCCCGGCAAAGGAATCGGAGAACTGGTAGGCATTACGTGAATCCATGCGGTAGACCGAGCCGGACAGCGTCACATTATGGCCGATGCTGCCGGTATCGAAACGGCTGCGCAGGCCTGCTTCACCGGTCTTGACCCGGTCTTCGCGCACGCCGCTGAAGCGTGTGCCAGTGGTATTGCCGGCCAGGTCCTGCACTGTGGGGGTGGTCAAGGCGCTGGACTCGTCGCCGCTGCGCATGCCAGCGGCCAGCCAGCCGGTCAGTTGATCATTGAAGTCGTACTCGGTGCGCAAGGTACCGAAGGTGTCACGCGCATTGGAGAAGGTCCAGGGCTGGGCGATGCTCTTGTCCGGGCGCGGTACAGAAGGGATATCCACCCCCGGTGCGATTCTGATGCTCGGCTGGATATCATCGAGCTGATGATCCTGGTGCCCCAGGTCGGCGGAGAGACGCAGGCGCTCGCCACGGTAATCCAGGCCCAGGGTGAACAGGCTCAGCTCGGTGGACTCCCCATCGATGGCAGTACCACCATCGCGGCGAGCAACATTCAGCCGTATACCGATGCGGTCATCGGCCAGGCGCCGGGCGAAATCGCCGGCCATATAGGTTTGGTCACCCGAGCGTACCCCGGCGCTGATCTGGTTCAGCGGTTGATTGGGTGCGCGCTTGGGCACGATATTGATAGCACCTCCCAGTCCGCTGCCGCCCGGTGCGGCGCCGTTGAGGAAGGCATTGGCGCCACGCAGCACTTCGACCCGCTCGATCAGCTCGGCGCCCAGGTACTGCCTGGGCAGCAGGCCGTACAGTCCGTTGTAGGACATGTCATCGGAATAGATCGGCAGGCCACGCACCATGTACACCTGCTGGAAGTTGCCGAAGCCCCGGGCGCTGCGTACCGCCGGGTCGTTCTCGACGATATCGGCGACACTGGCAGCCTGCTGGTCCTGGATCAACATCTGGGTGTAGCTGGTGATCTGGAATGGCGTCTGCATGTTGTCCTGGTTACCCAGCAGACCGACCCGGCCGCCCTTGGCCACCTGGCCTCCGGCATAGGCGGGCGGCAGCCCCTCGGCGGAAGCATCGGCACTGGCACGGACTTCCATTGCGGGCAGGGCCAGGGGATCATCCGGGTTGTCGGTATCCTGGGCGGTTGCCAGGTGAGGATGGAGTGCGAAGGAGAGTGACAGGACGGTCAAGGTCAGCCGGGATGGATGCATGGAGGAGAACTCTAGTAAATGAAAATCCTTATCATTATATTTTCATTCGGTAATAAATTGCTACATTTGTAAAGGCGTCGGCCGACGAACCCGCATGACAAGGTTCTGCAAACTTTTAGCCGGTACGGTCGTCCCAGATAAGGGACGGATGATCAACGGGGAGAGAAGATGTCTTTTCTGAAACTGCGCAACGCCGGGGCGCTGACCATAGTGAAGCGGACCGCCAAGGCCTTCAGCGAGGACGACATGTCCACCTATGCCGCAGCACTGGCGTATCGGGCGCTGTTTTCGATCTTTCCCTTCGTGCTGTTTCTCATGGCCATGCTGGGCTTTCTGCATCTACCCGATTTCTTCGACTGGCTGCGCGAGCAGGCAGCATTGGTGCTGCCGCCGATCGCGCTGGACCAGGTCAACCCGGTGATCGATCAGTTGCAGCAGAGCCAGGGCGGGCTGCTGTCGTTCGGCATACTGCTGGCGCTGTGGACCGCCTCGATTGGCGTACGCTCGCTGATGAACGCGATGAACAAGGCTTACCGCGTGGAGGAGGGGCGCCCCAGCTGGAAGCTGTTCCTGCTGTCGGTGCTGTATACCATCGGTATCGCTGTCATGCTGTTGCTGGCGGCCGGCTTCATGACCCTGGGGCCGCAGGTGATGACATGGCTGGCGGCGCAGATCGGCCTGGAGCAGGTGCTGGTGGTCATCTGGGCCTGGCTGCGCTGGCCGGTGGCGATCCTGCTGCTGATGCTGGCGGTGGCGCTGATCTATTACGCCACACCGGATGTGAAGCAGGAGTTCCGCTTCATCACCCCGGGCTCGGTAATAGCGGTGATCGTCTGGCTTGCCGCTTCGATAGGCTTTGGCATCTATGTGCAGAACTTCGCCAACTACAACGCGACCTACGGCAGCATTGGCGCCATCATCGTCCTGCTGCTGTATTTCTATATCAGTGCTGCCGTGCTGCTATTGGGCGCCGAGCTGAATGCGGCCATCGAGCATGCCTCGGTCGAAGGCAAGGATGTGGGGGAGAAGGTGGCGGATGAGTAGCTTGCAGCCCTTCTCCCTGCCTCACCGGCAGTTGCCCGCCTTGCGATAACCACTGGCCTGGGCCTCGGTCTCGCTGTCGAACCAGACGATATTCCTCTGCGCTACCTGGGCGTAACCGGGGCAACCGGCTGGCAGGTGATAGAGCTTGCTGTTGCGGTTGCCGATGATACGCGTGGCGGTTGCCTGCGGGATGTCGCTGCTGCGCGGTGCGCTGGCGGCCGGTCTGGCGGTGCTGACCAGGCCATCGCCGCTGTTGCGGTGATTCAGCGTCCACTGCCGCTCGCCACTGACGAAGGGGTTGCCGTGCCCCATCAACCGGCTGATGCGTCGATCCCGCTCGTGTTCCCAGCTCGTGGGCGGGTGCTGGTTGTGCCAGGCCATCAACAGCCGCTGCTGCTGGCTGGACATGTTCAGATCATAGCGGTCATGCATGTAGAACCAGACCCTGGCGATCTGACCCTTGACCTGGTCGCGGGGCTCGACCACCCGCTCGGAGAACTCCACCTTGAAGTCGCACTGGCCATGCCGATAGGGCGTACCCGGCAGCATGCCGAAGCGGAAGTTGCTGCGGTCGGCATTGGTTTCGCCGATGGCCGGAGTCAGGTTATGCAGGTCGGCTTCCATGATATTGAACGCCGGATCGCTGTTCTTGCAGTTGCTGCGTCCGCCCTGTTGCCAGCATTGGCGCTGCTGGCCGAACAGCGATGCCGGCACTATGTGTTCCCACTCAATGCGGCTGGCGCGGTTGGGCTGGGCACGGGTCTGGTAGCCGCAACTGGCGTGATCCACCACGCCGCCGGAGCGCCCGGCCCATTCCCAGGTGCAGCCACAGTAGAAGCTGCCATGCTCGTTGCGGTCATGGTAGACCTGCTGGCGGGCCTGCACCTTGGCGGCTTCGAAGGTGGCCGGCGCGGCGGCCAGAGAGGGTGGAAGACAGAACAGGCAGGCAAGAACAACCAGTAGGGTACGGCGACAGGATCTGAACATTGAACGACTTATAGCAATGGAGAACCGGGATATCCGATACTGCGGGCTGGTATTGTAAGCGACTGAAACGATTAGGGAAAACCGTATCCATCATAGCGCGGTCTGGTCCAACTCCGTCCGTCATTGCGAGCCCGTAGGGCGTGGCAATCCATCGGGGCAGGCCATGCAGTGCTGGCCGGGGGACATCGTGCTTGTGGATTGCTTCACCGCTTTGCGGTTCGCAATGACGAAATAGGAGAATTCTCGCTGAAGGGGGGAGTGGGGAATATTCATACTGTGAATGCCCATCATCAGCGGGTTTCGTTTTTATTCGGCGCGGCTTTTTCGTACTGTATTGCTCCATTCGATTTCCGATAAATACACACTGTGGAGAAGGGCTGCTATGGCTTCGTTCGAGGACATCAAAAAGGTAGGTGTGATTGGTGCTGGCACCATGGGTCGAGGCATCGTCATGAATTTCGTCAACGCCGGTTATCCGGTGGTCTGGCTGGACGTGAATGCCGAGATGCTGGACAAGGGGCTGGTCGAGATCGCCAACGTCTACAAGCGCTCGGTGGCCCAACAGCGCTTCGACGAGGCCGAAGCCCAGGCGCGTGTGCAGCGGATTTCCACCACGCAGCAGTACGCCGACCTGGCGGACATGGATCTGGTAGTCGAAGCCGTCTACGAGAACATGGACCTGAAGAAAACCATCTTTGCCGAGCTGGACAAAGCGGTGAAGCCATCGGCCATCCTGGCCACCAACACTTCCTATCTGGATATCGACGAGATTGCTTCGGCGACCCAGCGTCCGGCCCAGGTGCTGGGCCTGCACTTCTTCAGCCCCGCGCATATCATGAAGCTGCTCGAAGTGGTGCGTGGCAAGGCCACTGCCCAGGACGTGCTGGATGCCTGCCTGGCGGTCGGCAAGAAGATCGGCAAGGAAGCGGTACTGGCCGGCAACTGCCACGGCTTTATCGGCAACCGCATGCTGTCCATGTATTCACGTCAGTCCCGCGAGGTGGTGCTCGAAGGCGCTACGCCGTGGCAGGTGGACCAGGCGCTGCAGGGCTTCGGCATGGCCATGGGCCCGTACCGCATGTATGACGTGGTGGGTGTGGACCTGGGCTGGCGCTCCCGCCAGCTGGCCGGCCTCGGTCGTGGTGAGCCGATCGTGTGGCTGGACAACCGACTGTGCGAGATGGAGCGTTTCGGCCAGAAGAGTGGTCATGGCTTCTACCGTTACGAGCCGGGTAGCCGCCAGGCCATCCATGATCCGGAAACCGACATGATGGCCCGTGAAGTAGCTGAAGAAGCGGGCTATACCCAGCGCGATGTGGCTGACGAGGAAATCGTGCAGCGCTGCATCCTGGCGCTGGTCAATGAGGGCGCGCGGATTCTCGACGAGGGTTTTGCCGAGAGTGCCGAGGATATCGACCGCGTTTACCGTTTCGGCTACGGCTTCCCCGCCGAGCGTGGCGGACCCATGGCTTATGCCGATAGCCTGGGGCTGGATGTGGTACTGCAACAGATCCGTGAGCTGGAAGAGCGCCAGGGTGAGTTCTGGAAGCCCGCGGCTGGCCTGGTCAAGCGTGCTGAGGCAGGTGGGAAGTTCATCGGCTGAGAGCATGGCTGATATGAAGAAGGCGCCGATCGTGGCGCCTTTTTCGTTTGCCTGCAGTATCCGTGCTGGCCCGTCGTCGCGCAGGGACGCGACAACCCGAACCGGGGGTGTAGCGCCCCTGCGCTACGCCAGCGAACTGGCAGCCACCGGAACCGCCGGTGCCTGGCTGCAGGCCTGCTCAGTTACTCCTGACTGGCTTGCCCACCACCGGCTCGCCATTCAGAGTCGCTTCCTTGAGTACGATCTGGTAATGCTGGCCGTCGGTCTCCACCTGGCTCAGGCGCACCAGCAGGTAGTGCCAGTCCTTGGCGAACCACAGGGTGGTTTCGCGCTTGGCGCCGGGTTCGCGCACGCGTTCGACCTCAACCGCATCGAACTGGCCATTACGGGTGGTGACGCGCTGTTCGCCGACCACGCGGAACTGGTACTGCTCGACCTCATCGCCATCCACTACGCGGTAGGTCATTTCCTTCTTGCCGGCGACCAGATCACGTTGCAGAGCCAGTTGATAGGTGGTCTTGTCCAGCAGACCGGGCTCGGTTGGCAGGCTGAAGGCATCCTTCTTGTGTTCGCCGCTGACCAACCCTGCGTCCCAGTCGAAGCTCTGGGTCGTCACTCGACCGCGCCCAAGGCCCTTGCGCTCGTAGCGGTAGTTGAGGGGGACCAACTGGTCGTTCTCCAGCTTCAGTACGCTCTCTTCGGTCAGCCTAGCGACGAACATGCTGGCATGGAATGCCAACTGCCAGGTGCCATCGGCATTGGCCTGCAAGCTATGGGTGGCTTCGCCGTTGACCGGGATATTCTTCATGTCGGCGGCGTAGCTGGCGGTAAAGGGCACCAGTTCCTGGGCCATGGTCAGGCTGCTGGCCAGGCTCAGCGCGGCGACGGCCAACCAGCGGCCAGGACGGCGGAACAAGAGCGAACTGCTGTCAGTCATTGCGGTGACCTCGCATGTCTGTTTCGAATTGATCCAGCCTGAGGCCACAGGGTGCGATGGCGTTGCCATCCAGGCAGGCGTGACCATCCACCAGCCGCAGGCGGCCACTGATGTACAGCATAGCAGCCTGCGGGTAGAGTCTGTGCTCGGTCTCGCGCACGCGCTCGGCCAGGCTGTCGGCGGTGTCATCGACCAGTACCGGCACGTGCGATTGCATGATCGCCGGGCCGCCGTCCAGCTCCTCGGTGACGAAGTGCACGGTGGCGCCGTGCTCGCAGTCGCCCGCCTCCAGCGCCCGCCGGTGGGTATGCAGGCCGGTGTACTTGGGCAACAGCGAAGGGTGGATATTCAGCAGCCGCCCATGATAGCGGGCGACGAAGCCGGGGGTGAGGATGCGCATGAAGCCGGCCAGGATCACCAGTTCGGGGGTGTGGGCGTCGATCAACGCGGCCAGCGCCTGGTCATAGCTGGCCCGGTCCGGGAAGTCGCGATGATCCAGTACCTCGGTGGCAATGCCGGCCCGCGCGGCCCGCTCCAGCCCATAGGCATCGGCGCGGTTGGAGATCACCGCGACGATATTGGCCTGCTGCGGATGCAGGCTGTCGATGAAGGCCTGCAGGTTGCTGCCTGACCCGGAAATCAGTATGACGGTGCGGCAACTCACGTATCAGCGGCCGTTACGCAGTACGACAGCCTCGCCGCTGGTATCGGCCTGCTCGATGCTGCCGATGATCCAGGGTTGTTCGCCGGCCTGTTGCAGTACCTGCAGGGCCTGGTCAGCCTGATCGGCAGCGACGCAGATGACCATGCCGACGCCGCAGTTGAGCACGCGGTGCATTTCGGTTTCATCCACGTTGCCCTGTTGTTGCAGCCAGTCGAACACGGCTGGGCGTTGCCAGCTGCTCAGGTCGATGCTGGCGCTGGCGTTGTCGGGCAGCACGCGCGGAATGTTCTCCAGCAGGCCGCCGCCGGTGATGTGAGCCATGGCCTTGACCGCGCCGGTCTGCTTGATCAGTTGCAGCAGTGCCTTGACGTAGATGCGGGTCGGCGCCATCAGCAGGTCGGTCAGCGGCTGGCCGTCCAGTTGCACGGTATTGATATCGACACCGGCGACCTCGATGATCTTGCGGATCAGCGAATAGCCGTTGGAATGCGGGCCGGAGGACGGCAGGGCCAGCAGCACGTCGCCGGGCTGCACCTTGCTGCCATCGATGATCTCGGACTTCTCCACCACGCCGACGCAGAAACCGGCCAGGTCGTAGTCGTCACCTTCGTACATGCCGGGCATCTCGGCGGTCTCGCCACCGACCAGGGCGCAGCCGGCCAGCTCGCAGCCAGCACCGATGCCGGTCACCACCTGGGCGGCGACGTCGACATTCAGCTTGCCGGTGGCGTAGTAGTCGAGGAAGAACAGCGGCTCGGCGCCACACACCACCAGGTCATTGACGCACATGGCCACCAGGTCGATACCGATCTGGTCATGCCTGGCCAGGTCCATCGCCAGGCGCAGCTTGGTGCCGACGCCATCGGTGCCGGATACCAGCACCGGCTGCCGGTAGCCCGCCGGGATCTCGCACAGCGCGCCGAAGCCGCCCAGGCCGCCCATGACTTCCGGGCGGGCGGTGCGTTTGGCGACGTGCTTGATGCGATCGACCAGCGCGTTGCCTGCGTCGATATCGACACCGGCGTCCTTGTAACTGATGGAAGGCTTGGAGGGCGTTTGGCTGCTCATGCGTGGGTCTCGAGTGATCAGAAGAGGAGGCGATTGGCCTGGCTTGAGGCTGTCGCGATATAGCGCGCTAGTGTAGCAAATTCATGGCCGCCGCGACCATGCCCGGGCGACTTTGGCCGGCCGCGGTTGCCGGCGCTGCGGCGCTTGTTTAATGTATGCGCTTTATGACGCTGTTTCATGGCCGCTTCGGGGCAGGCAGCAGACACCAGATGGTGGAATTACCCATGCGTTTCAAGCAAAGAGTCCGCGCGCTCCTGTTGTGCACTGCCGCCCTGGCGTCGCTACCCGTTGCGGCGGCGGTGCTGGATGATCTCTACCAGGTGCGCCTGGTCCAGGAAGAGGGCCAGAGCCGCGACGAGGCCATGCGTGAGGCCGCTACCGTGATGTTGCAGCGCCTGGCCGGTAACAAGGTGGACCTGCAGCGTCCGGCTATCGCCACTGCATTGCAGACGCCGCAGGAGTTGATGCGGCGGATAGGCTCGGCCGAGGGCGGCCAACTGCGTATCGAGTTCGAGCCTGACGCGGTGGGCAGGGTGCTCAGGGACGCCGATCAGCCTGCGCTGGGTCGCAATCGGCCGGGAATAGTGCTGTGGGCGGTGGAAACCGGCGAGCTGGGTGATCGGACGCTGAATCCGGTGGCGCCCTGGGCGCTGCGTCTCAAGCAGGCGGCACAGCATCGGGCGGTGGCGCTGAGTTTTCCGCTGGGTGACCTGCAGGACATGGCGCTGGTCAGCGAAGAGCTGATTCGCCAGGCCAGCCAGCAGGAGCTGCTCGAGGCCAGTGAACGCTATCCGGCGGAGGGCACCCTGGCCCTGACCATTGCCGGAGAGGATGAGCAGACCACCCTGAACTGGACATTGTGGCTCAACGACCAGCGTGACTCCGGGCGCATCAGCGGGACCGCTGAACAGGCCGCCGACGAGCTGATGCGGCGCCTGGCCGATGCGGTATTCGAGCAGTATGCGATTCCCGCCGGGACGGCTGCCGGTGGCGAGCTGTCCGGCTGGCAACTGCAGGTCGAAGGTATCGACAGCGTCGCAGCCTACTCCGGTCTGCTGCGCATGCTGCGGCAACTGGGCACCCAGCAGCAGCCCAGGCTGCTGGCGATCGATGGCGATACCGTGCTGCTGCAGGTCAGCTTCCCCGGCAGCGAGGCGCAGCTGGAGCGCATGCTCAACCTGGACATGCGCTTGCAGCGCATTCCCGAGCCGCCGCCGGAGCCTGAGCCGGTTGTCGAGCCGGAGCCCGCACTCGATATGACGCCGACAGTCCCGGCTGACGATGGATTTGCCGATATCGAGGGGGAACTGGCCATCGACCATCTGCCAGCCGACGCTGCCGGCAGTGCCGACGAGCCGGAGGCAGCGCTGCCGGAGCAGGTGCAGCCGGTGCAGCCGCCGACTCCGGCCTTGCCGACACTCTACTTTCGCTGGCGCGGGTAAGGACGGTCGATGCGCGGCAGTGCAGATGACAAGGCGGAGCGCAACTGATGTCCGCAGGCCAACCTATTCAGCTTCCCCTGGGTATCAAGCTCAGGGATGAAGCCACCTTCGATAATTATTTCGCCGGTGCCAACGCCACTGTGCTGGCTGCCTTGCAGGAGCTGGCCGATCCGTCGCACATCCCGGCCGAGCGCTGCATCTATCTGTGGGGCGCCCCGGGCAGCGGGCGCTCGCACCTGCTGCAGGCGGCCTGTCACCGCATGGCCGAGGCGGGCGCGGTGGCCATGTACCTGCCGCTGCGCGAGGTACTGGAGCATGGTCCGCTGCTGCTGGATGGCATGGAAGAACTCGACCTGTTATGTCTGGACGATCTGGAACTGCTGGCTGGCCAGGCCGACTGGGAAGAGGCAGTATTTCATCTGTACAACCGCATCCAGCAGCGCCAGGGGCGAATGCTGATGTCGGCCAGCGCAGCGCCCCGGGGCCTCGGCCTGCAGCTGCCGGACCTGGCGTCACGCCTGGGTTGGGGGCTGGTGTTCCAGCTGCAGGCACTGGATGACGAGGGCAAACAGCAGATGCTCAAGATGCGCGCGGAACGCCGTGGCCTGCAACTGCCCGATGAGGTGGCACGCTATATTCTCAGCCGCGGTGCCCGTGGCATGAACGAACTGTTCGCCGCGCTCGAACAGCTGGACCAGGCATCGCTGCAGGCCCAGCATCGACTGACCATTCCCTTTGTCAAGCGGGTGATGGGCTGGTAGCTGCCGCCCGCACTCTCTGCGCCTGGAAGCTCCAGCGCACATAGCCCAGCGCGGCGATGAAGTACAGCACGCTGGTACCCACCAATACTCCGCCATACAGCTGCTTGCCCGGTACGAAGCAGCTCTGCACGCCATAGATGAAGTACAGGTTGATGGCGAAGCACAGCCAGGCGTGGGCGCGTACGTTGCCGCTGGCGATGCCCGGCAGGAAGATCAGCAGTGGCACCAGCAACACGCCGAGAATCACCAGCGGGTTGGCGCCATGCAGGTTGGCGATGAAGGCGTTGTAGATGAACAGGCACAGCAGCAGACCGGCATAGCCCAGCGCCGCGAGCAGGCGGCTCAGGCGTATGCGTGGCTCCAGGTAGTGCAGGGGTGGCAGTGGTTTGTCAGCTCGGGACATGGGCGGCTCCGGCCAGCAGCTGACGGGTGACCGTGGCCACCCGCTTGCCGAGGGCTCGGCACAGCGTGGTTTCATGCCCGTCCAGCGGGCGCGCGCCATCGCTGCCGGCCAGATGGCTGGCGCCGTAGGGCGTACCGCCGCCACGGGTCTCGGTCAGCGCGCTTTCGCTGTAGGGCAGCCCGACCAGCAACATGCCGTGGTGCAGCAGGGGTAGCTGCATCGACAGCAGGGTGCTTTCCTGGCCACCGTGCAGGCTGGCGGTGGTGGTGAACACCGCCGCCGGCTTGCCGGACAGGCTGCCCGACAGCCACAGGCTGCTGGTGCCGTCGATGAAATACTTCAGCGGTGCGGCCATGTTGCCGAAGCGGGTTGGGCTGCCAAGCACCAGCGCCGAGCAGTTCTTCAGGTCGTCTTCGGTACAGTAGATAGCGCCGCTGTCGGGTACTTTAGGGGCGCTGGCGCGTGTCTCGGGGGATACCTTGGGGACGGTACGCAGGCGCGCCTCCAGGCCGGCCTGCTCGATACCTTCGGCAATCAGTCGGGCCATCTTGGCAGTGGCGCCGTTGTGGCTGTAGTACAACACCAGAACGTAGGGATCACTCATGCGTACAGCTCCAGTACCTTTTCCGGCGGCCGGGCGATGATCGCCTTGCCGTCGCGGATGACGATGGGACGCTCGATCAGGCGCGGATAGTCGACCATGGCCTGGACCAGTTCCGCTTCGCTGAGGTCGGGGTTGTCCAGTTTCAACTCCTTGTAGGTATCCTCGCCCTTGCGCATCAGATCCCGGGCGCCGAGCCCGAGCTGTTGCAACAGGGCGCTGAGCGTGGCGCTGTCCGGCGGAGTGTCGATGTAGTGGATGACTTCCAGCTCCTCGCCCTGTTGTTCGAGCAGGGCCAACGCCTGGCGCGATTTGGAGCAGCGGGGGTTGTGATAGATGCATACCCGGGACATGGCAATCTCCATTCAGATCCGGTAGGGTCCGTCAAGCCGGTGGCTTGGGCGGGGCATGACCGCTATTCTAAGCATTAAAGCACTGGCTGTCAGGGAACCAAGGGAGCCTTAATGCCGCGTCGAATCCAACAGTTGGTGTATTTCTGTCGTTATCTGCTGCGCCGCTTCGGCGAGGATAATTGCCCGAAGAATGCCGCTGCACTGACCTATACCACGCTGTTCGCGGTGGTGCCGGTGATGACCGTCACCTATGCGATGCTGGCGGCGATACCGGCGTTCAACCAGGTGGGAGGGCAGATCGAGGCGTTCATCTTCGACAACTTCGTGCCCTCGACCGGAGCGGCATTGCGCGAATATCTCAGTGAGTTTTCCCAGCAGGCCCGGCAACTGACCGGTATCGGCGTGGCGGTGTTGATGGTGACTGCGTTCATGATGCTGCTGAATATCGAGAAATCCTTCAACGCCATATGGCGCATCCGCCGGCCCCGGCGTGGGCTGTCCAGTTTCCTGTTGTACTGGGCGGTGCTGAGCCTGGGGCCGCTGCTGCTGGGTGCCGGGTTCGTGGTCAGTACCTACCTGGCTTCCCTGTCCTTCCTGTCCGGTGACGCGGTGCTGGCCTCGGCGTGGAAGCAACTGCTGGGCTGGCTGCCGCTGCTGCTGAGCATCGCGGCCTTTACCCTGATCTTCGTCGCGGTACCCAACACCCGGGTGCGGTTCAAGCATGGCTTCGCCGGCGGAGTGCTGGTGGCGTTGCTGTTCGAGGGCGCCAAGGCCTGCTTCGCGCTGTATGTCGCATTGTTTCCCAGCTTCCAGCTGATCTACGGTGCTTTTGCCACCTTCCCGTTGTTCCTGCTGTGGATCTATGTCGCCTGGATGATCATCCTGTTCGGCGCCGAACTGGTGTGCAACCTGGGCAGCAGTGCCGCCTGGCAGCGGGTGGCCTATCCGTGGCTGGTCAGCCTGTTGGCATTGCTGCGGGTGTTTCTGCAGGCGCAGAAGAATGGCCATACTGTCGACCTGGCCAGGGTTAACACCGCAGGCTGGGCCATGCCCGAGGATCTCTGGCTGCAGTTGACCGAATGGCTGGAAAGCCGGCAGATCATCACCCGCGCCCAGCAGGGTGGCTATGTACTGAGCCGTGACCTTGATTTGCTGGAACTCTCCACGCTGCTGGAGGAACTGCCGGAGTCGCTACCGGCGGTAGCCTCGCTACCCCTGTCGCTGCAGGGCGGAGACAGCTGGTACCCGCCGCTGCGCGAGGCGCTGACCGAGTTGGAAGGCTGCCGTCAGCGGATCATGGCCGGCAGTGTGAAAAGCTGGCTGAGCGAGGATGGCAAGGCCGGGCTCAAGACCGAGGAGGCATCATGAAGGCGTGGTTCTGCGGTGGTATGTTGGCTGTCATTCTGGCCCTGGGTGGCTGTAGCGAGCAACAGTGGTTGGATCATCAGGGCAATTCGTTGAGCCATGCGGATCTGCAGGATCAGTGGGTGGTGGTGAACTACTGGGCTGAATGGTGCGCGCCCTGCCTGCATGAGCTGCCGGAGTTCAACCGCCTGGCGGAGCGCCCTGAGGTCACTGTGCTGGGGGTCAACTACGATGGGGTCAGCGGTGATGCGTTGCTTGCGCTGGCACAGAAGATGGACATCCAATTCGCGGTGATGGGTCAGGACTTTGCCGACAGCCTTGGCCTGGAGCGTCCGCAGGTACTGCCGACCACCTATGTATTCAACCCGCAGGGTGAGTTGCAGCATAGTTTGCCGGGGCCGCAGACCGAGCGGAGTTTGTTGGTGTTGTTGGAGTGAGTGGGGCTGCTTTCCCCCTCTCCCCCGGCCCCCGCTCCGCGCCCCGGCCCTTCGCAGAGCTCAGGGCGCTCAAGCGGGCGAAGCAGTGCTTCGCTTTTCCCGCTTTCGCCCCGCAAGGGGCGAGGGGTGACTCGCGCCGGATATGTTGTGCATCTCCTGCTTGAACCGTTGGTGAAAAACCCCTGGTTTATGACTCACTCCATTTAACGACTCCGTGCTTGGTGCGATGTGCCCCGCAGCGTGTTCAGCAGCGCCACGGAATGCTCAGGATAAACACGCACGCCCCAGCGCGAGTCACCCCTCGCCCCTTGCGGGAGAGGGGCCGGGGGAGAGGGGGGAGCTACTCCCTCACATACCAATACCGATACCAGTAATCCTGCACCTTGTCCGGATAACGGTGACTGCCCAGGCTGCCGTTGTAGCGGGCCAGGGCGCGGCGCAGGTCGCCTTTTTCCAGGTCGAGGTAGTATTTGAGGATGGTGCAGCCATAGCGCAGGTTGGTCGCCAGGTCGATGAGATTGTCTTCCGGTCGGCCCAGCTCGGCTTTCCAGAACGGCATCACCTGCATGATGCCCTGGGCGCCGACGCGGGACAGGGCGTAGCGGTCGAACAGGCTTTCCACATGGATTACCGCCAGCACCAGGTCGGGTTTCAGACCGGCGTGGCGGGCCTCGCGGTGTACCAGGCGCAGGAAGCGCAGGCGCTCCTGCTCATCGGGGATATAGCGTCGCAGCCGGGTGGACATGTCCAGTAGCCAGACCTGGGCATCGAAGGCGTCGGCAAAGCTGTCGGCCTGGGACACTGCCTGCATCAGCAGTGCCCGCAGCTCGGGATCGACCGGCTGGCTCTGATTGATTGCCACCGCCGCAGGCGCAAGGCTCAGGGTGAGGCAGAACACCATCCATGTGTTGCGCGGCATGTCAGGGTCGTTCGCTGTGTTCCAGGGCGTGGGTGAATTCGGCCTGCAGTTCGGGGTCGCCCACCGTCAGCAGGATCAGCATGTTTTCCAACTGTGTGGACTCCTCGTTCAGGCCCAGCTCGTTCAGGCGCCGGACCCGGTAGACCCACTGTTCGACATCGCTTTCCTCGAGGCTGTCATGCACCAGCGTGACCGCTTCCTGCAGTACCGCCCGCAGCTCGCGGCTGACCAGCAGGTTCTGTTCGGCGACCACCGTGGGCGTGGCCCGGGCCACCAGCTGGACTACCCGCAGGCTCTCGAAGTCCAGCTCGATGAACTGCTCGTCCAGCAGGTTCAGACGCAGCATGCCGTCATGATCGGTCAGCAGGGAGAAGCGTTTGCCTTCGGCGATCAGGGTGACTGGCTGGGTATCCCATGGTACGGCCTGATAACTCTCATGACTGTTGACCGGCCGGTCCGCGGCATCGAACTCGGTGACCTGGTGCAGCTGCTGCTCGGTGATCCGGACAGTGCGCTGGGGCGAGGTCAGCACCAGTTGCTCGCCGGCATCGATGCGCAGGTTGTGGCTGACCAGGGTGCGTTCGACCCGCACCGTCACCGCCCCGGGAGGCTGTGGCTGCTGGTTGCTGCAGGCGCTCAAGGTGAGGCCGGCACACAGCCAGAGCAGCCACGGCAGCACAGGCTGCCGCATGCTATTGGTGGTCATTGGCGACCCGTGCGCTGGAGCAGGAAGTCGAGCATGTCGGCCGCCGGCACATTGCTGGCCTCCTGGTCCCGACGGTATTTGTACTCCAGTTGGCCTTCGGCGAGGCCGCGGTCGCTGATGACCACGCGGTGGGGGATGCCGATCAGGTCCATGTCGGCGAACTTGACGCCGGGGCTGACCTTCTTGTCGCGGTCGTCCAGCAGCACTTCGACGCCGGCCTGCTGCAATTGCTGATACAGCTGTTCGGTAGCGTTGCGCACCGCTTCGGAGCTTTCCATCTTCATCGGCACCAGGGCCACCTGGAAGGGCGCCAGGGCGTCCGGCCAGAGAATGCCGCGCTGGTCATGGTTCTGCTCGATGGCAGCAGCGACCACGCGGGACACACCGATACCGTAGCAACCCATCAGCAGGGTGGAGGTCTTGCCCTGCTCGTTGAGGACGGTGCACTGCATGGCTTCGCTGTACTTGCGGCCGAGCTGGAAGATATGCCCCACCTCGATACCGCGCTTGATCACCAGGGTGCCGTTGCCATCCGGGCTGATATCGCCTTCCACCACGTTGCGCAGGTCGGCCACTTCGTCAAAACGCGCATCGCGTTCCCAGTTCACCCCAACGAAGTGCTTGCCGTCCTGGTTGGCGCCACAGACGAAATCCGCCAGATGGGCAGCGCTGTGATCGGCGATGACCTTGATGTTCATGCCCACCGGACCGATGGAGCCGGGCTTGCAACCGAGTGCCTGTTCGATCTGTGCTTCGCTGGCGAAGGTCAGCGGCGCCTGGATCGCCGGATGGTTCTCGGCCTTAATCTCGTTCAGTTCATGATCGCCACGCAGTATCAGGGCCACCAGCGGCTGCGGCTTGCCCTCTTCGGCGGCGCCGAGCACGATCAGCGACTTGACGGTGCGCTCTGCGGGCAGGCCCAGCAGTTCACACACCGCCTCGATGGTGCGCTGGTCCGGGGTGTCGACCAGTGTCTTGTCCTGGGCGGGAGCGGGGCGCTCGCCTTGGGGCGGCTGGGCGCTGGCCTTTTCGATATTGGCGGCATAGCTGCCCGAGTCGGAAAATACGATAGCGTCCTCACCGGATTCGGCGAGCACATGGAACTCATGGGAGCCTTCGCCACCAATGGAGCCGTTGTCGGCCACGACCGGGCGGTATTCCAGGCCCAGCCGGCTGAAGACGTTGCAATAGGCCTGGTACATGGTGTCGTAGGTCTGTTGCATGGACGGTTGGTCCAGATGGAAGGAGTAGGCATCCTTCATCAGGAACTCGCGTGCGCGCATCAGGCCGAAACGCGGCCGGATCTCGTCACGGAACTTGGTCTGGATCTGGTACAGGTTCAGCGGCAACTGCTTGTAACTGGTGATTTCGTTGCGTGCCAGCTCGGTAACCACTTCCTCATGGGTCGGTCCCACGCAGAACTCGCGATCATGACGATCCTTCAGGCGCAGCAGTTCGGGGCCGTATTCTTCCCAGCGGCCCGACTCCTGCCACAACTCTGCAGGCTGGATGGCTGGCATCAGCACTTCAAGTGCGCCGGCCTTGTTCATTTCATCGCGGACCACAGCCTCGGCCTTGCGCAGTACACGCAGCCCCATCGGCAGCCAGGTATACAGGCCGGAGGCGATCCGGCGGATCATGCCGGCGCGCAGCATCAACTGGTGGCTGACCACGGCCGCATCGGCGGGGGTTTCCTTGAGGGTGGAAATAAGATACTGGCTGGTACGCATGGGTGCAGAACGTCCTGGAATCGATGATCGGAGAATGGGGCTTATTGTACGTTCGTCCCCATGCGGCGTATAGCCTGGCAAGGTGGTCGTCGACGGCGGCAACCGCTGGCCTCGTGGGTGGGTATGGTGCAGGTGCGTCCAGACATGAAAAACCCGGCCGGAGCCGGGTTTTTCTGCATCGCTGCGCTGGAGCCGCTTAGAGCAGGTTCCAGGTGTAGGATGCGTACAGGCGGTTCTCGTCGATGTCGCCACCGTCCAGCAGGCTGTCCTGGCGTACGGTCGCGTTGCGCCATACCAGGTCGATACCCTGGAAGAAGCCGCTCTGCAGGGTGTAGCGGATCTCGGTGTCGCGCTCCCAGCGCGAATCGCTGACGCCAGCCGGCGCATCGATGTTGTTGCCCTTGATATAGCGGGTCATGAAGGTCAGCCCAGGGATGCCCACGCCTTCGAGGTCGTAGTCATAGCGAGCCTGCCAGGAACGCTCGTCCTTGGCGTTGAAGTCGACGACCTGCACCGAGTTGGCCAGATAGATGCTGTAGTCGTCATAGGCGAAGCCGGCATCGCCGCCCATGCGCTGATAGGCCACAGTGAAATCGTGGAAGCCAGCACCAAGAGTGAAGGCCAGGGAGGTAGCCTTGTTGTCATAGTCGGCTGGTAGCCCGGTGTCGGCGTTGACTGCCGCTGCAGGTGAATCATCGGAGGTCTGATAGTGGGACAGGTCGGTAGTCAGGTCCAGACCATTGCCGAAGTCCCAGACATGAGTGAGGCCGGCATAATGACGCTTCCACAGGTCTTCCGACTTAGAAGTATACAGCGAGGCGCTGAGGTTGTCGGTGAACGCATAGGTACCACCCAGGTAGGTCACCTTGTCGTGGTCGATGTTAAGGCTGGA
Source organism: Halopseudomonas xiamenensis (assembly GCF_014219065.1). GTDB lineage: Bacteria > Pseudomonadota > Gammaproteobacteria > Pseudomonadales > Pseudomonadaceae > Halopseudomonas > Halopseudomonas xiamenensis. Next base: position 111,881 of record NZ_JACLGO010000008.1, read on the forward strand.
ATGACGATAGGGGCCATCAAATTGGGAAGAGCCGTCCATATCGCCACGGTCGGTCATGCGGCCTGCTTCGAGCATCAGGCCATCGATGGAAGTATTGGTGATGCTGTAGCCGAAGTAGTGGCTGGGCAGCAGGCGCGAGTCCTCGTAATTGAGGATCGGGTTTTCCAGCATGTGGAAGCCGTAGCGCAGCACGGTATCACCGGCGATGTTAGCCTTTACTGCACCGCGGATCTCGGAGTACTCGTCCGGCACGGAACCGTCATTGTCGATCGGCAGCAGGCCAGTGCCGGCGCGACCGCGACCGCTGTCCAGCTTGATGCCGGCCAGTGCCATGACGTCGGCGCCCAGGCCGATGTTGCCCTGGGTATAGCCGGAGCGGAAGTCGAGGACGAAACCGGTGGCCGTTTCTTCGGCCTTGCTCTGGCCGGCGGCATTGTTCCTGAAGTCGCGGTTGAAGTAGCCGGTGCGGTTGCTCAGAGTGGCGGAGGCACCTTCGACGAAGCCTTCACCCTGCGCGACAGCTTGAGTGGCGATGAGACCGTTCGCCATGGCCACAGCCAGGGCAACAGAACTCCATTTGACAGCATTTTTCATATTATTTGCTCCTTCCAGTAAAAGAACGTGCGCTCTGGTCTATTCACTATCGTCAAGCGGATTCTTTGAATTGCGTATCGCATTGAGTAAAGCATCAAAGTCGCAAACGCGAAAGCCGCCAGTTGAATGCGGGTGTTCATGCGCATTCATGTCATAGCGTCTTCTTCGAACGCTTGATGTATTATTATTGCTCACAAGCGTAGCACAGCCAGTCGCTGTTTCCCTTGATATGCATCATGCTCTTGCCCTGTCTTTATAACCAAACAGCTATCTTCCAAGGATCTGCATATGTTCAATCTTCATTCACAGCTCGTCAATGATGGCATTTGGATAGGAGACTTCGAGTTAAGCACTCTCCTGCTGATGAATGACCGTCAATTCCCTTGGTTCATCCTGGTGCCGCGCAGGGAGGATGTCACTGAAATATTCCAATTGGATCAAGAGGATAGAGTTCAGTTGTTGAATGAGTCCTGCTGGCTGGCCGAGGCCCTGAAAGATGGTTTTGCTGCGCACAAGATCAATGTCGCCGCATTAGGCAATATGGTCAGTCAGTTGCATATTCATCATATTGTTCGTTATCGGGAGGACCCGGCATGGCCTGCACCAGTGTGGGGCAAGTTGCCGCCAGTAGCCTATGGCGAAGAACAATTGAATGAGTGTGTCAGCCGTTTGCAGGCAGTGTTGACAGCCAACTTCACCTATGCGGAGCGGTTCAGTCGATGAGTGACGAGCTGGTAAACAGGATGGACGAGTTGGAAACCCGGCTGGCTTTCCAGGATGACACCATACAGGCGTTGAACGATGTGGTGAGTCGTCAGGAGTTGGAGCTGGAGAGATTGCAGCGGGCGCTGGAGTTGTTGGCGCGTCGGCAGGCCGACCTGGCGGCATCCATGCCGGGGGAAGCGGAGGACGATCAGCCCCCGCCCCATTATTGATCCATCGGCTCGCTGTTCAGTCGAGGGGTTCGACGTCCTCGGCCTGCAGGCCTTTCTCGCGGCGCGCGACGACGAACTCCACGCGCTGGCCTTCTTCCAGCACACGATGGCCCTCGCCACGGATGGCGCGAAAGTGCACGAATACATCTTCACCCTGATCCCGGGAGATGAAGCCGAAGCCCTTGCTGGTGTTGAACCACTTGACCGTGCCCGTTTCCCGCGGGCTGCTGCCGAGGTGGCGACTGCCGCCCGGGCGGGACAGCATGCTGGTGAGGGTAAGTACGGCAAACAGGCAAACGCCGGCGATGCTGATACCAACCGCTACTGTCAGCAACGGGCCGGCCATGGGGCTGACCAGCAGGACGGCCAGGGGTGTCAGGGCGCCTACCAGTAGGAGCAGCGAGCCGAGCATGGCCAGGGCGCTGCGTACTCCGGAGCGGCTGGCGAAGTTGTTGCTGAACTGCTGGATGTTGACCAATCCCAACAGCATGGCGGTGATTGCCGATAGATCGAGGAGGCCGTTCTGGGTGAAGAAGGGGATGCTGAAATACAGGCCGCACAGCAAGGCTGCAAGACCAATGACCAAATGAAGATAACGGATACTATTCAAAGCGATTCATCCTGTTGCAACGGTATCTTTGACGTGATTCCGGCGTGCTTGTGCGACGACCGGGAGCGCACTCTAACCCGAAATCGTTGCCGTCACAAAGAGGATGGCAGAAAGGGAGGGGGCGGATGATCATCCGCCCCGCAGGGTCTTACTTTTCCAGCAGGCTGCGCAGCATCCAGGCGGTCTTTTCATGGGCCTGCATGCGCTGGGTCAGCAAGTCGGCGCTGGGCTCGTCACTGGCTTTCTCGCAGGCCGGGAAGGCTTCGCGAGCGGTGCGGGCACAGGCTTCCTGGCCCTCGACCAGCAGGCGGATCATGTCGGTAGCATCCGGCACGCCTTCCTCTTCCTTGATCGAGCTCAGCTCGGCGAAGGCCTTGTAGGTGCCCGGAGCGGGGAAACCCAGGGTGCGGATGCGCTCGGCAATATCGTCGACGGCCAGTGCCAGCTCGTTGTACTGGGTCTCGAACATGGTATGCAGGGTCTGGAACATCGGGCCCTTGACGTTCCAGTGGAAGTTGTGGGTCTTCAGGTACAGGGTATAGGTATCCGCCAGCAGCAGGGACAGGCCCTTGGCAATTTGTTCGCGATCCTTCTGGCTGATACCGATATCAATCTTCATGTCTGTCTCCACGATCGAAGCGAAAATGTCCATCCAGTATATGCCGTGCCCGGCCGGGCTCAAGCCCTGTTTGCCAATCACCGGCATTGTGGTTGTCTATGGGCGTCTTTGCGCTGGGCGTGGCATTGCGCTGGCAATGCTCGCCTGCCGGTGGTCACTTCGGGTATATTATGGCGCTTTTATCTATCCGCGCTGACGGATGGGCCAAGGCGATTGGCCAGGACGCAGCTGCTCTGTCGACAACAGGATTCCACACTCATGATGCGTACCCACTATTGCGGCCAGTTGAACGAAACACTGGCGGACCAGGAAGTTACACTCTGCGGCTGGGTCCACCGCCGCCGCGACCATGGTGGGGTGATCTTCCTCGATATTCGTGACCGTGAGGGTCTGGCCCAGGTGGTGTTCGACCCGGATCGCGAAGAGACCTTCGCCCTGGCCGACCGGGTGCGCAGCGAGTACGTGGTCAAGGTGCGTGGCAAGGTGCGCCTGCGCCCGGCTGGTGCGGTCAACCCGAACATGGCCTCCGGTGCGATCGAGGTGCTGGGTTACGAGCTGGAAGTGCTGAACCAGGCCGAGACCCCGCCGTTCCCGCTGGACGAGTATTCCGATGTCGGCGAGGAAACCCGCCTGCGCTATCGCTTCATCGACCTGCGTCGCCCGGAGATGGCCGCCAAACTGAAGCTGCGTTCGCGGATCACCAGCAGCATCCGCCGCTACCTGGACGACAATGGCTTCCTCGACGTGGAAACGCCGATCCTGACCCGTGCCACCCCCGAGGGTGCCCGTGACTACCTGGTACCCAGCCGCACCCATCCCGGCAGCTTCTTCGCCCTGCCGCAGTCGCCGCAGCTGTTCAAGCAGTTGCTGATGGTCTCCGGCTTCGACCGCTACTACCAGATCGCCAAGTGCTTCCGTGACGAAGACCTGCGTGCCGACCGCCAGCCGGAATTCACCCAGATCGATATCGAGACCAGTTTCCTCGATGAGCAGGACATCATGGGGCTGACCGAAGGCATGATCCGCGGTCTGTTCAAGGAAGTGCTGGATGTGGAGCTGGGCGACTTCCCGCACATGAGTTTCGAAGAGGCCATGCGCCGCTATGGCTCGGACAAGCCGGACCTGCGCAACCCGCTGGAACTGGTGGATGTCGCCGATCAACTGACTGAGGTCGACTTCAAGGTGTTCAGTGGCCCGGCCAGCGATCCCAAGGGCCGCGTGGCCGCACTGCGGGTACCCGGTGGCGCCGCCATGCCGCGCAAGCAGATCGACGACTACACCAAGTTCGTCGGTATCTATGGTGCCAAGGGCCTGGCCTATATCAAGGTCAACGAGCGCGCCAAGGGTGTCGAAGGCCTGCAGTCGCCGATCGTCAAGTTCATTCCCGAGGCCAACCTCGAGATCATCCTCGACCGCGTCGGCGCGGTGGATGGCGATATCGTGTTCTTCGGTGCGGACAAGGCGAAGATCGTCTCCGAGGCGCTGGGTGCCCTGCGCATCAGGCTGGGCCATGACCTGGAGTTGCTGACCTGTGAATGGGCGCCGCTGTGGGTGGTCGACTTCCCGATGTTCGAGGAAAACGACGACGGTAGTCTCAGTGCGCTACACCATCCGTTCACCGCGCCCAAGTGCACCCCGGAAGAGCTGCAGGCCAACCCCGGTGCCGCGCTGTCGCGCGCCTACGACATGGTGCTCAATGGTACCGAGCTGGGTGGCGGCTCGATCCGTATCCACCGCAAGGAAATGCAGCAGACGGTATTCGATATCCTCGGCATCAGCGCCGAGGAGCAGCAGGAGAAGTTCGGCTTCCTGCTCGATGCGCTGAAGTACGGTGCGCCGCCGCACGGTGGCCTGGCCTTTGGTCTGGATCGCCTGGTGATGCTGGTGACCGGCGCGCAGTCCATCCGTGAAGTCATCGCCTTCCCGAAAACCCAGAGCGCGGCCTGCGTCATGACCCAGGCGCCGGGTGCGGTGGATGCCAAGGCGTTGCGTGAGCTGAACATTCGCCTGCGTGAGCAGCCGAAGGTCGAATAAGGCGCTGCCGGCAGGCCCATGGATTGCCGCGGGCCTGCGGCCCTCGCAATGACGAGAGGTGGGGCTATGGAGAGTGAGGTTGGGCGGGCAGCGACGGGGCCTTATCACTCACCGTCATTGCGAGTCGGCATCGCCGACGTGGCAATCCAGGCCAGGGCGCAGATGTTGCAGTAGAAGATGATTGTTGTCAGGAGGTTTCTATGGCTGGTCATTCCAAATGGGCCAATATCAAGCATCGCAAGGCGGCCCAGGACGCCAAGCGGGGCAAGATCTTCACCAAGCTGATCCGTGAACTGACGGTCGCTGCCAAGCTCGGCGGCCCGGTGCCGGCGGACAATCCGCGGCTGCGTGCAGCGGTGGACAAGGCGCTGACCGCCAACATGACCCGCGATACCATCGACCGGGCCATCGCCCGCGGTGCCGGCAGCAACGATGCCGACAACATGGAAGAGCTGACCTACGAGGGTTACGGCTCCGGTGGTGTGGCGGTACTGGTCGAGGTGATGACCGACAACCGCAATCGCACCGTCAGCGAAGTGCGCCATGCCTTCAGCAAATGTGGTGGCAATCTGGGTACCGATGGCTCGGTGGCCTATCTGTTCACCCGTCGGGGGCAGATCAGCTATGCGCCGGGCGTTGATGAGGATGCCCTGATGGAAGCCGCGTTGGAAGCAGGCGCCGAGGATGTGGTCGGTAACGAAGACGGCTCTTTCGATGTGTTTACCGCCTTCGAGGATTTCGGCACGGTCAAGGACGCCCTGGAAGCGGCCGGTTTTCCCAGCGAGGCGGCGGAAATCAGCATGATTCCCTCGACCACCACGGCCCTGGACCTGGAGACCGCCCAGAAGGTGATACGCTTGGTCGACATGCTGGAAGATCTGGATGACGTGCAGAACGTCTATTCCAATGCCGATATCCCGGATGACGTGCTGGCACAGATGGAGTGACCGGCCCTTTCGACGCACTCGGTAAAAGGGAGGCGGTGCCTCCCTTTTGCATGTCAGGCACAGGACAATTGAAACTATGGCGCTGATTCTCGGTATAGATCCAGGCTCACGTATCACCGGCTTCGGCATTGTCCGGGAGGGCCGCCATGGCTGTGAGTACGTCACCTCCGGTTGCATCCGGCTGGGCGATGGGCCGTTTCCGGAGCGGCTGAAGCAGATCTTCGACAATCTCAGTGAGCTGATCGGCAACTACCAGCCGCAGGTGCTGAGCATCGAGCAGGTATTCATGGCGCGCAACCCCGACTCTGCCCTCAAGCTGGGTCAGGCCCGCGGCGCGGCGATTGTCGCTGCCGTGCACGCGGGGCTGCAGGTGCATGAATATACCGCTCGTCAGGTAAAGCAGGCGGTGGTGGGCACCGGGGCGGCGGACAAGGTCCAGGTACAACACATGGTCACCCAACTGCTGGGATTGTCCGGCACGCCCCAGGCCGATGCCGCCGATGCCCTGGCCATCGCCTTGTGCCATACCCATTCCAGCGGGCTCAAGGAGCAGGTGGGTGCAGGGGCATTGATCGGGTTGCGCAGCGGCCGCATGCGGCGACGTTAGGGAGCGAACGAGATGATAGGTCGACTCAGCGGAATTCTGCTGGAAAAACAACCGCCGCACATCCTGCTGGATGTGAATGGCGTGGGCTACGAGGTGGACGCGCCCATGAGCACCTTCTACCGCTTGCCGGCAGTGGGGGAGAAAACCACCCTGCATACCCATCTGGTGGTGCGTGAGGATGCCCAACTGCTGTATGGCTTCGCTGAGAAGCGTGATCGCGAGCTGTTCCGCGAACTGATCCGGCTCAATGGTGTGGGGCCGAAGCTGGCCCTGGCGTTGATGTCCGGGCTGGAAGTGGACGAGCTTATCAGTGCCGTGCACGCCGAGGATACCAGTGCGCTGACGCGCGTGCCGGGGGTCGGCAAAAAAACCGCCGAGCGGTTGCTGGTCGAACTCAAGGGCAAGTTCAAGGCCTGGGAAACGCTGCCCGGGGTGACTGTGCCGATAGCTGCGGGCAGTGCCGCACCGGCCGCCAGCTCCGCTACAGCCGATGCGGTCAGCGCGCTGATCGCCCTGGGCTACAAGCCGCAGGAGGCCAGTCGCGCCGTGGCCGCGATCAAGGAAGACGGGCTCGGCAGTGAAGAGTTGATTCGCCGTGCCCTCAAGGGCATGGTTTAATTCCCCCATTGGTCACCCATCAACCGAAGCACCACGGAAGCCCCATGCTGGAAGAAGATCGTTTGATTGCCGCCGCGCCCCGGCAGCAGGAAGAAATCATTGATCGGGCCATTCGCCCGTATCGTCTGGCCGACTATATCGGCCAGCCTGCAGTGCGCGAGCAGATGGAGCTGTTCATGGCGGCGGCCAGGGGGCGCAGCGAGGCGCTGGACCATGTGCTGATCTTCGGCCCGCCCGGCCTGGGCAAGACCACATTGGCCAACATCATCGCCCAGGAAATGGGCGTGAAGATCAAGAGCACCTCGGGGCCGGTGCTGGAGCGGGCAGGGGACCTGGCGGCGATGCTGACCAGCCTGGAAGCCGGCGATGTGCTGTTTGTCGATGAGATTCACCGACTGTCGCCGGTGGTGGAGGAAATTCTCTACCCGGCGATGGAGGACTACCAGCTCGATATCATGATCGGCGAAGGCCCGGCCGCGCGTTCGATCAAGCTCGACCTGCCCCCGTTTACCCTGGTCGGTGCCACCACCCGTGCCGGCATGCTGACCAACCCGCTGCGTGATCGTTTCGGTATCGTCCAGCGCCTGGAGTTCTACGGTACCGAGGACCTGGCCACCATCGTCTCCCGCTCCGCCGGTATCCTCGGGCTGAAAATCCAGCCTGAGGGCGCCTTCGAGATCGCCCGCCGCTCCCGTGGTACGCCACGGATCGCCAACCGCCTGCTGCGCCGGGTGCGTGACTATGCCGAGGTGCGCGGGCAGGGCAGTATCAGCCAGGAGATCGCCGACAAGGCGCTGGACCTGCTGGATGTGGATGCCCAGGGCTTCGATCATATGGACCGCCGCCTGCTGCTGGCGATGATCGACAAGTTCGATGGTGGCCCGGTGGGTGTCGACAGCCTGGCTGCGGCGATCAGCGAGGAGCGCCATACCATCGAGGATGTGTTGGAGCCGTTCCTGATCCAGCAGGGCTTCATCATGCGCACGCCGCGTGGCCGCGTGGTCACCCGGCATGCTTATCTGCATTTTGGCCTGAATCTGCCGGCGAACATGGCGCAGCAGGCCGGCGATCTGTTCAGCCCGTGACCCGGGCCGCTGGCAGCGTCGCCTCAGTCAAAAATATTTTCAATTTGGAGGCTACTCCCGCTATGCAAACCACCAACTTGGCTCTACATTATGCCGGCTGACATTCCAGGGCAGCCATTCGCGCTGAAGGCCCGAGTCTACTTCGAGGATACCGATGCCGGCGGCATTGTCTATTACGTCAATTATCTGAAGTTCATGGAGCGTGCCCGCACCGAGCTGGTTCGTTCCCTGGGGTTTGATCAGAGCGCGCTGCAACGCGAAAACATCATCTTTGTCGTCCATTCGGTAAGCGCTCGTTACCACGCGCCGGCGCGCCTGGACGATGAACTTGTGGTGAGTGCCGCTGTCTTGGAACTCAAGCGCGCGAGTGTCCGCTTCGCTCAGCAGGTGCGACGGGCAGACGGTGTGTTGTTGTGTGAGGGGGAAGTACTGGTGGCCTGTGTCAGTGCCGATCGTTACAAGCCCAGAATTATTCCAGCGGACCTGAGCAGCGCCTTCGCGCTGATGCAGGGTCGCCAAGAGAAGCAAGAGCAAGGAGTGGCAAAGAGTGCAAGCTGATCAAATGTCGATGTGGCACCTGATAAGCGGTGCCAGTGTTCTGGTGCAGCTGGTCATGCTGACGCTGCTGGCGGCGTCCGTCGCCTCCTGGGTGCTGATTTTCCAGCGCAGCGCGGTTATCCGTGCGGCGAAGAAAACCCTGGATGATTTCGAGGATCGCTTCTGGTCCGGTATCGACCTGTCCAAACTGTACCGCCAGGTGACTGGCAACCCCGACCCGGATTCCGGCCTGGAGCAGATATTCCGCGCCGGCTTCAAGGAATTCTCGCGTATGCGCCAGCAACCGGGAATGGAACCGGAGGCAGTGATGGAGGCGGTACAGCGTGCCATGCGGGTGGCGATCTCGCGGGAAGAGGAAAAGCTCGATCAGCATTTGCCGTTCCTCGCTACCGTCGGCTCCACCAGCCCCTATATCGGCCTGTTCGGTACCGTTTGGGGGATCATGAACTCCTTCCGCGGGCTGGCTACCGTGCAACAGGCCACCCTGGCCACCGTCGCACCGGGGATTGCCGAGGCGCTGATCGCCACCGCGATCGGTCTGTTCGCTGCGATTCCCGCCGTTATCGCCTATAACCGCTTCTCGGCCCGCTCGGAGACGCTGATCGGTCATTACTATACCTTCGCCGACGAATTCTCCAGCATCCTGCATCGCCGCGTGCACGCCAGCGAAGGGGAGTGAGCATGCAAGCCAGAGGCAGACGTCCGAAGCGCAAGCCAGTAGCGGAGATGAACGTCGTCCCCTATATCGACGTGATGCTGGTGTTGCTGGTGATTTTCATGGTGACCGCGCCGATGCTCAACCAGGGCGTGAAGGTCGACCTGCCGCAGGTTGCCAGCGAGGTACTGCCGTCGGATTCTAACCAGCAGGTGCTGACACTGTCGGTGCTGGCCGACGGCACCTATTACTGGAACCTGGGCGAAACGGTGGATACCGAGAACCAGAGCGATACCGCCGTGTCCCTGGAGCAGATGACCGACGGCGTGACCAAGATCATGCGTGCCCGCCCGGATACCCTGGTGTACATCCGTGGTGACCGCGATGTGAACTATGGCGTCGTGGTTACCGCCATGGCCTCTCTGCAGCAGGCGGGCGTGCCCAACGTCGGCCTGATCACCGAGGCCCCGTGAAGAACAAGCCTATGCCGGAATCGCGCCAGGATCGTCTCACCGCGCCGGTGATCAAAGCGCTGGGGCTGCACCTGCTGGTGCTGCTCCTGCTGTTCGTGTCATTCAGCACGGCGCCGCAGTTCGAGCCGGCCAAGCCGATCGTGCAAGCCACTCTGGTACAGCTGAACTCGAAGAGCCCGGCAACCACCCAGACCGATCAGAAGATCGCCGGCGAAGCCGAGCGTACCGCGGCCCAGCGGCATGAGGCCGAGGAGTTGCAGCGCCAGCAGGAGAAGCAGCAACAGGAGCAGGAGGCGGCGCGCCGTGCTGCCGCCGAGCAGGAGCGCCAGGCCGCCGCAGCCACAGCCGCGGCCAAGGCAGCGGAAGACAAGGCAGCTGAGGAACGTCGGCAGGCTGAGCAGGTCGAAAGGCAGAAGGCGGAGGAGGCCAAGCGCAAGGCTGACGCAGCGAAGAAGCTGGCTGAAGAAGAGGCGGCGAAGAAGGCCGCCGAGGAAGCAGCCAAGCGCAAGGCGGCCGAGGAAGAGGCTAAACGCAAGGAAGAGGAAGCCAGGCGCCGCGCAGCGGAAGAGAAGCGCAAGGCCGATGAGGCGGCCAAGAAGGCGGAGGCCGATCGTGTGGCCCGGCTCAAGCGCGAGCAGGAGGAAGCCAAGGCCAAGGCGCTGGCCGACCTGCTGGCCAGCGAGACACAGTACCAGCGGGCACAGGCCGACCAGGTGGGTGATGAAGTGGCCGCCAGCTATGATGACGTTATCCGCCGTTACGTCAGCGAGCAATGGCGACGTCCGCCTACCGCGCGTAATGGCATGGTCGTCGAAGTACGCATCAGCATGCTGCCATCGGGTGATATCACCGATGCGGTCATCCTGCGCTCCAGTGGTGACGCCGGTTTTGACCAGTCGGCACTGCAGGCGGTACGGAATGTGGGTCGCATTCCGGAAATGCAACAGCTGTCCAGGGAAAGTCCGGCAACCTTCGATCGTTTGTACAGACAGCGTACCTTGCGCTTCAAACCAGAGGATTTGGCATTTTGATGAACACAATGAAGTACTGGCTGACATGTGCTGCCATGCTGCTGCTGGCTCAGGTCGCCCTGGCCCAGGAGGCCATCGAAATCACCCGGGGCAGCGACCGGGCCACGCCTATTGCGGTAGTCCCCTTCGGCTGGCAGGGCAGTACCCCGCTGGCCGAGGACCTGGCTGAAATCACCGGCAATGATCTGCGCAACTCCGGCATGTTCCAGCCCTTTGCCCGGGAAAACATGCTCAGCCATCCCACCCGCGCCGAGGAGATATTCCCGCGGGACTGGAAGATGCTGGGTGTGGAGTATGTGCTGGCCGGGCAGGTAACCGGCAGCGCCGAGGGCTATCAGGTGCAATACCACCTGTACAATGTGGCGCGGGAACAGGTTCTGCTGTCACGCACTGTCAGCGGCACCCAGAACCAATTGCGCGATATGGCCCACCGGGTCAGCGACGAGGTGTTCGAGCATATCACCGGTATCAAGGGCGCCTTCAGCACCAAGCTGCTGTATGTGGCTGCCGAGCGTTTCTCCGCTGACAATATCCGCTATACTCTGCAGCGTGCGGATTACGATGGTGCGCGTACGGTTACCCTGTTGCAATCGCGGGAGCCGATCTTGACGCCGTCCTACGCCCCGGATGGGCAGCGTATCGCCTATGTTTCGTTCGAATCGCGACGCCCGGAAATCTTCGTGCATTACATCCAGACCGGTCGGCGTGAGCGTATCACCAGTTTTGAGGGTCTGAACGGTGCCCCGGCCTGGTCACCGGATGGAAAGCGCCTGGCATTTGTCCTGTCACGTGACGGCAACCCGGAAATTTACGTCATGGATATGGATAGCAAGCAGATGCGCCGGGTAACCAACCACTATGCGATTGATACCGAGCCGACCTGGCTGGACAACAATACGCTGGTGTTCACCTCCGATCGCGGGGGGCGGCCACAGATATACAAGCAGAACTTGAATAGCGGCACTACAGAACGCCTGACCTTTGTCGGCAACTATAATGCCAATGCCAAACTGTCAGTTGATGGGCGGACCATGGTCATGGTCCATCGCCAGGATGGCTACCGGAATTTTCATATTGCAACTCAGGATCTGGAAAGGGGCAATCTGAAAGTTTTAACAGAAACGTCGTTGGATGAGTCGCCTACTGTCGCACCTAACGGCACTATGTTAATTTACGCTACCCGTCAACAGGGACGGGGTGTACTTATGCTGGTTTCGACCAATGGTCGTGCACGGTCGGAGATTCCGACGAAGTTCACAGACCTGCGCGTACCATCATGGTCCCCATACCTGCCATAGGGTATACCAATACTAAACCATACGGGGTTTATCAGGAGTCTATGATGGAAGTTATCAAGTTCGGCAAGTTTGCAGCACTGGTTGTCGCTTTCGGCGTTGTGGTTGGTTGTTCTTCCAAGGGCGGTGATGCAGCTGGCACAGGTGCAGTCGACCCGAACGCTGGCTATGGCAGCTCCACTTCTTCCACTTCTGGCAGCAGTGTCAGCAGCGAAGAAGCGGCCCTGCGCGCCATCACCACTTTCTACTTCGAGTTCGACAGCTCCGAGCTGAAGCCTGAAGCCATGCGCGCCCTGGATGTACATTCCAAGGACCTCAAGGCCCAAGGCAACCGCGTAGCGCTGGAAGGCCACACCGACGAGCGTGGTACTCGCGAGTACAACATGGCTCTGGGTGAGCGTCGTGCCGCTGCCGTTCAGCGTTACCTGGTTCTGCAGGGCGTGTCTCCTGCTCAACTGGAGCTGATCTCCTACGGTGAGGAAAAGCCGGCCGCCACTGGTTCCAGCGAAGAAGCCTGGGCCCAGAACCGTCGCGTAGAACTGCGTAAGTAAGAGGTCGCATGAAAGGGTATCAGGGATTCGTACTGGGTTGTCTGCTATTGCCGGCTGCGGCACTGGCTCAGGTTCCGGTAATGGAAGGCAGTTCGGGCAACAATGCCCGCAACTACCCGCAGGCGCAGGCCCAGTCGCTGCCTGATACCCGATCTTCCTCGGCTGGCCTTTCAATGGAAGGCCAGCTCATGCAACAGCTGTATCAGATGCAGCAGGAAGTCTCCATGCTGCGCGGCCTGCTGGAAGAGCAGGAGCATCGACTGAAGAAGTTGGAAAAGGATCAGCTTGATCGCTATCAGGATCTTGATCGCCGACTTTCCATGATTTCCACAGGTTCGTCTGCGCCGACCAGGCCGAACGGATCTGCCGGCGAGCACAGCCTGCCGCCGATAACGCCAGCGCCCAATGGCGAGCGTGCCGATCAGGCTGGCGAGCAGCCCGCCGACCCGGCGCGGGAAAAACTGCTGTATGAAGCTGCCTTCGACCAGGTCAAGGCGAGGGACTTCGAAAAGGCGGAAATGGCTTTCAATGCCTTTCTGCGGCGTTACCCCAACAGCGAGTACGCCGGCAATGCCCAGTACTGGCTGGGCGAGGTGTATCTGGTACAGGCGGACCTGGATTCCGCCGGGCAGGCTTTTGCCAAGGTCATCAGCCAGTATGCCGGACACCGCAAGGAGGCTGACGCACTGTACAAGCTCGCGGAAGTGGAGCGGCGGCTGGGCAACCGGGACAAGGCTGTACAGCTTTATCAGGAAGTCCTCAGCAAGCACCCCGATGCGTCCGCAGCCCAGCTGGCGCGGCGTGAGCTGAATGCCTTGCAGTAACGGCACCGGCCTGCAAAAAAATAAAAAAATTTCTTGAGTTTCTTATTCAAATCAGTAAGATATCGCGCATCCAACGGGTCGTTAGCTCAGTTGGTAGAGCAGTTGGCTTTTAACCAATTGGTCGTAGGTTCGAATCCTACACGACCCACCATCTCTTGCCGCAAATGCGGCATTCTGGCCGGCAGGCCGCCCTGTTCACAAGCTTAAGCACACCCCGGTATTTTCCTGTCGAATCGTTGCAGCTTCTGTTCGGCTGCTCGTTTTTGGTTTGATACCTCCCGCTCCCGTCATGACCTTTGCGCCCCGATGCGTTCGATGCCGGCCGGCCCGGTGTGCAGTGTGCTGCTGGTGAAATTAGGTTGAACCACCGTTCCGGCGCTACGGTCCCTTGTTTACCACTCACTTGCAATACCCGTAGGAGCTACTTCATGAGCACCGATTCGAAAGAAGTGATTTCCACCCTGAACGACCTGATCGAAACCTGCAAGGATGGTGAGGAAGGCTTTCGCGTTTGCGCCGAGGACATCAAGCGGCCGGAATTGAAAACCCTGTTTACCCAGCGTTCCACCGAGTGCGCGCAGGCGGCTCAGGAGCTGCAGGCGATCGTCATTCGCCTGGGCGGCGACCCCGAGGACAGCACCAGTGTGGCCGGAGACCTGCATCGCCGCTGGGTAGACCTCAAGTCGCTGGTTACCGGCAAGAATGATGAGGCGATACTCAACGAGTGCGAGCGTGGCGAGGATGTGGCCAAGAAGAGCTATCGCAAGGCGCTGGAAAAGACATTGCCCGCCGATATCCGCGATGTGGTGCAGCGCCAGTATGATGGCGTGCTGCGCAACCATGACCAGGTGAAGATGCTGCGCGACGCCGAGCGTGCCCGCAGCTGACGCGGCATAGCCTACATGAAGCCGGCGCCAGCTGCCGTGGCGGCCGCCACCAGTTGCCCGCCGGCGCTTCACTACGTCACCGACAATACGCCAGGCTACGGCCGTACCATCGTCAAGGGTAAAGCTGTCTATTTCGATGAGAAGGGGCAGCGCATAGGCGACCGCCAGATCATCGCCCGTCTCGATTCGCTGGCCATTCCTCCGGCCTACCGTGAGGTGTGGATCTGCACTGATCCATTGGGCCACCTGCAGGCCACCGGACGCGATGACCGGGGCCGCAAGCAATACCGCTATCACCCGCTCTGGCGGGAAATCCGTGATACCGCCAAGTATGATCGTCTGCTGGCTTTCGGCAACGCGCTGCCGCGCTTGCGTCGGGAGTTGGACCGGCGCTTGAGAGCCCGCAGCCTCAGTCGCGACCGGGTGGTTGCCGGAGTGATCATGCTGCTGGATGAAACCTGCATCCGGGTCGGTAATCCGGAATATACCCGACACAACAAATCCTACGGCCTGACTACCTTGCGCAACCGTCATGTGAAGGTGCGCGGGGATAATATCCGTTTCCAGTTTCGTGGCAAGAGCGGTATAGAGCAGCAGGTGAGTCTGCGCCACCCCCGTCTGGCCAGGATCCTGCGTCGTTGCCGCGAGCTGCCAGGCCAGCACCTGTTCCAGTATCTGGGCGATGATGGTCAGCCGTGTGCGATCAGCTCATCGGATATCAATGCCTGCCTGCGGGAGCTGACCGGGGCGGACTTCACCGCCAAGGACTATCGCACCTGGGCCGGCAGTGTGCTGGCGCTGGCCTGCCTGCGGGACAGACTGGCCGAGGGGCAGGCGCCGAGCAAGCAGGCGGTGGTCGAGGTGGTGAAGGAGGTGGCCGGGCAGTTGGGCAATACGCCGGCGGTATGTCGCAAATGCTATATCCATCCGGCGATCATCGAGGCGTTCCTGGATGCTGATCTCGGCAATATCCGCTGGAGTGCCGGCCGGAGCCGGCGGCGCTGGCTCAAGCCGGAAGAGGTCGATCTGCTGCTGTTCCTGCGTGATTGCCCGGCTGATCGGTCAGGGTAGTCGCTGCTGGTCGCGCTGTTCCTCGATACCCTGGTATTCACCGGGCGGGGAGACCGCACGCCAGCTTTCCAGGTAGAACACGCCAATGCTGACGATGGCCAGCATGCCGGCACCGATGATGCAGGCACCATAGAAGTAGGCCTTGTCCTGATGCAGACGCATGAAGTGCGGCAAGCCGAAATACAGCTGCAGGGCGGAGAACGCCGCTGCTATCGGCAGTACCAGCAGCACCAGCCAGCGCTCGGGATACAGGGCGGCCAGCCCGGCCAGCATGAAGGGCACCGAGAGGAAGGTGGCGAAGGCGATACCATGCAGCGCGGAAGGGCGGAACGGTGTGCGAAACAGTACCCAACGCACGATATAGCCCATGACGATGGCATTGGTGACAAAGGCCAGCCAGACCGCGACTGCCAGCAGGGAGGCACTGGTGCTGCTGAGGAAGTGGCGCTTCTCCGAGCCGAACAGCGCCCAGCCGGCCACGCTGCTGCCATAGTAGACGCACAGGGCGGGAATCAGCGAGCCGATCAGAAGTACCGGGATGAAGCCGTAGGGGCTGTGTTCAACGCTGTCATGGATGCGCTGCCAGGTGCTGCGTGGCGCATAGAACAGGCCGGGGACGTATGTGAACATGGGGCACCTGTTTTTCTTGGGGGCTTGTAGTTCTTGACTGGGGGCGCCGGGGATAGTTCCGGTTGGCTTGGCCGGGGCTTTTCCTTGCGCATCGGTACAAGTCGGCGGTCGTGGTATGATGTGGCCATTCTGTTCCCGGAGGGGTTGTTAGATGTCTCAGATTTCCGAAAGGTTGCTGGTGCAGGCCCATCTGGCCGCAAAGCAGCCTGCCCCGCTGACCGATGCCGAGAAGTCCGATTACAAGGCTCGCATCGCGGCGGCGCTGAAGGCGCACGATGCCGTGCTGGTTGCGCACTACTACACTGATCCGCTGCTGCAGGAGCTGGCAGAGGAGACTGGCGGCTGCGTTTCCGATTCCCTGGAAATGGCCCGTTTCGGCAAGAACCATCCGGCGACCACCCTGGTGGTGGCCGGCGTACGCTTCATGGGTGAAACCGCGAAGATCCTCAGTCCCGAGAAGCGGGTGCTGATGCCCACGCTGGATGCCACCTGCTCGCTGGATATCGGTTGCCCGATCGACGAGTTTTCCGCCTTTTGCGACCAGCACCCGGATCGCACCGTGGTGGTCTATGCCAATACCTCGGCGGCGGTCAAGGCGCGTGCCGATTGGGTGGTGACCTCCAGTTGCGCGCTGCCCATCGTCGAGAGTCTGATGGACAAGGGCGAGAAGATCCTGTGGGCGCCGGACAAGCACCTGGGCGGTTATATCCAGAAGCAGACCGGGGCCGACATGCTGCTGTGGGATGGCGCTTGCATCGTGCATGAGGAGTTCAAGGCCAAGGCTTTGCTGGATCTCAAGGCGGTGTATCCGGAAGCGGCGATCCTGGTGCACCCGGAGTCACCGGCCTCGGTGGTCGAGCTGGCCGATGTGGTCGGTTCCACCAGCCAGTTGATCCGGGCCACGCAGGAGTTGCCGAATCCGACCTTCATCGTGGCGACCGACAAGGGTATCTTCTACAAGATGCAGCAGGCTGCGCCTGACCGTCGTCTGATCGATGCGCCTACCGCCGGTGACGGCGCCACCTGCCGCAGTTGCGCCAACTGCCCGTGGATGGCGATGAATACCCTGCCGCGTCTGCTGCAGAGCCTGGAGCAGGGCACCAATGAAATCCTGGTTCCGGAGCAGTTGATCCCCGCGGCGGTGCGTCCGCTGCAACGGATGCTCGACTTCACCGCTGCGCTCTGAGCAGAGGCTCTGCTCAGAAGTTCTTGAGAATCTCCCGCCGACGCGCGATTTCATCCTTGCGTGCGTTGATGCGGGAGCTGATCACGAAGTTGTCGCCGGCGCGCTTGAGGGCCTGGTCGAGCTGCTGCTCGGCCTGGTCCAGATCCCCTGCCAACATGAAATACTCCGCGCGAGCCTGGTGCACACCGAGGATGTTCTTGGCCAGCCCGCGTATTTCCGATACCAGATACCACACATCCGGATCATCGCTGCGCAGACGTGCCAGTCGATCGGTGACCTGTTCTGCGGCGCGGTAGTCGCGCTGGCGCAACAGCACATCGGCCTTGGCATTGAGCAGCGGATAGTTGTCGGGCTGGGTGCGCAGTAACTGGTCGAGGCGGGTCAGGGCCTGGTCCAGGCGGTTGCGGCTGCTGTCCAGTTCGACCTGGGCCAGTTGCACGGCGATATTGTCCGGATGCTCGGCCAGCAGGGGTTCCAGTTCCTGTTCGGCGGTGTCCAGCTGGCCGCTGCGGATCAATGCCAGTACCAGGCCGTAACGGGCTGCGGCATGTTCGCCGTCATGTTCCTCCAGCAGCGCACGGAAGCGTTGTGCGGCCAGGCCGGGACTGTCTTCATAGAACAGCTGCACACGGGCGCGCATCATCTGATAGTACAAACTGTCACGGCGACCGTCGCTGCTGAGCTGCCCGGCACGGTTGCGCGAGTCGGCGATCCGCGACTGGCTGACCGGGTGGGTCAGCAGGAATTCCGGGGGCGTCTGGCTGAAACGGCTGAGCCGGGCCAGCCGCTCAAACATATCCGGCATGGCATTGGGATCATAACCGGCACCCTTGAGGTTGAGCAGGCCGATACGATCGGCTTCCTGCTCGTTCTGACGCGAGAAGCGGCGCTGCTCCTGGATGGCGGCGGCCTGGGTCGAGGCCAGTGCCGCGAAACCGGCATCGCCACCGCCGCTGGCGGCAAGGATGATACTGGCGAGCATGGCGGTCATCAGCGGGATGCGGGTCTGCTGTTGTTGCTCCAGCCCGCGGGCAAAATGGCGTTGGGACAGGTGAGCCAGTTCGTGGGCCATGACCGAGGCGAACTCGGCCTCGCTATGAGCGTGCAGGAACAGCCCGCCATTGACCCCGATAACCCCGCCGGGCGCGGCGAAGGCGTTGAGCTGGGGGCTGTCGATGGCGACGAAGGTCAGCCGCCGGTCATCCAGCTGGCTGGTTTCGGCCAGGCTGAAGACGTGCCCCTCGACGTAATCCTTGAGCAGCGGGTCTTCCAGGGTGCGCACCGAGCCGCGCAGCATGGACAGCCAGGCACGACCGAGCTGGTACTCTTGCTCGCGGGACATAATCGAGGAGCTGGTATCGCCCAGGGACGGCAGGTTGAATTCGGCGGCGCCGACCGGTACGCCAATAACGACCATCAGTGAAAACAGCAGGACTTTGACAGGCGCTCGGACCGCTTTGATACATTGCATGGACGCACTCTAACCCTTTTTTGCCTGGATTGTCTGCTGTTCTGGGAAGGCCCTGGGTATACTCGCAGGCCAGTTGTGGAGTGTAAGCATGTTTGATGAAAAAAGTGAATTGCAGGCTGACCAGTCGGTGGATGCCCGTGGCCTGGCCTGTCCGTTGCCGCTGTTGCGCGCCAAGGTGGCGCTCAATGGCATGAATGCCGGGCAGGTGTTGCATCTGTCGGCGACCGACGCCGGCTCGCAGCGGGACATCGCCCGCTTTGCCGAGTTGGCCGGGCATGCATTGCTGCGCGCCGACGAACGGGATGGGGAGTTTCACTACTGGCTGCGCAAGGCCGGGCCGGAGTAGGGGCGGCGTACTCATCTTCGGTCGACACCGAGGATGAGTACGCCGAGAAGTATTTTCTAACCCAACTGGCGCGCCGCTTCCAGCACCTCGGCAACATGCCCGGGGACCTTCACCTTGCGCCATTCCCGGCGCAGCACGCCTTCGCGGTCGATCAGGAAGGTACTGCGCTCGATGCCTTCGTATTGCTTGCCATACAGCTGCTTCTGGCGGATCACATCGAACAGGCGGCACAGGCTTTCATCGGCATCGCTGATCAGTTCGAACGGGAAGCCCTGCTTGGCGCGGAAGTTCTCATGGGTGCGCAGACTGTCGCGCGAGACACCGAACACCAGGGTGTCGGATGCCAGGAACTGCTCATGCATGTCACGAAAGTCCTGACCTTCGGTGGTGCAGCCCGGGGTGTGGTCCTTGGGGTAGAAATAGATAACCACTTTTTTGCCGGCCAGCTCAGAGAGAGTGACGGCCTTGTCGCTGGTGGCCTGCGCTGTGAAGTCGGGCAGGGCGGAATCCACTTTGATGGTCATGACAGCCTCGTTATCGGTATCAGTGAAGCGGACGCCAGGGTTCAATCACGGCATCCAGGTTGAGTTCGTCGCAGAAATCGAGAAACTGCTCGCGCAGCCAACTGAGCTGGGTCTTTACCGGAATGGCGATGGTCAGCGTCAGGTTCAGCATGGCGGTGCCAGTATGCTGGGCCATATAGGTGAAACTGAGCATTTCCTCGATGTCGATTTCCAGGTGCTGGAAGAAGGCGCACAGCTCGGCGACCAGTTCGGGGCGCTGCGCCGCGGTCACGAAGACGTTGTAGGGCAGCGCCGAAGGGCGTTCCTCCAGCGCGCTGCTGCGATACATGGATAGCGTGAAGTGCTCGCGCTTGGCCAGCGGTGGCAGCAGCGTCTCCAGTCTTGCCAGGGCATCCCAGTTGCCGCTGACCTGCAGCAGCAGGGCGGTGCAGGTGCCATGCCGGCTCATGCGGCTGCTGACGATCAGGCAGCGCTGCTCCATGCACAGGCGGGTGAGCATGCTGGCCAGGGTAGTGGTTTGCTGCCCCATGGCATTGATCACCAGAAATTGCTCCCGGGGGCTGGGCACTGTGGACATAATATTCCTCGAAGACTGGATTGCCGGGCCGGACCGCCACTTGGGCATGCCGGCAAGCTGCCTATTGTCCCCGTCTGCTGCCGGCGGTTCAACCTCCAGTTTTTTCGCCGTTTGCCGGCTCGTAACCCCGCGTCCCTTGTGCTTGATCCATGGCGAAAGTACCATTGCGGATCAACATGTTTCTTGTGGAGCCCCTTGCATGATTTCAGGCAGCCTCGTGGCGCTGGTAACCCCTATGGATTCGCACGGCAACCTGGATTGGCAGGCGCTTGACCGTCTCATCGAATTTCATCTGGAGCAGGGCACCGACGGCATCGTCGCCGTTGGCACTTCCGGCGAGTCGGCCACGCTGGACATGGACGAGCACAAGGAAGTCATCCGCCGGGTGGTCGACCAGGTCGCCGGACGGATTCCGGTCATCGCCGGCACCGGCGCCAACTCCACCAGCGAAGCTGTGGAGCTGACCGAAGCGGCGCGCAGTGTCGGCGCCGACGCCTGTCTGCTGGTGACCCCGTACTACAACAAGCCCACCCAGGAAGGCTTGTACCAGCATTTCAAGTTCATCGCCGAGGCGGTGGCCATCCCGCAGATCCTCTATAACGTGCCCGGGCGCACCGCCTGCGACATGCTGCCGGATACCGTGGTACGGCTGGCCGATATCGATAACATCATCGGTATCAAGGAAGCCACCGGCGACCTGCAGCGGGCCCGCGAGCTGATCGAGCGGGTCGATGGGCGCATGGCGATCTATTCCGGTGACGACCCGACCGCCGTGGAACTGATCCTGCTGGGCGGCAAGGGCAATATTTCGGTCACCGCCAACGTCGCTCCCAAGGCCATGCATGACCTGTGCGCCGCTGCCCTGCGCGGCGATGCCGAGACCGCCCGCCGTTTGAACGAAATGCTCATGCCGTTGCACCAAAAGCTGTTTATCGAGTCCAACCCGATTCCGGTGAAATGGGCACTATATGAAATGGGCCTGATTGCCGATGGCCTGCGCCTGCCGTTGACCAGTCTCAGCGAAGGCTGCCAGCCGGCGGTACGCGAGGCCCTGCAGCAGTGCGGCCTGTTGTGACTCCGAGGAATCAGACAATCAAGGAATTCCAAATGAAGCCTGTGCTCAATGCACTGACGCTGGTAGTGATGGGGGTTGGCCTGAGCGGCTGCGGTTATCTGTTTGGCGAGGACGGGTATTTCCGTGACCGCGGTTCGGACTATCAGGCTGCGGTGGTCGAACCGCGCATGACCGTACCGGCCGAACTGGACAGCAAGCCGATCGGCGACCTGCTGCCGGTTCCCGGTGAGATCCGCGCCGGCGGTACCGGCAAATACCGCGTACCGCGCCCGCAGGGTTTGAGCGTCGGCGCCGATTTCAGCGAGTTTTCCCAGCAGCAGAACGGCGGCGAACGCTGGTTGCTGGCGCAGCGCGCACCCTCCGGCCTGTGGCCCCAGGTGCGCCAGTTCCTGAGTGAATACCAGGTGCCGGTGGCCCGTGAGTCCGCCACCCTGGGCGAGATGGAAACCGGTTGGCTGGCCTTCGACAGCAATGCCGACAACCCGCTGGTGCGTCGACTGCTGCCGGCGGTGGGTCTCAACCGCCGTGCCGACGGCGAGCAGCGCTTCCGCCTGCGGGTCGAGCCAGGTGTGCAGTCCGGCACCAGTGAGATCAAGGTGTTGCACATGCAGCGCAGTCAGGGCAGTGAGCGCGCCGAATGGCCTGCCACCTCGGACAACAGCAATCTCGAGCGGGCCATGCTGGCCGAGCTGGAAACCTATCTGAGCCAGACCGGTGAAGCGGACTCCGCTGCACTGTCGAGCGTCGACGAGCTGCCAGCAGCGCGGCGCAGCACACTGGAACAGGATGGTGCCGGCAACCCGGTGCTGACCCTGCAGACCGACTTCAATCGTGCCTGGGCAGCGGTAGGGCAGGCCCTGGCCAGGGCCGATATCCTGGTCGATGACCTCAACCGCAGCGCCGGTGTGTACTACGTCAATCCGCAGCAGAGCGCCAGTGACGACAAGCCGGGCTTCTTTGGCCGCCTGTTCCGTCGCGGCAAGTCGGCAGACACTACCGCGGTCCAGCGCACCCAGGTTCGCCTGACGTCGGTCGGCAACCGGGTTCAGGTCACCGTGGAAGACAGCATCGATACCAGCAGCGACTCCGGCCAGGCCAGGGAACTGCTCCGGCGGATTCACGACAACCTGAACTGAGGGCGGTCCCGAAGTGCGTTACTGCTCCCTCGGAAGCGGCAGCCGGGGCAATGCCACGCTGATCGAATACCAGCGTACCCGGTTGCTGGTGGATTGCGGCTTCAGCCTGCGCGCCACCGAACAGCGGCTGGCGCTGGCCGGGCTGAGCCCGCGACAGCTGACCGCGATCCTGGTCACCCATGAGCACTCCGACCATATCAAAGGGGTCGAGCGACTGGCCCAGCGCTACGGTCTGCCGGTGTACATGACCGCCGGTACCCGGCAGGCACTCGGTGATAGCGAGCTGCCGGTGCAGTTGATCCGCTTTGGTGAAGATTTTGTCATTGGCGATATCCAGGTCACCCCGGTGCCGGTGCCACATGACGCTCGCGAGCCCTGCCAGTTCATCTTCGACAGTGGCAGTCATCGCCTCGGCGTGCTCACTGATACCGGTACCATCACACCGCTGATCGTGGAAATGTACAGTGGCCTGGATGCGCTTTTTCTCGAAGCCAACTATGATCCGCAGATGCTGGCCAGCGGACCCTATCCGCCTTTTCTGCGGGCGCGGGTCGGGGGTAGCCTGGGGCACCTGAGCAATCAGCAGGCGGCCGGTCTGCTCGAAGCAATCGACATCAGTACCTTGCGGCACGTTGCCATTGCGCATATCAGTGAAAAGAACAACAGGCCGGAGCTGGCCCTTGGCGAGCTGTCCAGAGTGCTGGATGGCTGGTCGGGCGAGTTGCGGCTGGCAGTACAGAACCAGGGGCTGCCCTGGCAAGACATAGCAGGGCTCACCGCCCAACCTCAATTTGCCTGCATCGGGAGCCGATAATGGAAAAACGCACTGAACTCTATCGCGGCAAGGCCAAGTCGGTTTACACCACCGATGATCCGGATCGCCTGATCCTGCTGTTCCGCAACGATACCTCGGCCTTCGATGGCAAGAAGATCGAACAGCTGGAACGCAAGGGGATGGTCAACAACCGCTTCAACGCCTTCATCATGCAGAAGCTGCAGGATGCCGGCATCCCGACCCAGTTCGACAAGCTGCTGTCCGACACCGAATGCCTGGTCAAGAAGCTGGACATGGTGCCGGTCGAGTGTGTGGTGCGCAACTACGCCGCTGGCAGCCTGGTCAAGCGCTTGGGCATCGAAGAGGGCAAGGAGCTGCTGCCGCCGACCTTCGAGCTGTTCCTCAAGGACGACGCCAAGGGCGACCCCTTCATCAACGAATCCCATGTCGTCACCTTCGGCTGGGCCAGCGCCGAACAGCTGCAGCGCATGCGCGAACTGACGTTCAAGGTCAACGACATCCTCAAGCAACTGTTCGATGATGCCGGCCTGCTGCTGGTGGACTTCAAGCTGGAGTTCGGTCTGTTCAAGGGCGAGATCGTTCTCGGCGACGAATTCAGTCCCGACGGCTGCCGCCTGTGGGACAAGGAAACCCGCAAGAAGATGGACAAGGACCGCTTCCGCCAGGGGCTGGGCGGTGTCATCGAGGCCTATGAAGAAGTTGCGCAAAGACTGGGCGTTCCGCTGTCTTGACCCTTTATCGGCCGCAGCGAAGCTGCTATCATGCGCGCCGACTTGGAGAGTTGCCGGAGTGGTCGAACGGGACGGATTCGAAATCCGTTGTACCCGCAAGGGTACCCAGGGTTCGAATCCCTGGCTCTCCGCCAGACGCATGAAGATCAGCCCTTGATTCCATCAGGTTTCAAGGGCTTTTTTGTGGCCAGCCATCTCTGGCGGCCACCCTTCGGGCCGCCACTGCGTGGCGTCAAAAATGGCTCCTGGCCATTTTTTGTGCCTGATCGGGGAGGGTATTGAAGACGTGTCGAGATTTTGGCTGGCCAGAAGGTCAGAGAGTCCCGCAGACGATCAGGTGCGGCCTATACTCTGTTCTACTGCCTCGCCGCCACAGCCTTTTCGCGCCGGCCTGGCTATTGTCTTGGGCTGATGCGGTTGCGGCAATTGTTCCGGGGGTGCCATGAACTCGAAAGCGGTGCTTGATATCCTGCTGCAGGCTATACCCAGCCTGTCCGCGGTGTACCTGTTTGGCAGTCAGGCTAGTGGTCATGCCGGGCCGGATAGCGACGTCGATCTGGCTATTCTTGCGGATGCGCCACCCGATGCACTGGCGTTGTGGTCGCTGTCGGGCAGGCTTGCCCAAGTACTGAACCGCCATGTCGATCTGCTGGATCTGCGGGCTGCCTCCACTGTGATGCAGTACCGCATCATCACCACGGGCGAGCGATTGTGGGTTCGAGACAGCGGGCCGTTGCTGTATGAAAGTTTCGTTCTTGGCGAAAAAACCAGACTGGACGAGGCACGCTCGGCCCTGCTGGAGGATATTCGAAAAACGGGGACTATCTATGGTTGATGATGTACTGATCAACAAGGCCGCCACCATTGAACGCTGCGTCAAGCGCGCTCATGAAGAGTACGCCAAGGAGCCTGACAGCTTTGCTGATGACCATACCCGCCAGGATGCTGCGATTCTGAATATTCAGCGCGCTTGCGAGGCCGCGCTGGATATGGGGCAGCATCTGATTCGTCGTGAGCGGCTAGGTGTGCCGCAGAGCGCTCGGGATGTATTTGCCCTGCTGGGTAGTGCGGATTGGATTGCTGCCGATCAGGTCAAGCCTTTGCAGAACATGGTTGGTTTTCGCAATATTGCCGTGCACGATTATCAGGCCCTGCAATTGCCGATAGTCGTGGCGATCATCACCCGGCATCTGAGTGATTTCACCGATTACAGCAAGCGGCTTCTGCTGCAGGATGCCAGTCGCGCCGGGCGTGATTGAGCTACGCTGCTGATTCATCCCACACAATCTTGCCGTTGCCGGCCCATCCTGAAGAGCAGGACGTACATCATGCCGAGATCGAAGCTGCCCGGGTTCATTGCGCTGTCATTGGTTCTGCTGTTTCTGCCGGCTGCGCTGGTATCCGCGCAGCCGGGCGAGCGGACCGAAGTGAACCCGGAGCAGGCGCGGCAAGTGCTCGACACCCTCCAGGATGATGAGCGGCGAGAGGAGGTGCTCCGCACGCTGGAGGCCATCGCCAGTGAGGTGCCGGCTGATGACGAAGCCCCCGTCGTGGAGGATGACTCGCCGCTGAGCACCATAGTGCCGCTGGAAGCCGGTGGCCTGGTTGCCCGCACTCTGGATCAGGTCGGCGACTGGGCCGATGGGCTGCGCGCACAGCTGGTGCGGATTGCCCAGGCGCTGGGAGAGCTGCCCAGCTGGTTCCAGGCTGCCTTCTTCAACGAGGGCGGCCGCATGCTGTTGCTGCAGACGCTGGTTGACCTGGCCATCGTATTCGGTGCCGGCCTGTGCCTGGAATGGCTGCTGCGCCGCCTGTTGCGCAGATCCGTCAGCAGTCTGATGAGCAGCGCCAATCAGGCGGAGTCGCGCCGACCGGCCCCGGTCGCTGTATCGGCCTCCCTCCCGCAAGCCACCGACCCTGCGGCGCAGGCCGCGCTGCGCCCGCTGGATGACAGCGTTGCACTGGTCCAGACCCAGCGTGATGGTATTGAATACGTGGAAGAGGTGCAGGTTGGCATCAACGATTCCGGCGTTGATGCAGCACCGGAGCCTGCCGAGTGGCTCGATCCCGCTGCGGTACGTACGGAGCCGCCAGCCGCGGTATCGACTGCCGCAGCATCGGCTGCCGCAGCACCTGTCGAATCCGAGCTGAAGGCATTGCGTCGGCTGCCCTTCGCCCTGGCCAGTTTCGTACTGGATTTGCTGCCATTGGGGCTGTTCTTCGGCATTGCGGCGCTGGTATTGCAGCTGCTACCAGGGCTGGATGCGCGGACCCACCTGGTGACCCGCGAATTCATCTATGCCTATGTGATCACCCGCGTGGTCATGGCCGTGGTGCGCCTGTTGCTGTCACCGGCCGATGCCAGTCTGCGTATCGTCCAGATCGGTGACCTTGCCGCCGAACAGATACACCGCTGGACGCGCCGGTTGGTCGTCCTTGCCACCTTCGGTGTGGCGATCGGCAATGCCCTCGGCATTCTCGGTACCGATCCTGCTGCCCAGTTGGTGATCGTCAAGACCACCTCCCTGCTGGTGCACCTGAACCTGATATTCCTGGTATTCCGGTTCCGTCAGCCGGTGGCGGTGTGGATTGCCGGTCCGTCTGACCGTCACGGTGCGCTGCAGGCGCTGCGGCACTGGCTGGCCGGTGTCTGGCCACTGCTGATGGCGGTGCTGATCATGGGCGTCTGGGTGGTCTGGGCGCTGCGCATCGAGGATGGCTTCACCAGACTGCTCGAGTTCATCGGCATTTCCGCAGCCATCATCGTGCTGGGGCGCCTGGCTGCCGTGCTGGCGCTCGGTGCCTTGGGTCGCCTGGCGGGTATTACCGAGGACAGCCAGGCTGAGCGCAATCCCGCCAACCGCAGCAGCCTGGGCAGCCAACTGGTCGAACAGTATTACCCTTTGCTGCGCTGGTTGGTCTCGCTGGTGATTACCGTAGCGACTCTGGTCGCGCTGCTGGAGGCGTGGGGGCTGGATGCCCTGCACTGGTTCGCCCCTGGCACCATTGGCAGTAGCCTGGCCTCCGCATTCGTCACCATAGTCGTCGCCGTGGCGATCGCGCTGGTGGTCTGGCAAGTGGCCAACTCCTCCATCGAGCGGCGCATTACCCGCTGGCGCGAGCAGGGCGACATGTTGCGTGCCGCACGGCTCAATACGTTGCTGCCCATGCTCCGTGCCGGCCTGTTCCTGGTGATTGCACTGATTGTCGGCCTGACCGCGCTGAACCAGATCGGTGTCAACACCACACCATTGATCGCTGGTGCCAGCATCATCGGTGTCGCTGTCGGCTTTGGCTCGCAGAAGCTGGTGCAGGACTTCATCACCGGGATCTTCCTGCTGATGGAAAACACCATGCAGGTCGGCGACTCGGTGACGGTGGCAGGGGTGTCCGGCACTGTGGAGAACCTGTCGATCCGCACCGTGCGCCTGCGCGCCGGTGATGGTTCTCTGCATATCGTGCCGTTCAGTTCGGTCACCACGGTCAACAATGCCCACCGCGGCATCGGCAACGCGGCCATACGCATCAGCGTCAACTACGACACCGACATCGACCTGGCCATCAGCGAACTCAAGGCCATCGGCGCAGAGCTGCGCAAGGACCCGGCGTTCGCCTCGCGGATATTGGCGGATATGGAAATCTGGGGCGTCGATGCGGTGGATGGCTCCATGGTCACCCTGGCTGGCCAGATGCGCTGCACCGACAAGGCCCGTTCCGGAGTCCAGCGGGAAATCAACCGGCGGGTGCTGGAGCGCTTCCGGCAGTTGGGTATCGGCATTGCCGATCCGCGGGAGCGGCCGTTGATGACAACTTCGGCGGCCAGTCCATTGGCGGACGATGCTTGAATGCCCCGTGTGCTTGTAGCTGATCAGCAGGCAGCCAGTGGCACCTGCTGCACTGCTGGTTGTTACCCTTGCGGCCGGACAACACCGCACCCATTGTAGGAGCCGCGCCTCGCGGCGATTGGGACGTGCCGGCTATCCATGACAAACAAGAATTTTCCCCACCTGCCCGGCAGACGCACCAAAACGGGTTCCCCGGATCGCTGGGTTGCCCCGCCGTGGTTCAATCATGCGCTCCTCCCATGCTGGCACAGTGCACTCTTATGGTGATGGCGGGTACCGCTACAGCCCTTGAATATGGGCGTTTGCGCTGTCTGGCGCAATGCTGATCGGCTAGCTGGCACGCGGCTTGCTCTGCTCCTGATATTGGTCAGTTGGACTGTTGAAGGGGAAGGGTATGAGCGGTAACGTCGCATCGATCCGCAGCGCAACACTGGTGGTGATCGGCAATGGCATGGTCGGCCATCACTGTGTCGAGCAACTGGTTGAACTGGGCGCGCTGTCTCGCTATGAAATCCATGTATTCGGTGAGGAACGCCAGCGGGCTTATGACCGCGTGCATCTGTCCGAGTACTTTGCCGGGCGCGATGCCGAGTCGCTGGCGCTGGGGGTAGCGGAACTGTATCAGCAGCCGGGTCTGCATCTGCACTTGGATACACCGGTGCTGGAGATCGACCGGCAACGCAAGGAAGTGGTCACCCGTGATGGGCGCACCCGCTACGATCAGTTGATTCTGGCTACTGGCTCCTTTCCCTTCGTGCCGCCGATAACCGGCGCTGAAGGTACGTCACGCTTGGTCTACCGCACTCTCGAAGACCTGGATGCCATTCGCCAGGCTGCCGAGGGCGCGCGCTGCGGCGTGGTGGTCGGTGGCGGGTTGCTCGGGCTGGAGGCGGCCAATGCGCTCAAGTCCTTGGGCCTGCAGGCACATGTGGTGGAGTTCGCACCACGCCTGATGCCGGTGCAACTGGACGAGCAGGGCGGTGCCGCACTGCGTGCACAGATCGAGGCCTTGGGCGTGGGCGTGCACCTGTCCCGTGCCACTACGGCGATTACGCCAGGTGAGTCCTGCCGCTGGCGCATGCAGTTTGCCGATGGCGAGCATCTTGAGACCGACCTGGTGGTGTTTTCTGCCGGGATTCGTCCGCAGGACGCACTGGCGCGCCAGGCCGGCCTGCACATTGCCGAGCGCGGCGGCGTGGTGGTGGATGAGTACTGCCGTAGCAACGATGCGGATATCTACGCGATCGGCGAGTGCGCCAGCTGGAATGGCAGCGTGTTCGGCCTGGTCGCACCGGGTTATCGCATGGCGCGCAGTGTTGCCGCGCAGCTGACCGATCAACCCTGCGAGCCTTTTACCGGCGCCGATATGTCCACCAAGCTCAAGCTGCTGGGAGTGGATGTCGGTTCCATCGGTGATGCCCATGGTGTCACGCCGGGTTCTCGCAGCTACCGGTTCATCGACGAGCTGAGCGGCAGCTACCGGCGCCTGGTGGTTTCGGCGGACGGCAAGCAGGTGCTCGGTGCGGTACTGGTTGGCGACAACAGCTATTACGACACCCTGTTGCAGTATGCGCTGAACGGTATCCGTTTGCCGAAGGACCCATCGAGTCTGATTCTGCCGCAATCCGAAGGTGTCGTGGCGCTGGGTGCCGAGGCGTTGCCGGATGCGGCGATCATCTGCTCCTGCCACAACGTCAGCAAGGGAGCGGTGTGTTGCCAGGTGGCGGACGGGGTGACCGAGCTGGGGGCGTTGAAGGCTATCACCCGGGCCGGCACCGGCTGTGGCGGTTGCAGTGCGCTGCTCAAGCAGGTGTTCGAGCATGAATTGAGTGCCCGCGGCATCGCGGTGGACAAGAGCCTGTGCGAGCACTTCGCCCATACCCGCCAGGAGCTGTACGGCATCGTCCGGGTCGAGGGTATCACCCGCTTCGAGGAGCTGCTGGAGCGGCATGGCCGGGGCAGCATCGGCTGTGATATCTGCAAGCCGGCGGTGGGCTCGATCCTGGCCTCCTGCTGGAACGAGCCGGTCATGGACCCGGCGCTGGTGCCGCTGCAGGACACCAACGACACCTTCATGGCCAACATGCAGAAGAACGGCACCTATTCGGTGGTGCCGCGCATCGCCGGCGGCGAGATTACCCCTGACAAGCTGATCGTGCTGGGTGAGGTGGCGCGCAAGTATGACCTGTACACCAAGATCACCGGTGGCCAGCGCATCGACCTGTTCGGTGCCCAGCTGCACGAGCTGCCGGCTATCTGGGGCGAGCTGATCGCCGCCGGCTTTGAGACCGGCCACGCCTATGGCAAATCCCTGCGCACGGTGAAGTCCTGTGTCGGCAGTACCTGGTGCCGCTACGGCGTGCAGGACAGCGTGGGCATGGCCCTGCACCTGGAGCATCGCTACAAGGGGCTGCGTGCGCCGCACAAGATCAAGTTCGGTGTTTCCGGTTGCACCCGCGAATGCGCCGAGGCGCAGAGCAAGGATATCGGCGTGATCGCCACCGACAGCGGCTGGAACCTCTATGTGGCCGGCAATGGCGGGATGCGTCCGCGACATGCGGAGCTGTTCGCCACCGACCTGGATGACCAGACCCTGGTGCGCTACATCGACCGCTTCCTGATGTTCTACGTGCGCACCGCCGACCGTCTGCAACGCACCTCGGTGTGGCGTGAAAGCCTCGATGGCGGCCTGGACTATCTCAAGCAGGTGATCATCGACGACAGCCTCGGGCTGGCTGCCGAACTGGAAGCGCAGATGCAGCTGGTGATCGATCGCTATGAATGCGAGTGGGCCAATGCCCTGCAGGACCCGGAAAAACTCAAGCGCTTTCGCACCTTCGTCAATGCCGCGGGTGCCGATCCCGATATCCGTTTCGTTACCGAGCGCGGCCAGCGCCGCCCGGCGACCCCGAGCGAACTGACACTGATTCCCGCAACCGAGGAGGTACTCTGATGAGCCAGGCCAACGCTGTCACCCTTGCATCGAACCCCGCCGCAGCCAGCTGGCATCCGCTGTGCAGTCGCCAGGAGCTGGTGGCCAACTCCGGCATCGTCGCCTGGTTTGCCGGCACCCAGATAGCGCTCTTCTACCTGCCGCAGACTCAGGGCGGCGAACAGCTGTACGCAATCCACAACCGCGACCCGCAGTCAGGTGCCAATGTGATCGGCCGGGGCATTGTCGGGCAGCTGGACGGCGCGCTGGTGGTTGCCTCGCCGCTGTACAAGCAGCACTTCCGACTGGATGACGGACAATGCCTGGAGCAGCCGGACCAGTCGCTCACCGTCTGGCCTGCCCGCTTCAAGGATGACCAGGTAGAGATTCTCGCTGTCGGCAACGGCGCCGCCGCCAACTGATACCCGCAAAAGGAAACAACCCATGTCCTATCTCGTACCGAGCGAATTCGTG
The DNA here is from genome assembly GCF_014219065.1 of Halopseudomonas xiamenensis. Taxonomy (GTDB): domain Bacteria; phylum Pseudomonadota; class Gammaproteobacteria; order Pseudomonadales; family Pseudomonadaceae; genus Halopseudomonas; species Halopseudomonas xiamenensis. Next base: position 142,998 of record NZ_JACLGO010000008.1, read on the forward strand.
TCAAAAATGGTGGATGCTGGCGAGTCCAAGCTGTTCATGTCCACCCGCGATACCCTGATCAGGGCCTTCATGGCAGGGGCCATCCTGGCCCTGGCGGCGGTATTCGCCATTACCGTGACCATACAGACCGGCTCTGCCCTGCTGGGTGCGGTGTTGTTCCCGGTCGGCTTCATCATGCTCTACCTGATGGGTTTCGACCTGCTGACCGGTGTGTTCATGCTGACGCCTCTGGCGCTGCTCGACCGGCGGCCGGGCGTGACGCCCGCAGCGATTCTGCGTAACTGGGGCTGGGTGTTCCTCGGCAACTTCGCTGGTGCGCTGACAGTGGCGGTGATGATGGCCTTCGTCTTTACCTATGGTTTTTCCATCGATGGCGGTGAGGTGGGGGAGAAGATCTCGCATATTGGCGAAAGTCGTACCCTGGGCTATGCCGAATACGGCGCGGCTGGCTGGGCGACCATCTTCTTGCGCGGCATGCTGTGCAACTGGATGGTGTCGATGGGGGTGGTCGGCGCGATGATCTCCACCACCGTCGGCGGCAAGGCGATCGCCATGTGGATGCCGATCATGCTGTTCTTCTACATGGGCTTCGAGCATTCGGTGGTGAACATGTTCCTGTTCCCCTTCGGCATGATCATGGGCGGCGACTTCTCGGTCATGGATTACATGATCTGGAACGAAATCCCCACCGCGCTTGGCAACCTGGTGGGCGGACTGGCCTTCACCGGCCTGACCCTGTACACCACGCATATCAAGACCGCACCCAAGCGGGTCCAGCTGCGCCAGACCGTATGAGTTCCTGCGACGCCCGGGCGGACTCCGCCCGGGCATCCTCGCCTGGAGGTCTGCAGATCGCCCTCGGCCAGGCATCCGAGCGGGGGTGCAAGGATATCAACCAGGACTTCCATGGCGCCTGCATTGCACGGCAACCCCAGCTGGGCTCAAAGGGCATCGTGGTCGCACTGGCCGACGGCATCAGCACCAGTGCGGTCAGCCATGTCGCCAGCCAGACGGCGGTAGCCGGCTTCCTGGCGGACTACTACTGCACGCCGGACGCCTGGTCGGTGCGCAAGTCGGCCCAGCGGGTGCTGGCTGCGACCAACTCCTGGTTGTACTCCCAGACCCGCCGCAGCGAATACCGCTATGACAGCGACCGCGGTTACGTCTGTACCTTCAGCACGCTGATCATCAAGTCCGCTACGGCTTATCTGTTTCATGTCGGCGACTCACGCATCTATCGCCTGCGCGGCGATGATCTGGAGCAGCTGACCACCGATCACCGGCTGCGGATATCCGCGGATACCAGCTATCTGGCCCGGGCCTTGGGTGTCGGCCCGCACCTGGAGATCGATCACCTGTCACTGGGTGTCGAGCTGGGCGACCTGTTCATTCTCACCACGGACGGGGTGCATGAGTTCATCGATGCGGTGACCTTGCGCACGCTGGTCGCGGCGCATGACGACGATCTGGACCTCGCCGCGCGGCGGATGGTCGAGCATGCCCTGGGCCAGGGCAGCGGGGATAACCTGACGGTACAGCTGGTCCGTATCGACGGGTTGCCGGCACCCACCGCAGACGAGTACAGCCAGCAACTCGCGGACCTGCCCCCAGCACCGCTGCTGGACAGCCGCATGCTGTTCGATGGCTATACCATCGAGCGCGAGCTGCATGCCAGCAGTCGCAGCCATGTCTACCTGGCTACCGACAACGATACCGGCGAGACCCTGGCGTTGAAGGTACCTTCCATCGACCTGCGCGGGGACCGGGCCTATCTTGAACGCCTGATGCTGGAGGAGTGGGTCGCCCGGCGGATTCACAGTCCGCATGTGCTCAGGGCCGCTGCGCAGCATCGTCCGCGTGGCTACCTGTATACCGTCAGCGAGTTCGTCGAGGGCCAGACCCTGCACCAGTGGATGCTCGATCACCCGGCCCCGGAGCTGCAGGTGGTGCGCGATATCGTCGAGCAGATCGCCAGGGGGCTGCGGGCATTCCACCGGCTGGACATGCTGCACCAGGACCTGCGCCCGCAGAACATCATGATCGACCGTGCGGGCACGGTCAGGATCATCGATTTCGGTTCCGTCAGCGTAGCCGGGCTCAATGAAATGGAGCACGCTGACAGTGCAGCGCCACTGCTGGGTACCCTGCAGTACTCGGCGCCGGAATATTTCCTCGGCTATGCGGGTACATCCCGTTCGGACCTGTTCTCGCTGGGCGTGATCACCTACCAGATGCTCACCGGCAGGTTGCCCTATGGCACCGGAGTGGCCAGCGCCACCACGCGCGCCGCGCAACTGCGACTGAAATACCGCAATGTGACAGCTTACCGCCAGGACCTGCCGGTATGGCTGGATGAGGTGCTGAAAAAGGCACTGCAGCCGGACCCGAACAAGCGTTACGCGGCACTGTCCGAATTCACCTTCGCACTTTGCCAGCCTGGCAGCGGAAGCCTGGCAAAGGCGGGTGTGCCACTGCTGGAGCGCAATCCGGTGGCGGTGTGGCAAGGCATCTCATTGCTGCTGGCGGTGGCTTTGCTGGCAGCGCTTCTGGGAGCGGGAACAGGCTAGGCGAAAGCCCTGCGGACTCCGGCTGGCAGGCTCGCCGGTGTCATTTTTCCGTCGTCAAACTTTCACCGGACAGTCGTCCCGCTTTCATCTGCGCACTTCATCCTCTACCGATCATAACCATAGCCTGTAGAGGGAAGTACGGATGTCTGATGAAATTCGCAACAACATCACCATCGTTGACAATGGTAACGGTGACGAGCCGCAGCTCAGCCACACCGAGAACCGTACCTTTGCCAGCGTACTGGAAGCCCGCCTGGCCCGGCGTACCCTGCTCAAGGGCAGCGCCGGTGCTGCCGGTCTGGGCTTTCTGAGCTTGGGCCTGGCCGGTTGCCTGAGCAACTCCAGCAGCCGTGATGATGATGAAGCGCCGGGCAATGGCGACGGCGAGCCGGGTCCGCTGCTCGGCTTCACCGCCGTGCCGACCAGCGAGTCGGACGAGATCGTGGTTCCAGAAGGCTACAGCTACCAGGTGATCCTGCCCTGGGGCACGCCGATCACCGGCGACTATCCGGCCTTCGATGTGGCCAACACCGGGGCCGAGCAGGGCATGCAGATGGGCTCGCACCATGACGGCATGCACTTCTTCCCGATCGACGGTCAGGAACCCTTTGACGGCAACTCCGACGAAGGTCTGCTGGTAATGAACCATGAATACGTCGAGCCGCGTTTCATGCACCTCGACCATATCGGTGTGTCGCTTGGCAGTGGCGCGGTGGTCATGCGTGGCGATGGCACGCGCGATCGTGACCAGGCGCTCAAGGAACTGAACGCCCATGGCGTCTCGGTGGTGCATGTGAAAAGACGTGCCGACAGTCGCTGGGAGGCGGTGCAGAGCGACTACAACCGCCGCATCACCGGCCTGACACCGATGGAACTGCACGGCCCGGTGCGTGGCAGCAACCTGGTGAAGACCAAGTACAGCCCCGAAGGTCATGCTACCCGCGGCACCCTGAACAACTGCGCCATGGGCGTGACGCCCTGGAACACCTATATGGCCGCCGAGGAAAACTGGGCCGGTTATTTCGGCAACCGTGACAATCCGCTGCCGCGCGAGCATCAGCGCTACGGTATCCGCGCGCAGGACAGCCGCTATCGCTGGGCGCTGGCCAATGGCGGTGGCGAGGAGTTCACTCGTTTCGATGCCACCAGCACCGGTGCCAGCGCCACCGAAGACTACCGCAACGAACCGAACTGCTTCGGCTGGATGGTGGAAATCGATCCCTTTGACCCGCACAGCGTTCCAAAAAAGCGTACCAGCCTCGGTCGCTTCGGCCACGAAGGCGTGGTCTTCGGCCCGGCGGTCGATGGCCAGCCGGTGGTCTGCTATTCGGGTGATGATTCCACCAACGAGTTCATCTACAAGTTCGTCAGCGAGCAACCGTATGTGGCGGGTTCCACCGACGGCTCCATCCTGGACACCGGCGTCCTGTACGTTGCCAAATTCAATGACAACGGTACGGGTGAGTGGCTGCCGCTGGTCCATGGCCAGAATGGCCTGGATGCATCCAACGGCTTTGCCGATCAGGCCGACGTGCTGGTCAATACCCGCCTGGCCGCCGGCATCATGGGTGGTACGCCGATGGACCGCCCGGAGTGGGGCGCGGTCGATCCGAACAATGGTGATGTATATTTCACCCTGACCAACAACAGTGGTCGCTCAACCGAGATCGGCGCCAACCCGCGCACCAATAACCTGCATGGCCATATCATCCGCTGGCAGGAAGCCAACGGCGAGCACGCCTCCACCACCTTCGAATGGGATATCTTCCTGTTCGGTGGCGATGATGGTGACAGCGGCCAGGCCAATCTCGAGGGCAGGATTCCAGGCGAAGCGCCGGATGGTTCGCAGGATGTTACGTTGACCGCAGACAACCTGTTGAGCTCACCGGATGGCCTGTGGATCGACCGCGACAGCCGCGTCTGGATCCAGACCGACATCGGCGAAGGCAGCCAGAACACCGGCGTGTTCGAGATCTTCGGCAACAACGCCATGCTCTGCGCCGATCCCGTCACCGGCGAGCTGCGCCGCTTCCTGACCGGCCCCATCGGCCAAGAGATCACCGGCGTGATCACCACCCCTGACCAGAAGACCATGTTCATCAACGTGCAGCACCCCGGTGCCACCACCACACCGGCGGAATGGGCCGCTGACCGTCGCTTCGTGCGCAGCACCTGGCCGGACCGCAACCCGGGCAGGATGCCGCCGCGCTCGGCGACCGTGGTGATCTGGAAGGATGACGGTGGTGTGATCGGTAGCTGATCCACCTCCCGACTGGATCGCGTGGCCGCGGTACCCTCGCCGCGACTACGCGATCTGTCTCCGCAACAGCTTTCTCGATCTGCCCAACAACCTTGATCCCGCGTCCTTAACGCAGCCGTTGCGGCCGCCCGGATGGGACACTTTCACCTTTCTGACTCACCCAAACAGGTTATTGAGACCGGTCTCTGTCGACCGGTAGCGTGCTATGCCTCTGTTATTTGAGATTGAGGGGTTGCTGGTGTATGGCAAATTCGTGACAATCGGTCAGCTGAAAGAATATTTCAGGGATATAACAATAAAACTGCAAAGAAAGATCGGTAGCCTCTGGCGGCTGATCATGCGGCCCGTCGGCCGCGGACTTTGCCAGGAGAGTGCATGCCATTGGTAGCCCGTTTCACATTGGATTCTGTGGTCAGGTTCGCAACCTTTGTGTTGGTGGCTATCACTGCTATCTTGCTGGGACGCCTGACCTGGGCGGTGCTGGAGCCTTCGAGCATCCTGCCAGCAGCTGCCACTGCCCCTTCCGCTGTCATCCAGTCCGAGCCGAGCGCTGCGGAGCGCGGCGGCTTCCAGGAACTGGCCCGTCTTTCCGTGTTCGGTAGCGCCAGGACGCAGGCCGCCAGCCGCGCGGTACACGTCCCGGAGACCTCTCTGAGCTGGTCGCTCAAGGGCGTGCTGTCCGACCCTGATCCGAGCCGCAGTGCGGCCATCCTGCTGCCCCAGGGACAATCAGAGAAACTGTATCGCGTGGGCGCCTCCCTGCCGGGTGATGTGACGCTGCAGGAGGTGCTGCCTGATCGGGTCATCCTCAATCGCGCTGGTCGCCTGGAAACCCTGCGCCTGAAACGCCACGACAGCGCTGCCAGCCCCGCCGCCGCCCGCCGCGCTGCGCCGGCATTGCCGACCAGCAGTGTGGCGGACAGTACCCCGCGTATCGATCGCGATGCCTGGGTCAATAACCCCCAGCGTTTTCTCGAGGTGATCAGCGCCAACCCGGTCATGCAGGATGGTGCCCTCTATGGCCTGGAGGTCAGCCCGGCACGCAATGCCCGGGAATTCGAGGCGGCCGGGCTGGTAGCCGGTGATGTGATCACCGAGGTCAATGGCAGTCCGGTATCGGAGATCAACGACTACCGTGACCTGCTGCAGGAGCTGGCCGATGCCAGCTCGGTATCGGTCGCGCTGGAGCGTAACGGAGAGCCGATGAACATAACGATTAGCATGGATTGAGACCAGGATGCCCAAGATGTTGTTGCCCAAGACCCGTTACGCCCTGCCGTTTGCCCTGACCCTGAGTCTGCTGGGCGGTGCCGTGACGGCCCAGACCGCGGGGGAGCAGAGCAGTGGCGAGGAGCTGGTGCTGAATCTGCGCGATGCCGATATCAATGGCCTGATCGAGATTGTCAGCCAGGAAACCGGGATCAATTTCATCGTCGATCCGCGGGTGCGGGGGCAGGTCAATGTGGTGTCCGGCCAACCGATCAGGCGCGGTGAACTCTACGACCTGTTTCTCGGCGTGCTGAAATCCTATGGCTTCGCCGCGGTGACCGGTGCCGAGGGCACGGTGCGTATCGTGCCCGAGGTGCAGGCCAAGGAGAACGAAGTCGGCACACTGGAGCGTGACAGTCGCGGTGATGAGTTCATCACCCATGTGATCAGCGTGCGCCACCTGGATGCCAGCCAGCTGGTGCGTATCCTGCGCCCGCTGGTGCCCAAGGGTGGACATCTGGCGGCGGCGGCCGAATCCAACTCGCTGGTGATTGCCGACACCGCCGCCAACGTGCGTCGTATCGAAGGACTGATCCAGCGTATCGACCAGGAATCCATGGAGGATTTCGAGGTGATTGTGCTGGAGCATGCCTCGGCCCTGGAACTGGTGCGTATCACCGAGGGGCTGCATATCGCCCGGCCCGAGGAGAATGCCACCAAGCGCGTGCGGGTGATCGCCGACGAACGCACCAATGCACTGGTGCTGCTGGGCGACCCGCAGAAGCGTCTGTCCTACCGCGCCATGATCCGTCAGCTGGACGTACCGGGGGATGAAGGCAATACCCAGGTGCACTACCTGCGCTACGCCAAGGCTGAGGACGTGGCCGAAGTGCTGCGTGGGATCGCCGAAGGGCGGGATACGGAAAGCGGCATCACCGGCAGCAGCTCATCGGGCAGCACCGGCAGCAGCGGCTCCTACGGTTACGGCAACCGCGAGACGCGGGTGCGTATCCAGGCCCATGAGAGTACCAACTCGGTGGTGATCTATGGTCCGGCGGAACTGAGCCGGGAAATGGCGCAGATCATTCGCCAGCTGGATATCCGCCGCGCCCAGGTGCTGGTCGAGGCGGTCATCGCCGAGGTGTCCTACGACCGGGCCAAGGAGCTGGGGGTGCAGTGGGCCTTCGCCAATGAGAACAGGGGCGTGGGGGTGATCAACTTCGCCCGCGGCAGTGGCGGCATTCTCAATCTTGCCGCCGGTATCAGTGGTTTTCTCGACGGCGATATCACCACGCCGCCGTCGCTGTCCGACGGCGCCACCCTTGGCGGTGTCGGCACCATCGGCAGCACCCAGATCGGTCTGCTGATCAATGCCCTGCAGGGCGACAGCTCGAGCAATATCCTGTCCACGCCGAGTCTGCTGACGCTGGACAACGAAGAGGCGGAAATCGTCGTCGGTCAGAATGTGCCCTTCATCGTCGGCCGTTCGGTGGAAAACTCCGGCCAGGCGTTCGATACCATTCAGCGCGAGGACGTGGGTATCAAGCTGCGCATTCGTCCGCAGATCAACGAAGGCAACGCGGTACGCCTGGAGATCGCCCAGGAAGTCTCGCAGATCGCCCCCGGCGCCAGCGGTGCGGCGGACCTTATCACCAACAAGCGTAGCCTCAATACCCATGTCATGGTCGATGACAACCAACTGATCGTGCTGGGTGGCCTGATCGATGACCAGATGGTCGAGACCCGCGACAAGGTGCCGCTGCTGGGCGACGTGCCGGGGCTGGGGCGGCTGTTCCGCTACGACACTGCCAGTGTGGAAAAGCGCAACCTGATGGTGTTCCTGCGGCCGGTGATCGTGCGCGATACCGCGGTGGCGGAAAGCCTGACCCATGCCAAGTACAGCTATATTCGTGATCAGCAGCTCAAGGAGCAGGGACGCAATGACAGCCTGTTACCGCGCCGTGATATGCCGGTACTGCCGGACTGGAACTACCTGCTGACGCTGCCGCCGCCGTTCGAGAATGTCAGCCAGGACAATCTGGCGGTAAGAAACCCGATTCCGGCACCGCCGGGGGCACGATGACCAGTAGGGAGGTGCCTGTGAGCGACACTGATATCAGCAGCGTGGCACTGCCCGAGGCAGGGTTGCAGGCCGAGACCGGGTATCGCTTCGCCAGGCGTTTCGGTGTGCTGCCCGATCAGTTGCGCGACAACCAGCTGGATGTGTTCGTGCGGGCCGATTGCGATCCGCAGGCGCTGCTGGAGTTGCGCCGCCTGGCCGGGCACCCGCTGCGCCCGCAATTGCTGGATGACGACGCCTTCGCCGCCCGCCTGCGCGACCGCTACGAGCGCTCGGCCAACGACGCCATGCAATTCGTCGAGGGCCTGGGTGAGGATGCCGACCTGATGTCGGTAGCCCAGTCGCTGGCCGAGCCGGAGGACCTGCTCGAATCCCAGGACGAGGCGCCGATCATCCGTCTGATCAACGCGCTGCTGTCCGAGGCGGTCAAGGAGAACGCCTCGGATATCCATATCGAACCCTTCGAGAATCGCCTGTCTATCCGCCTGCGGGTCGATGGCGTACTGCGTGAGGTGCTGGAGCCGCCACGCGCGCTGGCGCCGGTCATCGTCTCGCGGATCAAGGTCATGGCCAAGCTGGACATCGCCGAGAAGCGCTTGCCGCAGGATGGGCGTATCGGCCTGCGGCTGGTCGGCCGGGCGGTGGACGTTCGGGTCTCGACGCTGCCGTCCGGGCATGGCGAGCGGGTGGTACTGCGCCTGCTGGACAAGCAGGCCGGGCGCCTGGAGCTGCGTCAGCTGGGCATGTGCGACGGGCACTACCAGGCGATGGAGCGGGTGATCAACCGTCCGCACGGCATCGTGCTGGTGACCGGGCCGACCGGCTCGGGTAAGACCACCACGCTGTATTCGGCGCTGATGCGGCTGAACGACCGCAGCCGCAACATCCTCACCGTGGAAGATCCGATCGAATACTACCTCGACGGTATCGGCCAGACTCAGATCAACACCAAAGTCGACATGACCTTCGCCCGGGGTCTGCGTGCCATCCTGCGCCAGGACCCGGACGTGGTCATGGTCGGCGAGATCCGCGACCTGGAAACCGTGCAGATCGCCATCCAGGCGAGTCTGACCGGTCACCTGGTGTTTTCCACCCTGCACACCAATACCGCCATCGGCGCCATTACCCGCCTGCGGGACATGGGGGTGGAGCCGTTCCTGCTGGCCTCCACGCTCAACGGCGTGCTGGCCCAGCGCCTGGTACGCACCCTGTGCCCGGACTGCCGCAAGGCGCATGTTGCCACGCCCAGCGAGTGCCGTCTGCTGGATATCGACCCGCAGCGGGCACCGACCCTGTACAGCCCGGTCGGTTGCCCGCAGTGTAATGGCAGCGGCTATCGCGGGCGCACCGGTATCTACGAGCTGATCGAGATCGACGATACCCTGCGCGGCCTGATCCATGACGGTGCCAGTGAGCAGGCCATGGTCCGCCATGCGCGGCTGGCGCAGCTGGGCATCCGCCAGGACGGCCTGCGCCGGGTGCTGGCCGGTGACACCACGCTGGAAGAAGTCCTGCGTGTGACCCGGGAGGACTGAGCATGCCGGCTTTCGAGTACGTCGCCCTGGATCAGGCCGGTCGCACCCGCAAGGGTGTCGAGGAGGGTGATTCCTCGCGCCAGGTACGCTCGCGCCTGCGCGAGCAGGGGCTGATGCCGATGGCGGTGACCGAGGTGGCGGAAAAGCCATCGCTATTGCGCATGCCGGTATTGCAGCGGCGCATCAAACCGCTGGAACTGTCCCTGGCGACCCGGCAGATGGCGACCCTGGCCAAGGCGGGCATGCCGATCGAGGAAGTGCTCGGCACCGTCGCCCGGCAGAGTGAATCGCCCAAGGTCAAGGCGACCCTGTCGGCGGTGCGCACCCGGGTCATGGAGGGGCTGCCGCTGGCTCATGCGATGGGCGAGTTCCCTTCGGTATTCCCGGCCATCTATCGCACCACCATCGCCGCTGGCGAGCAGGCCGGGCGCATGGACCTGGTACTGGAACGCCTGGCCGACAACGTCGAGGCGCAGAATGCCATGCGCCAGAAGATCCAGCTGGCGATGTTCTATCCGGCGATCCTCACCGTGGTGGCGCTGCTGGTGGTGGTGGCCCTGCTGACCTATGTGGTGCCGGAGGTGGTACAGGTGTTCGCCGGCATGAACCAGCAGTTGCCGTGGCTGACCCGGGCATTGATCGCCACCAGTGACAGCGTTCGCCACTGGGGTTGGCTGATGCTGCTGGGGATCGTCGGGGTGGTGCTGCTGACCCGGCAACTGCTGAAACGGCCCGCCGCCCGCCACCGCTGGGATAACGCGCTGCTGCGGCTGCCATTGATCGGACGCCTGGTGCGCGGGCTGAATACCGCGCGTTTTGCGCGTACGCTGAATATCCTCGCCGGCAGTGGCGTGCCGCTGCTCGAGGCGCTGAACATGAGCGCCAGCGTGATCACCAACACGCCAATGCGCGAGGCGGTCACCGAGGCGGCGAAGAAGGTCCGGGAGGGCTCGGGTATCGGCCATGCGCTGGAGCGCAGCGGTTATTTCCCGCCGATGACCCTGAGCCTGATCAAGAGTGGCGAAAGCAGTGGCACGCTGGACAAGATGCTCGAGCGTGCGGCGGAAACCCAGGAGCGGGAACTGGAGGCACGGATCGCCATGGTCATGGGTGTATTCGAGCCCTTGCTGATTCTGGCGATGGGGGGTGTGGTACTGATTATCGTGCTGGCCATCCTGTTGCCGATCTTTGAACTCAATCAACTGGTTAACTGACATGTCCCATAACGTACGAAACTCATCCCTGGCCCAGCGCGGCTTCACCCTGATCGAGGTCATGGTGGTGGTGGTCATCCTCGGTATCCTGGCGGCGGTGGTGGTGCCACGGGTGATGGACCGGCCCGACCAGGCACGGATCACCAAGGTGCAGAACGACATCCGTGCGCTGGAAAGCGCGCTGAACCTGTACCGCCTGGACAACTTCAATTATCCGACCACCGAGCAGGGCCTGCGCGCGCTGGTCGAGCGGCCGAGTGGCAATGACACCGCGCGCAACTGGCGCGCCGGCGGCTATATCGACCGCCTGCAGAAGGACCCCTGGGGCAACGAGTATCAGTACCTGCGCCCGGGCCGCGATGACCGTGAGTACGATCTGTACAGCCTGGGCGCCGACGGCCGACCCGGCGGTACTGACGCAAATGCTGATATTGGCAACTGGAATGTGGAAGATCCAGAGAGCAATCAGAGACGTTGATGGAGTGGCTGAGTCGTCGAGCAGGCGCTCGACAACCCGGGGGCAGCGCACGTTTCGGGGTGTAGCCCCTCGGTCCGATCGCGGCCCGAGCCGCTCGACAACCCGGCGGCGGTGCTGGTCGGGGGGGCGGGGTGTCGGGGTGTAGCGCCCCCGCGCTACGCCTGCGATCTTGCAGCGGCAGTAAAGCTGTCGTCGAGCAGGGGCTCGACAACCCGAAACAAGGTGCGGTCAAACACATGAGGAGTGCGTTCCAGGTATGAGTGTCCGCCAGTTACAGCGCGGCATGCACGCACCCCAGCACGGCTTCACCCTGATGGAGCTGCTGGTGGTGCTGGTGCTGATCGGTATCGTCGCCGGCCTGGCGACCCTGTCGCTGGGCGATGGTTCCGAGCGCAAGCTGCGTGCCGAAGCGGAGCGGCTGGCCGCCACCTTGCGCCTGGCCCGGGATGAGCTGCTGATTACCGGCGAATCGGACCGGGCGCTGGGCCTGCGCCGTGATGGCTACAGCTTCCTCGAGCTGATGGTGCTGGATGGCAGTACCCGCGAGTGGCGTCCGCTGGTCGATCCGCAGCTGGGACCGCGACAGTTCGAGCAGGGCCTGATCGAGGTGCGCCTGGAACTGGACGGCGAATACACCGCCTTGCCGCAGACCAGCGGCTGGGAACCGCATGTACGCCTGGGCAATACCGGCGAGATGACTCCGGCGCTGATCACCCTGCAGGTACCGGGCAAGGACCTGGTACGCCATATAGAAGTCGGCCTGGAAGGGCGTATCGAGGTGCTGGATGCGATCACCACGCCGTAGCCGGCAAACCGGCTTCACCCTGCTCGAGGTGCTGGTGGCGCTGACCGTGCTGGCGGTGGCACTGGCGGCCCTGGTCAAGACCGGCGCCGACCATGCGCGCAACACCGCCTACTTGCAGGAGCGCACCCTGGCGCACTGGGCCGGGCAGAACCTGTTGACCGAATTCCAGACCGGCATGCGCTCGATTGCCGAGGGCGGGCGTACCGGGGATGTGCTGATGGGACCGTACCGCTATGCCTACCGGGTGGAAATGAGTGACTACACGGCGAGCACGCCGTTTCCGCTGCCGCCGGTCAAGCGTGTGGACATCCGCCTGTGGTTGGCCGACCAGGGTGAGCAGGCGCAGCGTGCCAGCGTATCCGGATTCATGTTGCCATGATCCGCAGGCGCGCTGGCCGGCAACGCGGCTTCACCCTGCTGGAAATGCTCATTGCCATGGCGGTGTTCGCGGTGATGAGCATGGTTGCCTACCAGGGCTTGCGGGCGGTGCTGAACGCCGATCATGTCACCCGCGAGCAGGCCCAGCACCTGGCTGATCTGCAGGTCACCCTCAGCGTACTGGAGCGCGATCTGGCGCAGGTAGTGGATGTGACGGTGCGCGATGAGTTCGGTGATCCGCTGCCACCGCTGCGTTTGCGTGCCGGTGGTGAGCAGCAGTTGCTGGAACTGGTGCGTGCCGGGGCCGGTGGCGAGCAGCGCCTGCGTCGCAGCGCCTGGCAGATCACCGAGCGGGGGCTGGAGCGCCGGCTGTGGCCGGGCGTGGATATCGTTGATGCCGAGAGCATGCGTGTCCGGCCGTTCGCCGATCTGGTGGAAGAGCAGCAAAAGCTGGGTATGGAGAGCGCCTTTCTGTTCATCGTACGCACGCCGTCGGGACTGGAGCGGGTGGATGCCTGGCCGCTGGCCGACGCCGACCCACAGGCCGGCGGCCTGCCAGTGGCGATCGAGGTGGTGCTGGACATACCTGGGCTGGGTGAAATTCGCCGGCTGATGGCGGTGGGGCTGTGAGCGGTCGGCGGCAGCAGGGCGTGGCGCTGATCACCGCGCTGCTGGTGATGGCGCTGGCGGTGGTCGCCGCGGTTGGCATGGCGATGCGTGGGCAGGCGGATATTCGCCGTACCAGTGCGGTGTTCGAGCGGGACTTTTCCCGCCAGGTGGCGCAAGGCGCGGAAAACATGGTGCTGCAATTGCTGGAGCGGGCCAAGGGGCCGGAGGACCTGTTGTGGGATACCTGCCGGTCACCGGTATTGCCCTTCGAGGTCGATGGCGTACGGCTGGAGGCCATGCTCGACGACATGCGCTGCCGCTACAACCTGAATGCGCTGGCCGGCGGCGATGAAACCGAGCAGGGCTACTTCGCCCGGCTGGTGGATCAGGTCGGTCAGCAAAGTGGCGTGCGCATGCCGCCGGGGGCGCAGTTGGCGCTGGCGGTGAGCGACTGGATGAGTGCGGAAACCGACGACCCGGTATATCGGCTGGAAACGCCGCCGCGGGTCTCGGGCAACCGGCCGATGCTGGTGGCTTCGGAGCTCAACAGCGTCGCCGGGATGACGGCCGAGGCCTGGCAGGCACTGGCGCCGTGGGTGACGGCCTATCCGGGTACGGCCAGCCCGATCGATCTGGAGCGCAGTGCGGAGTTGATGCAACAGGTGTTCGCCGATCGCCCCCCCGCCGAGAATGCGCCCTGGTACATGCGTTTGCAGATAGTGGCACAGTTCGCCGAACGGCGGTTTTATCAATGCACATTGCTGGATGCACCCAACGGCAAGGTGGTCCTCAGAGAACAGACGGCCTGCGAGCCATGACAGACGGATCGGACGGATTCACGACATGTTGATAGTGCTATTGCCGGAAGCACCGGAAATACAGGGCCTGGAGCCGGCCCGACTGCATTGGTGGCGCACTGGCCGTGAAGGCGCGCTGCTGGAGTCCGGCGAGGATGACCTGGTCGCGCTGCGCAGCCGCTTTGCCGGTGAACGCCTGCGGGCGCTGGCACCGGCTGCGGCGGTTAACCTGTATCGGGTAGCCATGCCGGTACGGCGGCCCGCTGCGGTAAGGGCGGCATTGCCCTTCGCCCTGGAAGACCACCTGGGGCAGGAGTTGGAGGAACTGCATCTGGTGGCCGGGCCACGGCGTTCCGATGGCCGTTTCGTGGCCGCGGTGACCGAGCGCCAGCGCATGGAGGCCTGGCTGGAACTCTGCCAGATGGCCGGCTGGCGCCTTGATGCGCTGCTGCCCCAGGCCAGCCTGCATGATGATCTGGCACCGGAGGTCGGGCTGCGTGTGCAACCTTCGCCCTGGCCTGCTGACAACCAACTGGCGCTGGTCAGCAGCGCCGATCAGGAACCGGCGCTGATCGAACAGGGCATGCTCGGCTTCTGGCTCAGGCAGCGGTTGGCGCAACTGGATGAGCAGCAACGGGTTCTCGAACTGGCTGGCTACAGCCTGGCCGAGCTGGGGCTGGTGGAGACCGATTGCGAGGTACGGCAGGCATCACCGGTACCGGCACTAGAGGCGGCGCTCCGGTGCGCCCAGCAGTCGGCCCGGGCGCTGAACCTGCTCTGTGGCAGCTATGCCAGCGGCATGGCCACGCCGCCTTGGCGCAAGTTGCGTCCGGTACTGGTCGCCGCCGGGGTGTTGCTGGCGGTGGTAGTGGGCCAGCAGGTGTTTGAAGGTATCGCCCTGAGCAGCGAGCGGGAGCGGTTGCAGGCGCAGATCGACCAACTGTTCGACAGCACCCTGCCACGCAGCCGGCGGGTGGAGCCGGTTACGCAGTTTCGCCAGGTGCTCGAGAGTGGTGGCGCACAAATGGCGGCAAACGGCACCGGCAGCCTACTGTACGAGGTGCTGGCGGCGGTGCGGGAGGATGGCGGGGGCGATATCCGCCAGTTCCGTGCCACAGCAACCGAGGTGGAACTGGAGCTGCGATTGCCATCCTTTGCCGAACTGGAGAATATCCGCAGTCGGCTGGCTGCGGGCGCCGGCCTCAGCGAGACCCTGCAGGGCGCCGATTCCGGTAGCGATGGGGTCACCGCACGACTCAGAGTACAGAGGGACGGACCATGAATGCCTGGTGGGCGGGGCTGGCCCCGCGTGAACGTGTGATCCTGGGCGGTGGTGCCGCGGTATTGGCGTTACTGCTGCTGTGGCTGATGGTCTGGGAGCCGCTGGCGCAGAAGCGCGAGCGGCTGCGTGGTGATATCAGTGCGCTGTCCGCTGACCTGGCGTGGATGCAGCAGGTGGCCGGACAGGTCAAGCGCCGGGCGGCGCAACAGCAGACCCAGGGCAATACTGCTGCCGCCGGCGGCTCGATATTGACCCTGGTGGAGGTTTCCGCCAGCGCCGCCGGTCTGCGCACTTCGCTGGAACGGGTGCAGCCCGAAGGGCAGGGCGCCCGGCTGTGGTTCAATGAAACCGGATTCGATGCGCTGCTCGGCTGGCTCGGCGAGCTGGAACAGCGCCATGGCCTGCAGATCAGCCAACTGGCGGTGGATGCGGGGAATGCGCCGGGGCTGGTCAGCGCCCGGGTCAAGGTGGAGCCGCGTTGATGCTCAAACGATGGAACCTGAAAGCCACGCTGATCTGCGCTGTGCTGCTGTATCTGCTGACCCTGGTGTGGAACCTGCCGGCGGCGGTGGTCTGGCAGCGACTGCAACACCAGTTGCCGGTGCCGGTCACCCTGCATGGGTTGACGGGGACGCTGTGGTCCGGCCAGATCGGCCAACTGGAGGTCGACGGGGTCAACCAGGGTCTGCTGCGCTGGCAATGGCAACCAGCCCAGCTGCTGCGCGGGCGCATCGGCCTGGAACTGCTGTGGCAACCACGCAATGGCAAGGTCGATGCGCAACTGCAGGCGGGCCTGGGCTCGCTGGTACTGCGCGATATCCGCGGCAGCCTGGATGCCGCGAGCATGGCGGCAATCAATAACGCGCCCTTCGTGCTGGGTGGCAGCTGGCTGCTGGATGTGCCGGAGCTGGCGCTTGAGAGTTTCGACTCGGTAGCGGCTGCCAACGGCCGCCTGGTATGGCAGGATGCCGCCGGCGGCTTGCCGCAGGCGATGCCGTTCGGGCATCTGACCGCGGCGCTGAGCGATGCCGACGGCTGGCTGCTGCTGCAGTTGCAGGACCAGGGCGGTCCGCTCGGGCTGCGCGGCGACGCGCGCTGGCGCCCCGGCCAGCCAATGAAGATCGAGGCCCAGCTGCAGGCGCGGGCCGATGCCGAGCCTGGACTGGCTGGCGGCCTTGGGCTGCTTGGCCGGCCCGATGCGCAGGGCTGGGTCAATTGGCGGGTGCAGCTGCAATGAAACGGAACAATGCTGGTTTTTCTGGGAGATATTTGATGCGTTCATGTGTATTGCTGCTGTTGTTGGCGGGACTGACGGGGTGCGCCGGCATGGCTTCGCAGCAGGGCAATGAAGCCGGTCTGGCCGACGCCCGGGCCAAGATCAGCCTGGGCCGCTGCGATGACGGCCTGGTGGCGGACCTGCGTCGCCACAAGGCACCGGAACTGGAGCAGCAGGCGGCCTACGTATGTCTGCAGCAAGGGGAGATCGTTGCGGTGGAAACCCTGTTGCAGGACTACACCAAGCGGCATGTGGACCCGCCCTATCCGGATTACTCGGCCTATCTGCTGGCGTTGGCCCAATACGGCCGCTTCGAGTTGACCGCCGAGGACGATGCCATGCGCCTGCAGGAAGGACGCAAGGTGCATGCGCGTTTTGCCGAGTTCGTGCGTCGTTATCCCGAATCGGAGTACCGCAGTGAAGTGGCCCCGCATCTGTATGAGCTGTTGCAGGACATGGCCGTTACCGAATACCGCCTGGCCATGCAGGCAATCGAGGCGGGGGACCTGCAGACCGGGGAAGCACGCATGCGTTATATCGCCCGACATTATGCGCATACCGAGTCGGGGCGTAACGCCAACCAGTGGCTGGATCGGCTGACCGAGCAGTAAGCCTCCGGCACTGCGCCGTCGCCACTCCCGGCGGCGGCATCACCTGTAAACGCCTGCCGCCACCGACCTGGAAATCAGCTCCGCGTCAACAGCTGAACAGCCTTTGATGAGTGGTATTTTTCCCCAGGATTGAGACATTGGCGCTTGACATTGTGCACAGCACGAAAAACTTCCTGAACCTTCTGCAACAAAACCGTCGTAAGTCTCTGAAAAATCAATGCGACTTTGTAAGTCGTTGATTTTGCTGATAAATTATTTGGTCATATTTTGAGCATTCTGACTGGCGGCCACGTATTACTTGCCACGGAACGAGTTTTAGGCAGGCTATCCACAGAGTTTTCCACAGCTTTTGTGGATAGCTTGCCCCAATCTCGGGGAGACCGCCCGGTCACACTCCCTGGGGAATGTCTTCGCCGCCGAGGGCGCTGGTCAGGGCCGGCAACAGTTCCGACAGGGTACGCGACATGATGATGAAGCTGGCGTCCAGCTGACCGGCCATGTCGTCACCGCCCTGGTCGTCGGCCTCGTCACGCAGCAGCTCTTCGAAGCGCAGGCGCTTGACCGCCAACTTGTCATCCAGGGTGAAGGACAGCTTGTCATGCCAGTGCAGGGCCAGTTGGCTGACCTGTTTGCCCACTGTCAGGTGTTGCTGGATCTCGTCGCTGGACAGGTCCTGGCGCTTGCAGCGGATCACCCCGCCATCCTCACCGGTATCGCGCAGCTCGCATTCATCGGAAATGATCAGGCCCTCGGGCGCCTGGCCGGTCTTGACCCAGTCGGTCATGCAGGCGGCGGGGGCGATCTTCACGTTCATCGGGCGCACCGGCAGGCTGCCGGTGCCTTCACGCAGCAGGCTGAGCAAGTCCTCGGCGCGCTTGGCGCTGGAGGTGTCCACGGCGATCCAGCCTTCACGTGGCGCGATGCAGGCGAGGGTGGTCTGGGTACGGGTGAAGGCACGGGGCAGCAGGGACATGACGATCTCGTCCTTGAGCGTATCCTTCTCCTTCTTGTAGACCTTGCGCGCATCCCGGGCTTCGATCTCCTCGACCTTCTCGGCCAGGGCATCCTTCACCACACTGCCGGGCAGGATGCGTTCTTCCTTGCGCAGCGCGACCAGCCAGTAACCCTCGGCTACCTGCAGCAGGTTTTCCGAATGGCGACCGAAGGGGGTGGTCCAGCCCAGGGTATGGGTTTCCTGGCTGGCGCAGGGGCGGGCGGGGCGCTGTTCCAGCGCAGCCAGCAACTCGGCTTCGGTGAAGGGTACATCCTGGCTGAAACGGTAGAGCAATAGATTACGGAACCACATGGGCAATCCTTGTGACTATGGATAAATGGAAGGGTTGGAAAGGGCGGGCATTATTGCGCGCGACAACGGTTTCAGCCAGTCCTGCCCGATGATTGCATAACATATTGAAAAAGAGTGGGATTTTTTTCACAAAAGGTATTGCCAGAAGGCCAAAACCTGCCTAGAATGCGCCCCACTTCGAGAGCAAATGGGTGATTAGCTCAGCTGGGAGAGCATCTGCCTTACAAGCAGAGGGTCGGCGGTTCGATCCCGTCATCACCCACCACTCGAAGTAATGCGCAGCGGTAGTTCAGTTGGTTAGAATACCGGCCTGTCACGCCGGGGGTCGCGGGTTCGAGTCCCGTCCGCTGCGCCATATACAAAGCCCTCGCATCAAGAGATGTGGGGGCTTTTTTCGTTGGGCCATCGCACTCGCCGCCCACTCCTGAGCTGACCTGAAGCAATGTGGGATGGCTCTCTACCTCGTCATCCTTCGTGCTTCTACCCATCATCCTTCGCGCTTCTACCCCGTCATCCTTCGCGCGGGCGAAGGATCCAGGGTGCCGGCTGACCTGGAGTGTCCTATGGATCCTTCGCCTACGCGAAGGATGACGAAGTTTGGGGAGGCATGCGGTGATTGAGCTTGTCTACGCTATTGCCTTGCGTCCCCGGCTGTCATTGCGAGCCTCGAAGAGGCGTGGCAATCCATCAAGCTCAATGACTGTTGCCAGATCGCTAAAAGCTCATTAGAATGCGCGCTCGCTTCGAGACAGGGTGATTAGCTCAGCTGGGAGAGCATCTGCCTTACAAGCAGAGGGTCGGCGGTTCGATCCCGTCATCACCCACCACTCGAAGTAATGCGCAGCGGTAGTTCAGTTGGTTAGAATACCGGCCTGTCACGCCGGGGGTCGCGGGTTCGAGTCCCGTCCGCTGCGCCATATACAAAGCCCTTGCATCGAGAGATGCAGGGGCTTTTTTCGTTTGTGGAGCAGTCCTGTTACCTCGCGAAGCTGAGAAAGAACAACATGAAAAACGGCGCCGCTATGGTCAGGATCAGGCCGCTGATGATGGCCATCGGGACATATTCGTAGTCGCAGGCCTTGCGTACGAAGGGCAGGGTGGTGTCCATGGCGGTGGCGCCACAGACGCCGACGCTGCTGCTGGCGAAGTTGCGACCGCAGGTGAACACCACCATCAGGCCGATCAGTTCGCGCATCAGGTCATTGAGCAGGGCGACGCTGCCGTAGATGTCGCCAAGCTGCTGTCCGGCCAGTGCCCCTGACAGGCTGAACCAGCCGAAGCCGCTGCTCAGCGCCAGGGAAACCGCCAGGCGCTCGCCGGTGATGAAGCTCAGCAGCACCCCGGCCAGCAAGGAGCCGAGGATCACCCGCAGCGGGATCTGCAGGACCCGTGGCGCCAACCAGGAGCGGCTGATGGCGACCTGGGCCAGGTCCAGGCCGATCAGCAGCAGCAATGCATACAGCCACCAGGAAATGTTCAGCAGCACCGCGCCGACCGTGTGTTCATGCCAATGCAGACGGTAGGCGAACGCGCCGAGCATGACCAGGCCGAAGGCGATCAGACATTCCTTGAGCGGATACCACAGGCTGCGCCAGCCGCCGCTGTCCTCCGCTGCCGTGGCGCTGCGGCGATTCAGCGGCAGGATGCAGATGAACACCACTGCGCTGATGGTAACGGCATAGAGGGCCGCCTGCTGCAATACCTGGATGCCGGAGGCGAAGCTGCTGAAGGCCTCGCCGGACTCCAGGCCGATGACGAACAGTATGACCCAGACCACCGGGGTAATGCCGCGAATCAGCGGGCGACTCAGCGCTTTGGGCAGGCGTTTGCCCAGCAGGTAGCCCGCCAGCAGGTATAGCAGGATGGGCAGGATGGTGGTGAAGATATTGGCGAGTTGGGCAAACACGGAAAACCTGATGCGCAAGGCCTGACGGCTGTCTGGTGTTACGGACGCAACACTATAGCGCCGGGCAGGGCTGGCGGGAAGTTCGGGCTGCAACATGCAAGCTGTTAGACTTGGTCCTTGTCTGGATTGCCGTGGGGGCCGGAATGAAGCTGTCGTTGTTCAATCGTTACACCTTTTTCGTGCTGTGTGTGCTGGTCACTCTGGTGACGCTGCCGCTGGTGGTTCGTTTCGGCTGGCTGTGGCCGCTGCTGCTGGTGGCCGCGGCGCTGAGCCTGCTCGGCATCTACGACCTGCTGCAGACTCGGCACGCGGTGCGGCGCAATTACCCGATCCTCGGCAACGTGCGCTACCTGGTGGAGAGCATCCGCCCGGAAATCCGCCAGTACCTGATCGAGAGTGACAACGAGCAGTTGCCGTTCTCGCGCACCCAGCGCTCGCTGGTGTACGCCCGGGCCAAGAGCCAGACCTCGGATCGACCGTTCGGTACCTTGAAGGACGTGAACCAGACCGGCTACGAGTTCATCAGTCATTCCATGCTGCCGGTGGTGCCGGGCAATCCCGATGAATTCAGGGTACAGATCGGTGGGCCGCAGTGCCGCCAGCCGTATTCGGCATCGATCTTCAATATCTCGGCGATGAGCTTCGGCTCGCTCAGCGCCAACGCCATCCTGGCCCTGAACAAGGGCGCGCAGCTGGGCAACTTCGCCCACGATACCGGCGAGGGCAGCATCAGCCCCTACCATCTGCAGCACGGCGGCGATCTGATCTGGGAGCTGGGCAGTGGCTATTTCGGTTGCCGTGACGACAACGGCGCCTTCGATCCGCAGCGCTTCGCCGAGCAGGCCCGCCGGCCGCAGGTGAAGATGATCGAACTCAAGCTGAGCCAGGGCGCCAAGCCGGGGCATGGCGGGATTCTGCCGCGGCACAAGATCACTGCCGAGATCGCTGCGACCCGGGGCATCCCGCGGGACCGTGACTGCGTTTCCCCGGCGCGGCACGCGACCTTTTCCACGCCGATCGAGCTGTTGCAGTTCCTCCAGCGGCTGCGCGAACTGTCGGAGGGCAAGCCGGTCGGCTTCAAGCTGTGCCTGGGGCATCCCTGGGAGTTCATGGCGATCGCCAAGGCCATGCTGGAAACCGACATCCTTCCGGACTTCATCGTGGTCGACGGCAAGGAGGGCGGTACCGGGGCTGCGCCGTTGGAGTTCTCCAACCATATCGGCGTGCCGCTGCGCGAGGCGGTGATGTTCGTGCACAACACCCTGGTGGGGGTTGGCCTGCGCGAGCACATCCGCATCGGTGCCAGTGGCAAGCTGATCAGTGCCTTCGATATTGCCTCGGTACTGGCGATCGGTGCTGACTGGGCCAATTCCGCGCGCGGCTTCATGTTCGCCATCGGTTGCATCCAGTCGATGTCCTGCCATACCAATCAATGCCCGACCGGCGTCGCCACCCAGGACCCGCGGCGCCAGCGCGCGCTGGTGGTCTCGGACAAGGCGCAGCGGGTCTACAACTTCCATCGCAGCACCATGCATGCGCTGTCGGAGATGCTGGCGGCGGCGGGGCTGTCGCACCCGGCGCAACTGGAGCCGCGCTTTCTGGTGCATCGCCTGTCGGCCAACGAGATCAAGCTGTATTCGCAGATGCATGTGTTCCTCGCGCCGGGAGCATTGCTCGGTGGTGAAGTCGAGGGCGATTTCTACAAGCGCATGTGGTCGATGGCGCGGGCCGACAGTTTCGAGCCGGCAACGCCAATGGCAGCCAGCTGATTTTTGCGCTTCGGGAGGCGTTGAAGTTAAGACATTTTGCGCTCTTGGCTTTATCCTGAGCGGGCATTTTCGATCGGCAGGGGTTGGCACGTCCGCCCCTGGCACGATCAATGCAGATAATTCATGTAAACGGGCTCGACCCGGTATTGGCGACGGAATCTTGTCATGGCGAAAAATCAGGCAGGGGCTCAGGACGGGGCTCCGCAGGCGACAGCAGCGGGTAATCGCAAGCTCATCATCTTGATCTGCGTCGGTTTACTGGCGCTGCTGCTGTCCGCTGGCGGGCTGACCTATGCATTGTTGTCGAGCCGTGACAGCGGTGGCGCCGCGCCGGTCGTGCAGGAGCCAGCCAGGCTGCCGGCACTGTACCAGCCGCTGGAGCCGGCATTCACCGTCAACTATGCTCACGGCGGCAGGCAGCGCTACATGCAGGTCAATGTGGTGCTGATGGGGCGTGATCCCCAGGCGATGGCGGCGGCAGCCGAGCATCTGCCGCTGATTCGCAATCAGCTGGTGATGCTGTTCAGCAGCGTGGATTTCGACCAGTTGATGACCACGGAAGGCAAGGAGGCGCTGCGCGAGCAGTCTACCCTTGCGGTGCAGACGCTGATGGAACAGGAACTCGGCAAGCCGACCATCGAGTCGGTCCTCTTTACCAACCTGGTTCTGCAATAGGAAAACAATCATGGCCGTTCAGGATCTGCTGTCCCAGGATGAAATCGACGCGCTGCTGCATGGCGTGGACGAAGGCGTCATTGATAGTGAGCATGACAGCGAGCCGGGCTCGGTCAAGAGCTACGACCTGACCAGCCAGGATCGTATCGTACGTGGGCGCATGCCGACGCTGGAGATGATCAACGAGCGTTTCGCCCGCTACACCCGCATCAGCATGTTCAACCTGCTGCGCCGCTCGGCGGATGTGTCGGTCGGCGGCGTGCAGGTGATGAAATTCGGTGAGTACGTACATACCCTGTACGTACCGACCAGTCTCAACCTGGTGAAGATGAAGCCGCTGCGCGGCACCGCGCTGTTCATCCTGGACGCGCGGCTGGTGTTCAAGCTGGTCGACAACTTCTTCGGTGGTGATGGCCGGCATGCCAAGATCGAGGGGCGCGAGTTTACGCCCACCGAGCTGCGCGTGGTACGCATGGTGCTGGAGCAGGCCTTCGCCGACCTGCGCGAGGCCTGGCAGGCGGTCAAGGACGTGCAGTTCGAATACGTCAACTCCGAGGTCAACCCGGCCCTGGCGAATATCGTCAGCCCCAGCGAGGTGGTGGTGGTGTCCACCTTCCACATCGAGCTGGATGGCGGTGGCGGCGAGATGCACGTGACGTTCCCGTATTCGATGATCGAACCGCTGCGCGAAGTGCTGGACTCGGGCGTGCAGTCGGATGTGGACGAGCATGACGAGCGCTGGGTGCGTGCCCTGCGCGAGGAAATCACCGCTGCCAAGGTGCCGCTGAGCGCTACTGTGGTGCGCCGCGAGCTCAAGCTGCGCGACCTGCTGAGTATGCAGGCCGGCGACGTGATCCCGGTGGAAATGCCCGAGCACATGGTGATGTGCGCCAACGGCGTACCCACATTCAAGGCCCGGCTCGGCTCGGTCAAGGGTAATCTGGCATTGCAGATACTGGGGCCGGTCACGCGTCCGCGTTGAGGCTCCGCAACCGCGATATATTCGTACCACAGGTATAAATGAGGATCAGGCAAGATGGCTGAGGACAAAAAGGACGAGATCAGTCCGGAAGAGCAGGCGCTGGCCGACGAGTGGGCCGCGGCGCTGGATGAGGCGGGCAACGCCAGTCAGGATGACATCGATGCCATGCTGGCGGGCAACGACACTTCCCGGCCGCTGCCGATGGAAGAGTTCAACGCGCCGGAGCGGCAGTTGGGCGGTGATCTGTTCGGGGGTGCCGATGGTCCGAACCTGGATGTGATCCTGGATATTCCGGTGACCATTTCCATGGAAGTGGGTAATACCGACATCACCATCCGCAACCTGCTGCAGCTCAACCAGGGCTCGGTGGTGGAACTCGACCGCCTGGCCGGCGAGCCGCTGGATGTGAAGGTCAACGGCACGCTGATCGCCCACGGCGAGGTGGTGGTGGTCAACGAGAAATTCGGTATCCGCCTGACCGATGTGATCAGCCAGTCCGAACGCATCAAGAAGTTGAGCTGACATGCGGTCGTTGCGCTCGCTGTTTCCGGCCGCGCTGCTGGGGCTATCGCTGCCCCTGGCCGCGGCGCCGGCCGAGGGTGGTTCCGGTGGCGATCTGATCGGTCAGCTGGCCCAGCTGGGGCTGGGGTTGATCGTCGTCGTCGGGCTGATCTTCCTGCTCGGTTATCTGATGCGCCGGGTCGGACCGCTGGCGCCACAGGGCGGCCAGCATATCCGGGTGATCAGCAGCTATCCGCTGGGGCCGCGTGATCGCCTGGCGCTGGTCGATGTCGCTGGGCAACAGCTGCTGCTGGGCATTTCGCCGGGCCGCATCACCACCCTGCATGTATTCGATGAGCCGGTGGCCGGCGTCGAGGGCGAGGCCGCCACTGGCGATTTCGCCCGCAAGCTGCAGGCCATGCTCAAGCGGGAGAACAAGCCATGATGCGCTGGAGCCTGTTGCTGCTGGGCCTGCTGGCGCCTATGGCCCTGGCTCAGACGGCGGCTGACCCGCTGAGCCTGCCGGCCATTACCCTGAGTACCGACGCCGAGGGCCAGCAGACCTACTCGGTCAGCCTGCAGATACTGCTGCTGATGAGTGCGCTGACCTTCATCCCGGCGTTCGTCATGATGATGACCAGCTTCACCCGCATCATCATCGTGTTCGCCATCCTGCGCCAGGCGCTGGGCCTGCAGTCGACGCCGTCGAGCCAGATCCTGGTCGGTCTGGCGCTGTTCCTGACGCTGTTCGTCATGGCCCCGGTGTTCGAGCGCATCAACGAGAATGCCCTGCAGCCCTATCTGAACGAGCAACTGGCGCCGCAGCAGGCGCTGGAGCAGGCCAGCGTGCCGCTGCGCGAGTTCATGCTGGCGCAGACCCGTGAAACCGACCTGGAACTGTTCGTGCGGCTGGCCCAGCGCACTGACCTGGCCGGCCCGGACGAGGTGCCGTTCCATATCCTGGTGCCGGCGTTCGTCACCTCCGAGTTGAAGACCGCATTCCAGATCGGCTTCATGATCTTCATTCCGTTCCTGGTGATCGACCTGGTGGTGGCCAGTGTGTTGATGGCGATGGGGATGATGATGCTGTCGCCGCTGATCATTTCGCTGCCGTTCAAGATCATGCTGTTCGTGCTGGTGGATGGCTGGGCGCTGATCATCGGCACCCTGGCCGCCAGTTTTGCCGTGACATAGGCAGAGCGATGATAGTCTGCATCCGGCAAACCTCGTCATTGCGAGCCTCGAAGAGGCGCGGCAATCCAACTGACGTCTGGCACCAGGCCCATGGATTGCCACGTCGCTTCGCTCCTCGCAATGACGAGGTGGTGGTTCCATTTTCAGGAGGTTGCCGATGACCCCCGAAGTCGCTGTCGATCTGTTTCGCCAGGCGCTGTGGCTGACCACGGTGATGGTGGCGGTGATCGTAGTGCCGAGCCTGCTGGTCGGCCTGCTGGTGGCGGTGTTTCAGGCTGCCACCCAGATCAACGAGCAGACCCTGAGCTTCCTGCCGCGCCTGCTGTTCACCTTCATGACCATGATTGCCCTCGGTCCCTGGCTGGTGCGGCAACTGATCGAGTTCACCGACCAGCTGTACCGCAGCATTCCCGGGCTGATCGGCTGATGATCGAGCTGGCCGGCAGCGACATCGGCCGCTGGGTGGCCGGCTACCTGTGGGTGCTGTTCCGTATTGGCGCACTGCTGATGACCATGCCGGTGATCGGCACCCAGCTGCTGCCGATGCGCATCCGCCTGTACCTGGCGTTGGCGCTGACCTTTCTGGTGGCGCCGCAGATCGCTGAGGTGCCGCAACTCGAGCCGCTGGCGCTGAGTACCTGGGTGGTGATCGCCGAGCAGATCCTGATCGGTGCGGCGATGGGCTTTCTGCTGCAACTGCTGTTCCAGATCCATGTGGTGGCCGGGCAGGTCATCGCGATGCAGATGGGCCTGGGCTTCGCCTCGATGAACGACCCGGCCATGGGCATCTCGGTGGCGGTGGTGGCACAGGTGTTCACCATGCTGGTGACCCTGCTATTCCTGGCGATGAACGGCCATCTGGTGGTGATCGAGGTGCTGGTCGAGAGCTTCACCACCCTGCCGATCGGCCAGACCCTGCAGGCCGTGGACTTCCATACCCTGGTGCTGCGCTTTTCCTGGGTGATGGCCTCGGCGCTGCTGATCGGCCTGCCGGCGATCACCGCGCTGCTGATCGTCAACCTGTCCTTCGGCGTGATGATGCGCGCCGCACCGCAGCTGAACATCTTCTCCATCGGCTTCCCGCTGACCCTGGTGTTCGGTTTGTTCATTCTCTGGGTGCTGCTCAGCAGTACCGCCGGGCAATACCACATGCTGGCTTCCGAAGCGCTGATCTGGCTGCGGGACATGGTGAGGGCGCGCTGATGGCCGAAGATAGCGGTCAAGAACGCACGGAAGACCCCACGGCGAAACGCCAGAAGGAGTCCCGCGAGAAAGGGCAGGTGGCCCGTTCCAAGGAGTTGAATACGCTGGCGGTGGTGATGGTGGCCGCCGTCGGCCTGCTGATGCTGGGTCCGGAGATGGCGCGCAAGCTGATGGACCTGATGGCCTATAACTTCACCCTCGAACGCGAGGTGCTGTACAGCACCGACACCATGGGGCTGCACCTGCTGGCCTCGATACGCCAGGGCTTCGGCGCCCTGGCACCGTTGTTGGCGATGCTGCTGGTCGCCGCCCTGGTTGGCCCGGTGTTGCTTGGCGGCTGGCTGTTCAGTGCCAAGCTGCTGGCCCCCAAGGGCGAGCGGCTGAACCCGCTGGCCGGGCTCAAGCGCATGTTCTCGATCAAGGCGCTGGTCGAGCTGCTCAAGGCGCTGGCCAAGTTCCTGGTGGTGCTGGCCATGGCCCTGGTAGTGCTGCGCATGCGCCAGGACGACCTGCTGGCGCTCGGCAACGAGGCACTGCCGGGGGCGATCTTCCACAGCGGCTGGGTGCTGGGTACCTCGCTGTTGCTGCTGGCCAGTTCACTGATCCTGATCGCCGCGGTGGACGTGCCGTTCCAGATCTGGGACAACAAGCAGAAGACGCGCATGACCAAGCAGGAAGTGCGTGACGAATACAAGGACTCCGAGGGCAAGCCCGAGGTCAAGTCGCGGGTGCGTCAGTTGCAGCGGGAGATGGCCGAGCGGCGGATGATGGGCGAGGTGCCCAAGGCCGACGTGGTGATCACCAACCCGACCCATTATGCGGTGGCCCTGAAGTACGATCCGGTGCACTCCGGGGCGCCGGTGGTGGTGGCCAAGGGGGCGGATTTCCTGGCACAGAAGATCCGCGAGGTCGCCAGCGAACATGATGTGATAGTGCTGGAGTCGCCACCGCTGGCGCGGGCGGTGTTCTACAGCACCGAGCTGGAACAGCCGATCCCGGCCGGCCTGTATCTGGCCGTAGCCCAGGTCTTGGCCTATGTTTACCAGGTGCGGCAGTTCCAGGAGGGCAAGGGCAAGCGCCCCGGACCGATGCCGGAGCCGCCGATTCCGGATGATCTGCGGCGCGATGAGTGACGGCAACGCTCTCGCTCATGGCGCACCGGCTGCCCGGTAAGGGCGGTGGGCATGGAACTGCTGCTTGCCTCTTTCGTCATTGCGAGCCGCTGAGCGGCGTGGCAATCCAGGCAGGTGAGTGGCCTGCGAATCATGGATTGCCGCGCCCTGCGGGCTCAATGAAAGGGACTCCTCCCCTCCCGATGCCTCATTGGGCAGAATTGGTAGTTAGCGAAAAAACCAATAGGAAGGAGGAGGAGGAGTCATGAACAAGCATACGGTGATCAGCCTTG
>NZ_JACLGO010000009.1 GCF_014219065.1 Halopseudomonas xiamenensis
GTAAGGCCGGAAGCCCCGATTGCCCCTCCACCCTGACAGGTCCATTTTGGACCTGTAGGAAAACCATACAAGCCCCGCCCCGGGGCGATGGGAGCTTGCCGATGACTGGCGCCCCCACCCCACTCACACCCGGAATGCGCTGATGATCTTCTGCAGTTCGCTGACCAGTTCACCCATGCGGCCGCTGGCCTGCTCGGTACGCCGGGCGCCATCGGCGGTGCGCTCGCCTGACTGGTTGATCTGCACGATGTTCTGATCGATGTCGTGACTGACCGCCGTCTGCTGTTCGGCGGCGGCGGCGATCTGCTGGCTCTGATCGACGATCTGGGTGACCGCACGCAGGATGTTGTCCAACGCCGACTGCACCTTGAGGGAGGAATCCACCGCCTCACCGGTCATGCTGTGGCTGCTGCCCATCGCCTTGACCGCTGCGCCGACCCCATCCTGCAACCGGGCGATCATCTGCTCGATCTCCTGGGTCGATTGCTGGGTGCGCTGGGCCAGGGTGCGTACCTCATCGGCCACCACCGCGAAACCACGCCCCTGCTCACCGGCCCGTGCCGCCTCGATCGCCGCGTTGAGCGCCAGCAGGTTGGTCTGCTCGGCCACGCCCTTGATCACGTCCAGTACGCGACTGATGGAAGCGCTGTCCTCGGCCAGGTTGTTGATCACCTTCACCGAGTTCTCGATTTCACCGGCCAGCTTCTCGATGCCATCGACCGAGGATTCCACCATGCGCCGGCCATTGGCCGTTTCGTTGTTGACCTGCTCGGCGTTGGTCACCGCCAGTGCCGCGCTGCGCGCCACTTCCTGGGATGTGGCGGCCATCTCGTTCATCGCGGTGGCCACCTGCTCGATCTGGCTGCGCTGGGCTTCCACCGCCTGGCTGCTTTCAGCGGAAATACCCACCACCTGCCGCGACTGGTCGCTGACCTGCCCGGAGGTCTGGCTGACATGCCGGATCAACCCCTGGATACGCTCGATGCTGCCGTTGAACTCTCCCGCCAGGTTGCCCAGCTCATCACGACTGGTCACCTTGACCCGACCGGTCATGTCACCGGCCGCCACCTGGCGCATGGTCGCCGACAACTCTTCGATGGTGCGCCGGGTAGCCATGTAGAAGCCCAGGTACAGCCAGACGATCAGCAGTAGTATGACCACCAACGCGCTGACCAGGATCAGCATGGCGCGCTTGCCCTCGCCCAGCCGCTGGATCAGGTCGTTCTCGAGATAGTCCAGAATCGCTTTGCTGAACTGATGAGTCTTGGCCATTTCCACGCTGATCCGCTGGAAGTAGTTGTCCCAGGTGTCGTCATAGGTGGAAGCCAGGATGATTTCTTCTTCGAAGATCTCCAACGCCCGCTCCAGCGACTCGCTGCTGGCCGCCGCCGGGGCACGCAGCGATTGCAACTCCGGTTGCTGCAGGAAGGATAGTGCCTGGGCGTAATTCGCCGACAGGCGTCGGATATCCTCCAGCACGTTGTCCATATGCTGGCTGGCATCGGACATCAGGTAGCCAAGCCCGATGGAGTAGGCTCCTGTAGCCCGGCCCATACCGACCGCCGAGGTGATCTGCGGAGTATGGTTGACCAGCAGGTCGGTCAACTGGCGCACATTGCGATCATAATCGTGGGACAGGCCGCTGTAGGCGGCGCTGAAGATCAGCAGCGAGAGCAGGTCGGCATGCGCCTGGGTGGACATCTGGCCGCGATTGCGCAGCGAGGCGCTGCTGATACTCTGGTATTCGGCCACCAACTCATCGCGCTTTTCGATCAGCTCCGCCGCCTCGGCATCCGAGCGGTTCAGTGGCAGGCCCTCCAGGCCGCTGATCAGCCGTTTCAGCGCCTCGCCGCTACGCTGCTCCAGCTCGGCACCGTGCTCCCCAACCCCCAGATGAAAGGCGGCTATGTCCAGCCCACGCAGCCTTTCCGCATCGTCGATCAGTTGGGTGACCTGCCGCAACAGTTGCATGGAATCGAGCGCATGCCGGGAGACCTGCACCCGGTCCCACGCCTGGTTCACCAGCATGCCGCTGACCACGATCAGGGGAACGAAGCACAGGGCGCTGATCAGACAGAATTTCATGGCATAACCGAGTCGGTTCATCAATGCCATTGCGGGTGCCAATAGACTGTTCAAGTGCGTCTCCTTGTCGAACCTGCTCCGTGTCGTCACACAGGCTGGCTTCTTGGAATAATTGTGCTGTTTATATCGCGCTGGATGTGGCCGGCGTTGTGTCCCTTATCGGCCTGACGCAGGTTATCTTTAATACTTGCTAGCCCAGCATGGACAGAAAGGCGATCACCACCGCCCAGGTCAGAATGGCCCGAACCAGCAATTGCCGGGTATCGCTCAGCGGCTCCTGCTGGTCAGGGTCAGAGACCGAGTCAGGCTCCGGCACCAGCGCCGCCCGGGCGCAGCGGTTGACCAGCTCACCACCCGCCAACTCCCAGTCGGCAGCCAGGCTGCGCAAGGTTCGCAGAGTGGTATCGAACTGACCTACCAGGGCGAAACTCAAGGCCAGCAGGCGGGCCGGTATCCACTCCAGAGCGTGTACCAGTGTTGCGGCGGGCCGTGCCACCGGCCGCCCTTCCCGTCGGCAGGCCAGCTCCAGCAGCCGATAGCCCAGTGCACCCAATGGCCCGAGCAGCAGGTACCAGAAGGCCGGTACGAAATAATCCTGCAGGCTGGCGGTCACCATGCGCCCACGCACCGCGGCCAGCAGGTCGTCGGCGTGCTCGGCGGTGATTCCCAGTTGCTGCTCGGCGACCAGAGCGGCGGCGGCCTGGTCGTGACGCTGCCAGGCCGCCAGGAAATCCGCATTCATTCCGGCCAGCGGGTCATGCCGACCAACACTCAGCAGCAGGACACCGACATGCAGCACCAGAGTGAACAGGCCATAGGCATGGCCTTCCAGCACCCAGAGCAGCAACCATACCGGTACCAACAGCGCCAGGAGGACAAGCGCACCAGCCCACGCCCGGTCGCTACCGGCAGCCCGGGCCACCCACGGCTGCAGCACATCCCGCGGGTAGCCGGTCCGCCAGGGTGTCCATAGCAGAATCATCGCCACCAGCAGCAAAACCAGGAAATTCATCAGCAGCTCCCATCCTTCAGTGCATTGTCGGTCACGTCATGCAGATAGCGTGGCCAGTCGAAACAGGGTCCCGGGTCGGTCTTGCGTCCGGGGGCGATATGCTCGTGGCCGGTGATCCGCTCGCGGGTGATCAGCGGAAAGGCCTGTTGCAGGGTCCGGGTCAGTGCTATCAGGCTGGCGTACTGGGCATCGCTGAAAGGCTGGTCGTCGGTGCCTTCCAGCTCTATGCCAAGGGAAAAATCGTTGCAGTTGTCGCGCCCGTCGAAGCACGACTGCCCGGCATGCCAGGCCCGTTGCAGGCAGGAAACGAACTGGGTGATACCGCCATCGCGCTCGATGAGAAAGTGCGCCGAGACCCGCAGATCGGCGATACCGGCAAAGTAGGGATCAGCCGCGGGGTCCAGGGCGCCACGGAAGAACTGCTGCACACAGCCAGTACCGAACTGCCCTGGCGGCAGGCTGATGTTATGGATAACCAGCAGCGAAATGTCCATACCGGCGGGACGCTCGTTGAAGTGCGCCGATGGACAATGGGCTATTGCGCTCAGCCAGCCAGTGGCGGCGTCGATCTGCATGGACATCCCTACCCCGATAGCGAAAACGCTATGCTAGGGTCTGTTGACGCTTCATTGCAAACTGCGTTGCTGCGCGGTGCAAATATCAGATCTTGCTGTCGCGCAACTGACGCAGGTTGCCGATGACCGACTCCAGTGCCCGGTCAAACAACTGGTCATCGGCCAGCAAACGCACCAGCCCCTGCTCATGGTGCTGGATCAGCGCCTGACGGGTGAATTCGGCCACCTTCATGCCTGCCCGATTGACGAAGATATACTTGCCGCTGAAGCTGATGATGGCTGCCAGCTTGCAACGCTGCGTGGGCTTGTCCGCCAGCCCGGACAGCTCGAACCAGCTGCCGGCATGCAAACCGTCCACCCAGGCTGCCGCCTCGGCGTTGGGCAGGTCCTCGACCAGCAGGCTCGGCTCTTCCTCCTGCACCGCCAGCACCGGCTCATCGATGCGTACCAGGTCGGTAAGTACCGGGATATCGTCGTCGGGCGGCAGTCGATAGGCTGGCGCCGGCTCGGCCAACGCCATGCCGGCATCCTGCCCGGCCCCGTCGGCACTGGTGCCCAGTACGGGCTCCGCGGGCTGGACCGGGGGTGCCAGCGCCGCCTGCTGCAAAGCCTGCAGCTGAACCAGCTGCGGCGATCCCTGCGGTTGTTCCTCGCCGATCAGGCTCAGGCCCTCGCCCAATGCGCGGCAGACCTCGGTATTCAATGCCAGGCGTGAATCACGTTGCTCGCCCGCCACCTCGAGGCCCTGTACCACCTCGATGCTCTGCACCAGTTGCCGGGCGGTGAGCACCGCGCCGCGCCAGGCGGCGGAGCTTTCGCCCTCGCGCAGGAACGCCAGCTGCAGCACCTGGCTCCAGGTGTCGCGCAGCAGATCGACGATGAATACCGGCAGCGTCCGCCCCAGCATCAATTCGTTCAATACCCTGGCCGCCTTGGCCCGGGCCGCCTCGACCCGGGCGCGCCCCTCTTCGGCATCACGGGTGCGCTGTTCCAGACGCTCCACCCGGCGCTGCTCGATGCGTACGAAGCCGGCCAGCTCCTCGTGCATCTGTTCGAAGAACGCCGCATCGGCCTGCTGTTCACCCAGCAGACGCTCGACCATGCGCTCGAGCAGCGCATGCAGCTGGTCGCGGCGCAGATCATCATGATCGCTCCAGCCCATGGTCGCGCGCGCCAGCTCGTTGAGCAGGCGCCTGGCCGGATGCGAGGAGCGGTTGAAGAAACTCTTGTCGGCTATCGCTACCCGCAGGATCGGTAGCTGCATGCGGCCGATCAGCGCCTTGAGCGCCGCCGGCAGTTGATCGTCATCCAGCACCACGTCGAACAGCATCGATACCAGGCTGATGACGTCGTCGTCCACCCGGTCGAGCTTGCGCACCTCACCGGTCTGGCGCTGCTGCTCATGCAGTTGCCGGTCGATATGTCCGCGCAACTCGCGCAGCGTGGCGCCCGGGCCGGTTGCCTGCATGGCGGCGAAACCACTCAGCATGCCGAGCAGCTCGTCACTGCGTACCGGCGGGGCCGACGGTGCGCCCAGGGCGCTGAGCGCGATATCACCACTGGTATGTCGCCAGCTGCTGATCAGTTCGCTGAACAGCGACAGCACCTGCTGCTCGGAACCCTCCGGCATGGCTGCTGCACCCTGCTGGGCACGTGGCGCCGCGGAAGCGGAGGAACGTGGACGTTGCACCGCCCCCTGCCTGAGGTCGGGCAGGATGCCGGCATTGATCAGCAACTCGTTGACATCGATGTACAGCGAGTCGATGGAATTGAGCACATAGCGCTCGAACATCTTGAGGATGATCAGCCGTACCTTGATATCCAGGTTCAGCGGCGCGCAGCTGTCAGCGAACAACTGCACCATGTGGGCCGGTGCCAGGGGATTGCTGGCCTCATCCACCGGGGTTTTCACCAGACTGTTGAGGCGCAGCGCCAATTGCCCGAGGCTGGCCTGGTTGCGGGCGTTGACCCGCCCCACCATGCCGTCGAGCGCCACGGTCTGCTCCATTTCATCGGGCTGTACCAGGCTCAGGCTATCGAGATCGAAGGTCACCGGCGTCTCGCTGGTGGCCGGGCGCCCGTATTGCAGGCTGCCGAATTCCCGGTCCAGGCCGTCGCAGCAGCTTTTTTCGATGGCGTGGCGTTGCAGACGCAGCAGGCGCATGGCGTCGAAGAACATGCTCTGGTCGGCATTGCTGCCGGCCCGGTCGGCCTTTTCGAAGAGGGTGTCGTCGGCGTTGTCGAACAGTTCACTGAGCCCGACCCGCAGATAGGTCAGCGCCCGGTCGCGCACCGCCGCCAGGGGGGCGGACAGCGCACCGTGACGAATGGCTGCGTTCTGCGGTGCGGCGGCGGCAACGGAGGCGAGCGAAACTACCTTGTAATCCTTGGACATGCCATCTCTCCGGGCAATCAGTCTGTCGCTGAAATAGTGCCACGCCTGTGTGACGACTTTCTGGCGTCAAATTGGCGATAGTATACATCCTTTCGACAATTCATCAGCATCCCATTCCTTGCTGAAGCTCACAGTTCTGCAATACAAAACAGGACAATGTCTCATCGCAAACGGTGGTCGTCGCAAGCATATCGCCCGCCGTGTCGCTGCGCATCGGGTATACTTCCTGGCTTTCAGCGACCCGCAACGGAGCAACCCATGCCGAATATCACCCTCGACAGTCTGCAGTCCTCCATTTCGGAAGAGGTACGTCGTGCGCTGGCCGAGGACATCGGCAGTGGCGATATCACCGCGGCACTGATTCCGGCCGAGCGCCAGGCGCAGGCCACCATCATTTCCCGCGAGCCGGCGATCCTCTGCGGCACCGCCTGGGCTGACGAGGTGTTTCGCCAGGTCGACCCGCGCATCCAGGTGCAATGGCTGGCTGCCGACGGCGACCGACTGCAGCCGAACCAGCCGTTCTGCAAGCTCAGCGGCCCGGCCCGTGGTTTGCTCAGTGGCGAGCGCTGCGCGCTGAACTTCATCCAGACGCTGTCCGCCACCGCTACCCGCAGTCGCTACTTCGCCGACCTGGTCGAGGGCACCGCAGTCAAGCTGCTGGATACCCGCAAGACCCTGCCCGGGCTGCGCCTGGCGCAGAAGTACGCGGTCACCTGCGGTGGCTGCCACAACCACCGCATCGGCCTGTTCGATGCCTTCCTGATCAAGGAAAACCACATCGCCGCCTGTGGCGGCATCCAGGCCGCAGTCACCCAGGCCAGGGCCCTGAGCCCGGGCAAGCCGGTGGAGGTCGAGGTGGAAAGCCTGGATGAACTGCGCCAGGCACTGGATGCCGGCGCCGACATCATCATGCTCGACGAGCTGAGCAACGAGGACATGCGCACCGCGGTGCAGATCAGCGCCGGCCGCGCCAGGCTGGAAGCCTCCGGCGGCATCAACGAAAGCACCCTGCGCGAAGTGGCCGAGACCGGTGTCGACTATATCTCCATCGGCAGCCTGACCAAGGACATCAAGGCTGTGGATCTGTCCATGCGACTGAGCATGTAACCCGCCTTAGATACGCCAGCAGCGCGTGGCAGTCGGCGACATGCAGGTCGGTCAGTTCCGGCCAGGCATTGTCCGGAAAGACCAGGCAGGTGTGGCAGCCGGCAGCGCGGCCGGCTTCCAGGTCGAAACGGAAGTCCCCGACCATCACCGCCTCGCTGTGCTGCAGCTGCCAGTCGGCCAACAACTGGTGAATGCCATCCGGCGCGGGTTTAGGCGGTGCGTCGTTGCGCCCGAGGATATGTTCCGGCGCAAAGCAGTCCAGCACGCCGATGCGCTCGAGCGACGCCATCGCCACCTTGCGCAGGTTGCGCGTCAGAATACCCAGGCGCATGCCACTGTCATGCAGCTGGCGCACCAAATCGGCGGCGCCCGGCGCCGGCGCCACCTCGGCAGCCAGGCGCAGCTCGATGGCATCGAGCCGGGCGTTGAGCTGCTCGCGCTCGGCAATTGGCAGACGCCCCAGATGCTTAAGGATGTCTTCATCGGCGGGAATGCCCAGCTCCCGGCGAATCGCCGGAAAGTCATGCTGGGCTACCGTCAGGGTGCCATCCAGATCGAATATCCAGCCACGCGCCTGCACGTCACTTGCCTTTCTGGCTGCGATCACGCATCAGCGATTCCTGGACCACCGAGGCCACCAGTTCACCGGCGCGGTTGTACACCAGGCCGCGGGACAGGCCGCGCGCGCCACTGGCCGACGGGCTGTCCATGGCGTACAGCAGCCAGTCATCCATGCGCAGTGGGCGATGGAACCAGACCGCATGATCGAGGCTGGCCACCTGCATGTGCGGCGACCAGCTGGAGATGCCATGCGGCAGCGCGGCGGTGCCGAGCAGGTTGAAGTCCGAGGCGTAGGCGAACAGGTAGCGATGCAGGTGGTCGTCATCCGGCAACTGGCCGTCGGCGCGGAACCAGATGTACTGCTGGGGTTCGCTCGGCTTCGGATTGAACGGGTTATAGCCATTGACCCGGCGAATCTCGATGGGCTTGGGGCACAGCACGCTGTCACGCACGGCGTCGGGCAGCAGATGCTGGTTTTCCAGGCAGATTTCCAGCTCGTTCTTCAGGCCATCGGGGCCCGCCACCTGCGGCATCGGCGATTGATGGGAAACACCCCGCTCCTCGCCATGGAAGGATGCCATCAGGGTGAAGATCGCCCGGCCCTTCTGGATCGCACTGACCGTACGGGTAGTGAAGCTGCCACCATCACGCGGCGTCTCGACCTGGTAGACGATCGGCAGGCTGGCA
Source organism: Halopseudomonas xiamenensis (assembly GCF_014219065.1). Taxonomy (GTDB): domain Bacteria; phylum Pseudomonadota; class Gammaproteobacteria; order Pseudomonadales; family Pseudomonadaceae; genus Halopseudomonas; species Halopseudomonas xiamenensis. The sequence continues at coordinate 8,423 of NZ_JACLGO010000009.1, forward strand.
TCGCCCGGGCGCAGGAAGTAGCCATGCACCGAATGCACCTTGCGCTCGGAGGCAACGGTCTGACTGGCTGCCGACAGCGCCTGGCCCAGCACCTGACCACCGAACAGCTGGCGAAACCCCAGGTCCTCGCTACGGCCGCGGAACAGGTTTTCCTCGATCTTTTCCAGGGCCAGCAAGCTGACCAGATTATCCAGCAATTGGGTCATGACGAATCCTCGACTACCTGGCGGCCCGCAGGCCGGGGCGAACAACATCGGGTGCGCGGCAGAGTGTCGCACCGGAGAAAGGGAGGAATTCTAAACCCGCCGGCACAATTCTTACAGTGTTTGCTTGTTAAGGAATCGCTGAGCCAATCCGTTACCTCAAGGGTCTTATGCGCAGCAGATGCTCAATAGCATCAGCTTGGCTCCGGACGACCGGGCACAGATTCCAACTGTGAATGGCGAGTCGCAAGTTACCAGGTAATGTCAGATTCACCCTCCCAAACCTCGTCCCGGGTAGGAAAATTACTTCAAATTACTACAGAACCAGCAGTTTTCCCCTCTTATTTATAACCCCGTCCCAAGAGTTCTCATCTGTGAATTCAACCGAGGCTGTCAAGATGTTGCCCCGCCCGTATCTTGTGGTAAGTAAATGCTCTACCAAACTATAACGGAGATAACCGGCCCATGTTGAGTTCCATCCGTACAGGGTTGTGGGTATGCATGTCAGTTTGCTAACCATTGCTCTCAATGCCTTGTTGGCGCCCTGGATCTGGCGCGTGTCTCCGCGTCATGCCGGCTGGTTGCTGGCGCTGGTGCCGGCGGCCTGCTTTGCCTGGTTCGTGGCGGCCATTCCGGCGGTGGCCGCGGGCGAGGTGCTGACTGCCAGCATTGCCTGGGTGCCGGCCCTGGATGTGGCCCTGACCCTGCGTCTGGACGGTCTGTCGCTGCTGTTCGCCTTGCTGATCACCGGTATTGGTGCGCTGATCGTGCTGTATTCGGCGGGCTATCTGCACGATCATCACCATCTCGGGCGGTTTTACGCCTACCTGCTGATCTTCATGATGGCCATGCTCGGCCTGGTGCTGGCCGATGACCTGATCGCCATGTTTGTATTCTGGGAGCTGACCAGCGTGGCTTCCTATCTGCTGATCAGTTACCAACACGAGAAGGGCGAGTCGCGCCGGGCTGCGCTGCAGGCGCTGTTGATTACTGGCGGCGGTGGCCTGGCGTTGCTGGCCGGTCTGGTGTTGCTGGGCATCGCCGGTGAGGCCTGGCAGTTCTCGGCACTGGAGAAGGGGGTCGTTCAGGCTCACTCGCTGTTTCCGGCGATCATGCTGCTGGTACTGGTGGGTTGTTTCACCAAGTCGGCCCAGTTCCCGTTTCATCTGTGGTTGCCCAATGCGATGAATGCGCCGACCCCGGTGTCGGCCTATCTGCACTCGGCGACCATGGTCAAGGCGGGTATCTACCTGCTGGCGCGGTTGAATCCGGTGCTCGGTGGTGGTGCCGGCTGGAGTACCATCCTGATCGGGCTGGGCGCGCTGACGGCAGTGCTGGGGGCGGTGCTGGCGATACGGCAATACGACCTCAAGCGCATGCTGGCCTATACCACGGTGACAGTGCTGGGGCAGTTGACCATGCTGATCGGCACCAACACCACGTATGGTCTGCAGGCCTTCGTGCTGTATCTGGTGGCTCACTCGTTCTACAAGGGCGCGCTGTTCATGGCGGTGGGCTCGATTGATCACTCCACCGGCACCCGGGATCTGCGCCACCTGGGTGGCTTGATCAAGCTGATGCCGATCACCGGTTTTGCTGTTGGACTGGCGGCGTTCTCCAACGCCGGCCTGCCGCCGTTCTTCGGTTTTATTGCCAAGGAGTTCAAGTACACCGGCCTGATGCAGATGGGCAGTATCGGCTGGACTGTAACTCTGGTGATGATTCTGACCAATGCCTTGCTGGTAGCGGCTGCGGCGCTGATCTTCTTCCGCACCTTCCTGGGCAAGCGTGGTGACTGGCCGGGTCATCCACATGAGGTGCCAGCCTTCATGTGGCTGGGGCCGCTGCTATTGGCGATTGGCGGCTTCGGCCTAGGGGCCTGGAATCACTGGCCGGAGACCTGGCTGGTCAATACCGCGGTGCAGAGCGTGGCTACCGGCCCGGTCGAGGTCAGCCTGTACCTGTGGGGTGGCATAACCCCGGCGGTGTTCGCCAGTGTCCTGACACTGGGGCTGGGGGCCTGGTTCTACTTCCATGCCGATCAGGTTCGCCATCTGGCGACTCGGCTTGGCAAGGCCTGGAACTACAGCGGCGACCTGCTCTGGGACCTGCTGCTCAACCGGGTATTCCAGGTGGCTGGTTGGGTGGCGCGGCAGTTCCAGCATGGATCGTTGCGTCTGCACATGGCGCTGATGACGCTGATGATCAGCATCAGCGTGCTGGGCTGGGCGTTGGTGGTCGGTGTGCAGCCATTCTCGGCCGAAAACCTCTCGGCCGTTACCGTACCGGGCGTGATTGGCTGTCTGCTGGCCCTGGGCGGGGCCGCAGGTGCCGCCTTCATGCCCGGCCGGCTGGTGCTGGTGGCCTCACTGGGTGCCAGTGGCCTGGGGCTGGCCTTGTTCTTCGTGTCGATCAACGCACCCGACGTGGCACTGACCCAATTGATGGTCGAGACCCTGACCGTGGTGTTCCTGGCCATGGTCCTGCGGCGCCTGCCGATGGTCCCGGCCAGCGGTTCGCGCTATCGCCGGGTCAGTATCTGGCATGGCGTGGTTGCCGTGGTACTGGGGCTGACCGTGACGCTGATGATCATGACCGCGGTCAGTCAGCCGTTGCCGGGCGACCTGGCCGAGTGGTTCCTGACCAACAGCCTGCCCGGCGGCTACGGCAGCAATGTGGTCAATGTGATCCTGGTCGATTTTCGCGCCGTGGATACGCTGGGCGAGATCGTCGTGGTGGCGATTGCCGCACTGGGCGCGGCGACCCTGCTGGGCGCCGGGCAGGCGGCCGACCCCAAACCCAAGGGCCTGCCGGAGTTCGGCTCGGTGCTGCTGCGCCAGGGCATGCGACCACTGGCGGCGATTCTGCTGCTGGTGTCGCTGGTGATCCTGTGGCGTGGCCACAATCTGCCGGGCGGCGGTTTTATCGGTGGTCTGGTGGCTGCGACCGGTTTCACCCTGCTGGTGGTGACCTTTGGTCGCGGTATCCGCCGTGGGCTGGAACGTATCACCCCGCCGACCCTGATTGGTCTTGGCCTGGCCTGTACGGTTGGCGCCGGGTTCTTTGGCCTGGCCAGCGGTTTGCCGTACATGAGCGGGCACTGGGTGGAGCTGGCCGGGATCAAGCTGGGGACACCGCTGTTGTTCGACATTGGTGTGTTTCTCACCGTGTTCGGTTCGGTGATGCACATGCTGCGTAATCTGATCGGGAGGGCTGGCTGATGGAGTGGATTGCCGCCATTACCGCCGGCATCATGGCCGCGCTGGGCGTGTGGATGATGCTGGACCGCCACTTGATGCGAGTGGTGCTGGGCATTGCCGTACTGGGCAATGCGATCAATCTCGGGGTGCTGACCGCCGGGCGTTTCGCGGGTGAGCGAGCGGCCTTCGTGTTTGGTAACGAGGCCGTGACCGATGCTGCCAACCCGCTGCCCCAGGCGCTGGTGCTGACCGCGATCGTGATTGGTTTTGCGCTGTTCGTGTTCGCCCTGGCGGTACTCAAGCGAACCCACGAACTGCATGGTGACAAGGATACCGACAAGGTCAGTGCGGCCACCGAGCAGCCGGCTCCGGATCACAACGAGGATCACCATGAGCCGGAGGGCCGCGCATGATGAATATCCTGCTGGTCCTGCCTGTGGTCATTCCGTTGACCACGTTGTTGCTGGGCCTGTTGTTCAAGCGCCGTCATGCCTGGGTGTCGTTCATCAGCCTGAGCGGCAGTCTGGCGCTGCTGGCGGCCGGGGCGTGGCTGGTGATGCTGGCTGCCCAGGGCATGGTGCTCAGCGGTCAGATGGCCAACTGGGCGGCGCCCTACGGCATCAGTCTGGTGATCGACCGGCTGTCTGCGGTGATGGTGGCGATTACCGGGGTGATTGGTCTGGCAACCCTGGTATATGCCCATCGCCAGCCGATGCCAGCCGATTTTCTGCGCGATGTGCACCTGTTCGTTCAGGGCCTGCTGGCCGGTATCTGCGGCGCCTTCATCACCGCTGACGTGTTCAACCTGTATGTCTGGTTCGAGGTGCTGCTGATCGGCTCGTTTGCCCTGATTGCCCTGGGTGGTGGCGAGCGCCGGCTGGCCGGAGCCATGACCTATCTGGTACTGAACATGCTGGCGACCCTGATGTTCCTGCTGGCTGCCGGTCTGGTCTATGGCTCCACCGGGACGCTGAACATGGGCGAGCTGGCGCTGATCTTCCGCGCCGAGCAGGCCAGTTCCGGGGCCTGGCTGGGCGTGATGCTGATGCTGCTGTCGTTCGCGGTAAAGGCGGCGCTGTTCCCGTTGTTTGGCTGGCTGCCGGCCAGTTATCACGTGGCCTGGACCCCGGTATCGGCGCTGTTCGCCGGGTTGCTGACCAAGGTTGGGGTGTATGCCCTGATCCGGATGGTGACCTTGCTCTGGCCGGAGCCGGGGATGGTACATACGGTGCTGCTGTGGGTGGCCTGCGCGACCATGATCATCGGGGTGCTGGGGGCGGCGGCGCAGACTGAGGTGCGGCGGATTCTGTCGTTCCATATCGTCAGCCAGGTCGGCTACATGGTGCTGGGGCTGGCGCTGGCCACGCCGCTGGCTCTGGCTGGCGCGGTGTTCTATCTGATTCACCATATCGTGGTGAAGGCCAACCTGTTCTTCGTCGGTGGCGTGGCCGCGCGGCTGACCGGTTCGGAGCGTCTGGCGGCGATGGGCGGGCTGTATGCCAGCAAGCCACTGCTGGCGGTGCTGTTTGCGATTCCGGCGCTGTCGCTGGCCGGGATTCCGCCGTTGTCTGGCTTTTGGGCCAAGTTCGTGCTGGTCAAGGCCAGTCTCGATGCCGGGGTCTGGGTTGCTACCTTCTTCGCCCTGCTCACCGGGATCTTTACCCTGCTGTCGATGAGCAAGATCTGGAACGAAAGCTTCCTCAAGGCCCATCCGCAACCCGAACAACTGGGTGTTGCCGGCGACGGGCCGCGAGGGGCCTGGCTGACCATGATCGTGCTGGCGGCGATCACCGTGCTGATCGGCTTCGGCGCCGGGCCGGTGATGGAGTATGCGGTGGCCTCGGCCGAGCAACTGGTCGAGGCGCCGGCCTATCTGCAACTGATCGAACGGGGAGCTGAATGATGGTTTTTGTCCATCTATTGCTGACCAGTCTGCTCAGCCTCGGATATGACGGTGCGACGCTGGCCAGTTGGCTGCTGGCGTTCGTGCTGGTCTATGTATTGCTGAAGCTGCTTGGCCTGCTGCTGCCGGTATGCCGGGTCTATGCCATGCGGGTCGAGGCCGGGGCGCGCTTCGTGCCCTGGTTCACCTGGAAGGTGTTCAGTGCCTCGCTGGATGTAGCGCTGATCGTGATCAACCCGCGTCGGCAGGTCAGCTCGGCGGTGGTGCAGGTCAAGCTGGATACCCGGGACCGTCGGCTGGTCACGGTTATCGCCTGTCTGCTGACGCTGACGCCGGGTACCCTGGCGCTGTCCTACCGGCCCGGCGAGTTGTTCGTGCATGTACTGGATACCGCCTCGGCCGACCCGGTACAGCAGGCGATTCATGACATCGAGTTGCGCTTGATGGCCTGGGTCTATCCCATGGGAGGCAAACCGGGAGGCAAACATGACGGTTGAACTGGCGGGTGCTTTTTGGGTGCTGCCGTTGGCTGGCGCCATGCTGGTGATCAGCACGATATGTGTTATGTGGCGGCTGTTGGCTGGGCCCAGCGGCCCGGATCGAGCGGTGGCGATCGATGCCATGACTTTGATCGGGGTGGCCGGGGTCGGGGTGATCGCTCTGGTGCGCGGGCAGGCAATGCTGCTGGATGTGGCCATTGTACTGGCGATCGTCAGTTTCCTTGGCAGTGTGGCTTTTGCCCTGTTGTTCAAAGGCACCCATCACAGCGATGACCCGCATGACCAGCCGCCGCAGCGTGGGGAGGGTGGGCTATGACCTTCTGGTCCGTTGTGGCGTCGGCGCTGGTTCTGCTCGGGGCACTGTTCAGCCTGCTTGGAGCGCTGGGGGTGTGGCGTCTGCCGGATGCCTATACCCGCATGCACTCGGCCAGCAAGGCCGGTGCACTGGGCGCTATCCTGGTACTGCTCGGGGTGCTGTGCGCCACGGACGGGCAACGCTGGTTCGCGGTGCTGCTGGCGATCACGGTGCTGCTGATCACGGCACCGTTGGCCGCCCACGCGATTTCCCGCGCGGGCCACCGGGCCGGGGTCAAGCCTCTGGTCGGCCCCTTGGGCGATGCGTTGGAGCGGGCAGGCGGGGATCGGGATCACTGATCTGTCTTGCTGGGGGAATATGCAAGAACCTGGCGGCCCGGGTAGCGACAGTCGGGCGGACCCTGCGAATTCATCAGTGCTTCCCCAATGCCGATTGACGCAGCGGCTAGGGCGGCGCCAATCATAGTTTGCGGTACACTGCACGGCAATTCACTGCGGAACCCAGCATGACTCCATCCTCCTCTTGCAGCCGGCCACTAGTTGCCGTCATCGGCGGTGGCCCGGCCGGCCTGATGGCCGCCGAACAGCTGGCCCAGGCCGGCCTGCGCGTGGCGCTGTATGACGCCATGCCCTCGGTGGGACGCAAGTTCCTGCTGGCAGGTGTCGGCGGCATGAACATCACCCATTCCGAGCCGGCCGAGGCGTTTGTCGGCCGCTACCGCGAGGCCGCCCCCTGGGTCGGCGAATGGCTGCGGCAGCTGGATGGCCCGGCGCTGCGCGACTGGATACATGGCCTGGGCATCGAGACCTTCGTCGGCTCCTCCGGTCGGGTGTTTCCCACCGACATGAAGGCCGCGCCGCTGCTGCGGGCCTGGCTCAAGCGCCTGCGCGACAGCGGTGTGCAGTTCCACACCCGCCACCGCTGGCAGGGCTGGGACGCGCGGCAACAGCTGTCGTTCATTACTCCGGACGGACGACCGCGACAGGTCAATGCCGATGCCGTGGTACTGGCACTGGGCGGCGGTAGCTGGGCGCGGCTCGGCTCGGATGGCAGCTGGACAGCGCTGCTGCGCGAGCGCGGCATAGCCGTGCGCGAGCTGCTGCCGACGAATTGCGGCTTCACCGCCAACTGGAGCCAATACCTGCGTCAGCGTTTCGCCGGCCAGCCACTGAAGCAGGTCATCGCCCGCTTCACCGACCTCGATGGGCAGCCACATGAACGCCGCGGCGAGTGCATCCTCACCGAACAGGGATTGGAAGGCAGTCTGATCTATGCGCTGTCCGCGCCACTGCGCGAGCAGATCCAGCGCCAGGGGCACGCGGTCCTGCAACTGGACCTGGCCCCCGACCGCAGCCACGCCCAGCTGGCTGCGCTGCTGGCCCAGCCGCGCAAGGGGCAGTCACTGGGCAATATCCTGCGCAAGCGCGCCGGGCTCGATGCGCTGAAAAGCGCCTTGCTGCATGAGTGCCTGGACAAGTCGCAACTGACCGATGCCGAGCAGCTGGCTGGCGGCATCAAGGCGCTGAGCGTACGCCTGCTGGGCACCCGTCCGCTGGATGAGGCGATCAGCAGCGCCGGTGGTGTCATGGCCCAGGCGCTGGATCAGCGTTTAATGCTCAGGCAGCTACCCGGGGTGTTCTGTGCCGGGGAAATGCTCGACTGGGAAGCGCCCACCGGCGGCTACCTGCTGACCGCCTGCTTTGCCAGCGGGTTGGTGGCGGCGCGGGGCGTGGTTGACTGGCTGGGTAGCTAGGGCGCCAACCGCTCACGCAGCCACTGGCCATTGTCCAGCCGATAACGCAGCCGGTCATGCAGGCGGCTCGGGCGGCCCTGCCAGAATTCGATCATCTGCGGCACCAGGCGAAACCCGCCCCAGTGCGCGGGTCGGGGCGGTGCGCTATCGGCGTACTGCGCCTCGATCGCGGCCAGACGCTGCTCCAGCGCTTCGCGGCCGCTGATCACCTGGCTCTGCGGCGAGGTCCAGGCGCCCAGGCGGCTGCCCAGCGGGCGGCTGTGATAATACACATCCGACTCCTCGCCACTGACCTGCTCGACCCGCCCCTCGATACGCACCTGGCGCTCCAGGTCCGGCCACCAGAAGGTCATCGCCGCCAGCGGATGCGCCAGCAACTGCTCGCCCTTGGCGCTCTGGTAGTTGGTGAAGAACACGAAGCCGCGGGCATCGAAGCCCTTGAGCAACAGGGTGCGCAGGTGCGGCTGGCCGGCGGCGTCGACGCTGGCCAGCATCATCGCATTGGGCTCGGTGGACTCGACCTCCACCGCCTGGCTGAACCAGGTGCCGAACAGGGCGAAGGGCTCATCCGGAGCCTGGCTTTCCAGCAGCCCGTCACGGGTGTAGTTACGGCGCATATCGGCAATGCTGAGCTTCATTCATGTGCTCCTGAAAACGATAACCATGATTTTAGCACCAGGCGGCTCAAGACCCATTGACCCCGGACAAGGATATCTACCGGCTCGCCTGCAGGCAGCGATACACCGCCCTGCTCAGCTCACCGGCGCGCGGGTCGGTCAGCACATAGGGGCCCATGGTGTTGGTCACATAGCCGAAGCCGACCTGCGCATCGGGATCGGCAAAGCCCAGCGCGCCACCGGCACCGGGATGCCCGAAGGCATTGGCGCCCATGCCGAAACTGCCACCCTGCCAGTCCTGCTCCAGCATCACGCCTAGGCCGAAGCGGGTCGGGCAGCGCAGGGTACGGTCCAGCCCGGCACTGTGTTCGCGGCGCATCAGCGCGACCAGTTCGGTATCCAGCAGGCGCGCCTCGCCGAGCTGACCACCGTGGGCCATGACCTGCCAGAAGCGCGCCAGCGAGCGGGCATTGCCGGTACCGTTGGCCGCGAGGATCTGCGCCTGCTGCCACTCCCGCTTGTTGGTGCTGTTCTGCAGGCTGCTGGGGTTGGCGAAGGCCTTCCAGCTCAGCCCCTCGGCATCGCCCATCGCGGCGAACAGCGCCCGGGCGTATTCATCCCCGTACTGGTTGCGCAGCCGGGAGACATGGGCGATACGGGGCAGATCGGCATCCGCCACGCCGACATGAAAATCCATGCCCAGCGGTTGGCACAGCTGCTCGCGCAGATAATCACCCGGCATCTGGCCGGTCAGCCGGCGCAGCGGCTCGCCGAGCAGCCAGGCATAGGTCAGCGGTGCATAACCATGGCTTTCGCCGGGCGTCCACCAGGGCTGCTGGGCGGCCAGCGCGGTGGTCATCGCCTGCCAGTCGAACAACGCCTCGGGGGCCAGCGGCGCACTGATCGCCGACAGTCCGGAACGATGGCTGAGTATCTGGCGCAGGGTGACCTGCTGCTTGCCGGCCTGGGCGAACTCGGGCCAGATATCCGCCAGCGCATCATCCAGGCCGATACGACCGGCCTGTACCTGCTGCAGCAACGCCACTGCGCCCAGCGGTTTGGTACAGGAAAACACATTGACCAGGGTGTCCTGCTCCCAGACCTGGCTGTTGTCCTTGTCGGTCACGCCATGCCACAGGTCCAGCACGGTGTCTTCGCCGACGGTGACGCACAGCGCCGCACCACGGGCCTGCGGGTCGCTCTGCTGTTCGGCGAACAGCTGGCGAACGGATTCGAAGCGGGGGTCGAAATAGCCTTGTACTTGGGTCATGTGAGTTCCGTCATCCGATGGGTCTGTCAATCAGTGGAGTCCGTGCAAGCGTAACCGCAGGCACAGCCTCAGTCGATCTCTCGACGAAATGGTGGCAACGCATTGAGGATGGCCTTGCCGTAGCGCTGGGTGACCAACCGCCGATCCAGCAGGGTCACGGTGCCGGTGTCCTGCTCGGTGCGCAGCAGCCGACCGCAGGCCTGCACCAGACGCAGGCAGGCATCCGGCACGGCGATCTCCATGAACGGGTTGCCGCCATTGCGCTCGATCCATTCCGACAGCGCCGCCTCTACCGGATCATCCGGCACGGCGAAGGGAATCTTGGCAATCACCACATGCTGGCAATACTTGCCCGGCAGGTCGACCCCTTCGGCAAAACTGGCCAGGCCGAAGATCACGCTCGGCTGGCCATCGTCGACCCGCGCCCGGTGCTGGCGAATGAGCTCCTGCTTGGACAGGTCACCCTGTACCAGTACCCGCTCACGGAACGCCGCCGGCAGCCCGGCATAGACTTCGAGCATCTGCCGGCGCGAGGAAAACAGTACCAGGCTGCCGGGCTCATCCTGCAGCATATCCGGCAGGTGCTCGATGATCGCCGCGCTGTGTCCGGCGTTGTCGCGCGGGTCCGCGCCATGGTTGGGCACCCGTAGCACCCCGCTCTCGGCATAGCGGAACGGGCTGGGTGCCAGGGTGCAGACCGCGCTCTTGGGTAATCCGGCGCGGTGGCTGAAACGGTCGAAGCGGCCCAGCGCGGTGATGGTCGCCGAGGTCACCAGGGCGGCAAAGGCGCTGTGCCACAGGTACTGGCGCAGAGTATCGGCGGCCAGTATCGGGCTGACGTGCACGTCCAGGTCGCTCTGCTCGGTGAGCGTGAGCCAGCGCGCGGTCGGCGGCTTGTCTTCCGGATCGACCAGGCTGAACTGGGTCCACAGCGTCCAGTTGCCCTCGGCCCGGGCCTGCAGCGCGCCGAACAGCGGATACCATTCCTCGGCCTGGGTCTGGTGCACGCCGACCACCTCGCCGTCCATGGCATCCTTGAGCATGTCGACCATGCGCTGCAACAGGTCGCTGATACGGCCGAAACCGGCCTTGAGCTCCATCGACATCTCGCGCAGATGCTCGGGCACCACACCATGCTCGAAACGGTACTGCGGGCGGGTCTGCCCGGCCATGTCCTCGGCACTGGCGAAATCCGCCACCTCGCCCAGGGCCTGGGTCATGAACTGCTGATGCGGTCGCAGCTCGCGCGCCAGCTGCGGCACCTGCTCCAGCAAACGACCGAAATCCCCCGGCAACGGATGCTGCGCCAGCAGCTTGCTGAGGTTCTTGTCCAGCTGATCCAGCCAGTCGGCGGTCGCCGCCATGCGCGTGTGGTGGGCGAAGTGGGAGATGGCCTTGTCCGGCAGGTGATGGCCCTCGTCGAATACGTACAGGCAATCGCGCGGGTCGGGCAGGATGGCTCCACCACCCAGCGCCAGGTCGGCCAGCACCAGGTCGTGGTTGGTGACGATGACATCGATCTTCTGGATGCCTTCCCGGGCCTTGTAGAACACGCACTGGTTGAAATGCCCGCAGCGGCGGTTGGTGCACTGGATATGGTCGGTGGTCAGTCGCGACCAATCCTGGTCATCCAGCGCCTCGGGCCAGGAGTCACGCTCGCCATCCCACTTGTTGCTGCCCAGCGCCTCGACCATGCGCGTGTACAGTTTGAGTCCGGCCTCATCCACATCGATGCGGAAACCTTCCTCGGCAAAGCCCTGCTGCTGGCTGGCCAGCGACTGGTTGTCCTGCAACAGCTGGTCGAGCTTGGACAGGCACACATAGCGACCACGCCCCTTGGCCAGGGCGAAATGGAAGTTCAGCCCGGCGTTGCGCTGGATATCCGGCAGGTCCTTGAGCACGATCTGCTCCTGCAGCGCCACCGTGGCCGTGGAGATTACCAGCGGCTTGCCCAGCTGCTTGGCGATCGGAATGCCGGCCAGACAGTAGGCGACGGTCTTGCCGGTACCGGTACCTGCCTCCACTACCGCCACCGCCGGCTCGCCATCCCGGTGCCCCTCGTCGTCCAGCTCGACGCCGCCAAACAGCTTGGCCACCTCGGCAATCATCAGCCGCTGGCCATAGCGCGGCTTCAGCGACTTGTTTTCGAGGAAGGTACGGTAGGCCGTCTGGATCTGGCCTTTGAGGTCTTCGTTGAGCATGCGGACTCCGGAGCAGAGCGCGGATGATAACATCTGCGCTCCATTCCCGTCCGATGCCAGCCCGGACTCAGCGCACAATACAGGTGATCAGCATGCCCCTTGACCCCACAGCTCCCTGCCCCTGCGATGATGGCCAGCCCTATAGCATCTGTTGCCAGCCACTGCCAGGGCCAGCCCGCCGCCCATGCCGGACGCCTGATGCGTTCGCGCTACAGCGCCTACGTGCTGGGACTGATCGACTACCTGGTGACCACCACCCTGCCCGCCCAGCAGCCACTGCTGGACCGCCAGGCCATGGCGCAATGGAGTCACGACAGCCGCTGGCTGGGCCTGAACGTGGAGCGGGAAGACCCGGCCAGCGCGTCGGCCAGCCGCGCCCAGGTCATATTCAGCGCCCACTGGGCCGACCCGGACGGCAGCCAGCACAGCCACCGGGAATGCTCGGACTTCTGCAAGTTGGGTGAGCGCTGGTACTTCATCGATCCCAATCACCCGCTGGACGTCGGCCGCAACGATCCCTGCCCCTGCGGTTCGGGGAAAAAATTCAAACAGTGCTGTCGCTGCTGAGCTTCATCGCCGCGAGGCGCGGCTCCCACCATGAACCGGTAGTCACTCCTGCTCCACGCTCAGGTGACTGGTATCCGGTGCCGTCGGCGCCGGTGGTGAGCTCAACTGCTGCAGATCACTGCCCGGCGGCGCCAGGCTGAAAGCCGAGAGGTCGAGATCCAGCGGCGCATGCTCGGCATAGCTGTCCTGCATATCCGCGCCCAGCGGCGCCAGGGGCAGGTCCGGCGCCTCGACATCGCTGAACGCTGCCATGAACTCATCGCGCGGCGCCAGGGTTTCGACACGACGCTGCTCAGGCTGCGCGGCAGGAGACGGTGTTGACGGCGGCGGCGCATCAGCACTGGCGGCACCCTCATCCATGATCTGGATCTCGCACAGCGCCCCGGCCCGCTCTATGGCCTGGCGATACTTTTCCGCGGCGGCCTGATCCAGTCCCTGCTTGATCACGATCCGCCGCCCGGAAAACAGCACATCCAGCTGACGCTCGCCCACCTGAAACAGCTGGCCAATACGCGCCCGCGCCTGCTCCGGCGCCACCTCGGGCCGCACCCGACCATGGAAAACCACCTCGAAAACTGCCATCTTGTCACTCCCTTGCATAGATTTGCGGTTAGTATGGACAGGCTGCCGATCGCCGACAACTTCTCATATAACGAGGCGCACGGTTAAAACGGAGGGGCTCCACTTGATGATTCGTTCACCTGCTCTGCTGCTGACGCTACTGCTGGCCGGCCTGTTCAGCCTGAACGGTTGCGCGGTATTCAACCGCTCCTATACCGAGCCGGAAGTCACCCTGGCCAATGTGGAAATGCTCAAGTCCAATCTCTGGGAGCAATCCTTCCGCCTGCGCCTGCGCGTGGACAACCCCAACGACCGCAACCTGCCGATCCGCGGCATGCACTACAAGGTCTATCTGAACGACATGCGCCTGGCCACCGGCGTTACCGACCGCGCCTTCAACGTCCCGGCCTACGGCTCGGAATACTTCGATATCACGGTGCGCTCGAACATCTGGCGCCACCTGGGCGACCTGGTGAAGCTGGTCGAGCATCAGCAGCCGGTCGATTACCGGATCGACGGCCACATCAGCACCGGCCTGTTCTGGGCGCCCAGGCTCAGCCTTCATGAACACGGCACCCTCGACCCAGCTGACCTGAGTTTCTGAATATGAACATGACCGACTGGCTGGTGATCGCCGGCCTGAGCATCATCTTCGCCCTTGCCGTATACGCCGCGGTGCTGTGGCGCCGCGTGTGGCACAACCAGCAACGCCTGGCCAGGCAACTGCAAGAGCGCAACGAGCGCCTGCTGGGCGATGTACGCATTCTCGCCCAGAGCCTGCTCAGCGGGCAGTTGCCGATGATCGAGGGAGCGATACGCATCAAGGTGTTGCTGGACAACTACAGCGGACCGCGCCGTGCCGAGCTGGATGTGCGGGTACTCGAGACCATCTACGATGCCACCGCGCACATCCCCACCCACCAGCACTGGAAGGAGCTACCCGCCGCCCAGCGCCGTCTGCATCAGCAGCAGATGGAAACCCTGGAGGCCCACCACCGCAGTGAGGTGGAGCGGGTCGCCAGGGTGTTGAGCGAACTTCAGACCGCCGAGTAACCGCCGTCCAGCGCCACCGCCTGGCCGGTTACATGACGCGAGGCGTCACTGGCCAGGAACAGCGCCAGGCCCTTGATGTCATCCTCGCCGCCCACCCGGCCCAGCGGAGTATCGCGGATGATTGCCTCGGCGACATGATCCAGGCCCTTGGCCAGTTTGGTCGGGAAGTAACCGGGGCAGATGGCATTGACGTGGATATTGTAGGCACCCCATTCGCCCGCCAGGGCCCGGGTCAGGTTGATCGCCGCCGCCTTGCTGGTGTTGTAGGCCACGGTGTGCACGCTGGTATTCGGGCCGTTGCCCTTGAGACCGGCGATCGAGGCGATATTGATGATCTTGCCGCTGCGCTGCGGAATCATGAAGCGCCGGGCCACTTCCTGCGCCAGCAGAAAGCACACATCCACGTTCAGGTGCATGACCTTCTGCCAACCGGCATAACTGTGCTCGGCAGCGGGCTGGCCCCAGGTGGTGCCGGCGTTGTTGACCAGAATGTCCACGGTGCCGAAACGCTCCTGCACCGCATCGACCAGCGCGGCAACCGGATTGCCTTCGGGCTTGCCCAGATCACAGGCGATACCGGCGGCTTCGATGCCCCGGGCATTCAGTTGGGCAACCACGGTATCCACTTCGTCGGCATTGCGCGCATTGAGGAAGATCTTCGCCCCCTGCTCGCCCAGCGCCTCGGCCATCTGCAGACCAAGGCCCTTGGTACCGCCGGTGATCAGGGCGACCTTACCGGTCAGATCGAACAATTGCATTACGCTCATGGTGATTCCTCGTGTTTTGGTTGCCAGACAGGCGATCGATCATATAGATAGCCTGCGCCAAGACCGACCATCAGTGAGCACAGTGATATGTTGCCCTGCACCAGTGTTATCATGTGCGCCTCACACAGACGGGCTTTCCCATGGCTGAACATGACTTCCGGCGCACCGCGCTCAACCCTTCACATACGCTGATCGAATGCCGCACGCTGGCCGCCGGCCTGTATCAGGTCACCGGCCAGGGTGGCGGTATCCAGCCGGGCGACACCCTGATCTGCACCGTCAAGGGCAGCCGCGACCTGCCGCTGCCGCTGGTGGTGGGCAAGGTGCGCTATCTGATCAACCCCGCAGGCCAGTGGACCGCCACCGCCAATGGCCCGGACCTGAGCGGCCAGATGGTGCTCGGCTGGTCGATCCACTGTGATGAATGCGCCCGGGAGCAGGCCTTCGAGTTTCTCGCCCGTGAGCAGGACGACCTGCGCCAGCGCACTGCCAAGGCAGTACAACGTATCGGTCAACTGGGCTGGACCCCGCGCGGCGAAGAGCACCTGTGCCCTGCCTGCAGCAAGGCAGCTTCAGAACAGTGACAACTGCTCGCCCAGCGGACTGTGGGCGTTGTCCAGGCGTACGCCGACCCCGATCAGTCGCACCGGGCGCCCGCCCCGGGCAAACGCCTGGGCACAGAGTTCCTCGAATCCCTGGGGCGTGATTGGCGCCCCTGCCTGCTCCAGGGTGGTCTGGGTGAAGTCATGGAACTTGAGTTTGACGAAGGGCTTGCTGACCCGGTATTGCCCGTCCAACCGACCCAGGCGCTGAGCCAGCTTGTCGAGCAGCGGCGGCAACGCACCGAGACAGGCCGGCAGGTCCGGCAGGTCGTGCTCGTAGGTGTTTTCCACACTCACCGACTGCCGCACCTGGTCCACCACCACCGGGCGATCATCGATGCCCCTGGCCAGCTCCCACAGCCGCTCGCCAAAACTGCCGAACTCCCTGGCCAGGTCCTGCTTGCGCCATTGGCGCAACTCAGCGCAGGTATCCACACCCTTATTATGCAATCGCGCCGCGGTGACCTTGCCCACGCCATGCAGCCGGTTGACCGGCAGCCCGAGCACGAAGGCATCGACCTCCTCGGGCAGAATCACCTTGAGACCATCGGGCTTGTTCCAGTCACTGGCGATCTTGGCCAGGAACTTGTTCGGCGCTACCCCGGCGGAGACGGTGATCCCCTGGCTGTCACGCACCCGCTGGCGAATCTCCTCGGCGATCAGCGTGGCACTGCCGCGGCATGCCTGGCTGTCGGTCACGTCGAGAAAGGCCTCGTCCAGCGACAGCGGCTGCACCAGGGCAGTGTATTCATGAAAGATAGCCTGGATCGCGACCGATACGTCCCGATAGACCGACATCCGACCGGGGACGATCAGCAGGTCGGGACAGAGCTTCTTGGCGTAGGCCGAGGCCATGGCCGAACGCACCCCGTAGCTGCGCGCCTCGTAGTTGCAGGTGGCGATCACGCCACGCTTGCCCGGATCGCCCCCCACCGCCAGCGGACGATGGCGCAGGCGCGGATCGTCGCGCATCTCGATGGCGGCGTAGAAGCAATCGCAGTCTATGTGAATGATCTTGCGCAAGGCCGATAGTCCGACTGAAGATACCGGACATTGTACCCTATCAGACCTCCATCACCCGGTTGCGACCGGCACGCTTGCCCAGGTACAAGCCCTCATCCACCCGGCGCAGTGTCTGCTCGATATCGGTTTCATCATCCCGCACCACGGAGACGGAAAAGGTCGCGGTAATCCGCCGTGGCTGCCCTCTGAGCAGGACCGGCGTGCTTTCCAGCATGCTCCTGAGCCGCTCGACCACCACCTGCGCCTCGGCCGCGCCGGTGTCCGGCAATACGATGACGAATTCCTCGCCACCGAAGCGTCCAACCACGTCGCCTTCACGCAACTGCTGCTGAAACAGCGCCGCCACATGCTTGAGGGCCAGGTCACCGGCATCGTGGCCCAGTTCATCGTTCAGCGCCTTGAAGGAATCCAGATCGGCCATGGCCACGGAAATCGCCGTACTCTGCCGTCGACAGCGTTCACGCTCACGGCGGAACAGCATCTCGTACTGACGCCGGTTGGGCAGCCCGGTCAACGGATCCGTGGTGGCCTGGCGGCTGAGTTCCAGTTCCAGCAGCTTGCGCCGCTCGACCTCCTGCTCCAGTTCCCGGTTGGCCTGCTCGGCCTGATTGAACATGGCGAACTGCCGGCGCTGCACGATATGCAACTGCTGGGCGGCGAAGAAGCCGGTGACCACCGGTAGCGACAGCAGGAAAGTGGCACCGATGAAGATGTCCATACCGCGACCATTCAGCGCCACGCAAGCCAGCGTCAATACATAGCCGACCAGCGCCGCCAGCAGGGTCTGCACCAGGCGGTTGGGCACGAACAGGAACATCGCCAGCAGCATCAACCCGATCACCGTCACGGTGAAGGAGGCGATCTCCGGGCGCAGGAAATAGATGGGCAGGAACAGGAAAAAACCAAGGATCTCCAGGCTGGTGACGGCGCGGCCATCCGTGGCCCACTGCGGCCTGCTGCCCAGCACGAATGCCAGGCCGAACAACAGACTGGCCTGCACCAGCCGGCAACCAAGCAGAATGAAGAACTCCCCGCCCCAGCCCAGCGCCTGCAGATCCGGGACGGCAAACAACAGGATCAAGCCACCCCAGACCCACAACGCCACCCGCAGGTGGCGCACCATGAGCGACTGCATATGTTCGCGGTAGGCATGTTCCACCAGCGGATCGACGAACTCGGCCAACAGTCCGGAAATTCTGTAGGGGTTCGTGGAGGAGTCCATGGTCATCCTTTTTATTATGTTCTCGCCCCGTATAGCACGGATATCGGGGCCTCTCCAGCAATGACCGGCAGCCAGCCGCGTGCCATCATGCAACAAATTTTGATATCAAAAAGATATCATACATTTTCCGGAAGTGTCCCTGCCGCTGGTCCGGCGCCTTTTAAAAATTCTTTTTGCATCAAATGCTTGACAGCACCTTTCAAATCCGTAGAATGAGCCACCTCAGACGCGGGGTGGAGCAGTCTGGTAGCTCGTCGGGCTCATAACCCGAAGGTCGTAGGTTCAAATCCTGCCCCCGCAACCATATTAAAGGCATCGGCCCCGACTGTTTCGACAGTGCGGGGCCGATTGCTATCCAGCTATTGAATTCAGATCTTCAGCAAGCGCAACACGGGCATCGCCATCCGTCTGGAACAATCCAGCGGATGTCACGATTCCCGGCAAAAAACACCACGAGCTGTTACTTCATGTTCCTCTGTGCGGATATCGAGCGTCGCTCGACCAACAGGAACAGGTTACCCCCCACTCTCCGCCAGCGCCCTCTCCTGTCAGTGATCTCCTTGCAGGTCGGCCCTTTGCGTGGCGACCATGCCAGCCGGCCCAGTCGCCAGACGAACCACTTCATGTCCTTCTCCTTGCATGCATAACTCGCTACTTTTTTTGCGCCAGGCATACCGGTGGACTCGGATCAGGTTGGGTGCAGCTTTGTTGACATCCAACGGAGGTGCAATGGCATTATTTGGCCACTACCACTGACCAGCACTAGATTAGACCCGTACCGCCAATATCCCGGTATCACTGCAACTAGGTATTTTCAGAGTACACAGCCAGCCTCCCTGCCCTGCCCGTCTAGGCAAATACCCAGATTCAGTGATTCCCAGCGGGATCAGGCTCTGTCATAAGATGCGCAGTCAAAGTCTCGCCCTGGCGTCCGCGCCTGCAGGCTGGCCGTCCCGGTCTTTTGGTAGACTTTGTCCAGATAACACGAGGGCTCCCCAACAATGTCAACGATCAGCCAGCCCCAGCAGCCTCCCCTGTTACCTTCCCCGGTGCTGGTCGTGGAGGATGAGCTGTTGATGCAGAGGCGCCTGCGCCTGTTGCTGCAGCAGTTGGGATACCATGACGAGACCCTGGCATTTTCCTGCAATCTGGCAGAGGCTCGCGCCCATATGCAGGAGCAACCCATCGCCCTGGCACTGGTCGATCTCGGCCTGCCCGATGGCAGCGGTATAGAGCTGATCAGCGAACTGCGCAGTGCCGACCCCAGCCTGTATATCGTGGTGATTTCGGCCTGGAGCACAGAGGACCTGATTCTCGCAGCCCTGCGCGCCGGTGCCACCGGCTATATCCTGAAGGAGCGGGATGATCTGGAGATCTCCTTTTCCATACGCAATGTCTTGCGCGGCGGCGTGTCCATCGATCCGTTCATTGCTCGCCGCATCCTGGCTCTGCTGCCTGAAAGCTCGCCCATGCAGGACTCTACCCAGGCCGAGGGCGGCGATGACGCCGCTGTCAGCCTGAGCCGCCGGGAAACGGAAATCCTGCAGCTGGTCGGCCAGGGGTTCACCAACCGGGAAATAGCCGAGTCCCTGTTCATCTCCCGCTATACCGTTGAGACCCACATCAAGAACACCTACAAGAAACTGGCCGTATCATCCCGCACCCGCGCGGTGAACGAAGCCCGGCTGCTTGGCCTGCTGCCTTGAGAGGCTTGCTGTTGCTGCTGCTCTGGGCCCTGCCACTGCTGGGCCAGGCCTGCCCGCAGTGGATCACCGCCATGGAGGCGGCCCGCGAGCTGGGCGATGATGGCCAGCGCCCTGCGGAGGGGTGGGAGGCGGTCAGCCTGCCGGATATCTGGACCAAGCGCTGGCCTGAGCACAGCGGCTCGGTATGGTATCGGCTGGATCTCGACGATGCCTGTCTGCGGGATCAGCCCGTCGCCCTGTCCATCGCCGGACTGACGTTGGCCGGCATGCTCTACGTCAATGACGAGCTGCTCTGGCGCGACAGCAGCCTGAGCGAGCCGCTGTCACGCAGCTGGAACATTCCACGCTACTGGCTGTTGCCGACCTCCACCCTGCGCCCCGAAGGCAACAGCCTCTGGCTGCGCGTCACCGGCAAGTCCTACTCGCTTCCCGG
This sequence comes from Halopseudomonas xiamenensis, assembly GCF_014219065.1. Classification (GTDB taxonomy): domain Bacteria; phylum Pseudomonadota; class Gammaproteobacteria; order Pseudomonadales; family Pseudomonadaceae; genus Halopseudomonas; species Halopseudomonas xiamenensis. The sequence continues at coordinate 28,320 of NZ_JACLGO010000009.1, forward strand.
CCTGCGGCAGGTCGAGGTGGGGCAGCCGGAATACATATGGCAACTCCACCAGCAACAATGGTGGCAGCAGCGCACCTCGCTGGTGATCAACATGATCGTATCCCTGGTCATGGCGACGCTGTTCTCGATCCTCTGGCTGCTGCACCGCTCGGAGTCCGCCTTCGGCTGGTTTGCCCTCAGTTCCTGGTGCTGGGCGGTCTTCACCTGCAATGCCCTGGCCTACTCGCCCTGGCCGTTCACCAACAGCGCGGATTGGCAACGGCTCAACACCAGCGCCCTGGTACTCTATTGCTTCACCTCCAGCATGTTCATCTGGCGCTTCGGCAAGCAGCATTTCCCCCGCCTGGGCCGGTATTTCCGCTCAGCGACGCTGTTGACCCTGCTGCTGGTCTGGCTGGTTCCCGAGCGCCACCTGATCCCGGTACTGATAGGCGCAGCATCCGGTTTCATTCTGCTGTACATGGCCAACTGCCTGCAATTCCAGTGGCACGCCTATCGTCATCCGCAACGTCACAACGTGCTGCTTGCCGCCTGTCTGCTGCTTTTCCTGGGCATTATGCTGCACGACATCCTGGCCGCGGCGGGCATGACAAACGGTCGTCAGTCTCAGGTTCAACTGACCTCACTGATCACCCCGGTACTGATGTTCCTGATCGTCGCCTGGCGTTTCACCGAAAACCAGCAACGCATCGAGCGCTTCAATGAGGATCTGCTGGAGACCGCCACCCGCACGCGAAATGATCTGACCCACACCCTCAGCCGCGAGCACCAGTTGGAGATGGAGAATACCCGTCTCAATGAGCGCCTGGTGATCGCCCACGATCTGCACGACAGCCTCGGCAGCTCGCTGATGCGCTCCATCGCCACCGTGGAACAGTCGGCAGAGCCGCCGGACCGGACGCAGTTCCTGTCCATGCTGAAAATGCTCCGCGACGATCTGCGCCAGATCATCGACAACAGCTCAGCCAGCACCAGCACTGTCAGTGCAACGCCGACCGATTGGCTGGCTCCGCTACGCCACCGCTTCGTCCATCTGTTCGATGAACTGGGGCTGGAGTCGCAATGGCAACTGCCCAGCCAGTGGCCATGCAACCTGTCTTCAGCCGAACAACTGACGCTCACCCGCTTTCTCGAGGAAGCCTTGACCAACATCATCAAGCACAGCCACGCCCGTTCCCTGAGCATCAGCATGGAGCCGCTGCGCGGCGGTGGCATGCAATTGGTGGTAACCGATGACGGCATGGGCTTCGATGTCGCCGCCATCCAGCAAGCGGGACAGGGCGTAGGTATGCGCAGCATGCATGCCCGCATAGCCCGCATTGGCGGGCAGTTGCACATTCATTCCAGGCCGGGCGAGACGATTCTCAGCGTGACTCTCCAACAGCCCGACCAGAGTCAGCCCCAGACACAGCTGGCCGCCAACCAGGCCGGCTAGACCGCCGCTTGCTGTACATATCCCGAGCGCCCCCTTGACGGCGGCACCGCATTACTCTACAAACCCATTAGAACAAATACTCTAAATCCGGAGTGCCTTCATGTTGGCCACTTTCTCGTCCGATACCCCCGTCGACCAGTTGAGCGTGCTGTTGCAGCGCCAGCGCCGGGCCTTTCAGATGGCACCCATGCCGTCGCTGGAAACCCGACTGGGCCAGCTGAAACAACTTCGCGCCCTGCTGGCGGAGCAACAGGATGCGTTGGCCGAGGCGGTGAGCCAGGACTTCGGCAATCGCTCGCGGGACGAGACCCTGTTCGCCGAGATCCTGCCCAGCCTGCAGTCCATCGACCATGTGCGCCGGCATCTGCGCCGCTGGATGAAACCCTCCCGGCGCAGACTGGGGCTGGCGTTCCAGCCGGGATCGGCGCAGGTGGTCTACCAGCCGCTGGGCGTGGTGGGTGTGATAGTACCGTGGAACTACCCCCTGTTCCTGGCCGTCGGCCCCCTGCTCGGCGCCCTGTCGGCGGGCAACCGGGTGATGATCAAGATGAGCGAGGCCACGCCGGCCACCTCGCAGTTGCTGAAGGAGCTGCTGGCCCGGGTGTTCACCGAGGAACAGGTCGCCGTGGTGCTGGGCGATGCCGAGGTCGGTGCGGCCTTTTCCGCGCTGCCCTTCGATCACCTGCTGTTCACTGGTGCCACCAGCATCGGCCGGCACATCCTGCATGCCGCTGCGGACAACCTGACACCGGTCACCCTGGAGCTGGGCGGCAAGTCGCCGGCCATCGTCTCCACCAGTGTGCCGCTGGCCGAGGCCGCCGAGCGCATCGCCTTCGGCAAGACCATGAACGCCGGACAGACCTGCGTCGCCCCGGACTACGTGCTGGTACCGCAGGCGCGGCTGCAGGAGTTCGTCACCGCCTACCGCCAGGCGGTCAGCCGCTTCTATCCGCAACTGACCGACAACCCCGACTACACCAGCATCATCAACCCGCGCCAGCTGGCCCGACTGAACAGCTATCTGGAGGATGCCCGGACCAGGGGCGCGCAGTTGCTGCCACTGTTCGGCGAGGCCCAGGAACGTCGCCTGCCCCACACCCTGCTGCTGGATGTCAGCGACGACATGCTGGTGATGCAGGAGGAGATCTTCGGCCCGCTGCTGCCGGTCATTCCCTACCAGCGGATCGAGGAGGCCATCGACTACATCAATGCCCGCCCACGCCCGCTGGCACTCTACTATTTCGGCCATGAGCGGGCCGAGCAGCAACGGGTAGTGGAACAGACCCATTCCGGTGGCGTCGGCATCAACGAGACGCTGCTGCAGGTTGCGGTCTGCGACCTGCCATTCGGTGGCATAGGCCCCTCCGGCATGGGCCACTATCACGGTCGCGAGGGCTTTCTGACGTTCAGCAAGGCCAAGGCGGTGCTGCGCAAACCACGCTACAACGCCACCAGGGTGCTCTATCCACCCTACGGCACAGCGCTGCAGAAATGGCTGCGCAAACTGCTGATTCGCTGACAGCTCAGCGCACCGCTGCATGGGCAACCCGGTACCGGCGTTGCCAATGACTCCACAACCCAAGGTGAGAGCAACAACAATGACAACCTCCGTCCGGGGCGACAGCCATATCGGCCGTCGCCAACTACTCAAGATCGGCCTCACCGGCACCGCGCTGCTGGCGAGCGCCGGCGGCATCGCCACCCTGTCCGGCTGTGCGGCGGACAGGCCGGCCGAGAGCTTTGTGCAGTTGCGTGACAGCGACCTGCCGTTGCTGCGCCGGCTGATCCCGGTGGTGCTCGACGGCTCGCTGCCGACAACCGACCAGCAGCAGGCTATCGACACCATCCTGCAATCCATCGATAGCGCGCTGAACCATATGCCGCCGCACATGCTCAAGCAGTTCATGCAGCTGTTCGACCTGCTTGCCAGCAGCATCACCCGCGGCCCGACCACCGGTGTCTGGCGCAGCTGGGACAAGGCCGATGACCAGACCGTGCAGGCCTTCCTGCAGCGCTGGGAGAACAGTTCCTTCGACCTGTTCCAGCAGGGCTACAACGCCCTGACCAAACCCATACTGATCGCCTGGTACACCGCGCCTCAATCCTGGGGCAGCTGCGGCTACCCCGGCCCACCAGCCATCTGAAACGGAGTCGAAGCATGTCGATAAAGGATCCCTTTGCCGAAGGGCTGGCCCGGGGTTGGAAGGCCCATAATGCCTCGCTGTTGACCGAAGACCTGACCCTGGAAGCCGACATCGCCATCGTCGGCAGCGGCGCAGGTGGGGCGACCAGCGCGGAGATATTGAGCGCAGCAGGCTACAAGGTACTGCTGATAGAGGAAGGCGGCCTGTTCACCAGTACCGACTTCAAGATGCAGGAGAGCGACGCCTACCCCACCCTGTACCAGGAGTCCGCCGGACGCGCCAGCAAGGACGGCGCCGTGCTCATCCTGCAGGGGCGTGCGGTGGGCGGCACCACCCTGGTCAACTGGACATCCAGCTTCCGTACCCCCGAACACACCCTCCAGCACTGGGCCAGCGAGCATGCCGTGATCGGCCACAGCAGGGAGCAGATGGCCCCCTGGTTCGCGCGTATGGAGCAGCGCCTGGGTATCGCCCGCTGGGGCCTGCCGCCCAATGACAACAATGACGTTCTGCGCAAAGGTTGCGAGCAGCTCGGCCTGCACTGGGCGGTCATTCCACGCAATGTGCGGGGCTGCTGGAACCTCGGTTACTGCGGCCTGGGCTGCCCGACCAATGCCAAGCAGTCCATGCTGGTCACCTGCATCCCCTCCCTGCTGGAACAGGGTGGCGAGCTGTTGTACTTGGCCCGCGCCCAGCGCCTGCTGCTGGAAGGCGACCGGGTATCAGGTATCGAATGCCTGGCCATGGATGAGCGTTGCGTGGCGCCCACCGGGCATCGGATCAGGGTACGCGCCAGGCACTACATCCTGGCCGGTGGCGGCATCAACACTCCGGCCATCCTGATGCGCTCCGACGCGCCCGATCCGCACAAGCGGGCCGGCAAACGTACCTATCTGCACCCGACGACCTCGGCCTGGGGCCAGTTCGAGCAGACCATCAACCCGTTCTACGGCGCGCCCCAGTCGATCTACTCGGATCACTTCCTGTGGCCCGACGACAGCGCCACCGGCCGCATGGGCTACAAGCTGGAAGTACCGCCCCTGCAGCCGGGCTTCACCGCCTCGATGCTCGGCGACTTCGGCCAGCCCCACGCCGCCCTGATGAAGCAGTTGCCCAACAGCAATATGATGATCGCCCTGCTGCGCGACGGCTTCCATCCGGACAGCGCCGAAGGCACCGTGCAACTGCGCGACGATGGTTCGCCGGTGCTGGACTACCAATTGACCGACTACACCTGGGAAGCGGTACGCCGATCGCACCTGACCATGCTCGAGCTGCAGTTCGCCGCTGGCGCCAGGGCCGCCGCACCGCTGCACAATGATGCCGAACTGGTCACCAGCATGCAGGCAGCCCGGCGCATGATCGACGGACTGGACCAGCGCCGCTACAAGACCCGCCTGGGCAGCGCCCACGTCATGGGCGGCTGCGCCATGGGCGAGGACCCGAGCCAGGCCGTGACCGACAGCCTGGGCCGGCACCACCAGTTGGAGAACCTGTCCATCCACGATGGCTCGCTGTTCCCCACCAGTGTCGGTGCCAACCCGCAACTTTCCATCTATGCCCTGACCGCGAAGCTGTCCAGCCTGCTGGCTGAACGGCTGGCAGGGTGACAGACCCGACCACAATCACACCGGAGCATGACAAGATGACCAGGGATTTCTATCTCACGGCGGCACTGGCTGCCACCCTGTGCCTGCCTTTCGCGGCAACCGCCGACAACCGGCCCGCCGAGCCGGCCACCATCCAGGCCAATGCCGCCGTGCTGCAGCAGCTCGACTTCAGCGACCGCCAGGCCTTCGAGGGTGCCCGCCGCGGCCTGATCGCCGCCGTCGAGGACGGCCCACTGCTCAATCCCGACGGCAGCACCGCCTGGAACATGGCCGCCTATGCCTTCCTCGACCAGCAGGCCGCGCCCGACACCGCCAACCCCAGCCTGTGGCGCCAGGCCCAGTTGAACAGCATCCACGGCCTGTTCGAAGTCACCGAAGGTATCTACCAGGTGCGCGGCATGGACCTGGCCAACATGACGGTGATCGAAGGCAACAGCGGCCTGATCATCATCGACCCGCTGCTCACCACCACGACTGCCCGGGCGGCACTGGACCTCTACCTGGAACACCGCCCGGCCAAGCCAGTGGTGGCGGTGATCTATACCCACAACCATGTGGACCACTTCGGCGGCGTGCGCGGCGTGGTCAGCGAGGAGGACGTGAAGCAGGGCCGGGTACGCATCTTCGCGCCGGAAGGTTTCATGGAGCATGCGGTGAGCGAGAACGTGATCGCCGGCAACGCCATGACCCGCCGCGCCATGTACATGTACGGTACCAACCTGCCGGTCGGCCCCACCGGGCATATCGACAACGGCCTGGGCAAGTCGCTGAGCCGCGGCCCGCTGACACTGATCCCGCCGACCGACATCATCTCGAGCAATGATCGCCAGGTGATCGACGGTGTGGAAATCGACTTCCACCTGGCCCAGGGCAGCGAGGCCCAGGCCGAGCTGATGCTGTACTTTCCGGCAACGCGGATACTCAACACCGCCGAGGTCACCTCACACCAGTTGCACAACGTCTATACCCTGCGCGGCGCCGAGGTGCGTGACGCCAGCCGCTGGTCGCGCTATATCGACGAGGTCCTGGAGGAGTACGGCCCGCGCACCGACATCCTGATTGCCCAGCATCACTGGCCGGTATGGGATCAGGACGGCGTGAAGCAGTTTCTCAGCGCGCAACGGGATCTGTACAAGTACATCCATGACCAGAGCGTGCGCCTGATGAACCATGGCTATCGACCGAACGAGATTGCCGAACAGCTGCAGTTGCCGGCCAGCCTTGCCAGGCAATGGAACGCCCGCGACTATTACGGCACCCTGAGCCATAACGCCCGCGCCATCTATCAGAAGTACCTGGGCTGGTACGACGCCAACCCGGCCAACCTCAACCCGCTGACCACCCGCGAAGCGGCGCGCAAGGCCATGGCGTACATGGGGGGTGTCGAACAGGTGATCACCCGTGCCCGCGAGGACTTCGAGCGTGGTGAGTACCGCTGGGTAGCCTCGGTTATGAGTCAGGCGGTATTCGCCGAGCCGGACAACCAGGCCGCCCGGGAACTCAATGCGGCGGCACTGGAGCAGTTGGGCTACCAGGCCGAGTCCGGCCCCTGGCGCAACGTCTATCTCTCCGGCGCCCAGGAGCTGCGCGCAGGTACACCGCAACATGAGGGCGGCGCTGCTGCCACCGACATGCTGCAGGCATTGGAGACCGGCATGTTCTTCGATCTGCTCGGTGTGCGCCTGAATGGCCCCAAGGCCGAGGGCAAGCACATCGTTCTGAACTGGAACTTCACCGATACCAACGAGCAGTTCCGGATCAACCTGCAGAACGCCACCCTGACCTGGCTGCCCGAGCGCCAGGCGCAGCAGGCTGACGCCAGCATCAGCATGACCAGGGCGACCCTGAATGCTATCCTGACGCAACAAAACAGCTTCCCGGCGGCCATTCAGTCCGGCGAGATCAGCATCAAGGGCAATCCGCAGAGCTTTCTGCAGCTGCTGGGTCTGATGGACACCTTCACTCCCGACTTTGCGCTGATAGAACCACTCACCGACTGAATCCCCTCCCGGGCTGCGCACCAGCGGTACGGCGCAGCCCGGGACGGCCAGCCCATTCATCCAGCAAGACCGTGAGAGAGCAACCATGGCTGCAAAGCCAAACACCCGAGAGCGTATCCTGCAGGCCAGCCTGCAGCTGTTCAACACCCAGGGCGAGCGCAACGTCACCACCAACCATATAGCCAGCCACCTGGGCATTTCCCCCGGCAATCTGTACTACCACTTCCGCAACAAATCCATGATAGTCGCTGAGCTCTTCACCGAGTTCGAACGCAGGATGGAGGTGTTCTTCACCCTGCCTGAAGGCGCTACCGTTACCCTGGAAGACAAGACCCTCTATCTGGAACGACTGCTGGAAATCATCTGGCAGTTCCGCTTCCTGCACCAGGGGCTGGAATACCTGCTCGAATCCGACCCCGAACTGGCGGTCCGCTACCGGCAGTTCTCCCAGCGCAGCCTGTGCAACACGCAGAAGATCTACCAGGCCTTTGCCGATGCCGGCATCCTGCAGCTGGACACCCGCCAGGTGGAAACCCTGAGCATCAACGTGTGGATAGTGCTGAGTGCCTGGACGCAATTTCTGACCACCACCCAGGGCACTCAGCTGAACCTGAGTCAGCAGCAGCTGCGGCGCGGCATCTATCAGATACTGGTCCTTGAGGAGGGTTACCTGGCGCCGGCCTACCAGGAGGCGGTCCGCGCCCTGTGCGATCAGCTGTATGTACCCCTGGAGGATATCCGCCCCTGCTGATGGACCGCCCCGACTGCGCTTGAACAGCTTTCGGGGCGATTCCAACCAGCCTGCTCAGCGCTGGCGGCGACTGAACCGCCGGTACAACCACCAGCCGACCAGCAGCGCCAGGACCACCGCGCCGATCAGCAACTGCCGGCCATGCCGGTCCAGGAACTGTTCCCGGGCGTTACGGTTCAGCTGCTCCCAGGCATTGTAGTCGGCTGGCACCTCGACCAGTCCGTGTTCGTTCACGAAGCTGCGATAGGCCTGCATCAGCTCGTCCACCCGTTCAGGCTGCTGCGCCGACAGGTCATGGCGTTCCAGCGGGTCATCACGCAGATTGAACAGCAGCTTGCCGGAACGCGCGCCGATGGCGCTCGAACTCGACACCACCAGCTTGTAGTCACCCTGCCAGATGGCGACGCCGCCGGCCAGTTCGTAGACAATCGCCTCGTCGGCGGCATGGATACGCTCGCTCTGCCCACGCAGCAGCGGCGCCATGCTGGTACCCATGATGCGATGCACCTGGCGCCCCTGGTACTCACCGTCCGGTGCCGGGGTATTGGCCAGCTCCAGCAGCGTGGGGGTGATATCGGTCACATAACCGAACGCCGAGGTGCGTGAACCCGGCTCGATCACCCCCGGATAGCGCATGATCATCGGCACCCGCAGGCCGCCATTGAACGGCGAGCCCTTGTAGGAATAGAACGGCGTATTGGAAGCATAGGCCCAACCCGGGCCGTACTCGCTCCAGCTGCCGGGGCGGCCCAGGTCTGCCTGGTCCTGGTCGTAGCGCAGGCGATAGAACAGCGGTGCTATCTCGGTCAGCACCGTGGACTCGGCACCGTTGTCGCTCATGAAGATGACCAGGGTATTGTCATAATCCCCACTGGCCTTGAGATGCTCGATGACCCGCCCGATGCTGTCGTCCATGGCCTCGGCCATGCCCGCGTATATCGCCATCTGCCGGGCACGGTAGGCCCGTTCCTGGTCGCTGAGACTGGCCCAGTCGATGGTCGGCGTATCGTAGAAGGTGCCCCAGTCGCTGCTGACCACCGACTCCGCAGCACGTGGCAGTATGCCCATCCCGGTCAGCCGCTCATAGCGGCGCTGGCGAATGACATCCCAGCCATCGTGGTAGGCATCGGCATACTTTTCCACATAGCTTTCCGGCGCATGATGCGGGGCATGCACGGCCTGGAAGGCGAGATAGGCGAAGAACGGCCGGTCACTGTCCGGTTCGCTGTCCAGGTACTCGATCAGCTTGTCGGCATAGTAGAACGATGAGTAGAAGTCATCCGGCAGGCTGATCGGCTGGCCATCCTCGACCCAGGTCGCCGTCCCAGCCGGCAGGTAGTGCTTGGCCTCCCAATTGTCGGCGCCGCTTTCCAGCAGGGCTACCGAACGCTCGAAGCCGCGGGCGCTGGGCAGACTCTCCGGACGCCCGCCCAGGTGCCATTTTCCGGCCATGTAGGTACGGTAGCCGGCGTCGCGCAGCAGGGTCGGCAAGGTCACCGCCTGGTCGTTGAGCCAGGTCTCGTAACCGGGCTGGCCCTTCTGGTTATCGGCCATGATTTCCTTCATGTTGCCCATGCCGACCTTGTGGCTGGTGACGCCGGTCATCAGCATGGCGCGGGTCGGGGAACAGGTAGCGGCCACATTGAAGTTGGTGAACTGCAGGCCTTCGGCGGCCAGCGCGTCGATATTCGGCGTGCTGATCTCGCCACCGTAGACGCCGGGGTCGGAAAACCCCATGTCGTCAGCGACGATCAGCAGGATGTTGGGACGAGGGTCAGCCTGGCCGGCCAACGGCAGCAGCAATGCGAATGTGCCCAGCAACCGGGCCAGGAGGGGGAATCTGAACATGGCAGCCAATCCGATTTTGTCATTGTTGTTGTCAATCGATGCTCAAGCGGCAGTAACCCACCCCTGCCAGCTGAAAACATCTCTCCTGACGATATAGAGCAATTACTCTACAATGTCAAAATATTGATCGCCGGATCAGTCTGAACGCGGCATGCAGGCATGCATTCAATGAGCCAGCGAAGAGCGTCCAGATCGCCCTTCTCCAGCAATGCCCGCGACAGTAATACAAAGCGCCTGCATTGGGGGTGTGTCAGGTACAGGGTCTCCACCCGATCCCGCAGATCGGTCAGCGCCCCAATGGCCAGCAGCCGCTCCAGTTGCTCCAGCACCTCGGCAGGCGGAGCAACATCATCACCGGCCTCCCCCTCCATGCTGTCAGCGCGGATCAGGGCCGCGGCCAGTTGCCGGTAGCCCGGCTCATCACTCGCGGCCGGCTGTGGCGGCAGGTCAGCCTCCGCATCCATCAATGGCGCCAGCCGGACCAGCAAGCGCACCTTTATCTCGGTTCCTTCTCCCGGTGCGCTATGCAGCGTCAGCGTTCCGTTCATGCGTCTGGTCCACTCGGCAACGATCGCCAATCCCAGCCCAACTCCTTCGGCCAGGTCAGCGCTACGAAAAAACGGTTCGAATACTTTCCCCTGGTCATCCGGCGCTATGCCGCAGCCGGTATCCCTGATCGAGAACCACAGCCAGGATTGATCCTCATGCCCGCTCGCTTCAACCCCTGCCACCAGTTCGATCATGCCGTTGCGGGTGAATTTGGCCGCATTGTCCAGCAGGTTGAGCAGTATCTGACGCAGCCGCGTGCCATCGAGCACCAGCGTGGTGGGCAGGTCGCGCTGGATTGAGGATACGAACTGGTTGTTGTTCTGTCTGGCCAGGACCCAGGCTTCCTGGACGATGGTTTCCAGTAGAGTCTGAATCCGTACTGGCACCTCATTCAGCTTGTCGCCTCCCCCACGGGTGTATTCGATCAGATCATTGATCAGGTCGAGCATATGCCTGGCACTGCGCAAAATAGTTCGCGCCTGGTAGGCCTGTGGGCCGCCGGCCTCGGATAGGAGCTGGCTGTACCCCAGAATCGAGGTCAGGGGCGAGCGCAGATCATGACTGACCCGCGCGATGAAGTCGGTCTTCGCTCGACTGGCTTCATTCGCCGACATCAGCGCCCGGCGCAACTCTTCGGTGCGCCGTGCTACTTCCTCTTCCAGGCGCAGGCGCTGCCGGTGTTCGCCCGCCAGGTATATGAGCAGGATGCCGACGATGGCAAGTAGGGTAGCGCTACCCAATATGGCCACGCACATGGTGAACAGAGTCTCGGGCGCTGCCCAATCGAGCCATCTCATGCCTGCCTCCGAACAGCACGAACCTGGCGGAAGCGGCTGGGTGAAATACCAAATCTGTCCTTGAAGGCGGTAGCGAAATTGGCGCCACTGGTGTAACCGACCTCCATGGCAATAACCTGTATCTCCAACTGGGTACTGGCCAGCAGACGCCGCGCCTCCTTCATGCGCTCTTCACGCAGATACTCGAACACAGTGGTACCGACGCAATTTCGGAAAGCGGCATTGAGCCGGCGCCTGTTGGTACCTACGGCACAGGCCAGGCGTTGCAGGTCCGGTGTTTCGGCCAGCGACCCGAGCAGGTGCATGCGCGCCGACTGGAACAGGATGCTGTCAAGGTTCGAGACCTCGGCCGCAGCCTCGCTGGAACCGGCCCGCTCCAGCTCGACGACCGAACGTTCGCGCAGATGCACCGCCAGGCGCAGCCGCACCTCCTCGAAATCGAACGGCTTGCTGACATAATCCACCGCACCGGCCAGCAAGCCCTGTACCCGCTCGCCGGGCATGACCGCAGCCGAGAGGAAGATCACCGGAATATCGCGGGTACGCGGATCATTATGCATGGCGCGGCACGCGGTCAGTCCGTCGCATACCGGCATGCGCACGTCCATCAGCACCATATCAGGCTGAATCATCAGGGACTTGTGCATGCCATCGAGTCCATCCCTGGCCAGATAGATGCGGCATCCCTGGTTCTGCAGGTAGGTGGCCAATAGCATGCGTTCGTCTTCGCTGTCATCCACGATCAGAATGCGACTGCCCTGCAATGCATCCAGTTTGAACGTGATTCTTGTCGTCATGGGATGCGGTTTATCACGTTACAAGCCTGTCGTAGAGCACCCAGAGCATTTATTCCCTTCATCCAAAGGTATGGGACCGTCTGGCAAAGTCTGGCGTGATTCTTAATTGCTATCATCCTGATCGTCGATCAGGAAAAACTATTTGAGACCGGAACCCTGATAGAACATTCTGATGTAGCGGCCGGCGCATCCTGCGAAGTCTTTCACCAGCTCAATGTATTTCGGATTCCTGTTCAGTGCTTAAACCTATCGCTGTTTCCGACCTTGTGTGTGGCATGTACATCCACAGCCTGTCCGGCTCCTGGCTGCAACATCCCTTCTGGAAGAACAGCTTCCTGCTCGACGCCGAGGAGGATCTGCTGCGTCCGAAACAGAGCGGGATTCGCGACGTGGTGATCGACCTGAGCAAGGGCCTGGATGTCCCGGCCAAGGCCGCGTCCCAAGCCGCCGTGAGCGCACCGGCATCAGGCGAGCGCAAGCGCCGGGAACTGGCCGGCAGCCAGCAGACGAGCCTGGAGGATGAGCTGCTGCTGGCACAGCGCATCTGCCTGAGGAGCAAACATGCGGTGATGGCGATGTTCGCCGATGCGCGCATGGGCAAGATAGTCGATACCAGCCAGGTCCCCGAGCTGGTGCAGGAGATCGCCAGCTCGATCCAGCGCCATCCGCATGCGCTGATCAACCTGGCCAGGCTGAAGAATTCGGACGAATACACCTACATGCATTCGGTGGCGGTGTGCGCGCTGATGATCGCCCTCGCCCGCCAGCTCGGGCTGGACAACGAGCAGGTGCGCGAGGCGGGTATCGCCGGCATGTTGCACGACATCGGCAAGATGGCGATTCCCGAAGAGGTACTCAACAAGCCCGGGCGCCTGAACCCGGCCGAGGCGCTCGGCCGCATGGCCCAATGGCAAGGCCACTTCGATGACGAGATATTCCAGGCCTTCGTCAAGGCAGTGGGCATCTACCCGGTCGGCTCCCTGGTGCGACTGGACAGCGGGCGCATCGGCGTGGTCATCGAACAGGCCCCCGGCTCCCTGCTCAAACCCAGGGTGAAGGTGTTCTTTTCCCAACTGCTGCGGCAGGCGATCCCCCTGGAGATCATCGACCTGTCCCAACCCGGCTGTAGCGACCGCATCGTTGCCCGCGAACCCATGGGCAAATGGTCATCCCGCAACATCGACGCTCTCACCGTCGAGTTGCCCCTCGGTAATCGGCCATGAGCGACAGAGGTGGACCATGCGCAGCCGTTCCACCCAGTGCCGGGGCGGCTTAGCATGAACCATATCAACCTGATGCTCGCCTGCATCCTCCTGCTGACCGGCTGCCTCATCTGGGCACTGGTCAGGCTGCGCCGGCAAAGCCTCCTGGTGAAACGTTTGATCCAGCTCAACGAGCGCCAGAAACTGCTCGAATATACTGCCCACTATGACCCGCTGACCCGACTGCCGAACCGCTTGCTGCTGGCCGAACGCATGCAGCAGTCGCTGCGCCGGCTGCAACGGCGCGGTACCTTGCTGGCGGTGGCTTTCATCGACCTGGATGGCTTCAAGGCGGTCAACGACCAGTATGGCCACATGCAGGGCGACGAGCTGCTGCAGGCAGCCGCCCTGCATATGCAGGAAACACTCCGCGACGGCGATACCCTGGCCCGGCTCGGTGGTGATGAGTTCATCGCCATCATCGACGACCTTCAACATCCGCAGGACCACTACCCGGTTCTCGAACGCCTGCTGAGGGCGGTCGCCGAGCCGGTGAGAATGGCGGACGGCAGCCTCGTCCAGCTGTCGGCCAGCATAGGCGTGGCCCTCGCCCCACTGCATGGTGACCACACGGAACTGCTGATCAGCAAGGCCGACGCGGCCATGTATGAGGCAAAGAGAGCAGGCAAGAACCGCTACGTCGTCAATGACGACCACCCGGCGCTGGAAGACCGTCCATGGGCCCACCGGGCTATGGACAGGTTTCCGGAACAACAATGACAACCGACCGTTAGATCAACCCAGTCACGTAGGTATCACCATGCGTACACCCATTTTCAGGCTCAGCATTGCCCAGCGTCTCGGCCTCGGTTTCGGTCTGGTCCTGGCCATGATGATGCTGGTCACCGCCCTCGGCATTCTGCGGGTCGGCTTCATGGACAACCTGCTGACCCAGAGCAACCAGTCCGCCGTCAAGCAGCGCTACGCCATCAACTTCCGCGGCAGCGTACACGACCGGGCCATCTCCGCACGCGATGCGGTGCTGGCCGAGAACCCCCGTGAACTGAACGCACATCTGGCGGAAATCACCCGGCTGGATGGCTTCTACCAGGATTCCGCCACGCCGCTGAACAGGCTGGTGGCCCAGGGTCTGCTCGGTGCCGATGAGCGCAAGCTGCTGGAACAGATCCAGGCCACCGAGGCCCGGACCCAGCGCCTGATGACGCAACTGATCGAACAGCGCCAGCGTGGCGACATCGCAGCCGCCCGCCTGCTGCTCAGCCGTGATGCCGCATCGGCCTATACCCAGTGGCTGGCCGACATCAACGCCTTCATCGACTACCAGGAGCGCGACATCACCCGCGACATCGAGACCGTGCGCGCAGTGGCCAGCGGCTTCCGCAACATCATGCTCGGCGTGACCCTGGTCGCCCTGCTGCTCGGCAGCCTGGTGGCCTTCCTGATCATCCGCAGCCTGCAGACCCGCCTCGGCGCCGAGCCGCGGGAGGTGGTCCAGGCCATCCATGCGCTGGCCGAAGGTAACTTGCATCAGAAGATCAGCACCCGCTATCCGGGCAGCGTGATGGCCGCCATGCGCGACACCATCGAGCACCTGACCGGCACCCTGTCCGAAGTCGCCGCCGTCGCCAACCACATGTCGGTGGCCGCCACCCAGCTGCAAGCGACCAGCGCCAGCAACAACGAGCAGATCCGCCTGCAGACCGCCGAGACCGAACAGATGGCCACCGCCATCAATCAGATGGCCGCCACGGTCGGCGAGGTGGCCGGTTACGCCGCCGGCGCCGCCAGCGCGACCCTGAAGGCAGAAGGGGAAGTAGAACACGGCCATGGGTTGGCGCAGAAGACCGTGGCCTCGATCCACCATCTGGCCGAGATCCTCGAGGAGGCAGCCGACACCGTAGCCCAGGTCTCCGAGGACAGCAGCAACATCGAGAAGATCACCGAGGTAATCAACGCCATCGCCGAGCAGACCAATCTGCTGGCGCTCAATGCCGCCATCGAGGCCGCCCGCGCCGGCGACCAGGGCCGGGGTTTTGCCGTGGTCGCCGACGAGGTGCGCGCCCTGGCCGCCCGCACCCAGAACTCGACACGCGAGATCCGCGAGATGATCGCCAAGCTGCAGGAAGGCGCCAACAAGGCCAGCCAGGTGATGCAGGCCAGCCGCGCCCTGACCCACGAAACGGTGGAACATACCCGCGAAACCGGTGGTGCCCTGTCCAGCATTCGGGACGAGGTGGGTGCTGTCAACGACATGAACGCCCAGATCGCCAGCGCCGCCGAGCAGCAGAGCGCGGTGGCCGAGGAGGTCAACCAGAACATCCTGCGCATCCGCGATGCCACCCTGCACACCTCCGCCAGCTCGGACCAGGTGGCCGCCTCGAGCCGGGAACTGACCCAGCTGGCCGAGCAACTGAAACAGCGAGTAGCGTTCTTCAAGTTCTGAGACCCTGACTGGCGGCACCGCCCTCGTCCATCCACCAGATGCCCGCCCGGCTTGATAGAATGCCTGATTTCACCCTCGGGGAATCGGACATGGATATCAGCCTGGCTCGCACCTTTCTGGAGATAGTCCGCTGTGGCAGCTTCGTCGCCGCGGCCGATCGGCTGCATGTCACCCAGGCGGCCATCACCTCGCGCATCCAGAGCCTGGAAAGCCAGCTCAATTGCACCCTGTTCATCCGCAACCGCTCCGGCGCCCGGCTGACCGCCGATGGCGAGGCATTCATCACCCATGCCACGCAGATGATCCAGGCCTGGGACAACGCCCAGCGTGACCTGCCCTTGCTCAAGGGGTTCAGTGATGTGCTGCATATCGGTGGCGAGGCCAGCCTGAGCACGCCGTTGATGCTGCACTGGGTGCGTGCGCTGCGGCGGGAGATTCCCGAGCATTCGGTGCGTGCCGAGATCGGCGATAGCGGTGCATTGATGCAGCGCGTCGAGCAGGGTTCGCTGGATGCCGCGCTGGTCTATCAGCCCGAATACCTGCCCGGCCTGCAGGTGGAGGAGTTGCTGGAGGAGAAGCTGATCCAGGTCAGTCTGCCCGGCCGGCCGGAGCCCTACGTGTACATCGACTGGGGTGAGCATTTTCGCCGTCAGCATGATGCCGCCCTGCCGGACAAGGCCCGCGCACCGGTGACCTTCAACCTCGGGCCATTGGCACTGCAGTACATCCTGGAGTCGGGTGGCTCGGGGTACTTCCGCAGCCGCGTGGTACAGAGCTACCTGGACAACGGGCTGCTGGAAACGGTGGCGCTGGCACCGCAGTTCAGCTTTCCGACCTACCTGGTGTATTCGCGCCAGCGTGAGTCGCAGGTGCTGGAGCGGGCATTGAAGCTGTTGCGCGAACTGGCCCACACCAGCCAGGACTGGTCGCAGCGCTGGGACCCGATGATCTAGGCTCAGGCCAGATGGCTGACCAGATCGCGGTGCAACGCGGCGATCACGTCGGTCTGGGTCACCAGGCCGACCAGGCGGCCGTTGTCCAGTACCGGCAGGCAATGCAGCCCCTGGTTCGACATCAGCGGGATCATGTCGACCACATGGGTCTGGCCGTCCACGGTGACCACTGGTGCGGTCATCACCTTGTGCAGCGGCTGGTCGCGCCACAGGTTGATGCGCGTCGGCAGTATCCGGCCCATCGGCAGGTCCAGCTGCGCCAGCAGGTCGCTCAGGCTGGTGATGCCCTGCACCACGCCCTCGCTGTCCACCACCGGCAGGGTCTTGACGTGGTGGTGACGGAACAGGCGGATGGCCTGCATCACCGTGGTATCCGGACCGACGGTGCGGATATCCCGCGACATGATCTGCTCGGCGCGGATATTGCCCATCTTGCGTCGCAATGCCGAGCTTTCGGTATCGCGGATGATCTGTTCCAGGTCATGCCGAGTGATGTCGATGAAGGCGCCGAACTTGTCCAGCGCCCGGTCCAGGTCCTCTTCGGTGAAGCCGACGCGCTGCTCCGGCAGGATGTCGCGGGTGTTGTGCAGATCGGCTCGTGGCAGTTGCTTGGGATAGCGGATACCCGTGAGGTTGTTGAACAGCGTGGCGCAGAACAGCAGGCAGCAGGCGTTGAGCATCACCGGCAGCAGCAACCAGCCACCCAGCGGCGCCAGCAGATCGCCGGCAAGCACGATTACCAGCACCATGGCGCTGGCCGGAGGGTGCAGGCAGCGTAGCAGCGACATGCCGAGTACCACGGCGGCTATGGCGATGACCAGCAACCACGCTGTGGTCATTTCCGGCAGCGGCAGATGCAGTGCAGCCACCCCGACCACCCCCGCCAGCAGGTAGCTGCCCAATACCGGCCATGGCTGGGCCAGCGCCCCGGACGAGACCACGAACAACAGCACCGCCGACGCCCCCGCCGGCCCCAGCAGCACCATCGCCGTGGTCTGGCCGTACAGCAGGCTGGACAACCAGAAAGTGCAGGACACCGCCAGCGCCACACCGGTAGCGGCGCGCAGCCATTCGCCAGGACGGGTCTGCACGGTACGCGGCAACCAACTGAACAGGCGCCGGGAAAGGGCCAGCAACTGACCAGACATCATGGTACTCCTGCCGGTGATAGGTGACGGCAGTGGAGCACATCAGAAACCGGAACTTTGCTAAGGGGAAATAAGGAGCCGCTATTCTGCCCGCGGGCATGAATACAGACAATTCAATAATAATTAACCAACAGAACAGTAATTTTTATTCAAACAAGATAAAAAACCTAGTTCTCCATAGATGCAGGTATTGCCGTGGGAGAGCTGCTTCGGCGCGATGGCAAGGCCGCAGGCGTAGCGCAGGGGCGCTACACCCCGGGACAGTGCCCAAGTTGCCGAATCGCTACGAACGCGGACCGGGGGCTATCCCAGTAGACGCTCCAGGGGTTGTCGAGCACCTGCTCGACGACAGCTAGCAGCGGCGAAGGCCGCAGGCGTAGCGCCCGAACGCGGACCGGGGGCGCTACACCCCCAGGTTTGCTCGACCCCACTCAGCGGCCAGCCTCAATCAGGTCACCGGACTGCTCCCGCACCCGGGCGCCGCGAATGGTCATGGCGCAGTTGAAGGCCATCAGCAGCATGCCGGCGGCGAAGATGCCGCCGCCGATCATCCGCACGATATAGCCCGGATGGCTGGCCTGCAGCGCTTCGACGAAGGCGTAGGTCAGGGTGCCGTCGACGTTCACCGCACGCCACATCAGACCCTGGGTGATGCCGTTGACCCACATGGCGACGATGTACAGCACAGTGCCCATGCTGGCCATCCAGAAATGCAGGTTGATCAGCTGGATGCTGTACATGCCGTCCCGGCCCCACAGCCTGGGCACCATGTGGTAGAGAGCGCCGATACTGATCATCGCCACCCAGCCCAGGGCGCCGGCATGCACGTGACCGATGGTCCAGTCGGTGTAGTGCGACAGCGCGTTGACCGTCTTGATCGCCATCATCGGCCCTTCGAAGGTGGACATGCCGTAGAACGCCAGCGCCACCACCAGGAAGCGCAGCACCGGATCGCTGCGCAATTTATGCCAGGCGCCGGACAGGGTCATCATGCCGTTGATCATCCCGCCCCAGGACGGTGCCAGCAGGATGATCGACATCACCATGCCCAGGGTCTGCGCCCAGTCGGGCAGCGCGGTGTAGTGCAGGTGGTGCGGGCCGGCCCAGATGTACAGCGCGATCACTGCCCAGAAATGCACGATCGACAGACGGTAGGAATAGATCGGCCGCCCCGCCTGCTTGGGCACGTAGTAATACATCAACCCGAGAAAACCGACCGACAGGATGAAGCCCACCACGCTGTGGCCGTACCACCACTGGATCATCGCGTCCGCGGCGCCGGCGTACACCGGGTAGGACTTGAACAGCGATATGGGCACATCGATATGGTTCACCACGTGTACCAGCCCGGTGACGATGATGAAGGCGCCGTAGAACCAGTTGCCGACATAGATATGCTTGACCTTGCGCCGGGCGATGGTACCGAAGAACAGATAGGCGTAGACCACCCAGACGATGGTGACCAGGGTGGCGATCGGCCAGATCATCTCGGCGTATTCCTTGCTGGTGGTGTGGCCCGTGGCGTAGCTGGCGATGATCGCCACGACGATGGCCTGCCAGGCCCAGAACACGAAGTTCGCCAGCCGGTCGGATATCAAGCGCACGCGGCTGGTGCGCTGCACCACATACAGGGAGGTGGCGAACAAGGCGCCGCCACCGAAGGCGAAGATCACCAGGTTGGTGTGGATCGGGCGAATACGGCCAAAGCTGAACCAGGGCAGGTCGAAGTTGAGTACCGGCCAGACCAGCTGCGCGGCGAGTATCACGCCGACGGCCATGCCAAGCACACCCCAGACCAGGGTCATGACGGTGAACTTGCGGACTACATCATAGTTATAGCCGGGCTCCGATGAGCCCGCTGAAGCAGAGGGGACGTTCATGAAAACTCCGTGAAGCGAGGCAGGCGAGCAATAACGCGAACAGTTTGCGCCCACGGATAAGTAAAATCAAAACAGTAATAACTTATGTTTAATCAATATTTTTTTATACTTGATAAAAATCAAGGATCTCGCGAGAGATAGCATTCCCTAGTAGAACAGCCGCCGGCTCAGTTCCTTGCTGGCCTCCAGCAGCACCGGTAGGAAACGGGTTTCCAGCTCCTGGCGGGTCACCCGGCTGACCGGGGTGCCGACGTTCAGCGCGGCCAGTACCTGACCGGCGGAGTCACGCAGCGGCACGGCCAGCGAGCGCAGGCCGATTTCCAGTTCCTGGTCGCTGATCACCCAGCCCCGCTGGCGGATCTGCGCTACCACTGTGCGGATCTGCTCCGGGGTGCGCAGGCTGCGGCTGGTGCGCGGTTGCAGCTCGGCATGCTCCAGATAATCCTCCAGCGCCGCATCGTCCAGCGCCGCCAGCAGTATCTGGCCCATCGAGGTGCAATGCGCCGGCAGCCGGCTGCCGATGCTCAGGTCGATGGAGGTCAGCCGCAGGGGGATCGACGAGCGCGCCACATAGAGGATTTCCTCGCCCTCCAGGGTGGCCATGGAGCAGGCCTCGTTCAACCGGTCGCTGAGCCGGTCGAGAATGGGCTGCGCGGTTACCGCCAGGGGTGTGGACGACAGATAGGCATGGCCCAGGGTCAGCACCTTGGGCAACAGCGAATAGGTGCGGCCATCAGTGGTGACATAACCCAGCTTCATCAGCGTATGCAGGCAGCGCCGCACCGAGGCGCGGGGGATCTCGGTACGGTGGCTGATCTGCGCGATGGTCAGGTGCCGCTTGCGCTCCTGGAACGCATGGATCACCGCCAGCCCGCGGGCCAGCGACATCATGAAGTCGGGATCGCCGGTCAGCGCATCGATACGCCGGGCCGGCGAGGCGATGATGGCCGGTGCCTGCGGCACGCTGGCGGGGCGGGATTCGTCGGGCATGCTGGGGCAACCTTGTTGCGGCGCGTGGTATTCGATCATCGCCTATTGGCACGACGGGTGCAAAATACCGCAAGCCGAAAGCGCTGCCCCAGGCCGGCCGATTACAACAGCGTCCAGGTGTAATTGAAGATCAAGCGATTCTCGTCGATATCGGTACGGTAGTTGGAACGCGCCACGACATTGCGTACCCGCACGTTGAGGTTCTTCAGCAAACCGCTCTGGAAGGTGTAGCCCAGGTCCAGGTCGCGCTCCCACTCCTTGCCTTCATAACGCGGGCCGCCACGGTTGGTGGCCTGGACATCGACGTTGTCGCCCTTGATGTAGCGCACGCCGGCGATCAGGCCGGGGATGCCGCTGGCGGCAAAGTCGTAGTCATAGCGCAACTGCCAGGAACGCTCGTCGGCACCGGCGAATTCATAGGTCGGCACCTCGTTGCCCAGTGGCGTGATGTTGTTGAACACCCGCGGGAAGGCATCGTCGCCGAAGATGGCCTGATAGCCGAGCATCAACATGTGCCCGCCATGCCGGGCCGACAGTTGGGTGAAGGCCGCCTGGTTGTCGATAGCCCCCAGCAGTCGGTTGCCGTCGTCCTCGGAATCATAGAAGCCGATATTGAGACCGAGCACCCAGTCACCCAGCGGCTCGTTGTGCTTGAGGCTGTAGAAGCGCTGGTTGTAGATATCCTCCAGCTGCGCGTACCAGGCGCCGACCGAGGTGCGCTGGTCATTGAAGGCATAGTCGGCGCCAACATAGTTGAAGCGATCGGTGGCGGCATTCCCGCCCAGTTGCGGCACATGGCCGAGCTTGGCGCGCATCTTGCCATCGCCGGCCTCGTTGAGCAGGCTGCCGGAACGCAGCTGACCGCCCTGCAGAGTCAGGCCGTCGATCTCCCGGGAAACGACACTGGCGCCCTGGTAGGTCGGCGGCAGCAGGCGGATGTCGCTGAAGGTCAGCACCGGCAGATTCGGCGTCAGCTCACCGACCTTCAGCTCGGTCTGGGACAACCGCGCCTTGAGCGCCGCGCCGAGACGGCCGTAGTTGTCCGGCGCCTTGCCATCGCTATCGGCGGGCAGCAATCCGGTATTGATGCGCCCGCCGCCGCTGTCGAGCTTGATGCCGAACTGGCCCAGCACATCGACGCCGAAGCCGACCGTGCCCTGGGTATAACCCGATTGCACATTGAGGATGAAACCCTGGGCCCACTCCTCGGCCTTGGACTGCTGGTTGGCGCCGACGATATCCGAATAGTCCCGGCTGAAATAGTAGTTGCGCGCCTGCAGCGTGGCACTGGCACCTTCGATGAAGCCTTCCTCGGCAGTGGCCAACGCCGGCAGGCAGAGGCTGGCACCGACGGCCAGGGCGAGCAGGGAAACGGACGGTTTTTTCATGGCATTTCACTCATTCTTGTTGTTTTCTGGACGCAGGTTGCCTGCTTCCGGAGCAGATGCTGCGAAAGTGCAACCTGGTTATCGGTTAAATCAGCGGGCGGTTTGCTGCTCCCGCTGGACGCAGGGTGATGGCGCGCTGGTGGGCGGCTTCCTCAGCCCCAGCAACAGGTGCGCGACGACTCCAAAAATCAATCCCCAGAAGGCGGCGGACAAGCCGAGGAACGACATACCCGAGGCGGTCACCAGGAAGGTGATCAACGCCGCCTCCCGGTCCTGCGGTATCGCCATGGCGCCGGTCAGCGAGTTGGCGATCGCCGCCAGCAGTGCCAGGCCGGCCAGTGCCGCGATCAGCGCGGCGGGAAAGGCCGCGAAGATCGACACCAGGGTGGCACCGAACAGCCCCAGCAGCAGGTAGAACACGCCACCGGAAACCCCTGCCACATAGCGCCTGGCGGGATCTTCATGGGCTTCGCGGCCGGTGCAGATGGCAGCGGTGATCGCCGCCAGGGTCAGGCCGTGGCAGCCGAAGGGCGCCAGCAGCAGCGACGCCGCCCCGTTGCTGCTGATCAGCGGGCTGGCCGGGGTGCTGTAGCCGTCGGCACGCAGCACCGCCATGCCGGGGACGAACTGCCCGGTCAGCGCCACCATGACCAGCGGCAGCGCCACGTTGAGCGTAGCCTGCCAACTGAACTCGGGACTGATCCACAGCGGTGTCGCCAGGCCGATCACCAGTCGCTCGGTACGCAGCTCACCCAGGCCCAGGGCAATGCCCACCCCCACCAGCAATACCGCCAGCACCGCGTAGCGTGGCACCAGGCGCTTGCACACCAGGTAGGTGCCGAACATCGCCAGCACCAGCAGCGGCTGGTCCTGCAACGAGACGAACAGGCCGGTGCCGAAGCTGAACAGGATGCCAGCCAGCATGCCCGCGGAAATCGCCGCCGGCAGCTTGCTGATGATCCGATCGAAGCTGCCGGACAACCCCACCAGCAGGATGATGGCGCTGCTGACCAGGTAGGCGCCGACCGCTTCGTTCAGGCTCATGCCCGGCAACAGGGTGATCAGCAGCGCCGAGCCAGGGGCGTTCCAGGCGACGATCACCGGCACCTTGTAACGCAGGCTGAGGACGATGCCGAGCACACCGCTGCCGATGGAGATGGCCCAGACCCAGGAGGACAGCACGTCGTGGGGCAGATCCGCGGCCTGGGCCACCTGGAAGATGATCACCAGGGGGCCGGCGTAGGAAATGACCGTCGCAATGAAACCGGCGACCAGCGCCGAAAGTGAAATGTCCTTGAGCAATGCCTTCATGTCGTCTCGCGTCTCAGAGCCTGGGGCGGGCGCCCGCTGTTGGCGGTAGAGGTTAGCATCCCCGGGGCTGGCACATGTCGATAGCTGCATATCCCCTCCCCGTGCTGCCTTCAATCCACCACTGGCCTTCAGGCCCTGGCCGCCATCAGCGGGGCCGCAGTGGCGGCACCTTGCCGCTTGCCCGATAGCACGAACAGGGTCATGGCCAGCGCCGCAATCACGCCGGGAATGGCAAAGGCGATGAAGTTCAGTTGCAGCGGCAGGTTGATGCCCAACAGCGCGCCACCGAGCAGCGGCCCGACGATGGCGCCATTGCGACCGATGCCCGAAGCCCAGCCAAGACCGGTGGAGCGGATCGACAGACCATAGAACTGCGCGGCGGCGGCATACAGCAGGATCTGCGTACCGATCACGGTGGCACCGGCGATGGTGATCAGGGTATAGAGCACCGGCATCGGCGTCTTGATGCCCAGCAGGCTGATGGAAGCCACCGAGACCAGGAAGAAGGCCACCACCACCTTGCCCAGGTCGAAGCGGTCACCCAGCCAGCCGCCGAGGATCGCCCCGAACATGCCGCCGAAGTTCAGCGCCAGCAGGAACGACAGACTCGAGCCCAGGCTGTAGCCGGCGTTGGCCATCAGCTTCGGCAGCCAGGAACCCAGCGCATAGACCATCAGCAGGCAGCAGAAGAACGCCACCCAGATCGACAGCGTGCCCAGCAGGCGCCCGCCACGGAACAGGTCCAGCACCGAGTTCTTCTGGCCTGAGGTGTCCACCATATGCAGCTCGGCGTCGGCCGGCAGTTGCACGCCCGGCTGTATCCGCTGGAGCAACACGCGGGCTTCTTCCGAACGCCCCTGGCGCACCAGAAAGCCCACCGACTCAGGCAAGAACTTGAGGATCACCGGCAACAGCAGCAGCGGCACCACTGCAGCGAAGAACATCACTTCCCAGCCAAAGCGCGGCAACAGGAAGATACCCAGCCCGGCCGAGCACATGCCACCCAGCGAATAGCCGCTGAACATCACCGCCACCAGGGTGCTGCGCAGTTTCTTCGGCGCGTACTCGTTCATCAGCGCTACCACGTTCGGCATCAGCCCGCCGCAGCCCAGGCCGGCGAGGAAGCGATACACAGCGAACTCGGTCGGAGTACTGGCGAAGCCGTTGACCACTGTGGCACAGCTGAACAGCAGGAAGCAGATGGTAATCCCCTTCTTGCGCCCGATGCGATCGGCCAGGGTGCCGAATACCAGAGCACCGAACATCATGCCGAACAGCGCATAGCTGCCCAGCGCACCGGCCTCCAGCGGAGTCAGGCCCCACTCCTCCATGATCACCGGCAGGACTACACCATAGATGAACAGGTCGTAGCCGTCGAAGATCAGCAACAGGGCACACAGGCCCATGATCACCCAGTGGAAGCCGTTGAAGCGGGCATCGTCGATGATGCCGTGGACATCTATTTTACGCATGGCGTCGTTTCTCTTGTTGTTGTTGCCGAGCCGGATCGAATCCGGGCAGACACCGATGGCATCGTCGCCATTGTGTCCGTTTGATGAAGGCTACGACGCAGTGCTGGCGATCAATATCCGTTTTCTGCAGCACCTTTATCCGTTTTCTGCAAAAAGCGGTAGTTCAGCTGACAAGCACCGGCGTAGCGCAGGCGCGCTACACCCCCAGGGTTGGCCCCCGCTCGACAGCAAGCCTCCCTGCACGCGGAGAACCGGCGTAACGCAGCTCCCGGGTTGTCGAGCCCCTGCTCGACGACACATCCCACCACAGCTGGGAGGCCGAACCTGTCAATCCTGCCGGGCCAGCATGCCTTCCGGCGGTGTGGTGAGGTAAGGCGCCAGTACCGGCGCCAGGCTTTTCAGCACCTGCGCCGGCAGCGCCGAGGTGAAGTGGAAGGCGCCGGCGTCCTCGCCGGGGACGAAGGCGGTCAGGGTGCCGAAGTGGTTGGGACCGAGGAAGAATACGAAGGTCGCGGTGCGGTTCATCACCTCGCTGGAGATCACCGCGCCCCTGGCCGTCACGGTATGGATGCGATTGTCGCCGGTGCCAGTCTTGCCACCCACCTCCAGCGGCTCACCGCTGGCGCTCATGAACACACCCTGCAGGCGCCGCCCGGTACCATCGAGCACTACCGCCGAGAGCGACCGGCGCAGCGCCGCCGCCACCTCCGGGTGCAAGACCTGCCGCTCCCGGTCCGGCAACGGCTCGAAGCGGGTCTCCCAGGGCGTGTCGGCGGCGAAATGCAGGCTGGTGATACGCCGCATATCCCGGCGCATGCCATCGTTGAGGATGACCCCCATCAGCTCGGCCAGCGCGCTGGGGCGGTCGCCAGAGCTGCCCAGGGCGGTACCCAGCGAGGGCACCAGGTGCGGGAACGGGTAACCCACCCGCTGCCAGCGCCGGTGCAGCGCATCGAAGGCTTCGCGTTCGAGCATAGTGCGGATGCGCACATTGCGCGCACTGGCATGCCGGGTGCGGAACAGCCAGCCATATACCTGCTGGCGCTCGACGGCGCTGGCCGACAGCACCTCATTGAGGGTGGCCTGGGGGTGCTGCTTGAGATAGCCGAGCAACCACAATTCCAGCGGGTGGACCTGCGCTATGTAGCCCTGATCGGTCAGGTCGAAGCTGCCCGCGGCATAGGTACGGTACAGCCGCTCGATGCGTTCCGGCTTCTGCGGCACCCGCACGTGCTCCTCGAGATAGGTCCGGAAAGTCTCGAAGTCCGCCTGCGGATAGAGGTTTCGATGCACCACCGACAGCCGTGCAGCAATCGGTTGGACCTCCTTGAGCAGACGTTCGAAGCGTTGCTGCTCGTTCATGCCGGCATAGCGCCGCCAGAAGCGCTGCAGATAGACCCGCCCCTCGCGGTCGGCGAAGGTCTGCAGGTAGGCCTTGCGCCGCGGATCGCGGTCATTGCTCAGCAGGCTATCGGCATTCTCCACACTCTGCTCCAGGCTGTAGCGCACCACGTCGCGCAACAGACGCACGAAAGGCAGGTTCAGCGACTCCTGCAGCGCCTGCTGCACGGTGACGATGCGGTTGTTGTCCTGCTTGCGGAAGTTGTTGAAGCGCTGCACCCCACCACCGGTGAAGAACTGCTCCCAGGGCGAGGCGGAATAGCGGCGCTGCAGCGCGGCCTCGAGCATCTCCGCCAGGCTCGCTTGTGGCCGCGCCTGCAGATACTCGGTGGCCCAGCGGGTCAGAGGATCGCCATGCTCGGTCCTGGCCTGGCGCAGGGTCTGCACGTCAGCCCCGGCCAGTTCGCCATGCAGCTCGGCGATGATTTCCAGATAGCTGGTCAGCACCCGCAGCTTGGCGGTCGAGCCCAGCTCCAGCTTGCTGCCGGCGTTCAGGTCGAACGGCAGGCCAGTGGTATCGGTCTGCACCCGTACCTGGTTGCCCGAGGCGGTACGCTCCATCAAGGTGAAGCTGTAGCGCACCTGCGCCGCCTGCTGGCGTGACAGCAGGGTTTCCCCCAGCAATCCTGCCTGGGCGGCGGCCTGCTCATCGGCCAGGTTTTCCAGGAAGGCGCTGACAGCGCGCTGCAGGCCCACATCCAGACTGCTGCTGGCGGTCAGGTCGAGACGGTCCAGGTCATAGAAGGGTCGCCCCAGCAGCGATGCCAGCTGGTTGCGGGTGACCCGCGCAGCCTTGTCGGCGCTGGTATGCTCCAGCAGTGGCTCGGTCTGCCAGTCGCGAAACGCCATCGGCGTGCGCAGCGCGGTCTGCGCCAGCTCCTCATCGATACGCTGGTGGCTGGCCAGCAGGCGGATATGGCTGTCGACCAGCTCCTGCAGCTCGGCTCGCCCGCCGAGCAGATACCAGCTGGGCCGACGCTGGGCGATGATCAACGCCAGGGCCTGGCGCAGCGCCAGCGCCTGGGCGTCCAGCCCGCGCTCACCATCGAGGCTACTGCTGAAATTGTCGATATCCTCGGCGAACCAGACCCACAGCGCATCGCCGATGCCATGCACTTCGCCATGCCCGGGCGCCGCCGTCAACGGCACACTGTTCAGATAGTCACGCACCAGTTGCCGGCGTGCCTCCATTGTCTCCGGCCCGTTCATGTAGGCCCGCACGCTGGCCGAGGCCATCTGCCGCAACTTGTCCATTGGCGTCAGGGTGCGTCCCTCAAAGGAATGGCGGTATTTTTCCTTCTGCGTGGCCAGGGTACTGGCGCCGTGGCTGGGACCATCGCCGCCCAGCGAACTGACTACCATGGCCACCGAGGCGCCCGCCAGGCGCGGCCAGTCCACCGCCGGGTTGGCTCTCGGCAATGCCGGGTCCAGCAGGTGGCGGTTCTCGATGAACAGCAGGGCTTCCACCAGCAGTGCCGGAATGCTGTCGAACTCACTGATGCTGAAACGAGGATAGGTGAACTGGTAGATCGGCTCGCCTTGATAGTCGACCACCCGCAGGCCCGCGTGGGTCTTTTCCTGGTACGGCAGGTACAGTCCGTGATCGGCATAGTCCAGCAGTTCACTGGAGAAGCGCACCTGGCGACTGACGCCATAGCCCTGCTGCTGCAGCCGCGGCTGCAGGTCCGGAATCAGGCTGTAACCCAGTCGCTGATTGAACGGGCCGGCCTGGGGAAAGCGAATAGCCTCGCTCTCACCCTCATCGAGCTGGTATTGAAGCCGACTGGCATAATCGCTGATCCACTGCGACTGGAACCAGGCATACCGGAACTCGAAGCCTGCCACGCAGAACAGCGCCAAGGATACGACACCCACCACAAGCCAGATCCGCAGCCTCATACTCCCCCCGTTCACTGGTTCGCTTTCAGTCTAGTTCAGGGCCGGGATTCCAGCCGCGCGATTTGCGGCTGGATCGCGTCGTTCTGCGGCTGCGACAAGGCTGGGGGTGGCGCTTGTCTGCGCCGCAACGACATATGAAAAGGCCGGGACTAGCCCGGCCTGTAAAGTACTGCAACACTTAACCACTACCGCTACCCGCACCACTGGCATCACCGCCGCCACCGGTGCCACCACCGGCACCATCCCGGTTGGACGGGTTATCCGGATGGGTCGGCGGAGCGTCAGGATTGGAACTGGTCGGATCATAGGCTCCGGAATCCTGTTTGCGCTCATCCATGGTCTTTCTGTCCTTGTCCTTGTCACCGTCATGATCGTGGGCCACAGCCACCGGTACAGCAGCGGCCAATGCAAAACTGAACAAAGCGCTATAGATCAGTTGCTGTTTCATGTGTTCCTCCAGGTGTATTCAGGGGACTACAGAAAAATAGAAATTCAATGCCGCCGATGGTTCAACCAGAAATACCGCACCAGCTCTGCAAAATCTGGTTTTGCTTGGCTGCCTGTGGAAAAATACGCCCCTTCCCTCCTTATCCGAGTCCGATAACGCCATGCCCCGATTGTCACTGGATGAGCTTACGGCCGAGTGGCAGCACCAGCTGGACAACTGCCCCGACCATATCAGGCAACTGACGGCGCAGTTGGCGGTGCAGCACAAGACCGAATTGGCCGCGCACTTCTATGCGGTGATGCTGCAACACCCCGAGGCTGCGCTGTTTCTGTCCCATGAGGAGGTGAAGAGCCGCCTGAGCAGCTCCATGGAGAACTGGGTGTGCAACCTGTACTCCACCCGCGACACCACGGACATCCAGTCGGTGATCGCCCATCAGAACAAGATCGGCGAAGTGCATGCCCGTGTGTCCATCCCGGTGCACCTGGTGCTGCGCGGCGCTCGCTTGCTCAAGCGCCGGCTGATAGAGATCCTGCGCACCGCCCTGCCGCCCCAGCAGGCGGCCATGGCCAGCAGCTTCGCCATGACCCTGATCGACCTGGCCATGGAGATCATGAGCCATGCCTATTCCGCCTCGCATGACCGCCACTCCCGCGCCGAGGAAAGCTACCGCCTGTTCGCCGTGACCCAGAACATCGCCAGCGAGAAGGAGAAGCAGCGCGCCGCCCTGCTCGACTGGGAGAACCAGTTGATGTTCGACCACGCCATGAGCCTGACCGCGGATCAGTTGCCACGCCTGCGCGCCTCCGAGTTCGGCCTGTGGTTCCGCCACAAGGGCGCCCATGGCTTCGAGGGTGCGTTGGAGACCGGACTGATCCTCGATGCCATGGCGCAGATAGATGATGTGCTGCTGCCGCTGTTCGCGCTGCGCGAGCCTGGCGCCGATCCGCAGAAGAACCTGCAGTTGCTGCGGGATCTGCGCGAGCAGACCAAGAGCATCGCCTATCACCTGGACCTGTTGTTCGAGCAGAACAACGAACTCGAATCCGGCCGCGATGTGCTGACCC
Source organism: Halopseudomonas xiamenensis (assembly GCF_014219065.1). Lineage (GTDB taxonomy): Bacteria > Pseudomonadota > Gammaproteobacteria > Pseudomonadales > Pseudomonadaceae > Halopseudomonas > Halopseudomonas xiamenensis. Next base: position 57,874 of record NZ_JACLGO010000009.1, read on the forward strand.
GCCTGTTGAATCGCAAGTTCCTGTCCGTGGTGCTGAACAAGCAGATCAACTATGCGCGAGACACCAACAACAGCTTCGCCGTGCTGTCCATCGACCTGGACCATTTCAAGCAGATCAACGATACCCACGGCCACGAGGCGGGCGACCTGGTGCTGCAGCAGTTCGCCAGCATGCTGCTGAACAAGAGCCGCGCCGGGGATTACCTGTTCCGCATGGGCGGTGAGGAGTTCCTGATGATCATGGTCGACGTCAACGCCAACAGCGCCCGGCGCGCCGCGGAAAAGATCCGCGCGCTGACTGCCGCCGAAGTGTTCCGCCTGCCCCAGGAAACGACTATCCACGTCACCGCCAGCCTGGGCCTGGCCCTGTTCACCGGCCACCCAGACTACCAGCAACTGCTGCGCCGCGCCGACAGCGCCCTGTACGAAGCCAAGCACAGCGGCCGCGATCAGGTGGTGGTGGCGCGGGACTGAGGCTGGCATTTGCCCGCCAGGGCTTCTAGAATACGCGCCATCCGCAGCAGGCTCGCATCGACGCGGCCTGCCGGCTTCTTCCCTATCCGGTTTCACTCTTCATGACAACGTCCAATACCGCCCAACAGGGCAGCTGGCTCAGTGTAGTCGCGCTGGCCCTGGCTGCATTCATTTTCAATACCACCGAGTTCGCCCCGGTGGCGCTGCTCAGCGACATCGGCGCCAGCTTCGGCATGCTGCCCGAGCAGGTCGGGCTGATCCTCACCGTGTACGCCTGGCTGGTGGCGCTGACCTCGCTGCCACTGATGCTGCTGACCCGCAACATCGAACGGCGCAAGCTGCTGATGGGCGTCTTCGTGCTGTTCATCGCCAGCCACCTGCTGTCATTCCTGGCCTGGAGCTACGAGGCGCTGGTGGTCAGTCGCGTCGGTATCGCCCTGGCCCATGCGGTGTTCTGGTCGATCACCGCCTCCCTGGCGGTACGTGTCGCGCCAGCAGGCCGCGAGGCCCAGGCCCTCGGCCTGCTGGCCACCGGCACCACCCTGGCCATGGTGCTGGGTATTCCGCTGGGCCGCCTGGTCGGAGAGCTGGTGGGCTGGCGTATCACCTTCCTCGGCGTGGCCATACTGGCATTGCTGATCCTGATCTGCCTGGCGCGCATGCTGCCGCGACTGCCAAGCCACAACTCCGGCTCGCTGCGCAGCCTGCCGCTGCTGGTCAGGCGCCCGGCGCTGATGGTGGTGTTCGCCCTGGTGGTGATCGGGGTGACGGCGCAGTTCACCGCCTACAGTTACATCGAACCCTTCGCCCGCGAGATCGCCGGGCTGGTCGGCAACCAGATCACCGTGCTGTTGCTGTTGTTCGGCGGTGCCGGACTGGTCGGAGCCGGACTGTTCAGTCGCTACAGCCCACGCTACCCGCGCAGCGTGCTGGTCGGCACCATGCTCGCCCTGGCGCTGTGCATGCTGCTGTTGACGCTCTCAGCTGCCAGCATCTGGAGTCTGGGACTGGTCTGCTTCATCTGGGGCATCGCCATCCTCGGCTTCACCCTGGCCCTGCAATCGCGGGTACTGAAACTGGCCTCCGACGCCACCGATGTGGGCATGGCACTGTTCTCCGGCCTGTACAACCTCGGCATCGGCGCCGGCGCGTTGCTCGGCAGCCAGGTCACCAGCCACCTGGGTCTGATCAATATCGGCCTGGTCGGCGGCGCACTCGCCCTGGCCGCATTGCTGCTGTGCCTGACCGCCATGTGGCGCCTGCCCCCGCAGATGCCGGTGGCGCAGACGGCATAATAAATTATCCGGCACGGGAAAACTTTGGCGCTTCGGCCTGTCCAACTCTCAGCGAGACGGACAGGACCGCACGTCACAATCAATCCAACCGAGGTATCCATGAATACGCGAAGTCTGCTCGACCAGTTGCTCAATGCCGGCAAGGACCTGCTGCAGAACCAGAACCCGGGCCAGCCAAACCGGGACACCGCCCCACGCAGCGATTCCCCCTTGGGTGGCCTGCTGGGCAGTGTCGGTGGCGGCATGCTTGGCGGTAGCGCCATCAGCCTGCTGATGGGCAGCAAGAAGGCACGCAAGATGACCGGCAAGGTGGTCACCTACGGCGGCCTGGCCGCCCTCGGCGTGGTCGCCTACAAGGCCTACAGCAACTGGCAGCAAAAGCAGCAGCAACCCGGTCAGCCGGTGATCGAACCACAGCCGCGCACCGTGGACCGGGTGCCCGCGGCGGAAGTCGAACAGCACAGCCAGGCGATCCTGCTGGCGCTGATCGGTGCGGCCAAGGCGGATGGCCATATCGATGATCGCGAGCGGCAGCTGATCGACGACGCCGTCGCCAAGCTCACCGGCGATACCCAACTGCAGCACTGGTTCGACCAGCAACTGCGCCAACCACTGGAACCGACGAGCATCGCCCGCGCCGCCGCCACCCCCGAAATCGCCGCCGAGATGTACCTGGCCAGCCTGATCGTGGTGGACGAGGAGAGCTACATGGAACGTGCCTACCTGGATGAACTGGCGCGCCAGCTGAAGCTGGAACCCGGCCTTAAGAACGAACTGGAAACCCAGGCCCGTACTCACCTGCGTTGAGCCACTCCCTTATAGAAAGTGTGGAGGCGAGGCAGCTATCTGCCACCTCGCCCCATGGCTCAGCTGCTGAACACGAAGTCCTCGCCTGCCACTCCCGCCTTGATGGTCGCACCCGGCTCGAAGTCGCCGGCCAGGATGCGCTGGGCCAGCGGGTTTTCGATCCAGCGCTGGATCGCGCGCTTGAGCGGGCGGGCGCCGTAGACCGGGTCGTAGCCGACGGCGATGAGTTTCTCCAGGGCCTCGTCGCTCAGTTCCAGATTCAGTTCGCGTTCGGCCAGTCGCTGGCGCAGGCGGCTCATCTGGATCTCGGCGATGCCGCCGATCTGCTCCTTGCCCAGCGGCTCGAACACCACCACCTCGTCGATGCGGTTGACGAATTCCGGGCGGAAGTGCTGGCCGACCGCATCCATCACCGCGGCGCGCTGCGCTTCCGGATCACCGACCAGTTCCTGGATCTGCGCCGAGCCCAGGTTCGAGGTCATCACGATCACCGTGTTGCGGAAATCCACGGTACGGCCCTGGCTGTCGGTCAGGCGGCCATCTTCCAGCACCTGCAGCAGGATGTTGAACACATCCGGGTGGGCCTTCTCGACCTCGTCCATCAGGATCACCGAGTACGGCTTGCGACGTACCGCTTCGGTCAGGTAGCCCCCTTCCTCATAGCCGACATAACCCGGAGGCGCACCGATCAGTCGGGCCACCGAGTGTTTCTCCATGAATTCGGACATGTCGATGCGCACCATGGCCTCTTCGGTATCGAACAGGAACTCGGCCAGCGCCTTGCACAGCTCGGTCTTGCCCACCCCGGTCGGGCCAAGGAACAGGAAAGAGCCGCTGGGGCGGTTCGGGTCCGACAGGCCGGCGCGCGAACGGCGCACCGCGTTGGATACCGCCACCACCGCCTCGTCCTGGCCGATCACCCGCTTGTGCAGCTCCTGCTCCATACGCAGCAGCTTGTCACGCTCACCTTCGAGCATCTTGGATACCGGGATGCCGGTCCACTTGGACACCACCTCGGCGATTTCCTCGTCGGTGACCTTGTTGCGCAGCAGTTGGTTCTCGGTCTTGCCATGCTGCTCGGCCATCTGCTGGCTGCGCTCCAGATCCGGGATGATGCCGTACTGCAGCTCGGCCATGCGGTTCAGGTCGCCCTTGCGCCGGGCGTTCTCCAGCTCCTGCTTGGCCTGCTCGATCTTCTCCTGCAACTGCGCAGTACCCTGCACTTCGGCCTTCTCGGACTTCCAGATTTCCTCCAGATCGGCGTACTCGCGCTCCAGGCGATCGATGTCCTCCTCCAGCTTCTCGAGCCGCTTGATGGTGGCTTCGTCGTCTTCCTTCTTCAGCGCCTCGCGCTCGACCTTGAGCTGGATCAGCCGGCGATCCAGGCGGTCCAGCTCCTCGGGCTTGGAGTCGATCTCCATGCGGATGCGGCTGGCCGCCTCGTCGATCAGGTCGATGGCCTTGTCCGGCAACTGGCGGTCGGTGATATAGCGGTGCGACAGCTTGGCCGCAGCGATGATCGCGCCGTCGGTGATGGCCACCTTGTGGTGTACCTCGTAACGCTCCTTGAGGCCGCGCAGGATGGCGATGGTGTCTTCCTCGCTGGGCTCGTCGACCAGTACCTTCTGGAAGCGCCGCTCCAGCGCCGCGTCCTTCTCGATGTACTGGCGGTACTCGTCCAGGGTGGTGGCGCCCACGCAGTGCAGCTCACCGCGCGCCAGGGCCGGCTTGAGCATGTTGCCGGCATCCATCGAACCCTCGGCCTTGCCGGCGCCGACCATGGTGTGCAGCTCGTCGATGAACAGGATGATCTGGCCTTCCTGTTTGCCCAGCTCGTTGAGCACGGCTTTCAGGCGCTCCTCGAACTCGCCGCGGAACTTGGCGCCGGCGATCAGCGAGCCCATGTCCAGCGACAGCAGGCGCTTGCCCTTCAGGCCATCGGGTACCTCGCCATTGATGATGCGCTGGGCCAGCCCCTCGACGATGGCGGTCTTGCCCACGCCGGGCTCACCGATCAGCACCGGGTTGTTCTTGGTCCGGCGCTGCAGTACCTGTACGGTGCGGCGAATCTCGTCGTCGCGGCCGATGACCGGATCGAGCTTGCCTTCCTCGGCCTTTCTGGTCAGGTCGACGGTGTATTTGTCCAGCGCCTGGCGGGATTCCTCGGCATTGGCGTCGTTCACGGTTGCACCTCCGCGCAGGTTGTCGATGGCGGTTTCCAGGGCCTTCTTCGATACACCCTGGGCCAACAGGATCTTGCCCAGGCGGGTGCTGTCGTCCAGCGCCGCGAGCAATACCAGCTCGCTGGAGATGAACTGGTCACCGCGCTTCTGCGCCAGTGCATCGGCCTTGTTCAGTAGGCGTGCCAGGTCCTGGGACAGGTTGATGTCGCCGGTGGGGTTGCTGATGGTCGGCAACTGGTCGATGGCCGTGCTCAATTGCTGGCGCAGACTGTTGAGGTCGAAGCCGACTTGCAGCAACAGCGGCTTGATCGAGCCCTGTTGCTGCTCGATCAGCGCCAGCAGCAGGTGCAGCGGCTCGATCTGGTTGTGGTCACGGCCCACGGCCAACGACTGGGCGTCGGACAGGGCCATCTGCAGGGTGCTGGTCAGGCGGTCGATACGCATGGAGTCAATCCTTATCGGGCAGGCCGGAGGCGGGCTCCGGCAAGATTCATATGAGATGAATGATAGATGAGGATTATTATTGCGCTTTCAAGGGGGAAGACACTGACCAGTGTCAATTTTTTGTCGCAGAATCCAGCCAGATCAGTGAAGCGAAGCGCCCGGTCTGCCCGTCGCGCCGATAGGAGAAGAAGCGCAGGGAGTCGTTCACCGTGCACCAGCCACCGCCATAGACCGCGGTCACACCCACTGCCTGCAGCCGCAGCCGGGCCAGCTGGTAGATATCCGCCAGGTAGTGCCCGGGCCGCTGCGATGGCGTGAAACACTCGGCGGCAGCGGCACTGCCGAAAATCTCGCGTACCTCGGGGCCGACCTCGAAGGCCTGCGGGCCGATCGCCGGCCCCAGCCAGGCCAGCAGCTCCTGCGGCGCTACACCGAGCGCCGCCACGGTGTTTTCCAGTATGCCTCCGGCCAGCCCGCGCCAGCCGGCATGCGCGGCCGCCACGCGGGTGCCGGCGCGGTCGCAGAACAGCACCGGCAGACAGTCGGCGGTCATTACCGCACAGGCCACGTCCATCTCGCTGGTCCAGCAGGCATCAGCCTCCTCCACCAGCCCCGGCGCCGCCTCCACCACATCGGTACTGTGGGTCTGCTCCAGCCAGGCCAGGCGGCAACCGAGCTTGCGCGCCAGTTCCGCCCGGTTGGCCAGCACATGGTTGGGGTCGTCGCCGACGTGGGTGCCGAGATTGAAGCCCTTGAACGGTCCCTGGCTGCAACCATCCTGGCGTGTGGTCACGCAGGTCCTGATCCACTCGGGGGCCGGCCAGTCGGCCTGCAACCAGAAATCCTTCATTCTTCCAGCTCACCGTCTTCGCGCAGCAGCGCCAACAGCTCAAGCATATCCTGCGGCAGCGGCGCTTCCCAGCGCATCGGGCGGTTATCGTCCGGGTGCTCCAGTTCCAGGCGCCGGGCATGCAGCGCCTGGCGCGGAAAGCCGCGCAGCATGGCGATCAGCTCGGGCGTCGCCCCCGGCGGAATACGCAGCCGACCACCATAGGTCGGATCGCCCACCAGCGGGAAATTAATGTGGCTCATGTGCACGCGGATCTGGTGCGTGCGACCGGTCTCCAGCTTGACCTTGACGTGGGTATGCGCGCGAAAGCGGCTGATCACCCGGTAGTGACTGATCGCCGGCTTGCCACCAGCGACCACCGCCATTTTCTGCCGGTTGCTGCCGTGCCGGGCGATCGGCTGGTCGACCTTGCCGCCAGCGGTCATCACCCCGACCACCACGCACTCGTACTCGCGGGTGACGGTGCGGTTCTGCAGCTGGATGACCAGGTCGGTCTGCGCCTCCAGGGTCTTGGCCACCACCATCAGCCCGGTGGTGTCCTTGTCCAGGCGGTGCACGATACCGGCCCGCGGCACCTTGGCCAGCTCCGGCGCGTGGTGCAACAGGGCATTGAGCAGGGTGCCATCCTGATGGCCCGCCGCCGGATGCACCACCAGCCCGGCCGGCTTGTTGATCACCAGCAGCGCGTGGTCCTCGTAGACGATATCCAGGTCGATGGCCTCGGGCTGCCAGTCGCCCTGCACTTCCAGTTCGGCATCCAGCTCCAGTCGCTCACCACCATAGACAGTGTCGCGCGGGCGGATCTGTTTGCCATCCACGGTCAGGCTGCCATCCTTGATCCAGCCCTGCAGGCGCGATCGTGAATGGCTGGGGAACAATTGGGCTGCGACCTGGTCAAGGCGTTGACCACCACACTCCGGGGTGACCTGTGCAGACATGCGGATTCGTTCGGACATCAATGGCTCGCTGGCATGCGCCGAGGAGCGCAGGGGTGGCGCGCAATCCCTTTTGGTTTCGGCTCGGCGCTGTGGTTAAATACGGCTTCTTTGTCTGGCACATGGTGTGCCGTGCAACAGGGTCCAACTATAACAGGACGGCTGTCAGGGCAACAGCGCGAGGTCGTCCCTCCGGATGTCAACTATGTCGATAAAACATCTACTGCTGGTCGGTCTGCTGAGTCTGCTGGCGGCCTGCTCCTCAAACAAGGCAACGGTGCTGGACGAGTCGCTCAGCGAGTCCGAGCTCTACGCCATTGCCCAGAAGAACCTGGACGCCAACAACTACAGCCTGGCCATCGACTCGCTGCGAGCCCTGGAGTCACGCTATCCGTTCGGGCGCTTCGCCGAGCAGGCACAGCTGGAGCTGATCTATGCCTACTACCAGAGCCTGGAGCTGGAGGCGGCCAAGTCCTCGGCCGATCGCTTCATTCGCCTGCACCCGCAGCATGCCGATGTGGATTACGCCTACTACATGCGCGGCATGACCTCCTTCACCCGTGACCGGGGCCTTTTCGAGCGCTTCCTGCCGCTGGACATGACCCGCCGCGACCCCGGTGCCGCACGCGACTCGTTCAACGAATTCGCCCAACTGGTCAGCCGCTACCCGAACAGCCGCTACGCGCCGGATGCCCGCCTGCGCATGGTCTACCTGCGCAACCTGCTGGCCTCCTATGATGCCCATGTCGGCCACTACTACCTCAAGCGCGGCGCCTATATCGCCGCTGCCAACCGCGGCCGCTACATCGTCGAGAATTTCCAGCAGACTCCCGCGGTCGGTGATGGTCTGGCGCTGATGGTCGAAGGCTACCGCCAGCTGGCGCTGGATGATCTGGCCGACAATGCCCTGCTGACCCTGCAGACCAACTACCCCGAACACCCGAGCCTGAAGAATGGCGAGTTCCGCCACCATGTCGAGCCGGCACAGCGCGACGCCGGCTGGGTCGAGTCGATGACCGTCGGCCTGCTGGACAAGGTGCTGACCCCGCCATCGATGAACCGGGAAACCCAGATGGAGCGGGAAATGGAGCAGCAGTACCAGAACGCCCTCACCGCCCTGCCGCGTGACATCCGCGCGCCGCAACGCGAAGAAGCACCCAAGCGTTCGATCTGGAGCCGTCTGACATTCGGGCTGTTCGACTGACTGCCGGCTTCCTCTTCGTCATCCTTCGCGAACGACTGCATGGATGCAGGAGGTAGGGCGACGCAGGAAGCCAAAGCCGAGGCGAAGGATCCATCGGCCACTCCGAGTCAGCCGGCACCATGGATCCTCGGCCTGCGCCGAGGATGACGGGGAAGGAGCAAAGGATGACGAGACGAGGGGGAGGATTGCCCCGCCCCCAATACCCGATTATTCCTCTATCGCCCAACTGGCAGTAATCGGCAAACGCCGATCGCGCCCGAACCCACGCTGGGTCACCCGCGGCCCGATCGCCGCCTGGCGCCGCTTGTATTCATTGCGGTCCACCATGGCCAATACCTTGGTCACTACCACCTCGTCGAACCCGGCCTCGATGATATCCCTGGCCGACTGGTCATGCTCCACATACAGACGCAGGATCTCATCCAGCAACGGATAGGGCGGCAGCGAGTCCTCATCCTTCTGCCCGGGCGACAGCTCGGCTGACGGCGGGCGGTCGATGACCCGTTGCGGTATCACCGGGCCCAGGCTGTTGCGGTATTCGGCCAGGCGGAAGACCATGGTCTTGGGCACGTCCTTGAGCACGTCGTAGCCGCCGGCCATGTCGCCGTAGAGTGTCGAGTAGCCCACCGCCATCTCACTCTTGTTGCCTGTGGTCAGTACCAGGGCGCCACTCTTGTTTGACAGGGCCATCAACAGCACACCACGACAGCGGGCCTGCAGGTTTTCCTCGGTGGTATCCCGGGCCATGCCGGCGAATACCGGCGCCAAGGTGTCCATGAACGCCTCGACCATCGGCGCGATGGGCAGTACGCGGTAGGTCACGCTCTGGTTGGTGGCCTGCTCGGCAGCGTCATGGATACTGATCTCGGCCGTGTAGTGATAGGGCATCATCACCGCCTCGACCCGATTGGCGCCCAGCGCATCCACTGCCACCGCCATGCTCAATGCCGAGTCGATACCACCGGACAGACCCAGCAGCACGCCCTTGAAACCGTTCTTGCCGACATAGTCACGCACACCGGTGACCAGCGCCTGGTAGATGCTCGCCTCCAGCTCCGGCAATGGCTCCAGCGTTCCCGCCCGCAGGTGCACCCCGGCCTGATCATGTTCGATATCCACCGGATACAGGCCCTCGACGAAGGCCGCGCCGCGCAGTGCCAGTTCACCACTGGCATCCATGGCGACCGAGCCGCCATCGAACACCAGCTCGTCCTGGCCACCCACCTGGTTGACGTACAGCACCGGCATGCCACCCTCGGCGCAGCGCTGGCGCAGCACCGCCTCGCGCTCGGCCTGCTTGCCCATGTGGAATGGCGAGGCGTTGAGGTTGAGCATCAGCCGTGCACCGGCATCACGCGCCTGCAGCATGGGTTCACTGTGCCAGATATCTTCGCAGACCGTCAGCGCCACTGGCAGCCCGCCGATCTCCACCACACAGGGGCTGTCGCCCTCGGTGAAGTAGCGCTTCTCATCGAACACCTTGTAGTTCGGCAGTTTCTGCTTGCGGTAACTGGCGACCACCCGGCCATCGGCGATCAGCGCCGCCTGGTTGTAGCAGCGGCCCTCGACCTGCCAGGGATAGCCCACCACCAGCTTGATACCCGAGACCCGTTCGGCCAACTGCTGCAGGGCCTGTTCGATACGCTGCTGCATGCTCGAACGCAGCAGCAGGTCCTCCGGCGGATAGCCGCACAGGGTCAGTTCCGGATAGATGACCGCGTCGGCCTTGAGTTCGTCCCGGGCGTGGATGGCGGTATCCACGATGCGCTGCAGGTTGCCGCGAATGTCACCGACACGCAGGTTGAGCTGGGCCAAAACGATACGCACACTGGCAGTCATTGCCGATCTCCTGTCTCAATAGTCGGGTTATTGTCGATCAAGCCCTGCGGCGCCGCAACGACGATGACGGACTTGTTTGGCACAATGCCCGCGTGGGATACACTAGGGGCACTTCACCTACCGGAAACAGAGCGTTCATGGGCCTGATCAAACTTTTCATCCTGCTGGTGCTGGCATATATCGCCTTCGTGTTCTGGCGGCAAATGAAGGCTGCGCAGGCGGACCGGCGCCGCAGCGCGCCACCACCCCAGGCGCCGAAGATGGTTCGCTGTGCCCAGTGCCAGTTGCATCTGCCGGAACACCTGGCGCTGCGCCAGGGCGAGAAATGGTATTGCTGCAGCGAGCACCGCGATGTGGATCAGCAGGGCTGATACGGTAGACTCCCAACGCCCGAAAATATTGCGCATCTACAATATCTATCGGGTGGTACTGGGCTTGTTCCTGACCCTGCTGACCAGCTCCGCCCTGCGCGACGGGCTGATCGACCTGCAGAACCCGGACCTGTATGAAAGCGCCAGCTGGATCTACCTGATCGTCAATGTGCTGATCGCCCTGCTGCTGCACCAGGGCAAGCGTGATCTGCACCTGTTCGTGCTGGCAGTGCTGGATATCTTCCTGCTGGCCATCCTGTTCTATGCCGCCGGCGGCGCCAGCAGTGGCCTGGGCAACCTGCTGATCATCCCGGTGGCGACCGGCAATATCCTGCTGCACGGGCGTATCGGCCAGTTGCTCGCGGCACTGGCCAGCCTGGCGCTGATCTACCTGACTTTCTTTCTCAGCCTGTCACATCCGGCCATCAGCCAGAGCTACCTGCAGGTCGGCGTGCTGGGCTGCATCTACTTCGCCGTGGCCCTGTTCGTGCAGCGTCTCAGTCGCCGCCTGCGCCAGTCGGAGAACCTGGCCCAGCAGCACGCCGCCAGCCTGGCCAACATGGAGAAGCTCAACCAGTTGATCATCCAGCGCATGCGCACCGGCATCGTGGTGATCGACGAGACGCGGGAAGTGTTGCTGGCCAACGAGGCGGCGGCGCAGATGCTCGGCAAACCCATCATCCGCGGCATGGAGCTGGATCGACTGTCGCCGGAACTGGGTCAGCGCCAGCGCCAATGGCAGGTCAACCCGTCGATCCGCGCCCTGCCGTTTCGCAACCACGTCGGTGGCGCGGAGCTGATGGCCAGCTTCAAGCGCCTGCCGGCCGACGAGAGTGAATCCCTGCTGGTGTTCCTGGATGACAATGCGGTGATGGCGCAACAGGTACAGCAGCTGAAGCTGGCCTCGCTCGGCCGGCTCACCGCCAGTATCGCCCACGAGATCCGCAACCCGCTGGGCGCGCTGAGTCACGCCGCACAACTGCTGGTCGAGTCCGAGCACATCGACGACCAGGATCGGCGCCTGACCGAGATCATCCAGCAGCATTCCAAGCGCATGAACCGGGTCATCGAAACCGTGCTGGAGCTGTCCCGGCGCCGCCAGAGCGAACCGCAACTGGTGGATCTGACGCTGTGGCTGGCGCAGTTCATCCGCGATCACCGCCAGTCCAGCCCGGCGACCGATATCATCGAATGCGAGTTCGAGAAGGAAGGTATCCTCACCCGCATGGACCCCAACCAGTTGAACCAGGTGCTCGGCAACCTGTGCCAGAACGCCTTTCGCTACAGCGGCGAGCCGGGCAGCCCGCGGACCATCTGGCTCAAGCTGTACGAGGCCACCGATACCGGTCTGCCGACCCTGGAGGTCATCGATCACGGCCCGGGCATCGATGATCGCCACCTGGGCCAGGTGTTCGAGCCGTTCTTCACCACCGACTCCTCCGGCACCGGCCTGGGCCTGTACATTTCCCGTGAGCTGTGCGAAAGCAACCAGGCCAGGCTGGAGTACGAACGCCTGGAGCCACGCGGCAGTTGCATGCGCATAGTCTTCGCTCACCCGCAACGACTGGTATGATGCATACCTTGAATAGCGTGACCGCATGGAGCACTCAGTGAACAACCCGCTGGCCCTGATCATTGACGATGAGCCCGATATCCTCGAATTGCTGGACATGACGCTGGGGCGGATGAATATCAAGACCCGCAGCGCCACCACCCTGGCCCAGGCGCTGGAGCTTCTCGGCCAGCAGCAGTTCGACCTGTGCCTGACCGACATGCGCCTGCCCGATGGCGATGGCCTCAGCGTGGTGCGCCACATCCAGCAGCATTGTCCCAGCACTCCGGTGGCCATGATCACCGCCTATGGCAGCCTGGACACGGCGATCAGCGCGCTCAAGTCCGGCGCCTTCGATTTCGTCACCAAACCGGTGGACCTGCAGCGCCTGCGCGAACTGGTCAACAGCGCCCTGCGCCTCAGCCGCCGCACTGAGCAACCGGCGGCGCCCGAGGACGACGACCCCATCCTCGGCATTTCCCCGCCGATCCGCCAGTTGCGCAAGCAGATCGCCAAGCTGGCGCGCAGCGAAGCGCCACTGTATATCAGCGGTGAATCCGGCAGCGGCAAGGAGCTGGTGGCGCGGCGTATCCATGATCTGGGACCACGGGCCTGTCATCCCTTCGTTCCGGTGAACTGCGGTGCGATCCCCTCGGAGCTGATGGAAAGCGAGTTCTTCGGTCACCGCAAGGGCAGCTTCACCGGCGCCGTGGCCGACAAGCCCGGACTGTTCCAGGCCGCCGCTGGCGGCACGCTGTTTCTCGACGAGGTCGCCGACCTGCCGCTGGCCATGCAGGTCAAGCTGCTGCGTGCAATTCAGGAAAAGGCCGTGCGCCCGGTCGGCACCCAGCAGGAAGAGCCGGTCAATGTGCGCCTGCTGTGCGCCACGCACAAGGACCTGGCACTGGAGGTGGCCGAGGGCCGTTTCCGCCAGGACCTGTTCTACCGGCTCAACGTCATCGAACTGCGGGTGCCGCCGCTGCGCGAGCGGCGCGAGGATATCCCGCTGATGGTCGAGCGTATCCTGCGGCAACTGGCGCAGCGCTCGGGGCTGGAGCAGCCATCGGTGGACCCGGCCTGCATGGAGCGGCTGAGCGGTTATCGCTTTCCCGGCAACGTGCGGGAACTGGAGAACATCCTGGAACGCGCCTTCACCCTGTGTGAAGGCGACAGCATCATGGCCGAGGACATCCAGCTCAACAGCAACCCGCTGCCGGCCGATGAGGCCGATCTCGGCCAGATCGATTCACTGGAAGACTTTCTCGATGACATCGAACGCAAGGCGCTGACCCAGGCTCTGGAGGAAGCGCGCTGGAACAAGACCGCCGCCGCCCGCCGCCTGGGCCTGACCTTTCGCTCGCTGCGCTACAGGCTGAAGAAGCTGGGGTTGGAAGATTAGCCTGGCTACAGACCGGGATGCCGGGGCGCGCTGTCGTCGAGCAGGCGCTCGACAACCCGGGCACCATGGGGTGTGGCGCGCCTGCGCTACGCCGGGATACCGTACTCGGCAGGCGGCCCGCTATCACCCCGAGGCGGGACTCCCACACCGACCATCGCAGGCCTGATGAGGTAGGAGCGCCGCCCCGGCGCGATAACGATTTTGCCACTGCAGCAGAACCGGCCCTATGGCGAGTCTGCCAGCCGCTGCACCCGACCCTCTACCCGATAGGGCACGGGATCAACCACTGGCTGGCGCCGCAGCATCAGGTCCGCCAACAGCCGGCAGGACGCCGGCGCCAGCACCAGGCCATTGCGAAAATGCCCGGTGTTCAACCACAACCCCGGATACTCCGGCACTTCACCTATATAAGGCACACCATCCGGTGACCCCGGTCGCAGCCCGGCCCACTGCCGGACCGGTTGTTGCCCAGCCAGTGCCGGCAACAGGCGCACGGCTGACGCATGCAGCGAATCCAGCGCCTGTGCCGTGGTGGTCTTGTCGAACCCTTCATGCTCCAGGGTGCTACCCAGCAGGATATGACCATCACGCCGCGGGATGGCGTAGCGGCTCTCGAACAACACCATGCTGCGCAGCCAGCCCGGCTCGCTCTTGTACAGCAGCATCTGACCTTTGACCGGCTGCACCGGCAACCCCAGCCCCAGCTCAGCCAGCAGCTCGCCACTCCAGGCCCCGGTCGCCAGTATCACGGCATCGGCCGCCAGGCGCTGGCCGCCCGCCTGCACCCCGGCCACCTTGCCCTGTTCAAGCCACAGGCGTGCATCCCCGGCATGCTCCAGCAGCCGGCAACCCGGCATCTGTGCCAGGCGCGTACGCAGCGCCGCCATCAGCCGCGGATTGCGCACGTTGGCCAGATCGGCCTGCCACAGCGCGCTGCGGTACCCTTCGGCCAACACCGGCACCTGACGGTAGATGAACTCGGCGTCCACCCGGCGCAGGGGCTTGTCCTGTCGGGCCGCCCAGTCCAGCGCATCATCCTGCTCGGCGTGGTCGAGCCAGAGCAGGCCACAGGGTGTGACCTCGGGATCGATGGCGGTGGCTTTTGCCAATTGCTCGCCCAACTGCGGATAGAAACCCTGCGACCAATCGGCCAGCCGGCTGATCGCTGGTGGGTAGCGCCACGGATACAGCGGGGAGACTATGCCGCCCCCGGCCCAGGACGCCTCACGACCGACCTGCTGGCGCTCGACCAGCGTCACCCGCGCGCCGGCATCCAGCAGATTGAGGGCCGACAGGCAGCCGATCACGCCCCCGCCGATGATCACGATATCCTGCATGACTGAGCTTTCCCCTGCGACTTGCCGGCCCGCGGCAAGCCCTCTGCGCGCGGCAACTGCCGCTGTTCACGGGCAGTTTTCAGCCATGCAAAGGTTATGACACGGAACCGGATAAAACGGGTATGATACGCGCAGTTTTTCGTAAGAGGCGACATGTAAATGACAGCAAAAGATGTAGACGTATTGCTGGTCGGTGGTGGCGTCATGAGCGCTACACTCGGAATGTTGCTCAAACAGCTCGATCCCAATATGACCATTACCCTGGTCGAACGTCTGGATCACGTTGCTCATGAGAGCACGGATGGCTGGAACAATGCCGGCACGGGGCACGCCGGTTACTGTGAGCTGAACTACACTCCCGAATCCGATGATGGCAACATCACGATCAACCGCGCATTATCGATCAATGCCAACTTCGAGGTGACCCTGCAGTTCTGGTCCTACCTCGTCGAGCAGAAGATCCTCCCCGCACCCAGTAAGTTCATCAACCCCACCGCACACCAGAGTTTCGTCTGGGGCGAGAAGGACGTTGCCTTCCTGCGCAAACGTCATGAACTTCTCAGCGCCCATCATCTGTTTGCAGAAATGCAGTACAGCGAGTCAGCCGAGCAACTCGCCGAATGGATGCCGCTGGTCATGCAACAGCGCCAGGACGGCCAGCCGGTTGCCGCCACTCGGGTCGAGCACGGCTCGGATGTCGACTTCGGCTCCCTGACCCGCAACATGGTCAGCCACCTGACCACCCAGGACAATTTCGACCTGCACCTCAGCCACGCGGTCAAGAGTCTGCGCAAGGGCAAGAATGGACGCTGGCGAGTCATCGTCAAGGACGAGCAGAGCGGCGAGGAAAAGACCTTCAGCGCCGGCTTCGTGTTCCTTGGCGCCGGTGGCGGCTCCCTGCCGTTGCTGCAGAAGTCCAATATCGAGGAAAGCCAGGGCTATGGTGGCTTCCCGGTCAGCGGCCAGTGGCTGGTCTGCAAGAAGCCGGAGATCGTCCAGCAACACCATTCCAAGGTCTACGGCAAGGCACCGGTCGGCGCACCACCAATGTCGGTTCCGCACCTGGATACCCGCATTATCAATGGCAAGCCTGCCCTGCTGTTCGGCCCCTTCGCCGGATTCACCACCAAGTTCCTGAAGAAGGGCTCGGTGTTCGACCTGTTCTCCTCGGTCAAACCCTACAACGTGGCGCCGATGATGGCAGTCGGACGGGATAACATGGACCTGACCCGTTACCTGATCAGCGAGTCCTTCCAGTCCCACTCGAACCGGGTCGCCTCCCTGCGCAACTTCTTCCCCGATGCCAAGGAAGAAGACTGGACACTGCAGAATGCCGGCATGCGCGTGCAGATCATCAAGAAGGACGCCAAGGGCCACGGCAAGCTGGAGTTCGGCACCGAGATCGTTGCCGCCAAAGATGGCAGCCTGGCCGCCCTGCTGGGTGCCTCACCCGGTGCCTCCACCGCCGTGCAGGCGATGATCGACGTTCTTGAACGCTGCTTCAGTGGGCGTATGGCCACGCCGCAATGGCAGGCCCGCATGAAGGAGCTGGTGCCGTCCTATGGGCAATCACTGGTTGACGATGCCGAGCTGCTCAGGACCGTCCGCGAGCGGACCCTGACTACACTCGAGCTGCGTCGCGACTGACCAGCCCGCCACCGCTGGAAACCCTGGATACCACGCCGGGGTTTCCCAAGCGCTTCCCGACTCGCTACTGGCGCGTCACATCCAACTCGACACCGCGGGCCTGCAGCCGGTCGAAGGCCGCATCCAGATCGACCTGCAACTGCTCGGCAAACCCCGAGTGGCGCGACAGCACGAAGCGCATCGGCATTTCCGCCACCTCGATCGACGGCAGCTCCTCCACATCCAACGTCTGCATCGCCGACGCCACCTGGGTCCGATAATCCAGCAGATAGTCACCGCGCCCACGCAACAGCATGCGCAGCGCACCTATATGCGAGTTGCTCTTGTTCACCCTGAGCCGGCGCTCGGGGTCGTTAAGAACCTCCCGCAGGGCCGTGGTGTAGGTGAAATTGGTGATCATGATCAGGCTCTTGTCATGAATGTCCTGCGGCCAGCGCGGCGGTGACGTGCCCGGCCGGTAGTACAGGTTTATCCCCACCAGCCCCAGATTGCGCCCGGTCTGCAGGGTGTGCTCCTCGAGCCCCGGCTTGTTCAGCATACCCGGCCATACATGCACTTCACCGGTTTCCAGCCCCAGCCAGATACGCGCCGCCGGCAGAATACGCAGCTCGGCCTGGTAGCCAGCCTCGCGCAGGAGCTTGCTGGTCAGAGTGACACCCTTGCCCACCGGCACGCCGGCCTCATCCAGCTCCGCATACCCGGCGAAAGGCAGGAACGCCACCTGCACCACGGGTTTTTCCTGCGCCGCACAGGCACCAGAGTAGAGAAGAAATACCGCCAGCCATACCGCTGCCTTGCGCATAAGGCCTCCCATAACTTGTCCAATCGCCTAACGGACCACCCCGATATCGCCACAGGATAAAGGCCGCAGCCAGGAACCACCAGCTATAAAAAAACCCCTTGTCGGCGACCGGCAAGGGGTTCTGCACTGCGGTGCGGTACGGCTCAGTCGCGGTAGACCGGCAGGCGGGCGCAGATCGCCTTGACCTGCTCGCGCACCCGATCGATCACCGACTCATCACCCATGTTGTCGAGGATGTCGCAGATCCAGCCGGCCAGCTCGCGGCACTCGGCTTCCTGGAAACCACGGGTGGTCACCGCCGGGGTACCGATACGCAGGCCGGAGGTCACGAACGGCGAGCGTGGATCGTTCGGCACCGCGTTCTTGTTCACGGTGATGAAGGCGCGACCCAGGGCAGCGTCCGCATCCTTGCCGGTGATGTCCTGCTTTATCAGCGACAGCAGGAACAGGTGGTTCTGGGTGCCACCGGATACCACGTCGAAGCCGCGCTCGATGAACACCCCAGCCATGGCCTGGGCATTCTTCACCACCTGCTGCTGGTAGGCCTTGAACTCGTCGCTCATGGCTTCCTTGAAGCAGATCGCCTTGGCCGCGATCACGTGCATCAGCGGGCCACCCTGGCCACCGGGGAATACCGCCGAGTTCAGCTTCTTCTCCAGCTCTTCGTTGGCACGGGCCAGGATCAGGCCGCCGCGCGGGCCGCGCAGGGTCTTGTGGGTAGTAGTGGTGACCACGTCGGCGTAGGGCACCGGGTTCGGGTAGACGCCCGCGGCGACCAGGCCGGCGACGTGAGCCATGTCGACGAACAGGTAGGCGCCGACCTTGTCGGCGATCTCGCGAAAGCGCGGGAAGTCGAGAATCTGCGAGTAGGCGGAGAAGCCGGCGACGATCATCTTCGGCTTGTGCTCGATCGCCAGGCGCTCCAGCTCATCGTAGTCGATCAGGCCGGTGGTGGTGTCGATGCCATACTGCACGGCGTTGTACATCTTGCCGGAGAAGTTGACCGCGGCGCCGTGGGTCAGGTGACCACCGTGGGCCAGGCTCATGCCCAGCACGGTGTCGCCCGGCTGAACCAGCGCCTGGAATACCGCGCTGTTGGCCTGGGAGCCGGCGTGCGGCTGGACGTTGGCGTAGTCGGCGCCGAACAGCTGCTTGGCGCGATCGATAGCCAGTTGCTCAGCCACGTCGACGAACTCACAGCCGCCATAGTAACGCTTGCCCGGGTAACCTTCGGCATACTTGTTGGTGAGCACCGAACCCTGTGCCTGCATGACCGCAGGACTGGTGTAGTTCTCGGATGCGATCAGCTCGATGTGCTCTTCCTGACGCTGGGCTTCCTGCTGCATGGCTGCCCACAGCTCGGCGTCGAAAGTGGCAATATCGTTGGAACGGCTAAACATGTCACGGCCCTCTGCCAGAGATGTACTAATAAAAAAGAGGCGGCATTTTACCCCAACTGGGCGCAACTGGCACTTGAAAAGCGTTCAGGCGGTCGGCAAATGAATTTCAAGGGGGTCCCCCCTCTCCCCCGGCCCCTCTCCCGCAAGGGGCGAGGGGTGACTCGCGACTGGTTGGCCATGCCATCCTGAAAGCAAATGGCTGCCGGACAGTATCATCAGGGCAACATCATTCTCAGACCTGATATTCCAAGACCTTAACCTGACCAGAGACGCGGTAATCCGGGATTACTCCACAGCCACCGGCACGAGTCACCCCTCGCCCCTTACGGGGCGAAAGCGGGAAAAGCGAAGCACTGCTTCGCCCGCTTGAGCGCCCTGAGCTCTGCGAAGGGCTGGGGCGCGGAGCGGGGGCCGGGGGAGAGGGGGAAGCATAGCCCCATAATTTGCCCTACACACCGACTTCAGCTAGCCTTGCCCACCATCGCGCACCACTCCTGGTGCAGTTCCCATATTCAGCAGATCAAGGTGGCGTCCACATGGCCCAATACGTTTACAGCATGCACCGGGTGAGCAAGGTTGTGCCGCCCAAGCGTCAGATCCTCAAGGATATTTCCCTGTCATTCTTCCCTGGCGCCAAGATCGGCGTGCTGGGCCTCAACGGTGCCGGCAAGTCCACCCTGCTGCGCATCATGGCCGGGGTCGATACCGAGTTCGATGGCGAAGCCCGGCCGATGCCCGGCATCAATGTCGGCTACCTGCCCCAGGAGCCGCAACTGGACCCGGAAAAGACCGTGCGCGACATCGTCGAGGAAGCGGTCAGCCAGATCAAGGATGCCCAGGCCCGGCTGGACGAGGTCTATGCCGCCTATGCCGAGCCGGATGCCGACTTCGATGCGCTGGCCGCCGAGCAGGCCAAGCTGGAAGCCATCCTGCAAGCCGCCGATGGCCACAACCTGGATCGGCAGTTGGAAGTGGCCGCCGATGCCCTGCGCCTACCGCCGTGGGATGCGCTGATTGGTCACCTGTCCGGTGGCGAGAAGCGCCGCGTGGCGCTGTGCCGCCTGCTACTGTCGGCACCCGACATGCTGCTGCTGGACGAGCCGACCAACCACCTGGACGCCGATTCGGTCGCCTGGCTGGAGCAGTTCCTGCATAACTTCCCCGGCACCGTGGTGGCCATCACCCACGACCGCTACTTCCTGGACAACGTCGCCGGCTGGATCCTGGAACTGGACCGTGGCCACGGCATCCCCTTCGAGGGCAACTACTCCCAGTGGCTGGAATCCAAGGCCGCGCGCCTGAGTGCCGAGGCCAAGCAGGAAGCCTCGCATGCCAAGGCGATGAAGGCCGAGCTGGAGTGGGTACGCCAGGGCGCCAAGGGCCGCCAGGCCAAGTCCAAGGCCCGTCTGCAGCGTTTCGAGGAAATGCAGTCCCAGGAATTCCAGAAGCGCAGCGAAACCAACGAGATCTACATCCCGGCCGGACCGCGCCTGGGTGACAAGGTCATCGAACTGCACAGCGTCACCAAGAGCTATGGCGATCGCGTGTTGATCGACGATCTGAGCCTGAGCATTCCCAAGGGTGCCATCGTCGGCGTGATCGGCGGAAACGGCGCGGGCAAGTCCACCCTGCTGCGCATGATCACTGGCAAGGAACAACCCGACAGTGGCGAGATCGTCATCGGCGAGACGGTAAAGATCGCCAGCGTCGATCAGAGTCGCGACGATCTGGACGGCAACAAGACCGTCTGGGAACAGGTCTCCGACGGCTTCGACATGATCACCGTGGGCGGCTATGAAGTCCCCTCACGTGGCTACGTCGGCCGCTTCAACTTCAAGGGCGCCGATCAGCAGAAGTTCGTCAAGGATCTATCCGGTGGTGAACGCGGCCGACTGCACCTGGCACTGACGCTGAAACAGGGTGCCAACGTGCTTCTGCTTGACGAACCGTCCAACGACCTCGATGTGGAAACCCTGCGGGCACTGGAAGAGGCATTGCTGGACTTCCCCGGCTCGGCCATCGTGATTTCCCACGACCGCTGGTTCCTGGACCGCATCGCCACCCATATTCTTTCTTATGAAGACGATGCGAAGGTGGTATTCTTCGAAGGCAACTACACCGAATTCGAAGCGGACCGCAAGAAACGCCTGGGCGAAGCAGCTGCCCAGCCACATCGTGTGCGCTACAAAAAACTGGCCTGACGAAAAAGTCACATTTTATTGGAACTTTTCCGACCTGCCGCGTGCGACCAAAACGCGCACGCGACAGGGCTTCTCATGAAAGCCATAAAACCCTTAAAAAACATTAAGTTGAAGCTGTTTAACGAGTATCTAGCGACCCCCTGCGCACTACTGCAGGGCACCCTTGATCCCCATTGACGTGCATGTTTTTTTGTTAAGCACTATTTCAGAGCGTGCTCACCTCTGATAAATTTGCACCAACACGTCTTAAACTTGCAAAAAAGAGACCTCCATGACTGACACGCTGACAGCCTGCCTGGCGCATCTGAAACTGCGCGACCCAGGGCAACCCGAATTCCATCAGGCAGCCGAAGAAGTACTGAGCACGCTGTGGCCTTTCCTGGAAGAGAACCCCAAGTACCTGAAAGCCGGCATCATCGAGCGCCTGATCGAGCCCGAGCGCGTGATCATGTTCCGCGTACCGTGGATGGACGATAACGGCCAGGTGCATGTCAATCGCGGCTTCCGCGTGCAGATGAGCAGTGCCATCGGCCCGTACAAGGGCGGCCTGCGCTTCCATCCGTCGGTCAACCTGGGCGTGCTCAAGTTCCTCGCCTTCGAGCAGGTCTTCAAGAATGCCCTGACCACCCTGCCCATGGGCGGCGGCAAGGGCGGCTCCGATTTCGATCCCAAGGGCAAGAGCGATGCGGAAGTCATGCGTTTCTGCCAGTCGTTCATGACCGAGCTGTCCCGTCACATCGGCGAGAACCTCGACATTCCGGCCGGCGATATCGGCGTCGGTGCCCGGGAAATCGGCTACATGTACGGTCAGTACAAGCGCCTGCGCAACGAGTTCACCTCGGTATTGACCGGCAAGGGCCTGACCTATGGCGGCAGCCTGATCCGTCCGGAAGCCACTGGCTACGGCTGTGTGTACTTCACCGAGGAAATGCTGCAGGAACGCGGCCGCAGCCTGGAAGGCCTGCGTGTGGCGATTTCCGGTTCCGGCAATGTTGCCCAGTATGCCGCTCTCAAGGCCATGGATCTGGGCGCGGTGGTGATCTCGATCTCCGACTCCGGCGGCACGCTGTACTTCCCCGAGGGCATGACCACCGAGCAGTGGCATTACCTGATGGAGCTGAAGAACGAGCGCCGCGCGCGCCTGCAGGACATGGCCCAGGAACTGCAACTGGAGTTCCTGAGCAAGCGTACTCCCTGGCACCTGCCCTGCGATATCGCCCTGCCCTGCGCCACGCAGAATGAACTGGACGGCGATGACGCCCGCATGCTGGTCGCCAATGGCTGCTTCTGCGTCGCCGAAGGTGCCAACATGCCGTCCACCCTGGAAGCGGTCGATGTGTTCCTGGAGAACCGCATCCTGTTCGCCCCGGGCAAGGCAGCCAATGCCGGCGGCGTGGCCGTCAGCGGCCTGGAAATGAGCCAGAACGCCATGCGCATGCAGTGGACTTCCGGTGAAGTGGATACCAAGTTGCATGCCATCATGCAGTCCATCCACTCCGCCTGCGAGCGCTACGGCAAGGAAGAAGACGGCTTCATCAACTATGTGAAAGGCGCCAACATCGCCGGCTTCGTCAAGGTCGCCGACGCCATGCTGGCCCAGGGCGTGGTCTGAACCGCGCCTGCTTTTCAATGTCGTCCCGGCCTTCGCCGTAATGCTAACCTGTCATCCTTCGCACAAGCGAAGGATGACAGGGTTCGGTGAAGGATCCAGAGTAAGCCAGTACATCCGCAAAACACCACCAGCTGAGCAGCTATAATAACGGCGTAACGTAGCCGCCCGATGGGGGCCGTCATGTCCGAGAATTATCGCCGCTTTTCCCGCATTCCCTTCGATGCCCATGTCAGTCTGCAACAGGATGGCTGGCAAGCCCACGGCCAACTGATCGACATCTCCTTGCATGGCCTGCTGCTCAGGCAGCCCGATAACTGGTCACAGGTGGATACCAGTCAGTCCCTGCGTGCGGTGGTCGAGCTGTCCAGCACCGACCAGATCCATATGGAGGTGGGCCTGGTGTTCGCTCGCAACGGCCTGCTCGGGCTGGAGTGCCGGCATATCGACCTCGACTCCATCAGCCACCTGAAACGCCTGGTGGTGCTGAATCTGGGGGATGATGCACTGGCCGAGCGCGAGCTGGCCGCGCTGTGCGCCGATCCGCCGACGACCTGATCCTGGGGCTGGGCTACCCGGGCAGACCACCCCGGCTCAAGCGGCGCGCAACACCACGAACTTGCTGTTGCCGCCGATCTGCTCGACCTTGCCAAAGAAGCGCCGCAGCTTGACGTGATAACCGAGATGGCGGTTGCCTACCACCAGCAGCGTGCCATCGGCGGCCAGGGCCTGCCGGCTCTGCTGGAACAGGCGCAGGGCGATCTCGTCACCGATTACCTGCTGCTGGTGAAACGGCGGGTTGCACAGCACCAGGTCGGCGCTGCCGGCAGGCCCATCCAGCAGGCCGTCATTGACGATAAAGCTGGCTTGCCGCTCCGGGAACAGGCGGTTGAAGTTGTCCCGGGCCGAAGCGACCGCCGCATGGGACTCATCGATGAAGGTCAGGTGCGCCTCGGGGTTGAGCAGGGCGGCCTGGATCCCCAGTGCGCCGTTGCCACAGCCAAGATCGACGATGCGCACTGCGCCGTCCAGCCGCGCAATGCATGGCAGCAGCACGCGGGTGCCGATATCCAGCCGCTCACGGGAGAATACTCCGGGGCGGTTGACCAGTTCGCAGTGGCTGTCGGGCAGCGGATAATGGGTGACCAGCTGCGGCGCGCCGGGGTCGAGCGCGCTGTCGAGACGTGCGGTCAGCAGGCGCGCCTTCTTCCACGCCAGCGAAGCCTGGTAGGGGCCGATATACCCGGCCAGCAGATCGCCAGCGCTGGGCGGCAAGTGCTTGAGCATGGCACCGGCGATGACCAGCGCATCGGCTGACAGCAGCGGCCGCAGGCGGCTGAGCTGGTCTTCCAGCAGGGCCAGGCTTTTCGGAATCCGCAGCAGTACCCGGGCAATCGGCGCCGCGGGCAACTGCTGGCTGTCGACGAAGGTGATGCGCTCGGCGGCCAGCCGGTTGTGGCGGACATTCAGCTGCAGCGCCCGCTGCGCCAGATACGAGTCACCCCAGCTGACCACCTCACAGCCCTGCAGCGCCAGGGCGCAGGCCAGCGCACCGAAGTTGTCATTGACCACCAGTACCGGGCCGGTACCAGCCCCCTGCTCTGCCAGCGACTGCAGCAGATACAGGTCCGCCGTATCGACAGGCTGCAGGGTCGGATTACGGGTAGGTGGATAGCGCTCGAGCTGCAGCGGGCCGAAGGGGGTATCGCAGTGGTACATGGCGGACCGGTCTTGGATGAAAAGGCCGCCAGTATAGCATCACCGCTGGCGTCGCCCGGTCGGATATCTGCCGGACGACGCCAGATGTCAGGGTTGCGACTTGTCGACCTGCTGCCTGAGCAGATCGCGGATATCGGTCAGCAACACCTCCTCGGTACTGGGACCGGCCGGTTCCGCTGCTGCCGCCTCTTCCTGGCGCTTGAGCGAGTTCATCACCTTGATGGCAACGAAGATCGCTGCGGCGATGATCAGGAAATCGACGATGCTCTGGATGAAGGCGCCATAGCCCAGGGTCACCGCAGCCAGGTCACCTTCGGCCTCGCGCAGCACCACTGCCAGGTCGCTGAAATCCACCCCGCCGATCAGCAGCCCCAGCGGCGGCATGACGATATTGTCCACGAAGGATGACACCACCTTGCCGAAGGCGGCGCCGACGATGATACCCACAGCCATGTCGATGACATTGCCGCGCATGGCGAATGACTTGAATTCCTGAATCAGACTCATGTTGTCCCCTCTCCTGTAAGCCATCATGGCTGGGTTAATTTGATATCTTTTACAACTTATTTCAACGCCTGTTGCAGGGTCTGGCAGAGTATCTTCAAGGTCTGCACCCGTGCGTAGCGTTTGTTCTCGGCGGAAATGACGTGCCAGGGCGCGGATGCCGTATCGGTATGAGCCAGCATGTCGTTCAGGGCCTGCTCGTATCGCGGCCAGCGCTTGCGGTTGCGCCAGTCCTCATCGGTCAGTTTGTAGCGCTTGAGCGGAGAACGTTCGCGGGCCTGGAAGCGCCGCAGTTGCTCATCCTCGGTGATGGCCAGCCAGAACTTCACCACCAGTGTGCCCTTGGCCTGCAGCTGGTCCTCGAAGTCGTTGATTTCGCCGTAGGCGCGCTGCCACTGCCGGCGGTTGCAGAAGCGCTCCACCCGCTCGACCAGGACCCGCCCGTAGTAGCTGCGATCGAAGATCACCACCCGGCCCGGGGTCGGCACCCGACGCCAGAAGCGCAGCAGGTAGGGCTGCCGACGCTGCTCCCTGGTCGGCGCACGGGTACCATGGACGCGCATGTAGCGCGGGTCCAGGCACTGGGTGATACGGCGGATGGTGCCACCCTTGCCGGCCGCGTCGGCGCCTTCGAATACCAACAGCAGGCTGCGCTCGGCGAACCCCGGATGCCGCACCAGCTCGCGCAACCGGGCCTGGTAGTGCCTTAGCTGCTGTCTGTATTGCTGCTTGCCCAGCGTGAGACGGTAATCCACCTGCTGCAGGCGGGTCAGCGGTGCCGGTAGCAAGGGCGTCGGTGCCGGACCTTTGTTCTGCTTGCCCAGCAATTGCTGGATCTGTTGCAACACGATCTGGCCGACACGGATATCCCGGTAGTGGGCATCATCGCTGGGCACGGCGATCCAGGGTGCCTGTGGGGTCGAGGTCAGTGCGCTCATCAGATGCGCCGAGGTGGTCACCTTTTCACGGTCGACTGAACCCAGGTCCCCCCATTCACGCATCACCACAGTCTGCTCCTGGCCCGCCGATTGGTTTTCACCGCTCGGCGAACGTTCAACCTGCAGCCACAGCTTGACCAGCGCCACGCCCTCCTCGGTCAGCAGTTGCTCGAAGCGGGCGATCTCCTCCATCTGTCGGCGGAACGCCTCGCTGTCGATCTCGCCCCGGCAGTAGCGGATCTGCGGCTGGTGGTACCAGGAACCGAGGTAGAAGCCGAGCTTGCCCGGCCCGGGCAAGCTGATCCAGTAGCGCCACAGGTGCGGCATGCGCTGTTCGATACCCTGGGGCAAGGCGAAGGCACGGGTGTCGAGAAAGCGGTTGTCCAGCCAGGCATAGAAACTGTAGATGGCTTCGGCCTTGCCGCCATTGTCATTACCGCTGACCAGCACCAGCACCGGCCCCTTGTTCGCCTTGCGCAGTTCATACTGCGCCTCGAGCAGCGCCTCGGTGAGTTCGGCACGCTGTCTTTTGAGTGCTTTCTTGCTGGGACTGTGTTCCGGCATCTTTGTCGCCTGTGTCAGGATTTATTGCGTGTCGAACAGTATAGTGACGGCTGACTGCAAACAGCTTCAATGGAACGTTAATGGCGAAGAACAAACGACTCTACGGCTGCACCGAGTGTGGTGCCACCTTTACCAAGTGGGCCGGCCAGTGCGCCGAATGCCGGGCCTGGAATACCCTGGTGGAAACCGTGATCGACACCACGCCGGTTGGTGGCAGCGGCAGCGCGCGCAGCAGCAACTGGGCGGGCGAAGCGGCCCAGGTCAGGACCCTGGCCGAAGTGTCCACCGAGGAAATGCCACGCCAGCCCAGCGGCTCTTCCGAGCTGGACCGGGTGCTGGGCGGCGGGCTGGTCGGTGGCTCTGTGGTGCTGATCGGTGGTGACCCGGGCATCGGCAAATCGACCATACTGCTGCAGACCCTGTGCCGCCTGGCGCAGAGCATGCCGGCACTCTACGTCACCGGCGAGGAATCGCAGCAGCAGGTGGCCATGCGCGCCAAGCGCCTGAGCCTGCCGGAAGACAAGCTCAAGGTGATGACCGAGACCTGCATCGAAAGCATCATCGCCACCGCCCGCCGCGAGCAGCCGAAGGTCATGGTGGTCGATTCGATCCAGACCATTTTCACCGAACAACTGCAGTCGGCACCCGGTGGCGTGGCCCAGGTGCGGGAAAGCGCCGCGCTGCTGGTGCGCTATGCCAAGCAGAGCGGCACCGCCATCTTCCTGGTCGGCCATGTGACCAAGGAAGGCTCGCTGGCCGGCCCGCGCGTGCTGGAGCACATGGTCGATACCGTGCTGTATTTCGAAGGCGAGGCCGATGGCCGCCTGCGCATGCTGCGCGCGGTGAAGAACCGCTTCGGTGCGGTCAACGAGCTGGGCGTGTTCGCCATGACCGACAAGGGCCTGAAGGAAGTCGCCAACCCCTCGGCGATCTTTCTCTCGCGCTATGAGGCGCCGATCCCCGGCAGTGTGGTGATGTCCACCTGGGAGGGCTCACGGCCGATGCTGGTGGAGGTGCAGGCACTGGTCGACACCAGTCACCTGGGCAACCCGCGGCGCGTCACCCTGGGGCTGGACCAGAACCGTCTGGCCATGCTGCTGGCGGTACTGCACCGGCATGGCGGCGTGCCGACCTACGACCAGGATGTGTTCGTCAACGTGGTCGGTGGGGTCAAGGTGCTGGAAACCGCCGCCGACCTGGCACTGCTGGCCGCGGTGATCTCCAGCCTGCGCAATCGACCGCTGCCGATGGACCTGATGGTATTCGGCGAGCTGGGCCTGTCCGGTGAGATCCGCCCGGTACCCAGCGGCCAGGAGCGTCTGAAGGAAGCCGCCAAGCACGGCTTCACCCGCGCCATCGTGCCCAAGGCCAATGCCCCCAAGGAAGCGCCCAAGGGCATGCAGGTGGTCCAGGTCACCCGACTGGACGAGGCCCTGGGCGTGTTGTTCGATTGAGGCGAGGCCGGATGCCGGCATTGGAGGGTCGAGTGGTTGTGCACATAAACTGTGGATAACTCTGTGAGCAGGCTTGTAGTAAACGCCGCTGAGCCATGCCGGGACAGGCGTTGACCGAACTCGTTCAAAAAACAACCAGCCCGCCCGATACCCATTTCAAAGGTAGTGGCAAAATGGCTGCAGCAGGCGGATTTGCGGGCTTTACAATTTTGTCCAGCAGAAAGTGTGCGGTCCGCCGCAGTTTTCCGGAAATGGGTTATTGACAGGCCGGCGTAAAAATGGCCCCACAGAAGTGTTCCACACAAACTGTGGATAACTCTGTAGACAAGGCTGGGAAAGGCCGCTGCAGGGCTTGCCGGGCCTGGCGCCCGGCAGTCTGTTCACGGTTTGATCAGCGGCCAGGCGCTTCCTCCGCCGCGTCACGGTTTTCCTCATTATGATGGTTGCGATGATTGATCGCCTGCAGTCGCTGCACCACCCGGTCATTGATCGAGCCTTCGGGGAACTTGCCCTCGGCATCCGGGGTACCGGCATCCTCACCGGCCAGCAGGCTGAGTGCCTGGTCGACATTATCCACCGCGTAGATATGGAACAGCCCGGCCTTGGCCGCATCCAGCACGGTCTGATGCAGCATCAGGTTCGGCACGTTGGCCCGTGGAATGATGACGCCCTGCTCACCGGTCAGGCCGCGCGCCTCGCATAGCCGGAAGAAACCCTCGATCTTGACGTTGACCCCGCCGATCGCCTGCACCTCACCGAACTGGTTGATCGAGCCAGTAATGGCGAAACACTGTTTCAAGGGTACCCGCGACAGCGCGGAAATCAGTCCGCAGACCTCGCCCAGAGAGGCGCTGTCGCCATCGATATAGCCATAGGACTGCTCCAGCGCGATGCTCGCGGAGATCTCCAGCTGATGGTCCTGGGCATAGCGACTACCAAGATAACCGGTGAGGATCATCACCCCCTTGGAGTGGATCGGCTGGCCGAGATTGACCTCGCGTTCGATATCCACGATACCGCTGCTGCCGGGGTACACCGTGGCGCTGATCCGCGCCGGCACACCGAACACCGAGTCGCCGATGGCCAGCACCGTCAAGCCGTTGCACTTGCCCACCGCCGCACCATCGGTATCGATCAGGATCACGCCGGACAGCATGTCTTCGCGGATGCGCGCACTGGCCCGCCCGGTACGTGCCTCCTTGGCCTGCAGTGCGCGTTCGATATGGCCGGTATCGGTCATTCTGTCGCCCGCCAACTGGCGCACCAGGTCCGCCTCGGCGACCAGCTGGAAGATGTCGCTGATGCTCGCCGACAGGTGCTGCTGATGCTCGGCCAGGCGCGCGCTGTAGGTCAGGATGCGCGCCACCGCCGCCACCGTCATCGGCGCCAGCCCCTCCTCGTCCACCCGGGTCTTGAGCAACTGGGCCATGCCCTCGATGCTGTCGGGGGTGCGTGGCAGATGGTCATCGAAGTCCACCAGTACGCGAAACAGTTCCTGGAAGTCCGGATCGTAGTCCTGCAGCAGGTAGTAGGCGCGGCGTGAACCGATCAATACCACCTTGACCGACAGCGGGATGACCTGCGGTGTCAAGGTCACCGTGGTCAGCCGGCCGATATCCGCCCAGGGCGATTCGATCTTCAGTTGCCGGGCATGCAAGGCCCGCTTGAGCGCCTCCCAGACGAAGGGTTCGGCCAGCAGCTTGTCCGCCTCCAGCACCAGGTAGCCGTTGTTGGCCCGGTGCAGCGCACCGGGACGGATATGCCGGTAATTGGTGACCAGCGCGCCCTGCTCGGAGCTGTACTCCACCCGGCCGAACAGGTTGTCATAGGACGGATGCGGCTCATGCACCACCGGCGCGCCGGGGGAGCCGGGGTGATCGACGATCAGGTTGGGGCTGTAGTGTTCGATCAGCGCGGCCTTCTTCGCCGCCTCCGGACGTGCCTCCGAGCGCTCATCAACCAGCAACTCGACCACCACCTTGAGCAGGTTCTGGTGTATCGCCTGGACATAGGCGCAGATGTCGGGGTTGTCGCAGTAGCGCTCGGTCAATGGCTGCAGCAGCGGCTGCAGGGCATCGGTAATGGTCTGCTCGTTCAGCTCGCGCAGTTCGTTGCTCGACTCGCGCTTCCATTGCGGCAGGCTGGCCAGCGCTTCGTTGAGTATCTCCTCGAGCACCGCGATATCGGCATGGAAGCGCTCACGCTCGGCTTCCGGCAACTGGGAGAATTCCGCCTCATCCAGCCCTTTACCGTCACGCATCGGGGTGAACACCAGGTTCTGGCCGTCGCGGTACAGCACTATGCTGCGCTCCAGCGCCTGGCGTTCGACCAGGTCGATGGCGGTGTCATAGCGCTTGTTGAAACTGCGGTCGATGGCGCTCTTCTTCTGCTGGAAGGCCGGATGCTCGAAGGCCGCCGGAAAGGTCGCCAGCAGGTTGTCGATAAGCTGGTGGATATCGTCGATCAGCTGGGTGGCGGTGCCGGCGGCCATGTGCAGCGCCTTGGGCTCGCGCGACTCCTCGAAGTTGTTGATATACACGCAGGCCTGCGGCGTGGGCATGCGCTTGGCCTCGGCCCGCAGATAGCGCATGGCATAGGAAAAGCGCCCGGTACCCGGCTCGCCCATGACGAACATGTTGTAGCCCGCGCGGCGCATGGCCACGCCGAAGTGCATGGCCTCGACGGCACGATCCTGGCCGAGGATGCCCTTGAAGGGCTCCAGGTCATCGGTGGAGGCAAAGCCCAGGCTCTCCAGATCGATGGGTACGGTGAGTTGTTCTGGCGGCAGGCGCAGCGGGCCGGTTTTGCTCATCAAACTTCCTTGGGAAAGGTATGCAATGGGTGATAGTGACAATTCAGTGTAAACCATGGCCCGCGTCGGGGCCGGTCAAACTGGCCCGAAGCGGCGCACCAGCTCGCGCACCAGCGGCTTCATGAAGTAGCTGCCGGTGGGCATCAGGTCCACCCGCAGGCCGCGCTCGCGCAGTTCCTCGGCGACCACCGGGCCGACGGCGGCAATGGTCAGGCCGTCGAGAATCTCGCCCAGCCGCTGCTCGCCCACCGAGCGCCGGCCGATCTGAAACAGCCGGCGCACCTGGGTGGCGCTGGTAAAGGCGATGGCATCCACCCGGCCGCTGGCCAGCTCATCGATCAGGCTCTCCACCCGCGCATCTTCCACATCATCGGCGTAGACGTAGGGCGCCACGGGGGCAACCTGCGCGCCGGCAGCCTGCAGGAACTCCATCAGCGGCAGGTTCGGGTCGCTGCCATACAGTTGCACGGCGATGCGCCGGCCGCGCAGGTTCTCATCCTGCAGGGTGCGAATCACCCCCTCGGTGGTCGGCTCCAGCGCGACCAGGTCGGCCTTCAGGCCGATACTGCGCAGCGCCGCTCCAGGCTTGGGTCCGCGGGTCAGCTTGCGTACCTGGGCCAGCCGGGCGATGAAGTCCTCGCGCAGGGTGCCCCCGGCGCGCTCGGCGGCGCCCAGCAGGCGGCGGATACCCTCGCCGGTAAGGGCGATGAAATCATCCCAGGGCTCGGCGCTGAACTGCTTGAGCCAATCCACCACCGGGCGCTGGTCCGGCGCATCATGAATGGATACCAGCGGGCAGCGCAGCACCTCGGCCCCGCGCTTGAGCAGCATGTCGGCAAACAGGTCCAGCTCGCGACTTTCCGGCAGGGCGATACGACGGCCCGCAAGGGGCAGGGAATCAGGCATGGTTGCATCCGTTTCGAATCAGAGCAGCCATTGTGGGGTCGATCCGCCGGGTCATCAAGTCAGACCCGGCGCTGCACGGCGTCAGTGATGCCGGCGCAGGGTATCGGATGGCAGTTCGCCGAAGGTGCTCTTGTAGCTCTCCGAGAAGCGGCCCAGGTGCATGAAGCCGTAGTCCATGGCGATCTCGGTGATATTGCGTACCCTCGCCGCCGAGTCGCTCAGCTGGTGATGGATCTGCTGCAGCCGGCGCTGGCGAATGAAGGATTTCGGCGTGGTGCCGGCCTGGCGCTCGAACAGCGCATACAGCGAGCGCGGACTCATGTTC
This sequence comes from Halopseudomonas xiamenensis, assembly GCF_014219065.1. Classification (GTDB taxonomy): domain Bacteria; phylum Pseudomonadota; class Gammaproteobacteria; order Pseudomonadales; family Pseudomonadaceae; genus Halopseudomonas; species Halopseudomonas xiamenensis. The sequence continues at coordinate 89,444 of NZ_JACLGO010000009.1, forward strand.
GCCAGTTGCGCCAGTTGTTCGACGGAAATGTCCTTCTTCAGGTGCTCGTCGATGTAATCGGTGATGCGGCCGAATGAGGGGCAGCTGTCGCCCGTCGGCTCGCGGCAGACGTTGCTGGCCAGGGTGCACAGCAGCTTGGAGGCGATGATACGGCTGTACTGCTCCTGCAGGGGCTGATGGCAGTGCTCGGCGGCGGCTTCCTGGCAGATCAACGCCAGCAGGCTGTCGATACCCGACAACTGCCGCAGCGCATGCCGGCTGGTATTGAAACGTATGCCCTGCTGCGGTGCCCGCCAGTGGTTGTCCGCGCAGACCTGTTCGAGCAAGGTGGCCGGCAGCTTGACGATCAGCTTGGCGCAGTCCTCCGAGTAGGTCAGGTCCACCGGGTCGTCGGGGTTGATCAGCAGCAACTCGCCGGGGGCGAAGTAGTGTTCCTCACCCTGTCCGCGCCACAGGCAATGGCCACGCAGCAGCAGTTGCAGGTGGTAGATGGTTTCCAGCGCCGGCGAGGTGACCTGCACCCGGTCGCCGTAGCTGAGGCTGCACAGGTCGAGCTGGCCGAAGCGGCGATGGCGCAGGCTGGCCTGGGCCGCAACACGGCGCGGACGCCGGATGCAATGCGCTCCGACATGCTGATTGACGTAATCCGACACCACATGGGGATCGGCATGTTCGAACACAGTACTTCCGACATCCGGCAGACTGATCATCACAGGGCACCCCATATGTTCTTATAGTGCGTCCGGCCACTGAACCCCGGGGTCGGACGCCGGGACCAAGCCAGCATAGGAGATAGGTCCGGCGGCCAACAGCGCCCGTGTTCGGTAATCGCACACTTTCCGCCAGACGGGGCGGCTATACTCCGGCATGAATACCGCATTGAGGACATGATGCCGATGCAACAACCACTCTGGTCGCCCAGTACCACCGGCATCGCCGCCAGCCGCATGCACGCGTTTCGTGAGTATGTAAACCGGCGTTTCGGCCTTGCCCTGCACGACTATGCAGCGCTGCACGCCTGGAGCATCGAGCGGCGCGCGGACTTCTGGCTGGCGCTGGCGGCGTTCTTCGAGGTGCAGTTCAACACAACGCCCGGCGAGATACTCGCCGAAGGGCCGGACATGCCCGATGCGCGCTGGTTCAGCGGAGCCACCCTGAATTACGCGGCGCACCTGTTGCGACGCCAGGATCACCAGCCGGCGCTGATCAGCATCAGCGAAGCCGGCAGCCGCGAGCAGCTGAGCTTTTCCGAGTTGAATGCCCACGTGGCCGGTTTGCAGCGCAGCCTGGAACAGGCCGGGGTGGCGAGCGGCGATCGGGTTGCCGCGATCCTGCCGAACAGCTGGCAGGCCATCGTCGCCATGCTTGCCAGCAGCAGCCTGGGTGCGGTGTGGTCATCCTGCTCGCCAGACTTCGGCGCGCAGGGCATCATCGACCGCTTTGGCCAGATCGAACCCAAGGTGCTGATCGCCTGCAGCGACTACCACTATGCCGGCAAGTCAATCGATCTCACCGAGCGGCTCAGCGAGGTGCTGCGCCAGCTGCCGAGTGTCGAACGGCTGGTGCTGGTACCGGGCCCGGCCGCGCTGACCAACCCGGCTCCCGAATGCAGCCAGGCAGTCAGCCACTGGCAGGACTTCTATAAGCCCGGCGGCACGCCCCGGTTCCGTGCCCTGCCCTTCGACCACCCGCTGGCTATCCTGTATTCCAGCGGTACCACCGGCGCGCCCAAATGCATAGTGCATGGCAGCGGCGGCGTGCTGCTGCAGCACCTCAAGGAACTCGGCCTGCATACCGACCTGAACGCCGATGACCGGCTGTTCTACTACACCACCTGCGGCTGGATGATGTGGAACTGGCTGGCATCCGGCCTGGCGGTCGGCGCCACGCTGGTGCTGTACGACGGCTCGCCATTCCACCCCGGCGACACCCGGCTGATCGACCTGATCGATGCCGAGCGGATCAATGTCTTCGGCGTCAGCGCCCGCTACCTGGCGGCACTGGAGAAGGCCGGCGTGCAACCGGCACGCAGCCACCGGCTCGACAGCCTGCGCAGCATATTGTCCACTGGCTCGCCACTGTCCCCGGACAGCTTCGACTACGTCTATCGCGACATCAAGAGCGACCTGCGCCTGTCCTCCATCTCCGGCGGCACCGATATCGTCTCCTGCTTCGCCCTGGGCAACCCGCTGCTGCCGGTCTGGCGCGGCGAACTGCAGGGGCCGGGGCTGGGCATGGCGGTGGAGGTATGGAACGAGGCCGGCCGGCGGGTCATCCGCGAGAAGGGCGAGCTGGTCTGCACCAGGCACTTCCCCTCCATGCCCCTGGGCTTCTGGAACGACCCGGATGGCAGCCGCTACCACGCGGCCTATTTCGAGCGTTTCCCCGGTGTCTGGGCGCAGGGCGACTATGCCGAACAGAGCGAGCATGGCGGTCTGATCATCCATGGCCGTTCGGACGCCGTACTCAACCCTGGCGGCGTGCGCATCGGTACCGCCGAAATCTATCGCCAGGTGGAACGGGTCGATGAAGTAGTGGAATCAGTAGCCATCGGTCAGCAATGGCAAGGGGATGTAAGGATAGTGCTGTTTGTCGTGCTGCGTGAGGGAGTGCAGCTGGATGAGGCGCTGCAGCAGCGCATCAGGGGGGAGATTCGCCGCCATGCCAGTCCCCGGCACGTGCCGGCGGTCATTCTCGCCGTACCGGATATTCCGCGCACCCGCAGCGGCAAGATCGTCGAACTGGCCGTGCGTAACCTGGTGCACGGCCAGCCAGTGAATAACACCGAAGCCCTGGCCAACCCGGAAGCGCTGGACTACTTTCGCAACCGGGTCGAACTGCAGGACTGACTACTGGTCGCTACCGTTGCCGTTGTTGGGCTGGTAGTAGCCCACCGCGACCAGGTAGTTGCCGACCTTGCGCGCGTAGGCGTGCTTGTGCTCGGTTTCGCCGGAGATCGGGTGCTTCCACTGGTAGTCGAACTCGACCATCTCGCTGGTCGCCAGCTTGTCCAGGGCTTCCTGGCCGAAAGGCTTGCCGAGGCGGTCAGCCAGGGCACTGAAGTCGCGGCCGATCAGACGCAGGTTGGAGCCATGGGCGACGAAGCGGTTGTTATCCAGCTCCACGACGAACACGTAGAGATCATCCTTGTAGAAGCGCTGATCCAGTGCATTGATCGCATTGAAGGTGTCGCGGGGATTGCTGTTGACCGCCTCGGCAGCAGTCTCCAGCAGTTGCAGCGCCTGCTCGGAACTGGCCCGCGGCTGGTAATAGCCCACCGCCAATACGGTATCGCCTACCCGCTGGAAGTACACATGCTTGGTGATCTTGCGCCCACCAGTACTCCAGTTGCCCCAGGGATAGTCCGCCTCCAGGATCTCACCGGTCTCCGGCTGGCTCAGCGCCTGCTGGAACTTGGGCCTGAGTTCATCGTCGATGGTGTTGAAGATATCCCGCCCGATCAACATCACCGACGGCCCGCCACTGGCGAGCATGATGCCGTTGGTGTTGATCACGAACACGTACAGATCGTCCTTGACGAACGGCCCCTGCCGACTGAACACCGCCAGGGCCTTGTCGCCATTGGCCTTGTAATAGTCAACGGCTTCGGTGAGCAGGGCGCGGGCTTTTTCGCTTTCCTGCTCCTGCGCGGTTGCCGTCTGCACCTGCAGGAACATCAAGCAGGCCGCAAGTGCTGCCCATATCCGGTGTGTTTTTCTTCTCAGCATCCTGGTTTCCTTTTCTGGGTGATATCGCTTGGTTTCCCCAGCAAAGATACGCCAGGGTGGTGGGAAGCGCCAATAACCTCTCATCCACATAAAAAACATTTTGATTTGTTTTATTATGAAAGGTACTCTGGATGCAAACCCGATACAGCTTTGTATTAACGGCAAAACAACAAGACATAAGGCCTGAACCCATGACCACCATCCCGAACCGGCACCGTCAGTTGATTTCCCGCCTGGGCCGCATCATGCAGCTGGCCTGGGTACCCAGTGATTACGATGCGGCCCTGCGCCACTGGACCGAAACCATGGGCGTGGGGCCATTCTTCGAAATGAACCACATCCAGGTGGACAGCTGCCATTACCGAGGGCAGCCGGTTGCTCTGGATTTTTCGGTCGCCATCGCCTACTGGGGCGACATGCAGATCGAACTGGTTCGCCAGCATAACAATGCCCCCTCCATCTACCAGTCCTGGTTGGAGCAGGGGCGTGAAGGCCTGCACCACATCTGTCTGAAGATAGACAACATGGTCGAAGCCCGCGCGCTCTGTGCCGATGCCGATGCTGAAGTCATGCAGGAAGTCTGGCTTCCCGGCGGTGGCGAAGCTATCTACGTTGACCTGGGTGGCCTAATGGTGGAAATGATCGATTTCCCCGAGGAAAGTCTGGCGGTATTTGCCGAAATGAAAACCGCCGCTGACAACTGGGATGGCAGTGCCCCCGTGCGGGTCCTTGGCTGAGGAATAAAAAGAGACGATATGAACGCGGATACCCTTCTCTCCAGTACAGCCGTGGCTCCATCGACGGTAGACCAGACATTGCCGGCCATTGCTGAATTCCTGAATAACCATCTGGCTGCCCAGCATACCCGGATCCGTCAGGCCCGCCGCCTGTCCGGCGGTGCCATTCAGGAAAACTGGTTGCTGGAGGTCGAACACCGGGGCGGCAGCCGACCCGGTGAACAACGCTGGGTGTTACGGACTGATGCACCCTCCAGCGTGGCCGTCAGCATGACCCGCGCCCAGGAGTTTGCAGTGCTGCGCTGCGCCTTCGACGCCGGCGCCAGAGTGCCTGAACCGCTGCTGTTGTGTTCAGACCTTGCCGTGCTGGGCCGTGAATTCTTCATCATGCAAGCGCTGGAGGGCACTGCCTTCGGCCCCAAGCTGACCCGTGACGGAGTCAGCGAGGAGCAACGCCCGGCCCTGTGCCGGGAACTCGGCATCAGCCTGGCCAACCTGCACCGTATCGCCCCACCGCACCCACAACTGGACTTCCTGTCCAGCCCGGTTGCCGACCATGCCCAGCACTGCATCGATACCTACCGCAGCTACCTGGACACCCTCAATGAAGGCTTTCCGGCCTTGGAATGGGGCTTACGCTGGTGCGAACTGAACCGCCCCGAGCCGCTGCCCCCATGCCTGCTGCACCGGGACTACCGCACCGGCAACTACATGGTCGCCAACGGCCAGCTCAGCGGGATTCTCGACTGGGAGTTCGCCGGCTGGGGCGACCCACGGGAGGACATCGGCTGGTTCACCGCCCGCTGCTGGCGCTTCGCCGGGCCACAGCGTGAAGCTGGTGGCGTGGGCGAGCTGCAGGATTTTCTCGACGGCTACCACAGCATCAGTGACCTGCCCATGGACCGCGCCGCCCTGACCTATTGGCAGGTCATGGCGCACCTGCGCTGGGCCATCATCGCCCTGCAACAGTCCGAGCGCTACCTGAGCGGCGGCGAGGATTCGCTGGAGCTGGCCCTGACCGGGCGTATGCTGGCCGAACTGGAACAGGAGATTCTATTGCTGACCGGAGCCACACCATGAGTCGCCCCAAGGCCCCCGACCTGCTGACGACGGCTCGTCAGTTGCTGCTGAACGAGCTGCTGCCGGCCCTGCCCCACGAGTTGCACTACGAGGCACGGATGATCGCCAATGCCATGATCATCGCCGCCCGGGACCAGCAACAGGGCAGCAGCTGTGTGGCGCAAGAGTGCCGGCAGTTGCAGACACTGCTGGATGCACCGAATAACGGCGATCTGGACGAACTGCGCAAACAGTTGGCCAGCGCCATCCGCCAGGGCCGGTTCGACCAGCACCCCGGATTGCACCGGGGTCTGCTGCAAATCAACCGCAACCAACTGGCCATCAACAGCCCCAAAGCGGTGCGCGACTGACGCGCCTGCGCTTACAGGAGAAGTACCATGGATTTCAGTCTTGACCAGGAATTGCTGGAACTGCAGCAGCGCACCCGCGAGTTCATCGCCGAGCAGGTCATCCCCCTGGAATATGACAGCCGTCAGACGCCCCACGGCCCCAGCGATGAGCTGCGCAACGAACTGGTCGAGCGCGCCCGCAACGCCGGCCTGCTGACTCCCCACGCCTCCCGCGAGCTGGGCGGTCTGGGCCTGAGCCACAGAGCCAAGGCGATCGTCTTTGAAGAGGCTGGCTATTCCCCACTGGGCCCGATCGCACTGCATATCCATGCCCCGGACGAAGGCAACATCCACATGCTGGAAGCCATTGCCAACGAGGCGCAGAAGGACCGCTGGCTCAAGCCCATGGTCGACGGCCGTATCCGCTCCTGCTTCGCCATGACAGAACCCAGCCCCGGTGCCGGTTCCGACCCATCCATGCTGGCGACCACCGCTGTGCGCGACGGTAATGACTACATCATCAACGGCCGCAAATGGTTCATCACCGGCGCCACCGGTGCCAGCGTCGCCATCATCATGGCCCGCACCGAAGACGGCGGCGCCACCATGTTCCTCAGCGACACCGACCAGCCCGGCTTCAAGGTCGAACGCATGATGGACTCGCTGGACAGTTGCTTCACCGGTGGCCATGGCGTGGTAGAGATCGACAACCTGCGCGTGCCGGCGCAAAACGTGCTGGGCGAAGTCGGCAAGGGCTTCCGCTATGCCCAGGTACGCCTGGCTCCGGCCCGCCTGACCCACTGCATGCGCTGGCTCGGTGCCGCTCGCCGCGCCCACGATATCGCCACCGACTATGCACGCACCCGCGAATCCTTCGGTCGTCCGCTGGGCGAGCACCAGGGCGTCGGCTTCATGCTGGCGGATAACGAGCTGGATCTGCACAGCACCCGGCTGGCGGTCTGGCATTGCGCCTGGGTACTGGATCAGGGCGAACGTGGCAATCTCGAATCCAGCATGGCCAAGGTGCTCAGTTCAGAAGCCATCTGGCGTGTGGTTGACCGTGCCGTACAGATTCTCGGCGGACAAGGCGTGACCGGTGAAAAGATCGTCGAGCGAATTTTCCGTGACGTACGTCCATTCCGTATCTACGATGGCCCCAGTGAAGTTCACCGTATGAGCATCGCCAGAAAACTGTTGGCCGCCCACCAGCACTGAACCGACTCCGTTACAACGGCCTCGCGAGTGCGGTGGGGCGGTTGGGTTCGGGCCACTGAGCGGTACTGTCAGTTGGCCCTTTTTTATTCGATTGACCCTGAAGGGAAGAGTCATGACACAACGTCAGATCTATATTGTAGGAGCAGCCCGCACCGCCATCGGCAGTTTTGGCGGTAGCCTGAAAGACCAACCGCTGAGCGAAATTGCCACCACCGCAGTCAGTGCCGCCCTGAGCCGCTCCGGCGTCGCCCCGGAAGCGGTAGGCCATGTGGTCATGGGTAACGTGATCCCCACCGAGCCGAAGGATGCGTACCTCAGCCGGGTGGCTGCCATAGATTCGGGTATTCCCAAGGAAACCCCTGCCTTCAACGTCAACCGCCTGTGCGGCTCGGGTCTGCAGGCGATCATTTCCGCAGCGCAATCCATCCTGCTGGGTGATACCGACATTGCCATTGGCGGTGGTGCGGAAAGCATGAGCCGCGGCCCCTACCTCATGCCCGCCATGCGCTGGGGCGCCCGCCTCGGTGATGCCCAGGCAGTGGACTACATGAACGGCATCCTGCACGACCCCTGGCAGCGCATCCACATGGGGGTTACCGCCGAGAACGTCGCCAAGCGCTACAACATCAGCCGCGAAGCCCAGGACGAACTGGCCCTGGAGAGCCAGCGTCGCGCCGCCCGCGCCCGGGCCAAGGGCTACTTCGCCGAGCAGATCGTGCCGGTGGAGATCCGTACCCGCAAGGGTGTGGTCAGCTTCGAGACCGATGAACACATCCGTGAAGAGGTCAGCCTGGAACAACTGGCCGGCATGAAACCGGTATTCCAGCGCGACAACGGTAGCGTCACCCCCGGCAACGCCTCCGGCCTCAACGACGGCGCCGCCGCCCTGGTCCTGGCCGAGGAGCAAGCGGTCAAGCTGCACAACCTCAAGCCCCTGGCCCGCCTGGTCGGCTATGCCCACGCCGGGGTCGAGCCGGAATACATGGGTATCGGCCCGATCCCCGCCACACGCCTGGTACTGGAGCGCACCGGCCTGAGCCTGGCCGATATCGACGTCATCGAAGCCAACGAAGCCTTCGCCGCCCAGGCCTGCGCCGTGGTACAGGAGCTGGGTCTGAACCCCGAGATCGTCAACCCCAACGGTTCCGGCATCTCCCTCGGCCACCCGGTCGGTGCTACCGGTGCCATCATCAGCACCAAGGCCATCTACGAACTGCAACGCACCGGTGGGCGCTACGCGCTGGTCACCATGTGCATCGGCGGCGGCCAGGGCATTGCCGCGATTTTCGAGCGCGTCTGATTCACAACCATCTGAATACAAGGAGAATAACAAGCATGAGTATCCGCACCGTCGGCGTCATCGGCGCCGGAACCATGGGTAACGGCATCGCCCAGGTCTGCGCCGCAGCCGGGTTCCAGGTCACCCTGGTCGACATCAATGAAGAGGCATTACAGCGCGCCCTGCAGACCATCGACCGCAGCCTCGAGCGCCTGATCCAGAAAGACAAGCTCGACACCGATGGCAAACAGCAGGCACTGGGCAATATCCGCACCAGCACTGCCCTGGCCGAGCTGGCCAGCGCCGACCTGGTGATCGAGGCCGCCTCCGAGGCCGAACCGGTCAAACTGGCACTGATCCGCCAGGTCGATGAGATAGTGTCCGAGCAGGCGATCATCGCCAGCAACACCTCATCCATTTCCATCACCCGTCTGGCCGCGGCCAGCCGCAGACCGGAACGGGTGATCGGTATGCACTTCTTCAACCCGGTGCCTGTCATGGCCCTGGTCGAGTTGATCGGCGGTCTGCAGACCAACGACACCACCCGTCAGGCTTCCACCGAGTTCGTCAGTGCCATTCACAAGACCGCCATCAGCGTGCGCAACAGTGCGGGCTTTGCGGTCAACCGCATCCTGGTGCCGATGATCAACGAAGCCGTATTCGTGCTGCAGGAAGGTATCGCCAGCGCTGAAGACATCGACCTGGGCATGCGCCTGGGCTGCAGCCACCCGATCGGCCCGCTGGCGCTGGCCGACCTGATCGGGCTGGATACCCTGCTGGCGGTGATGGACGTGTTCTACACCAGCTTCAACGACAGCAAGTACCGCCCCGCCCCGCTGCTGCGGGAAATGGTCGAAGCAGGCTATCTGGGCCGCAAGAGCGGCCAGGGCTTCTACCACTACCCGGCTTGAGCCGGGTAGTCCCATGCGAGGAGAACATCAGATGTCTGACCTGCCATTGATCGTCGGCGGCAGCGGCGCCATCCGCACCCTGCGCTTCAATCGCCCTGCCTCACTCAATGCCATCGACAGCGCCATGGCCAGCGCCTTTCTGCAAGCCATCCAGGACGCGGTCGAAGACCCGGAGGTACGGGTCATCGTCCTCAGCGGTGAGGGTCGCTCCTTCATGGCCGGCGGCGATATCAGCCAGTTCAGCCGCGACCCGGGAAGTATTCCCGAGGGGCTGATTGAGCCCATGAACCGGGCCATCCTGCTGTTCAGCAACAGCGACAAACTGGTGCTGGGCAGCGTACAGGGCCCGGTGGCCGGAGCCGGCATGAGCCTGGCGCTGGCCTGCGATCTACTGGTCGCAGCCGACAACACCCGCTTCAGTTTCGCTTACACCGCACTGGCGGTCAGTGGCGATCTGGGCATTAGCTGGAGCCTGCCGCGCCTGCTGGGCTTGCGTCAGGCCTTGGGGGTCGCTCTGCTCGGTGACAGCATCAAGGCCGATGAAGCGCAGCGTCTCGGCCTGGTCAACCGGGTAGTAGCCGCAGAACAACTGGCAGAACACACCCTGAATCTGGCCAACCAACTGACGGAACTACCGGTGCTGGCCAGCGCCAGCATCAAACGGCTGATGCAGGCCGCACTGCAACAGGATCTGGGCAGCCAGCTGGCTGCCGAAAAACAGGCCTTCAGCCAGTGCATCGAGCAATCGGAATTCCACACCGCCGTTGCCGGATTCCTGGCCAAACGCAAGTAACCGCCAGGCTGCTGGCGTAACGCAGGTGCGCTACACCCCGGGTTGGCGAGCACCTGCTCGCCGACAGCCTTGAGCAACTTCACATCGCAGACATAACGCAGAGATACTACACCCTGCTTCCAGCCGCCCGCCTTACCCTTGGTTGCCACTGGTACAGCAGCAGCCCCGCCCCGATCAGCAACGCCCCAAGCCAGACACCGGACGGCAACTGTTCGGCATTGAACAGCCTGCCCATCATCAACGCCAGCAGAGGGGTTATCACCAGAATCAAGGCCACCGCCGCCGAACTCAGCTGGCGGATGATGTAGTAATACATGGCAAATCCCAGCACCGAGCCAAGCACGCCCAGGTAGGCAATCGACAGCATGCCGCGCCAACTGGACTGAGTCGGCCAGTTGCCATCCTGGAAGCACCACAGCAGAAAGAACAGTGGCGCCGCCACCAGCAGCGAGCCGGTGGTGGTCACCATCGGGTGGCTGTCATCAGCAATCACTTTCATTCCGACCAGAGAAGCGGAGTTGCATACCACCCCCACCAGCAGGGCCGCCACACCGGCGGCAAAGCCCGCCTGCAACGCCAGGCCCTGGTCGAGAAATACCACTGCCAGCCCGCCCACACCCAGCAGCATGCCCAGTACCCTTGCCGGACTGAAAGCCGACTCACCCAGCCACCAGGCCGCCAGCGCGCTGGTCACCAGTGGTGACACTCCAAAAATGACCGACATCAACCCAGAGTCGATGCGTGTCGACGCCCAGTAGACACAACTCATGGCCAGAAACAGTCCAAGCCCGGCACACAGATAGCTGCGCACCGCACGGGCATGAAACAGCAACGGAATGCCGGCCAGGCGCAACACCAGAAGCGCGCAGACCAGGGCCAGCACCATGCGCAACATGGCAGCGAAGCTGAAGCTGCTATCCAGGGCACCCCACTGGATGGCCAGCGGAGTAGTGCCCCAGATGAACACGACGCCCAGATACGCCAGCGAAACCGGCATGAGCAGGTCAGAGATCCAGAACCAGGCGCTTGCCGGCGGCGCCCCGGGAGCAGCATGGAGTGAACCAGCCTTCCTCGTTACGCTCGCTGTCACTCAACACCTGATCCCGATGCTCTACCTCGCCTTCCAGCACGCGGGTGATACAGGCGCCACAGATACCCTGTTCGCAGGAAGTCATGATGCCAACGCCGGCCTTGTCCAGTACCGAGACAATGGAGTCATCTTCCCCGATGCTGAACACCTGACCGGTGCTGGCCACCTGCACCTCGAAGCTCTCATCCGCGCTGGTGTCGATCTGCTTGGCACTGAAGAACTCGTAGTGGATGCGCTCCTCGGCCCAGCCCGCGGCCCTGGCGCTGGCCAGAACGAAGTCGATAAAACCACCCGGCCCGCAGACATACAGGTGGGTACTATCCGATTGCTGTTGCAGCACTGCGGCCAGATCCAGCTTCTGCTCATCAGCACCGTCATCGAAGTGCAACTGCACCCGGTCAGTATAGGCGGCCGCCTGGATCTGCTCACGGAAAGCCATGCGCTCCGGACTGCGAGCGCAATAGTGCATGCTGAACTCGGCATCAGTACGCGCCAGCCGTTCGGCCATGCACAGGATGGGGGTCACGCCAATACCACCAGCCAGCAGCAGCGAGCGCTTGACGCCGGGTACCAGCGGAAAATGGTTGCGTGGCTGGCTGATGCGGATCTCCTGCCCTTCCTGCAGTTCGTCATGCACGGCGACCGAGCCGCCCCTGGAAGCCGGATCACGCAGCACACCGATCACATAGCGATGCTGCTCGGACGCGTCATTACACAGCGAATACTGACGCACCAGCCCCGGGCGCACCTCCACATCGATATGCGAGCCGGCAGTGAAAGGCGGCAGGCTGCTGCCATCCAGTGCGGCCAGTTCAAGGGTAACGATATCAAGCGCAGCCGGGGCCTTGCGCGCGATCTTGACTTTGAATGTGGTATCCATGATTTCGTCCGTTATTGAGCTACTGCTGTCTGCTGTTCCAGTCGTGCACGGATGTCGGCACGCAACTGATCCTTGCGCACCTTGCCGGAGGCAGTACGCGGGAAGTCTTTCAGCACGACCAACTGCTCGGGGATCTTCTGCCGCGCCACCCCGCTATCGCTGACCAACTGCACCATCTGCGGCTGAGACAGGTCCTGCCCCTCACGCAGTATCACGTAGGCGCACAGGGTTTCGCCCAGCCGCATATGCGGCATGGAGACCACTGCAGCCTCATTAATCTGGGGCAACTGGTGGAGGATATCCTCCACTTCCTTAGCGCTGATCTTTTCGCCACCCCGGTTGATCAGGTCCTTCTTGCGTCCGGTGATAACGATGGCGTTGTCCGCAGTCAGGCGGCCCAGATCACCGGTAGCGAAATAACCTTCCGCATCGAAGCTGGCAGCAGTCTGCTCGGCATCGGCGTAACCGAGAAACATCGCTGGCCCCTTGATCATCAGCTCCCCTTCCCCACCAGGCACCACCGGCTGCCCATCATCATCCACCACCTTGACCTGGTAGTCGTGCACCTCGCCATCGGTGGTGGCTGCCAGCGCCAGCTGCTGTTCACCGACAAAGCCCAGGGTCACCAATGGTACTTCACTGGAACCAAATACCCGAAACGCCCGGCAGCGTTCGAATACCTCGGCGGCGCGGTAGATCAACGCCGGCGGCACCTCGGCGCCGCCACAGGCGAAGGCCTGCAGGGACGGCAGGCGGCGGCCATGCTGTTCGGCCTGGGCCAGCAACTCGTGCAGGAAGGGTGTGGCACCGAGGCTGACGGTGACCTGCTCACGGTCGATGATGTCCAGTGCTTCGCGGGCATCCCAGCGATCCATGAACACAGTGCGACTGGGCAGATAGAACGGCAGCTCCAGACCGCTGAGGCCGGTCACATGGGTCACTGGCGAGGCCATCAGCAGGGTGCCGCCCTGCCCCCGGGTCCAGTGCTCGAAACCGCGCTTGAGTCGCAGCGGGCCGGTGTTGTGCGAATGCAGCACCGCCTTGGGCCGACCTGTGGTGCCGGAGGTGTAGAGCACCAGCTTGACGCCATTGGGATCAACTTGCGGCAGTTCGCGGGCCGGCTCGGCCTCGGCAATCAGCGCCGCATAGTCCAGCGCCGGGCCCTGCTCAGCGCGAACACAGCACAGTAGTTGCAGCGCCGGCAGCTCGCCGCGCAGGCGCCGCATCATCTCGGCAAAGTCGAAGCCGCGATATTGCTGGGGGAAGAAGGCTGCCTTGACCCGGGCATCAGCCAGCATGAAGCTGACCTCGGCATCCCTGTAGATGGGGACGATGGGCACTATGACCAGCCCCAGCAGGCTGGAGGCCAGATCGATCACTGCGGCTTCACGCCAGTTGGGTAACTGAAAGCTGATCGCATCCCCTGCCACCAGGCCCCGGCGCTGCAGGGCTCCGGCCAGCAACCGGGCCTCCTGCAGCAGTTCGCCGACCCTGCAGGGTTGGCCCTCGAACACGTGGGTGATGCGCTGCGGATCATGCGTGGCCATGTCGGCAGCCATGTCGGCGATCGTCTGGTTCAGCCATTCGCTGCTGGCCCGCCCCTGTTTCAGGCGCTGCTGACTCAGCTCGATATTCCAGCCACTGATATCTTTTTTCATTATTGCTACCCCATGAGCAGGCTCAGGCTGCCGTCAGACTCTGTTCCACAAAACGCAGGAAGTGCTGGTCACGCCCACCAAACAGGCTATTGAGCAACATCACCCGGCGGAAGTAGTGGGTGACGTTCAGCTCCTCGGTGATCCCCAGGCCGCCATGCAGCTGTACTGCCTCGTTGGCCACCTGACGCGCCGCATCACAGATGTAGGTGTAGGCACCGCTGACCAGTCGCCGACGCTCGGCCACTGGTCCAGACAAAGCCCGCTGGGCGGCGTCGGTCAGGGCCAGGGCTTCCTGCAGCAGCAGGTAGAGGTCGGCCATACGGTGCTGCAGAGCCTGATTCACCGCCAGCGGCTTGCCGAACTGCTTGCGCACCTTGAGATAGTCGTTGGTGGTGTCCAGCAGCACCCGGATCATGCCGCACGCCTCGCCGCACAGTGCCACACTGGCTTCATCGCGCAGCAACTGCAGGTTGTCCACCAGGCTCAGACCATTGTTCGGCGTGGCCAGCAATTCGACCTGCGCATTATCCAGGGTCACGCTGGCCGCGCCTCGCCCATCCAGCAGGCGTGCCGCGGTACGCTGCACGCCTGACTGGTCGGTATCCACCAGGCAAAGCTGCAACTGGCCCCGGGCATCCCGGGCCGCCACCAGCAGGCCATGGGCTGCATCACCGTGCATGACCAGCGGGATACGCCCGCTGAGACGGTTATCTTCCAGTTGGCAGGCATCGGCTTGTTCCAGGGCACAGCTGAAAATCAACTCACCCGCGGCCAGACCAACCAGCAGCCGCCCACGCTGACCGGCATCACCCAGGCGCGCCACCAACCGGGTGGCCAGCACCGCACTCATCAAGAAAGGTTCCTGCAGCAGCGCCTGTCCGACCACCTCCATCAATGCACCAACCGCTGCGGCATCGCCATCCAGACCATCGTGTTCGGCAGGCAGGCACAGGGACAGAAAACCGAACTCGGCCAGATCCGACCAGACCTGCTGGCTGAAACTGCCCGGCTCTTTCATCAACTCCTGGCGCTGGAGGAAGCTGCAGTTATCTTCGACATAGCGCTCCAGACTGTTGCGGAGCATGCCAATGGTTTCAATATCGGTTGTCATAGTCCCAGTACCACCTTGGCCAGAATATTGCGCTGCACTTCCGAAGACCCACCGAAGATGGTATTCGCCCGGTTGTACAGGTGCTCCTTGAGGATGCCGCCAACATCATCCGCCCCCAGCAGGGGCAGACCCGGAGTGGCGTGCAGCGCCTCGGTATCGAATACCATACCGGCCTCGGCCAGGGCATCGACCAGGGTTTCGCTGACCTGCTGGTACAACTCGGTGCCGCGAATCTTGATCAGTGACGCCTCACCGCCGTTGTCCCGGCCCTCATCCATGGCCAGCACCCCGGCATAGGAGGCCTGCTCCAGCGCCAGAAAGCGCAGCTCGAATTCGCCGATGCGATTGCGCATCAACGGCTGCTCAATCAGTGGGCGACCGTCCACCCGGGTTTCCACAGCCTGTTTTTTCAGGCGGTCCAGCACGTGCCGCGCCTGACCGACAATGGCCCCGGCAGTACGTTCGTTCTGCAGCAGGAACTTGGCGTAGGTCCAGCCGGCACCTTCCTCACCGACCAGGTTTTCCACCGGTACCCGCACGTCTTCCAGCCAGACCTCGTTGACGTGGTGATAACCATCCATGGTGTGGATCGGCTTGACCGTCACTCCCGGGCTGCGCATATCGATCAGCAGGAAGGAAATACCGCTCTGCGGCTTGCCATCGGTGCCGGTGCGTACCAGGCAGAACAGCCAGTCGGCCCACTGGGCATAGGTGGTCCAGACCTTCTGACCGTTGACCACATAGTGATCGCCATCACGCACCGCGCGGGTGCGCAACCCGGCCAGATCCGACCCGGCCCCCGGCTCGGAATAGCCCTGGGCCCAGAACTCCTCGGTCTTGACGATACCGGGCAGGAAGCGCTGCTTCTGCTGCTCGCTGCCGAAGGTATAGATCACCGGACCGACATACTTGACGCCGAACGGAATGATCCACGGACAGCCCAGCCTGGCCAGCTCATCCTCGAACACGAAACGCTCCAGCGATGACCACTGCCGGCCACCGTACTGCTGCGGCCAATGCCCTACCGCCCAGCCCTTGCGCTCCAGCAACTGCATCCACTGCAGGTAGTCCTGGCGCTCCAATACCTGATGCCGCTGGGACTTGACCCTGAGTTCAGCCGGCATTTCATGTGCAACGAAATGGCGCACTGCCTCGCGCAGCTGCTGCGCCTTTTCCAGTAGTTGTGTACTCATATGCTTTTCTCGGGCTGTCAGAACAGCCCCCGCCCGGTTGGCGGGCGGGGGAAACGGACTACTTGTCGAGCCCCAGGTACTTGTCCAGTGTCAGGTGGTGATGGCGAATGCGACTTTCCTGATAGTTGGCCAGGGTGACAGCGCCCTTCTTCGAGGCCTTCAGCCCCTTGGTCATGGCATCCAGGTTGCTCATATCCTGATCGAACACCGGCCCCAGTGCACCCAGCTCAGGCGCCTTGGAAAAGTCCAGGTCATCGGGCAGCTGATTCAATTTTGCCCCGGCCGGGCACGGCTCACCCTGCTTGTGCCGGCCCAGCAGCCAGACATCGAACAGGCAGCTTTCATGGTTGTCACCATCGGGAATGGCACGATAGACGATATTGCCGAAGTAGCCAGCCCATACCTGGGTGTTGGGGAAGATCGAATACAGAATGGCATCCTGCAACTCCGCCAGGGTTACCTGGGACAGGTCATCGCCGGAGGCTTCGGAGAAGATCTTGCGGTTCAGCTCGCCGATGTATTCGCGGGTGGTCATGCCCTCGGGCAGCACGTGCTTGCTGGCATCGGAGTCGGCCATGCGCCCGGACTCCTCCAGAATATCGTGCAGGATCAGCGCCTCACTGACATCGCTGAGGTTGGAGCTGGTCACCGCCATAGGGGTGACACTGCGACTGATATTGTCGCCATACATGTCGTACTGACTGTCGATGTCACCGGTAAAGGTCATGATCTGCGGGTGGGTGGCCCGGGTGTGCATGGACTCCATGAACGCTTCCTGGGCTACCTTCCAGTTGCAGGCCATACGCCGCTGCACATGGGCAATGGAGACCGAACGATCCATGCTGTAGTCCTTGAAGTGCTCGGGCAGCACATCCAGGTGCTCGCTCAGCGGTACGGCATCCAGGTCCGGATTGATGAACACGAAGCCGGCCCAGGTGTCCACCTTGACCTGCGGCAGCTTCAACTCGCAGGGAGACATGTGCTTGAAGTCCCAGACGGTGGGCATCGACTTGAACTCGCCCTGCAGGTCCCAGGTAAAACCGTGGTAGGGGCAACGCAGCTGGTTTACCGCACCATCACTCATGCGTAGCGCACGACCGCGGTGCAGGCAGGAGTTGTGGAAGCCGCGGATCACGCCATCCTGGCCACGCATGACAATGATCGACTGGTCGACGATGTCGTACACCACGTGGTCACCGGGCTTCTGGATATCCTCGACACGACAGACCATCTGCCACGCTTTAGGCCACAGCTTCTCCGCCTCCAGCTCATGGAACCGGCGGGAGCTGTAACGCTCGACCGACAGGTCTTCATCGGTAAACCCCGGATGATTGGGCTGCAACCGGTCAGGTACCGGTACCTTTTCCTGCTTGAGCAACTGCTGGAACAGATTGGGGTTACCGACATCTTCCGGTGGCAACACGGTAAACTTGGCTTGTTTGAGATTGGTCATGCTCTTGCCCTCTTTATTTTTATAGGTAAGGCCAGTGGTTATGGCGCTTCCAGAATGGTGACGGCACTGACACCAGGCGCACCGTATACGTGGGTATAACCAAGGCGGGGCGCACCGGGGACCTGGCGTTGCCCTGCCTGTTGACGCAACTGCTGGCAGACTTCCACCACCTGCCGCAGCCCGGAGGCACCCACCGGCTCACCATTGGCCAGACAACCACCATCGGTATTCACCGGCAAACGCCCACCAATATCGGTAGCCCCCTCGCGCAACAACCGCTCCTGCTCGCCATGCTCGCAGAAGCCGTTTTCGGCGAGGTGAATGATTTCCGAGCCACTGTCGGTATCCTGCAACTGGATCACATCGATATCCTCGGGCCCCACTCCAGCCTCCTCATAGGCCGCACGGGACGCCGTCACCGTAGGAGCAGGTGCCATCTCGGCGGCCAACGCCGGACTGAACACCTCGAAGGAGCCGTGGTGACGAGTACGCATCACCGCCGCACGCACCAGGATGGGACGGTCGGTATACCTGTGGGCGTCGCTGGCCCGGCACAGCACCAGCGCTGCCCCCCCTTCGGCAGGGTTGCAGAACATGTATTTGCGCAAAGGCAAGTTGACCGGCATCGACTGGGCGATTTCCTCATAGCTCAGCTCCCGCTGGCGCCAGGCATGGGGGGTGACGGCACCGTTGCGAAAGGCACGCTGGGCAACCCGTACCAATGCCTCCTCGGAAATGCCATGTTCGTGCATGTAGCGCTGGGTCTTCAGCGCGAAGAACTGGGTGGTGAGCATCAAACCCGTTTCGCCGTACCAGTCGTCCAGGCCCCAATCAGCCGGGCGCGGATTGAAAGCCCCCCGCGGGTGCTTATCGAAGCCCACGGCAACCCCTATGTCAGCAGTGCCGGCCCGAAGTGCCGACACCACGCTGGCCAGAGCGCTACCGCCCGTGGCACAACCATTGGCCACGTTGATGAAGGGCAAGCCGGTCAGCCCCAGATGGTTGGACAAGGCGTCAGCGTTGCCGGCATCCTGACTACCGCCATAGGCCACACCCACCTGATCCCAGCGGACGTTGGCATCCTGCAGAGCCTGCCTTACGGCATAGGCGCCCTGTGCCTGTCCAGACACACCGTCGGTACGACCGAAGGCGTGCATGCCTACGCCGATGATTGCTATTTGCTCCATCACTGCTTCTCCTGTGGCGAACTGGCAGGGGCAAAGGCAAAGGTGCGCAGTACTCGTTCCTGGCTCCGGCCGTAATCCACCTCCACCAACTGCATGGGCATACCGATCCGCAACTGCTGCGGGTCCGCACAGGTCAGGCGACTTTCCACCTTGAGGCCGCAGGGCAACTGGACATAACCCACCCCATAGGGTTGGAAGTCCTCGGCGGACTCACCGCTGTTATAGGGGGACTTGGGCAGGAAGCCCTGCACCGTCCATGACCACAACTCACCGTGGTTGCCCAGCACCGACTCGCTGAGCTGCGTACCGCAGCAACGAGTGCAGCTGCTGGTCGCCGGAAAGTAATGCTCGCCGCATGACTGGCAGCGGCTGCCCAGCAATACCGGTCCCGCCTCACTCCGACCCAGCAGATGCCCGGTCACATGCTCCACTGATAGATTGCTGATCATATATCCAATCCTGTTTTCTTTAAACCAACCAGATTGTTTTTATTTAGCCTAAACAAGCAGCCTCAAGTGGCTGCTGACTGCTTCTGCCGCGCCTGGTAGACCCGTTCGAACTGGGCCATGGCCGTTTCCACCAGCAAACCATGCAAGCGCTCCAGGCGGTCGCCCTGCAGGTAAGGGGCCGGATTCATCGCCACGCCCTGCAATGAGTGCATGATCAGATCACGTAACGCTTCGCCCACCTCGCGCAGATCCTCATCGGCCCAGATCGGAAAGCGCTTCACCATGCTGAGCGACATCCGCTCGTCCAGCGAGTTTTCCAGCGGCCCCATGACTTCCTGTAGATATTCGTCGGTACGCGCACCGCGCACCAGTTCCTGGAAGGCCAGGAACGAAGGCTTCATGTAGTAACTCTGCAGTGTGGTAATGGTGTCACGCATATTGTCCGCTGTAGGAAAACTGCCCGACTTTTGCGTCACCCCACGAATCGCCTCGTCATACTCCCTTACCCGGATATCCGTGATGTGCTCGGCAGCAGCATTGAACACCTCGGCTCGGGATTTGAAATGATGAGTCATGGCACCCCGGGAAACCCCTGCCTGTTTGGCAATCTTTTCCGTGGTGGTCTGGCTATAGCCAATATTGACCAGACACTGCATGGTCGCATCCAGAATATGCATGCGCATCAGATGGCTTTTTTCCGCCTGCCAACTGCCGTTCCCTGCCTTGGAGCGACGCGCAGGACGACGAATAGCTGGTCTGGTGGTTGCATTCTGGCTTTCCATAACACTTCCTTTCGCTTGGCCTTGTTCCAAACTGAAACAGTTTGACAAATTGCCTTTGCATTATAGCGTAAAAACAAACAAACAGTTCTTTTATTTATTTCAGGTTACGTCAGTTTGACCGAGTGCCCTGCATCAACAGTGATCACACTTCCACTCATATAGGTGGAGGCCGCGCTGGCCAGCAGCAACAGCGGGCCGTCCAGTTCTTCATGTCGCCCCAGACGCTGGATCGGCAACGCCGCAATCTCCCGCTGACCAGCCTCCGACTCGTAGAAGGGATTGGTCATTTCGCTGGGGAAATAGCCAGGGGCCAAGGCGTTGACGCGAATACCGTAGGGCATCAGGTCCAGAGCCATGTACTGGGTCATGTGGATCACCCCGCCCTTGGTGGTACCGTAGTTGATGAACTGCGGGCGAGCCAGATGACCAAGGATCGAGGCGATATTGATGATGCTGCCCGGCTTGCCTGCGGCAATAAGGCGCTTGGCCATTTCCTGGGCGACGTAGAACGGCCCGGACAGGTTGGCATCCAGCAGGGTAGTCCACTGTTCGCGGGTCATTTCCTCGAACGCCGTCGGGTTGGACAGGCCAGCATTATTGATCAGCACATCCACCGGACCGTAGTGCTGCTGAATGCTGGTAAAACCTTCCTTGATGCTCTCCGGGTCAGTCACATCCATACTCAGGGCCAGCGCCTGACCACCCGCATCGCGAATACCCTGAGCTACCGACTCGACTGGCTCCAGACGACGGCCGACGCATACCACAGCCGCACCGGCGCGCGACAGAACACTGGCGAAGTGCTTGCCCAGACCACTGCCCGCGCCGGTTACCAGCGCCACTCGACCCGTAAGGGAAAACTGCTCAATAATGTCTTTCATTCATTTACTCTCTTATTATCTGCCCAGTGCCCTTCAGATCAACTGCTCCGGGTGTTCCAGTTGACTGGCATAGAAGCGGCAGAAGCGTGCCGCATCAGCACCGTTGATCACTCGATGGTCATAACTCAGCGACAGGGGAATGAAGCGTCGGGTAGTAACTTCACTGTCCACCATCACCACCCGCTCGAACTCGCTGGTAATGCCCAGGATGGCCACTTCCGGTGCATTGATGATCGGTGTAAACGAAGTGCCTCCGATGGAACCAAGCGAGCTGATGGTCATGCAGCCGCCGGACATTTCAGCGATCGGCAGGCCCTTGGTACGCGCCCGCTGGGCCTTGTCAATCAGCTCATCGGTCAGCTCGCTGAGCGATTTCTGGTCCGCATCGCGGATCACCGGTACCAGCAGCCCCTTGTCGGTCTCCACCGCAATACCGACGTTGAAGTACTGCTTCATCACCAGCTGCTTGCCGTCGGCGGTCAGCGAGGAGTTGAATACCGGAAACGCCTTGAGGGTGTTGACCAGCGCCTTGACTAGGAACGGCAGCGGCGTCAGCTTGCGGCCGATTTCCCGGCCGTACTCCCGGCGGAAGCGGTTGAGCGCATCCACCGGCGCCTCATCGTTATGGGTGACATGGGGAATCTGCGCCCAGTTGCGCGCCAGAAAGGCCCCGGCATACTGCTGGTGGCGGGACACCTCGGCCAGCTCGAACTCTCCGAACTGGCTGAAGTCCACCTCCGGCATGGGCGGCAGCGTGGCCGGCCAGGTTTTGCCAGGTGCGCTGCTCATCAGATCAACTCCCCGATGACCGTGCCCACATCGTAGGTTTCGCCGGCTTCCTTGAGAATGCGCAGAATGCCGTCCGCCGGCGCCTCGATCTCCTGTACGGACTTCTCGCTTTCCAGTGCATACAGAATATCGCCCTTGCTCACCGCCGCCCCATCGGCCACCAACCACTCGGTCAACAGCGCCTCGTTCACGGAAAAGCCCAGTTTGGGAAGAAGAATTTCAGTAGCCATAAGATCATTCCATTCTGTTTTTTATTTAAGCACGTCAAGCACGGCATCGGTGATGCGCTGCCTGGTCGGGATGAATTCATCTTCCAGCGCCTTGGAAAAAGGTACCGGCGAGCGCGCCGCCCCCACCCGGGCAACCGGCGCCTTGAGCTGGCCAAACAGTTCCCTGTGGACCCGGGTGGCGATTTCCGCACCAACGCCGAAGTCCACCTGCGCCTCATGGGCGACCACCAGCCGACCGGTTTTCGCTACCGAGTCGAGAATGGTATCCATGTCCAGCGGCGAGATGGTGCGCAGATCGATCACTTCCACCGAGATATCCTGCTTCTCCAGCTCCTGCGCTACCTGATTGACTTCCACCATGGTGCGGCTGTAGCTGACGATGGTCACATGGCTGCCCTGGCGTACCACCTTGGCCTTGCCCAGCGGGATGCGTTCACCCTGGACCGGCGCATCACCCATGGCGAAGTACAGTGGTAATCCCTCGATGAACAGGCAGGGGTCATCATCGAAGATGCAGGACAGCAGCAGGCCATAGGCATCTGCCGGATTCGACGGCGCCACCACCTTCATGCCGGCGGTGTGAGCAAACCAGGCCTCAAGATAGTCTGCGTGCTGGCCACCGGTACCGAAACCGGCCCCGGTCGTGGTGCGAATGGTCAGCGGCACATTGGTCTGCCCGCCGGTCATGAAGCGCAGCTTGGCCGCATGGTTGACCACCTGGTCCATGGCCACAGTGATGAAGTTCATCAGCATGATCTCGGCCACCGGACGCATGCCGGCCAGAGCAGCACCCACCGCTGCCCCCATGATCGCCTGCTCGGCAATCGGCGTGGACTTGACCCGGTCGGTACCGAACTTCTCCGACAGGCCAGCGGTGCACTTGAATACCCCACCACCCTCGCGATCGGCGATGTCTTCACCCAGCGCCAGCACGCTGTCGTCCTGCTCCATGGCATCATGCAGCGCCAGATTGATGGCCTGGGACATGTTCATGCGTTTTTTCTTCACTTCGTTCATACCCCGGTCTCCTCTGCATACACATCCCTGCCCAATTCCGACACATCGGGATACGGACTGCTCAGACCGAACTCGACAGCTTCTTCGAACTGTGCGCGGTTCTCATCTTCGATCGCCTGCAACTGCTCAGCCGTTGCATGGCCTTCTGCAATCAACCACTGGTTGAACGCTGGCATGGGATCTGCCGCCACGGCGGCATCCATGATTTCCTTGGCGATGTAGTGCCCGTCATCACCGAGCAGGTGGCCGCGGAAGCGGAAGGTCTTGGCCTCCAGCAGAGTCGGCCCCTGGCCGTTGCGCGCACGTTCTATCGCTTCGCGGGCGGCGCAGTACATGTCCACCGCATCGTTGCCATTGCACTGGATGCCATGCATACCGTAACCGATGGCGCGGTCAACGATATCCCGCGCGCCGGTACCGTATTCGTACTTGGTGTGCTCGGCGTAACCGTTGTTCTGGCAGACGAACACCACCGGCAGGTTCCACACCGAGGCCAGGTTCAACGCCTCGTGAAAGGCACCGATGTTGGAGGCGCCGTCACCGAAGTTGACCACAGTCACCTGGCCGCTTTTCTTCAACAGCGCAGCCCAGGCCAGGCCGTTGGCAATCGGCAGGCCCGAGCCGACGATACCGGTGGTCACCGGCAGTCCAGACGCCAAGTGGGTGATGTGCATCGGACCGCCCTTGCCTTTGCAGGTGCCGGTCGCCTTGCCCATGAATTCAGCCACGAATGGCTTGAGAGGGATGCCCTTGGCCAACTGGTCATGGATGCCACGGTAGGTGGTAATAACGTAATCATCGGCCCGCAGGTTGACCGAGATGGCCGATGGCACCAGTTCCTGCCCACGTGGAGAGTAGTACGGCGAGGCAATCTGCCCGGCTTTGATCAGTTCGATGAAACGATCATCCGCAATCTTGATCAAGGTCGCTTTGCGATAGATCTCGAGCAGTACGGATGTGTCTGGAGACGTGAGCTCAGTCATGAGTACCTCGCATGGGACACCTCTATTTATTGTTTTCCTGCCTTGCTTGTTTAAAACCAACAAGGTTGTTTTTATTTATTCTAACCAAGCTGTTTTTAAACGGCAAGCTACAACTTGGTTATTTATCGAAGTCTGGAGAACGCCTTCTAACCAGCAAGAAACTCGGTCAGCTCGAAAACATTGCCATCAGGATCTCGACCATAGGTTGTTTTCGAGTCGCCAAAATCCTGTGGCAGACAATGGAAGGAAGCCCCCAACGTCACCAGACGTTCGCATACCTGCTCAATATCCGTCACATCGAAACAGAAATGGGTAATCCCGAAATGATGGACTGGCCGGGTTTCCTGCACCGGCGGCGACACAGGCTGCAAGAACTGGAACAGTTCCAGCCGCATGCCCCCAAGGCGCAGCATCATCGAGCGCGCCGATGATTCCGGCAGTCCCATGATATTGTTGATCCTGTCTTCCCCCGGCGGCCAGTCGACCGCACTCTCCTCGGCAAACCCGAAACCCTGCTGATAGAACCCGGCCAGCCGGTCCAGATTCGGCGTGGAGATGGCTACATGATGCACAGCATTGATCATCGAACTGTCTTCCTCTTATACGGCCGTTCCTGCGACCACTACAGGCCGGAGCCGGAGCAGCAATGGCGACCGCAGGCTCCGGCACAGCTGCCGCCAATCAGACCCGACCGGCAATATAGTCGTTGATGACTTCGTGATAACGGCGCACCCGCGCCTCCTGACCAGACAGGTAGGAATCACTGTAACCACGGGAGTTCAGACCACGCTGTTGCGCTATCGCCACGCTCAGGTCCTGATCGGCGACAAAGCCGATAGACTGATCGCCATGCTTGAACACCTCATGGGCTGCTGGAGCAAGCGGATGCATGCCAACCGGTGTCTCCACCTCGGTTTGCCCTTCTTCGGCAATCACGAAGAACCAATGATCAAACAGGCACTTTTCCGGGTCGGTCGGGTGCGGCTGCGGACGCAAGATCTGGTAGCTCTCCGCCGCCATGGTGAAGGACATATTGGGAAACAGCGTGTAGTGGTAATAGTCGGTCAGCTGATCGTCATTCAGATTGTCATAATGCTGATACCCACGCTCGGCACCCAGCTTGCGCTTCTGCTGCTGTACTGCCAGACGAGCATCAGCCGCCCTACCGTCGAAGTCGTCCGGATCCAGTTTCCAGGCACGCATGATACTGGCCAGCGGCTCCTGGATCTTCTTCGACTTGACCCCGGCCGCCGGCAGACAGCCTTTCATCAGCATGCGGCTGTGGCCATTGTTGAAGATTTCGAAATCGGTGTTCTGGTAGTCATCATCAATGAATGTGGCCAGCTCCTTGTGCAGCGCCTGCACGTGATAGGCCTCGTTGAAGTTGTCCTGGATAACCTTCCAGTTGCAATCAACCTCGGCGGTCATGTGCATGACCCGCACCATGCGCTCCATGGGGTAACATTCCAACTGGTCGGCAACCACGCCCAGCGACTCACGTAGGGGCTTGGCCTGCGGATCCATGTTGATCCACACCAGCCCACCAAAGGTTTCACAAGGCAGTTCCTTGAGCCCCAGCTTGCCTACCGGATTCCCCTGAGGAAAATCATCCGTATCCTTGGCAATCAGCAGGCTGCCATTGAGGCCGTAACACCAGCTGTGGTAATTGCACACCAGGCGCCGGACCTTGGTCTGCTCGCACTCGACCATGCGGTTGCCACGGTGCTGACAGACGTTGTAGAAGGCGCGGATCCGTCCTTCGTCGTCGCGCACCATGAGAATCGACTCCTTGCCGATCTCATGGGTAACCACGCAACCGGCATCGGGAAACTGCGCCTCGACCGCCCCCACCTGCCAGGTGCGGGTCCACATATGATCCCACTCCTGTTGCATGAATTCGCGACTGTAATAGCGATCACCGGAGATCGGGTCGCCACGCAGGAACTCACCCTCCACCAGGGCAGCACGGGTTTTTTCGGCCAACGACAGGGAAGCATTCATAATTGTTCAACTCCTCCTCGCTCCCGGCTCAATACGGAACCGGCAACGGGTTATCAGGCTGTTCAGTCAAAGCGGGTTAATAAGGCGGTGCTGGTACACCAGGTCGGTTTCATCACGTTGCCCCTGCAGCTGATACTGGGCGAACTCACCATCTTCGCGACCGCTGTACGGCCAGGCAGTGTTCCAGTCGAGAATCAGGTCTCGGGAATACAGACGCCAGACACCATCGCGCTTCTCCCATACATCGAGGTAACGCATGTTGTCCGGACAATTGATCAGCTCTCCTTCCGGCGGCTGCATGGCAGCATTGCCGAGCATGTAGCTTTCTGCCGTAGCCCGGTTACCATCGAGCTGGATGCTCACCGTGGAAAACCGGTGCCAGCCCATCACCAGGTTGGCCTTGATAAAAGGAATATTCTGCTCGCAGAACTCCCAGGCGTTGCCGGCATATACGCCGAAGTCGACCACACCGTCTGCATGAAACACCGACTTGAGCAGTTCCAGGTCGCAGCGGTCTACTGCCTGGATATAGCGCGCCATCTGATCCTCGATGGCCTGAATATCAAGTGCCGCGGCCAATCTTCGCTTCAGCTCCATGGTCATTCCCCCAGCAATGCATAGGCCGGATCATCCTTGCTGCGCTCGCCCCGCTTGAACAGGGCGAACATGCCCTCATCCGAAGCGGTTGCCGGATGATTCATGTTCCAGTCATGCACGAAGGTTCGCCGGGCAATCTTCCACTCGCCCTGCTCCCGGCGGTAGTGATCGAGGAAGCGCCCACCGATCAGCCGGTCGGTTCTCTGCCCATCAGCAACCACAGTGCTGACATTGATGACGTACACCTCACCTCGGGCCTGATCGCCATCAACTTCGAAATATTCATTGGAAAGGGAGGAAAAGGTCTTTTCCAGCGTGTCATCCGACGAGGTGCTGGCGATGACGAAGGGCTGCACATCACCCTGGTGACTGCCCCAGTCAATCTGCGCATCCCCGGTCCAGCAGGACACCATCAGACAGCGATCCATACGATCGAATGCCCGGGCAAACCGCGCGTTGAGCAGGCGCAATGCCTGTTTGGCTTCCACCTGTTCCAGAAGCTCCAAATCAGACTGCTGCATAAATATCTCCATACCTGATTATTTGATTTATACGGTACTGAAAGCCGGCCATCAGCTGGCCAGAAATGGATCAATCCACATTACCTTGCCAATTGAAAACAAGTCAAACTGTTTTTATTTAAGACAAAAACAAACAGCGGAGCAGATACCTGCCCCGCAGCCGTCAGCTCAGCGACGCCCTTCCAGGTAGTCGTTGATCACCTCGTGGAAGCGCCGCACCCGAGCCTCCTGATCCGACAGATAGCAGTCCTCGAATGCCATGGAGTGCAGCCCACGCTGCATGGTTTCCGCCAGGTCCAGATCCTGGGTAAGGAAGTCCCCCTGGTCAATCGCCGCTTCATATTCAGCATAGTTGTCGGTCTCATGCTCGGCCTCTTCCACCGGGCGCATACCGTACAGTGTCGGCACCTCGTCCTGGCCCTCGATCTTCGGCACCAGATACCAGTAGTCGAAGGTCGACCAGTTGGGATCATTCGCGTCCGGCTCGGTGCGAAACACGTGTAGACCTTCGGCGGTGCCGGTCAGCGTCAGATTGGGGAAGCACGTATGGTGCATCTGATCGGTGAGCTCGTCATCGGTCATGTTGTCGTACTGGGTGTAACCCCGCTGCGGGCCGAGCTTGCGACGCGCCTGCTGCAACGCCAGACGAGCCTCGTGGTCTCGTCCACGGTACTCTTCAGCATCCACCCCCCACTCCTTCAGCACCTCGACCCACAATTCCTGGGTACGATCCTCCACCGGCAGGCGACTGGTCGGCTGCAGCTTCTGGATCATGCGGTTGTGGCCGTTGGGGTACATCTCGAACAGGGTGTTGTCATAATGATCATCGATCATCGGAGCGAACTGTGGGTGTACCACCGCCACGTGATAGGCCTCATTGAAGTTGTCGGAGGCAAACTTCCAGTTGGTGTTGACCCGCAGGGTACGCCAGACCACCCGCACATAGTCATCCAGACCTCGGTTCCCCAGCAGCGTGGGAATCGGATCGAGGAACTCCAGCAGCGGCTTGGCATTCTTGTCGAAGCTCCAGAAGATGAAACCGCCCCAGATTTCACAGCGCAGTTCCTTGAGGCGCAGCTTGCCGCAGGGGCTGCCCCGGGAGAAGGTTTCTTCATCCTGTACCCACTGCAGCTCGCCGTCGATACCCCAGCGCCAGCCGTGATAGGGACAGGTGAAGGCGTCCATGCCGCCTTCCTCGTTGGCTACCAGCTGATTGCCTCGATGCTGGCACACGTTGAAGAAGGCGCGGATGGAATCATCCTTCTGCTTGACGATCAGAATCGACTCATGGCGGAAGTTGTGGACGATGTAGTCACCCGGCAGCTCCAGCTGAGCGATGCGGCCACCCACATGCCAAACCTTCTTCCACATGTGCTCCCACTCACGATCGGCAAACTCCTTGCTCCAGTAGCGATCACCGGTAATCGGATCGCCACGGACTTCGAGCGGCATGGCATCGGGATGGGTCGGGTAGCTGGCAGTCTGGTTGATCTCGGATATCTTGGTCATTTTGTGTACTCCCTGGAGTGACGAGCCCGGCACTCAGTGGTCCTGGTGGATTTCAGTGAGGGACTCAGGCATCGGCATGCCTTCCAGAATGTAATAGGCGCTGATCTTCCACTCACCGGCGACCTTGACGCAGTCCATGCGGTAGCGCACATGCACCTGCACGCTGTTGCCATCTCTGGAGCGTCCCAGACCTTCCACATAGGCAGTCATCGCGGCTGTGTCACCCTCATAGGCAGCAACCCGGAAGTTGCTGATGTAGTGAGTATGGTGGGTCATGTTGGCAAACACGTTTTCGTAGAACTGGCGGAAACGCTCCTTACCGGGCATCGCTGCCAGACCGATATCGGAAAAGTCCAGCAACGCATCGTCGGTGAACAGATCCAGCAGCTCCGGCAGATCCGTCAGCTTGTCCACGGCATAGCAGTACTCGGTCATCAGATCCTGGAGGGCAATACGGTCTTCGAGGGGTAATCTTATTTTCATGATTGATCCTGGTTGTGGAACTCGGGGCTCAGGCAGCTCCGGTCACCTTTCTTATTGATAGCAGCGCTTGCGGCAGCGCCATAATTAGAACATCATTCTAAACAAGTGCGAAATTACTGAGAAATGCGATGCCTGTCAACGCTGTTCATCGCCTGGACCATCCGGACGTTGTTTCACCGAATCGACTCTGCAAGACTGGGACGGCATACCCCCTCAGCAACACACACAGAGTCTCGAGCAGCTGTGTTGCCTGGACATGACAGCACCGCCAACCTGGCACGGTGCGCCACATACGGGATGACGATGGTTATAGATACGGTTGGTTTTTTATCGGTTTCCTGGGCTGACGCTACGGACTGGATCAGCCCGCCCAGCCAGCAGCGCAGCCGGCATACCCTGCAGAAGGTGCTGACCACGGCCCGCGACCTGTTCATCCGGCAGGGCTTCGAGGAAACCACCATCGCGCAGATTTCCCGCCAGTCGCGGGTCTCGGTCGGCTCGATCTACAACCTGTTTCCCGACAAGCATTCGATTTTCCGCGCGCTGTACGAGCACTACCGTGCGGCCCGGGAAGCCCAGATCGGCAACATGGTCGACCAGCCTCACTGGGACAGCACTCCGGCCCTGGATGTGATTCGCTTCCACATAGAGATCGTTTTCAGCTCCTCCCGCGAGGATGCGGGCTTTCTGCGCCTGGTGGAACAGCGCCGCGGTGCCGACATGGGCTTCTACCAAACCCTGGCCCGGGCCGAGGAGAGTTTCTGTCAGTTGATGCTCAGCCTCTATGCACGGCATGCCGACGAATTCGATCACCCCGACCTGGCCACCGCGGTTCGTTATCTGCACTACGTCATTCGCGGTTCGGCCATCTGGTCGATCATGCCACAGGAGCCTGATGACCCTTTCTTCACCGTCGCCAGCCCCCGCTACCAGGAGGAAACCATGCGCATGGCCTGCCGCTATATGGGATTACAACCGGGCGACCGGGCTGGCCACGCCGGTTGACGGATCAGCCGGCCAGCCGCCAGCCGCTCTGATCCAGCACGCGCCGGGTCTCGCTGGCGCAGATGTCTGCGGCCTCGATGGCCGACAGGGTGTCCAGCCGCGAGGAGAAGATTTCCGGGCCGATATTCTCCACTCCCCCCTTGGCCTGCAGGATCGTCAGGATCTCGACGAGCGGCAGCTCACCCTGACCGGGTATCAGGCGGTGTTGCAGGCAGTCTTCAAACAGATTGGCGCCGTGCAGCCTGGCATGCCCGTCGGCCACCTGCACTGTGCGGATACTGCCCGCCGGCAACTGTCGCAGCAGGTCCAGATCCGGCTCCCCGCGCAGAAAGTGCCAGGTGTCGAAAAACACACTGGCCCCATCGGCCAGCGAGCCGCGGACAATATCCCAGGCCATGGTCAGCGACGGAATGGAGAACATGGGGATGAACTCCAGCTCGGCACGGATACCCAGCTGTCCGGCCCGCCTGCTGAAGTCTGCCCAGCGTGTCGCCAGTTGCTCCGTATCGTACCGCTCCCGGTCGAATACGCCGGTCGCACATATGGCGCTCAACCCCAGAGCCTGACAGATCTCCAGACACTCTGCTGCTGACGCTCCCAGTACCTGCCTGGCAGCCTCGGGTAACTCGGCGGCAAAGGGCTCGGGCAGCCAGCCGGCAAAGCCATCGTAGTGGCTCAGCCGAATGCCGTAGTCACCGGCCAGCGCTCGTATGTCCGCTGCCCCCATGCCCTGCGCCTCCAACTGCCGATAGGTGAGCAGGCCGATCGGCAGGCAGTTGAAGCCGCCCGCCTGCGCTGCCCGCAATTGATCCTCGAAGCCATGTTGCCTGACACACGCCGGCCACAGGGAAAAGTCCATGGGTGATCCCCTTGACTGTTGATTGGTTTCAGGCAATACGCAGGATCTGCCGGCGATTGTTCCATTCGCCCATATGGCCCTCGACTCACTGCCCTTCGAGCTGAGCTGCGCGGGTACGCATCTCGGCGCACCACTGCTGCAGCCTCGTGCATTCTGCAGGCAACGGCTGGCCGACCGCCTCACCGAAGTCGGCAAAACACAGCAGCATCAGATCCACCACCGTCATCCGCGCACCACACAGGTAACCACCTGCGGGCATATGCCGTTCCAGCCAGGCCCAGCCGTCACGGGTTGCCTGCTTGCAGCGCTCGGCGACCTCCGGGTAACAGGTCACCCGGTCACGAAACAGTTCCAGTCCTTCTGCCCCACGAAAGCCCATGGTCATGGGCTGCACTATCATCTGGTCAACCCGCCGCCACCACATGCGCGTCTGCGCCCGCTCCTCGGCAGTGCTGCCGATCAGCGCCGGCGCCGGGTTGAGTTCTTCCAGGTATTCGCAGATAGCCGTGGTTTCAGCTACCCGGGTGCCATCCTCCAGTTCCAGCACCGGCGTGGTGCCGGTCGGGTTGATGGCCAGATAGTCCGGCAGGCGGTTGACGCCCGCCATGATGTCGATCTCCTGCAGAGGCAGGGGCAATCCCTTGGCCGCTGCAAACAAAGCCACCAGACGCGGATTGGGTCCGATCGAGTGATACAGCTTCATGGCATTCCCCCTGCCCCTGTGGATATCAGAACTGCACGCGCTTGGTATAACCGCCGTCGATCACCACGTTGGTACCGGTGATGTAGGAGGCCGCCGGGCTGGACAGGAATACCACTGTACGGGCGACGTCGTTGGGCTCGCCGAAACGGCCCAGCGCCATCTGACCGAGGGTCTGCTCGTAGAATTCCGGCATCGCTTCCTTGATCGCCGACCAGTTGCCGCCCGGATACTCGATCGGACCGGGGGAGACCATGTTGACGCGGATCTTCTTCGGCCCCCAAGCCTGGGACAGCTGTTTGCCGTAGGTGATCATCGCCGCCTTGATGGCATTGAACGCCTGGGGAATGATGAAAGTCTCGATGGCTGCGGTGCTGGACATCAGGATGACCGAACCCTCACCGCTGGCTCCCAGATGCTCTTCCAGGGTTTCGCAGCCGATGACCGCACCAAGCATGTCCAGGCGGAAGGTCATTTCCCAGTCAGTGGTGCCCTGGGCGCCTGAGGAACTGGCGTTATGGATGAAGATATCGCAGCCGCCCAAACGCTCGGCGGCCGATACCAGCCACTGCTTGTAGGCTTCGGTGTCGTTCATGTCGAAGGCATCACCGAACACCTTGCCGCCATGGGCTTCCAGCACCTTGACCGTTTCCGCCACCCGCGCGGCATCCCGGGAGAAGAAGGCAATATCACAACCTTCGGCAGCATACAGTTCCAGTGCTGCACGCCCCAGACCACGACTGCCGCCATTGATGATGACTTTCTTACCACGTAGACCCAGTTCCATGACCATCTCCTGCATACATTGTGTTGTTATGAATCAGTTGTTGCGTTGCAGCGCCGGCTCGCCGGCCCAGGCCAGACCGCGGCGCAGCAGTTCGTAGAACACCGGGGAATCCCAGGCGCAGCGATCCACGCTGGGCCAGTAATCCATCAGCGGCTGCAGGTCATAATGTCCCCGGCAGTGGCCCAAGGTCAGATACAGCACTGCGCCCTTGCCCAGCTCACGGCGATACAGCACCGGATGACGCTCACGCAGCCACTGGTCACGCACGAAGCCCGGTGTTTCCCCTTCGAACTCCAGATCCAGCAGTACATCGATCTCGGCGCACTGGTCCACCAGGTACTGCTCATCCACCACCTCGAAATCCTCGATGCCCTGCACCAGCGGATCTTCTGGCTTGGCCACCCGTACGGTGAAAGGTCCGATCGGCGGGTGAGAGGCAAACTGCGTGCCCAGTGTTTCCATGAAGTGGCTGGCCCAGTCAGGCGTATCCACCAGACCATTCTCCAGAAAGCGCAGAATCGAGTTGGTGCCGTGCAGCGCATACCAGCGTCCACCCTGCTCCAGCCAGCTACGCAGTGCCTGCTGCTGCTCCAGGCTGGGAACCACCTCGCAGGTATAGGTCACCAGAAAGTCGGCTCTGGTAATGGCCTCCAGGTTCGCGTAGTCCTCGAACACCCGGACCCGGAACCGCTGGTTTTCCGCCAGCAGCTTGAGCAGCTCCAGCCGGGCGAAGTCGATGTCGTGATACTTGCCCGAGGCAATCAGCACACAATCAATTCTGCCTGTTTGTTTATCTTCTGCAGTCATTGCACTCTTGCCTCATATTCCCCATGTCCCGCCCGATCAACAGGCGGGACCTGTCATTTCAGCTCAGTGGTTATACGGCACCGCCAGCCAGCGCCAGATTCTTGCGTTCCCCTTCCGTCATACCCTGAGGGTTGACCGTTGCGCTGCCCAGCAGGAAGTGGGACAGAGCCGGCACCAGAATCAGCGCGCTGATCATGTTCAGCAGGAACATGAAGGTCAGCAGGATACCCATGTCGGCCTGGAACTTGATCGGCGACCAGGCCCAGGTGACCACGCCCGCTGCCAGGGTCACACCGACCAGCGCCACCACCTTGCCAGTGGTTGCCAGCGCCTTGCGGTAGGCATCCGCCACCGAGTAACCGACCCGCTGGAAAGCCAACTGGGTACTCAGCAGATAGATGGCATAGTCCACACCGATCCCTACACCCAGTGCCACCACCGGCAGGGTGGCTACCTTGACCCCAATCCCCAGGTAGACCATCAGCGCCTCGGCCAGCATGGAAGTCAGGATCAGCGGCACCAGCGCGACTATCACTGCACGCCAGCTGCGGAAGGTGATCAGGCACAGCAGGGCCACCGCCGCATAGACATAGAACAGCATCTTGCGGTTGGCCTCCTTGACCACGATATTGGTCGCCGCATCCACACCGGCGTTACCGGCGGCCAAGAGGAACTGGTAATCCTCTGTGCTGTTCTGCTCGGCAAACTCGCTGGCAGCCTGAACCACCCGGTCCAGGGTGTCGGCCTTGTGATCGGCCAGGTAAGCCAGTACCGGCATCATGTTGCAGCGGGTATTGAGGAACTCGGAGTTCCAGGACACCGCGTTGCCGATCTGTGCATCGATCAGCCCCTGGGAGTCACTGACGGTGGCCCATTTGGGGTTGCCTTCGAACATGCCGGCGGTGTAGCTGCGCACGGTATCGGCCAGCGAGCCGGTACGCTGCACCCCCGGCACCTGGGCCAGATGCCAGGACAAGCGGTCCATTTCCGTCAGAGTGGCAAAGCTACGGCAACCATCATCAGGCGTCCGCACCATGACCGCGAACACGTCACTGGAAATCCCGTAATGTGAGGTGATGTAGGCATTATCCATGTTGTAACGTGAGTCCGGTCGCAGCTCGGGTGCCCCGGCATCCAGGTCACCGATCTGCAGCTTGGTCGACATGTGGATACCCCAGGCCAGCAGCACCGCAGCAACCAGAATGGAGGCCACCGCCCAACTGCGCCGGGTAAACAGCGCCAGGAAGCGCCAGATCACACCCGGCCGGCGCTGATCGACCCTCAGGCTGCGCTGGGCCGCCTTCGGGCTGACGCCGATATAGGACAGCAGCACCGGTACCAGGATCAGGTTGGTGAAGATAAGTACGCCCACCCCGATACTGGCGGTCAGCGCCAGATCCCGGATCACCGGAATGTCGATGATCATCAGCACCGCAAAACCCACCACGTCAGCCAGCAGCGCTGTCAGGCCGGGCAGGAACAGGCGACGGAAGGTGAAGCGCGCTGCCACCACCTTATGGGTACCACGACCGATGTCCTGCATGATGCCGTTCATCTTCTGGGCACCATGACTCACACCAATGGCCACCACCAGGAAGGGCACCAGCATGGAGAAGGGGTCCAGGTCGTAACCCAGCAGGGTCACCGCACCCAGTTGCCAGACCACCGCCACGATCGAGCAGCTCAGCACCAGCAGCGAACTACGCATGCAGCGGGTATAGCTGTAGATAATGGCCACAGCGATGATCGCCGCAGCGAGGAAGAACAGCATGACCTGGTTGAGTCCGTCAATCAGATCACCGGTCAGTTTGGCGAAACCGATGACGTAGATGTTGACGTCGTGCTCATCGCTGCTGATGTACTTCTGACGGATATCCTCGATGGCATCGGCCAGCTGCTTGTAGTTGATCGGGTTGCCATCCGCATCCTGCGCCATCAGCGGCACCACTATCATGCTCGAGCGATAGTCGTTGGCCACCAGGCTGCCAACTACATCCGCCCGGCCGATATTGATCCGCAGATCACGGATGCTCTGGGCGCTGCCATCATAGTTGTTGGGCAGCACCGGACCACCGGTGAAGCCTTCCTCGGTGACCTCGGTCCAGCGCACCACCGGGGTGAAGATCGACTTCATCCAGGGTCTGTCCACCCCCGGCAGGATGAAGATTTCATCGTTGATCCGCGCCAGCGTATCCAGATAGCTGGCATTGAAGATATTGCCTTCACGAGCCTCGATCACCACCCGGATCGAGTCACCGAAGCCACGCAGCTCATCGCGGTTTTCCAGATAGTTCTGAATATACTCATGGCTTTGCGGCAGGGTCTTTTCATAGCTGGCACTGACCTTCAGATCCTTCAGCTGATAACCGAAGAACACCGTCAGAATCAGACAGAACAGCATGATGGCAACACGGTGATTGAACACCAGCCGTTCGATCAGTCCACCGGTACGGGGATCGAAATCCTCCAACCGGGTCCCTTGCTGGATGTTGTTGTTATTGTTTGGCATTACGATGCTCCACGCTGTTTGTCACAACACTGTCCACGGAGAACAGGGATACTCGGGATTCACGGCTGACCGCATCCGGGGTGGCCACAGCCAGCTGCTGAGCGCCCTCGGCACCGACCAGCGCCAGCTGGGTGCTGGAGATCTGGGCCAGACCGTAGAACGGCATGACCCGAGCTACCGGCTGCGACTCGAAGGAGACTCCGCGGTCGGTGCTGACCAGCAGCTCCCCGGCCAGGTTGACCAGTACGATGGCGTCATTGCCGACAATCACACCATCGGTGATGCCCGCTGCCGAATCGATCTCCAGATGTTGCCAGTTCTGCCCCTGATCGGTACTGAGATAGGCATTGCCACGCATGCCGAATACCACCACACGGTCGCTACCCACCGCCGAGCCGAACAGGGTACCGGTATAGGGCGTGGCGACACTGTCGAAGAACTGCCGCTCCTCATCGAGACGCCAGACCATGCCCTGCTCACCAGTGATGTACAGACCATCGGCGCCCACATTGATGGAGTAGAAGTGCAATTCATGGGGGTTATCCACCCGGTGCGCCCATGGTTCCCAGGATTGACCACCATCACGGGTTCTGAGCAGGCGGTTGAAGATGCCGACAACATAGCCGTTGAGCTCATCCTCGAAATACACGTCCATCAGCGGCTGGGTACCACCGAAGCTGACCAGCACGTTTTCCCGCTCCAGCAGCATCTCCGCGTCCGCGAACTCCTCATCACCGATGCGGCTCTGGTAGTAGTTCCTGATCAGATCGGTGGTCTGCTCACCATTGAGCTGCAACGTCCAGCTCTGACCGGCATCCTCGCTGTTGAGCACCACCCCGCCATGGCCGACCGCCCAGCCATGGCTGGCGGAGGCAAAGGACACCGCCACCAAGTCATTGCTGACTGGCACACTGGCCTGGGTCCAACTCAATCCAGCATCATCGGACCAGAGAATATGGCCACGCTGACCCACCGCCACCATGCGATCACCGGCCTTGGCCACCGCGGTCAGCGGACTGCTAGCCGCCTTGTCACTGTGCATGGAAGGAACCTCGGTCGGGTTCTGGAAGGCAAAGCTGGCCAGACTCAGCAGGAACAGCATCAGCGCCAGACCGTAGCGCAGCCAGCTGTACAGCAGATGCCGGAGGGAGAAGGTGGCGACGCGCAAGGGCAGAGCACCGGCCTGGGTAGAGTGTCCCGGCACACCTGCGCAAGGAGTGAATAGCAGCTCAGAGCTCATTGGCCTATTCCTTATTGGTTTTATTTTTGCGACCCGTTATTAAAAACCGACAGGTACGTTTTTTTAACAAGGTACTACGACTTTTTTACCTATGCAAGCCTGCAATACCGGTTTGATCTACACACCAGCATTCACTCCGCCAGCCCCTTCCCACCGCCGGGAAAACACTTGCAACGAGCGGTCCGACCCTGCTTGCACAAATAAAAAACATTCTGTACTGTTTACATTAGTCGCAGCTGCTCCGCCTGCCCGCGATAACCCCAACCGGAGGGGCGGTCTGGATTACCAGTGGCAACACCCGGATCCAGCTCACCACAACCCTGGGCACCATCTAAAACAAGAACAGGAATAATCACAATGACAATGACCATCGAGTACCTGCTTGAAAAGACCGCTCTGGAAGAGGCGGTACTACGCTACTGTGAAGCAGTGGACAAGCTCTCCGACCTCGACTTCATGATGGAAAACTTCACCGAAGACGCGGTTCTGGACCTCACCGGCCTGCAGCTGCCGCGCTATGAAGGTCATGCGCAGATCCGCAAGTTCTACGAAGGTGTCTTTCAGGACATGTCCCATCACATGCATGTCCTTTCAAACTTCCAGGTCAAGGAACTCGCCGGGGACAATGCCAGCGTCTACGCCTATATCGGCGGTCTGGGCCGCTCCGTCAGCGGCATTGACGTGCACGTGTACGTCTACTACGACCTCAAGCTGCGCAGGGTGAATGGTACCTGGAAAATCGCGCATTTCTACGAAGCGCCCAAGCTGCCGATGCCCGACTCCGTGACTGCAGTGCACAAGAAAGATTGACAGACAGATTGGTGAGGATGATTCAAATGGGAAACGTAGCTGAAATCGAAGCCACTCTGGACCAGGTCGATTCGCTCCACGAGCGCTTCATGCGTGATGGTGCCGTGATCATTCGCAACGCCTTCGACGAGAAGGCCATGCAGGTCATCGAACAGGCCTACAACTACAATTTTGAGAACCCCGGCCCGCTGGCCCAGGACCTCTACCCCCAGGGTGGCGGCCGTTTCATGCAGTGTGAGGAAGACTCCAGCCAGAAGCCGACCTTCCAGGCCATGTTCCGGGAGACCCCGATCGTGGATATCGCCGCCGGCCTGTTCGGCTCCGACGACGTCTGGTACTTCGTCGACCAGCTGTTCTACAAGGAGGGTGACAACCGCCCGGTGCGTCGTACGCCCTGGCATCAGGACACCCCCTATCTGCCGATCGACGGCAGCAAGATCGCGGTGTTCTGGATCCCCATGCACGATGTCGACGAGGCCCACGCCCTGGAAGTCATCCGTGGCTCACATCGCCAGACCCTGTTCAACGGTTCCTTCTTCGCCGCTGAGGATGACACCCTGCCCCTCTATGATGAAAAGGATATGCCGCGCCTGCCCAACATCGAGGCAGAACGGGAGAAATGGGACATTGTCACCTGCCCGGTAAAACGGGGAGACGTGCTGATCTTCCATACCAGCACCCTGCATGGTGGCGGCGGCACAGCTCCTGGCTCGACCCGTCGCAGCTTGTCCATGCGTTTTGTCGGCGACGATGTGGTGCGGGTAGAACGCCCCGAGATCAAGGGCAGCTCACCGGTCACCAATAACGTCGGTGACGAGGAAACCAAGCTGCAGAACCGCTTTACCCGTATCGACTTTGGTGAGCCGATCCACAAGGCCGGCCTGACCAAACTCACGCGCCAAAGCGCCTGACTACCAACAAGACAGGCATACAAGACCGCATCAGGCAGCACGCCTGATGCGGTCTTTTCATTAGAGGATACCTCAGGTGGAACAACCTTCTTCGTTCCGATAGAAGCCTCCGGGTGCTCAGCCCCAGAGGTTCATGTCAACAAAGAGGAGGATCAGCGCACTCCACCGCCACTGAGAGATTGGGGCGAGAAGAAACGGCTGGGCAGCGGCTCGATATCCACCACACCGCTATCACCATTGCTGTAGGCCTGACGGGCATAGGCGCCACTGGCCAGGTCATGAGTCACGAAGGCACCGCTGTTATGACCATATTTCTCGTACTTGGGAATCGACTCGGACTGCACCACCCGATAGGCCGCACCGGAGCTATCATAATTGACGCTCATGCCCACCCCGAGAAGGTCTTCATCCCAATAGAAAGTACGCTTGGGGTAGATATGCCGGCTGCCCTCTTTCAAGGTCGCCTGGACTACCCACGCCCGGTGCAGTTCCCACCGCACACACTCGGGATTCATGAAGCTCTTGGTCAGCACCACCTGGTCCTGATTGCAGGCATGGTCTTTGTCGTAGAGTTTGAACATGTTGTAGGGAAGATACACTTCCTGCTTGCCAACCAGCTCCCAATCAAAACGCTCGAATGAGCCATAGAACACCATCGAGTCATCCACCGTACCGATCCCCGCTGCAGTCGATGAGGGGGTATCGTGAGCCACATCCGGAGCCAGTTTTACCCGGCGCTGCCCCGGTAGATAGGACCAGGCACGGCGAGGGTTGCTGGCCATGTCCAGGGAATCGTGCAGGACCAGCTTTTCCCCGCTTTTACGCGCCGGGCCAGTGTAGTCGTTATAGATCATCTCATGGACCTCATCCCCCTTCAGCACCCCTTCCGGCGGGTTGGCCCAGATCGGATATTGGTTCCATTGACCCTGGAACATGGTATTCATGATGGTGCCGCGCCGGTCTACCACAGTGGACCGGACATCCTCGATCTTGTAAGCGGCACCCGAGTATTTCATGAACTGGTTCCACATGGCCTCGATGCCCGCCCTGGGAATCGGGAAAGGCGTACCGGCATAGCAGTTGACCAGCCGCAGACCGTTCTCCCCGGTCTCGCAGCTGGTCGCATTGCGGACCGCATTCTGCAGGTAGAATTCGGGATAACGCGCAGTGCGGTGCGACGGGTAAATCTCCATTCTGAAGTCCGGATACTTCTCGAACATGGCGATAGAGGCAGTGGTCAGCCGTTCCTTGTGGTCCAGATAGTTACTCGCATCGATCACCAACACCGGCGTCTCATCAGCATAGGGGTCCGGACGTATGCCTGGCCTGGCGGGATCATAGCTGGCCGGAGCGCCTATGCCGCCAGTGTAGGCCGGGATGGTTCCGTCCTCGTTGGCCGCCTGAACGGCCCCCCACAGGGTCAAACTATCACCCAGCTGGCCAGCCTCTTCAGGGGATACGGCAGCGGATACATGGGTGCCCGCCGTGCAGCTGATGGCAATAGCCAGGGACATCAATTTGAAGCGCATAAACCCACCTTCATGTTGTTATGGAATCAAGGCTAAATACATATCGCAGTATTCTACAAACAAACCAACAAGATCGTTTTTAATTTACTATCCACCCGATACAGAAGCAACCTGAAATCAGGCCGATGTTGGCGCCAACACGTCCCGCTGCAGCGGACGCGTGCCGCCGCCGGTGTCTGTCCGGTCCACCAAAATCATATCCGCCGCCTTCTCACCGATCATGATGATCGCCGCATTGGTATTACCTGACACCAGCGCCGGCATGATCGACCCGTCTACCACCCGCAGCCTCTGCACACCGCGCACTCGCAGGCGCTCATCCACCACCGCCATGGCATCATTGCCCATGCGTGCAGTGCAGGTCGGATGGTAGATGGACACACCCTGGCGGCGACAGTAATCGAGCAGTTCGTCATCCGAGCGACAATCCGGACCGGGTTCCACCTCGCCGTCGACCAGCGGCCGCATGGCCGGCTGTCGCAGAAGCTGGCGCAGTATCTTGAGTCCGGCCACGCTGGCCTGCCGGTCAACCTCCTCCGCCAGATAGTTGGGATCGATGATCGGCGCGCCGAACGGGTCGGCACTGCTGATCCGCACCTGCCCACGGCTCTGCGGCCGCAGCTGGCACACCGAGGCGGTGAAGCCCGGGTAATCATGCAACCGGTCACCCATCCTGGTGGTGCTGAAGTTGATGAAGTGCACCTGCACATCCGGATGCGCCAGTTCTGCTGCTGTCCGGTAGAAGGCTCCGGCATAACCGGCACTGACGGTCAGCGGCCCCTTGCGCCATAGTGCATACCGCAACCCCAGCCGCAACTGCCGCCACAGGCTGCGCATATCATCATTCAGGGTGATGGGCCGGCTGCAACGATTGACAATGCGCACCTGCAGGTGATCCTGCAGTCCTTCCCCCACTCCGGGCAGATCCAGCACCGGCCTGATGCCATGCCCGGTCAGCAGCCCCGCCGGACCAATCCCCGACAGCTGCAACAGCTGCGGTGTGTTGATCGCCCCGCCTG
Organism: Halopseudomonas xiamenensis; assembly: GCF_014219065.1. Taxonomy (GTDB): domain Bacteria; phylum Pseudomonadota; class Gammaproteobacteria; order Pseudomonadales; family Pseudomonadaceae; genus Halopseudomonas; species Halopseudomonas xiamenensis. The sequence goes on from NZ_JACLGO010000009.1 coordinate 130,506, forward strand.
CCAGGATCACCTCGCAACCGGCCCCGGCATAGCAGGGGCCATCCTTGCCCAGCCACTCCACCCCGCTGGCAACCAGCCCGGCAAAACGCAGCCGAGTCACCTGGGCTCGGGTCACCAGGGTCAGATTGGAACGATGTCGGGCCGGTTTCAGATAGGCAGTGGCTGCACTGCAGCGCAGCCCCCGGCGCGAGGTGGTCTGATAATAGCCCACCCCCTCCTGAGTCGCCCCGTTGAAGTCCGGGTTGCGCGGCAGGCCATGCTGCTCGGCCGCAGCAATGAAGGCATCACACAACGGATGGGGCTCGCTCTGATCGGATACCGCCAGCGGGCCCCCAACCCCATGGAAGGCATCAGCACCGCGCACCTGGTCCTCGGCCCGGAGGAAGTAGGGCAACACATCATCCCAGCCCCAGCCGGGATTGCCAGCATCGCGCCAGTCATCAAAATCCTGCTGCTGGCCACGGATATAAACCAGACCATTGATCGAGCTGGAGCCGCCCAGCACCCGGCCCCGAGGCTGGGCAATACGTCGGTTGTACAGCTGTGTCTGGGGTGTGGTTTCATACAGCCAGTTGACCCGACGATCCTTGAACAATTTGCCATAGCCCAGAGGAATGTGAATCCACGGATTGCTGTCCCGGCCACCGGCCTCCAGCAGCAGCACCCGATAGCATCCGCAGGCACTCAGCCGGTTGGCCAGCACGCAACCGGCGGAGCCGGCACCGACGATGATGTAGTCGAAATCCCCGTAATGCCTCATCCCCGCTCCCCCTGCTCCGCCTGATCAGCCATCTCGACCACCAGCTCGGCAATGGCCAGCGAGGAGGTCAGCCCCGGTGACTCGATACCGAACAGATTGATGACACCAGCACACCCATGCTGTGCCGGGCCGGACAGGAGAAAGTCCGCCGCCGGTTGATCCGGTCCGGATATCTTGGGCCGTACTCCTGCATACCCCGGACTGAGCGCATCAGACCGCAGCTCCGGCCAGTAGCGCCGGATGGCCTCATTGAAGCCCTCCGCACGAGCCTGATCGACCCGGTAATCCGGTTTCTCCACCCATTCCACATCAGGCCCGAAACGGGCCTGCCCGGCCAGGTCCAGGGTCAGGTGCACCCCCAAGCCCCCAGGCTCGGGAACCGGGTAGATCAAACGCGAGAAAGGCGCCCGCCCAGCCAGAGTGTAATAGCTGCCCTTGGCGTAGTAGGACCGGGGCACATGCTCCGCTGGCAAAACCTCCAGCAATGCAGCCAGCGCCGGCGCCGCTAGTCCGGCGGAGTTGATCAGCAGCCGAGTCCTCAGCAACGGCTGCGCTTCATCATTGATGCAGACCTCACAGCCTTCAGCACTCCAGCGCAACCCGGTCACCCGACTGCGACAGGCCAGCACGGCGCCGTGGGCCTCGGCCTCGCCGAGCAGCGACAGCATGTAGGCATGAGAGTCGATGATGCCGGTGGATGGGGACAGCAACGCCCCGACACAGCTGAGCCGGGGCTCCAGTTCGACCGCCTGTGCAGCACTGAGCTGGTGCAGATCATCCACCCCGTTGCGCCGGGCAGCCTCGGCAATCTGTTGCAATGCTGGCAACTGCGTATCATCGGTAGCCACTATCAGCTTGCCGCAGCGGTGATGGGCAATCCCGTGAGTCTGACAATAGTCGTACAGCAGATCACGTCCACGGACACAGGTATGTGCCTTCAACGAACCCTGTGGATAATATATACCGGCATGTATAACCTCGCTGTTACGAGCACTTGTCCAACTGCCGAAACAGTCTTCCCCTTCCAGTATCAATACTTCCCGACCACTCAGCGCCAGCGCCCGGGCAACCGCCAGACCGACCACACCTGCTCCGACTACCACGCATTCAACCTCATCCACTCCCATCTCTCCCAGTTTTAATTTGTCAGACCATCAAACTCGAAAACCCGGCTCCAGTATTGACAAGAGTGATGCAAAAACTAATTCTTCACATGGCAGTAATATAAATAACCGATACAACAATCAGGAGACAACTCCAATGCACGAAAACAATAATGAACAAAGAGATCAATATTTCTATTGGGTTGATATTCCCACCCGCTGGATGGATGGTGACCCCTATGGTCATGTCAACAATGTCGAATACTATTCCTTCATTGATACTGCGGTTACCCGCATGTTGCTGGAGAAGAAAATATTGCGTAACCCGAACTTCCGTGCGGTCGGCCTGTGCGTGGAAAGCCAGTGCCGTTATTACGCCCCCATCTCCTTCCCCGAAACAATCGAGGCCGGAGTACGCATCGCCCGGGTCGGCAACTCCAGCCTGCGGTACGAGGTGGGGCTGTTCAAGTCCGGCGAGCATAAGCCGGCGGCGGCCGGCTATTTCGTGCATGTCTTCGTTGATCCAGACAATCATCGCCCTGTTTCCCTCAGCGCCCAGATCAGGCAGCAGATCCAGGCGGTGACCGTACCCGCCTGAGACAAGCACTCGCCCACACCACAGGGAACAGCTCCGGACTTCAGGACCTGCCCCCGCTTGCATTACCAGTCGTAACGAATCGCCGCCATCTTGTTGCGGGTGTAGAAGCGCAGTCCTTCCAGCCCCTGCTCCTTGAATGCCGACCCGGACTCCTTGAAGCCGCCGAAGGGCTGGTGTACATCCCAGCCTGAGGTCGGCAGGTTGACCGACACCTGACCGGTATCAACTTCATCGATAAAACGCTGGGCATAGCGCAGATCATTACTGAACAGCGCCGCCGACAGCCCATAGGGTGAGTCGTTGACCGCCTGCAGCGCCTCGTCGAAGGAATCGATCGACATCACTGCCAATACCGGCCCGAACACTTCCTCGCGCCAGATCGGCATCTGCCCAGTGACCCCGGCAATGACTGTCGGCAGCACAAAGCAGCCCCGTTCCAGAGCATTGTCAGCCGGTGCCTCACCGCCACACAGAATGGTCGCACCAGACTCCCGGGCGCCAGCAATATGCCCCAGCACCTCCTGCTGTTGGCGGCGACTGACCAACGGCCCCAGACGAACGCCTTCAGTCAGGCTCGGCCCCGGGGTCAGCTGGGCAACGGCAGCCAGCAACTTGTCTACCAGTGCATCATGTACCTGTGACTGCACCAGCACCCGACTGGTGGCGGTGCAGCGCTGGCCAGCCTGGCCAAAAGCGGCGGCAGCAATGGTATTCGCCGCCATGTCCAGGTCGGCATCCGCCAGCACCACAGAGGCATTCTTGCCGCCCATTTCGGTCTGCAGCCGTACATTGCGCCCGACCAGCCTGCGACCCAGCTCCAACCCCACGGCAGTGGAGCCGGTAAAGGTCACCGCAGCCACTTCAGGTCTGGCCAGCACCTCCCGATCGAACACATCGTGCTCGCTGAGTACCAGATTGAGCACCCCATCCGGCAGACCGGCCTCGACCAGAGCCTGGACGATCAGCAGGGCCGCCAGTGGCGTTTCCCGGGCCGGCTTGAGAATGACCGCATTGCCGCTGATCAGCGCCGGGCCCAGCTTGCGCGCCGGGGTCAGCATGGGATCATTCCAGGGGGTGATCATCACCACCAGCCCCACCGGCTCCACCAGTGCCATCGCCCGTGTTCCCGGGCGCCCGTCGGCAATCATGCCGCCCTGGGGCAAGCGCGCGGTAGCGGCATAGAACTCGAGGAACTCGGCGCTCTTGACCACTTCGACGCTGGCCTCGGCGAAGGTCTTGCCGTTCTCCAGGGCAATGGTCCGGGTCATCTCCTCCGCCTGCCGGCGCAGTATTCCGGCCGCCCTGAGCAGCACCGCACCCCGAGCCACCGGCGAGGTGGCACGCCAGAGGGTAGCCCCCTCGACCGCGGCATCCACGGCCTGTCTGACCTGACCGGCCGTCAACTGCCGGAACCGGCTCAACAGCTGCTCCTGATCCGATGGGCAGCGATCCTCTACCCAGTGTTCGGCCTCCCCAGCCACCCAGTTACCGCCGATGAGATAGTTGAATTCGATGGTCATACTTCCCCTTGTCAGTCCCGGCACATCAGCCGGGAACTCTGTCTGCTGGTCATTCCGCCTGCCTGGTATGCGAGCAGGCTCAGGGCTGCGCGAGTATCATGTCCGCTGCTCGCCAGCCCACCGCCATGGCCGGCGCATGGGTATTACCCGAGATCAGCACCGGGATCACCGAACAGTCTGCTACCCGCAGCCCTTCGACACCCTTCACCCGTAACTCTTCATCCACCACCGCCATATCGTCCTGGCCCATGCGGCAGGTGCCCGTGCCATGCAGGCCGGAAGTGGACAGCCGGCGGAAGGCATCCAGAATCTGCTCGTCGGTCTGACATTCAGCCCCCGGCAGCAGCTCGGTGGCTCCGTGCCGGGCCAGCGCCGACTGGGCGGCGTAGTTGCGAATGTAGCGGACGGTATCCACCGCCATCCGGCAGTCGTGCTCGGTGGTCAGCCAGTTCGGCACTATCTCTGCCTGGGCCGCCGGGTCCGCACTGGTGATGCTGACATGCCCCTCACTGGTCAGCTGCAACAGCTGACCATAGATCGACAGCCCCGGCTGACGGTCAACCTGCGCCAACGGCACCGGATGGTTGTCATCACTCAGGGCAAAGGTATAGCCGCCCATATACAGCTGCAGATTCGGCGGTCCGGGCTGCTCACCCACCCGGACAAAGGCGCCAACCTCAAACGGGCCGGTTGCCAGGGCGCCCCGACGCTGGAACTGATAGCTCAGCAGGCTCTTGAACAGGCCGAAGCCGTAGAAGTGCCGATGGTTACCCGCAGCGCTGTTGATACGGAACGGCATGGCGAACGACAGGTGTTCACGCATGTGCCGCCCCACCGCGCTTTCATGGATCTGCGCCACACCGGCGCGGGCCAGCACCTCAGACGGGCCGATGCCGGACAGTTGCAGCAGCTTGGGACTTTCCAGCGCCCCGGCTGCCAGGATGATTTCCCGGCGACAGGTAAAACGCTGCACCTTGCCCGCCAGCCTGACCTCCACCGCCGTCGCCCGCTTGCCGTCGAATACCACCCGCTGCACCAGGGCCCCGGTCTGCACCCGCAGGTTGCGCCGCCCCGCCGCTGGCGTAATGAAGGCCCGGGCACTGCTGACCCGCCGGCCGTTACGAATGTTGTGACTGTAGTAGCCGACCCGCGCACTGGGCAGCGCATTGAGATCATCGGTACGCTGCAGCCCCAGTTCCTCACCGGCCCTGATCAGGTCTTCGGTCAGTGGATAGCGATAGTCGCCGCCCTGAGTGATGGACACCGGCCGCTCATCATCCGCGTGGTGCGCCTCCAGCGCCTGAAAGGTCGCCTGCATCTGCGTCCAGCCCCAGGCGGGACAGCCCAGATCTTCCCATTGCTGGTAATCCTCCGGCTGCCCACGGGACCAGATCATGCCGTTGATCGCCGAGGAGCCGCCCAGCCCCTTGCCACGAATCCAGGTTTCCGCAGTAGCGCTGTGTTCGGTACGGCGCTGGGCAATACTGTATTGCCAGGTATGCTCGGCACTGCCGACCAGTTTGGCGATGCCCTTGGGCATGTTCACCAACGGACTGTCATTGCGCCCTCCGGCTTCCAGCAGCAATACACTGACCGCAGGGTCGGCGGACAACCTGTTGGCCAGCACACAACCGGCCGAACCGGCACCCACCACAATATAGTCATACGTGTTTTTCATTATTGTTTTCGCTCGTACGGGGCCTGACAGTTACCGTGGGGCTATATCAGCCGCCCCACTTGTCACCATTGACCGGTTTGCGGATCAACCACTGTTTTTGCGTCATATACCCCTGCACCAATAAGTTCGGCAGAGGCAGTAGCAAGCAACTTGCCTACCAGTTCTTTCAATATGTTCTGTGCAGTAGCGATACTTTCACAGAAACCACTGATGACCAGACAGGGAGTTTCGCCATCACTTGCCGACAGAGTGTTGAATATATCTACCACCCCAACTCCACCGGCAGGCATGGCCACTTCAATTACCGACGCGGGAACATGCCCCTGCACAAATGCCATATAACGTATATGTGCTCCGGCCGCTGATGGCGACGGCCACTGCCTTGCACCCTGACTACCACCCTCGGCATGAATATAGGAACGTATGTTTCCATCCGTGAAATTCGCTTCATCCGGCTCGGCTCCCTGCCGATAGACTTCAGAAGCGGCGATCTCGGCCAGGGAGTCGATGGACGGCACCCAGATCTCCGGAATGCCATCCGCCACCGGCCAGGCCGAGTCCAGTGGTGGCGCCAGCAGATGATTCTGCACGTAGCCACTGAAGAATCCGGCCCGGGCCAGGTCCAGGGCATGCTCCCTATGGGTGCTGCTCCAGTAGTCACTGAACTCGACCTGACTCCACCCTTCCCTGCGGCGCAACAGGGTGAACACTTTTGCCATATCTCATCCCGGGGGCTCACGCCCCCGGCTCCCGATAGTCAGGACTGCTGGAGATAGCCGTCCAGCACCTTGTGGAAATGACGAATACGGACCTCCTGGTAGTTGCCCAGGGTCTCACCCTGCTTCTTCGCCGCCTTGAAGCCCTGTTGCTGGGCCCGCATGTTGGAGGTGTCCTGGTCATACACATGGGCCAGGTAAGGGTCCAGGCCTTCGGCCACCGCATAGGACTCCTCCTCCTTGACCATCGCCACCTCAGGCGCCTCGGGGCGCTCGGTGCCTGGCGCGAAGGGGCGCAGAAACAGGATTTCGAACAGGCTGCGGTCCGGGTCGCAACCCAGAGGGCGGAAACGGTAGACCATCGGCAGCGACAGGCCGGGGAACAGCACCATGTTCGGAAAGACGTGGTATTCGATGGTGTCGATGATCTCAGCATCGGAGAAATGATCCAGATCCACCTGGTACTTCTCACCCATCAACTTGCGCAGGAACCGGGCCATGACGATCCGCGCGGTCTCACCCTCCCTGACCTGCAGCTCATCATTGACCATGGAACGGTCGCCGATCAGCATCGCATCCACCAGCTCCTGTTCGGACAGGGGCCGCTCCAGATGCGGACTGCTGGTGCCACTGGCCGAATAGAAACGGGTTATATGCTGGCTGTAGGTATCGTACTGCACGTTGGCATCATTGGTCCCCGGCAGCAGTTGGGGATGGGTCTCGATCACATGGTAGGCCTCGAGGAACGCCTCGACGGCGGCCTTCCAGTTACAGGGCAACTCCTTGGCAACATGCAGCTCGGTAAAGCGGTGCTCCATGTCCCAGTCCTTGAAGTGCTCCGGCAGCTCCTGCAGATAGCTTTCCAGATTCTCAGCGTTTTCATCCAGATTGATGAACACGAAACCGCCCCACAGTCCTACCCGGACCTCAGGCAGCTTGAATTCCTCCGGCTTGGCATGGGGAAAGTCCCAGGCACAGGGGACGCTGACCAGTTCACCCTCCAGCGACCAGGTCCAGCCATGGAAGGGGCAACGCAGCTGATCGCTGGAACCCATGCCCTCCTCCGGCTTGAGCTTGGTACCTCGGTGCAGACAGGAGTTGTGGTAAGCCTTGATACCCTTGGGCGTGTTGACCACCAGAATCGAATAGGGCCCGATCTCATAGACATAGTAGTCACCGACCTGGGGAATATGCTCCAGCCGGCAGGCCCACTGCCACACCTTGCTCCACACCTGCTCCAGCTCGGCGGCGAAGAACTCCTTGCCGGTGTAACGGGCAAAGGGCACATCCTCGCTGCCCAGGTAACGATAGCTCTGCTGCTTGAGCACATCCGGCGCCGGATGTAGATCGGTAGCAATGATGTCCTGGACCGTGCGCCCGGGACAGCGGGCCTCACCCGGAGCCAAGCCCCGGTCATCACCGGGCAGGCCGTTCAGTATGTTCTTATTATGCGCATTCATGTTCCTGCTCTCCGTCATCAGACTGGCAGCCGGGCTATACACCCGGCACGGGTTCACTTGATGGTTTCACCGTTGTCGATGACCAACTGGGCACCATTGATCTGACGTGACTCATCACTGGCGAGAAAAACCACCAGATTACCGACATCCTCCGGCCGCCCCTGACCCACTTCGTGCAGTTGGGTCAGAGCATCGGTATCCGCGCCTGCCAGCTCACTCAGCGCCTTGACAGTCATGGGAGTGTCGTGGGCGCCGGGCAGGATGGTATTGCAGCGAATCGGGTAACCCTGATTCTGACAATGCACGGCAATGCTACGGCCCATGGCGGCAATCGCGCCCTTGGCAGCGGTGTAGGCAAACACCTCGGCAATGCCCTTGAGCGCCGCCACAGAAGATATGTTGATGATGGAACCACCACGCTCCTTCATCAGCGCGATGGCATGCTTGCAACCAAGGAATGTCCCCTCGGTCATCACCTGAAGGTGCCGCCGGAACTGCTCCAGGGACTGCTCCTCCACCGTGGAGAAGCTGACGAAGCCGGCGTTGTTGACCAGTACGTCAAGCCGACCGAAACGCTGTCTGACCTCCTCCAGCACACTGATCCACTGCGCTTCATCGGCTACATCATGGGCCAGGAACAGAGCACCGGGAATCTGCGCCGCCACCGCCTCGCCCTGCTCACTGTCGATATCGGTGACGATCACCCGCGCGCCCTGCTCGGCCAGCAGGCGCGCATCAGCTGCGCCCAGGCCGGATGCACCACCGGTGACCAGGGCCACCTTGCCATTCAATCTGCTCATTTCCACCTCTTGTTCTTGTTGTCAGAAAATCGGATTGCAATACCGCATACAGCGAGAGCCCCTTACCAGGGATGCAGTTCGCCATTCCACTTGAAGAAATTACCGCTGTTATCCAGCGCCAGTTGCTCGACCACCGATCTGATACCGGCAGCACTTTTCTGCGGAGTGATATCGGCGGTCGGCCCACCCATATCGGTCTGCACATAGCCCGGATGGATACTGGCCACACACACGCCCTGATCACGCAGATCGATCGCCAGGCTCATCATTACCCGGTTGACGCCGGCCTTGGTGGCTCCGTAGGCATACATGCCGCCGAAGGGCCAGGTCGAAGCCGCCAGTTGACTGCTCACGGTCATGGCCTTGCCCCGGGCTGCAATCAGGTTGGGCAGCAGCGCCTGGATCAGGCGGAACGGGCCTACCGTCATCACCTCGAAGGCATGGTGCCAGTCGGCAAAGTCATCCTCGTCAAACCGGGTACTGGTGACCGCTCCAGTCTCTCCTCCAAGTACACCGGCCACGTTCAACAGCACATCCACCGGCGCCTCACCCACCGCCGCCCGGGCCGCTGCAGCGACACCGGCGCCGGATGCCATGTCCAGCGCATGCAGCGTCAGACGCCCGCCGGACTGCTCAGCCAGCATCGCCAGCTCCGCCGCTTGAGCCGGCACTCGACACAGGGCATATACCCGATCACCCGCTGCGACATATTCCCTGACCAGCGCCAGCCCTATACCCCGGTTGGCACCGGTGATCACCACGTTAGCCATCTGTCTACCTCGCTATCATCAGTGTGCCGGGAGCCGGCGAATCACCTCGCTCCCATCCCAGTCCTGTGCAACCGCACGGACCAGCTCGTAGAAGCCGACCAGTTGCTCACTGGCCTCATACAACTCGACGAAGTGCCCCAGCCCGACCAGGCAATCCATCATCGCGTAAGCCGGCCCGTTCACCGCCTCGGCATATAGCGCAGTGGCATGGCCGGCCTGTGCATATTGCTGCATGGCCGCCGCCAGATCCTCGACCATGACCGCCACATGGTGCAGCGCTCCGCAGCCACCCGGATGGTCATGGAATACCGACGGCCCGGGATTATTCTGCTGACAGAACTCGACCATGATCCCGCCCCACTGCCCGTAGGCCGAGGTATGGTCGAGCTGTGCCGGCTGGCCCCGGTGCAGACACACCGACAGCGGAATATGCTCGACCAGAAAAAAGGGACCGGAACCGAACAGCTGATGGTGCTGCCGGGCTGCCTGCTCGGCATTATCGACGAAGTAGGCTATCTGCCTGATGGGCTGCCTCACCGCCTTTGCCGAAAGCTCGTCTGGCGTGGCCATTACTTCAACAGCTCGGCATAGGCCCGCTGGAACGCCGGGTCGACAAAGGTGGTCTTGATCGCCACCGACTGGAATTTCCAGCCCTCTCCGGTACGCACATAGCTATCCGAATAGATATTGGACAGCCAGATGGGACTCGGATTGCTCCGAGTGGTGAAGGCAAACAGCCCCGACACCTTGCCCTTCGCCACCTGACCCTGCAGCTCGATCACCGGGTTGAGCATGTAATGCATGGCGCACACCCACTGGGTGGTGGCGGATTTCATCATCGCCACTATCTCGGCGCGCCCGGTAGCCAGGCCCATCCCCAGATCCAGCGTGCCATCCTCGGCAAACAGCCGGGCAAACTCCTCCGGATCACCCGGCTGGCCGTCGACAATATTCGCCAGATAGGCGTAACGATGACGCAGGCTGCGGATCTCTTCGAGATCCTGCAGCTGTTGCAGTTGGGCCTGCATGGCCTGCAGTTCACTCATGACACCCTCCTGTTGCAATGAACCTCCCGAGCGGGCCGCGTGTCATACGCGGCCTTCGAGATAATCGTTCAGCACTTCATGGAAGAAGCGCACCCGGGTTTCCTGGTTGCACAGGACGGTATCCTTGTAGCCGCGCGAGCGGATGCCGCGTTGCTGACCGTCAGCCAGCAGCATGTCCTGATAGACGATCTGGTCGACGATCTCCGGGACACCTCGACCGTCATCGAAGTCGCGCACCTGCAATTCGGCCTCTTCCAGCGGTTGCATGCCGGCCATGATCGAATCCACCTCGGTCTGCCCCTCCACCGGGTAGACCATGCACCACAGATCGAAGGTGCACAGGTTCGGGTCGTCAGGATGCGGCTCGGTGCGGAAGAAGATCAGCTGATCCGGCAGGAAGGAAATAGTCACGTTGGGAAAGATCACCGTATGCGGACTGTCGGTAATTTCCTCATCCGTCATTCGCTCATAATGGTTATAGCCACGCTCCTTCCACAGGCGCTTCTTGGCTGCCTTGAGATCAAGCCAACCCTGAATTGCCTTGGTTTCGAAGTCAGGGTAACTGTCTGGATCGATATCCCACTGGCGCAGCAAGTCATCAAACGGCTGAGGTGCACCGTCGGGCAGACGGTCAGTCAGGGATGGACGCATCGGCTGCACGGTACGACCGTGCCCGCGGGGGAACATCTCGTGGCGTGCACTATCCACATCCTGATCAATGAAGGGCGGCACCTGGGGGTGGGCCGTGCGCGTATGGTAGGACTCGCTGAAGTTGTCGGTGGCGAACTTCCAGTTGGTCTTCAGGTTGATCTTCATCCAGAACACCCGCACCGCCGTATCCATCGGGTAGTTCTTGTACAGCTCGGGCATCGGCTCCAGATATTCCAGCAGCGGTGGCGCCTGGTCATCCATGGTGTACCAGATGAAGCCACCCCAGGTATCGCAGCGCAGCTCCTGCAGTTTCAGCTTGCCGCAGGGATTGCCACCGGGAAAGTCTTCCGGGTCCTGGGCACTCTTGAGTATCCCGTCACGCCCCCACAACCAGCCATGATAGGGGCAATGAAACCCAGCACCGGCATGGGAGTTGTCCCAGACCAGCCGTTGGCCCCGGTGCCCGCAGGTATTGTAGAACGCCTTGAAGCTGCCATCGTCCTGGCGCACCACGATGACCGACTCATGCATGAAATCGTGTACCAGATAATCCCCGGCTTCCTCCAGCTCGGCGGTACGGCCGGCCACATGCCAGATCTTCGTCCACATGTGCTCCCACTCACGCTCGGCAAACTCGCGGGAGTAATAACGATCCCCAGTCATGGGGTCGCCGCGCAGCAGGCTTGCGTCGCGACCATCCATGGTCAACGGATGAACCTTGATCAGTTCCATGGTTGTCTCCTCATCTATTTGTATTTATTGTCAATCCCGAACAGCCAACCAAACAATCAAATTAGACTGTTTTTATACAAGTCAAATCAGGCATCGGCTGTAGCAGCTGCCGACTTCCCTACATGAATCTCGTCACCAACCAGCTTGATATCAAAGGTACGCAACGGCACCTTGCCCAGCGGGCCTCGGCCGCAGCCGCTACGCAGGTCGAACAGCACCCCATGCAACGGGCAGGCGATCATGCCGTTGCGAATGCGGCCACCCTCCAGCGCCGAGTTCTGGTGGGTGCAACGGTTTTCCACGGCAAGGTATTCGCCCTTGACGTTGCACACCAGCACACTCACCCCCTCAATCTCCACTGCCCTCGACTGGCCGGGTTCCAGATCACCGGCGTTCATTACATGATGGAAGTTATCCATGGGGCTTTCCTCTTACCTCTTGTTGTAAAAGCGGTAGGCAATGTCCTCGGTCGAGGACTTGCCGTTTACCGCAGCAGCAGCAATACCCGACTGGTAATCCGCCAGCGTATTCTGCGCATGTAGCCAGTCAATGACAAACAGTCGGCTGGCGAACAGCCAGCGGCCATTGTCCCGGATGTAGGTATCCAGATAGCGCCCGCCGGCCAGTTGATCCTGCAGGCTGCCATCTTCCAGCACATTGACCGTGGTACCAATTACATAACTCTGTCCTGTGGCTATATCGCCCTGGATCTCGAACAGTTCGTTGGAGGCAAAATGGTGGGCGATCCGAACCGCCGGGTTATCCAGGGCGATCAGCTCGCAGAACTGCCTGGCGCTGCCCTTGAACAGGCCGAAATCGATGCTGCCCGACTCGCTCCACAGTGATGTCAGCAAGGCTTGATCCCTGCGATCCACTCCCATGCAATAGCGCACATTGAGTTCATGCAGTTGTTGCTTGTCCAGCAGCGTTGCCAGTTCCGCCAACAGCGTCTCCGAGGTGGGCATATTCATGCTCCTTCTCCAGCCGGGTAGGGCTTGGCCAGCACACCACCATCCACATACATCTGATGGCCTGTCATGAAGCTGGCTTCATCGCTGGCCAGGAACAGCACGGCGCTGGCAATTTCCGACACTTCGGCGATACGCCCCAACGGCTGCATGCCGGCATAGATTTGTTCCAGCGCCGCCGGATCTGCCGCGCTGTCCAGATACTGCTGTACCAGTGGCGTACGGGTGGCCGCCGGATGTACGGAGTTAACCCGGATGTTGTAACCCTTCTCGCCACAATGCAGCGCTACTGTCTTGGTCACCGCATCCATGGCCGCCTTGGCTGCACCATAGGCCACGAACAGCGGGCCGGGGCGGATGCTTTCCACGCTGGAAATATTGATGATGGAGCCCTTGCCCAACTTCTTCATGCTGTCCAGAACACTCTGACAACCGAGCATGGTACCCAGTCCATGAACATTCATGTGCTGATGCCAGGCCGCCTCATCCACAGCCTCGATGTGTGCGGGAAAGGAAATGCCGGCACTGTGCACCATGATCTCCACCGGCCCCAGATGCTGCTCCGCCCAGGCCACCGCATCACGCCAGTCGGCCAGACGGGCCACATCCAGATGCAGATAGTGACAGTCGCCCGGCAGGCTCTGCACCACCCTGCGGCCGGCCTCATCGTTGATATCGGTTGCCAGCACCCGTGCACCCTGCTCGGCAAACAACCGTACAATACCTTCACCAATACCCGACGCAGCACCAGTAATCAGCGCGACCTTGTTGTGCAATCTCATGTTCTTCGCCCGCCTTGTTCTTGTGTTTATAGTCAGCGTCCTGACTCAGCCATCCACTCCACGCCTAGCCAGATGCAAGCTCGGCTGTTGCGCCAGGAAGCTGTCCGCTGCTGCATCGGTACGCGCCCAGTCGACGATTTCCTTGCGCTGGATAATGGCCCAGCGCCCATCCCGGCACTGGTACTGATCCTGATAACGACCTGCGACGAACAAGTCCTTTTTCTCACCGTCCTCGGTGATCCGGTGCTGGGCAAGGAAATAGACCTCCCCCTGCGCCGTATCGCCGCTCACTTCAATATCCACCTGCCCGATCAGATGCTGACTGCCATCGCAGTCACCCAGAAACCCCTGTGCGAATCCGACAAACTCAGCCGCCGGCCCGGCGAACAGTCCGCAGTCAACCCAGGCATCCTCATGGAAAGCCGACATCTGCAGCTCGGGTAGCAGACGATCCTGCCCACGCATATAACGATTGATGGCCTGACGAATACCCCGCTCGGCCACCAACTGCTCCAGTACTGATTCCGAGATGGTCATGGCTCCTCCCTCTCCGGCACAGCCGACCGAGGTCGGCTATGCCTCTGTGATCAGCGAACGCCGCCACTGGCCAGGCTGGAGGACTGGTAGAAACGCGGCGGGTGAGCCTTGTCCGCCGGCGTGACCACCATCATGTTGCCACTGGCCGGGGTGTAGGCCTGACGTACATACCCACCACTGGCCAGGTCATGCACCACGAACTCATGGGTGTTATGACCATGGGTTTCGTAGAAGGGGTAGTAATGGGTACGGGTCACCCGGTAGATCTTGCCGGCATCGTCATAGTTGTCGGCCATGCCCACCGCCGGAATATCCTCATCCCAGTAGAAGGTACGACGCGGATAGACGTGACGCATGCCATCTTTCAGAGTCGCCTCGACGACCCAGACGCGGTGCAGTTCCCAGCGCACACAATCCGGATTCATGTGATTCGGGGTAAACACCTGGCTGGTGGAGCACTGCTCGTTGTCGTGCAGCTTGAAAGTGTTGTAGGGAATGAACATTTCCTGACGACCGACCAGCTCGAAGTTGTAGCGATCCTGGGCACCGTAGAACACCTGGGTATCGTCGGTGGTGCCAATGCCGCCGCCAGCTGGGCTGGGGGTGTCATAGGCCACGTCCGGTGACAGCTTCACCCGACGCTGGCCAGGAAGATAGGACCAGGCGCGGCGACCGACGTTGAGCATATCCACGTTGTCGTGGATTACCAGCTTCTCCCCGGCCTTACGCGCCGGCCCGGTCCAGTCGATACGCCCGTACTCGAGCATTTCTTCCTTGCTGATCGGTGTGGTGCGGCTCGGCTCATAGTGCGGGAAAGTCTGCCAGTACTCGAACGCACCGGTTTCAATCACGCGCCCACGGGAGTCAACCATGGTCGAGGTCTGTGCTGGCGATTCATAAGCGTACTGGTCATATTTCAGGGTACGGTTCCACATCACCTCCGAACCATTCTTCGGAATCGGGAAGGGCACACCGCCATAGCACTCACCAGCCAGTTGCAGGCGGTTTTCTGCCAGCTCACAGGTCTGGGCGTTTTTCAGCGTGTTATCCAGTACGTACTGTGGATAGCTGGCAGTTCGATGGGTCGGGTAAACATCCAGTCGGAAAGTAGGATATTGCCGGAGCATTTCCTTGGTCCCCGCCGACAGTTGATCTGCATACTCAGCCATGTTCTGCGCGGTAATACTGAACAGCGGTTTTTCATCAGCAAACGGGTCGGGACGCTTGCCCGGTCGCGCTGGATCATAATTGGCTGGCGGCTTGGCCGGGCCGGTATAGGCCGGAATGGTACCCGCCTCGTTACCTGCCTGGATTGCTCCCCAGATGGTCAGGTCATTGCCCAAGCGGGCAATCTCATCAGCATTCAAGGCCGCCATTACGCCCTGGCTCAACCCCAGAGCACCTACCACTACCGCACATGTCATTTTCAGTTTCATAGATCATTTACCTGTAATTGTTGTTCTTAACGTGTTACTGATCTGGCGCAAGGACCCGGTACCCGAAGCGTCATTCAAAATCCGGAATATCGTGGATCGGCGGAACCAGGTAAGGCTCGGAGAAGTGCTTGATTTTCCAACCCTTCTCGGTTCGGACACACTGGAACTGGTGCTTGGCATACACCAGAATATCGCTGCCGCCTCTGGCCACTCCCACGGCATGGACATAGCTCTGGCATTCTGCTTCATCACCCTCCAGGCGGTTGATCCTGAAGTTGGTGCTGTAATGCGCATTACACTCCGTACCGGCCAACACACTGATAAAGAACTCACGGATATTCTGACGCCCGGTTACCACCGGCAGCCCCAGACCGGACAGATCCAGTACAGCGTCATCGACGAAGCAATCAACGATGGCATCCACATCCTGCCCTTCATCGATATGAATGCAGTAAGAACTGATCAGATCCTGCAATGCCAAACGGTCTTCGATCTTCTGGATTCTGGCTTCAAGGTTTGACATCCGATTACTCCCCAAATCAACTTGGCAGAGGCCGATGATGCCGAGCACGACCGGCATCATCAGCTGCTTGCCCGGTTCAGAACGCGGTCTTGAAGGTCAGCGACAACCAGCCACGGTCATGCAGGATACCGCTGCCACTGGTGCCTTCCCATACAACATCCTCAACCCCAGGAGTACCTGCAAAGGGGTTAGGACCTTTGGTGTATTCGCCGAAGTAGTCGTTGTATGCCAGGTCAACGTTGTACTTGGCATGGATATCCAGGCCTACGCCCACGCTCCAGGCGCCGCCATTCTGGGCAGTGCCCAAGGGTGTCGGCGAGTTGCCACTGATACCCTGGCCATAGTTGATCGGCGCCGTCATGTCGATACCGGGGAAGACCTGGTACCAGGTCGGCACGAAGGACACCTGGAAGCCAAGCGCATCATCGGTAGCGCAGCCACCCTTTCTGCCGGCGGCGCAGTTGCCATAGCGGCTGCTCTTGTGATTGAAGAACTGACGAGTCGAGGACTTGACGCTATCCAGCTTGTTGTAGGTCAGCTCAGCGGTGAGGGCGGCAGAATCGAACAACGAAGTCTGGCCGATAAAGGCAACAATGTTGACCAGGCCGTGCCAGGTATCACCGATCGCCAGACCGGCCCCATTACTGGCCAATGCAGTACCTTCCCGGCGGGAGACTTCCGCCCCCAGCGAGATGGCACCTACCAGACGCGAGTAACTGATACCGTAGAGCTTCACATCCTCGGCATAGGCGTTGTACATGTAGGAGCCGTCCGGCGCCATGGTCATCATCGGGTTGCGATCATCGAACTCGCGATAGTACAGACCAACGGTGCCATCCAGCAGATCCGAACGGATATGGGTATTGATACCCCAACTACCACGGTCATCCGGCTTCTTGCCAAACCCATGATCACGATCGCCGACAACCGGCAGCCCCAGATAATTGGTACCACCGAGGAAGCTCAGGTCAGCACCACCCAGATAGGTGCCGCCTTCAGGCATACGGTGAGGATCCCATTCCAGGTAATAATTGGCCGCCACCGAGATGTTGTCGGTCAACTGCGCCGAGGCAGAAACCTGGGTCTGCGGCAGGAACAGCTCCTTGGCTTCCACTCCGGGAGTGGAGGTAGCCTTGCGGATATCCAGCGGTCCCTGACCATAGGCAATACCGTTACCAAAGGTGAATAGTGACTCCCCCCAATACACGTTATGCCGACCGGCCCGGATATTCACCGGCACATCACCCAGATCCAGCCGGGTAAACACAAAGGCATCGAGAATCTCGCCAGAACGCTTGTACCAACGCTCCACCTTGCCGGTAAAACGATTATTCGGATAGGCAGTACCGAGCCCGGCAGCCTGATAGGCTGGATTCCCCTCGACCTTGTCATCATAGGCAAAGTCGTTCCACGCAGCTGCGGATACACGGAAGCCGTGATCCATCTTGTACACCATATCGAATTCACTGAGCAGGTCGACCCGATTGGTCACCACATCACCGCGATCCCAACCATGGTTGGTGGCCTGTGATTGCCAGTTGTCACCCAGCCGATCATCCCGGCCCTCCATCCGCCAGCCGATGTTGTACTTCACGGTGTTATCCCAACGCATCCGGATATCGGGGTTGCCGGTTTCGATGCTGAATGCCATCGCCTGCCAACTGCTGGCTGCAAGGCCAGCAGCCATGACCCCGGCAGCCAGACGGGTAAGAGTGATTCTGTTAAGGCGATTATTGTTCTTGTTTACGCTCATTGTATGCTCCAGAGGGTTACTTGAGCCTGTAGCGGCTCACATAAAAACCGATTAGATCGTTTTTATTATTGCCAATAGATAGCAGAAAATATGCTCGCCCGTACATCTATTTAGACAAACCTTTCCTGCGGGGTAAGTCTCCTTTTCATGTCAGCCTTGCGCTTGTGCCGCACGCTCAACCGCTGCATTGATTTCACTTTGCAGCGGATTGGAACGCAGCGTCAGACCACCGTTGACCTGCAGATTCTGCCCAGTCATGAAACACTCGTCGCTGGCCAGCCATACCGCTGCCGCAGCGATGTCATCGGAAGTACCGATACGTCCCAGCGGATACCCTTTGAGAAACGCATCGAACAGGCCCGGAACCTGGCTGGCCTCAGCCGTCATGGGTGTATCCGTGAGGCCCGGAGAGATGCTATTGGCACGAATACCCCGCTCACCGAACTCATTGGCCACGCAGCGCACCACATGATCGGTACCCGCCTTGGTGCCCATATAGGCAGCGTGGTTCTCGAACATGATAAAGGCCGTCGCAGAGCTGATCTGGATGATGGAGCCGCCCTGCTGCATGGCATTCACCGCCGCCTGCATGAACATGAACGGCCCCTTGAATTGCAGGTCTTGCATGCGATTCAATTCATCTTCGGTGGTTTCCAGGAAAGGCTTCAGCAGCCCCCAGCCGGTCGCATTCACGGCAATATCAACCTTGCCGTAGCGCTCAATCGTCGCGGCAAACAGTTCATTCACCTGCTGCCTGTTAGTGATGTCACACAGCGCCCACGAACCTTCGATAGTGGCGGCAAAACGTTCAAGTTCGCCCGCATGCCGTCCAGCCACCAGCACCCGGGCACCGGCATCAGCCATATAACGCGCAATGACCTGGCCCATATTGTTGTGGCCAGCAGCGCCCAACACCACTGCCACCTTGCCCTTCAGGGCTTTGCTTGCGGTCATTTCATATACTCCAGGTAGCTTGCAAGGATAGCCAGGCAAAGACGTTCGTCGGCAAGGGGCCGAGACGCTCGCCAGGACTGACCGGATGAGGAGTGAGCGGTGTGATGCCGCCATTGTGGACAGGAACAGTGGCTGCAGCGGTGCTCGCCACTTCAACTCTCCACGCCTGGGCATGCGCTGCAGAGATGGCAATCAACGCAGTAGCCAGGGCCATTGATAGCAATACTGGACCATTCCGCACGGATCTATTCCTTCTTTCTCATTCTTATTTTGCCAGTCAAATTAAAAACCGACTGGAAGGTTTTTATTTAAATTACATGCTGTTTCATCAAATGACAATATGACTTTGCAAGAAACTTCGCAGCATTCTGTCCAAGTGTTGGCTTACGCCGCGTGCTAGAGCTATCCACGAATAGCTGTGCGATTTTGCACAACCATTGTGCAGAACACATCCAAGGAGTTTCTCACGGAGCCGGCATCACCAACTGCCCCATCAACCTCCCCCGCTCCCTTTCCGCCCTCTCCCGCAGAAAATCCCAGGTCACCCGCATCCGCGCAATATCCTTGAGTTCGATGGGCATCAACATCCAGAAGGTGCGGATAAAGCGAATCTGCGCCGGCATGATCAATTGCAGCCGCAGGTCCTGATCGGCGGTGAAGGCCGGCAGGATGCCCAGTCCGGCGCCAGCGGCGATCGCCTCCTGCTGGGCCAGCACACTGGTGCTGCGCACACCGACCGCACCGGAGCCAGCGATTTCGTCGAGGAACAGCAGGTCCTTGCTGAACACCAGATCATCCACATAACTGACAAACCGGTGTTTTTCCAGATCGTTGCGCGTGTTGATCGGGCCGTGCTGCTGCAGGTAGTCCTTACCGGCATACAGGCGCAGCACGTAATCGGTCAGCTTGGTGATGATGAAGGGGCCGCGCTCCGGGCGCTCCAGGGTGATGACGATGTCCGCCTCATGCCGCGACAGGCGCACCGCCCGGGGCAGCGCCAGCAGGTCCAGGTGCAGGTGCGGGTGGCGGTGGCTGAGTTCGCTCAACTGCCCGGCCACGAGCATGGTGCCGTAGCCTTCGGTGGCGCCGATGCGCACCTGGCCGGACAGGGTTTCCCCAGGGTTGGGCAGCGCCTGCTCGATGCGTACGCTGGCGCCCTCCATCAGTTCCACCTGCGGCAGCAGGCTGCGCCCTGCTTCGGTCAGGGTGTAGCCACTGGTATCGCGGATGAACAGTGCCACGCCGAGGCTTTTCTCCAGTGCCTGCAACCGGCGCGATACCGTGGTGTGATCCACGCCGAGGCGCCGCGCGGCGGTGGTCAGACGACCCGCCCGGCTCAATTCGAGGAAGAACCGCAGGTTATCCCAATCCATACCGCCACCCTGTGCATAAATGCAGACCCAACTTGCGAATGAGCCAATTGTTTATGGGAAAAACGCACTGCTACTATCCATGACATCTCCCACGACGACAAGGGCGGCTTGCCCAGAGGCGACTAATGAGCAATAACAATATTCCCACCGTCAAACTGCTGATCAACGGCGAATTCGTCGAGTCGAAGACCGATCAGTGGCGCGACGTGATCAACCCGGCGACCCAGGAAGTGCTGGCCCGTGTGCCCTTCGCTACCCAGGACGAAATCAACGCTGCGGTGGCCAGTGCCAAGGAAGCCTTCAAGACCTGGCGCAAGACGCCGATCGGCGCCCGCGCGCGGATCTTCCTCAAGTACCAGCAGTTGATCCGGGAAAACATCAAGGAACTGGCCGCCATCCTCACCGCCGAGCAGGGCAAGACCCTGGCCGATGCCGAGGGCGACGTGTTCCGTGGTCTGGAAGTGGTCGAGCATGCCTCTGCCGTGGGCAACCTGCAACTGGGCGAACTGGCCAACAACGTCGCCGGCGGCGTGGATACCTACACCCTGCTCCAGCCGCTGGGCGTCTGTGCCGGCATCACCCCGTTCAACTTCCCGGCGATGATCCCGCTGTGGATGTTCCCCATGGCCATCGCCACCGGCAACACCTTCGTGCTCAAGCCCTCCGAGCAGGACCCGATGGTGACCATGCGCCTGGTGGAATTGGCGCTGGAAGCCGGCATCCCGGCCGGCGTGCTGAACGTCATCCATGGCGGCGTCGATGCGGTGAATGCGGTCTGTGACCACCCGGACATCAAGGCGGTGTCCTTCGTCGGCTCGACCCATGTCGGCACCCACGTGTACAACCGCGCCAGCCAGAATGGCAAGCGCGTGCAGTGCATGATGGGCGCGAAGAACCACGCCATCGTCATGCCCGACGCCAACAAGGAACAGACCCTGAATAACCTGGTCGGCGCCGCCTTCGGTGCCGCTGGCCAGCGCTGCATGGCGCTGCCGGTGATCATCCTGGTCGGTGAATCACGCAACTGGCTGCCGGAACTGGCGCGCAAGGCCGAAGGCCTGAAGGTCAGCGCTGGTGTCGAGCCGGGTACCGACGTCGGCCCAGTGATCTCCACCTCCGCCCTGGAGCGCATCAACGGCCTGATCCAGAAAGGCATCGACGAAGGCGCCGAGCTGGTGCTGGACGGCCGCAACCCGACCGTGCCCGGCTATGCCGATGGCAACTTCGTCGGCCCGACCATTCTTGCCGGGGTCAAGCCGGGCATGACCGTCTACGATCAGGAAATCTTCGGGCCGGTGCTGTGCGTGATGCAGGCCGACAACCTGGATGAGGCGATCGACATCATCAATGCCAACCCGAATGGCAACGGCACCGCCATCTTCACCCGTTCCGGTGGCATCGCGCGGCGCTTCCAGGAAGATATCGACGTCGGCCAGGTCGGTATCAACGTGCCGATCCCGGTGCCGGTACCGCTGTTCTCCTTCAGCGGCTCGCGTGGCTCCAAGCTGGGCGATCTGGGCCCATACGGCAAGCAGGTGATCCTGTTCTACACCCAGACCAAGACCATCACCGCGCGCTGGTTCGATGACGACGAGCAGGCCGCCGCGGTCAACACCACCATCACCCTGAAGTAACTCTTTACAGGCCGGCCAATGATTGGGCCGGCCTCTTTTGTTGGAGTAGCGACATGAGTTTTGAAACCATCCTGATCGAGACCCGCGAGCGCGTCGGCCTGATCACCCTGAACCGCCCCCAGGCGCTGAATGCGCTGAACACCCAGGTGCTCGACGAGCTGAACCAGGCACTGGACCAGTTCGAGAACGACCCACAGATCGGCTGCGTGGTGCTGACCGGCTCCAGCAAGGCCTTCGCTGCCGGTGCCGACATCAAGCAGATGGTCGATCTGCAGTACCCAGGCGTGTTCATGGACGACTTCTTCTCCCCCGCCGACCGCATCGCCAACCGCCGCAAGCCGCTGATCGCCGCGGTTGCCGGCTATGCCCTGGGTGGCGGCTGCGAGCTGGCGATGATCTGCGACTTCATCTACGCCGCCGACAATGCCCGCTTCGGCCAGCCTGAAATCAACCTCGGCGTACTGCCCGGCATCGGCGGCACCCAGCGCCTGACCCGCGCCCTGGGCAAGGCCAAGGCGATGGAGATGTGCCTGACCGGCCGCCAGATGGATGCCGAGGAAGCCGAACGCGCCGGCCTGGTGGCACGCATCATCCCGGTCGATCAACTGCTGGAGGAAACCCTGAAGACCGCCCAGGTGATCGCCGAGAAATCCCTGCCCAGCGTGATGATGACCAAGGAATGCGTCAACCGCGTGTTCGAGACCAGCCTCAGCGAAGGCGTGCGTTTCGAGCGCCGGGTATTCCATTCGATCTTTGCCACCGCCGACCAGACCGAAGGCATGCAGGCGTTCGTCGAGAAGCGCAAACCCAACTTCAAGCACAACTGAGCCAACGCCGCATGAGCGGCGGGCCGACAACAATAACGAGGTAGCTCACATGAAAATCGGATTTCTTGGCCTGGGCAACATGGGCGGGCCGATGGCCCACAATCTCATCAAGGCCGGCCACCAACTGACGGTATTCGACCTGTCCCAGGCGGCCGTGGCCAGCCTGGTGGAAGCCGGCGCCAGCGCCGCCCCCAGCATTGCCGCGCTGGCCGGCAGTGATGTGGAAATGATCATCACCATGCTGCCCGCCGCCCAGCATGTGAAGGGCGTCTACCTGGGCGAAGAAGGCCTGCTGGCCCATGTCGCGCCCCAGGTACGCCTGATCGACAGTTCG
Organism: Halopseudomonas xiamenensis; assembly: GCF_014219065.1. Classification (GTDB taxonomy): domain Bacteria; phylum Pseudomonadota; class Gammaproteobacteria; order Pseudomonadales; family Pseudomonadaceae; genus Halopseudomonas; species Halopseudomonas xiamenensis. The sequence continues at coordinate 153,461 of NZ_JACLGO010000009.1, forward strand.
ACCATCGATCCCCTGAGCGCCCGTGAAGTGGCCGCTGCCGCCGCGGCAAAGGGCAACCGCATGCTCGACGCACCGGTCTCCGGCGGCACCGGCGGTGCCAGCGCCGGCACCCTGACCTTCATGGTCGGCGGTGACCAGGCCGACTTCGACATCGCCCTGCCGATCCTGCAGGCCATGGGCAAGAACATCGTGCACTGCGGCCCCAGTGGCAATGGCCAGGTGGCCAAGGTGGCCAACAACATGCTGCTGGGCATCTCCATGATCGGCGTGGCCGAGGCCATGAACCTGGGCGTGTCCCTGGGCATGGACCCCAAGGTGCTGGCTGGCATCATCAATACCTCCAGCGGTCGCTGCTGGAGTTCGGACACCTACAACCCCTACCCCCAAGTGCTGGAAAACGCCCCGGCTTCCCGCGGCTACACCGGCGGTTTCGGTACCGATCTGATGCTCAAGGACCTGGGCCTGGCCACCGAAGCCGCCAAGCAGGCGCGCCAGCCGGTGGTACTGGGCGCCGCTGCGCAACAGCTGTACCAGACCTTCAGCAGCCAGGGTAATGGCGGGCTGGATTTCTCCGCCATCATCAAGCTGTACAACGGAGCGATCGAATGACCGAGCAGACTGTACTGGTCGAGGTCCGCAACGGCGTCGGCCACCTGACCCTGAACCGGCCATCCGGGCTCAACGCCCTGAACCTGGACATGGTCCGCCAGTTGCGCCGGCAGCTGGATGCCTGGCAGGACGATACCGAGGTGCGCGTGGTAGCGCTGCGTGCCAATGGCGAGAAGGCCTTCTGCGCCGGTGGCGACATCCGCGGGCTGTACGACAGCTACCTGGCCGGCGATGGCATGTACATGACCTTCTTCGAGGAGGAGTACGCGCTGGACCAGTTGATCCACGCCTACCCCAAGCCGGTACTGGCGCTGATGGACGGCTTCGTGCTCGGCGGCGGTATGGGTCTGGCCCAGGCCGCGTCGCACCGGGTGGTAACCGAACGGGTGAAGATGGGCATGCCGGAAACCGGCATCGGCTACTTCCCGGATGTCGGCGGCAGCTACTTCCTGCCCCGCCTGGACGGCGCCATCGGCCAGTACCTGGGCGTGACCGGCTCGCATATCCGCGCCGCCGACGCCCTGTATTGCGGCCTGGCTGACCATTGTCTGAGCAGCGACGTGCTTGCCGAACTGGACCAGGCACTCAACAACCAGACCTGGTCCGACGACCCGGCCAGCGACTTGGACCAACTGCTGCGCAAACGCGCCTCGCAGAAGATCCCCGGCTCGGAGATCAAGGCCCTGCGCTCGGCCATCGACCATCACTTCAGCCAGCCGGACATGCCGCGCATCCGCGCCTCGCTGGCCGCCGAGGACTGCCCCGCCTACCAGGACTGGGCACAGCACACCCTGGCCGCGATCGACAGCAAGTCACCGCTGGCGATGTGCGTCACCCTGGAGCTGCTGCGTCAGGGCCGCGAGCTGAGCCTGGCCGACTGCTTCGCCCTGGAGCTGCATCTCGACCGCCAGTGGTTCGCCGAAGGCGACATCATGGAAGGAGTGCGCGCACTGATTATCGACAAGGACAAGAACCCACGCTGGAACCCGCCAAGCCTGGCCGAGGTGACGCCCGGCCGGGTCGCGGAATTCTTCGCCGGCTTTGCGCCAGGCCAGGCCTGACAAGGAGAGAGCACATGCACGATATCGAGCTCAATGAAGACCAGCGCATGATCCGCGACATGGCCCGCCAGTTCGCCCAGAGCGAACTGGCCCCCAGGGCCGCCGAGTGGGACCAGGCCGGCTGGATCGACGACGCCGTGGTACGCCAGATGGGTGAACTCGGCCTGCTGGGCATGGTGGTACCCGAGGAATGGGGCGGCAGCTACGTCGACTACGTGGCCTACGCCCTGGCGGTGGAGGAAATCGCCGCCGGCTGCAGCGCCACCGGCGCCATGATGAGCATTCACAACTCGGTGGGCTGCGGCCCGCTACTGAAGTTCGGCAACGCCGAGCAGCAGGAAGCCTGGCTTCCCGACCTGGCAGCCGGGCGGGCCATCGGCTGCTTCTGCCTGACCGAGCCCCAGGCCGGCTCCGAGGCGCACAACCTGCGCACCCGGGCGGTACTGGAAAATGGCGAATGGGTGATCAACGGCGCCAAGCAGTTCGTCAGCAACGCCAAGCGTGCGCAACTGGCCATCGTCTTTGCCGTGACTGATCCGGAGCTGGGCAAGAAGGGCCTGTCGGCGTTCCTGGTACCCACCGACAACCCCGGCTTCAAGATCGAACGCATGGAGCACAAGATGGGCATCCGCGGCTCGGACACCTGCGCCGTGACCCTGGACAACTGCCGCATCCCCGAAGCCAACCTGCTCGGCCCACGCGGCAAAGGCCTGGCCATCGCCCTGTCCAACCTGGAAGGCGGCCGCATCGGCATCGCCGCCCAGGCCCTGGGCATCGCCCGCTCAGCCTTCGAAGCAGCACTGAGCTACGCCCGCGAGCGTACCCAGTTCGGCGTAGCGTTGACCGAGCACCAGAGCATCGCCAACATGCTGGCGGACATGCACACCCGCATCAACGCCACCCGGCTGCTGATCCTGCATGCCGCACGCCTGCGCAGCGAAGGCCTGCCGTGCCTGTCCGAGGCTTCCCAGGCCAAGCTGTTCGCCAGCGAAATGGCCGAGGACGTGTGCTCCAAGGCGGTACAGATCCATGGCGGCTACGGCTATCTGGAGGACTACCCGGTGGAGCGGCTGTATCGCGACGCACGGATCACCCAGATCTACGAGGGCACCAGCGAGATCCAGCGCCTGCTGATCGCCCGGGAGCTGAAGAACTACCCGTTGTAAGCACGAAAAATGGCCGGGCTCACCCCCGGCCATCAAAAAGAGATCAGGTGGATTGTTTTCCGCAGAAATCTCGACTAGCATCGATAGCAACAAAGTCAGCGGCTGATACATTCAGTCAGCGAAAGACAGAACAAGAACAATAGAGCAGGACCCTGATGCCATGCTGAAGCGCATTCTCAATGATGTAACCCTGGTTGTCTTCGCCAGCGCCGTACTGGTTACTCTGACCGTCAACGCCGTACAACGCCCTAGTGCAGCCCAGAGCAGCCAAGCACTCAGTGCCTACTGCCCCAGCCTGCAGTGCAACGCCATGAACCCAGGCCATTGGCTGTAGGGTTCTGACCTCAGAGGCTGTCTTGCGGAAACAGCACAGGTTCATCGCCTTCCTGCCAGGGCTTGAACTTGACCATGGCTTGCTGAAACAGAGGATGCCCCAACCAATGCCGCAGCCATCGCTGCAGGTGCGGATAAGGCAGACCGTAGAACACCTCCTGATCCACATGAACAAACTGGCGCACAAACGGCATGATACCGATATCCGCCATACTCACCTTGCTACCCAGCAGATACTCACCCTCAGCCAGTAAACCCTCCAGAAACTGCAGAAACACCTCACCCTGCTTCCGGTATTCCAACTGAGGCAGCTCTGGATACCGATCAGCGTATTTGTAGCGGTCCAGCCAGTATTTGAATTGCTGATCATTCTGGTCGATCAGCACGTTGGCCCGCACCGGATCGACACTCAACAGACCCTGCGGATCATGCTGCCGCAGCGCCCACTCCACGATCTCCCTGCTCTGCTCGATGACAATGCTGCCGGTGCCTTCGTTGGCGATCAGCTCCAGCACCGGCACAGTGCCCTTCGGGCTGATGACCAGCATCTGCGCCGGTTTGTCTTTCAGCACCACCTCCCGCAGCTCGACCTGCAAGCCGGCGAACAGGAGGCCGAGCCGGGCACGCATGGCGTAAGGGCAGCGGCGGAAGGAGTATAGGTGGGGTGGTGGCATGTACATCGGAACTCCCTGTGAATCAACTACTGTCCCTTAAATGATCCTACTCTTTAAATGTACCTGACCCCATTTTCTGCATTTTCTGTGTCACTTTTTGAGCAAGTCAATCGCAGCTAACGCCCGGCACATGGGCCGATTTGTAGCCGCGAAGCGGCGGGAGATCGGTCGCTGTGCAGCCGATTGTTATGTTCTTCCTGAAGAGCTAGAATGTGTACATATTCTGGAAACCATACACATAGGTGCACCATGAGAACAAACATTGTCATTGACGATCAGCTGATGGCCGAGGCCCTCAAAGCCTCCGGCTACGAAACCAAAAAAGAAGCCGTCGAGCAAGGCCTGAAACTTCTGGTTCAATTGAGCAAACAGCAGGAAATTCGAAAGCTGCGAGGAAAAATCAAGTGGGAAGGCGACCTGGATGAAATGCGGAGCGCCCGATGATACTGGTGGATACCAGCGTTTGGATCGACTATTTCAACGGAGTCAATAACCCACACACTGACTTGCTGGATGCCTCGATAGTCCAAGGGTCTGTTGCCATCGGGGACCTAATCTTTCTGGAAATCCTGCAAGGCATCCGGAACGACAAACAATATCGTCAGACCAAGCAAAGCCTGCTCGCGCTAAATCAATACGAGATGTTTGGCAAAGATATGGCGGTCAAATGCGCAGACAATTATCGCTCACTTCGCAAAAGGGGCATCACGATCAGAAAAACGGCCGACGTGATCATCGCGACATTCTGCATAGAAAAGGAGCTACCCCTGCTGTTTCTGGATCGCGATTTTTTCCCCTTTGTTGATCACCTGGGGCTTGAGTCTGCATTGCGAGAAACGTAACGCCTGAATTAAGCCGCGCCGCGAAGCGGCGTCGGCTTGAATGAATTGTTAGCCGTTATTGCGGGATACCTGCACGCTTGCAATCTTCGGCCTCAGTACGCTTCCAAGTTTGGTAATTCTGTTCATCTTTTGCTTGAAGGTACGCCGCGCTTACCAGCCCTGCTTGAACACAAATCTGCATCGCGTCACCTTGTCGTTTGGCGATGTTGTATTGATTCACAGAGTCCGCAGCAACTTGATGCTCAGTTTTTGACATTTCAGATGCAACGTGATGGTCAAGCGGGCCACCGGCATACCACCAGATACCGATGCCAGCGAGTACCAAGGCACCAAGAACCTGTCCACCAGAAAGATGGTTTGCTTCCTTGTTGGGTTCTCCGCACTTGGGGCAGGCTGCCGCTTTCCGCGACATTTCTGTGCCACATGCTTTGCATTTCTTCAGGCTCATCGCTAACTCTCCTTAACGGTTAACGCCGCGCTTTGCGGCCACTTGGGAGTGCCAGCGGACAAGTGGTCCGAAAACAGCGCCTTGTTATGGCCCCCGAATTCATAGACTAGACCTTGGCTTGACTACTTTGAACTGGGGATAAAGCACTCCATCAGAATCAACAAATGCGCCCTGAGCCAAATCCTTTATTTCAGGAAAGCTCATGGAACCCTTGCACACATCATTTGGTATTACGGATATCACTGGTATCGAGGCCACAACCGTAAACGGCAGGTCATAGAAAATACTCTCCACAGCGCTGACCGCACAGTGAAAGGCACTCTGATAGTCCGCACACTCCGCCGATGTAGAACTCACCAACTCGAAATCGTATTGCATAAAGCTGCCCTTTGATATTGTCATTCGCAACTGTATCAACGGAAACATTATTTTTCTGGTCTATTTTTCGGCACTGGTCTTACCTACATAACGCCGCGCTCTGCGGCAATTTTGGAGCGCAGCGGAAAAATTGTCCGGCAGCAGCGCTTTGTTATGCCATCTATTGTTCTGAAATGTATTCATGCTCTCGTCCCCTCTCTGGGATTCTAGGAAACACTACGCGTCCCGTCGTTGTGGCAATTGCTTTTCTGCATTCTCTAGCATAAGCGGCATCTGAATGGTTTGATAAGTATCGTACGACGGCGAATAGGTCTGGCGTGAAGAGCAAAGCGGTTGAACTGGTCTGCGCCGCTGTTTTACATTTATCAGTGAAGGGGTCTTCTCTATCTTCAATGGGAAGCAATCTGTAAGGGTTTCCAAATAGAACGCCCTTGGCTGGCGATTTCACCTCTTCACGCTCAAGATCTTCGTGGATGTTTAAAGCAAGCTGCCTTAACTTAGTAACATTGATTGCTTTATTGTCTTTTCCTTCTGCTTCACCAATCAGCCGGCCTTCCTTGGACTCAAAGACAGCATCAAACTCAGATTTGTCATCTTCATAGCTGTCAGCCTTAAACCCAAGAATCTTTAAAGCATCAATGATGGCAGACTCGAGGGGCTTTCCTGTTTCATACAATAATGCACGGAGCTTTCCAGCATCTCTCAGATTAGTCATTAAACTGTTTTTTTTGGATTGCAGATCTTCGATCTTTTCCTCGACCTTTGAGAGGCTCGCAATCAATTTTGATTCTTTATCAAGACTGTACACATTTGCAGTTGCCCAGTCTGGCTCTGGTGTTAACTCAGCATCATTTCTTAAAGAAGAATTAATTGACGAAAAGCACTTCACTATACGAGCGGAAAACTGCTCGGCCTTATCGGTCCAACGTTCTTCAACGCCGTCTTCAAGTTCTACTTCTTCATAGAATGATTGATCATAAAAATTGAGGTCCGGTAACAAAATCATCGCCCCGTTCCTGGAGCCTGATTTAAATATAGCACCAACAACCTTATCGCCATGCTTTGTTAACAAAGAGGCAGGGGTATCATCGTCTAAAACCACCTTGTATTCTGACAATGGCCCAAATTCTGCCCAATAAGATGCAATTAGCTCTGATTTTTGGGGGGCTAGCTTGATAGCCTTTCCTTTTCGACTTACCGGACGCAGATCGGCAGGTATACACTGGTAGTTGTCGTACTCTGTAACTATTCTAGTGGTTTGCCGATTCCTTCCTGTCCCAGAGTATGTCTTATCTCCCGTAGCAATATACATCTGCTCCAATTCTGGAAGAAAAATGACCACACACTTACCTGCCTCGACATTATCCTTGATCTCTCTTCTCCAGTGCTCACAACGCTCTTTTAGTCTGAAGGATTTACTATCAGATAGGGATGGTTTCCCTTTATATGTGTCGGAGTAGTCCATAAAGCTGTAGATGCTTGGTCTAAACAGGATGATATCCCAATCCAAGAGAGACTGTTCCGAGTCAAAATCACAGTACTCAACATCCGACGAAGCAATTTGAAACCCGACTGAAATTATTTTCTTTTTAGCCATAATTAACTCGAAACTTTATAGGGCATAACAGTGATTAGACCGCACGCGGTACTAATACATAACAGTTTGTTCGATATAACCCCGCTAGCACGGTGTCACACCACCCAAAAAAAACATTAAAAATCAACAAATTACCTCCACCACCACGACCCGCCCCGTATTCGCTTGCCTGCATCTTTTCGTGACTACATTACTACTGCCCATCCCACCAGGCACGCTACCGCCCGCCCCTTCACAGCCAGACACGGCCAGGGGATATCTTCAACATTGTGGGGAAATGCCAGCTGTCCCTGCCCGCATGGCGAGAATAGCCGCACTCCCTTGCTGTCGCCCAACATAGTGCAAACAATGGCGCATGGCTACCCATCTGACCGGGAATGGCAACAGCGTTGTGCTCGGTTAAGGCTGAGAACCCACTGATACGCCAAGCCGCCTGAAGGGTGGATCCTCGGCTGAAAGCTGCCGAGGATGACGAGGGAGGGGCTGGAGTTACAGTTCCTGCAACCCAAACGGCTCCACCACCCCCACCCCAATCGCCATTCCCACCAACGCCGGCAGACTATCCGCCTGCATTCGCTTCATCACCCGTGACCGGTACAGGTCCACGGTCTTGACGCTGATGCCCAGTTGTTCGGCGATTTCCCGGTTGCTGTAGCCCTGGACCAGCGGCAGCAGTACGTCCCGTTCGCGGGGTGTGAGTTGGCTCAGGCGTTGCTGTACTTCTGCGGCTTGTGGGCCGTTGGTGGTGGGGCGTTGGTTGAGGCGCAGGGCGCGTTGGACGCTGTCGAGCAGCAGTTGTTCGTTGTAGGGTTTTTCGATGAAGTCCACGGCGCCGCCGCGGAAGGCGCGCACGACGATGGGCACGTCGGCGTGCGCGCTGACGAAGATGATCGGCAGTTGGCTGCCCCGCTCGCGCAGGGCATCCTGCACGGCGAGGCCGCCCATGCCGGGCATGCGGATGTCCAGCAGGACGCAGGCGGTCAGTGTTTCGCTGTAGTTGTCGAGGAAGGCCTGGCCGGAGGTGTAGGGGATGGCCTGCAGGCCGACCGACTCCAGCAGCCATACGGTGGAGTCGAGCATGCCCTGGTCGTCGTCCACCACGTATACCCGCTGCTGTTGCATGTCCATATTCAGTTCTCCGCTGTTTGTTCTTGTAGGTCAGGCAGGGCCGGTAGCCAGCCGTGCAGGCAGAGCCCGCCCTGCTCGGCGGGGCTGGCCTGCAGCCCGCCGCCGAAACTTTCGATGATGCTCTGGCTCATGGATAGCCCCAGCCCCAGCCCGTCCGGCTTGCTGGTGTAGAAGGGGGTGAACAGGCTATCCAGTTGTTCGGGGCTGACGCCGGCGCCCTGGTCGATCACCCGCAGGTGTACCAGGCGTTGCTCGGCATCCAGCCGCAGGTGAATCTGCGATGCGCGGTCCGGGTGCAGATCGCGGTTGGCTTCGATGGCGTTGCGCAGCAGGTTGAGCAACACCTGTTGCAACAGCACCGGGTCGACGTGTACGTCGGGCAGCTGCGGCGGGATCTGCTGGATGATGTCCACCTGCTGCTGCGCCGCTTCCCAGGCGCATAGTTGCACAGCGTCTTCCACCAGTTGCGCCGGGCTGACCCGCTGGGCCTTGCGCGGGCCCTTACGCAGGAAGGCGCGCATGCGCTTGATCACCTCGGCGGCGTGCTGGGCATGGCCGGCGATGCGTTCCAGCCCCTGGGTCAGGCGCTGACCGGCCTCGCCTTGCGGTTGCAGGGCGGTGAGGTAGCGCTGGCTGGCACTGGCGTAGTTGACGATGGCGGCCAGCGGTTGGTTGATTTCATGGGCGATGCCTGAGGCCAGCTCGCCCAGGGCTGCCAGCCGCGTGGCGTGGGTCAGCTCATCCTGCAGCCGGCGGCTGCGCTCTTCGCTGCGCACCCGTTCTGTGATGTCCCGGGACACGCTGATGTATTCCACCACGTTGCCGGTATAAGTCTCGCGGATGGCCCGGCTGGCCGTTTCGAACCACAGGTAGTGGCCGTCCCGGTGGCGGATGCGGTAGCTGACCGTGAGATAGCCGTCCTGCTCCAGCGCTTTGGCATAGCGCTGCATGAGTTCGTCCTGCTCCTGCGGATGCAGCAATGCCTGGATGGCGGTACCACGCAGTTGCTCCGGCCAGTAGCCGAGCAGCGCCCAGGCGGCGGGCGAGGCATCGAGAAAGTCGCCGCCGGGGGTATGCCGGGAGATCAGGTCGGTGGTGTTTTCGATGATCAGCCGGTACAGGCGGCGGGCGACCTGGGCCTGCTGGTAGGTCTGCAGGCTGTCGGTGGCATCCCGGGCGCGGCCCAGTACATGGTCTGCGTCCAGCGGGAACAGGGTCCACAGCCACTGCCGCTGGTCAGGCGTCTGTACCCGCACCTCGTCAATCGCCCGCTGCTGTTCCAGGGCAGCCTTGACCAGCTCTGTCCAGTTCTGCGGCAACAGGTCATCCGGCGCGTTGCCGGCGGCCAGCAGCGCATGCAGTGCCGGGTTCCAGTCGCAGAGCCGCCCGTTGGCATCCAGCACCACGGCCGGCTGGGGGTCCGCGTCCGGCAGCAGCCAGCGCGGGGCGGTATTGGTTTTGTTCTTGTATGGCACCCAATCACCATATGGTAGAAATACTATATTACCTTAGTAATACTTCCATTTATTCTGTAGCTGATCTATAAATAGCGCCAGCAAGCAAAGCAATGCGCCAAAGATAGTCGCATTCTTTCTACACAAGAGCTAATAAAACGCCATACAGGATACGAGTCATGTCCATCTTCCAGGAAGGCCTGCCGGCCACTGCCGTCAACCACACTGCCCTGTCTCCGCTGACCTTTATCGAGCGTTCAGCCAGCGTCTACCCCCACTACCCCGCCGTTGTGCATGGTGCCGTGCGCCGTACCTGGGCCGAGACCTACAGCCGCTGCCGCCGTCTGGCATCGGCACTCAGGAACCGGAACATCGGCAAGGGCGATACCGTGGCGGTGCTGCTGCCGAACATCCCCGAGATGCTCGAAGCCCACTTCGGTGTGCCCATGATCGGGGCGGTGCTCAATACCCTGAACGTGCGCCTCGACGCCGAGGCCATTGCCTTCATGCTGCAGCATGGCGAGGCCAGGGTGCTGATCGCTGACCGCGAGTTCCATGAGATTGTGCATGCCGCCGTGGGCATGCTCGATCATCCGCCGCTGGTGATTGATGTCAACGATCCCGAATATGGTGAAGGTCAGCCGACCAGTGCGCTGGATTATGAAGCCTTCCTCGCCGAGGGTGATCCCGAATTCGTCTGGCAGTTGCCCGACGATGAGTGGGATGCCATCAGCTTGAACTACACCTCGGGTACCACCGGCAACCCCAAGGGGGTGGTCTACCACCACCGCGGTGCCTTCCTCAATGCCATGGGCAACCAGATGACCTGGAACATGGGCCAGCACCCGGTCTACCTGTGGACCCTGCCGATGTTCCACTGCAACGGCTGGTGCTACCCTTGGACGGTCACCGCCATGGCTGGCGTGCATGTATGCCTGCGCCGGGTCGATCCGCAGAAGATCCTCAACCTGATCCACGATGAGCAGGTGACCCACATGTGCGGCGCGCCCATCGTGCTCAACGCGCTGGTCAACATGCCGCCGGAAGCCAAGGCCGCCATCGACCACCCGGTGCATGCCATGATCGCCGGCGCCGCCCCACCGGCCAGGGTAATAGGTGCGGTGGAGGAAATGGGCATAAAGCTGACTCATACCTACGGTCTGACCGAGGTCTATGGTCCAGTGACCGTCTGCGCCTGGCATCAGGAGTGGGATGCGTTGTCACTGGATGAGCGCGCCCGCATCAAGGCCCGCCAGGGCGTACGCTACCCGACCCTGGAAGGGGTCATGGTCGCGGACCCACAAACCCTGCAACCGGTCCCCCGGGATGGCGAGAGCATCGGCGAGATCTTCATGCGCGGCAACACCGTGATGAAAGGCTATCTGAAGAATCCGTCCGCCACTGCCGAGGCGTTTGCAGGCGGCTGGTTCCATACCGGCGATCTGGCTGTATGGCATGCGGACGGCTACGTCGAGATCAAGGATCGGCTCAAGGACATCATCATTTCCGGTGGCGAGAACATTTCCACCATCGAGGTCGAGGGGGTGCTCTACCGGCATCCGGCGGTGCTGGAAGCGGCAGTGGTGGCCAAGCCCGACGAGAAGTGGGGTGAAACGCCCTGCGCCTTCATCACCCTCAAGGCCGGGCAGCAGGCCAGCGAGGAAGAGGTGATCCGGTTCTGCCGCGAGCATCTGGCCGCGTTCAAGATTCCGAAGGAGGTTGTGTTCATAGACCTACCCAAGACCTCGACCGGCAAGATCCAGAAGTTCGTTCTGCGCGAGTGGGCCAGCCAGCGCCAGGTGTCCTGATCCGCATACGCAACAGGCCCTGCAGGCCACTGCAGGGCTCGCCGGTCTGCCGGATCGCCGGACCGCCGGCAGTATTTCCTGTTTCACAACAACAATAAGCCGTCGGCGATGGTCCGGGCGCTCATGCCCTGCGCCTGCTGTTCGGCGAAAAGGAGTATTACATGCAAGTCTACAAGCGCGCCCATGGCGCCGAGCAACCCTACTGGCCCTGCGGCCCGTTCAAGATTCGCCTGCCCTTCATCCACTACCGCTGGGAAACTGCAGAAATGCTCCAGGCGCTGATCATGTTCGTGGTCAGTCTCGGCATGATGCCGCTGCTGCAGACCTACCTGGGCCTGCCCTACGATGTGGCGCTGGCCTATGTGGTGGTCTGCGGTGTCGGTTTCATGCTGCCGGCGTTGCTCGGCGTACCCTTCGTACCCGGCTGGATCACCCCCGGCATTCCCGTGGTCTTGCTGTTTCTCGGTGATTTCGAGCCGGGGCCGGAGGCCATCCAGGCGCTGTTCGCCCTGCAGTTCCTGGTATTTCTGATCTTTCTGGTGCTCGGTATCACCCGGTTGGGCAGCACCCTGGTGCGACTGATCCCCAACTCGATGAAAGGCGGCATCATCATCGGCGCCGGTATCGCCGCGCTGATCGGTGAAATCGATGCGGGCGGGCGCCTGGCCAATACGCCGATATCGCTGGTGCTGGGCAGCCTGATCTGTCTGTACCTGATGTTCTCGGTGTCCTTCAAGGGGCTCACCGAGCGCGTGCCGCTGGCCCGCAAGGTGGTCAACTACGGCATGGTCCCCGGCATGCTGGTGGCCATCTTCATCGGTATCGCCACCGGCGAGTACGACATGCCCGATGTACGTTTCGGCATCACCGCTCCGGCCTTCGGCGAGATGTGGAACTATCTGCCGTTCACCGTTGGCTTCCCCGATGCCAGGGTGTTCATGCTGGCCATACCCACGGCGATCATCTCCTATGTGATTGCCTTCGGCGACATCATCGTTGGTCAATCATTGATGCAGCGCGCCGACGAGTTGCGCACCGACGAAGTGATCGAGAACAACATCGACCGCGTGCATCTGGTCACCGCCATCCGCAACGCCCTGCATGCCTTCTTCGCCCCCTACCCCGGCCTGGCCGGCCCGCTGTGGACCGCGGTGGCAGCGACCATGGCCGAGCGCTACAAGTATGGGCGCAAGGCCATGGACTCCATCTACAGCGGCGCGGGCACCTTCTGGATCAGCGGCTTCCTGGCGCTGTTCATGCTGCCGCTGGTGAGCTTCTTCCAGCCGGTACTGCCGATCGCCCTGTCGCTGACGCTGATCCTCACCGGTTATATCTGCCTGATGGTCGGTTTCGAGCAGTTGCAGAACAATACCGAGCGCGGCATCGCCGGCACCATGGGTGTGGTACTGGCGGTGTACGGCGCTGGCTGGGGGCTGGCTGCCGGCGCCGCACTGTACATCCTGGTCGAGCGCACCCACCTGCTGAAATTCCGCAGCGTCAGCGATGTGAAAAAACCGGAACAGGATGCCGCCCAATGATGAGAGCTACCAACATGCAACGGATCGGCATCAGTCTTGCCATGCTCGGCAGCGGCCTGTTCTCCCTACCGGCCAGTGCCGACTTCCTGGCCGACAGCGAGGCACAGATCAGCCTGCGCAACCTATACTTCAACCGCGACTTCCGTCAGCCCAACGCCCCCCAGAGCAAGGCCGATGAATGGGCCCAGGGTGTACGGGCGGAGTGGCGCTCCGGCTACACGGCAGGTCGTATCGGCCTGGGCCTGGATGCCATCGGCCTGCTCGGCATCAAGCTCGACTCCAGCCCCGACCGCAGCGGCACCGGCATCCTCAAGCGCGACACCAGCGAAGGCCGGGCGATGGATGAATACAGTGAGCTGGGGCTGACCGCCAGGCTGCGACTGGATGAGCATGTGCTGCGCATCGGCACCCTGCTACCCTCGATGCCCCTGGCCATGCACAATGACAGCCGCCTGCTGCCGCAGAGCTTTCGCGGTGCCTGGCTGCAGGCCAGGCCGGACGCCACGCTGGATCTCGACCTGGGGCGTTTCGACCGGGTCAACCTGCGCGACTCGTCAGACCATCAGCGCATGGCTCCGGTACAGGGTGGCGCGCGCAACGTGCGTATCACCAGCGGCCATCCCGACACCAACGCCTTCGACTTCGCCGGTGTGGGTTACCGTTTCTCTGAACGGACCCAGGCCAGCTGGCACTACGGTGAGCTGAAGGACATCTACCGGCAACACTATCTGACCCTGGGCCATGGCTGGCGGTTTCAAAACGGCCATCAGTTGAACATGGATCTGCGTTTTGCCGACTCCAGCGATGCCGGGCGCAGCAATATCGATAACCGCATGACCAGCCTGGGGCTCAGCTACCAGGCCGGCATGCACCGCCTCGGCACCAGCTACCAGCACATGGAAGGCGACACCGGCTTTGCCTACCTGAACGGCACCGATCCTTTCCTGGCCCATCTGGTACAGATCCAGGATTTTGCCAACCGCGACGAACGCAGCTGGCAACTGCGGCATGACTACTCCTTCGCCGACCTTGGCTTGCCTGGTCTGAAATTGATGAACCGCTATACCCACGGCCACAATATCGAACATGCCACCGGGCGCGGCAAGGAATGGGAGCGCAACACCGATGTGGTCTATGTGATCCAGACCGGTCCGCTGCGCAATTTCTCGTTGCACTGGCGCAACGCAACCTACCGCAGCAACTTCGCCAGTGACATGGACGAGAACCGGCTGATCATCGGCTACACCTTCAATCTGTAACCCCGTCCCGATACCGGCATTCGCGCCGGTATCGGGGCCACGGAGACTCCATCATGCGTACTTTTACCACTCTGGAAGGCAACAGCCAGCGCCTGGACGGCGGCGCCATGTTCGGCAACGCACCCAAGGCGCTCTGGTCACGCTGGGTCGAGACCGACGAGCAGAACCGCATCAAGCTGAGCTGCCGCGCCCTGCTGGTGCAGGAAGATGACCGCAACATCCTCATCGAAACCGGCATCGGCGCCTTCTTCTCGCCGCAATTGAAGGAGCGTTACGGCGTGGTTGAGCACAGCCATGTGCTGCTCGACAGTCTGGCGGCGGTCGGTCTGACCCATGAGGATATCGATGTAGTGGTGCTGACCCACCTGCATTTCGATCATGCCGGCGGATTGCTGAGCGCCTGGCAGGACGGGGAAGAACCCCAGCTGCTGTTTCCCAACGCCACCTTCGTGATTGGCGAACGCCATTGGGCCCGGGCCCGTCGGCCTCACCCACGGGATCAGGCTTCCTTCATTCCGCAGTTGATCGAATTGCTCACGGCCAGTGGCCGGGTGGAACTGATCCGCGATGGCCAGCGGTCGACCACCCTGGGCAAGGACTGGCGCTTCCGTTTCAGCGACGGTCACACACCGGGGCTGATGCTGCCCGAGTTCGACATGCCGGATGGCCCGGTGGTGTTTCCCGGTGATCTGATCCCCGGCTCACCCTGGCTGCACCTGCCGATCACCATGGGTTACGATCGCTTCCCGGAAACCCTGATCGAGGAAAAGGAAGCCCTGCTCAACGATATGGTCGCCAGCAATGGCCGGCTGGTGTTTACCCATGATGCACAGATCGCCGTGGCCCATGTGGAGCGTGATGAGAAAGGGCGTTTCGGTGCACGACAAGCGCAGGGCAATGTGCAGCGGATGGCGGTGTAGCGACGCAGGTGCCGCTCCGGGTTGTCGAGCCACTGCTCGACGACACAGTCCCCTGCCCGCTCGGAACCGGCGTAGCGCAGGCGAGACCGTGAAAGTATTTCCTCGCCTTCGCTCGCGAACCCAAAAGGCGGGATAGGAGGCTGTTATCTACTATTGCCC